>NZ_JBFAGW010000003.1:0-533637 GCF_040653875.1 Mycobacterium sp. NPDC050853
GCCTACCGCGCCATGGGCAACACCCACGAAACCAACACCCTGTCCATGAACGCCCGCGACATGGCCGAAGGAGCCAAATGGGGCGCATAAACGCCGACTAGCAGCTCCACCGCATGAGGGCCAGAGATCCGGACAGGGTTTCTGGCCCTCATGCCGTCCGGCCCGGGGCTACTGTTGTACGGTCAAATGAGTTGTGTGTTCCATGATTTGGGCAAAGGGGGAGATATGCCCGATCCCTCCTCGGATGATGAGGATGCCACTCACCGCGGCGCGCAGCAGGGCCGGGGTGCCGTGCGATGGCAAGAACCGGGTATCACCAGGCCACGACCGCCTACTGTCGCTGAGGCCAGAGCCCGTGACAAGGCGCGGCGGACGCGCGAAGCCGAACGGAGAGTCGCGGAGGTCCGTGCCCAGAAGGCCGAGGACCGTCGTCGAGTGGGCGGAAACATCCTCATGGGATCTGTGGTCGTCGTGGGTATAGCGGCCGTGGTGGCAGTGGGGTACGCGATGATCGACCGCGACGAAGAAGTGGCGGCCACGTGTGTTCGCGATGGCTCGAACGCCGTTGCGCCCGAGGAGTACTGCGAACGGGGTACCGCATCCTCGGGTGGCATGTTCATTTATGCAGGCTCGCCCTACCGGTACTACTACGGCGGATCGAACCGGGGTATCGGCAGTATCGCTTCCGGTGGAAGTTTAGAGCTGCCGCGGGGCGCGACCGCTCGGAGCAGTTCGGGCACGTCGATCACCAAATCCGGTGGTTCGGGCGACGTAACGAGATCCACGTCGGTATCACGCGGCGGCTTCGGGTCCAGCAGCTCGGGAAGTTCGGGCAGCTGATGCGTCGCCAGCGTGGCCACCCGCGGCTCGGGTGGGAAGAAATCGTTGCTGCCCAAGGGATGTGCTACGGCACCCCGGCGCGGCTGGCGGACGGCAGCGACCGGCCCTATTGGGACGAGTCGGTCCACTATGTCTTCGACATGGATGAGGTGCTCTCCCTGGAGGCGACCGTCGAGGTGCTGCACTCCATGTGCCTGGGTGCCGTCGAACAGGTGATTCTCACCGGGCGCTACGGAGATTTCGGGCTACCGGAATGGACCTGGGAGCATATCGAAAAGTCTTGGCGCAGAAGAGATCCACATCTATACGGCAGATTCGACCTGCGGTATGACGGGCAGCGGCCGCCGGTGCTGCTCGAGTACAACGCCGACACCCCCACCTCCCTGCTGGAAGCGGCCATCTTGCAGTGGCACTGGAAGACGGATGTCTTCCCCGATGACGATCAGTGGAACTCCCTGCACGAGCAGTTGGTGGGGCGCTGGAAGCAGATCGCCCAGCAACTCCCCAGTACTGAAACACATTTCACGTGGTCGTCGGCGGATCAGAGCGGCGAGGACAACGTGACCCTGGCCTATCTACAGGAATGCGCAGCTGAGGCCGGGCTGAACACGGTGGGTCTCCCGATCGAGGAGATCGGCTGGGATCACGACCTGAATCGCCTGGTGGATCTGGAAGAGGCGCCGATCGAATCGATCTTCAAGCTGTATCCCTGGGAGTGGGTACTCGATGACGACTTTGGCCGCCACGCGGTGGACCTGCTACCCGAGACTCTCTGGATAGAGCCGCTGTGGAAAACACTGTTGAGCAACAAGGCGATTCTTGCCGTCCTATGGGAGATGTACCCCGGCCACCCGAACCTGTTACCGGCCTACCTTGATGACCCGCACGAGCTGACGGAGTATGTCCGCAAGCCGAAACTTGGCCGTGAGGGTGCCAACATCACCGTGGTGGGAGCCGGGCACGAGACGGCCACGGGCGGGGTCTACGGCGAGGAAGGCTATGTCTATCAGCTGTTGGACCCGCTGCCCCAGTTCGACGGAATGAGGCCGGTCCTGGGCGCCTGGATTGTCGGTGACGAGTCGGCGGGGCTGGGAATCCGGGAGACCGCAGGCCTGATCACCGACGATGGCGCCGCGTTCGTTCCACACCGGATTCCACTGCGGTAGAGAAGAAATAAGCACCGGCCTCGGGAAACCGAGTAACCCAGAGAGATCGGGATGGCAACCATGAACGCAGCAGGATATTGGTCGATCGTCGCGCACGGGGCGGCGGGAATCTGGTTGTACGCCGCGCTCGGCTTCGCATTGATGGTCGTCGGATTTCTAGTGTTGGACTGGACGACCCCAGGACCCCTGCGTCAGATGGTCCGCGCAGGCCTCCCCAATGCTGCCGTCGTCACCGCCGCCGGGCTGCTGTCGCAGGCGCTGGTGATTGTGCTGGCCATCTACAGTGCGTCGGGGAACATCGCCGAGGGCTTGTTCCGGACTCTGGTATTCGGGCTGATCGGCATTGCGGCCCAGACGATCTGCATCAGATTGATCGAGTGGGTAGTGGGAGTCGATGTCGGGGACTTGCTAGCGCACGAGAAGTTCGTGCCCGCAGCGGTCGTCGTCGCCGCCGCTTACCTGGCAGTCGGGCTGGTGATCGCAGCCGCCATCCTCTAGCCGGGTGCTACACGGTTCAGCTACGGCACCGTTCGCAGCATGTTTGTAACACCATTGTTCCAGTCAGTAACTTTCCGGTCGATACGGTCGCACGATGGCGTCTCCGGCAACATACGACACATCTGCCCAGGCACCTGAGGAACAGGGATATCACAAGGGGCTGAAGAACCGACAAGTCCAGATGATCGGTATCGGGGGAGCCATCGGCACCGGGCTGTTCATGGGAGCCGGTGGCCGGTTGCACAGCGCGGGACCGGGCTTGTTCTTGGTCTATGCGGTCTGCGGGGTATTCGTGTTCTTCATCCTGCGTGCGTTGGGCGAGCTGATCTTGCACCGCCCGTCCTCGGGGTCGTTCGTGTCGTACGCACGGGAATTCCTAGGCGAGAAGGCGGCATACGTCGCGGGCTGGATGTACTTCTTCAACTGGGCCGCCACCGCCATCGTCGACGTGACGGCCATCGCGCTGTACATGCACTACTGGAGTGCGTTCGAGGCGATACCGCAATGGCTCATCGCGCTCATCGCCTTGTTCATCGTGCTCACCATGAACACCATCAGCGTCAAGCTGTTCGGCGAGATGGAGTTCTGGGCGGCGCTGATCAAAGTGGTTGCCATCATGGGGTTCTTGGTCATCGGGACTGTCTTTTTGGCGGGTCGTTTCACGATCGAGGGCGCCAGCACGGGGCCATCGGTGATCGCAGACAACGGCGGCCTTTTGCCGGCCGGTCTCATGGCTTTGGTCATTGTCACCTCGGGAGTCGTCTTTGCGTACTCCGCCGTCGAGCTGGTCGGCATAGCCGCGGGTGAGACGGAGAACCCGGAGAAGGTGATGCCCCGCGCCATCAACTCGGTTGTGTTCCGCGTCGCGGTCTTCTACGTGGGTTCACTCATCCTGCTGGCGCTGCTGTTGCCCTATGGAACCTACAAAGCCGGGGAGAGCCCGTTCGTCACTTTCTTCTCCCGGATTGGCGTGCCGTACGCCGGTGACGTGATGAACTTCGTGGTGCTGACGGCGGCGCTGTCGAGCCTGAACGCGGGTCTTTACAGCACGGGGCGGATCCTGCGTTCCCTTGCGATGAACGGCAGTGCACCAAAGGTGTTGTCACGCATGACCTCCGGTGGTGTCCCATTTATGGGCATCGCGGTCACCGGCACTTTTACGCTCGTCGGGATATTCATGAACCTGGTCATCCCCGCCGAGGCTTTTGAAACCGCCCTGGATCTGGCGGCATTGGGAATCATCTCGTCGTGGGCCACCATCGTGATCTGCCAGATCCAGCTGTACCGGTGGTCGCAGCGGGGCATTCTGCAGCGAGGCAGCTTCCGGATGCCCGGAGCGCCGTACACCGGGTACCTGACGCTGGCGTTCCTGGCGGCCGTGGTGGTGCTGATGTGTTACGAGAACTGGTGGAACCTGATCGCGATCGTGGTACTCGTCCCCGTGCTGACCGCGGGGTGGTACCTCTGCCGGGGCCGCGTGCTGCAGCTCGCCCGCGACCGCATCGGGTACACCGGTGCCTATCCGGTGATCGCGCATACTCCCATGCTGGACGACCCGCCGGGCGGCAGGAACAGGTAGCACACCCGCTGCTCGCTGACGGCGCATGCGGTGCCGAGTTGGTGGGGCCATCGGAATCGTCGGCTCGCCCGGCAGGCATGCGAACCGACGCCGCTAGCGCTGCGCTTTGCAGACGTTGAGGATGGCTTGGCCCTCATTGAGTGTCTGCTGCACGACCGCGTCATAGGCGGTGGCGTCGGCGCCTGCTTCACGGGTTCGTTTCACGATATCTACGGCTTGGTCGGCAAGGTCGGTCAGGTGCTGAACCCGCCCCGCGAGATTCTGATCGGACAGTTTGGGGTGGTTGCGCATGCGGTTGGCCCAGTCCTGATAGGCGCTGAGCGGCGGTCCGTGGGGCCCAATCAGATCGCCTTTGGTGAGATCGCGATGCTCGTCGTCGACGTAGATCCCGAGCACGCTCAAGGCTGTGTCGCAGTCAGTGGGCTTCTCGCTGCCGTTGAAGGCAGTGAGGCCGCCGACGATGGCCCCGGCGACTGTGGCGGCGATCAGTAGACGTGACCGCGACGGGGGCTGATAGCGAGGCAGCACCGCGGGTGCGGCCTCGGGATGCGAACCTGCCGCGGCGTCGAGCAGTTGCATCTGATGCTGTACCCGGCGGAAGTGATACTCGCTCCAGCAGGTTAGTGCAGACACCGCGAGTGCGAGAAGTAAGTAGCCAGAACCCCGTCGAGCGCCGTCGCTGTAGAAGATCAACAAAGCTCCGCTGGTCATCAGCAGGATCGGGAGCCACCAGAGGCGAATCAGCCAGCGGGGCATCTGCTTTCGTGTCTCGAGCATGACGCTGCCCATTTGGATCGCTGCCGCTAGCGCGGCCGGGTCGTCGGGCGGATCGCCGCGCCAGACAGCGGTGAGCGCCTGCGAACGTTGGTGCTTGTCGAGCCCGGCGACTGCAGCCGTGCAGTAGCGGTGCGGTCGTTGCTGAATACCGATCGCGAGGGCCGCGATGCCGACCACGACGGCGCCGGCCTGGAGTGCCAGCCAGCGGGGATCAGTATCGCGATCACCGAAGTACAGCAGCCAGAACGGAAGGTACAGCACCGCCGCAGCAGCCGCGGTAACCGCTAATCGCACCCACCACGGCTGCAGCAAGAATCTAGTCCCCATGGTTGCCAGTGTGCCAGATCGTCGATGCGGCCTGCACCGTGGGGCTACCACGGTATATGGAAATGAAGTGGTCATTCAGCGATTCGGGCAAAGGTCGCGCTACCCAGTCTAGGAATCTCGCGGTGCCGTAGCCAGAAGCAGAGGCGGCGGAGCTAGAAGTGGACAAAGGCGGCTAGCGAGCAGCGTTGATCGCCTTGAGGATTCGTTGCTCGCTGACGGCACGCGCGGTACCGAGTTGTTGGGCCCACAGGCTCACCCGCAGCTCCTCGATGAACCAGGCGATATCCCGGATATCGGAATCATCGGATCGCCCGGCAGGTAGGTCACGCAGCAGGTCGTCAAAGGCGTCCTCGACGGCGTGCACTCGGTGCATCAGCCCGCGGTCGGTCTCCACCCCCTGCGACAGCCGCTCGAGTCGCTTGCCGATGGCGGTGACATAGCGCGCCAGGTCCAGCAGTCGCGCGGCGCCGGTGGCGGTGACGAACCCGATCGGGAGCAGTCCGCCGAGTTGTTCGCGCATATCGGCGATGGCATCGGATTGGGCGACAGGGGCTTTGGTGGGCAAAGCCACCTGCACCTCACTCCAGGCCGCCACTACCTTCTCGGCACGGCGCAGAATGTCGAGGGTAGTTGCCGCGAGACCCTGCGCGGCGTGGTCCCGCAGCGCGGTGAACTCTGCTCGGGTCCAGATCGGCGTGGGCGCCAGCAGATCGACCGCGGCATCGGCACAGTCGTCGAGCAGGGCCGCAAGCGAGCCATCCGGATTTGACGAGAGCAGCAGCTTGGACCGTGGATCCAGGCCCCGTTCAACGGCTTTCATGGGTGATGGAATCGACAGGCGCAGCAGGCGCCGGGCGCCGGTGGCCATGGCGGCCCGCTGCTCGGCAGCGGTGGCGAACACCCGGATGTCCACCGAGGTACCCGCGTCGATCAGCGCCGGGAATCCGCGCACCGTGTGCCCGCCGCTGAGTTGTTCTACGGTACGGGGCAATTCGGTGAGATCCTCGGGCCAGGCGCGTAGACCGTTGCGTTCCCACTCCCCGGCCACCGCTGTTGCCACGGCCCGGCGTGTGGAGCCCGCGAGCCGTTCCTGCAATGTGTCGAGATTCTTGTCGCGCGCCACCTCGGTGCCGTCCGCGGATTCGACGACGAAAGTCATCCGCAGGTGCGGGGGCACCTTGTCGAGGTCGAAGGCATCGGTGGGCACGCGGATGCCGCTGATCCGATGCAGCTCCCGGCCCAGCGCGTACACCAGGGGTTCGCTCCCGGGTTCAAGATTGGTGAGCACCGCGCGGGCGGTATCGGGTGCGGGAACGAAGTTGCGGCGCAGATCCTTGGGCAGGGAGCGGATGAGCGCGGTGATCAGCTCCTCGCGCAAGGCCGGTACGTGCCAGGCGAATTCGTTGCCTCCGAGACGGGCGAGCACCTCCACCGGGATATGCACGGACACGCCGTCGTCGGCGGCACCCGGTTCGAATCGATAGCTCACCGGCAGCGCCACATCGCCCGATCTCCACGTGTCGGGCATATCGGCGGCCGCGTCCTCGCTACGCAGCAGATCGTTGCGGGTGAACGTCAGTAGATCCGGCGTCTGGTGCCGTTGCTTGCGCCACCAGGCGTCGAAATGCCTCGCGGAGACGGCATCCTCCGGAATCCGGGCCGCATAGAAGGAGTAGATCTCGTCATCGCCCACCAGGAGATCGCGTCGGCGTGCCTTGTCCTCCAGCTCGGACAGTTCCTGTAGCAGCTGGGCATTGTCGCGGACAAAGTGATGCTTGGTCTCCCAGTCGCCCTCGACGAGGGCGTGCCTGATGAACAGCTCGCGGGCGAGTTCGGGGTCGACCTCTGCGTAGCCCACACGGCGGCGCGGTACCAGCGGCAGTCCGTAGAGGGTTACCCGTTCGAAGGCCATGACGGCTCCGCGTTCGGCATCCCAATGCGGCTCACTGTGGGTGCGCTGCACCAGATCTCCAGCGATCCGCTCCACCGACTGGGGTTCGACGCGGGCCGCGATGCGCCCATAGAGCCTGCTGGTCTCCACCAGGTCTGCGACCACCACCCACCGGGGCGGCTTCTTGGTCAGCACCGACCCGGGAGCGAGCACGAACTTGGTGTTGCGCGCGCCCGAGTAGTCCCGGGTGTCGCCCTCGCGCAACCCGATATGGGATAGCAGACCGGCGGTTAAGGCGGCGTGGACGCGCGCCGGATCGGCCTGCTCTCCCGATTCCCGGATACCGAGGTCGCGCGCGATGCTACGCAGCTGGCCCACCAGGTCCTGCCATTCCCGGATGCGCAGATAGTGCAGGAACTCGTCACGGCACGTGCGTCGAAACGCACTGCCCGAGAGCTGGCTTCGCTGCTCCTGGAGATACCGCCAGAGATTGAGGTAGGCGCTGAAGTCGGAATGGTCATCGGCGAACCGGGCATGCTTTTGCCGCGCGGCCTCCTCACGATCTGCCGGACGCTCCCGCGGATCGGGAATCGACAGTGCGGCCGCGAGCACCAGGATTTCCCCGACGCAGCCCTCAGAATCGGCTTGCAGGATCATCCGTCCGATCCGTGGGTCGAGGGGCAGTCGCGCCAGCCGGCGCCCCAGCTCGGTGATGGCACCGTTCGCATCGAATGCGCCGAGCTCCTGCAGCAGCTGCACACCGTCGCGGATGCTGCGCTTGTCGGGCGGATCCAGGAATGGGAAGTTCTCGATATCGCCCAGCTGCAGGGCAGCCATCTGCAGGATGACGGCGGCGAGATTGGTGCGCAGGATCTCCGGATCGGTATAGCGCGGGCGAGCCTCAAAGTCCTGTTCGGAGTACAGCCGGATGCACACACCCGGTGCGGTACGCCCGGACCGGCCTGACCGCTGCGCGGCCGAGGCCTGTGAGATGGGTTCGATCGGAAGGCGCTGCACCTTGGTACGCCGGCTGTATCGGGAGATGCGTGCGGTACCGGGGTCGATGACGTACCGGATACCGGGAACCGTCAGCGAGGTCTCCGCGACATTGGTGGCCAGCACCACGCGCCTACCCGTGTGCGCCTGAAAGACCTTGTGCTGCTCGGCCGTTGCCAGCCGTGCGTACAGCGGAAGAATCTCGGTGTTATGGAAGGCGCCACGCAACGCCTCCGTGACGTCGCGGATCTCGCGCTCGCCGGACAGAAAGACCAGCACGTCTCCCGGCGGCTCGTCTTCTAGCTCGCGGACCGCATCGGAGATGGCCTCGGTTTGGTCGCGCATTTGGGTGCGGACGATCTCATGATCGGGGTCATCGGGATCGTCTCCGGAATCGCCGGGTACCGGAACCTCCAGCGGCCGGTACCGGATTTCGACCGGATACGTCCGACCCGAGACCTCCACGATGGGGGCGTCGTTGAAGTGCGCCGAGAAGCGTTGCGGCTCAATGGTGGCCGAGGTGACGATGACTTTCAGATCGGGCCGCTGCGGTAACAGCTCGCGCAGATAGCCGAGTAGGAAGTCGACGTTGAGGCTGCGTTCGTGCGCCTCATCGAGGATGAGGGTGTCGTAGCGCTGCAGCCGTCGGTCGCGCTGGATCTCCGCGAGCAGGATGCCGTCGGTCATCAGCTTGATCAGGGTGCGGTCGCTCGCCTGATCGGTGAATCTGACGGTGTAGCCGACGGTTTCGCCGAGCGGAGTGCCCAGCTCCTCAGCGATGCGCTCGGCGACGGTGCGTGCCGCCAGTCGGCGTGGCTGGGTGTGGCCGATGGTGCCGCGGATACCGCGTCCCAGTTCCAGGCAGATCTTGGGAAGCTGTGTGGTTTTCCCCGATCCGGTTGCTCCGGCGACGATGACCACCTGATGCGCGGAGATGGCTTTGGCGAGCTCCTCGCGATGTGCGCTGACGGGCAGATCCGGGTACGCGATCGTCGGGATCGCAGCGATCCGGGTGGCGACCAATGCTTCTGCCGCGGTGATCTGCTCAACAAGCTTCTCGGCATCGGCCGGGCTGCGCAGGTTCTTGATACGGCGGCCGAGCCGGGACGCGTCGCGAATCGTGAGTCCGTCGAGGCGTGCGCGCAGCTCGGCGCGGGACAATTCGGACACTCCGGCAACGATAGGCGGCGGCGTGCCCGGCCTTGGTGGCCGCCTCTAGATTCTGTCGGTAAAGCTGCCGTGAAATCCGGGAAAGTGGTGACCGGGAAGGATCGCAACGGCGAGCGCGGGGCCCTCGATGGCGGCGGCATCGAGGATATGCAGCTCTGTTCGATGTGCACCGCTGTTGTAGGCGACTGCGAGTATCCAGCCCTCGTCCTCCTCAGCACCTGGATTCTTCGGGACGAATATCGGCTCGCCTGCCACTACGCCGGGCGCGAACGTGTGGCCACGTTGCGTGTCGGTGGCGCGGTCGAGTTTCACGATCATGTTCTGGTCGGCTTCCCTCTGGGCGGATAGATACGTATAGCGGTGTTCGTGGCCCGTTCGACGTTCGTCGTGCGTGGGAAATTCCGCAGGGGCCGTGGGGTAATCGGTGACATGCACTCTTCCGCCCTGAGTGATGCGCAGTCGCGTTGGCCAGCCCAGCGTGGGCGCCTGGGTACGGAACTTCTTCAACCCGGCGGTGAGGAAGTCGAAGTCCAGGTGGCGCACGATATCCAGCACGACATCACCCCGGTCTTCGTAGGCGTTGTCGACGTGGACATAGACCAGGGGGTCGCATTCGACGATTCGGTGAGGGCCTCCCCGACGGGGGACCAACACGATTCTCATGCCCTGTTCAGGCCGATAATCGGCACTGTCGCCCAGTGCCGTGAGGCCTAGGCCGGCCCATCCTGCGCGGATGGGATCCACGGTGATCGGTGCCAACGCGAACACCAAATATGTTGGGGTAATGGCAAAGTCGTGCTGAATGTAGATGTGATCGGTGGGGATCTTGGCGATCTGGGTCAGCCCTCCGTTTGGGTCAACCCGGAAACACCGTAGGCATGCGACGGTGGGCCCTGACAGTGAGGGCGAAACGTCCAGCCCGAAGTTGAACAGTTCGCCGGTATCCGGATCGATGCGTGGATGTGGCGAGAACCTGGAGAATCGCGGCAGCCGCCCGTCGAATGTGCAGGGCCCGATGGTGCTCAGGTCATCTCGGTCGATCTCCCAGGGCCGACCGGCGTCACTGAGTGCCAGTAACCGGTCGGCGTGGATGACGGCGTGAGTGTTCGCGGTGTCGGCGGGCTGCCGGCCCGTGTTGTCCCATAGGTGTTTTCCCTGGGTATAGACGCCGCGGATGTGCGCGCCCCGGCCGCGTGCTTCCTTGCGCCGCTTCGGTGTATCGACGAAGCGTGAGCGGAAACGCACCTCGCCGTCGGCGATCGTGAACTTCACGACTAGTCCGTCACCGTCGAACGGGTGGGCCGCACGGAACCCGCCGTGGTCCCAATCGGCGGGGCCGTTGCGATAGAGGGCGCCGCGGAGCTCCTGTGGCACTGATCCGGTCAGCGGCAGCACGGTCTCGTCGGGGGTTTCCTGTGCGGGCCGGTACATCTCGAGGGCGTCGGCCAGTTGGCTGTCGGCAAGGGTCATTACGAGCTCCTCGGGCTGAGAGTCGGGTCCATTCATATCTGCACACAGCTGTTCGCAGATATGAATGGATTGTTGCCGCGCGGCGGACCAGAAGTCAATGGCCATTCGGAAGCCATTCGGATCGCCGAGCGCCCAAGACGCGACTCGCCACCGTCTCGCGGGTAGCTTCGCACCGATGACCGCGTTCTTGTCCGAGACGGCCTTCACGGGTCGCACCGTTGTCTTGATCGGCGGGGGTACCGGCATCGGGCGGAGTGTGGCCGGGTTGGTGACCGCGGCGGGCGGCGATGTCGTGCTGGGCGGCCGTACCGCTGCCACCCTCGCCGCGGCCGCGCGCGAGCTCGGGTCAAGGGCGCGTTGGCACCCGGTCGATACCTCAGAGCCGTCGAGCATCGACGAGTTCTTCACGGACATCGACGTGGTGCACGGGCTGTTCACCACCGCCGCCACCTACGTGACGGGATCGATCGCCGAGCTGTCCGTCGAGGAGGCCGCGACACCGTTCCAGTCGAAGTTCTGGGGCCAGTACCGCGCGGTGAAGACGGCGTTGCCGAAGCTTGCCGAGGATGCCTCGGTGGTGTTGATGTCGGGGGCGGCCAGCGTCCGGCCCGCCGGGAATGCCCCGGCGTATGTTGCGGCCAATGCGGCCATCGAGGGCCTGGCCCGTGGGCTCGCCCTCGAGCTGGCGCCCGTCCGGGTCAATGCGGTGTCCCCCGGCACCGTGGACGGGCACCTATGGAACCAGCGTGCGCCCGAGGTGCGCCGGCAGGCCTTTGAACACATCGCAGCGGCGTCCACCCTGGGCCGGGCCGTCACAGAAGACGAAGTGGCCCAGGCCATCGTCTACCTGCTGCTGAACACCGGCACTACCGGCTCGACGTTGTACCCCGACGGCGGCTACTCGCTGCGCTGAGCCGGATTACACGCTCCACGCGCTCGCCAGGCCGGCCGAGACCGAAGCCGCCGCCGTCAACAAGCCGTGCCAGGTCTCCGGCTGCAGCTGTTGGATGTCCAGCGGGCCCGCGGTCGCGATATGTGGGTCATACGGAACGGCCACAATGTGGTTCGGCGAGATCCATCGGTGGAATCGGGCGACCATCGCCGCCACCAGACGTTCGGAGTTTCGGCGATCCTCGCGACTGTCATAGCCGCGGACATGGTTGATAACGACGACCATTCGGGGAATCAGGTACTCGTAGCCCTCGGAGATGAGCCATTCGATCGCCCGGACTGCGCCCTCGGCACCGACGGGGGTGGCGGCCGCCACGAGCACCACACCGTTGGCGCTGCGCAGCACGCCCGGCATCACCGGATGCCAGAAGTCCACGCCGGTATCGGTGATGAGCAGGCTGTAGAGCCGCTGCAGCCGATTGTGCGCCTGCGTGTAGATCTCCGAGTTGAGCTCCCCACGGGGACGCACCGAATGTGCGTTGGCGGCAAGCACATCCAGTCCGGTTTCCGAGTTCTGACCGACGAAGAAGCGCAGATCGAAGTTGCGCTCGGGTTCGTGCTGCGCCAGGACATCGGCGAAGGTTGAGGAGGCCGACGGGTCGATCCACGAGGCCAGGTTGGCCGACTGGCCCGGATCGGCGTCGGTGGCCAGCACCATGTCCTTGCGGCGCAGCTCGGACAGCACGGAACCGAGGGCGGCGGTCATCATCGTCTTGCCGACGCCGCCGTTCCCGCCCAGGACCGCCAGAGAGTGGATACCCCGCCAGGGGGTGCGCACCACGGCGGTGAGCTCTCGAAGTTCGGTCTCTTCACGGGACTCGCCGGGATTGATGGCGCCAAAACTTCCGCGGTACACCCACTTACGCCAACCAATGGAAGCAGGCCGACGCGGCGGGGGCAGCATCTCGGCACGAAGCTGGGCTCCCAAGGCGTCGCCGATGGCCGGAGGGGGATCGACACGCGGATCGTGGGGCGGGGCGGCATCGACGATGGACAAAGGGCCGCGGGGTAGCAGTTGGGGCGTCGGTTGCGGGGGCAGGGGTTCCTGTTGAGGCTGCTGCTGCGCGGCGGCTTCGGCGCGGAGTCGTTTGGCGTGCGCTCCTAGTTTGATCGGGATGATCGGGCCGGTGCGGTCGAGGATCTCGTCCTCGGAGCCGTCCGCCGGGGAATCGTTGGGCGCACTCACGGAATCTCCTCCTCCACCAGAAGCCGCTTGGCCCCAGCGTTCCGACTGCTCGTTATGAGACAGTTCGTTCTGCAGCGCGGGCAGCATGAAACCCGTTGGTCGCATACGAAAGTCTCTTATGCACGTTGGTCGGAAGGCGAGGGCTGTTACCCACCCGTGTCTGAATCGGCATCAAATGGAACGCGGTTGGTATGTACTCGGTATGGCCGCCGTATCAGCAGGTCACGTCCACGTACATGGTCTTGGTGGTCGTGGTGGTGGTGAAGACGCCCGGACGCTTGTTGCTCGGTAGGCCGTAATCGGACCGAGTGGTGCTCTGTCCGGGACGGACGCTGCTGGCGGTGCACTGGTTGAGGGCCTTGGACCCGGTCTTGCTGACGATCACGCTGTAACCCTGTGCCTGAAGCTCGCTGACGGTCTGCTGGGCGTTCGAGCCGTCGGTCTGGGCGGACGCGGTGCCCAGGGCGAAGCCGAGGGGCGCGAGTGCGAGAGCGGCGGCGGCGGTTCCGGCGATGATGTACTTCTTCATGATTTCTCCTGTGCCAGTAAGGCTTTGAGTTGGATCACCGGGCTGCTTGGTGATACTGCAACGATGCGGCGTGGCGGCGGGAAAGTCTGTCGGGCAAGTGGCCGATCAGGGGGATGATGTTGATGTCCACCAATTGGGGGACACGCCCCGATTTGGCGTGCCAAGCTTGCGTTTGTGCAGGTGAGCGCCGAGCTGGTGCGGGTAGTGGTGGGTGACGATCACCCGCTCTTCCGTGAGGGCGTGGTCCGGGCGCTGACCGGTAGCGGCCAGATAACGGTGGTGGCGGAGGCGGAGAACGGTGCTAGCGCGCTCGCGCTGATCAGAGAGCACCTGCCCGATGTCGCGCTTGTCGACTACCGGATGCCGGAGCTGGACGGGACCCAGGTGGCGGCCGCCGTACAACGCGATGAGCTGCCCACCCGGGTGCTGCTGCTCTCGGCTCACGATGACGCGGCGATCGTGTATCACGCCCTGGAACAGGGCGCCGCGGGTTTCCTGTCGAAGGAGTCCACGCGCGCAGAACTGGTCAGCGCGGTGCTCGAGTGCGCGCGGGGCCGCGATGTGGTGACAGCGAGTCTGACGACGGGCCTGGCCGGCGAGATCCGCAGGCGCGCACAGCGCACGGGCCCGTCGCTGAGTGCGCGGGAACGTGAGGTGCTGCGGATGATCGCGGACGGCAACACCGTGCCGGCAATGGCCAAGGTGCTGTTCCTGGCTCCGTCCACGGTGAAGACCCATGTGCAACGGTTGTACGAGAAACTCGGTGTCGGCGACCGCGCGGCGGCTGTGGCCGAGGCCATGCGTCGCGGGCTATTGGAGTAGCCATGGCGATCCAGCTGGACCGGGTGGCCGACTACTTCACCGCCGAACCCATGCGAGTGTCAGCCTGGCTGCGGCTTCCGTTGATAGTGCTGATCGTGCTGCTCGGGTCGAACCCCAATATCGAAATGTGGCATGACGGCGTGTATTACGGCGTGCTCGCTGTGTACACGGTGTCGGCGATCGTGTGGGTGGCAATCGCGGTTCGTGGACACGTCCCACTGTGGGTGGCCCCCGCCGCCACCGCCGTCGACATCGCCGCCGTGGTGGCGCTATGCGTTGCCTCCGGCTACGGCACCTCAGAATTGCTTCCGGTGTTCTTCCTGCTACCCGTTTCAGTGGCATTTCAAGAACGTCCGGCCGTGACGGCTATCCTTGGAACAATCACCGCTGCAGGGTATTTCGGCGTTCTGGTGTTCTACACCAGGAACGGCAACCTGGACAGCATTCCCGGCGACGAATACGTCACCGTCGCAACATTGTTGTGGTTGGCGATCGTCACCGCTGGGATGTGCTTTGTCCTCAAACGCCGTTCCGAACATGTAGGACAGCTGTTGCACACGCGTGAGCAGCTGGTACTGGAGGCAATGCGCGCCGACGAGCGCCATAACCGTGCAGTCGCCGAACAATTGCACGACGGCCCGCTGCAGAACCTGCTGGCGGCGCGGCTGGAGATCGAAGAAGTGCTTGAACGCCAACCGGATCCGGTGCTGGAGGCGGTGCATTCCTCGTTGCGGGAGACGGCTGCGGCGCTACGCGGGGCCGTGTCCTCGCTGCATCCGCAGGTGCTCTCCGAGCTGGGATTGTCGGCGGCGATTCGTGAGCTGGGGCGGCAGTATGCGGCGCGGGGCACAGTCGAGGTCAGCACCGAATTACAGGAGGTGGGCAGCCCCTCGGTGCAACCGCTGGTTTACCGCGCGGCCAAGGAGTTGTTAACCAATGCCGTGAAACACGGCCGTGCCAAGAACATCCACATGGAGCTCGCTCGGGATGGAAATCTCATCACCCTCGTCGTCGCGGACGACGGCAGCGGATTCGATCCCAGAGGCCTCACCGCATCGGTCGCCGACGGGCATATCGGACTAGCCTCGCTGACCGTTCCCATTGATGCCTCCGGTGGCAGTGTCACCATCACCTCGGCACTGGGCTCGGGCACCCGGGTATCCGTCGCGGTGCCCGCCGACATGGCCTCATGAACGAGGGTGCCCGGCGTCAAATTATGGCACCGTGAGGGAGGTGCCCCGGCCGCAAGAGATGGGGCCTCAAGAGATGGAGAACAGGTGTACGACCTCGTCATCATCGGTTCCGGCAGTGGAAACTCCTTACCCGACGACCGTTTTGCGGATCAGCAGATCGCGATCGTCGATCGCGGTGTGTACGGGGGCGCCTACGGCGGCACCTGCCTGAACGTCGGATGCATTCCCACTAAGATGTTCGTCTATCCGGCAGACCTGGCGGATGAGGCCCGAGACGGGCCCCGACTCGGTGTCGATAGCTCGGTGAGCGGGACCCGATGGGCCGACATCCGTGGACGCGTATTCGGCCGGATCGACCCGGTCGCGGAGGGTGGTCTGCGCTACCGCGTCGAGGACTGCCCGAATATCACCGTATTTCAGCAGGAAGCGCGGTTCATCGCGCCGGGATCCGATACCGAGGGCGACCCGATCCATCGTCTCCAACTGTCGGACGGGACGATTCTGGAGGCAGGGCAGGTGGTGATCGCCGCGGGCTCGCGTCCGGTCATCCCGCCGGTTATCGCCGACAGTGGCGTGTCCTTCCACACCAACGACGACATCATGCGTCTGCCGGAACTGCCCGGTCGGGTGGTGATCGTGGGCAGTGGCTTCATTGCCGCCGAGTTCGCGCATGTGTTCAGTGGCCTGGGGTCGGCGGTGACGGTGATCGCGCGCGGCCCGCGGTTGTTGCGGGCACAGGACGAGACGATCTCGCAGCGTTTCACCGATGTGGTGGCGGCGCGGTGGGACGTGCGCCTGAACACAGAAGTTGTGGCAGCCCGCGAGATCGATAGCGGCGGTGTCGAAGTGGACCTCACCGACGGGTCGACGGTGACGGGCGATGTCCTGCTGGTCGCGACCGGACGCTCCCCCAACGGAGACCAGCTGGATGTGGCGGCGGCGGGGTTGACGCTCGACGAGGAGGGACGCGTGCCGGTCGACCAGTACCAGCGCACACCGGTGCGCGGCATTTACGCCCTGGGCGACGTGAGCTCGCACTATCTGCTCAAGCACGTCGCCAACCACGAAGCCCGGGTGGTGCAGGCGAATCTGCTCGCCGGCTGGGATTCCCCGACCACGGCCAGCGACCATCGGTTCGTGCCGGGCGCGGTGTTCAGCCGCCCGCAGGTGGCGTCGGTGGGATTGTCGGAGGACCAGGCCCGGCAGCGCGGGATCGACGTGGCGGTCAAGGTCCAGGCCTACGGGGATATCGCGTACGGGTGGGCGATGGAGGACACCGAGGGTCTGTGCAAGCTGGTTGCGGACCGCGCGACGGGCCTGCTGGTCGGTGCGCACATCGTCGGTTACCAGGCGTCGGCGTTGATCCAATCGTTGATCACCGCGATGAGCTTCTCGATCCCGGTGCGCGATATGGCGCGCGGGCAGTACTGGATACACCCGGCACTGCCCGAGCTGATCGAGAACGCACTACTCGGACTGGAGCTCTAGACGAGCGTGACGAGGACTGCTCAACGCCCGTGGCTGGTTATCGGTTCAGCGGTGCCTCGTTGTTCATGGTGGAGTACCAGTAGGTGAGCGCGGCGGCAGCGAATTCTATGGCGGCGGCCGCAACGAAGACGTTGTGCGGAATGCCGTTTGCGACCATCGACACCACCCGGGCAGTGGCGAGCAGGCCCATGGTTAGTGCGAGATATTTCAGCAGGGCGGAAGGAATCGGCGAGGTGCGTACCGCCCAGACATACGCGGCGCCAAAGGCCACTAAAAGCGCTCCAGCAGCCCGGGTTTCGCTGTCGAGCGTGGCATTCATCGCTCCGCCTCCGGGGATCGTGGCGGCGGGGAACAGGATTCGCCCTGCGCCGAGTGCGATGAGCGCGAGACCGACTATCCAGCCGAGTGTCTTGAGGGTTCTGATGATCATGTGAGTCTCCTCGTCGGGTTGATATGTGTTGGCCGGGGCTGCCGCGGCTCGTCGATCTGAACGCGGATCATCGCGGTGACCTCCGCGGCGCGGGCGATGTCAGCTGCATTGGGTTGTCGTTTCGGGTCGAGTTGCACGCTGTGGTACTTCGCGTCGCGGGGAACAAGCTTGATGTGACGTGTCAGATGTTCGGTGATGGCCGGGCCGTAGGTCACCTGTGCGGTGCCGTTGCGCCACCGGCCGCGGATTGTCGCTGCGACAGCTGCGCCGCCGCGCAGGTTGATCCACCAGGGGGAGTCGGTGAAACACACCAGATCGTTGTCATCGCGCGAATAACTGACCGGCACTCGATACGCCGTGCCCGTGCGGCGGCCAGTGATTGCCAACAGCATGGTGTTGTGGCTCATCGTCCAGTGCAGCGGACTTTGCAGCAATGCGCGGACTGCGATGTTGATGGGCTCGGGAATGGTGGGGTGATCGTTCACTTGGGGGTACCTCACTGAGTTGTGAGGATGGTTTTGAGAGCGTCTCCGTAGCAGTGCTCGCGTAGCGCGGCGGGGGCATCGTCGAATGAAGCCTCGTTGGTGGTGACCAGCTCTGGCTGGAACCTGCCAGTCGCCATGAGGTCAAGGACGTCGGGGATGTGCGAGCGGATGTGGCTGCGGCCGATGTGTAGCGTCAGATTGCGCATGTACCCCGCTTGAAGGGGTATGTTGCCGCGCCGGTGCATCGACCACACGCATGTGCAGATCCCATCGGGGGCGGTGTGCCGCAATACGTTTCGCAGTCCGGCTGGGGTGCCGGTGGCGTCCACCGTGAGCGCTGCCACGGGCCAGTCCCGCGGGTGTCGCGGATCGAGAGTCTGGAACCCCAGGGCCGCGGCGCGTTCTTGAAATGCGGGCCTGGCATCGACGACGCTGATATGCGTGGCGCCGAGCGCGCGGGCGAACAGGGCAGCGAACAGCACCGTGGCCGAGGTCAACGGATCCTTGTCGTCGATACGGCCCACGAGCAGAACCTGCGTGTCGGGGTCCGCCGCTAGTAGCCCGGGCAGGTGTGGGGCGATCTGTCGGTAGGCATCACAGATGTTGTCGGCCACGCCTGTCGCCGCAGTCGGCGCGAGGCCCGCCGGCAGGCCGACAAGCATCGCGTCGGCGAAAGGCACCGCCATCAGGTCCGCTAGGGCCCCGCCCCACAAGCCACCGGATAGCCCGAACCCGTACATCGATGTCGGTGGCACCGATAGACAGTTGGCGGTATGACCGCGTCGGCACGCCGTGCATTGGCCGCAACTGATCTGGAACGGAACGACAACCCGGTCGCCGACACGTACCCCGCTCACTTCGGCTCCGATCTGCACGACTTCGGCGACGGCCTCGTGTCCGAGATGCAAGGGCAGTGGAAAGATGCTGCGGCCCAACATCATCGCCCGGTCAGCGTCGCATGTCGCGACGGCAATCGGACGGACCAGCGCACCAAGTGGGCCGGGAGGCGCCGGGCTGGGCACCGCACGCCACCGCAACGCGCCACCGGGTGAGGCGATTAGCCCTCGCATCCGGGTGTGGCCGGGTCGACGGGCCACGCGCACGGCGTTCGCGATTCGGTTGGCCCGCATCGTGACATCACGCTCCAGGCCCACGCGTGCGGCCGACAGCACGTTCGGGGACAACAACCGTGCGTAGTGACCGGCTGCGGTGCGGGGCCGGATCAGTCCACCGCGATTATCGGGCACCGGGCCGCGCGCCCGTTCGTTTCTGAAACGCCATCGTTCTAGTTTGATATTAGGAACCACGCCGTGTCAAGATAATAGAGTGCAGCCATTGGTTCGGCCATATCGGGGCGTGACACCGCAACAGCGGATCGAACAGCGGCGCACGCAGCTCATCGATGCGGCGGTCGATCTGTTTGGGACTGTCGGTTACCGGGCGGCCACCGTCGACGACCTCTGCGCACGCGCCGGTCTTTCGAAACGCTACTTTTACGAATCCTTTTCCAGCAGTGAGGAATTGCTACTAGCCAGCTATCAACGGTGCACGGATGAGATCCTTGAGGCCATGGTCCGTGCCGTCACGGAGGCGGGCACCACCGTCGATGACCAACTGCGTGCGGCACTGTCCGGCTACTTCGGTGCCATCGAAGCCGACCAGCGGCGCGCCCGCATCACGCTGCTCGAAATCCTCGGAGTCAGTCCAGCCGTTTCCGCCGCGTATGTGGCTCAAACCGAACGATTCGCCTACACAGTCCAGGCACTGGCCCCGGACGTCTTCGCCGCCGGCGAGCTCCCCACCGAACAGCTGCATCTCATCGCCCAGGGCATCATCGGCGCCATCACCACGATCGCCGCCCAGTGGCTACTCGAAGACCGCCGCCGCCCCTGCACGCAACTCATCGATGCCAGCCACCTACTGGTTCTGGCCGTGTTGGACGGACTGCCTACCGCGGTGACATAACCACGCAGTGCAGGACCTGACCGCCGCAACCGGCACGCAATCCTGCATATGACGCACGAGGAAAGGGCACAGACATGGAAACGGTTACCGTGCAACGCACTATCGCCGCCCCGCGCCAGGCGGTATTTGATTGGATCAGCAACGCGCACAACTACACTCGAATACGCGGCATCTTTCATGAGCACGTTGCCGAGCCTGGCGAGACGGCACGCTACGGACTCGGCGCTGTCCGGATGTTGGTCGGGGTATTCGGAGTGTTTTGGGAACGCATCACCGCCTACACGCCACCGGAAGTGTTCGATTACCACGTCTACCGCGTGTTTCCCCCCGCGCGCCACGAGAACGGCCGGGTCAGTTTCGCCGAGGTCGACGGCGGCACGCACGTTGTATGGACCTCAAGCTTCGAATTGCGGGTTCCGCTACTCGGGGCATTTCTTACCCGTGCGATTGCGCGACCACTTTTTACGTATGTCTTCAACCGCGCACTGGATCTCGCCACCGACGACCTCACTCGGCGGCCCAGGCAACGAGCGTGATTCCTGGAGGTTTTGTCCCACCTGACTCCCCACCCATGTCACATCCGAGCGGTCGGTGGTGTCTTAAAGGCTATGACTAATCGTACTGGGAATTCGGTTCAGGGCTATCGGTGGTTCGGAGACTTGGAATCGCCTCTTCTTCGTTGGGGACTTCGCATCGTTGGTGTTGCCTTCATTGCGTACTCGTTCGCGGCGATGCCGCTGCTTGCGATGACCCCACTTGGCGACGAGCACGGCAGCACGATGGGGCACCTCGTTTCGTGGGGCAGCAGCGGTCTTGAGTACCAGGTGATGCTCTGCGCGGTTAACATTGGCATGGGCATTTACCTGGCGTTATCGGGAAACGACCCTGTCAAGTATCGGTATGTGATCGACGTTTTCCTTGTATCGCAGAGTCTGCACATGGTTTCGATGTTCACGATGGGTTTCATCTCGCCTGCGCATCGCATGCACCTGATCGGTGATGTCCCGGTGGCTACTCTGAGTGTGGTCGTTGTAGCCCTTGTTTGGTTGCCAGTGCGTAAGAAGGCTTCGACGGCAGCCGGTAGGGATTGTCGCCGTGAACATCTGGAAGTGGCCTAGGGCCGGCCACGCCGCAATACCGGACATAAATCCGAGCGAGTGGCCGGTGGCTTCCGATCGCCGACGGCCGTCGATTCGGGTTGATCACAACAGAATTCTGGGCGAGAGGCTTGAGCTCTAGCGCCAGCGGGATCAGCCGGCCATGAACTCGTCATAGGCAGTGGCCAGGCCTGCCGGTAGCACGGTGACATTGCATTCGCGCTGGGCGTTGCCGATCGGGGCCAGAATTCCGCGTAACTCGTGGTACTCCGTGGGATGAGCGGTGAAGTACGTGCGGATGTTGGCGGCCGCCTCGGGCCGGGACTGGTTGGGAGCGGCATCAAACACCGTGCGTGCATCCGGGTGGGCGTCTAGGTACCCGCGGGCCGCGATGGTGGTGGAGTCGACGGTGTCGGACAGTCTTTCGCGGCTGCAGTCCGGTGCCGCGAATGCGGCCGGTGCCACCACGATTGTCGCGGTGAGTCCTGCGATAAGGCTGACTGCGCTGGTGAGCGCGATCTGGCGTAGACGTGCATGGTGGAACTTCATGGCATCTCTCTTTGGGTCAGTCGTGCACTGATCCCCGACCTTGTTCCCGGCCTAGTTTACACTGTACGCAGTATGCGCTAGCGGTCAAATAGTCGCGAGCGGGACCTCTGCGGCGATCAGGTCCAGGAGTGCGGGATACCGCTTGGCCTCCTTGTGGTTACCCGGCTTACCGCTGCTGACGACGCCAACGGACAGCGCACGCGCAGGGTCCGCCCATACCGCGATGTCCACCAGTCCGGTGTGACCGAACGCGGCGGGTGAATTGCGTCCGAACGGACCGAATCGCTTGGAGCCCAACATGTATCCGGTCCCCCAGCGCATCGGCATGCCGCCGGTCGCCATATCGGGACGCAGACGTCGGGCCGGTGCCGCCGCGGCGCGGATCGTCTCGGGTGACATGATCCGCACACCATCGAGTTCCCCTCCGCGGCGCAATATCTCGGCGAATCGGGACAGTTCGTTCGCGGTGGAGACGGTGTTGGACGACGGTATTACGCCGGTGAGGAAGAACGGCTGGTTCGACATCGGGATGATCTCGTGCATGGTCCCGCCGACGACCGCCCGGAAGGCCGCACGCATGGGTGCGGGCAGCGGCTTGCCAGTCGGGTGACTCGGTGCGACAAGCGGCACGTCCTCCGGCGCCACACCGTAGTTGGTCCACCGAAATCCAAGGGGATCAAGGATTTCCGTGGCGAGGATGTCGCGGATGCTCTTGCCGGTCGCACCGAGCACGATCTCGCGTATCAACGGTCCCCAAGTCAGTGCGTGGTACATGTGCACCAGCCCGGGCCGATACAACGGCCGCAGCTGGCCGAGCTGCTCGCGGGTGTACTCGCTGTCGTTCATCCGGCTGATGTCTGGCCGCGGCCCGGTGGGGATGGGGATGCCCGCGCTGTGCGTCATCACGTGTCGGACAGTGATGCGATCCTTGCCGCGGCTGGTGAAGGTGGGCAGGTATTCGCAGACACGATCGTCGAGCGATAGCGCGCCCCGTTCGACCAGCAGGTGGACCACCGTCGTCGACATGGCCTTGGCTGCCGAGTACACGCAGAACGGTGTGTCGGTGGTGACGGGGATCTTCTCTGCGTCGGCCGGATCGTCGGGCCCATTGCCCCAGCCGTGCCCGATCGCGCGGTTGAGGATCACCTTCCCCTTGTGCCGCAGACACACCTGGATCGCCGGGTGCATACCCGCCTGGTACCAGTACCGGGCGGCCTGCCAAATCCGTTCGACGGCGGCCGGGTCGATCCCGGAGTGATCCTCGTCGGCCGTGTTCGTTACCGAGTCCAGGTCGGCCGGAACTCGTATACGTCCGTCTTCGGTCATGGTGTCCTTCCTACCCCGACCCGGTGACCGGACTCAGAAGCCCAGGTCGCGGCCGATGAGCTCCTTCATGATCTCGTTGGAGCCCGCCCAGATCTTGGTTACCCGCGCGTCCATCCAGGCCCGTGCGACGCGGTATTCCTTCATGTAGCCGTAGCCGCCGTGCAGCTGCACGCACGCGTCGATGACCTCGTTCTGCACCTGGGAGGACCACCATTTGGCCTTGGCGGCGTCGATCGCGGTGAGCTCGCCCTTGCTGTGCGCCAGCACGCCCTGATCGACATACACCTGTGCCGCTTCGAGTTTGGTGACGAGCTCGGCGATGAGGAACTTGTTGTACTGCAGGCTGCCGATCTGCTGGCCGAAGGCCTTGCGCTCTTTGGCGTATGCGATGGTCTCCTCGAGCACTCCGGCCGCATGGGCGATATTGGACACCGCGCAGCCCATCCGCTCCTGGGGCAGCCGCTGCATCATGGCGACGAATCCCTGGTTGACCTCGCCGATGACGTTTTCGGCGGGTACCCGGACATCGGTGAAGAACAGCTCGGCGGTGTCGGCCTCGGGCTGGCCGACCTTGTCCAGCTTGCGGCCGCGTTCGAACCCGGGCATGCCCTCCTCTACCGCGAACAGGGTGATGCCCTTGGCCTTCAGCTCGGGCGCCGTGCGCGCGGCGACGATGACGAGATCGGCGCGTGAGCCGTTGGTGATGAACGTCTTGGAGCCGTTGATGACCCAGTCGTCACCATCCTTGACGGCGGTCGTCTTGAGGGCGGCAAGATCGGAGCCACCGGACGGCTCCGTCATCCCGATGGCGGTGATCATCTCGCCGCTACAGAACTTGGGCAGCCAGCGTTGCTTCTGCTCGTCGGTGGTCAACTCGACCAAGTAGGGCGCCACGATGTCGAAATGAATCGACATCGAGGAGGCTAGGGCGGCGCTGGAGCGGGCCAGCTCCTCCTGCAGGACCGCGTTGTAACGGTAGTCTCCGGCACTGCTGCCGCCGTACTCCTCGGGCACGTCGAGCCCCAGGTAGCCCTGCTTACCGGCCTCTTCCCAGAGCTCCCGATCGATATAGCGCTGCTCGATGAAACTCTCGGCGCGCGGCTCGACGTGACGCTGTACGAATGCCTTGACCGACTCCCGGAACGCCTCGTGGTCCTCGGTGTAGATGGTGCGTTGCATGGTGTTATCGAAGCACGCGTCTAAATTCGGGTGCTGAGGTGTTGGGTGGGGTGATAGGCATGGAGACCATGAAGCTGCCCGTCATTGCCGGTCTCGTCGCCCTGACCGCGGGCTGCGGTGCGCCCTCCGAGGGGCGTGACCAGCTCGAACGCACTCCCCCGACGATCACCTCCATGGCCGGTCAGCCGGAGTGGACGCAACCGCGCGCGCCGATTCGGGTACATGGGGACACGTATTACGTCGGGACCGAGGGCATCAGTTCGGTGTTGATTCGGACGGATGACGGTCTGGTCCTGCTGGACGTGGGCATGCCACAGTCGGCGCCGGTGGTCGAGGAGAACATCCGCACGCTGGGGTTCGCCGTCGAGGACGTGAAGTACGTCCTAACCTCCCACACCCACTACGACCACGCGGGCGGTGTCGCGGCGGTGGTCCACGACAGCGGCGCCACCGCGGTATCGAGCCCCTCCGGTGCCAAATCGCTGCGCGACGGGCATGTGGCTGCGGATGATCCGCAGGCTTCCGATGGCGCGAACGCCGCCTTCCCTGCGGTCGAGCGGGTGCGGGAAGTCGCCGACGGAGAGGTGGTGCAACTCGGAAATACTGCCGTGACGGCGCATTTCACTCCGGGTCATACACCGGGTGGTGTCAGTTGGACCTGGAAATCGTGTGAGGGTGATCGGTGCCTCAACATGGTGTATGCAGACAGCCTCAATGCCGTGGCGACAGGGGATTTCCGCATCACTCCGCTGGAGGCGCAGTTCCGGCGGAGCATCCAGACCGTGCGCGACCTACCTTGCGACATCCTGTTCTCTGTCCATCCGGAGCAGGCGGGCGATATCGAGAAGCTGAACAGGCTTGCCGTGGAGGGTGATCCGAACCCGATGATCGACCCGAAGGCGTGCGGGGCGCTTGCCGATAAGTTCGACGCAAAGCTGGACCAGCGGATCACCGAGGAGCAAGCCGGTCGCTGATACGTCGGTGCGCCGAGGCGAGCCCGTCGAGAAGGTATGAGGGCTAGGCTTCCGCAGCATGATCATCGCAGGACTGGTGCTGACGGGAATTGCCGCGCTTATCCACGTATACATCTTCTATCTGGAGTCGATCGCCTGGACCGGTGAGAAGACTCGGAAGATCTTCGGTGTCCGCACCCTTGAGGAAGCCGAGGTCACCAAACCGCTCGCCTTCAACCAGGGCTTCTACAACCTGTTCCTGGCGATCGCCATCGCGGTCGGGACGGTGTTCTGGGCGCGGGGTTGCACGGCGGTCGGCGCCACGCTGGTGTTCACGGGCGCGGGATCCATGGTCGCGGCCGGTTTGGTGCTGTTGATCTCGTCCCCGGACAAGGCCTCGGCCGCCTTGAAACAGCTGGTGCCGCCGCTTCTCGGAATAGTTTGTCTGGCAGTGGGATTGGCTCTGTAATCCGTTAGATCGGATCGGGTCCGGTGGCGACCGGACGCTCCGGGTCGCTCGACCACTCCGACCAGGATCCTGGGTACAGGGTGGCCGCATATCCCGCGACGGCCAGCGCGGCGATCTGGTGGGTCGCGGTGACCCCTGAACCGCAGTACACCGTCACGGGGCCTTCGCCGGCGCCGAGTGCATTGAACCGTTCGCGGAGCTCAGCCGGTATACGGAAGGTCCCGTCCGCATTGAGATTTTCGGCCGTCGGGGCGGAGACGGCACCGGGGATATGTCCGGCGCGCGGGTCCAGAGGCTCTTCGTCTCCGCGGTAGCGGGCCGAAGCGCGGGCGTCCAGAATGCAGATGTCGCCCCACTTCGATTGGACGGCAACCTCGTTGATATCGACAGAGGCCAGCCCGTCGAGGGAGGTGATGGTCACGTCGCCGGGCTCGGCGACGACGGCTCCTGTCGCTATTCGTCCCCCGAAGCGCTGCCAGGCCGCCCAACCCCCATCGAGAATCCGGACATCGCACACCCCGGCGGCACGCAACAGCCACCAGGCACGTGAGGCCGCTTGCCCGTTCCAGTCGTCATAGACGACCACGGAGTCGCCGCCGTTGAGACCCCAGCGGCGGGCGCTGGTTTGGAAGGCATCCGGCGTGGGCAGCGGATGGCGTCCGCGACCCGCGGCTGAGTGGTCCGCCAGGTCGGCGTCGAGATCCACGAGTACCGCACCGGGAAGGTGGCCTTCCAGATAGGCCGGGCGGCCATCGGGTTGCATGACGGTCCAGCGCACGTCGAGCAGCCGGACGTCAGAGAGCCGGTCAGCGAGTTCGGCGGCCGAGATGAGCACGTCCATCTCTCCACCTTAGATCCGTGGAAAGTCGATTTTCGATGAGAAGTTAGCGCTGCGTGCTGCCCGCGTCCACCGGCAGCGCCACCGAGGTGATGTACCGGGCCTCCTCTGAGGCGAGGAACAGCGATGCGTTGGCGACGTCCAGGGGTTCCACCCACGGCACGTCGAGCATGTTCATGGTCTTCGCGGCCTGAGCGAACTCCTCCCGGGTGGGCTCTTCGAGATCCGGCCGGAACATCCGTCGTACGTGGTCGTTCTGAATCATCGGGGTATCCACGTTGGTCGGATGGACGGTGTTGACCCGGATCTTGTGTGGAGCCAGCTCTGCGGCCAGCGAGCGCATCAGCCCGACGACCCCGTGCTTGGCCGCGACATAGTGCGATACCCCGATGAGACCACGTAGTCCGGCGATGGAACTGACAAGCACCATCGAGCCGCCGCCGCGGGCAATCAGATGCGGGATGGCGGCTCGGGCGGTGTGCCACACCCCCGTCAGATTGACATCGAGCATTGTCTGCCAGGTACTTTCGGTCATCTCAGACAAGGTGGCACGCGAGGTGATGCCGGCGGTCGCACAGACGATGTCCAGTCCGCCGAACGCGGTGACCGCATCGGTGACAAAGGTCTCGAGGCTGCGCAGATCGCGCACGTCGACCACACCTGGAATGACTCGGCGTCCCTCGGCCTCCACGAGATCTGCTGTCTCGTCGAGATCTTCACGTGTCGCGGGCGGGGTGACGGTGGTGTGCACGGGCGCACAGATGTCGAGAGCGATGATGTCGGCCCCCTCCTGCGCAAACCGCACCGCCTGTGCACGCCCGATCCCCCGGGCGGCACCCGTCACGAGGGCAACCTTGCTTGTCAGTCGTCCCGTCACATCGGACCTCCATGTTCTTCGCGCAAGCGGCTCATCACACCTTCTGCGTCAATCCGGCGTCGACCACCAGCTGGGTGCCGGTGATGTACCGCGCTTCGTCGGAGGCCAGGAAGACCACCGCATTGCTGATATCCACCGTCTCCACCCACGGCACAGGCAACAAGGTGCGGGCGGCCAGGGCCTCGGCAGCGTCCTCCTCGGTGGGATGCGCCAGATCCGGACGCAGCCGGGCGATGACTGCGGGGTTGAGAATCATCCCGGTATTAACCGCACCCGGATGCACCGTGTTCACCCGAATATTTAGCGGCCCAAGCTCATTGGCCGCTGTGCGAGCCAGGCCGACGACGGCGTGCTTGCCGGCGGTGTAGTGGGCGGTGTTGGGAGTGCCCTTGAGGCCGTTGGTGGAACTGATGATGACGACCGAACCACCGGACGTCAGGTGCGGAATTCCCGCCTGGATGGTGTGCAGGACACCCGTCAGGTTCACGTCGAGCGAGCGTCGCCAGGCATCTTCGGTCAGTTCCCAGGACGGCCCGAGGCTTTCGTATATTCCGGCGTTGGCAACGACGATGTCCAGTCGCCCGAGCACCTCCACGCCGACGTCGACGGCCTGTGTGAGCGACTCCGGATCGCGCACATCGGCGAAAGCAGGGACGCAGCGGCGACCGCGGTATTCAATCTCTTTGACTGTGTCGGCGAGCTCGGTGGAGCCGGGCAGGTCGATCGCGATGACGTCGGCACCTTCCTCGGCCAGACGTTCACAATGCGTGCGGCCCATGCCTTTACCGGCACCGGTGACAACCGCGACCCTTCCGGCCAATCGTGTCACGCGGTGCTCCCGCTCAGGATGAAGCCCTTGTAGCCGCTGGCGGCGACATCGGCGCAGATGGTTCCGTACACGCCGAAGCCGCCGATGAAGGGCATGAAAACCCGTGGCTTGCCGGGAATGTTCGCACCGAGATACCACGAGTTGGACTTGGGGAACATGGTGGCTGCCGCGCGCTCATTGCACTCGGCCACCCAGTCCGTGACAGCCTGCGGCTCGGCCTCCACGGTCGAGAAGTCATGCTCCACCATGTGTTTCAGTAGATCGCCAATCCAGTCAACATGGTGCTCGGCGCCGAGCACCATGTTGGCGAGCACAGATGGACTGCCCGGTCCGGTGACGATGAACAGATTGGGAAAGCCGTCGACCCCAAGACCCAGGTAGGTGCGAGGACCCGCATGCCAGGCGTCCTTGAGCGGGTGCCCGTCTCGGCCCCGGACGTCGATCCGATTGAGGGCTCCGGTCATGGCATCGAACCCGGTGGCGAAGATGATCATGTCGAGGCCGTAGTGGTTTTCGGTGGTGGCGATTCCGTGGACATCGATCGACTCGATTGGCGCCTCTCGAAGATTTATCACATTCACGTTGCCCCGATTAAACGTCTGAAAGTAATTGGTATCAGTGCAGATTCGTTTGGTGCCGATTGGGTGGTCCTTGGGGATGAGGACATCGGCGACGGCGGGATCGTCGATGACGGCGCGCACCTTCTCTTCGAAGAAGGCCCTAGCCTCGTCGTTGGCGTTTAAATCGGTCGTCTGATCAGGGAAGGTCTTTCCGAACAGGACTCCACCGAGATCCCAGCGCTTCTCGAAAGCTGCACGTCGTTCTGGTGCGGAGATTTCCAAGGTCTTCTTGGGATAGACCTGATGCGGGGAGCCGCCGCCGCTCTCCCGGGACTGCCGTCGCCGCTGGTCATAGGTGGCCTTCAGTTCGGCGCGTTGCTCGGGGGCGATATCGGTATTTCCGGCGGGGACACTGTAATTGGCGGTGCGCTGGAAGACTAGGAGCTCCTTTGCCGTCTCGGCGACGACCGGTACCAGCTGGATACCCGATGACCCCGTTCCGATGATCCCAACCCGCTTATCGGTGAAGTCGACGTCGGCGGCCGGCCAGTGCCCGGTGTGGTACAGCTCGCCGGCGAACGTATCGCGGCCCGGGATGTCGGGTGTGTTCGCGGTGGAGAGCGCGCCGGTGGACATCACGCAGAACCGCGCGGTCACCTCTTCGCCCCGATCGGTGCGAACAGCCCAACGCGTGCTCTGTTCGTCCAGGGTCGCCGAGATGACCCGGGTATTGCAGCGGATGTCGCGGCGCAGATCGAACCGGTCGGCGACGTGGTTGATGTATCGCAGGATCTCTTCTTGGGTGGCGTACTTCTCGGTCCAGTCCCAATCCTGTTGCAGTTCATCGGAAAACGAATACGAGTAGTCGATGCTCTCCACATCGCAACGCGCGCCCGGGTAGCGGTTGAAGAACCAGGTGCCGCCCACATCGGAGCCTGCTTCGAACACGATCACCGATAGGCCCTGGGACCGCAGCCGCTGTAGGGCGTACAACCCCGCGAAACCGGCGCCAACCACCACCACGTCGAAGTTCTTCACGACGGCGAGATTAGGTTGGGGCGGCCTCGGACCGCGGGTGCATTCCCAGTGACCGGTCAATCGGATTCAACGGACCGCTGATCGGGAAAACGCCCTATGGGGGTGCCTCCACGGGCGCACTATCGAGCGCATGACCGAACGCGTAATCGATCGCATCAACGATATCGCCGACCAGCTGCGTGAACAGGCGTGGGAGGCGGAGAAGCTGGGCCGGTTGCCGGACGAGACCGCCAAGATGCTCAAGTCCGCGGGCTCTATCCGGCTGCTGCAGACCAAGAAGTACGGCGGCTACGAGGTGCATCCTCGGGAGTTCGCCGAAACCGTCATGACCACAGCGTCATTGGATCCGGCCTCCGGCTGGATCTGCGGTGTGGTGGGGGTGCATCCCTGGCAGGTCGCATTTGCCGACCCCAAGGTCGCGGAGGAGATGTGGAGCGAGGACCAGGACGTCTGGATGGCCTCCCCCTACGCACCGACGGGTATCGCCAAGCCCGTCGACGGTGGATACGTCTTCAACGGGAGGTGGCAGTTCAGCTCCGGCACCGATCATTGTGACTGGATCATCCTCGGTGCCCTACGAGGCGACGCCGACGGGAAGCCGCTGATGCCGCCGAAGATGCTGCACATGATCCTGCCGCGCAAGGACTACGAGATCGTCGAAGACTCCTGGAATGTGGTGGGACTACGGGGTACGGGCTCCAAGGACATCGTCGTCAAGGACGCGTTCGTGCCTTCGTATCGCGTTATGGACGGTGACGAGGTGATCGACGGCACCGCGCAGCGCAAAGCCGGGATGACCGACACGCTGTACCGGATGCCATGGTCCACGATGTTCCCGTTGGGCATCAGCTCGGCGGTCATCGGTATCGCCGAGGGCGCTTTGGCCGCGCATCTGGATTATCAGCGGGAGCGTGTCGGGGCTCAGGGCACGGCCGTCAAGGACGATCCGTACGTGCTCTTCGCGATCGGTGAGGCCGCCGCGGATATCAACGCCGCTCGTCAGGAGATCCTCGCGAACGTCGACAAGATTTGGGACATGGTCGATTCCGGCAAGGAGGTGTCCTTCGAGGACCGTGCCTCGGGCCGTCGTACCCAGGTTCGTGCGGCGTGGCGCGCCGTGATGGCCGTCGACCAGATCTTCTCTCGCTCCGGTGGTAACGCGATGCGGTTGGACAAACCGCTGCAGCGGTACTGGCGTGACGCCCACACCGGTCTCGCCCACGCAATTCACGTGCCCAGCACGGTGTTCCACGCCTCGGCACTCAGCTCGCTGGGCGTCGAGCCGCAGGGTCCACTGAGGGCGATGATCTGATGGCCGAGCTGAAAAGCCTGGGGTACATCACGGTGCAGACCCAGGACATGGACCGTTGGCGGCATTTCGCCTTGGAGATTCTCGGCTTCGCCGAGGGCAGCGGCCCCGATCACGACGCGCTGTATCTGCGGATGGATGAACGCGCTGCGCGCATCGTGGTGGTACCGGGTGACTCGGACCAGGCTATGACGGTCGGCTGGGAGGTGCGTGACGGGGAGGCGTTGCGCGACGTCGTGCGGGCGGTCGAGGCGTCGGGTACCGCCGTCAAACAGCTGTCCGTCGAGGAGGCCGATGCCCGGCGGGTCGAGGAGGTGGTGACTTTCACCGATCCCGTCGGCACCACGCTCGAGGTGTTCCACGGCCCGGTGCTGGACCATAGCCCCGTGGTGACGCCGTTCGGCGCCCGGTTTGTAACCGGCGTTCAGGGCCTCGGTCACGTGGTGCTTCCGGTCACCGATCCAAACGGTGCCTTCGCCTTCTATACCGAGGTGCTGGGATTCCGGCCTCGGGGAGCGTTCCGGATACCCGCGCCACCGGAATTCGGCCCGATGCGCGTGCGATTCCTGGGGATCAACGAGCGTCATCACAGCTTGGCGCTGTGCCCGGCGCCCCACGGGGGTGCGCCGGGACTGGTGCATGTGATGGTCGAGGTGGACAGCCTCGACGCGGTAGGTCAGGCCCTGGATCGAGTGCTCAAGGACGAGTACTCGCTCTCTTCCACCTTGGGACGGCACACCAACGACAAGATGGTGTCTTTCTACGTCCGGGCGCCCGGCGGTTGGGATATGGAGTTCGGCACCGAAGGCATGCGGGTCGAAGAAACGTCGTACACCGCCGAGGAAATCACCGCGGACAGCTATTGGGGCCACGACTGGTCGGGCAGTGAGCCGCTGGCGGCCATGTAGCCCCCTTCTCTCTCGCGAACAGACGCTTAGTGCACGCAAATCGCAGGATGCGCGTGCACTAAGCGTCTGTTCGCGTTTGGGGATCACGCGGGGTTGTGTCGCCGGACACACCCATGGTACAAACAGTTATATGACTAATAGTCATATGTGACCGAGACCCCAATGCCGTGGGAGGGCACCATGACCGACGATCTTCGCGCGAGCGGCTCATCCATGACCACCATCACCGCCGAGTCGGCCACCCCGAGCGCGGTCATCGACCGGGTATCTCTGCTGCTTGATGCCTTTGACGGCCCAGGCCGGCTCACGCTGGCGCAGCTCGTCCGCCGTACCGGCCTCCCTCGCTCCTCCGTGCACCGCATGCTGGAGCGGCTGGTGCAGCTGCGCTGGCTGCGACGCGACGGCCGTGACTATGAGCTGGGCACGCGGCTGGTGGAGCTCGGCTCCCTCGCGGTGCACCAGGACCGGCTGCACGCGGCGGCGCTGCCGATGCTGCACGAGCTGCATCGCGCCACCGGGCTAGTGGTCCACTTGTCGATCCTCGACGGCACGGACGTCGTCTACCTGGAGAAAATCGGTGCGGGGATGGGCGCCGCCGTCGCCACCCGCATCGGTGGTCGGCAGCCGGCGCACTGTACGGCCTCCGGCAAGGCGATCCTGGCGTATCAGGGTGAGACGCTCGACGGGTTCACCGCGCTGGCCCGCAAGACGCGCTATTCCATCGGCTCGGCAGCTCAACTGCGGCCGGAGCTCGACAAGGTTCGTGGACACGGCGTCGCCTTCGATCGCGAGGAGCTGCAGCAGGGCATCGGCTGCGTAGCGGCCCCGATTGGAAGCATCGGCGATGCCGTTGCCGCGGTGTCGGTCTGTGGGCCGATAACCCGGATGACTTTCGATCAACGACTGGTGGCGCCGGTGCGTATGACGGCAATGGGCATCTGGCGCAATGTCGAGAACGGTCCGACCCGGGTGGCCCCGACCCTGCAGCCGATCCGGCCGCTGCGCCCCGCCCCCGCTCGCCGCGAGATCTCTGCGCGCACGTTGCAGTACGCGTGACGCTCGATCCACAAATCGCGGCTCTGCTTCCGGCGCTGAACGAGGGGTTCCCGCGTGTCGAGACGATGACGGGAGTGAAGGCTCGCGCTGCCATTCGTGCCCGATACGCTCCCCCCGCCGCGCTCTTGCCGATGCGCACGGTGACCGACGAGACAGCCTCCGGGCCCGGCGGTGAGATACCGATCCGGGTGTACCGCCCCGATGTGTCGGGCCCGCTGCCCACCGTCGTCTTCGCTCATGGCGGTGGATTCGTGTTCTGCGATATGGACTCTCATGATGGGCTGTGCCGACGGCTGGCCGGACAGATGCCCGCGGTGGTCGTGTCGGTCGACTACCGGCGCGCCCCGGAACATCGATGGCCGACGGCCGCGCAGGACATGTTCCTCGCGACGTGTTGGGTGGTGCGCAATGCCCGCGCGCTGGGAGGCGACCCCAAGCGTGTGATCGTCTGCGGTGACAGTGCCGGAGGGAACCTTGCTGCGGTCACCGCACTGATGGCGCGCGATATGGGAGGACCGGCGCTAGCAGGTCAGGTCCTCATCTATCCGGTGTTGGACGCGGACTTCGACACCCCTTCCTACCGGGAGTACGCGAAGGGCTACTACAACACCCGCGCCGCGATGCGGTGGTATTGGGACCAGTACCTCCCCGATTGCGCTCTGCGCACCCACCCGTATGCGGCGCCGCTGCGCGCGGATCTGGCGGGCCTGCCTCCGGCGGTGGTGGTGACGGCTCGGTATGACCCGCCGTGCAGCGAGGGCGAGGCCTACGCCCGTGCACTCAAGGAGGCTGGAGTTCCGGTGCGATATCGGAGGTATGAGAACGCCATTCACGGATTCATGACTATGTCGAGCCTGAACCTGGCGGACATCGCGATCGAGCGGCTGTGCCGCGATGTTGATGAGCTGCTGACGAAGCCCTAGACGCCGTACTCCTCGGTGAGGACGGGGAGGCGTCCGCTACGTGCGGCGTCCAGAATCGAGCCACGCAATTCGGTACAGACCAGGAACAGCCCCGTGCAGTTCCGTCGCTGCGGACACCGGGACTCCGCCCCGGCGTTCCACTGCACGCTGGTCTGTTGCCAGCTGCTCTTGCGTGCCAAAACCTCTGCGCCACACAGCTGGCAGCCGACAGAAACCATCGGTGAGTCCGCCAGGCGGTTGTCGGCGCGGATCACGATGATGCGCTCCCGGCCATCGCGGCGAGGTTCTCCTCGATCTGCGACTTCCAGGCTTCTCCGGGGCGAGTGGTGTCCACCTCATACTCGAACCGGTCGACCATCTCGGCGGCGACATCCTCGGTATCCACATAGAACTGCTGGTACCAGCGCCGCAGCTGATACACCGGACCGTCCTCCTCGCAGAGCAGCGGATTGTCGATGCGCGCCTTGTTCTTCCAGATCTGCACATCCTGCTCGAACCCGATCTTTACCCAGTCGCCCAGTGCGACCGCAGCGCCCATGGCGGCATCATCCGATAGCCCATCGGACTTCTTAACGATGATTCCGTACTGCAGCACAAAGGAATTCGCATCGATGGGGTAGTGGCAGTTGATAAGGATGGAGTTCGAGTCATACCCCACGAAGTGGTAAGTGAGATCATCGATCATGAAGGACGGCCCGTAGTAGGACGCGACAGAGGTCTGCCCGATCATTTCCACGCCCTCGGGGCTGGGTATGTCCGGGCGGGTGCCGCCGTTCATGTACTGCGTGGCGACGGAGCCTTCGAAGATGTTCTTGAAGTACGTAGGCAGCGCACCGTGCACGTAGAAGAAGTGCGCCATGTCCACCACGTTGTCCACGATCTCGCGGCAGTTGGTATTGACAACCGTTGTGTACCAATGCCAGTCGGTCCACTCGTCGCTGTCGGCACCCGCGATGCGCGGAATCGTGACATTCTCCGGAGGCGGATTGCCCTGTGGGTCATTCCAAATAAACAGCATGCCGTCCTGTTCGAGGGTGGTCCAGGTGGCGGTGCGGGCAAGCTTCGGAGTACGTCGGCTGTAGGGCACTTTTTTGCAGCGTCCGTCGCCACCCCAACGCCAATCATGGAACGGACAGGCGATCTCGTCACCCTTGACTTCGCCCTGGCTGAGGTCGCCGCCCATGTGCCGGCAGTAGGCATCCAGCGCGCTGATCTTGCCCCCCGCGCCACGGAAGACCACGAGCTTCTGACCGAAGGCGTTGATGGAGTGCGGCTTTCCATCCCCGAAGTCCTTGATAAGACCAAGGCAGTGCCAGCCGCGGGCGAACCGGGTTGGTGCGGTGTCTGCCTCGATGCACCGGATTTTGACGGTATCGCTATCTGACTGGGCTGTCGTCATAGGGCTGTTTGTACAGCGAATTCATACCCGCAGCAGGGGGTTGTTCCGCTCACCGGACATCGGCCTGCGCCTGCACATTTGGTCTCCCGCTGGGAGGGAAACCTGTGCCGTGCCCAGGGCCCGGCGGCTTAGCCTCGCTCCCGTTCACCCGAATTCGACGGAGGTACGCACAGATGGCGACAGCACCCCAGGGGCTGATCCCTGCTGGAACCGTCGCGGATGACACCGCGGTCGATCTGCTGGTGGTTGGTGCCGGGACAGGCATGGCCGCCGCGTTGACGGGCAGCGAGCTCGGTCTGTCGGTGCTGATCGTCGAGAAATCTCATTTCGTGGGTGGGTCTACGGCCCGCTCCGGCGGAGCCCTCTGGCTCCCGGCCAGTCCGGTGTTGGAGGCCGCCGGAACGGGTGACACCCTGGAGCGTGCGCGTACCTACCTGCGAGCGGTGGTCGCCGGGAGTGCGCCGGATGCGCGCAGCGACGGGTTCCTTGAGCACGAATCGGCGACTGTCGACATGCTGACGCGGTTGACGCCGATGCGCTTCAGCTGGTGTCGCGACTACGCGGACTATCACCCCGAGGAGCCCGGTGGCAGCCCGGCCGGGCGTACCTGCGAGTGCCGTCCCTTCGACGCCTCCGTACTGGGGGCCTACCGCGGTCGGCTGCAATCGGGCGTCATGGAGCCGCCGTCGGTGCCGATGCCGGTTACCAGTGCCGACTATCGGTGGATGAATCTGATGACTCGATTGCCACGTAAAGCCTTGCCAATCATCGCGAAACGAGTCGCACAGGGAGTGGGTGGGGCGTTACTCGGTCGGCGCTATCTGGCGGGTGGGCAGGCGCTGGCCGCGGGGTTGTTCGCCGGGGTGCTGCGCGCCGACATTCCGGTCTGGACCGACACATCGCTCGTGCGCCTCACCACCGAGGGGCAGCGCATCACCGGTGCGGTGGTTACCCACGAGGGTCGCGAGATCACGGTGACGGCGAAGCGCGGCGTGGTACTGGCGGCCGGTGGCTTTGACCACAACATGGAGATGCGCCACAAGTTCCAGTCGGCAGCGCTGGGAAAGAACATGAGCCTGGGCGTCGACACGAACACCGGCGATGCCCAGCGGATCGGCCAAGATTTGGGTGCGGCAATTGATTCCATGAGTCAGGCGTGGTGGTTCCCGGCTGTCGCGCCACTGCCCGGTGGGGATCCGAAGGTGATGCTTGCGGAGCGGTCGCTACCGGGATCGTTCATCGTCGATCAGACCGGTAAGCGTTTCATCAACGAGGCCGTCGATTACATGTCATTCGGGCAGCGGGTGTTGGAACGGGAGCGCGCCGGCGACCCGGTGGACTCGATGTGGATCATCTTCGATCAGCGATACCGCAACAGTTATGTCTTCGCGGGGCAACTGTATCCGCGTATGCCCATACCCAGTGAATGGTTTGACGCCGGTATCGCCTATCGCGCAGATAGTTTGGCCGACCTAGCGTCGACAATAGGGATACCGCAGGGCGAGTTCCTGGTCACGGTGCGGCGATACAACGAATCCGCGGACGCCGGTGATGATATGGACTTCCACCGCGGCCGCAGTGTGTACGACCGCTACTACGGTGACCCGACGGTGGCCCCGAATCCGAATCTGCGGCCACTGCGGAAGGGTCCGTTCTATGCGGTGCGCATGGTGCTCAGCGACCTGGGCACCTGCGGCGGCTTGCGCGCCGACGAACGCGCCCGCGTACTACGTGAGAACGGTAGCGTCATGGAGGGGCTGTACGCGATCGGCAACACGGCCGCCAATGCCTTCGGCGCCACCTATCCGGGCGCGGGGGCGACGATCGCTCAGGGCCTGGTATACGGCTACATCGCCGCGCATGATGCGGCGGCGCGATGATTAGTCCGACGGATCCGTTTGCGTAGAAAGCTTTTCGGCGTCTACCTGCTTTTCGACCTCGCGCCAATAACCTGGGACGAGGCGAGGCGTTCCGCCGTCCGGGCCGGCTTTGTCGAATTCCTCGGCGGCCTCGGCAAGATCGTCGATCATCATCAGCGCGAGATCGCGTTCGGCCGCGTAGTAGCGCTCTGCCCACTTGAGCGCCACGCGTGAATACGCCCAGGCGGGCTGGGCCGCAGCACCATCGGAATCCAGTGCCGCACGCCGTTGCATACTTTCGGAGTATTCAACGTGTCGTTCCAGTATTTCCTTGAGCCGGGTGGGATCAGTGAGGTGACCCTGCATGACGCGCAGCACCACACTGTGTTTGAGGACCTGCGGCTCAGCGGGAGTCTCGTTGGCCCACTGGGTCATCGCCGCCGTACCAGCGGGCGTGATCTTGTACAGCCGACGGCTGCGGGCGCCGTTGTCGTGATCGACCCGCGAGGTGGCGTATCCGATCTTCTCTAGTTTCCGCAGCTCCGAATAGATCTGGCTGAAGGAGGGGCTCCAGTAGAAGTAGCTGATACTCCAGTCCGCCCACTTCTTGATGTCATAGCCGGACACTTCTTCCTCATAGGAGAGCATGCCGAGGATCGTCCAGCTGGTGGCAGCTAGATTCGGCTCATCGGGTGAACCGGTCCCTGCCATTGGGCAAGGGTAGCAACGTGACAAACCACCGAGGCTCCTCCGGGCCGCTCAGCGGGAGGCCGGCGTCTGTGTCAACATGACTGATATGGACCAGCAAGAATGGCAGCCGCTCGGCGCGTTGATATATCGGGTGTCGGCGGCCCTTCGGTCGGAGATGACGGCGGCGTTGGCGCCGCTGAATCTGCCATTCCCTCAGTACATCTGCATGCGGGTGTTGTCCAAAAATCCCGGCTGGTCCAATGCGGATCTGGCTCGCGCTCTGGATGTAACCCCGCAGTCGATGAACACGGTCTTGCAGGCGCTGCAGGATTCGGGATTGGTGGCCAGGCCGGATACCGTGGCCTCCGGCCGTGCGCGCCCGGCACAGCTGAGCCGGTCCGGAGCCGCACTACTCACGCGGGCAGAAGTGCTGGCGCGGGATGCCGAAGAGCGGCTGTTGTCGGACATCTCGGAGGGGCAGCGCCAAGGCCTCTTCGAAACCCTGCAAGCGATAGCCGGTGACGACGGTTCCACCTGCTGATCGTGGTGACTCGGCGAAGCCCGGGAGTAGGTTCAGGGTCGTGACGAAGATGGCGGTGGGCGCCGCGATGGCCCTGATAGCGGTGCTTAGTGCGTGTTCGACGCCGCCCCCCGTCGGTACCCCCGAAGCCACCTCGGTCACGTTGTCGCCGGAACGCCGGACCGCCGAGGGCGCGATCATCGTCACCCCGGATAACTTCGTCCGAGCCGAATCGGACCGGTACTTCGGGAACATCGTGAAGGATGGCGGTCTCGGCGTCTTCCATCACGTTCGCGAACTGTCGCCGCTGGACAACCAGCTGGTAATCCGGCAGAACCGTGACACGCTCTATTCCTCGGCCGTGTTCGACCTCGACGCGGGGCCGGTGACCATCTCGATGCCAGACCCGGGACAACGGTTCATGTCGCTGCAGCTCATCACCGAAGATCATTACGTACCGGGTGTCTTCTACGGCAAGGGCGAGCACACGGTCACCAAGGAGGAGGCCGGTACCCGATACCTCGCCGCCGCGGTGCGGACCCTGGTCAATCCGGGAGATCCCTCAGACCTCACACAAGTCCATGCTCTGCAGGACGGTGTGACGGTGCGGCAAGACAGTGTGGGGAGCTTCGAAACTCCCAAGTGGGACAGTGCAAGTCAACAGAAGGTGCGCGCCGGGCTGCTCCAGCTGGCCGCGACACTCCCCGATACCAAGGCGATGTTCGGCACCAAGGACTCCACCGACCCCGTCCGCCATCTCATCGGTAGCGCCTCGGCATGGGGCGGTAACCCCGAGAAGGATGCCCTCTATCTCAACGTGAACCCCGCCAGGAACGACGGCACCACTGTTTACAGACTCACTGTCGGGCAGGTACCTGTCGATGGGTTCTGGTCTGTCACCGTGTACAACAAGGACGGATACTTCACCGTAAACCCGCGGAATGCCTACTCCCTCAACAACATCACCGCGCAGCGTGATTCCGGCGGCAGCACTACCATGCAATTCGGCGGATGTGCGGACTCCGCGGCGAACTGCCTGCCCATCACGCCGGGCTGGAACTACTTGGTGCGCCTGTACCGCGCTCAGTCGCAGGTTCTCGACGGCCGATGGGCGTTCCCTGAAGCGCAGCCCGTCGCATAGTCAAACCTATTGTGGTGTAACGAGCTTTTCGATCTGCTGGGCAACCTCAGCGCGGATATCGGCATCGGACATATCGTCGAGGCCAAGACCCGCCCGCAGGCTCGGGCCCATCAACCGCCAGCCGAGCTGTAGCGCTATCGCGTGCGCGGCAGCCAACCGTGCATCGCGATCGTCGGTGTGCCCGGGGCGTATCTGGTCGAGCAGCCACTCCATCCCGGGCTTACGTTCCTGGAGTTCCTCGATGGGAAAGCCGTCGAGAGTAGAGCGGATCATCACGCGCAACTGAAGATCATGCGCTGCCTCCAGTTCCTCGAGGGGGGCCCCGGACTCGCGCACGGCTACGGCGGAGTCGGCTAGGTGCTGCAGGGTGTCCGCCAGCAGTTGACGCTTGCTTCCGAAGTGTCGGTGGACAAGGCCATGATTTACGCCCGCACGGGTGGCCACCTCGCGGATGGACGTTGCCGCAGGGCCCTTTTCGGCGAAAAGTTCGGAAGCCGCGTTCAGGACGGCTTCGACGACCTCCTCCTTACCGACGGGCCGTGCGTCCGTTGCCTCCGGTGTAGTCATGTGTGTACAGTAGCGGATGACCGAGGTGTAGTCAGTTGACTACACGGGATGCCGAACAGATGGGATAGGTCATGAGCAGCGATTTCCGTGTAGTGAAGCTGGGCGAGAACATCGGCGCCCGAATCGAGGGAGTGCGCCTCGGAGAGGTCGACGCCGAGCTCGCAGGCGCCATCAACGAGGCAATGCTGGAGCACAAGGTGGTCTTCTTCCGTGGCCAGCACCACCTCGACGACGTGTCGCAATTCGCCTTTGCGCAGAGCATGGGCGTCCCGACCTCGGCGCACCCCACACTGAAATTCGACGGGGAACGCGTCATGCGGCTCGATTCCGAGGAGGGCGGCCGCGCCAACCAGTGGCACACCGACGTCACCTTCGTGGACCGAATCCCCAAGGCGTCCATCCTGCGGGCGGTCGAGCTTCCGCCGTACGGTGGAACCACCACCTGGACCTCGACGGTCGCGGCCTACCGACAGCTGCCCAAGCCGTTGCGGGATCTGGCGGACAACCTATGGGCGATGCACAACAACCAATTCGATTACGCCCAAATCGATCCCGGTAAGTTGGCGGCGTTGTTGGCCAAACCGGGCGTCGGGTCGAAGTATGCGAGCGAGTTCGGGGCCACGCACTTCGAGGCGCACCATCCGGTAGTCCGCGTGCACCCGGAGACCGGCGAAAAGGCGCTGCTACTGGGTAACTTCGTCAAGCGCATTCTGGACGTGAATGCCGGCGAGTCCCAGGCACTGTTCCGTATGTTCCAGGATCGGATCACCTGGTTGGAGAACACCATTCGGTGGAACTGGGAGCTCGGCGACGTTGCGATGTGGGACAACCGGGCCACCCAGCACTACGCCATCTCCGACTACGGCGATCAGCGGCGCCGGATGCACCGGGTCACCCTCGCTGGTGATGTGCCCGTCAGCGTCAGCGGGGAAAGCAGCCGAGTGATCGCCGGGGATGCCAGCGACTACTCGGTGATCGACGACCCGAGGCGGCTGGTGGCGTAGCTCTCGAACCGTGGCCCCACTTGCTATCGCTACTAACGTAGCGCTACATTTGTAGCGTAATGATGGCTTGAGGAGGCCGCGGTGATCGATGTAGGGATCGTTGGGGCAGGCCCGACCGGGCTGATGCTGGCCTGCGAACTCGCGATGCGCGGTGTGAGCTGCCGGATCTTCGAGCGCCGGACCACCGCGCCGAACATCACCAGAGCGTTCGCCGTACACGCCAGAACCCTGGAACTGTTGGATGCACGTGGCCTCGCCGAGCAGGTGCTCGCGCGCGGAAACGTGATGTCTCAACTGGCCCCGGCACCCGGGGTGACTGTAGATCTCAGCAAGCTCGACTCCCCGTTCCCGATGATCGCCATGGTTGCCCAAAGCGGAACCGAGGCGGTTCTCGAACAGCGAGCCCGGGAGTTGGGAGTCGAGATCGTGCGCGGGGCAGAGCTGGTGGGGCTGGAACAGGGTGAGCTGGTGCACATGCGGTTCGTCGACGGCAACACCGAATCCGCCAGGTACGTCGTCGGATGCGATGGCGCGCATAGCGCGGTACGGAGCCTCATCGGGGTGGACTTCGTGGGAGACCAATACGAGACCCACATCATGCTGGCCGATGTCCGACTGGACCCACCGGAGAACTCCCCGATGTTCGCGCGGTTCAACAGAGAAGGATTGATGCTCGTTCTTCCTTTCGAAGACGGCTACTTCCGCGTCATCGGATGGGATCTGAAACACGAGGACGTCCCCGTCGAAAAGCCTTTGGAATTGGACGAGATTCGATCGCTTGCGCGCCGGGTTGGCGGCAGCGACTACGGCATCCGTGAGCCACGATGGATGTCGAGGTTCCTCTCCGAGCGACGGCAGGCGGCGAAATACCGCGTGGCCCGGGTGTTTCTAGCCGGGGACGCCGCCCACGTGCACTCCCCCATTGGCGGGCAGGGCATGAACACCGGGATCCAGGATGCGATGAACCTGGGCTGGAAGCTCACCGCAGTGCTTCGCGGGCAGGCGTCCGATAGCTTCGTCGATACCTATCAGGCCGAACGGCATCCGGTGGGAGCGCAGGTCCTCGCGCTCACCGACGGATTGACGACGCTGGCCTTGAGCCGGTCTCGCGTACGCCAGGTGGTTCAACCGATGCTGCTGCGCGGGCTGCTGACAATCCCGCCGATCCGCGATCGCTTCCTGGGGCGGGGCACGGGTATCGGAATCGCGTATGCGCACAAGCGCGGAGACCACCGGCTGGTGGGCACGCGTGTGCGCGACTCTGGTGTGACACCAAGGCTTTATGAGGTCATGCGGGACGGGAAGTTTGTTCTGCTGGACGGAACCGGCGGCGCGTTGGGCGAAGCGGCCGGCCCGTGGTCGGACAGTGTGAATGTGTTCCCGCTAAGTCCCGACCCGAAGGGACCTTCCGCCGTTCTGGTGCGACCCGACGGCTACGTTGGATGGGCATCCGACGCCCAAGGTGCCCCAATGTTGCAGCAGCTGCCTTCTGTGCTGAACCAGTGGCTCGGCGCCCCGCAGGCTGCACCGAGGCAATAGGAGAGGCTGTGCCACCCGCTAATACCGAACGACGATCGGCGCTGGCGGACGTCGCGATCACAGTGCTCGCGGAGCGAGGCCTGAAGGGGCTGACGCACCGCGCCGTGGATGCCGCCGCCGGTGAGCCCGTGGGGACCACGTCACGGTATTTCCGAACGCGCGAAGCGCTTCTGCAAAGCGTGGTGGAGCAGTGCGCGAATCAGTTGGTGCAGCAGCTCGAAGGCGCGACTGGGGTAGATATCGGCTCGCTGTCGATGGATGACCTTATCGACCGGCTGGTTCAGCTGATTGACCAGGCAATGACAGCCAATCGGGCGCGCACCCTGGCGATGATGGAGCTCTTCGTGGAGGGCACGCGCTCAGCCGATATATGGCCGCCGCTTGCGGAAGCGACGGGTGCGGTGTTGCCGGTACTGCGCGCCCTGTTGGAATCCGCCGGACTGCGACCGACCGAGCGCGATGTCGCGGGCCTGTACTCCACCGTCAACGGCCTGATCCTCACACTGCTGACGCACTCGGTAGATGCGCTCGGCCTCGGTTCGGACCCGTCACCGGATCAGTTGGTGCGAACAGCAATTCGTGGACAACTGGCCACGGTGAGGCGCCGTTAGGCCCGGCGCCTGCCCAGGAAGAACGCGGCCGCCGCACCGAGAAGTGCCGATACCACCGCGATTCCGCCCGCGATCCACCATGACGGACCGCCCGAGGCATCGGGGCTCTTAGGCCCGAGTAGCGCACCGACGATCGTGTTGAAGTTGTCGGTCTGATCGGTGAGACCGGAGACGTTCGCGGCACCCGGGCCGTAGGCGGCGATACGCACCTGGGTTCCGGTGTGCGTCTGCGACTCTCCCTCCGGCGCGGTGGGATACATGATCCGCATGGTGGCGCCGTCGGCCGTCTTCACCGCAACAGACAGTGCGGTCGGGTTATTAAAGTCCTCGGGAACGATCAGCGAGGAGTGCCCGTGATCGGCGGTGACGATTACCAGGGTGTTGCCGTCCTTGCGGGCGAAGTCCAGTGCGGTGGCGACGGCCTCGTCGAGGGCGATGGTCTCCCCGATCTGACCACAGATGTTGGCCGCGTGGTCCTGCTTGTCGATCGACGCCGACTCCACCTGTAGGAAGAATCCCTTGTCTTTTCCCCTCTTCGAGTTCACCAGCAAGTCAATGGCTTTGGACGTCATCGCGGACAGCTGCGGTTGATCCTTCGGTAGCTCGGGGTTGGGCCGGCAGGTGGTCGCGGGCAGCTTGCCGCCGTTGGGGACCGCTGCGGGCACCTTGTCCCATTGCACCGGCAGGTTGCCCTTTCCGAACACTCCCAGCACCGGAGTGTCGAGGCTGTCCACCTTGTTCAGATCGGCTGCGGTGGTGGGCAGCTGATACCCGGCGGCCTTCGCAACCTCCAGCGAGGTCTTGCCTTTGTGCTCACCGCCGGCGATGGATTCATCGAAGTACTTGCCGCCGCCGCCGAGGCTGATATCGGCACGGGTGGCCACCAGCTGTTCGGAGATGGAGCCCTTGCCACCGTTCTCGATCGCGTTCCCCGCGCACTTCTCCGCGGTTTCTTTGGGGCCCTTGCAGTCCCGATCCGTGACATGCGCCGTGAGCACTGCCGGGGTGGCGTCCTGCAGCTCCGCAGTGGTGACGTTTCCGGTCGCGAAGCCCTGTTTCTGCACGATCTCGAGGATCGTGTCCAGCGGCTTGCCGTCGAGGTCGACCGAGATGGCGCCGTTGTAGGTCTTGGTTCCGGTGGCCCAGCCGGTGCCGGAGGCGGCAGAGTCGGTCACATAGTCCGGCTTGCCCCTGTCGGACCCGTCCTTGGTGAGCGCGAAGGTCGTGTACTCGCCGGTTATCGGCAGCGCATCGAGCCCGGGAAGCGTTCCGGCGGCGCCATGCTGGTAGTTGCGCGCCGAGGTGATCTCCGAGGTACCCATGCCATCACCGATCAGCAGGATGACGTTCTTGGCGTCCCGGCCCTCCACGGAATCCCGCAGATCCGCCGTCTTATCGCCGTCACGGCCGCCCGCGGTGCGGTTCGCACCGCCGGTTTTGGCGATATCGCCGGCGGGCACCTCGGGAGAGTCCGAGGGCGGTGCGGCTGTTGCGGACGGAGCCAGCGCCAGGATGAGTGCGGACGTGAGGACCGTGGCTGCGTGCGAGATGCGCATCGGGACAGTTTCCAGGGAACCGATGAACGGCCGGTGAACCGACACGGTCACGGCGGAGACGCACTATTCGGCGGGCAGGTCCAGCACCAGACGCCCTTCACCACGCGAGACACAGGTCAGGAGCTGACCTTCCTCGCGCTGCGATTCGGTGAGAATCTGATCGCGATGGTCGACGGATCCGGCGAGCACATTCACCTTGCAGGTACCGCAGAAACCCTGCTGGCACGAGTAGGCCACATGCGGCAGCCGTTCCTTGATGACGTCCAGCGCGGTGCGATCGGCGGGCACCTCCAGCACGGGTCCACCCGGGCCCAGCTGCACCTCGAACGGATGGCCGTCCACCACGGGCGCGGCGGCGAAACGCTCGAAATGTAGTTCCACAGAAGGCATTTCGAGTAGCCGTCGCTGCAGTACCCCGAGCATCGGCGCGGGCCCGCAACAGTACACGGCGTCGTTCTCCCCCACATCGGGCAGCAGATCGTCCGCAGTCGGCAGCCCCGACTCGACGTCCGTCCGCACGATGACCCGATCACCAAACCGCTTGAGCTCGTTGAGGAAGGGCATGGAATCGCGGTGCCGCCCGGTGTACACCATGGTCCAGGGCTTACCCAGCTGCTCGGCGAAGGCGATCATCGCGAGAATCGGCGTGATGCCGATACCGCCGGCGACAAAATGGAGCTTGCGCGGCCCGGGCTGGGTCATGGCGAGCGGGAATGCGTTACGCGGCCCCAGGATCGATACGGTCGTGCCGATCTGCAGCTCGTCATGCACCTCGACCGAGCCGCCGCCACCATCGGGGATGCGGCGCACGGCGATTCGGTAGCGGAGGGGATCCGTCAGGTCGCCGCACAGCGAGTATTGGCGCATGCGCCCTGATGGCAACAGCAGGTCCAGATGCGCGCCCGGATGCCATGGTGGAAGCCGCTCCCCGTCGGGACTGGCCAGCACCAGGCTGACCACGTTGTCGTCGGTGGCTTCCACCCAGCGGTCGGCGATCACCAGATGCAGGGTCCGGTCGACGTGATTCTCCGGCGGCTTTTTGAGGATCAGCAGTGCGCCGATTGCGCGTACGGCGAGGGGGAACAGCGCCGTCGCGACCGCAATCGTGGGGGATACCGGCAGGGTGCCGTACAGCGTCGGCGGCAGTGGAGGCCGCGTCCGCTTGGGGGTGGGCTGCGTCTTTCGGCGGATACGGTCGAACATCAGTGGCCGACCGCGGCCTTCGCGGCCGGTGAGGTGCTCAGGTACGCCACGGCTTGCGCGGTGCTGCCCACCTGATCGGGTGAGAAGCCTGGGCGCATGAACTCCAGCGCCGACTTGGCCAGCTCGCGCCAGCGAAGGAACGCGCCGCGCTTCATGGCCTTGTTCATCTGCCGCAGCACCCCGAAAACGCCGTAGTTGGGTAAGGACGGATCCTGGCGAACCAGGAACTTGGTGTAACGCAGCATCACACCGACAAGCAGGATGGTCGCCAGCACGAAGGTCAGCATCATGTGCCCGCGGCGGATCTGGAAGTAGCTGGCCACGTCGTAGGCGACGCTACGGTGCTCGACCTCCTCGGCGCCGTGCCAGCGGAACAGGTCCACCATCTCCGCGTCGGCGTCGAACTTCTCGAAGGGATGGTTGAGCACCCAGTCGCCGAGCACGGCGGTGAAGTGCTCGATACCCGCGATAAGGGCCAGCTTCTCCACCATCACCCGGTAGCGAAGCTTCTCACTGCGCAGCTCGTTGGTCCGCTCCAGCATGTGGGTGACGTACTCGATCTGCTCAAGCGCCGGGCGGACGTTGATGTCGTTCTTCTCCAGGAAGTCGCCCAGCACCTTGCTGTGTGTCTCGGCGTGCACGGCCTCCTGGCCCATGAACCCGATCATCGCCTCGCGGATCTTGTCGTCCTTCACATACGGCAGTGCGCGGGTGAAGGTGTCCACAAAGGCCCGTTCCCCTTCCGGCAGCAGGAGATTGAAGGCAGAGATGAAATGCGACACGATTGGCTCGTTGGGGATCCAGTGCAGCGGGGTGTGGCTGGTGTCGAACTGGACGTTGCGCGGCCGCAGCACGACCTCGCCGGGCTCGGTGGGTGCGACGTGTAGACCAGTGGCTTGAGTTGTGTTGCGGGCCATGGCTCTCTCCTATTTGTTGAGCTTATCGCTGACGCGGCCCCAGAAGAACCGGTTCAGCGCTGGGGCCAGACGGCTGAAGTGGTACTGCATATGTGCTTCCGGGGTGACCGGGACGATCGACTTGCCCTTGGTGACGGCGTTGACAATCTGTTTGGCGACCTTCTCGGGGCCGTATCCGCGTTTGGCGTACAGCCCCGCCCCCTGCTGCTGCCGATTGGCCTCGTCTTCGGGCGACAACCCCGAAAACTGCGTGGTGCGAATGATGTTCGTGTTGACGATGCCTGGGCAGATGGTGCTCACCTTCACCTTGTCGCGCCCGAGCTCACCACGCAGCACGTCGGAGAACATGAATACGGCTGCCTTGCTGGTCACGTAGGCGCTCATTTCGGGGAGCGGCGTGTAGGCAGCGGCACTGGAGATGTTGACGATATGACCGCGCTTTCGTTCGGCCATCCGCGGCCCGAAGGCGCGGCAGCCGTAGACGACTCCGTTGAGATTGATGCTCAGGACCCGCTGGAAGTCGGCAGAAGGGGTGTCAAAGAACCTGCCGGCCTGACCGATGCCGGCGTTGTTGATCAAGACGTCCGGCACACCGTGGTTGGCGCATACATCGTCGGCGAATGCGGTCACGACAGCTTCGTCGGCGACGTCCAAGGCATACGAATGAGCGGTGCCGCCTGATTTCTCGATGAGTCCGACGGTCTCGTTCGCGGTGTCGAGGTTGATATCGGCGACGACGACGCGTGCGCCCTTGCGGGCGAACGCCAGCGCCGTTTCACGGCCGATACCGCTTCCGCCGCCGGTCACTACTACCAGGCTGTTGCGCTGTGCGCTGCCGGATGTCATGCATCCTCCGAGTCCCGCGCACCAGTGCGCTTACGTGATGGAGGAGATTGTAAATCACCTGCACAGGAGGAAAAAAGACGTGACGCCCATTACGGGGTTCCCGGGGGTTTATCGAGGGGAAACATGCGTTGACCTACGCATTGAGAGCACCGCACCGCAGGGTGTCGCGCCATCTAACCACCCGAGTTGGCGTACTACGGGGTTCCTGACATATCGTTTTGATTACTTGTCGCGTCGGGGCACGAGATCCGCTGGTCAAAGGTGTCCGGTGGGTGCCTCATCGTCACCGCGAGCACACCCAGCAGACGGCCGAGAAGGACGCTACAGACAAGGGCCAACGGGCCAGCCGCGGGATTCCAGCACCGTTCCGCGTCGGTCTGTGCGGCACCTTCGAGGAGGGCATTGACGGGTGCATCCACGCGATGCAGCCGGCCAGGCCCCGGAGATGAGACGAGCAGCCATGCCACACCCCGCGACCGGGCTCTACAACCCGGCCTATGAGCACGATGCGTGCGGTGTCGCCATGGTCGTGGATATGCACGGCCGGCGCAGCCGCGACATCGTGGACAAGGCCATCACCGCACTGCTGAACCTGGAGCACCGTGGTGCCGCGGGAGCCGAGCCGAATAGCGGTGACGGCGCAGGAATCCTGCTGCAGATCCCGGACAAGTTCTTCCGTGCCGTCGTGGACTTTGAGCTGCCCGCCGAGGGCAGCTACGCCACCGGTATTGCTTTCCTGCCCCAGGGGTCCAAGGACGCCGCCGCCGCATCCGAGGCCGTCGCGAAGATCGTCGAGGCAGAAGGTCTGACCGTCCTGGGTTGGCGTGAGGTTCCCCATGACGATTCCTCGCTGGGTGCCCTCGCCCGCGACGCCATGCCCACCTTCCGGCAGCTGTTCATCGCCGGCGCCTCCGGCATGGACCTGGAGCGGCGCGTCTATGTCGTGCGCAAGCGCATCGAGCATGAGCTCGGTAATCAGGGTTCCGGCCGGGGCAGCCTCGGTGAGGAAACCGTCTACTTCCCAAGCCTTTCCGGTCGCACCTTCGTTTACAAGGGCATGCTGACCACCCCGCAGCTGCGGGCGTTCTATCTCGATCTGCAGGACGAGCGGGTCGAGAGTGCGCTGGGTATCGTGCATTCGCGCTTCTCCACCAACACCTTCCCGTCCTGGCCGCTGGCGCACCCGTACCGCCGGGTGGCGCACAACGGCGAGATCAACACCGTCGCAGGCAATGAGAACTGGATGCGGGCCCGCGAGGCGCTCATCACGACCGATGTCTTCGGCGGTGACGCCCAGCTCGACAAGATCTTCCCGATCTGTACGCGCGGTGCCTCGGACACGGCGCGGTTCGACGAGGCACTGGAACTGCTGCACCTGGGCGGCCGCCCCCTGCATCACGCGGTGCTGATGATGATTCCCGAGGCGTGGGAACGGCACGAGTCCATGGACCCGGCGCGCCGCGCCTTCTACGAATACCACGCCTCCCTCATGGAGCCATGGGACGGACCCGCCTCGGTCTGCTTCACCGATGGCACCATCGTCGGGGCCGTGCTCGACCGCAACGGCTTACGGCCGTCCCGTGTTTGGGTGACCAACGACGGGCTCGTCGTGATGGCCTCCGAGGCAGGTGTGCTGGACCTGGATCCGTCCACCGTCGTGCAGCGCACGCGTCTGCAGCCCGGCCGCATGTTCCTGGTGGACACCACCCAGGGCCGCATCCTCGACGACGAAGAGGTCAAGGCCGAGCTCGCCGCCGCCGAGCCGTACCAGAAGTGGCTCGACGAGGGCCTGGTTCGACTGGAGCAGCTGCCCGACCGCCCGCACCAGCACATGCCGCACAACCGGATCGTGTTGCGCCAGCAGGCTTTCGGATACACCTACGAGGAGCTCAACGTTCTGGTGTCGCCGATGGCGCGCACCGGTGCCGAAGCGCTCGGGTCCATGGGCACCGACACTCCGATTGCGGTGCTGTCCAACCGTTCTCGGATGCTGTTCGACTACTTCCAGCAGCTGTTCGCACAGGTCACCAACCCCCCGCTCGACGCCATCCGCGAAGAGGTGGTCACCAGCCTCGGTGGTGTGATCGGCCCCGAGGGCGATGTGCTCAACCCGACGCCCGAGTCGTGCCACCAGATCCTGCTGCCGCAGCCGGTGCTGCACAACGACGAGCTGGACAAACTGATCCACCTCGATCCCGCCGACGAGGTCAACGGACGCCCCCACGGCTTCTCCAGCCGCGTGATCCGCTGCCTGTACCCCGTCGCCGAGGGCGGTGCCGGGCTGCGGACTGCGCTGGAATCGGTGCGCGCCGAGGCGTCCGCGGCCATCGCCGACGGCGCGCAGGTACTCATCCTGTCCGACCGTGAGTCGGACGACCAGATGGCTCCCATTCCTTCGCTTTTGGCAGTTTCCGCGGTGCACCACCACCTGGTGCGTGAGCGGTCGCGCACCAAGGTCGGCCTCCTGGTCGAGGCCGGCGATGCCCGCGAGGTGCACCACATTGCGGCGCTGGTGGGCTTCGGTGCCGCCGCCGTCAACCCCTACATGGCGTTTGAGTCCATCGAGGATCTCATCGACCGCGGCATGATCCCCGGTGTGGACCGCGACAAGGCGGTCCGTAACTACATCAAGGCGGCAGGCAAGGGTGTGCTCAAGGTGATGTCCAAGATGGGCATCTCCACGCTGGCCTCCTACACCGGCGCACAGCTGTTCCAGGCCATCGGCCTGTCGCAAGAGCTACTCGACGAGTACTTCTCCGGATTGTTCTGCCCCACAGGAGGTATCGGTCTCGACGAGATCGCCGCCGATGTGGCATCGCGTCACCACCTGGCCTTCTTGGAGCGCCCGGAGGAGTGGGCGCACCGTGAGCTCGAGGTCGGCGGCGAGTATCAGTGGCGCCGTGAGGGCGAGTACCACCTGTTCAATCCGGACACCGTTTTCAAGCTGCAGCACGCGACCCGCTCCGGGCAGTACTCGGTATTCAAGGAATACACCGCTCTGGTCGACGACCAGAGCGAGCGCATGGCCTCGTTGCGCGGCCTGCTGAAGTTCAAACCAGGTCTGCGCCAGCCGGTTCCGCTGGACGAGGTGGAGCCTGCCAGCGAGATCGTCAAGCGGTTCTCGACGGGTGCGATGAGTTTCGGCTCCATCTCCGCAGAGGCGCACGAGACGCTGGCGATCGCCATGAACCGACTGGGGGCCCGATCGAACTCCGGTGAGGGCGGCGAGGATCCGCGACGGTTCACTCCCGACGAGAACGGTGACTGGCGCCGCAGCGCCGTCAAGCAGGTGGCCTCCGGCCGGTTCGGCGTCACGTCGCACTACCTGAGCAACTGCACCGATATCCAGATCAAGATGGCCCAGGGAGCCAAGCCCGGTGAGGGCGGCCAGCTTCCCGCGCACAAGGTGTATCCGTGGGTGGCCGAGGTGCGTCACTCGACGCCGGGCGTGGGGCTCATCTCGCCTCCCCCGCACCACGACATCTACTCGATCGAGGACCTGGCGCAGCTGATCCACGACCTCAAGAACTCCAACCCGCAGGCACGCGTGCACGTGAAGCTGGTGAGTGAGAACGGTGTCGGCACGGTGGCCACGGGCGTCTCCAAGGCGCACGCCGATGTGGTGCTCATCTCCGGGCATGACGGCGGAACGGGCGCCACCCCGCTGACCTCGATGAAGCATGCCGGTGCGCCATGGGAGCTGGGCCTGGCCGAGACGCAGCAGACGCTGCTGCTCAACGGTCTGCGTGACCGCATCGTCGTACAGGTCGACGGCCAGCTCAAGACCGGCCGCGACGTGATGATCGCGATGTTGTTGGGTGGTGAGGAGTTCGGTTTCGCGACCGCTCCCCTGGTGGTCTCCGGCTGCATCATGATGCGCGTGTGCCACCTGGACACCTGCCCCGTTGGGGTGGCCACCCAGAACCCGGTACTGCGTAAACGATTCAACGGCAAGCCGGAGTTCGTGGAGAACTTCTTCCTGTTCATCGCAGAAGAGGTGCGTGAGCTCATGGCCGAGCTCGGTTTCCGCACCGTCAACGAGGCGGTGGGACAGGTCACCGCGCTGGATATCGAGCGCGCGGTGGCGCACTGGAAGGCCAGCAAGATCGACCTGACTCCGGTGCTGACCGAGCCGGAATCGGCGTTCATGAACCAGGACCTGTACTGCAGTGGTTCGCAGGATCATGGCCTGGAGAAGGCGCTGGATCAGCAGCTCATAGTGATGAGCCGCGAGGCGCTGGACCGTGGCAACCCGGTGAAGTTCGAGACGCTGATCACCAACGTCAACCGCACCGTCGGCACGATGCTGGGCCACGAGGTGACGAAAGCCTATGGTGGCGAAGGTCTTCCCGATGACACCATCGACATCACCTTTACCGGCTCGGCCGGTAACAGCTTCGGTGCGTTTGTCCCGCGCGGCATCACCCTGCGGCTGTTCGGCGACGCCAACGACTATGTCGGCAAGGGCCTGTCCGGCGGACACATCGCGGTGCGCCCGTCGCGTGAGGCGCCGGAAGGCTTTGTGGCCGAGAAGAACATCATCGGCGGCAACGTCATCTTGTTCGGTGCCACCAGCGGTGAGCTGTTCTTGCGCGGTGTGGTGGGGGAGCGGTTCGCGGTCCGCAACTCCGGTGCTTCCGCCGTCGTCGAGGGTGTTGGCGACCACGGCTGCGAATACATGACCGGAGGTGCGGTAGTGGTGCTCGGCCCGACCGGACGTAACTTTGCTGCGGGCATGTCGGGCGGCGTGGCTTATGTCTACGACCCCGACAAGCAGTTGATGGACAATCTCAACGACGAGATGGTGGATCTTGAGGCGTTGGATCCCGACGATGAGCAGGTGCTGCGCAGCTTGATCGAAAAGCATGTGGCGGCGACAGATTCTGCCGTCGGACAACGCATTCTGGCCGACTGGAGCGGCCAAAGCGACTCCTTCGTCAAGGTGATGCCTCGCGACTACCGTCGCGTACTGTTGGCCATCGCCGATGCGGAGCTGACCGGAGGCGATGTGAACGAAGCGATCATGGCGGCAGCTCGTGGGTGACCCAAGCGGCTTTCTGAACCACACCACGCGTGAACTGCCCAAACGGCGTCCTGTGCCGCTGCGGCTTCTCGACTGGAAAGAGGTCTACGAAGACTTCGAGCACGAGGCGCTGCAGACGCAGGCATCGCGCTGCATGGACTGTGGAATCCCGTTCTGCCATCAGGGCTGCCCTCTGGGCAATCTGATTCCCGAGTGGAACGACATGGTGTACCGCGGGAACTGGCGCGAGGCCATCGAGCGGTTGCACGCCACCAACAACTTCCCCGAGTTCACCGGCCGGCTCTGCCCGGCGCCGTGTGAGGCATCCTGCGTGCTGGGTATTAACCAGGACCCGGTGACCATCAAGCAGGTCGAGGTCGAGCTCATCGACAACGCCTTCGAGAACGACTGGGTTAAGCCCATCCCGTCCGAGGTGAAGACCGGTAAGAAGGTGGCGGTTGTGGGCTCGGGACCCGCGGGATTGGCTGCGGCACAGCAGCTCACCCGAGCTGGACACGATGTCACCGTGTACGAGCGGGCCGACCGCATCGGCGGTCTGCTGCGGTACGGCATCCCCGAGTTCAAGATGGAAAAGCATCACGTCGACCGGCGTCTGGACCAGATGCGGGCCGAGGGCACGGTTTTCGAGGCCGGAGTGAACGTTGGAGTTGATATAACAGCGGATCACCTCCGTTCAAACTTTGACGCGGTGGTACTGGCAGGCGGGGCGACCGCAGCGCGCGATCTGCCCGTCCCGGGGCGTGAGCTCGAAGGCATCTACCAGGCCATGGAGTACCTGCCGTGGGCCAACAAGGTGCAGCATGGCGATCCCGTCGTGGACGAGGACGGCCAGCCGCCCATCACCGCAAAAGGTAAGCGCGTCATCATCATCGGTGGTGGCGATACCGGTGCGGACTGCTTGGGCACCGCCCACCGGCAGGGTGCGGCGAGCATCCAGCAGTTCGAGATCATGCCCCGCCCGCCCGAGATTCGGTCCGAGCGTGACCCGTGGCCGACCTACCCGACATTGTTCCGGGTGGCCTCCGCACACGAAGAGGGCGGCGAGCGGATCTACGCCGTCAATACTGAGCGGTTCCTCGGTGAGGCTGGCAAGGTGACCGGTCTGCGGGCCCACGAGGTTGTCTTCAACGCCGGCAAGTTCGAGAAGGTCGAGGGCTCGGACTTTGAGCTGGAGGCCGATATCGTCTTCCTGGCAATGGGATTCGTCGGACCGGAGAAGCCGGGCCTGATCCAGGACCTGGGCGTCGAGCTGACCGACCGCGGGAACGTGGCGCGCAACGACGCGTTCGCGACGTCGGTGGACGGCGTGTTTGTGGCGGGGGACATGGGGCGCGGCCAGTCGCTGATCGTGTGGGCGATTGCCGAGGGCCGCTCCGCCGCCGCTGCAGTGGACGCATACCTCGTCGGCGAGACGGCGCTGCCTGCGCCGATCAAGCCGACCGCCGCACCGCAGCGCTAGTTTCTCCGACGCTCGACGCTCGACGCTCGACGCTCGACGCTCGACGCTCGACGCTCGACGCTCGACGCTCGACGCTCGACGCTCGACGCTCGACGCTCGACGGTTGGGCTCCGCTTACGTGAGGGTTCGGCCGGTTGAATTGGGCCGGGCCGACACACCGTGATGCTTCATGCCGTGATGATCCCCGAGGATGTTGCGGTCGAGCAGGTCCGACGCGATCCGTCCCAATGCCCAACGATCCGGACCCAGGGTTGTCGCTCAATTCGGTGGGGAGAGCCGATCGGTGCTACGGGTTGGCCGAACTGGACGCCCTTCCTGTTACACAGCGACTTAAAAGCTGCGTTGCCGGGGCCGCGGAGATCAGTAGCTCCGAATGATTTCGATCCGCGTTACCAGATATGTTTGCCTGACGTCAGCGTTTACACGTGAGATCGACAAGAATTTGCGTTATGCTACTGACCGGTTCTGAAAGATTGCCGATGCAGGAGATGTTCTCGTGCCCAACACACCCGCCGCGAAGACATGGGTTGGCCGAATTGCCTGGTCATTGATCCGTCATCCCATGAAGAGTCATGGTTTCCCCGCTAAGAACGAGCGATTGATTACTCCCGAAGAGATGCTGCGCTTCAGTCACTGAGCGTTGCTAACGGCAGTCTCCCGCGTGTTGGGGCGTTGACACGCGGTGTTCCTTACAATCGTTATTGACTTGTAACCGTCTCCGCTGTCGGCAGTAGCCGTGGGTGCCGGGCCATCGTGTCGAAAAATTGATGGAACCGTATCCCCGCCCGCACCGTCCTAACACTCCCGCCTCCGGCTACAACGTTGGGCGCGGACCCATCCAGCTGACGGGCGAAGGCAACTACGAGGCCGCCGGAATGCGCTGGGTATCGACCTGATTAACAACCCTGGTCTGGCCAGCGACCCGCGGTATGCGTTTCGGATCGCCGCCTGGTTCGTAACCTCGGACGAGATGGGTAACGCCATGGGCAAGCTGGGTGACGGAGGATGGGGCTCGGTGCCGTTCCTGGGGACTTACGCAACGGGTTCCAATGGAGAGCAGTTCGCGCAATACGGATCTGGTACGGGCTTCGAGGGAATGTCCCGCACCATCAACGGTGGAATGGCAGGCTGGCGGGGGCGTGCCGAGTTCTACGAGACCGCGCGGCAGGTACTCGGAGCGCCGCCACTGGGGCCCTACCCGCAACATCCAGAGGAGTCGCACGCCGGATGAGAAACGGATACCCCCGGACAAGGGTATGGACAGTGGTCGGTGCGGTCGCGGCCTTGCTGCTCGGCGGCTGCGACAAGCCCAGTCGGACGGCCGAACCGTCGCCGAAAACCTTTGTTTTTCAGACTCAGACATCGATTGGCCTGGTGTGGGGATCGACGGTCGCGCTCCAATTGAAGCGGGTCGCGCGTTCCCTCACGGGCCCGGTGCAGCTGACCCGAGACGGCCGGCACATTTACAGCGCGGGTGTTTCGGCCATCACGGTGGCAGACACTGCGAGCCTCGCGGAGCAGGAGATCGATTGCAGCGGAACATGCATGGGTTTTCTCCCACCATTGGCTCCACTGGGCGACGGAGTTGTGGGCGGCTTTGACCTCGGCGCCGCGAACAATCCCAGTCAGGACGGTAAGACGACCACGGCGGCTGTGAAGGGGATCGACCTAAACGCTTCCGAGTATCAGGTCAAGGATCTCGGGCCGATATCGCTCGCCGCACCGCAACCCGCGCAGTCGAGTGTGGCCCCATACACATTCTTCCTCGATGCGGCACAGGGGGTGTACGTGTTCCTGCAGGCGGTCGTCTACCGGCCGACTAGGCCCTGGGAACTTAGCCAGACCCTCTATATCGTCAGGCCCGGGGGTACACCGATGAGCCTGGGCGACTACGCTTTTCCGTCGGAGAGTGATGTCTGGGGCGCCATCAGCCCAGATCGCAAGCGCCTGGCCATCGGAAGCTACAGCGCCGACGAATCGGCGAGGAGCTGTTCCAGCGTCGGCGTGGACCTGTTCGACATGGCTACCGGCCAGCGGAACACAATCCATCCCGATACACCCGCCGAGGGTGAGATCCAGTACCGGGTGCGCCGAGCCTGGTGGGGCTCCGATGGCTCGCTCTACGTGAATTACCAACAGCGGCAATGCGATCAGAACGCCGCCTGGTCCGCCCCGGTGGTATGGGCGTACATGAACGGTCACTGGGACCGGATCAGCACGCCCGGTCCGGCTCTTTTCGCGCTGAACCTCGGAGACGGAGAAACGGCAGTGGTCGAACCGAAGGGCCTCAACAGCGGCATTTTGTATCTCGTCGACAAGGGCGGAAATCGCACGCAGATCGCCGAGGACGTCACGGAGATCGCAGATATCCCGCAGCGTTGACCAGGGAACGCGTCATTGCCTGGATCGGACGGCAACTGTACGAAGATGGATTCCACCGGCGAGGCATCAGGAGCGACTGGCGAACCATGTGCCGGCTTAGGAAGTACGACACCGCACCGAATTATTACTGTCAGTCCTCGCAGAAGGTGGTTGCGCGGCCTGGAGGGATCAGGCCGCCAGCGCGGACCCGCCGCAGGTGTGGCGCTCGGTGACGTGCGCTCCGACGAAATCAGCGAGCACCTCGGCTATGCATCGGGTGTTCTGTTCGAGACTCGCGCGTAGTGCCGGGCTGTCACCAACTGCACCCGCGGGCATATAGTTCGAACCCGCCGTTTCGACGGCGACGTTGAGATTGCTCTGTCGGAAAATCACATGCCGGAACGCGAGTCGGTAACCACTATCGCCCGATACGGTCCAGCAGGAGATCGCTTCGTCACCGAGCGCGGACTCGTTGTACGTGCCCTCGGCCTGCGGCGCCTTGCACTCGCTGTCCGCTCGGTACCGCTCGCGAGCCTCACGGACACCGCCCCGCAGGAAGATCGGGGACCGTGGGCTTGTCCATTCCTCCGGGTACACATCAAGGCTCACATGCAATGACCGCCAGAACGGCTCCCCGGTCGAGGGTATGGACGCGACTGACATGGGGTGCTCCGCTTGAAACGCGCACATCGGGTGGTCGGGAAGGTCCATGGAGGTCTCTCGACGCTCACCTGCGAGTGTTGAGAAGGCAACCTTGAAGATGTCCTCCGCTTTGGGCGAGGCAAGCATTTCGCCGCAAGTGGGTGCTGCCTTGTATTGGGGCCGCGGCTCGAACCAGCCGGTCTTCGGACCCACGAGCGCGAAGATCACCGCCACTACGGCGACAACAGCGACCCCTCCCCACTTGTTACGCGTCACCCGTCCTCCTCGGAGCTAGCGCTCTACCAGCGTCAGCACTTGAGGGCCGTCCTCGGTGATGGCGATGGTGTGCTCGGAATGCGCGCCGCGCGTTCCGTCGGCCATCCGCAACGTCCACCCGTCCGGATCGACGGTGAGCCGGTGGGTTCCGCGCCCGAACCACGGTTCCAGCGCCAGCGTCAGACCGGGCTCCAATTTCAATCCCCGTCCTGCCGTTCCCTTGTTCGGGACGTGCGGATCCTCGTGCATGGTGCGCCCCAGGCCGTGCCCACCGAAATCGGTGTTGATCCGATACCCGGCGCCCTCGGCCACCCCGGCGACCGCCGCCGAGATATCTCCGAGCCGGTTACCCGGCCGAGCCGCCGCGCTCGCCGCATCCAGCGCCGCCCGGGTGGTGTCGATCAGCCGCACATCCTCGGGATCGGGGACGCCGACAATCAGGCTAACCGCGGAGTCGGCCACCCAGCCGTCGATGCTCACCGCGAAATCCATGCTCAGCAGATCGCCATCAACCAGCACGTAGTCGTGCGGAAGCCCATGCAGTACAGCGTCATTCACCGACAGGCAGATGACGTTGCGGAACGGACCGCGCCCAAACGAGGGGGAGTAGTCCCAGTAGCAGGACACCGCTCCGCGTTCGGCGACCATGTCACGCGCCCGCTGCTCAAGGTCAAGCAGGTTCACACCTGGCTCGGCGAGCGCCGACAACTCGGACAACACCGAGGCGACGAACCCTCCGGTCACTCGCATGCGCGCGATCTCCCCGGGTGACTTCAACTCGATCACGCGAACCTCCTCAGCGGTATTTAAATACCACCTTAGGGCTTTCGGTATTTAAATACCAAGACTAAGGTCGAGAGCATGGTTCGTCTGCCGCTTACCGCCGAACAACTCGCCGCGGGTAAGCGCTTGGGCGGGCTGCTGCGTTCCGCCCGGGCCGACAGCCCCCTCGACGACATCGCCCGTTCCGCCGGCATCTCACCGGAGACGCTGCGCAAGATCGAGACGGGACGACTACCGACTCCGGCCTTCGGTGTCGTCGTCCAACTGGCCATTGCATTGGGCCTCGACCTCAACCACGTCGCTGCCGTCTGGCAAGACCAGGCGGATCTCAGCGCGGTCTCCTGACTGGAGTGGAAAACCCCGTGGCCGTTCACTTCGACGCGGAATAGGCTCACGGCCATGGATCCAGTTGCGGCCCTTCGGGAAATCGCCTACTACAAGGAGCTCGGCCGCGAAGAATCGCGCCGCGTGATGGCCTACCGTAAGGCCGCCGATGTCATCGCCGCGCTTACTCCCGACGAGCGAGAACGCCACGGCGCCAACAAGACCTGGAAAGGCCTGACCGGGTTGGGCCCCAAGACGGCGACCGTCGCCGCCGAGGCCTGGGCAGGCAAGGTTCCGGCCACCCTCGAACAACTGCGGGCCAACGCGAAAAGCACCGGCGGCGGCAGCATGCGAAAAGCGCTTAAGGGTGACCTGCACCTGCACTCCAACTGGTCAGACGGATCTGTACCCATCGCGGAAATGATGAGCACCGCAAAGGCGCTCGGACACGAGTACTGTGCGCTCACCGACCACTCGCCACGTCTGAGGGTCGCCAACGGCCTCTCCGCTGAACGGCTCCGTGCCCAGCTGACAGTCATCGACGAGCTGCGAGATCAGATGGCGCCCATGCGAATCCTCACCGGCATCGAGGTTGACATCCTCGACGACGGCGCACTAGACCAGGACCCCGAGCTCCTCGATCAGCTCGACATCGTTGTCGCCAGTGTGCATTCCAAGCTCGCGATGGACTCCGCGGCGATGACCCGCCGCATGATCGCCGCCGTCACCAACCCACGCGTCGACGTGCTCGGGCACTGCACGGGACGGCTGGTGGAGGGGGAGCGGGGTACCCGAGGCGAGTCGGCATTCGATGCCGCTGAGGTCTTCCGGGCCTGCCGTGACTCCGGCACCGCCGTCGAGATCAACTCTCGCCCGGAACGGCGTGACCCGCCGCGTCGGCTGCTCGACCTCGCGCTGAACATCGGCTGCGACTTCTCCATCGACACCGATGCGCACGCGCCGGGGCAGCTGGAGTTCTCCGGATACGGATGCGAACGCGCGCTGGAGGCTGGGGTTCCGGAGGAACGGGTGATCAACACCCGGCCCGTGGAGCAGCTGTTGGCCGGAACCCGGAAGAGCCGCTAAGCGCCTATTGACACTATGAACACATTCGCGCAAAGTGTTCAAACGTGAAGCTCGTGAAGACGACCGGCCCGCGTGGTGAAGTACCCGAACCAATCGTCGCGGCCGTCGCTCAGACCCTGGTCCGCTCGGGAATTCAACGGTTCAGCCTGTCGGCCGCTGCCGATGAGGCCGGTGTCTCGCGCGGAACCATCTACAACTGGTTTGGCGGCAAAAAGGAAGCCATCGACGTCGCCGTCGGCTTCATCGCGAGCGCCTTCATCGAGCTGTTCGCCGGGGCCGTGAGCGCCAAGACCACGCTCACCGACCAGGTCGGCGAGGCCGCGGTACGCATCAGCGACCACCGGGCCTGGTCGGATCGTCTGGACCCGACGCTGCATGTCTCCAACGTCCTGGAACTGGTCCTCGACGAGTGCGGCGACGATCTGATGCGCCGGTCCGTCGAGTTCTGGGTGCCCCAGGTCGAGGCCGCCCGGGACCGCGGCGAGATCGGCGGGGACGTCGACGCCACCGAGGCGGCCGAATGGATTATGCGAACCCTGATGAGCATCGAAGTGCTGCCTGCCATCTCTCTCGACCTGAAGGACCCGGCCGCGGTGCGCGACTACTTCTCCCGATTCATCCTGGGCGGACTGTCCGCCGCAGGCAGGAAATAGCATGAGTGACATCGATTTTCAGGTCGCGATCATCGGCGCGGGTCCCGGCGGTATCGCAGCCGCCCATTACCTGCTGGAACAGGGTATCGACGATTTCGTGATCCTGGACCGCGCCGACGACTTCGGCGGCACGTGGCGTGACAATACCTATCCGGGCCTCGGTGTCGACATCCCGGTCCTGTTCTATCAGTTGAGTTTTGCGCGAACAGGGCAGTGGAAGAGGCTGTTCGCCGACGGTGCCGATATCCAGCGTTATCACCTGTCGGTGGTGGAAAACCTGGGACTGCGCAGACATTTCCAGGGTGGCAGCGCGGTCACCGCGCAACGGTGGAGTGAAGACGGTGACCACTGGGAGCTGACGATCGCCGGGAGACCGGGCATCCGGGCCCGATATGTCATCAGTGCGGTGGGCGGATACATCGACGCCAAACCCGGACCCGATATCCCCGGTCTCGACGACTTTCGTGGCAGAACCGTGCGGCCCAACGCGTGGGATCACTCGTACGATCACGCCGGCAAGCGCATCGCGGTCATTGGGACCGGCTCCAGCGGCATCCAGATTGCCCCCGCCGTCGCGGAAACGGCCGCATCGGTCACGACATTCCAGCGCACTCCCGCGTGGATCATTCCCAAACCCAACCCGGATCTCTCGCCGCGTGCCCAGCGGATCCTGAACGCACCCTTCATCCTGACCGTCATCAACGCGGTGATCGTCGCGGCCATGGACGCCGCGCAGGCCATGTTGTTCCACCTGCTGCCACTCCTACCGGAATCGATACTGCGCGTATTGATTCCCCGCTACGACGATATGGCACGGCGCTGGTACCGCGCGCTACTGCGCGGCACTGTCAGAGATCCCGCGCTGCGCGACGCCCTGATGCCGAGCTACGGAATCCTCGCACGACGCACCGTCCTATCGAACGATTTCCTGCAGGCGGTGGACGCCGGAACCGTGCGCCTGGTCACCGAACCCATCCTGCGGGTCACCGAAACCGGCATCGAGACAGCGAGTGGCGCGCAGCACGAGGTCGATCTCCTGGTCTTGGCCACCGGCTACGAGATATACACCGACCCGGAGCACTACAAACCGGGAACCATCGAGGGCCGCAACGGGTTCGACCTCGGCGAGTACTACCGCGACCATGAGATGCGGACCTACGGTGGCTCGGCGCTACCCGGCTTGCCCAATCGATGGGTGCTGGTAGGCCCCGAAGGCAACCAGGGGCAGGGGTGGCACGCCATGGTGGAGGCCAATGCGCGCCACGCCGCACGCGTCATCGCCGAATCGAGTCGCACCCACCGCGAGGTTGCGGAAGTCAGTCAGCGAGCCTTCGACAAGTGGGTGCGGCGAATGGCCCATCAAGGCAAGGCGATCCGGCTGTACGCCACCGACTGCCAGCCACCACTAAGCACCTATTTCGTCAACTCCAAGGGGGAGGCGCGGTACTACCGGCCCCAAACGGTGAGTGAAATGAACTGGTTTTCAAAGCATTCCCCGCTTTCCGACTACTCCTTCCGCCCCGCGACCATCCGAGAAAAGGTGTCCGATGACAGCCCAGTCAGCCCAGTCAGCCCAGTCAGCCCTGCCAGCTCAGCGTGATAAGCCGCTCACCGGGCGGGTCGCCTACATCACCGGGGCTGGGCGCGGCCAGGGCCGTGCCCATGCCATCCGGCTCGCTGCTGACGGCGCCGATATCGTGGCCATCGACACCTGCGACAAGCCGTCGCCCTATAACGAATACCCGGCAACCACGGCCGAAGATTTCGACGAAACCGTTTCCGCAGTACAGGATCTCGGCCGGGAGATTATCGCCGAACGCATCGACGTGCGTGACCTCGCCGGACAGCAGAAGGTGATCAACGAGGCCATCACCCGATTCGGGCGCCTGGACATCGTGGTCGCCAATGCGGGCATCGCCAGCTGGGCGCGGCTCTGGGAGATCGAGCCCGACCAGTGGCGTGACGTCATCGACATCAACCTGACCGGTGTCTGGAACACCATAAAGGCGGCGGTGCCCGCGATGATCGAAGCAGGTAACGGCGGGTCCATCATTACGGTCAGTTCCTCGGCCGGGATCAAGGCCATGCCGGGCTGCGGACACTATGTCGCAGCCAAGTTCGGTGTCGTGGGTTTGACCAATTCGTTGGCAGTTGAGCTGGGGGAGTATGGGATTCGCGTCAACTCCATCCACCCGTACGGAACCAACACGCCACTGGCGGCCGACGAGTCGGTGTTGAGGATGTTCGAGAAGTACCCGGGATACCTGCAGAGCTTCAGCCAGACCCTGGTGGACAACGACAGGCTTGTCGAACCCGCGGAGATCGCCGAGGTGGTGGCCTGGCTTGCAGGCGATGCATCCGGCGTCATGACCGGCGCGCAGGTTCCCGTCGACAAGGGGTATCTCAAGCGATGACCGTCTGTCCGTTCGCGCCGGGGTTCGATTTCACCGACCCTGACCTCATTCAGCAGCGAATCCCCGTCGAGGAGTTCGCGTATCTCCGCAAGACCGAGCCCATCTGGTGGAACGCCCAGCCCAGGGGAGTCGCCGGGTTCGACGACGACGGCTACTGGGCGGTCACCAAACATGATGATGTCAAAGAGGTATCGCGCCTCAATGAGGTGTTCTCCAACAGTGCGAACACGACGGTGGTGCGCTACAACGAGGACATCACCGCCGAGCAACTTGACATCCAGCGCGAGAATTTGCTCATCGACATGGACGAACCCAAGCACCGGATCCTGCGGCGCATCGTGTCACCGCTGTTCACACCGAAGGCCGTCAATGGACTGCATGAACGGCTTGTCCTCCGCGCCCAGGACATCGTGGAATCGGCCGCCGAAAAGTCCAGCGGCAATTTCGTTTCCGATATCGCCTCAGTGCTGCCCATGCACGCTATCGCGGATCTGGTGGGCATCCCGGAGGCGGACCGCCAGCAGGTGCTGGACTGGACAAACCAGATGTTCGCCTATGACGACCCAGCCATCGGCAAAGATTCTGCCACCGCCGCAACTGTTTCCATGCTGGGTTACGCGTACGCGATGGCCGAAGAGCGGCAAAAGAATCCGCAAGACGACATTCTCACCGGGCTGGTCCAGGGCGCCTACGACGACCGTCCGCTGACCCCGCTGGAGTTCGCCTACTTCGTCATCCAGCTCATGGTCGCGGGCAATGAGACCTCGCGCAATGCCATCACACACGGGGTGCTCGCCTTCGCGGACAACCCCACCCAATGGGAGCTGTATCGGCAGCACCGTCCGCAGACCACCGCGGACGAGATCATCCGATGGGCCAGTCCCATCATCGCCTTCCAGCGCACCGCGCTGCAGGATGTTGAACTCGCCGCAGTGCACATCAGGAAGGGGCAACGTGTCGGAATGTTCTACGCCTCGGCCAACTTCGACGAGGAGGTATTCGACGACCCGTTCACCTTCAACATCGAGCGCGACCCCAACCCGCACCTCGCATTCGGCGGCCACGGGATTCACTACTGCCTGGGCGCGAACCTCGCCCGGCTGGAGATCGGCATCATGTTCGACGCCATGGCCGACAGGCTGCCGGACCTGACACCGACCGGTGCGGCCACCCGGTTCCGGTCGGGCTGGATCAACGGCGTGGTGTCGCTGCCCGCGAGTTACCTCGGCTGAGCGGCGACTTCGGTGCGCAACCGGTACGCGGGTCACCCCTTTTCCACCCCTACGCAGGAGATCGCCGCGGCTCTCGAGGCCGTTAGCATCCCCACTCTGTTGTTGTCTCTCGTGCACATCACCGGCGATCCGCGCTACATCCGCGAGTTCAAGCAGGCCGCCACCTTCCTCAACGAAGTCCAGGGCTTCATGTCCGAGGAGGATAAGGAGCGGGCGCGGAAGGTGGCCCTTGAAGCAATCGTCGAGTACCGGGAGCGGGGATGCCCGGAGCCGGCGCCACTGGATGCGGACCTTGTCCGAGAGATGATGAATTGGGCAGCATGCGAGGAGGTTCCGAACGAATATCTGCCGCTGATTCTGGAGGAACTCGATCTGGACGGTGTAGATCCACGACGCGCCGCGCCGCTGGATTCAGGCCACACCGACACGCTGCCCGTCGTGGTGATCGGCTGTGGGGAATCGGGGATCTTGGCGGGAATCAGGCTCGCACAGGCCAACATCCCCTTCACCATCGTCGAGAAGAACGCCGGTCCCGGTGGAACATGGTGGGAGAATACGTATCCCGGCGCCCGCGTGGACGTCGCCAACCATTTCTACTGCTACAGCTTCGAGCCGAGTGATGGCTGGAGCCACTACTTCGCCGAGCAGCCCGAGCTACGTGAGTACTTCCAGACCGTCGTCGACAAGCACGGTCTGGATGAGCATGTGCTGTGGGAATCCGAGGTCGAGTCGGCCACCTGGGAGGAACAGGACGCGCTATGGGTGGTCCGGGTCCGCGCGGCAAGCGGTGAAATACAAGAGCTTCGGGCACGGGCCGTCATCAGCGCGGTGGGTCAGCTCAACCGCCCGAACATCCCGGCCGTCGACGGCGCCTTCGCGGGTCCGGCCTTCCACTCCGCGCGGTGGGATGGCTCGGTGGATATCACCGGAAAGCGCGTCGCCCTTATCGGTGCGGGCGCCAGTGGATTTCAGATTGCGCCCGCCATCGCCGAGAAGGTCGAGCACCTCACGGTGTTTCAGCGCACCCCGCAGTGGATGTTCCCCAACGCCATGTACCACGACCAGGTCGAGGACGGCGTGCGATGGGCCATGAAGCATCTTCCGTTCTACGGCCGCTGGTATCGGTTCCTCCTCATGTGGCCCGGTGCCGATAAGGGGCTCGACGCCGCCGAGATTGATCCCGACTATCCCGACCAGGGCTATGCGGTCAGTGCGATCAACGCTGCGGCCCGAATGATGTTCACCGACTGGATAACCCGGCAGGTGGGCGACGACGAACAGCTTCTCGCACAGGTACTGCCCGATTACCCAGCGACCGGTAAGCGAACGCTCCAGGACAACGGAAGCTGGTTGCGAACCCTGCGTCGCGACAATGTCGAGCTGGTACGCACATCCATCGAACGGATCGAGCGGGATGGCGTCGTCACCGAGGATGGCACGATTCACCTCGCCGACGTGATCGTGTATGCCACGGGATTCAGGGCCACCGAGGTGCTGTGGCCGCTGCGGATCGTGGGACGTGACGGCGTCGAGCTGCGCAGCATGTGGGGTGACCGGCCCTACGCGCATCGCGGAATCACCGTCCCCGGATTCCCCAACTTCTTCATCATCTACGGGCCCGGCACCCACCTGGCGCACGGCGGGAGCCTCATCTTCCAGTCCGAATTGCAGATGCGGTACATCACGCAATGCCTCGAACGCTTGGCCGGTGAGAGCCGACTGGCGATGGAACCGGAGCCGCAGCCCGCGGCGGACTGGCACCGGCGCACGCAGGAGCGGATCAACAAGATGGTGTGGTCGCACCCGGCCGTCGAACATTCCTACTTCAAGAATGCAGATGGGGAGATACACACCGTCAGCCCCTGGCGTCTGCCCGAGTACTGGCACGCCGTTCGGCGTCCCGACTGGTCGGAGTACGTGTTCACCGGGGCCGGACGGCCCTGACCTGCGGTGTCGCTGGCACAGAGTGCGCACGATTGCAAGGGCCTAACTTTACTTTTCTCACCGAACTGTAAGCGGTAGCATCGCGGCATGTCCGAACACTTTGACGTGCTCATTGTCGGCGCCGGCATCTCCGGAATCAGCGCGGCCTGGCACATTCAGAACCGCTGCCCGTCCAAGACCTACGCGGTGCTCGAGGCCCGCGACGATATGGGCGGTACCTGGAACCTGTTCAAGTACCCCGGTATCCGGTCTGACTCGGACATGTACACCCTGGGCTTCCGGTTCTCGCCGTGGAACGACAGCCGGACCCTGGCAGACGGCCCGTCCATCCTCGACTACGTGCACAAGACCGCGGCCAACGCCGGTATCGACGGACACGTCAAGTACCGGCACAAGGTTTTGGGTGCGGCCTGGTCGACCGAGACTCAGCAGTGGACCATCCCGGTGGATCGCGACGGCGAAATCGTCGAATACACCTGTTCGTACCTGTTCTGCTGCAGCGGCTACTACGACTACGACCAGGGCTACCAGCCGGAGTTCCCCGGATTGGCTGATTTCAAGGGCACGGTGGTGCATCCGCAGCATTGGCCCGAGGACCTTGACTACAAGGGCAAGAAGGTCGTGGTTATCGGCTCCGGCGCCACCGCCGTGACATTGGTGCCGGCGATGGCGCCCGATGTCGGACACATCACCATGCTGCAGCGTTCGCCCACCTACATCCTGTCGCTGCCCAACGAGAACCCGATAATCAACGGTCTGCGAAAGATATTGCCGGCCAAGGCTGCTTACCCGGTTGCCCGCTGGATCAACATCGCACAGCTGATCTTTAGCTACCAGGCGAGCCGAAAGTTCCCGCGCGCCGCGCGGCGAATCATCATGCAGCAGGCCAAACTTCAGCTACCCAAGGGATACGACTACAAGACCCACTTCGGCCCCAAGTACAACCCGTGGGACGAGCGTCTCTGTGTGGTGCCGAACGGCGATCTGTACAAAGCCATCCGCAAGCACAGGGCCGATATCGTCACCGACCACATCGAGACCTTCGACGAGACGGGCATCAAGCTCAAGTCGGGCAAGCACCTCGACGCCGACATCGTCATCACCGCGACGGGTTTGAACCTGAAGTTCTTCAGCGGCGTCATTCCGACGGTCGACGGTGTGCCCGTGGACCTGCCCTCGCAGACCGTATACAAGGGCGCGATGCTCACCGGTGTCCCGAACATGGCGTTCACCATTGGGTACACCAACGCCTCATGGACACTCAAGGCCGACCTGGTGTCCGAGTACGTGAGCCGTTTGCTGAACTACATGGACGAGAATGGTTACGTCACAGCGGTTCCCGAGCTGGCCGACGAGACGATAGAGAAGCAGCCGTTCATGGACTTCACTCCGGGTTACGTGCTGCGTGCGCTGGAGGAACTTCCCAAGCAGGGCGACAAGCACCCGTGGCGTTTGAAGCAGAACTACGCCTATGACATCGGCATGATGCGGCGCAGCCGGATCAGCGAGGGCATGCGCTTCGGCAAGAGGAAGGCCGCGGCCACTTCATCGCCCGCTGAGTCGGTTGCTGTCAACAGCTAGATGACCGAGCTCCGAACGGAGATTCGGGACGGGGTAGCGGTACTTACGCTGCACGGACCGGCGACACGTAACTCCTTCACCGCCGATCTTGGACGCGATCTCGGCGCCGCTTATCGGCGGCTCGACGAGGATGCCGCCGTGCGCGTCATCGTGCTCACCGGCTCCCCACCCGCATTCTGTAGCGGTGCACTGATCTCGTCCGACGCGGAAACATTTGCGGCGCCGGACAATCCGGACTTCTCGGCGTCTCCGGTGCGGCCCGCCGCGTTCGAACTGAGCACGCCCGTGATCGCGGCGGTGAACGGGCACGCCATTGGTATCGGGATGACACTGGCACTGCACGCCGATATCCGCATCCTCGCCGAGGAAGGTCGCTACGCGATACCCCAGGTGAGATTCGGGGTGGCGCCGGATGCCATGGCGCACTGGACGTTACCGCGTCTGGTGGGCACCGCGGTGGCGGCGGAGCTGCTCCTCACCGGCGCGCCCTTTTCGGCGCGGCGGGCAGTGGAGACCGGATTGGCCAACCACTGTCTGCCTGCCGAGAAGGTACTCGGGACCGCGCTGGAGATGGCGCACGATATTTCGGTTAATGTGGCGCCCCAATCCGCGGCTTTGACCAAGCGGCTGCTGTGGGACGCGCAGCTGACGGCGATGTCCGCGGCCGAGGTGGCGGCGCGGGAGACGGCCGATCACCTGCGGCTCATGGGGTCGGATGACGCGGTCGAGGGGCCACGCGCATTCGCGGAAGGCCGCGCGCCGCGCTGGATCGGGCGCTCGTAATACCAGGCAGGTGGGGCTTGAATCTTGGACCTCAACCCGCCTAAAGTATATCTGGGTACATATTGTACCCAGATAATTGACCTGGTCATTGGGAGTGCATCGTGGGAAAACACAACTCTCCCGTCGCCACGGACGACTGGCCCAGCGAGTTCGTCTGGGACAGCGAGATCACCGGGACATCCCCCGCAGTGATTGATTCCGACCTCGATTTCGTCCCGACACCGCCGCCCTGGTTCAGGGCCTGACGGGCCCCAGCAGCCGGCTGAGGTATCCGCCGCTGAACATGCCTGCGGGATCCAGCCGCGCGCGGACATCCTGGAATGTCTGCCACTCCGGATACCGCTCGCTCAGCTGATCGGCGGTGAGCGTGTGCCGCTTGCCCCAGTGCGGGCGGCCGCCCAGCCCGATCAAGATGGGCTCCAGGTCTCGGAAGTACGGTTCCCACTGGCCGTGAATCGTTTGATGCACCGCCAGATAGACGCTCTCGCGGCCATAGGCGGGGGCTAGCAGCGCATCATCGGCCTGAGTGAAGCGGACCTCCAAGGGAAAGGCCACGCGATGACGGTTCCGTTCGATCGTGGCCAGCGCGGTCTCGATCGCCTCGCCGGCATTGGCCAGCGGAAGCGAATACTCCATCTCGGTGAACTTCACCTTGCGGGGGCTCGCAAACACCGCGGCGCTCTCATCCTGCGACTCATTGGAACCGGCCAGGGCCGCAACAAGTTGAGATATCCGTGGGGCGGCGGCCGGTACCCGCCCGGCCGTCCACATCAACGCACCGAGCGCACCGTTCTCCACGAGGTCGCGCTCCACCCAATGCTTCACCGGGTGACGGGGCCACGGACTCTCGTCGGTGCGCGTCGATTGCAGTAGCAGCACCCGCCGCGTATGCGGAAACAGATACAGCTCAAGGTGATCGGTATCTGCTAGTAGCGCGGGTAGATCAGCCAGCACGGAGTCCAGATCGTGCACAGACTGGCGGCGGTACAGCCGGAACGACGGCACGCATTGCAGGGTGAACTCGGTGACCACACCCAGTGCACCCAGAGAGATCCGCGCCGCGCGCAGCTCGTCGCCGCCGGTGATCTCGTGAACCGTGCCGTCGGCGGCCATGATTCGCACCGACACGATGGTCTGAGAGATATTGCCGAACCCCAGGCCCGTCCCATGGGTGCCGGTGGCGGCGGCCCCCGCGAGAGTCTGGGTGTCGATATCGCCGAGATTGGGCAGCGCCAGCCCGTGCCGCAACAACTGGCGATTCAGCTCATGCAGGGTGATACCGGCCTGGACCCGCATCCGGTCCTGCTCGTCCACCGAGATGACGTGACGCAGTTCCGCGATATCGATCTGTACGCCGTCGGTGACGCACAGCTCGGTGAAGGAATGCGACGAGCCGATCGGGCGCACCGTCCGCCCGGCAGACCTTCTGAGGGTGAACGCCAGCTCATCCTCGGTGCGCGGGCGGGCCACCAGCGCTGGGGCACAAGATGTTTGCCCGCTCCAGTTACGCCACTCGCTCACAGGAACATCATTCCCTCACCGCGATACGTGGATACCGATCCGGCATGCTGACCGTCCTCGACAAGCTGTAGTTCGGTGAAGTGCTCACAGAGCTCACCGGCCTTGGCGTGCCGGAACCACACCACGTCGCCGATCTGCAGCTCGCGCGCCCCGCGTAACGGAGTCTGTACTTCGCCGGCGCCCTCGGATGTCTCGAATGACAAACCCGTGGGCCACGACGGCACCGGAACCCGACTCGGCCCGGCCGGGCCGCTGGCGATGTACCCGCCGCCGAGCACCGTGGCAAGCTCCGGCGCCGGCTTGCGTACCACGGGCAATGCGAAGGCGGCGGCCGGATCCAGGTCCAGGTTGCGGTAGTTATCGAAAAGGGCGGGGGCGAAGAAGCCCGAACCGGCGGCCAATTCGGTGGCGAAACCCAGTCCCGCGATGCGGGCCAGGCTGCCGGTTCCGCCGGAGTTCACCAGTTCTAGCGGCGGCGCCCCGGCGGCCCGTAGGCGGGCGGTCACCGCGTCCAGAACCCGGGGGAGACGGTCCCCGAGGTCGCGCAGCGAGGACGCCTGCATGCCACGAACCGCCAACTGGTACCAGGGATTTCCCGGGACGATATCGCCGACGCCGGCGATCTGCCCGTCGTAGGCCATGACCGCCGCCAGCCGCAGCCCGGGCGTGGCGCACACCAGATCGGTGAGTGCTGCCGCCTGCTCGGGGGTGCGCACTGGCGATCGCTTCGGACCCAGATGCACCGGGCCGCTGAGAGGCCGCCACCCGGCATCGATATCGAGGCATACCGGGATGGGCGCGTTGGTCTCCTGTGCAACGGCGGCGAGCAGACGCACGTGGTCGGCCGAATCGATCAGCGGGCGGATTACGGAGCGGTGCCGGGCCGCCGTCGCCAGTGCCCCACGGTCGACACTGGGGTAGGCGATGAGCAGGTCGTCCACACCGGCATCGGCGAGATGCACCGCCTCCGCTGGGGTGAAGGCCAGCACCCCGCGAAATCCGGGTATCTCCAGGAACTTCCGGATCAGTGCGGTGCTGCGTATCGACTTACTGGCCACCCTGATGGGTAGATCGGATGCCGCGCTGACCAATGCCGCGGCATTGGCTCGTGCGGCATCCATATCGACAGCGGCCAGCGGTACGGGTGCCCCTCGCAGCGCTTCCGCCAGCCGTCGTACCGACATCAGGCAGGAACCACCACGACGCCATCGTGGTCGGCGTAACAGATCGCCCCCGGCGTGAAGTCGACGCCACCGAAGGTCACGACGATATCGCGTTCCCCGGCACCGGTTTTGGTGCCCTTCCGGGGGTTGGTGCCGAGGGCCTTGACCCCGATGTCCATGGTGGCCAGGGTGGAGCTGTCGCGAACCACCCCGTTGATCACCAGACCGGACCAGCCGCTATCGACGGCGATCCCCGCGATGATATCGCCCACCAGTGCGCAGTGCAGCGAACCGCCTCCGTCGATAACCAGCACACCACCCGAACTAGGCTCTGACAGAATGGATTTCAGCAGTGCGTTGTCATGGTGGCAGCGCACCGTGGTGATTGCCCCGGCGAATACCGGCCGCCCACCGAACTGGGCGAGCTGAAGGTCGCAGCTGGCCATCTCGATGCCCAGCTCGTCTCCCAGGTCGGCGGTCGGTCGGGGGGTGATAGGTGCGGTCGTCATACCCCGAGTTTATTGCGCGGGCTCTACTCGGTGGCGGCCTTATCGTTCGAGGCGACTACGACATCGTGCAGCCACTGCGCCAGACCGGGCTCGGTGTCGTCGTAGTACACCCGGAACCGGTCGTCCTCGACATACATCTGTGCGAGACAGACCTGCATGTGCGGGGAGCAATCGAAGAACTCGTCGATGCTGTGCCGATGGGCCTGCGCCAAGGCATCGGCCCGTTCCGACCCCGGTTCGACGCCCTCGCGTTTGGCAGCCGCGAGGTCGGCGAGCAGGCGATCTCCCTCGGCCTTGATCCGGATCCAGTCCTCCTTGGTGTACCGGGCGGAGCGTTCCTGGCTCTGTTTCCAGACCGAGGTGCCGCCCCAGAGCTGCTCTGCTTCTACCGCGTACTCATCGACGAATCGACTGTCGCCGAAGATCTCGATCTGCTCCGCGACGGACAGCTGAACACCGCTTTTGTGAGCGTTCATCATGTTCTCCACTGCCGCGACCATGTGGTGCAAGCGGTCAATACGGTCCAACAACAGTGCGCGCTGGCTTTCCAGGTGCGTGCGCCTATCGGTATCCGGATCGTCGAGCAGGGCCGCTATCTGCTCAAGACCAAACCCCACCTCCCGGTACAGCAGCGCCAGATGGAGCCGCTCGATATCGGTATCGGTGTATCCGCGGTAGCCGACCGCGGTGCGGGCACGGGGTGCCACCAGGCCGATTTCGTCGTAGTGGTGCAGCGCTCGCACCGATAGACCGGTCAGCTCGGATACTCGGCCGACCGTCATGAGGTCGGTATGGCCGGTTGTGCGTGGGTTCGATTCCGCCGTGCTCATAGGGACACTGTGCGGCCTCCCGTGGCGTGAGGGTCAAGCCCTTTTCGACGGAGTCAGTCCTGGCGGGCAGCCACCGCGGGATCAGTCCGATTCAACGGAGTCGCCGTTGCGGCGCCGGCGCCGCAGCAGCAACAAGATGAAGATCGCGAACGCGGCACCGACCGCGATCTTCAGGTTCGGCGATTGACGGCCCACTTCCGACGCGGGGCCGGGAATCGGTGGTGGAGCCGAGTCGACAGTCGACTTCGCCTTGGCGGCAGCCTCCCTGGCCGCCGCCACGAGATCGGGCTGGGCGGGCTCAGGTGTGGGCGCGGCGGTGGGAACTTCCGGCTTGGGAGCCGCGGCGACAGGCCTTGGTGCGGGTGCAGGCTTGGGGGCGTCGACCGCAGGCTTTGGTGCGGGGGGCACCTCGGGCTTGGGCGCGGCCGCTGCCGACTCCGCCGCGGGCTGGGGTGCCGGTGTTGCCGCGGCCGGGGGCTCGGGCTTGGAGGGCTCGGCGGGCGGGGGTGTCTCCGGTGCCGGTACCTCAGCGGGCTTCGCCTGTGCAGCCGGCTTCGGCGCCGCGGGCGGCTTCGGACCCGGAGCGGGTTTGGGACCGGAGTCGGCCTTGGGACCAGACTTCGGCGGTGCCGACGAGCCTGCCCGTTTGGCGGGCGCGCGTTTGGCCGCGGGACGCTTGGCGGCCTTCGCGGGCCGAGACGGGGCTGCGGGCGGTGACGCCTCGCCCGCAGCGGGATTCTCCGGTGTCGGGTCGGGCTCGTTAGCCGAATTGTCCTGGTCCGCCATGCGCCTGCTCCTTCGCAAGTTTCTGTCGTACTCGGGTGCTCGCGGCCACGATGAGCGGCTCACACCCGAATGTCTGCCGCCCTGCCGTCATCCATCATGCCGTTACGGCGGAAAAGGCCAGTCGAGCCCCCCAGAGATCTACGACCGACGACGCTGCGTCCAGAAGAGCGCGACACCCACCGAGACCACCACACCCACGACAAACGGCCACATGGGCATGTCCCCGTCGGTCGGATTCGGCGACGTCGCCGAGGAGCTCGCCGTTGTCGATGGCTGCTGCGACACCGCGGGCGCACCCGCGGAGGCCGGTGCCCCCGACCCGGTGATGGTGAACGGCCACGATCCATCGACCGCGTGCCCGTCCTCGGAGATCACCCGAAAGTTCACCGCGTACTTCCCGGCGGGGGCGTCAGACTTCATACCCACCGAAATCATCGCGCCGGATACCACCGGGTCGCCCGTCTGCCACTGATCGGTCTTGCCGTCCGGGCCGGTGACCGTAATCGCCGCGAAACGCTTTTGCAGCGGCTCGTTGAAGGTCGCACTGACCTGGGCAGGAGGCCCGGACAAGACGGCGTTCTCGGCCGGATCGGAGGCCACCTTGACCGCGTGCGCCGACGCCACACCTGGCAACGCCAGGCCCAATGCCATCGCTATGAACACCGGAAATATGAACGCGGAAAAGAGCACCGACACCGACTTGCGCAGAACTGTCATCACTGTTGCCTCCGCCGATTCGTCACTGCAAGCGCGAGTGCGCCGGCACCGAGGATCAACCCGATCCCGCCGAACCACCGAGCCGTCTTATCTATGTGGGTACCGTTCTCCCCGGATTCAGGGTTTGCCGATACCTGAGGCGCATGCGCCGAGTGTCCGTCGTGGTCGGCCTTGCTTTGCGTCAGGTCCAATGCGGGAGCCGGGTGCTCCGGCTCGGCACCGCCGGGCTGCGCCTGCTGATCCCACCTGACGACCTGACCGTCGGTATATGTCTGGGTTGCCGGGAAGGTCACCTTCTCGGTGTCGGGCAGCTTGACGCGCACCCGGAACAGAGCGAACTGATCGGGCCCAATCCCGTTGCCGGCAACCGCTTTCCACGTCACCGACCGGACCGTGCCCTTGGCGGTGTCCCGATCGACGGTGCTGGTCCAGCCGGGTAGTAGCTCGGTGCTCGCCGAGCCGACATCGGGCAATTGGATGGTCAACTCAGTGGTCAGTGCCTTGGTCTGGGACTCGTTGGGAACCGAGAACTCCAGTGTCGCGTAGCCGCCGCGTGCGGTGTTGTCCGTGGTCACGCGTACGTGAGCGAAGGCCGGAACCGCAAGAGTCAACAGTGCGACAGCCGTTGCGGCCGACGCCACCAACAGCCGGGGGAGTACGCGCATCGGTTACCTCACTCCAAGTCGTGCCAACAGGTCGGCGTCAATGCCATCGAGCTCGCGGGCGATCGCCGAGTGCGCCGCACGACGACGGGTCGGCGGCATGTGCTCGGCGGCCCCCACTGCGGTACCCAACTCATCGAGCCGCGCACGGACGGCTGAGGTGAACTTCTTGGTCTCCGCGTCCTTGGGCGCTCGGTCCAGCACGGCCTGTACCGACTGCTCCGCCCCGGCGATACGAGCCGACAACTCCGCGCCGAACCCCGAGTACTGGCCAAGCTCAGCAAGCGGTATGCCGAGACGATCGGCGCGGCGCTGATCCAACACTCCGCGGGCCGCGATGGCCGCTTTGTACAGCAGCGGCAGCAGCACAGGAGCCAGCAGCCGCACCACCGTCAACGTGCGTTTGATCCGAGTGGGGGAGAGCAGCTTGCCTTCGCGGACCGCCCTGAGCTGATCCTGGGCGATCAGCCGCTGGGCCTTCAACGTCGCCAGATCGGTCTTGCGCGAGTCACGCCGGGCGGCAGATTCCGATCGCGCTTGTATGCGCATCCGCCGTCGGTCGTTTCGCGCCGCCAGCCTGGCTTCGAGCTTGGCCTTCGCCTTCAGCGCCTGAGCCTCGGCCCGTTTCGTCGAGCGGCTCTTGCGGCTGGTGAGTAAACCCATCCCAGCGGCCTCCGTTCATCGCGTTGCGAGTGTGGCGCTAACCCTAGCGCGCCGACCCTCGTCGTCCCCGTGCGGATGGGAGTCCTAATCCACCCCATATCGGTGAGGTCGTATGGCGCACTGCAAAGGTTCCCGACCGGTCCCAGCGAAATCCTGACGGCCGCGATTTGAGCGGTGCATAGGGTGTGAAGGCCTGGATCTGCGCTTGAGATTTGACCCGCGAGCAAATTCCCGTCATGCTAGTCGCCGTGGGGCGACATCGAGCAAAACCGAGCAGGCGAAGCCAGCAGCTGAAGCGTGCGTCGGCACGCGCGGCTGTGGTGACGGTGCTCAGCTCGGGGACGCTGATGGGGGGATTCGGGGTCTTCGCCATCAATACCCCGGCAGCGGATGCAAATCCGGGCGGTGGATCAGGTAATGACCATGACCACGACCACGGTTTGGCTGGTGCAATCCACAAGATCACCGGTGGCCTGTTCGGCGGCGGTGTCGGTGGCGGCGGTGGTCCGGGCAGCGGCGGCACCCGCAGCGCACCCTCATCCCCGTCATTCGGCAAGAGCCTGCACGGCGCGTCCGGATCGGACGGCGCCGAGGGCGGCAGTTCCAGCGACTCGGACAAGGGCAAGGGCGACAAGGACAAGGGCCCCGGAGCGAACGTTCCGAAGCCCGGTTCGGCGGGCGCCAACGGCAAATCGTCCGACAATGCCGCAGGCACCCCCGGTGCGGGCGGCAGCACTCCCAACAGCACGAACACCAACACGACCGGCACAGGCATCGGGGTCAACCTGCCGCACTCCGGCGGCGCCGCAGGCGTCCATACCGGCACCACCCCGAATGTCACCAGCCCGTCCGCCGAAAGCCCCTCTGCTGAAAACCCCAGGGGCACAACGACTCAGACCGAAGAGCATCCCAGCTTGAAGGGCGCCCTCGGCGCGGTGACCGGTGCGCTGGCCCCTAAGACTCAGACCGCCACGACGCCCAAGACGGATACCGCGACGTCACCGCACACCGCGACCGCACCGGGCGCGACGGCCGACTCGCCGGCCTCCGGCTCCACACAGACGGAGCACGAGGCGTCGTCCGAGGAGCCCAAGGTTCCGAGCGGCACCGTCACCCTGGGTGGGCGCACCATCGTCATCTGGAAGAAGAAGCCGAGTACCGCCGCGCACACTCCAGGTGCCGGTGGCGGAACGACTCCCGTGCACGAATCCGAGGGTGACCACGATCACGTGATCACTCTGCCCGGGCTTCCCAACATCGGCGGCCTGCCGAATCCGGACGCTCCCTCCGGTGGCGCGGCCGGAACGCGACCCCCGAGCGGAAACCCCGGAATCCATACCGGCCCCATTTCTCCGCCGACCGTACCCACGCCCAAGACACCTGCCGTCGCGATCGCGACGCCACCCGCGCCGCCGGTCATCGCACCGCTGTCGCCCGTCGTGCCTCCGGCGCCGCCGGTCGTCACCATCAAGCAGGCCGAGGCTGGCCGCGGTGGCGATGTTGTCGTGACCGCGGGCGGCGACAAGCGACCCGAGGCGGTCACCAAGCCGATCGAGCAGTTCGTCGCGGCCGAGACCATCGCGCCCCGCACCGGCTATGGCGACTATCTCCGACTGACGAAGACATCCGAGATCGCCGCGATGGCCATTCCGGGTGCCGCCGGCATCGCGATGATGACCTTCATCGGAGCCGCGCTCGGATACCGGCAGGCCAAGGCCGGGCACACGGTTCGCGCCTCCGCTGCCGCCCGCTTCCTCGAATAGGGGAGAATCGATACAGCACCCCGCTAGGGGTCTGTCCGGGAAGGCACCGCAGGACCCGAGACAGGGTCCTGCGCAGGAAGGCACACGGTGAGGGGAGAGGCACATGGGCGCAAGCCGTCGTGTGACCGATGCCGTCAACACCGTCCTCGACTTGGCCCCGCGTAAGGGCGAGGTAACACTCACCGCCCTCGTGGAGGCCGTCGGCCGCGACCGTGACCGGTCCATTGAGATCATCTCCGCGGACCTACCGCCCGGTGTGTGCGGTCAATGGCGTCAATACGAGAACGAAGACATCTTCATCATCCAGCGCGGTCTGCCCACTTGGGACCGGACGCTCGCCCACGAACTTGGCCACGTCGTGCTGCGGCACGAGGGCGCCTCGGTGGTCGAGATGGCTAGGGACGAAGCCGAATTCGCCAGCGACGACCTCATCGCCTACATGCTGTCCCAGCGCACCGGATGCATGGGTGCGGCCGGTATGGAAGCCGAACAAGAGGCCGAGGATTTCGCGGCGCTGCTGCTGTACCGGCTGGGACGGCTGCCATCTGATCGCGCATCCATAGTTCAGGTAAGGCTCGGGGAGGCCTTTGGGTGATCGCCTGGGTAATTGCCGGGCTGCTGGGGATGGCGACGGGTTTGCGTATCGGGTGGGTGCTTGTCCACAAACAATCCCCGGTGAGCACCGGAATGATCGTCGCGCTGGGAAGTCTGGCTCTGGTATCGGCGCTGAACTGGGAACCGCTGACGATGCTGGTGGACAGCTCGTTGGGTTGGCCCAATATCTCGGTGGCTGTGAGCCAGGCCGCGCTGACGGCCTGCGCAGCGGGCAGCTGCGTGATGATCACCAGCATGTCCGCCAGCCGTACCTCGACTGCCAATAAGCGGTGGGCGCGTTGGCAGTACCTGGCCGCGACCGTAATCGCCGGTGCCAGCCTGGCCGTGTTCTTTTCCCGCGGTCCGCAGCCCGAGATGACGCCTCGCGAATTCCTCAAACACGACCTGGGCGGATTCGCTTCCGGCACGGCCTGGCTGATCCCGATGCTCTACATCGCGGTAGCGCTGTCGGTGGTGCTCTGGGCGGGAATGGCCTACTCCAACCGCACCCGTCGGGGTCGCGCCCTGTTCCTCTTCACCGTCGGGATCAGCCTGCTGGTGCTGGCTGTTTTGGTGGTAGTCGGTGTCGCGGTGGCGGAGTCGGAGTACGTGACGATCGGCACCGCGGCCACGCTGATCGGCTGTGCGATGGCGATGGTGGCGGTGGGGTCGCTGCTGCCGACCTTTGAGACCTGGCTAGTGGCGAGGCGCGAGATGTTCGTGCTGGCACCGCTGTACAAGGACCTCAAGAAGCGTCAGCCGGACGCCGCGATTGGGGTACGGCCGCGTGGTCCGTTGGCGTTCCAGGTGGCTGACCGGATGGCCTATATTTCCGATGCGCTCTTCCTGGAGGCGATGCATGCTCAGGGGCTTGACCCCGAATCGGAGGGTGAGGGCAATATCGAACTCGACGTGGAGCCAGTGCAGCTCGATGCGCTGCCCGATGAGCAGGCCCACGCGGTGGTGAAGTGGGTCATGACCGAGGGCGATCCGAAAGAGAATTTTCCAGGCCCAGAATGGCTACACCAGCCTGACGGATACTCCGATCGCGAATGGATCCTTGCGATCGCCTCCGAGTACCGCAGGCTGGTGCGTGCCGAACGTTCTTAAGTTGTGAACAGCTCCGTCCCCCTGTGCGTTCCAGCCGGCTCGACGAGCGGGTAGAACGCCAAACTGGCCGATCCCTCCCCGAGTGGACCGGCCAGGCAAGCGGTGGACTAGCTGTCGAGACCCTCTTTGCGACGGTATTCGTCGACGGCCTGCGTGATGCGATCCTGTGCCTCGACGGACAGCCCCACAGTGCGGGCTGCGATCCGGCGGACACCCTCGTCGCGCATATTGGCGAGCCAGGTCAGCTCCTGATCGAGCTTCTCGTAGTACTCGTCATCGGTGAAGTACGCCGGCTTGATCCGGAAGAAGTTGGCGAGCGCCTTCATGGTTGCCGAAGAAGGGTTGGTCCGGTTACCCGACCGCAGCTGCGACAGGTACGGCGCAGACATAGTGATGCCCTCCGAACGAAGGGCCGCGATCACCTCGGCAGAGGTGTGGGGGCCGCGCCCGGGGGGGTACACGGTGTCGAACAACCGATTCAAACGTGCGGTGAACGTGGTGCTCATCGAGCCTTACCTCCACAAACAGAGAAAGTTGCTAATTCGGGGGACGTATTTGCTGCCCATCGTAACCTTAGTTTTGCCTGCAGCCAAGCGCAACCGTCAAGTTCACTCAGGGTGGACGTGGTGTTCGGTTATCCAAACCTGCTAGCTCAGGTACATTCGTGCAGCGTCGAATGTTCATGACGATCTGGGAATCTTCGTTCTCAGGCAAATGATTGATGAATCCCCACGGCGACGGCGCAACGGCCCCGGCGCGGCCCGTGTGGATAGATCGCATTCGTTTCCTATGCAGACCAAGATCGGTGTCCAGCTGTATAACCTGCAGAGTTGCTACTCGCACCAGCACCGCGCTTTCTCCGCGCACGCCACGCTGACCTGGCACGATGTCATGTCCGTGACGATAACGGCAGCTTGCGATTATGGTGGGAATCGCCGCGCAGAGGTAACGGTTAAATAGTGGAACGTCGACCGCAAGTGTGGCCGTCAGCAGGGCATCCCCTCTGACCAGCGGTGAATCGGCGCCGACGGACTGTGATCAAGATCACAGCAACCATGGTGAACCCGATAAGCGTCACAGCCACCCAACGCAACCCGAGCGCGCCGTCGAAGATCATCCAGAACCCGAAGATCGCGAAGAGCACCGAGGCGATGTTCTGAAGCAGATGGGCCGGAAGTGAGCGGTGTAGTAGGGCGCCGACCAGAATGGCGACCGCGTCAGCGCACACCATGCCCGTCGTCGAGCCCAGCCACACGCCATTCCACTGATGGTCGCTGGCGAGTGCGACGGTGGCCAGCATGGTCTTGTCCCCGAGCTCGGCCAGAACGAATGACGAAATGATCGCCAGGAAGGCGAAACGAGTTGTGCGGGCGGTCGCTGGTTCACCGCCGTTGTTTGCGTTGTTCTCACGCCATGTCCAGATCGCGAACCCGAGAAACGCCAAACCCGCACAGAAGGCGATGGGCCGTTCGGGGAGAGTGGCACCGAGGAAGTGCCCGACGGCGACGGAGAGACCGTGAACCACGACCGATGACACCGCGATACCCGAGAGCACCATCCACCACCGATAACGCAGGGCGTAGGTCATGGCCATCAGCTGGGAACGGTCGCCAAGCTCCGCAAGGAATACCACGCCGAAACTTACTGCGGCGGCTGACAACATGGCGGACCTTTCGACAAGGCCAGGGTTAGCACCCGGGCAGTTGCCGAAGGTCTCGCCCACCGAATGTTATCGGTTCGCCGGCCGGGCGCGTGGCGCCAGTATGTCGACCGTGCGATTGGGGGCTACTCCCCTTCGCTTACTTCGCCACGATAGCGCCGTGAGACCGAAAATGCCAGCAGGGGAGATGGTTTCGGGTGCCCGAAACCATTGCTTCGAGTAGCGGGAAGGAGGGTTGTCGAAAACCGTTACGCGGCAAGCAGCATTGCCAATACGGCCGTGTCGGGATCGCTGATCGGATCGATGCCCACCCGGCTCACCACGGACGTCACAGTACCGTCCGACTCGGCCTCGACCCATGCCGCGCGATGTTCCAGACCCAGATGCGGCAATCCGGGAAGGAGTAGACAACCCGACGCTGCCCCAAGGCATTCCGGAAGGGTGGGGTTGGTCTCGGATGGTGGATGAAGCATGAGAAGTGCCGGGGGTTGGTGTTCCGCGAAATGCCCAGGAGTGACTGCCGATTCGCCGAGTACCGTGCCTTCTGCGATGACCAAACCGACCATACCGGGCATCGGGTCGTCGGGCAGGTCTTCGCGGGCGCCAAAAATTGTTGTGGTGGAGAGCAATCCGGGCAATGTGGCGATGCGCACCGTCACGATGAGTAGCTGCATCCATTCCTTGGTGGAATCGGGCCAGCGGCCGCACACCACAAATCCTCTGAGCGACCCGCCCGCATGGAAGGGCGCGATCTCGATCGGGAGATCGGAACCATTCGCCATATCTGCCTCCGCGACATCACAATCCACATTGCGCGACGCTGCTCACTCCAGGATTACCATGCGCGGTACCGCACCGCAATCGCTAGCGGACACGCCGGAAATACACTTGGGCCCCGGATTCGTAACGAACCCGGGGCCCAAGCGAAACCAACGCGATCAGCCGAAGATGAGACCCGACGTCTTGGTGGTGGCCGCGGTGTACCGGTCCTGTACGTCTGCCCAGTTCACCACGTTCCAGAACGCCTTGACGTAGTCCGCCTTAACGTTCTTGTACTGCAGGTAGAAGGCGTGCTCCCACATGTCCACCTGGAGCAGCGGGATGATGCCCAGAGGAACATTGGCCTGCTGGTCGTACAGCTGGAAGGTCAGGAGCTTCTGGCCCAGGCTGTCGTAGCCCAGCACGGCCCAGCCCGAACCCTGCAGGCCGTTGGCTGCGGCGGTGAACTGCGCCTGGAACTTGTCGAAGGAGCCGAACTGGTCGTCGATGGCGGCGGCCAGGTCGCCGGTGGGCTTGTCACCGCCATTGGGCGACAGGTTCTTCCACCAGATCGAGTGGTTCACGTGGCCGCCGAGGTGGAACGCCAGATTCTTCTCGTTGAGGAAGATCGCGGCGTGGTCGCCCTTGTCACGTGCCTCTTCTAACTTGGCGACTGCGGAATTGACGCCCGCCACATAGGCCGCGTGGTGCTTACTGTGGTGTAGCTCGTTGATCTGTCCCGAGATGTGGGGCTCCAGGGCGCCGTAGTCATAGTCCAAATCGGGCAGTGTGTACTCAGCCACGAGATTCCTTTCCGCTTGCTTCGTATCCGCGTGTGTGCAGATCCACTCAATAGAAGACACGGTCAAACCGGTTACTCCGGAGTGCCGGCCTACCGATTCAACCCTGCTCTATTGCGCAACGCGTCGCAAGGATGCAGACATCCCCGATTTGGTTACCGAATGTTTGACGGAGTGGGTGACCCTGCCGGATCGGCTAGATCAGGATGAGAAACGCGAGGCCGGCCGCGAGCACGAGAGCGATGACAAGGGCGCGGAATGCCGCAACGCGGTATGAGGTGTTGTAGCAGCGTGGCGTCAGCTGCCAGCCTGAAGTGGGCATCGATTCATGGCCTGCCGACTGCGCTGTCATCGCTGCCTTTCCTGCTAACTATTGCAAGCACCTCCACGGTGAGATGAGTCACAACATCTCTCGTGTGACGGTCATCATAGCTCCAAATCGCGGTGCGTGAAAATTCATGCTGCATATACCTGGAAACCCCAGCTAGACCAGCAAATCGGGGGCACACCGCGGCGTACCATCGAGAGCATGGCTTCTTGGGCGGATAACGTTCGCGATCAGATCTTGGGACGGCTCGATGTGGGGCTCAAACCGGGAAAACCGGCAATCGTCGAGGAGGGTGCAGCCCTGCCCGGGCGCTCCACCCCCATTCGGGTATCCGGCACACATTTCGTCAACGGGCACGTGATCGTGCCGCCCTTCCCCGAGGGGCTCGAGACCGCGGTGTTTGGGGAAGGGTGCTTCTGGGGGGCCGAACGTGGGTTCTGGAATCTTCCGGGCGTCTACTCCACCGCGGTCGGGTACGCCGGGGGTTACACACCCAACCCCACGTATGACGAGGTGTGCTCGGGGCGCACCGGCCATACCGAAGTCGTGCTGGTGGTGTTCGACCCTCGCGAGGTGACGTACGAACAGCTGTTGGTGCAGTTCTGGGAAAGCCACGACCCGACCCAGGGCATGCGGCAGGGCAACGATCGCGGCACCCAGTACCGCTCGGTCGTCTACACGACGAATGAGAGCCAGGCGGCCGAGGCTGCCGAGAGTGCCACACGCTACGGATCGGCCCTTGCTGACGCCGGATTCGGAGAAGTCACCACGGAGATAGCCCCATTGGATGGGCCGGTGGGGCATGCGTCCCGGCGCTTCTTTTACGCCGAGGAGTACCACCAGCAGTACCTGGCCAAGAACGCGAATGGATACTGCGGACTGGGAGGGACGTCGGTCTCCTGCCCGGTCGGCCTGGATGTGCCACCCGGCGATCCAGCACAAGCGTGAGCTATCCCACGGCAGCGGAGATGAATTCGCTAACTATGCACAGGCAGTGCTACGGTTCCCCGTCGCTCGCCCTGCTGGGCGGCTCTACGGAGTCCTGGCCAGCGCAAATGCAAATGAGCAGCCTGTGGTTTGTGGATCAACCTGTGGATACTGTGGATAAGCCGACATTGCTGTGGCGTGGGTCACACTGCGAAAAGTTGCAGGGCGCGCAGCTGCCCTACCGATCGAGCGACAGGAATAGACGATGAGTTCTCCCTCGGGCGACGAGGTTCCACAGGTCGGTATCGACGAGATCTCGGCCGCGTTGGATCTTGGTGTCAAGTTGCTTGACGTCCGCGAAGATGACGAGTGGGCGGCCGGCCATATCGACGGCGCGCAACATATCCCGCTCGGCGACGTGCCCTCCCGGATGGACGAGCTCGATCCGGATGCTCCGCTGTGGGTGATCTGCCACGCGGGCGGGCGCTCTCAACGCGCCGCCGCCTACCTGGACCGCAACGGTTTCGATGTCAGCAACGTTTCTGGCGGCATGCTTGCGTGGGTACAGGCAGGTAAGCCGACCATCAGCTGAGTTTCTGGCGACCTACCCCGCCGATTGGCTCCACTGCGCTACTCGCTGCCGGTTGCAGCCTCAGGCCGTTACGCTGGACGAATGATCCAGGTGTGCTCCCGCTGCAGTACCCAGTGGAACGTGCGTGAGCAGCGTCGATACTGGTGCCCGCGGTGCCGTGGCACTCTCCTCGAACCGGGGATGACCGCCCCGCCCCGTCTCTCCGCCTCCATGCCGCAGCCCTCCGCTGGGGCTCAGCTTCCTGGTGGCAAGTACTGGGTTCCGCCGACTCAGCAGATCTCCGTGGCAACGTCCGCAATGCGCCCTCCGGCCCGTCCCACACGGCTCCCTGCGGGGTACCGGTGGATTGCCGTACGCCCCGGCTCGCCCCCGACGCCGGCGCGTCGGCGACGTCCGCTGGGACCGACGCCGCGCTACGGGTACATCCCCCGCTGGGGTCTGGTGGACCACATTGAGCCCGCAGGTTCGTCGCGGCAAGGGATAGCCGGGGGGCACATCCCCAGCCGTGTGCTCGAAAGGCTTCTACTCGCCACAATCATCACCCTGGCAATCGTTTCGTGTGCGCATTTTCTTCGATATGCGTTGATGGCTTACAACCGCGGAGCGCTGATCCCGCGGTTCGTCGCCAGCACGTCGAATGGGCTAGTGCTCCTCAGCGTGTCGCTGGCCTTTGCGGTCATGGTGGCCACCGCGTGGTTCCTCACCGACTGGATGATCGGGCGCCGCGCCGAGACGTACCGGGACCTCGGATTCGACGATCCGAGGCGTCCATGGGAGATCCGCGTGGGCTGCCTGGCACCCATTGTGAACATCGTGGGTGTGCCGCTGCTGCTCCTGGAGCTCGCCAAGATCGAGAACCGGTGGTACCGGCAGTACCGAAACATCGTCTGGTGGTCGATCTTGTGGGGTACCACATGGCTGTTGGTACTCGTGGCATGGATGGTCCGAGATTCGGCGACTGTGCAGGGAATCGCCGACAACGCACTGTTCACCGCCGTCGATTACGCGGTGGCAGCGGTCGCGGCGTGGTGGCTCCGCAGGGTGTACCAGGGCTTCACCGCGCCGGAGGGACATCACCGGGCGGTGCGCTGGCTGGCAGTGGAGTCGCTGCAGCGACCGGTGCCCATCGATGCCGATCGACCGGATGTACTGACGACACGCGAGGGCAATTCCGGCGCTGCGGTTGAACCAGCGGGGCAAGAACCGGCAGCATTGGAGCGTGACCGAGTCGTCGGAGCCTGGTGATGAGCCGCTTGCGCGAAGCGGCGAGGACATAGACGGCAGGGGCGAGCGGCATCCGTTCGTCGTCGCGCATCGGGGCGCGTCGGCGGACCGGCCCGAACACACCCTTGCCGCGTATGAGCTTGCCCTCGAAGAGGGAGCCGACGGGGTGGAATGCGATGTCCGCCTGACTCGGGACGGACAACTGGTCTGTGTGCACGACCGCAGAGTGGACCGCACGTCTAACGGGACCGGCCTGGTCAGCGAGATGACGCTGAGTCAGCTGCGCGCGTTGGATTTCGGTGGCTGGCACCCCGGCGGTGCGGAGGCCGGCTCGGGCACCGGGCTGCTGACGCTCGAGGAGCTGGTTTCGCTCGTACTCGACTGGAACCGCCCGGTGAAGCTCTTCATCGAAACCAAGCATCCGGTCCGCTACGGGTCATTGGTGGAGAACAAGGTGCTCGCACTGCTGCACCGGTTCGGCATTGCTGCGCCGGCCTCGGCCGATATGTCGCGCGCGGTCGTCATGTCGTTCTCGGCTGCCGCGGTCTGGCGGATACGTCGTGCCGCACCCATGTTGCCCACGGTGCTATTAGGCGAGACGTCGCGATACCTTGGCGGCAGCGCGGCCACCACGGTGGGCGCTACCGCGGTCGGCCCGTCCGTGGCCACACTGCGTGAACATCCGGAACTCGTAGACCGGGCCGCGGCGCAGGGCAGGGCGACCTACTGCTGGACGGTCGATCATTACGAGGACGTCGAGTTCTGCCGGAGCATAGGTGTCGCCTGGATCGCGACCAACCATCCCGGCAGGACCAAGGCATGGTTGCAGCGGGGACTCACGGGTACCGCGCCCTAGCTGATCTCTCCACCCGGCAGTCCGCCAGCGAGGAAGACTTCGACTTCGAGTCCTTGCGCGGGCGAACCGATGAGGTCTGTATCCGCGCCTTTCCTAGTGCAAGTACGACACGGGCAGCGTGGCGGTAAGGAACCTGCGCTTGGCGAACTCCTCGGCGTAGGGCTCCAATTCGCCGCTGAGATGCTCACCGTATCGGTCCGCCAGCTCATGTCCAGTGGTCGTCTGTGCCAGCCAACCGTGCCCCGAGAGCCACTCGCTGGATCGTGTTCGCTCCTCATGCGTGTGAGCGCGCATGAGTTCCGAGGCGTTGAATGCCTCGGCCTCGAGTGCATCGCGTACATCCGCCCACGATTGACCGGATGGTGAGATCCCGTCAGTGTCGGTAGCGATGGTGCTGCCCAGTGCGGACAATTCGATGACCCGCTCAAAGAGAGCATCGTGACTCGGGCCCGGCAGATGGGAGATGAGTGCTTCGGCGAGCCATGCGGTCGGCAGATCGGGATCGAAACCTGCTGCCGTCAAATCAGACTGCCACGGCCCGCTCAGGAACGTGCCGACCTGCCGCCGCGTTGTGCGGTGTGCCGCTCCGGCCTCCGCGAGAACGTGCTCCTTGAAATCGAGCAACTCCGGGTAGTCGACCTCGAATAGCGTTGTGTCATCGGGCCAGTCCAGCCGATAGGCGCGGGTGTCCAGCCCACCGGCCAAGAGCACCACCTGGCGGACCCCCGATTGCGCCGCGGCCTGGAGGGAATCGTCGTAGTGGCGTGTCATCAGGGCGCGGCAGCGGGCGATGAAGATGGTGCGGTCTGCCGCGGCGTCATGGGGAGAGTCGTCACGGGTCGACTCGAGAAGCGCCAGTGCGTAGGGATCGCCCGAGGCCAGTACCAACTGCTCGGCGAAGACGTCGACAAACAGGGGGAGTGCTCGGTGTGACTCGATCGCGCGGGACGCGGTCAGCGTCAGTTGAATTTGCCTACCGCGGAACAACCTTTGCACCCCTTTTCGCTGTGCCGGCAAAAGCGACTATCCCCGCGACCCGGTCAAGGTTATCGGAAAGACGCAGACAGCGAACATAGGTATTCGACAACCCGCGAAACAAAGATGTCCCCCACCTCGGCGACGGGCCGAAGTGGGGGACATCTTGGTTGAGTGCCTAGAGTGCGCCACCCGCTGCTGGGGGTGCAGTCGCATCGGCGGTTGACTCGACGCTGATCTCGCGGGCCACGAACTCTTCAAGGTCGAAGTAGTTATCGCCGGCACGCTCGGCGACCGTGAGCAGTGTGTCCATGAGGGCGACCTCTTCCACCTGTTCCTTGAGGAACCACTGCATGAACTGCTCGCCGATGTAGTCGCCTTCGTCCCGCGCGGTGCGCGCGAGCTCGGTGACCTGATCGGTGACTGTCTGCTCCTGAGCGAGTGCCAGAGCCAGCGGCTCACGCGGTGCCGTGAACCCGTTGGTCACTGCGCCGGCGCCGGGGATCTCGACCGAGACCCGCCGATCGATGAGATAGCGGATGATCATCATCGCGTGATTGCGTTCCTCGACCGCCTGCTTGTAGAAATGCGCGGCGAGCTGCGGGAGATCGGCGTCATCGAAATACGCGCCTATTGCAATGTATTGCTGTGAGGCGGTGAACTCGTGGCCAATCTGATCGTGGAGAAGCGCGTTGAATTTCGTTTTAGGAGTGTCCGTCGCGGTCATGGATTTGACAATAGACCAGGTCAGGGGCCTTGTCAGCCAAGGTCAGCCTTAATGAGGTTATCGTCACCTAAGTAATAGGCGGATATCGCGGAGGCTAATTGGATAAGTGCTTAACTTAGCCAAAGTTAATTTCTGCGCATCGCTAATTGGAAATCGTCGTGCACAAAATTGATTAGAGTGCGCCCCCGGCGGCCGCGGGCGCGGTCGGATCCTGGCCGACGAGCCGATTGAGCTCGCGTTCCACGAAATTCTCCAGATCGAACAGGTCGTGATCGGCTCGGTCGACCACGGTCAACAGCGTATCCATGGTGGCGACCTCTTCCACCTGTTCCTTGAGGAACCACTGCATGAACTGCTCGCCGTAATAGTCGCCCGACGAGCGGGCCGCGCGAGCGAGTTCGGTGATCTGATCGGTGACGCGCTTCTCCTGTTCGAGGGCCAGGGCGATGGGCGCGCGCGCGTCGGCAAATTCGTTGACGACGGGATCGATGCCCGGGATCGCCACCGCGACGTTCTTGTCGATGAGATAGCGGATGATCATCATCGCGTGGTTGCGCTCCTCGACCGCCTGCGCGTAGAAGCGCTTGGCCAGCTGCGGCAGATCGGCATCGTCGTAGTAGACCGCGATAGCGATGTACTGCTGGGAGGCCGTGAATTCATTGCGTATCTGGTCACGCAAGAGTTCGAGAAATGGTGAGGATGCACGCGCATGCAGATCGGTGGTAGCCACAACGAAAAGCCTAGTGCGTCAAGGGGTCGGTGTGGCCGGGTCGGGCAACAGGTCAGCAGGAACTTGTTGACCGGTGCGAAGGGCGTCGAACAGCCGCCCGGCGGCCTCCTCGTCCCAGGAAACGATGTCACCTGACCAATTCGAGGAGAATGAGCCGATGGGCATCGTCAGGTTCTGCACGGAACCTGCTAGGGCCCAGCCCAATTGGGCCAAGTTCCAGCTGTGATCGCCCTGAGCGATGGTGATGGCGTCGGCGGTGGATGTGGCGAGTGGATACCAGCGGAAGGGGTTGGCCCATACCGTCGGGCCGCTCACCCGGTGAAACAGCGCAGCCATGAACTCGCGCTGATGCGTCATGCGGTCCAGATCGGCACGCGGCGTGGCTCGGCTACGTACGTATCCAAGTGCATTGGGCCCGTTTAGCATCTGACACCCGGGCGCCACGTTGATCCCGGCCAGTGGATCGTCGATGGGCTCATCGAGGCACATCGAGACGCCGCCGACGGCATCGACGACCGAGGCGAATCCGCCGAATCCAATCTCTGCGTAGTGGTCGACGCGCAGCCCGGTGGCCTGTTCGACGGTTTGGGTGAGCAATGCCGGGCCGCCGAGCGTGAACGCGGCATTTATCTTGTCGCTGCCGTATCCGGGGATGGGTACGTATGAGTCGCGGGGGAGGGACACCATGGTGGTCGCTCCCCCGTCGTAGAACGCGGGTATGTGCACCAACAGGATGGTGTCGGTGCGTCCATCGCCGGTGTCTCCACCGGTGGCGAGCTCCGCCTCCTGCTCCGGGCTGAGGGCTTGACGGCTGTCGGAGCCGACGAGAAGCCAGTTGGTGCCGCTGCCGGGCGCGGGTCGTTCCGGATAGTCGGTGAGCGCATCCACGCGGTGCAACCGTCCGTCGATCCAGAACGCCGTACCGATGATTGTGCAGAACCCAACGAGCACGAAGGTCATTGTCAGGACGAATGTGCGTCGTATCCACTTGCCCCACTGCCTTTTACGCTGCGGACGCGGCGGTGGAGCGGGGGGAGGGGGCGGGGCTGGAGCCGCGGACCGCCGCGGCCGGGGATCACGGGACCTGGGCCGCGGTGGCGGCATTTGTCCTCGGCGAGGAGGTGGGGGACCCTGCCGCCGGGGTGGAGTGTCGCGTGGTGGTGGCGGTTGCGGATGCCGACGGATGACCTGGCTGTCCTCCTGTTGGCGGGGGTGCCGTCCACGGAAGGGGATGGTGGGTTCGGTCATTGGGCTCGTCTCATCGGTTACCACGAGGCTAATCGAGCCACCCCAGGTGTGTCCGGAGCAACGCGAACCCCACGAAGGCCACGGTGTCGATCACGCCATGGGCGACGACCAGCGGCCACAGCCGTCCGGTGCGGTGCCAGACATACCCGAAGACCAGACCCATCACCAGATTTCCGATCCCTGCCGAGACGCCCTGATATAGGTGGTAGCAACCGCGCAGCAGCGCCGACGACGTGATGGCGGTCGCCGCGCCGTATCCCAGTTGTCGCAGCCGGGTCTGCAGGTACGCGATAACCACGACTTCCTCGGCCCACCCGTTGGTGAACGCGGACAGCACCAGCACCGGTACTCGCCACCAGGTGTCATCGAGGGAGGCGGGAATTACTTGGACACTCAAGCCCATCCAGCGTGCGCCGACATACAGTGCCAGACCCGGAAGCCCGATGAGGGCCGCGAGTCCGAGCGCGCCAAGACCGTCGGCCCGCCAGCGCCAGCGGCCGAGCCCGATCGATGATGGGCGGAATCCGCTGCGCCACAACAGGTAAACTGCCAGCGCGCCCCACGCCGCCAGCCGTGTGATCGACACCAGGTTCAATCCGAGGTCGATCAGGCTGAGCTCGGCGCGCCGAGGGTTGAGCGCGACGGTTTGTTCGGACAGTCCCGCCAGGGCGGCCGCGGCGAACTGCAGGATGGCGCTGAGGGCGCTCATCCCGAAGGTGATGGCGAGCACGATCCCCATCTCGATGCGGATTGTGCGCGGTGACATATCCGATTCGGCCACGGCGCTCATTGTGGCTGGTATTGGTGGAAGAGTGTCCGATGTGGTGAGCACTCTCCGCTATGTGGCGTCGCCCGATGGGGTGCGGTTGAGTCTGACGGTCTCAGGTGCGGGTCCTCCGCTGGTGGTGGTGCATGGCGCGATGGATTCCGGATCGAGCTGGTCCGATGTCGCTGCGGCACTGGACCGGGATTTCACCTGCTTCCTCATCGACCGGCGTGGTCACGGTGCGAGTACCGACGCGGAGGAACACAGCCTGGCGCGGGAGGCCGACGATGTGATCGCGGTGGCGGCCGCGGCGGGACCCGATGCGGTGATACTCGGCCATTCGTTCGGCGCCGTCGTCGTGCTGGAGGCGTTGCGCCGTGGACTCGATGCGGCGGCCGTGGTCCTTTACGAGCCACCGCTTCCGGTATCGGCTGGCGTGGCGGCGGCGAATCGGGAAGGGAGTGCGGCGGTTCGAGCGCGCTCGGTGACCGTCTCACGGGAGTTCGAGGCGCTGGATCGATGTGTCGAGGTGCTCGGTGAGTACACCCGGACGGTCACCCCGATGCTGCTTCTCGAAGGAATGAACTCGCCGCCGCAATTCCGCGAGCCGGTGGGGTATCTGGCTCGGCGGGTGGTTGGCGCGCGAGTGAAAGAGCTTGTGGGACAAGATCATTTTGCGCATCGGAATGCTCCGGCAATGTTCGCCGGGGTGCTACGTGAGCTGTTGCTGGGTTAGATCTTGCGCGCGCGCAACCCGTTGAGGAATGGGCAGCCGGCCAGGATACGCAGGGCCTGGCTCAGGCCCGCGGTGTCGTCGACGGGCTGGTTGAAGGGCAGCCGGACGTCGTGATCGCCGTCGGCGCCCTCGACCCGCAGCTGGATGCCGTAGCGATCGATGCCGAGTAGCCGCACCTCGCCGTGTTGCAGATTCAGCGGAAGCCGGCGCGCCAACCGTTCGACGAGATCCCGGTGGTCTTGGTCGATATGCGACAGCCACCCGGCCTCAAGTGCGCAGAAGGGATCGGGTCGGGCACCGAGTAGGGACGTGACGTCCACCGATTCGGCTCCTGTCGAATCGGCGACGACGACGGATTCCACGGTCAGACACAGCAGCACCGAGCCCGGCTCCGTGCGCAGCCGCATATCGGTGCGGATATCCAGGAGTGCCGGATCGGGTGTGCGGCTGGCGATGACATCGACGATGCCGCGAGCCTCCCGATCGGAGGCGGCTACCACGTTGCCGCGCACCCAGACCAGTGATCTGACCGGCTCACGCAGCGGAAGTGGCGCCTGATCGGTCAGTTCCAGGAGTGCTGGCATCCCTGGTCGGCCTGCGGTGATCACCGTCGCAGCGATGGCACTTTCCGATGGGACCGCGATGGCGAAGGTGCCGTCGTCGAACAGATGGTGCAGCGACGTGCCGACGACATCGGCACCGGCAATGGCGAGGGTTGAGCTCACGGCCCGTGCGCAGGCCGAACGAACGCGCTCGGCGGTGGTTGGCGGTGCTGCGGTCATGGTGACCCTTTCCTTTTCGAACCCTGAAGAACCCGACGAACTGAGGTAAGCCTAAGTTAACAACGGGCGGCGGAGAGTGCAAGGGACACCTGTGCTGCCGCCTGTGTCGAGGGTTCGCCGGGCGGTCGAACGCCTAAGGTTTGAAGTGTGCAGCGCATCACATACCTCGGGCCGCAAGGCACCTTCTCGGAAGCTGCGTTGACCAGGCTGCAGGCGTCGGGCCTCATCCCCGGGGCGGATTCGGTGGAGCCGGTCCCGGTCGTGAGCCCCCGCGAGGCGTTGGAGCAGGTACAGAAGGGCGACGCGTCCTATGCCTGCGTTCCGATCGAGAGTTCGCTTGAGGGACGAGTAGTGCCGACCCTTGACACGCTGGCGGGCGGTGCGCCACTGCAGATTTTTGCTGAGACCGTGCTTCCGGTGTCCTTCAGCATCGTGGTGCGGCCGGGCACCTCGGCGGATGCAGTCAAGACCGTGGCAGCTTTTCCGATCGCCGCTGCGCAAGTGCGGGAGTGGTTGGCCATCAACCTGCCCGATGCGGAGTTGGTGCCCGCCAATTCGAACGCCGCCGCCGCCGAGGACGTGCACGCCGAGCGTGCCGACGCCGGCGTGTCTACGGAATGGGCCGCCCAGCGGTGGGGACTGCACACCCGCGCCAGCGGTGTGGTGGACGAGCCCAACGCACACACCCGTTTCGTGTTGGTAGGGCAGCCAGGATCGCCGCCTCCGGCCACCGGATCGGATCGGACCTCGATGGTCTTGGCGCTGAGGAATGTGCCGGGAGCTCTTGCCGGTGCTCTGAACGAGTTCGCAATCCGGGATATCGACCTGACGTTCATCGAGTCGCGGCCTACCCGCACCGGTTTGGGCGTTTACCGGTTCTTCCTGGATTGTGTCGGCCATGTCGACGACATCGCTGTCGGCGAGGCACTGAAAGGACTGCATCGTCGTTGTCAGGATGTGCGGTATCTGGGATCGTGGCCACGAGCGGCGGCATCCGGGGGGGCCAACCCACCGGTGCTGGATGACGCCTCGGAGTGGCTCAACGGGTTACGGGAAGGGGAGGTGCTGTGAGTGGACGCCTGATCCTGGTGCGGCACGGACAGTCATATGGAAATGTCGAGCGCCGACTGGACACCAAACCGCCGGGTGCGCCGCTGACCGAACTCGGAATGCAGCAGGCCCGTCTCTTCGCAGAACAGTACGAGGAGCGCCCACCCGCGGTGCTGGTGCATTCGGTGGCGTTACGCGCCATACAAACTGCCAGTGGAATCGCCGAACATCTTGGGGTGCCGGCACTTCAAGCCGAGGGTTTACATGAGGTGCAGGCCGGTGAATTGGAGGACCGCAGCGACCTGGAGTCCTTTGAGATCTTCGACCGGGTGTACGAGCGCTGGCATTTCGGGGATGTCGATGCCCGGATGCCCGGCGGAGAATCCGCTCAGGACGTGTTTGACAGGTATCTACCCGTGGTCGCCGATCTGCGTCGGCGCCATCTCGAAAACGACGCGTCAGGCGGCGACGTGGTGATTGTGAGCCATGGGGCGGCGATCCGATTGGTGGCCGCCGCGCTTGCCGGAGTTGATCCGGGCTTCGCGGTGAACCGTCACCTGCTCAATACGGAAGCGGTTGTCTTGGCACCGATTACAGACGGACGATGGAGCTGCGTGCATTGGGGCGAGGCGGCGGCGCCCTTCCCCCATCAGGAAGCGGCCAGTGCCGAGGAGTTGGCGCAGTCGGCCGATCCGATGGGCTAACCGGCCAGCTGTATCTGCCTACCGCAATCGCATTGTGCGGTAACGCAATCAATGACGAGGCTGTGCCGCAGTAGGTGCGGCCCGTCGCAGTCGAATGCGGTGCAGTCGGCGTGACGGTAAGGATGCACGATCAACGTGCCATGGCAATGGTCGATATCGCGGGCGCAATCGCGGCATGCGACACCGCAGTGGATGGCGTCGCGCCACTCCGGTGATTTCTTCATACCCGAGTTGTAGCACCGGATACCGACAAGTCGCGGTAGCCGAGCGGGCGGTTCTCCGGCTAGTAGGCGTCGACCGACGTGTTCGTGGTGTTGGGCGTGCGGTGTGTGCTGACCCTGTCGGTGCGTCCGAGATCCGCCAGGTCGTGGACTGCTGGCGCCGGGTAGCCCGCGCCACCTGCACGTAAGACCGACAAGATCATCGAGACATGGCAGCGCCTTCTCGCAAAGCGGCGGCCCCGCGGCGTGTTGTCCGCCTACTCCAGGCCGAGGCTTTTGAGCGCGTGCCCCATCCGTTGCGGGGTCGCGGGCGTCAACGTCGCCCACAGGGCGCCGTCGCTGGAGGTGCTCGGGGTGGCCATGATCCGCCCAAAGGCGGTGTCGTACACGGCAACTCCGCCCGGTGCGCGATCGGTCACGCCGTCGATCCGTCGGATCGCGGTGATCTCGGTCATCGCGCCGCGACGAGCCATCGCCTTCGCGACACTTACCGCGTCGACCTTGGTGGCGCCGAGCGCCATGAGTCGACGGGCCATATCGCCGGGCTCGGCGTTGAGCGCCAGTGCCAGCTGCTCAGCGGGCGCGTTGATCGACCCGAACTTCAGCGGTGTGGCATCGCCCAGGTAGCGCCACAGTTCGGCGCCGAGTGAACCCGTCACCGACCGCATGGCGACACCTTCGCCGTCGTTGACCAGCAGCACATGCGCCTCGCCGTGTTCGACCAAGCACAGCCGCAGCATCTGCGATCCCGCCCAGCGCCGCACTGCCACCTGGCCGGTGGCCCTGCTGGCCGAGGTCAGCATGTCGCGCAGCGTCGGGTGAAGGTCCTCGCCCTTCAGTAGGTTGCGTTCCTTGAGCCTGGAACGCGCACCCTCCAGGGCATCTCGGTGAGCGACTTCGTCCTCGTGGCGCGGACCCGCTGCCAGCACAACCGGCAAGAGATCGTTCCCGGTGATCTCGCGGGTCAGTTCCAGTTCGTCGAAGTCCAGGCGGACGGTCACAGCTCCGCGCTCGCGCCGAGAACCGGTGGCGCCACCGCCCCCTTCGAGCCTCCGCGCTCGAACAGCGATGCGGCGTCGACACTTTCGAAATCGGCGACCTTATCGCTACCGGACTTGTTGGTCAGGATGTCCGGCAGCTCGACGGGCTTGCTCTCGTCACCCATGAAGACACCGGTGGCGCCGATGGCGGCGAGCTTCTCGTCGTCCTCGTTCTCATCCTTCTTGCCGCCACTGCCGGCCTTGATGCCCTTGCCTGCGCTGGCAGCCAGCGCACCACCGGCCATCATGCCGGCCATCGGGGCACCCATCCCGCCCATTCCAAAACCGCCGCCACCGGCGGAGATCGGGTTGGCAGTCATCGATACGGCCGCCGCGCGGGCGCTTTGCACACCGGGAATCGAGTCCGGGCTCAGCGGGCTCGGGCCCATCTCGGACAAGCCGACGCCTGCAGCGCTAACACCGGTGTTGCCGCTGTTGGCCTCGGACTTCTCTTCCGGGTACTTGATGATCTCCGGAGCGGGCGGGAATTCGACTACCTTGGCTGCGGGCTCGCTGGCCGACTCGTAGGTCTCCATGGCCTTGGCGGCCTGCAGATCGAGGTCCTGTTCCATGCCCTCGGTGGTGGCGGAGAGCCCGAAGAGCGGTCCGCCCGCAGACAGTGCCTCGGACTTGGCCTTCTCAAGCTGAGCCAGGTCGCTGATATGCGGCATATCGAGGACCGCGGTGCTGTACGACTCGGCGTACGTGTTCGCGGTGTCGCTGACCTCCTGGGTCAGTCCCGCCATCTTCTCGACCCATTCGGTGAACGGGGTCAGCTTGTTCAGTGCGTCCTCGGCGTGAGGCCCGCGGTACCCCTCCGTGAGCAGCTCGCTGACGCGCAGGCTGTTTTCGTGCACCTCGGCGAACGCGGTGCTGATCTCTTGCCAGGACAGCGCGCTGTCGACGACATGGGTCGGGCCTGCACCCGTGGTCAGGTCTAGGGCCAGCTTCTTTGCCTTGCGGGCCACCCAGTTGACACCAGTGAATCCGGTCATGATCTATTCCCCCACACCATTGAGACGGGCGGCATTGTTGCGTTCGAGGTCGACGAAGGCCTGCGAGTTCCGTCGGAATGCCTCGGCGATGCGCTTGAGCTGCTCGATGCCGTCCTTGGCGACCTTCTCGAAGTTCTCGTTGGTCTTCGCGGAGGCGTTCGCAACGGCGGTGGACACCTCGTCACGGCCCGCCGAGCCGAACTTCGCAGCCTCGAGCTGCTTGTCGAGAGCGTCCTGCAGTCGGTGCGCCATCGCGTCGTACTCGACAGCGGCATCCTTCATCACATCCGGATCGACCTGCAGAACAGTCCCCGGCTGGCTGGCCAGATCCCAACGGATTTCCTCACGCTGGGCGGGCGCCGGTACATCAGCCATCTTCTGTCCCCTTTCCCCCACTTGTCTCGCGTCGTCCTAAGGGCAGATTTGCCCTTTCACTAGAGAAGGACGGCGGATCCCTCTATTCGGTTCCATCATTCTCCAAGATTTTTGCGTTTTTTTCCAGCAAACCCCAGCCGCATCTTTAGCCCCAGCCCAGCTGGTGTAATCGCTCGTCGTCGATACCAAAATGATGAGCGATCTCGTGAATCACGGTGATCGTCACCTCATCGACCACCTCGTGTTCGCTGGAGCACATCTCCAGCAACGGCTCGCGATAGATCGTGATGGTGTCCGGAAGTGCACCGGCGTAGAAGCTGTCGCGTTCGGTAAGCGCGATGCCCTCGTACAGCCCGAGGAGGTCCGAATCCTCTGGATGACGGTCCTGAACCAGCACCACCACATTGTCTATGGCAGCGGCGAGCTTCGGTGGTACAGCGTCGAGAGCGTCGGATACCAGCTCCTCGAACCGTTGCTCGCTCATCTGGACAGGCATTAGGCGTCGGCGTCGGAGGCAGGCACAGCTAGGCCGGCCCGGGTGGCGGAGCCCCCGCAGGCGCCTGCCCCGGTACCGCTCCCTCCATCGGCGGCCCCTCCATGGGGGGACCGTCCATCGGTGGGCCAGCCGGCGGCGGTGGTGGACCCGCGCCCGGAGGCAGCGTCGTCACGATCGTGTTGCCGGGAGGGTTGCTGGGGTTCGGCGCGGCAGAGGATGTCGGTGGTTGAGACGTCCGTGTCGGCTGCTGCGTCGTCTGCTGTGTTGGTTGTTGGGTGCGGGTTGGCTGCTGCGTATACGTCGGCTGCTGCGTGTAGGTGGGTTGCTGTGTCGGAGTGGGGGCCGGGGTGGTCGACAGCGGGATCGGCGGCATGTTCAGCCGGTCTGCGGGGATATCCGGCGGCGGCACCGGCGGCTGCCCGTTGATCAGCAGTGGCCCGCTCTTGGCGCTGTTGACCAGGGTCGACCATGCGCCGTTACCCAAGGTAGAGCCAATATTGCAGCTCACCTGCCGGCTACCGGCGGTCCAGCTGGGCAAGGTGATTGTGTTGTACGACAGCGTCAGCGTGGTGGCGCGGAACCCATCTGGGTTGCCCATGTATTCGTTGGTCAACCGGGTGCAGTTGTCCTTGATGAACGCGTCCTGATCGGGCTCGGGCGGAACCGACCCCGGGAACTGTTCGGCCAGGCTCACCGTCCCGGTGATCTCCATGGCGTGGGCCTTACTGCAGTCCACCGGGAGCTCGGTGGGCAGATTCGTGGTGGAGTCGATGCCCAGACAGGTGCCCACCGGCCAGATCTTGGACTGATCCTGCTCGGCCACCCTGCCGCGGAACAGTTGTTGCTGGTTGTCGGCGCCGGGGAGTTGCAGTCCACACAGCACTCGGCGTTCACCCGCCTCGGACCAGCCCTTTTCGCCGGACCACAGCATGCCCATGGTGAAACGGCTATTCGGGTCGTACCGATCTGCCAGGTACCGGTTGATGGCGACCTGGCACTGCTCCTGGCTGATCTCCTGGATGCGACCCATCGTGGGTGGCGGTGAATCCGGGCCGTACTCCTTGCCCGGGAAAGTGCGCAGGTCAATGGATTCGGCAACCTCGAAGCGGTGATCGCTCACACAGTCGACGATGCTGACATCGGCGGTGGAGGCGGGCCAGTTGAGGCACTCACCGGCCTTGGCGGAGTTGAAGGTGCTGTTGCCCGGGGCGCCGGTACTCGGCACGGGGTTGGAGTCGATCTTGTTGACCAAACGGTCCGCCGAGGTCCAGCCATCCGGCAGCGCTTGGGTAAGGCCTGCGATGAACAGTCCGCCAAAGGTGACGAGCAGCAATGCGCGGTGTGTGGACCGCTCTTTGAGCCCCTCCTTCAAGCCTTCCCACCAGTGGGGTTTCTCGGATTTCGGCGCGGCGTCGTTCTGGTCCTCGAGCTCGTCGGCGTGAGCCTTGTCGGCATCGTGGGTATCGGGGTATTCCTGGACTTCCGCCTGTGGTGATTCGGCGGCCTCGGCAGATTCGGTGGGGGTGTCTGAGGCTTCCACGGGCGGCGCGGCAGCATCCGGAGACTCGGCTGTGGAGTTTCCGGATGTGTCGTGGCCCAGCTCGTCGTTGGTGGATTCGCCCGCGGCGGACTCTTCCTGTTCGACGTTCGGCTTGGGTTCGGCTTCGTCACTCATACTGCAGTCATTGTTACAGGTGACGACAAGGGTTAGCCCAGCGATGCAGTCCGTATGCGCGGCTAGATTGAACTCTGTGACAACGATGGGACCTGACCGTTATGACGGCGACGACGCCGGGGACACTCCAGCGGGCGACGCAGAGCATCAGGCCCGCGTTGCCGAGCAGGTCGCCTCGCTCGCCCACGAACTGTTCGATATGGCCAGGGAAGGCAATGCGTCCACTCTGGCTGCCTACCTGGACTCCGGCGCACCCGTGGACCTGACAAATGAGGCCGGCGACACCTTGGTCATGCTCGCCGCCTATCACGGCAACACGTCAACGGTCCGGTCGCTGATATCGCGAGGCGCCGATGTGAACCGCGCCAATGACAAGGGGCAGACCCCGTTGGCGGGGGCGGTGTTCAAAGGCGCCGACGATATCGTCGAGATCCTTGTGAAGGCGGGGGCCGATCCCGCGACGGGGACGCCGTCGGCTCTCGATGCGGCACGAATGTTCAACAAGGCCGAGTACCTGAGCCTGTTCGGGGCCTGACGTCCCCGTAGTCTTCAGTGCGTGATCGACCTGAAGTTTCTGCGTGAAAACCCCGATGCGGTGCGTGCCTCGCAGCGTCTGCGGGGCGAGGATCCGGCGCTCGTCGATGTGCTGCTCGATGCCGATGTCGCGAGGCGGTCCGCCGTTTCCGCGGGTGACACCTTGCGTGCCGAGCAGAAGGCCGCCAGTAAGAAGGTTGGCCAGGCGACGCCCGAGGAGCGCCCCGCACTGTTGGCGGCCGCCTCCGAACTTGCGACGCAGGTGAAGGCCGCCGAGGCCGACCAGGTTGTTACGGAGGCCGCGTTCACCGAGGCGCACAAGTCGATCAGCAACGTGGTGATCGACGGAGTCCCTGCCGGCGGTGAGCAGGACTTCGTGGTCCGCGAGCTGGTAGGTGAGCCGACGGCCATCGAAAACCCCAAGGATCATGTGGAATTGGGTGAATCGCTGGGGCTGTTCGACATGGAGCGCGGTGCCAAGGTGTCTGGCGCGCGGTTCTACTTCCTCACCGGGTACGGCGCACTGCTACAGCTGGGCCTGCTGCAGCTGGCCGTACAGACCGCGGTGGCCAACGGCTGTACCCTGCTGATCCCGCCGGTGCTCGTCAAGCCCGAAATCATGGGTGGCACAGGATTTTTGGGTGCGCACGCCGATGAGGTGTACCACCTCGAGGCGGACGATCTGTACCTGGTAGGCACATCCGAGGTGCCGATCGCCGGGTACCATTCCGGCGAGATTCTCGACCTGGGTAACGGGCCGTTGCGCTACGCGGGGTGGTCAAGCTGCTTCCGTCGTGAAGCCGGCAGCTACGGCAAGGACACCCGCGGCATCATGCGTGTGCATCAGTTCGACAAGGTCGAGGCCTTCGTCTACTGCAAGCCCGAGGACGCCGAGGCCGAGCACGACAGAATACTGGGCTGGGAGCGGCAGATGTTGGCCCATATCGACGTGCCCTATCGCATAATCGATGTTGCAGCAGGTGATTTGGGTTCGTCCGCGGCGCGCAAGTTCGACTGTGAGGCATGGGTACCCACGCAGCAGGCCTACCGAGAGCTGACCTCCACCTCCAACTGCACCACCTTCCAGGCACGTCGGTTGGCGGTGCGCTACCGCGACGAGAATGGCAAGCCGCAGACGGCTGCGACTCTCAACGGCACGCTGGCGACCACCAGGTGGCTGGTGGCCATCCTGGAGAACCATCAGCTACCCGACGGCAGCGTCAGGGTGCCTCAGGCTCTGGTTCCGTTCGTCGGAACCGAAGTGTTGGAGCCCAAGTGATCGAGCTGGACCTCGGGGAACTGCGTACCTGGTTCGGCTTCGGGGTGGCCGGGAACTTTGCCGGCCATCTCGAACAGGCCGGGGAGTCAGCGGATTTCGTGAATGTCGTCACGGATACTCCCGCCGGGACATCCGCCCCCAAGGGGATCTTCCCCTGGTACGTCCCTGGCGATAGCGGGTTCTTGGGACACTTCCCGCTCTCGCACGACGCGACGGTGCTGCCGGAGAGCGATACCCCGCTGAACCTGCAGATCGAGCCCGAGGTGGGCTTGGCGTGCCGGGTGCACTGGCGCGGAGACATCGTCGCGTCATTGGAGCCGTTCGCGCTGGGTGCCTTCAACGACTGCTCGATCCGGCGGCCCAACGCGCCGAAGATCAGCTATAAGAAGAACTGGGGTGCTGCGTCGAAAGGTGTTGCGCAACAGTTCTTTGAGGTTGGCGATCTCACCCCGGACGGGCCGACCGCCACCCTGCGGCTGAGCTGCCAGCTGCACACCGCGGATGGGCAGGAGCATGAGTACGGCGTCGACAGCCCGTTGCTCGGATACTCCTACTACGGTGAGGTTCTGCTGGACTGGATCACCGAGCGGCTGGACAACCAAAAGGGTTCTCCGGATACGCCGCTGGAGGACGTGGGCGCACTCATGGTGGCCGCCGGGCATCCGGCGCATGTGCTGATCGGCATCGGCGCGACCAAGTACACACCGCTGGGGGAGTCCACGTATCTGCAGGCAGGTGACGAGGCGGTGGTGCGCGTCTACTCCACCGAATCCGATGAGGTGTCTGAGCTGCGGCAGCGGGTGCGAAGCGTCCACTAGGCGGGAGAGTTGACGCGGTGCGGCGGGGTTCCCGCTAGCGTCGACGCATGACTGAAGGTGTGACCTCGGATACCTACCGGGAACTTTCTGAAAATGGTGTGCAGAAACACAATAACCGGATGATCAAGCTGCTCCGTGAGAACGGCGGCAAGCTGCCGGGAGTGCCGGACAGTGAGATGTCGGTGCTTATCTTGAGGATCACCGGCGCCAAATCGGGAATTGAACGGCTGACACCGCTGGGCTACTTCGAGCACCTGGGGCGCAGGTTCATTGTCGGATCCAATGGTGGGCAGCAGAATCCCCCGGCGTGGATCTTCAATGTGCGCGCCAATCCCGCGGTCAAGGTCGAGGTGGTTCCGGATACCTACGATGCCGTTGTGTGCGAGCTGAATTCGGCGCAGCGCGCGGAGATGTTCCCGGCGTTGGTGGCCAAGTACGCGTTCTTCGGCGATTATCAGTCGCGCATCGACCGGGTGATTCCGATGTTCGAGCTGGTCCCGAGCTAGCTGAGCCTCTTCGATCTGAGCTCGTGTCCCTTGGAGGTCAGGCAGCGGCCGTTCTCCAGGTTCCACTCCCACCCGTGCAGGTTGCACGTGAGCGTCTTTCCCTCCACCACACCAAATTTCGACAAGTCGGCCTTGAGGTGGGGACAGCGGCGCTGCAGCTCCCAACCGTCGAGCGTGATCGATGAACTGTCGTCGTGGGCCTCGGCGAACCAGCCGTCGGCGTAGGCGATGCGTTCATTGGTGAGGCATTTGAAGAACGTGTACAAGTACTCGTTGTAGCCACCCACCCGCCAGGCCTTGAAACGGGTGGACAAGAAGATGGTGTTCACCCAGTCCGGCTCGTCATCCCGTAGCACCGTGCGCACCAGCTCGGGTGCGATCGCGAAGCCGTAACGGTACTTCTCATTGGGAATCGGCTCGCGGACAATGCGTTTGGGAAAGTCCAGCACCACCGTCTCGGCGCCGAGTCGCAGCTCCACCGGATAGCCGATGCCATCGCAGATCTGATCGGTCTGTGTCATGATCGGCTCGAATTTGGCACGCAGTGGGCCAAGCAGTGGCTCGCCCTCGGCGGGCGCCCAGGACGCCTTCTCGCCGGCCAGCACGGGAGCCATCCGTTGAGCGTATGCCTCGATGTATGCGGCCTTGCCTGCGCCGAAGATGTGTTCGGCCTCCTCGTCGGACACCGGGTGCGTCAACGAATTCAGTTCGGAGCCAGTGAAATCGGCGACAGTGCCCGGAATCATCAGCAAGCCCTTGTCGTGGCCGTGCCGGCGCATCTGGTCCAGGAAGACCAGCTGGTCCGGGAAGATGTTCGCTGGATCGTCCTGGTCGTCGTTCAAGTCGCGCAGCTCGGGATCCAGGAAGCATGGTGGCCCCGCGGATGGGATGACCCAGGTGGCGCCAACCTGTGCGATGTACTGACGGCACCGATCCATCTGGCGCTGGCGCTTCTGTGTGCCGAAGGCCTCTTTGGCGCGGGCGGGCATGTCGTAGACCATCGGGTACCAGATGGCACCCGAGTACTGCAGCATGTGCACGTCGATATGGCCGAATTCTTCGGCCAGGACGTCCAGATCCACAGGGCGTGCATCGTTCATGTTGAAAGCCGTTGTGGTGCCGTCGGATACTACGAGGCCGGAGTCCCCGATGGGCCCATCGGCCGGAGCCCTCAGCGCGATGATCATGATGTCCAGATCGCCCTTGGGGCCGCTGATGCGATGCTTCGCCGAGTCCTGGGTTTCCACGAAGGTGTGGAAACCCAGCCCTTCGAGCTCGCGCCGAAGGTCCGGCACCGGGTAGTCGGGCAGCAGCACCACCGTGTCCTTGTTGACGTGCTCGGTGAGGTTCTTCGGGTCGTAGTGGTCCTTGTGCAGGTGCGAGACGTAGAGGTAGTCGCTGTTCCCGAGTCGGTCCCAGTCTAGGGTGCTGTTATCGGGGAACGGGAACCAGGAGGCGAAGTACGCAGGGTTGACCCAGGGGTCGCAGAGGATGCTGCCTGCCGCCGTCTCGATGAAGAATCCGGCGTGGCCGACACTGGTGACTCGCATGGCTCCCAGCCTATCGAGCTGCGGTTTCGGTGCAAAAGTGTGCGCGTACCGCGGGAAAATGCACCGAAATCCTCTAGACCAGAGATAGATGGTTAGAGAAGCTACGTAAAATTGGGTTCGTGACCACCACCGATGGCCTTACCGCCGACGTCCTTACCGTGATCGCGCGGCTCAACCGCTGGGTGTCCAGCCAGGCCCAGCTGCCCGTACCCACCGGACAGGCGCGGCTTCTCGCTCTCGTAGGTGAGATGGCGGACGCCCGGATCTCGGAGCTGGCGCTGGCCGATCACTGCAGCCAGCCGACCATGACGGTGCAGCTGCGGCGACTGCAGGATGCCGGATACGTCGAACGCCGTGTCGACCCCACCGATAAGCGGGCGCAGCGGATCACGCTGACCCCGGCGGGGGGTGAGGCCCTTGTCGCCATGCGCGCCGAGCGTCAGTCCGTTCTCGATCCGTGGCTGAGCACGTTGCCGTCCGATGAGCAGCGCACCCTCGCCGAAGCCGCCGCGATTCTCGAAGGCCTTACCCACCGGATGTCCGCGCAGTCGAGCGGCATTTAGCGGAGGAGTGCTGCGTCAGCAGAGCCCGGTCACGGCGCCTCGAACAGGTGGCGCAGATAGGACTGCGGATCGGCCAGGAACCGTTGCCAGTGGATCACCATCTCCAGGTTCTGCCAGTCCTGTCGCTGAACGCCGTCCTCGCTGAACTCCAGGATGGTGGCGCCGGGGAATGCCGCCAGAACGGGGGAGTGGGTCGCCATGATGACCTGAGACCCCGCGGCGACGACGGCGTCGAGCATCGCCATCAACTGCAGGCACGAGGTGAAGGAGAGCGCAGCTTCGGGCTCGTCGAGGATGAAAAGCCCGCGCTCCATGTCCCGCTCGGCAAGGAAGGCCAGAAACGACTCACCATGAGAGCGCTCGTTGAGGTTGCCCGTGAAGATCTGCTGGGGGGTGCGCTGGTCGACCGTGGTGAAGTGCTGGTGCATGGCCTCGGCGCGCAGGAAACATCCCCCGCCGGGGCGTGGATGCTCGGCGTCGAATGTCACCGCCCACGAGAGATCGGTGTCTTCACGGCCGGGTGGTGGCGCCCAGTATTTGACCGCACCCGGAAGCCGCGTCGGGTTGCCTAGGGCGTCGATACCGCCCCATGACGTGGCCACCGCCTCCAGGAACGTGGACTTGCCGGAGCCGTTCTCCCCGACGATCACGGTGACGCCGGTGGTCAACCGCAGGGGCTCCGCTGCGATCTGCGCTATCGAGGGAATCGCCAAATACCAGGCGGCGGTCAGCCTTTCGCGCTCGATCGTGATCTGACGCAGGATCACTCGTAGCGCCCATACCCGGTGATGCCCAGGTCATCAGTGGCCGCATAGGTCGACAACCCCACTCCGCGGCCCTCGCCGCCCCCGACGGTGGTGAGGGTGCCGTTGTCGTTGATGAGCACGATGTTGACGTGCTGGCCCTTTGGGCTCGGTTCGTCGTACAACACCATGTCGCCGGGCCGCGGCGAGTAGTCGCGGGTCTCGTATCGTCCTTGGTCTTTGAGATACGAGGTCAACGTCAGCACCCCGGGGATGCGCCAGTGCCCTGAGTTCGGGTTGGCGAACGGCGTGCCCGACGCGCGCATCACCCAGCTGGTGAAGTCGGCACACCACGGCTCGTCGTTGCCCTCGGAGTACTTCGCCATTCCCGCCTGCTCGGCGTATTCCTGCCCGAGGATGCGGACGACGGCTGCGCGTCCCGGCGACAGTGCAGAGGTGTTGACGACGGGAAACGCCGGGGTTGCGGTGCGGGAACGGTAGAAGCCGATGGCACCGCTCGCCACCACCACAAGGGTCGTGACGAGTGCCAGCAGGAGCAATGCCCGGCGGGTCGGAGGACGCATGCACTCCAGATTACGGAGATTTGCCCGCCGCCCCGGGCACTAGTCCTCGGCATCCCAAAGCCGCCGGTAGTAGGCCATGCGTTCGGAGTCTGCTGTGACGCCGTAGGCCTCGAGGAAGGTCGCATCCCACCCGGCGCCGTAGTTCCATTCCAGCGACCAGCTGGCCACCGCGAGGTCGGCCCAGCGATCGGCGATGCCCAGGTCGCCGAAGTCCACATGCCCAGACCAGTTCCCGTAGTCGTCGAGGAGAGTGTTGGGCGCACAGGCATCACCGTGGCAGACCACCAGGTGATCGATCGGCGGGTGCGGTGTCAGGTCGGTGTGGTCCGCCACGCGGGCCAGTCTGTCGGCCACCGACCAGCTGTACGGACAGCCTTCGACGGGCAGCCGGTCGTGCAGGGCACGCAGCCCGGAACCGATGGCGCGGACTGCCGTTTCAGGGTTGTCGACCCAGCGGGGCGCCACCGCGCTATCTCCGGGGATGCCGGCGGTGTGCAGCCAATGCAGTGGTGTGTCGGTGTTGACGCCCAGCACGACGGGAACCGTCATGTATTGGCTCGTCCAGGTGAGCTTCTCGGCCTCAGCCTGTAGGTCGATCTCCGGGTGCGGCGCCGATACCTTCACGAACTCGCGGCTGGGCCCATCGCCGATTTGGAAGGTGCGACCGCCAATTTCGTTGTTCCACACCGGGAGTATCGAGCGTCCCGCCGCGAGCTGCGACACGATTTCGGGGATGGCCACCGGCTCGGTCGGAATCGTCACCGTTTCAGTCTGCCGGTTGTTGGCCAGCGAGTAGCGTGCCGAGCGTGAACCTCAATGACTTCCAAGCGCTTTACGACCTGTCGGGCCGCACCGCCATTGTCACGGGCGGTACCCGGGGAATCGGGTATGCGATCGCGGAGGCCCTCGGTGCCTGCGGGGCATCGGTGGTGGTGTCGAGCCGGAAGGCCGACGCCTGCACTCAGGCAGCGAGTGAACTGCACGACAAGGGGTATCGGGCGCTCGGTGTGCCCGCCCACATGGGAGATCTCGAGGATATCGACAGGCTGGTCGCGAGCACGGTCGACGAGTACGGCGGTGTCGACATTGTGGTCAACGCGGCCGCCAACCCGATCGCGCAGCCCATGGGCGGTTACACGCCCGATGCGCTGGGCAAGTCGTTCGACGTCAACGTGCGTGGGCCGGTGTTCCTGGTGCAGGCGGCGCTGCCCCACCTGACGGCCAGCGAGCATGCCTCGGTGCTCAATGTGGTGTCGGTGGCGGCATTCCAGTACGTGCCGATGCTGTCGATGTATGCGGCGATGAAGGCCACGCTCATGTCGTTCACTCGGTCGATGGCGGCGGAGTACACGGGCCGCGGTATCCGGGTGAACGCCTTGGCCCCCGGCACCGTCGACACCTACATGCTGCAACAGAACCCGCAGGAGATCATCGATGCCATGGCCGCGCAGTCGTTCATGGGACGCCTGGCCTCTACCGACGAGATGATCGGGCCGGCGTTGCTGCTGCTATCGGATGCGGGTTCGTTCATCACCGGTCAGGTGATCGTTGCCGACGGCGGCGGGCTCGTGCAGCGCTAGGCCGCCGGTCCCTGTTCGGCCACCACTACAGAATCACGCCCGACATGGGCGGCCAGATCGCTGAAGAAGACGGCCGGATCGATGGCGGTCTCCGGCGGGTGCACACCCGGTGTGCGGGCGGAGTCGACAAGTAGTTGCGAAAGCCCGAGCGCCAGCGGAACTCCGGTGGCCTCGGCCATATCGGGCGGCATCGCGATGGGGTCGATATGGGCCACCGATGTCCAGGGTCGGCCCGCTTTGCGTCCGGTAGCGGCAGCGAAAAAGTGCGGCAGCGTGCCCGCGGTCGCGTACTGCCTCCCCTGCCATAGCGCGCGCATTCCGCGGACCAGCGTCGGCTTGTGGACGAGGCGGGCTGCGGTGTCGTTGGTGAGCAGGCCACGGTCGATATCGCGACGGATCGCGTCGAGGTACGCCGCGGTCGCGGGTTTGAGCAGCATCAGGTTGGCGGAGGCGCCGGTGGGCCGCAGGGTGCGGCTCAAGGTGATCGGCTCGGGGTGCCCCACCGTGTAGGCGGTGCCCGCGCGGTCACCCGGAAGCCCCAGCTGTATCGCCTGTAGCGGTGGCTCATGCGTCAGTGCGCCCGAGCGCACCACCGCGACTGTCCCGCTGATCTGCTGCATCCAGTGCAGTGCCGCCGCGGTGGGATTGCCGTCCGGGGTGGCGAACGGGTCATCGGAGTTGGCGGGCTGGGCGACGTCCACGGGCCAGGCGGTGTAGATGTCCTCGAGCGCATCGAGTTCGCGCGCGGCGTGGGTGGCCAGCAGGTTGGAGACGCCGGGGCTTGCGCCCATGCCGACAACGGCGCAGACACCGGCTTCACGCGCGGAACCGTCCAGCGCGAGCATCTCGATGGTGGGCTCCCAGTCGTCGCAGATGTCGATGTAGTGGGTGCGGGTCTCGATGGCCGCTTGCAGCACCGCGAGGCCGAGCCGGTAGTACGGGCCGACGGTGTTGACGACGATGTCCGCATCGTCGAGCGCCGCGCGAAGCATTGCGGTGTCGGTGACGTCGACACGGGTGGCGTTGACGTGGGTGCTCGATTGCGAATCAAGCTGCGCAGCAAGGAGTTCTGCGGCGGCGAGGTCGCGGTCGGCGATGACGAGCTCGTCGATATCGCCGCGCAGTGCCGTGACACGCGCCGCTACTGCGCCCATGGCTCCCGGCCCGCCCAATGCGATCACCCTCATGTTGCAACCCTTCTCCAAATGATCAAAGTAAATACGATCGTATCAACTATGAACGATATAGGCTTGAGTGACCCTAGGACGGGTATCTCGAGTGCGCGAAGCGGACGGTCAGCGCTAGGCTCGTCACGTGGAGCCTGTCTATGGAACGGTGATCGGGCTTGCCCGCACCGTATGGGCTGTTCAAGGCCTGAAGTTCACCGTCACGGGTATCGAGAACCTGCCGACTGAAGGCGGGGCGGTGGTGGCGATCAACCACACCGGGTACATGGATTTCACCTTCGCCGGACTGCCGGCGTTCCTTCAGAAGAAGGGGCGCAAGGTGCGGTTCATGGCGAAGAAGGAAGTCTTCGACCATAAGATCGGTGGGCCGCTCATGCGCTCGCTCGGCCATATCGAGGTCGACCGCACCGACGGGTCCGCCTCGTACGCCGAGGCGGTCGAGAAGCTCAAGGCCGGTGAACTCGTCGGGGTGTACCCGGAGGCCACCATCAGCCGCAGCTTCGAGATCAAGGAGTTCAAGTCGGGGGCCGCGCGGATGGCCATCGAGGCCGGCGTGCCGATAGTCCCGCATGTCATCTGGGGCGCGCAGCGCATCTGGACCAAGGGGCACCCCAAGAATCTGGGGCGTAGCAACACTCCCATCTCTATCGCGGTGGGCACACCCATTCAGCCGACCCTGTCGGTCCCGGATCTGACCGCGCTACTTCATGCACGCATGCAGCACCTGCTGCTCGAGGTGCAGGACGATTACGGCCAGCATCCGGCCGGTGAGTACTGGGTGCCGCATCGGCTGGGTGGATCCGCGCCGACGCTGGCCGAGGCCGCCCAATGGGACGCCCAGGACGCGGCCGAACGTAAAGCTCAGCGCGCCGCACGTGAGGCAGAAAAGCAGGCCCAGAAGGAAATCTAGATGGAACCGGTTTACCGACTCCTCGAGATGACCGCCAACACAGCGGTCTTCCTGACCGGGGCCAAGATCGAATATCGAGGCCTGAAAGAGATTCCGGCCAGTGGTGGTGCGGTGATCGCGATCAACCACACCGGTTACGTCGACTTTCTCCCGGCTGCGTTGGCGAGCGTCGAGGCGGGCCGCCGGTTGCGTTTCATGGTCAAGGCCGAGATGCAGGAAGTATCGATCGTCAACTATCTGATCAAGCACACCAAGGCGATTCCCGTCGACCGCAGTGCGGGCCACTGGGCCTACGAGGCCGCAGTGGGCAGCCTCCGAAGCGGTGAGATCATCGGTGTGTACCCGGAGGCGACCATTAGTCGCAGCTTCGAACTCAAGGAGTTCAAGACCGGCGCCGCCCGCATGGCCCATGAGGCAGGCGTGCCGATAGTCCCACTCGTCGTATGGGGTGCCCAGCGCATCTGGACCAAGAGCCATCCAAAAAATCTGCGCCACAGCAAGATTCCTGTCAATGTGGTGGTAGGGCCGTCGTTGGCCGCAAGCGAGGATTTTGAAAGGACCACCACGGCATTGCATAACGTCATGGAGCAGTTGTTGGAGCAGGCGCAGGCCGATTACTCACGTGAGCCCGGTGCCTACTGGTTGCCGCGTCGCCTGGGTGGCAGCGCGCCGACGCTGGAAGAAGCTCAGCTCTTGGATCAGGCTGAACTGGCAGAGCGTGCGCGTAAGAGGACAGACCCGGGTCGCCGATGACCCATCCCGCGCTCATCGCGTCCGACGTGGACGGGACGCTGATCGATTCCGACGAGGTGCTGTCCGGCCGGACTCGTGCCGTCATCACTGCCGCCGTCGAATCCGGCACCCACTTCGTGCTTGCCACCGGACGTCCACCCCGCTGGATCACCCCGATCGTCGATGCGCTCGGTTTTGCGCCAATATCAGTGTGTGCCAATGGATCCGTGTTGTACGACGCTGATAAGGACCGGATCATATCGGCGGCGACGCTGGAAGCAGAGGAGCTGGCCGTGCTCGCTGAACTCGTGCAGTCGGCCATTCCCGGGGCGGGTCTGGCGGTGGAGCGGGTGGGCCGTAGTGCACACGACGCCGCGACGCCGCAGTTTGTGAGCTCGCCCGGATACGAGCACGCCTGGTTGAACCCCGATAACACCGAGGTGTCCCTGGTCGATCTGCTGAGCTTTCCGGCGGTGAAGCTATTGGTGCGCAAGGCCGGAGCGCGCAGCTCGGATATGGCGGCGGTGCTGGAACCACTGGTGCTCGCGGCTGGTGCGGCCATCACCTACTCGACCGATAACGGGCTCATCGAGGTGATGCCCGCCGGGATCAGCAAGGCCAGCGGATTGGCCGCTGTATCGGATCAAGCGGGGGTGCAGCCGGATTCGGTCATTGCCTTCGGCGATATGCCCAATGATGTGGCCATGCTGCGCTGGGCCGGCCATGGAGTGGCGATGGGCAATGCGCACCCGGACGCGCGCGCCGCGGCAAACGAGGTCACGGCCACCAACGATGACGACGGTGTGGCTAAGGTTCTCGAACGCTGGTGGGGCTGAGGCGTTTACGCCCCGTCTCGCTTCCGGCTGATGCCTAGGCGGCGGGAACGAACTGCTCCATCGGCGGTGGCGGAGGCGGAGGGGCTGGCGGGGGTGGTGGCGGTGCCGCGGGGGGTGCGGGTGCTGAGAACTGTTCAGGTAAGCCGTTAGGCGCCACCGGTGCCACCCCGAGCACCTCACGGGTCTCCCCGCTGACCACACTCGATACCCGGCCACTGGCCCGGTCGTAGATCAGGGAGCCGTTCTGGAAGTTCTGCACGATGATGTTCGGCTCGCTCAATTCATCGGTCACCGGTAGGCCCAAAGGCCCACGTTCAAAATCTGTTTCGGCCCAGGCGTGGTAGATCGCCCCGACGACGGGATGCGTGCTGGTGCCGGGGGAGAAGTACATCGCGCCATTGCGGAAGGTGGCGAAGCGGGCGTCGCCGGCGGCTTGCTGCTCAGTGGAGGTGGGTGCACCAAGGTCGCTGTCGGTGCTGCCGAGCCGCATCCAGGTGTCGTAGATGGCGCCACCGCGCATCGAATCCACCAGATCGGGCGGGTCTCCATTGGCCGCACCCGCCGCGATATCGCGCAGCCGGGGCATCAGACGGTAGGCGGCCTCACCCGGGCATTCGGTGTTGCCAACGTCGCGGTGCGTGAAAATCGTTGGCAGCGTGACGACTTTTCCGCCAGGCACCATGGTGAACGGGCCGCCCTCCGAAGCCAGGTCCACTTGTCCGCGCGGATCCACCCCGGCCAGCCGCAGCCGCCAGCCCAGCATCCGGCCGGCGGATTGCAGCATCGCGGGGGAAGGCTCGTCACGGGTGAAGTCGCCGATCAGCGCGAGGCCCCAACTGTGCTCGTTGAATCCACCGGTGTGTGCGCCCTGCACATTGTTGGTGATCCCGCCGAAGCGGCCCTCGAAGATCTGGCCGTACTTATCCACCAGGACGTTGTACGCGATATCGCACCACTTGAGAGTTTTGGTGTGATACGCGTAGATCGCCCGGATGATGGCGGCCGAATCGTATGGCGAGTAGTTGTTGCTTCCGGCGGTGTGGTGGACCACCCCCGCGCGCACGTCCCTGTTGAAAACCGGTGGGCAGCGGTCCGATTCGTTGGCGCCCCATTGGGCGCGGGTGACGATCCGTGGTCCCGCTTGTGGCAGCGCCACCGGTGCCGACCACCGTTCTTCGAACCGTCCGCCGTCGGGTGCCAGCTTGGGGCTGATGAGGATGGCATCGAGTCCGGTGGTCAGCGGCTGCTCGATGCTCGCGGGCCGGTAACCCAGACTGGGCGCGGCCGCACCGGCGGCCTGCGCCTGGCCACTCGGGGGCTTGACGTTTGCGCCGTATTTGGGTTGCACCGCGATCTGCGCCGAATGGGTGGAGCCGACGAACACCGGTTCCGTCGCTGCGGGGATCCCCTTGTGCTCGGCGGTCGGATCACCGGATTCCACGGGATCGAGTTCGTACCACTGCCCCCATTTGCCGTCGGTCTGTTGTGCCCGTACCGACACGTCGACGGAGGCGAGGTCCCCGCCGCGCACCGCGATGAGGCTGAAGGAGTCGGCCTGATGAATGTCGTGCACGGTGGCCGGGGTGCTCGGGCCGGGCAGCCCCACCTCAGCGGTCAAGACGTCATGAGTCGCGGCATTCTGCAGTGACTGCGTGGTGATGGCGGTCTCGTCGGCCTGTTCGGTCTTGAGGTGATCGACCACGCTGACGGTCATTACCGTCGCGGTCGCGGCAACGGCCAGCGCAAGCTGCCGCTTCACGGGCATCTTGCTGAGTCGTACTGGTCGTACGCGCACGTCTTATCTCCTGGATGACACCGGACGTGTCACACGGAGTGACACGACCACCAGGAATGTTACGTATGAGACAAATGTGACTGGTGATTCGACACGCGCCAATGGGCGATCTTGATATTTGACGGGTTCATCACACGCAACGACACCGCAGAGCCTCTGTGCCCTGCGGTGTCGTTTCGCTATCTAGCTTGTGTGGATCAGCCGGCCGGAGCCGGAGCCGCCGCGGAGGCGGCCGCCGGGATGGCGCCTTTGATGAGGTCGACCGCCTGGGTGATACCCAGCTGGTTGACGGCCGACATGGCATCGCTGATCAGGCTGCTGCCGCCGCCCAGTCCACTGCCGCCGCCGAGCCCGGGGGTACCGAGGCCCGCAAGCGCGGGATCGGCCAGGGCCGGGTTGGTCAGGCCGGTGCCCAGCGCCGGGTTCGGCGTGATCGGGATTTCACCGGCGGGGGATGTCAGCCCCCCGGTCGCGGCCGGGTCGGTCAGAGCCGGGTTCACACCCGTCGCACTGGTACCCGCTGCGGGAGTGAGCCCCGCGGTCGTCGCCGGAGCGGCTGGGTTGGTGAGGCCGGGGTTGGTCAACGCCGAGTCGGTAAGACCCGGGGTAGTGGATCCGGTCGGACTGGTAAGGCCCGGGTTGGTCAGCGCTGGGTTGGTCAGCGCCGACGGGCTGGTCAGGCCGCCCGGCGTGGTGAGGCCACCCGGTGAAATCGCCGAGTTGGCACCGCCAAGCGCGCCACCACCCAAACCGGGGATGTTGAGACCGGACAGACCGGGGATCTGGACGCCGAACTGCGACGTCATCTGTTGAACTGCACCCATGACCTCACCGGGCAGGTCGGACACGATCGCGGCCTGCACGAATTCCTGCTGCGAGGGCGCGGGCGCGGCGGCCTGGGTCATGTTGGTCGCGAGGGCGATGGCAAACGGACTTGCAACGGCCAGCGCGGCGACCGAGCTCAAGGCTGTCGAAAGCCGGCGGCGGCGACTATTAGGCACGGAAGTCTCCTCAATATCGGGTCGATCACTTATGGTGTTCTGCGGTTTTGCGTGTGATGTCGCGGGATTTCCCGCGGGTGTCGGATCGGCGGATCGGCACCGGAACCAACGCTTTCGATGGTAACCAGAGTTACTGGTGTTACTAGTGGGACGAAATCAAATCGTGAGCCAATTGCGATCAGATGGGTACGTCGCGCTGGCGGCCGCGAGCGAGCGCCCTGCCCGGCGATGGCAGGGGGGTCCAGTACCCTGACTGCACGTGACCGGAGAAAACCAACAGTTCGACCTGATCGTCGTCGGATCCGGGTTTTTCGGCCTCACCATCGCCGAGCGTGCCGCCACTCAGCTGAACAAGCGAGTGCTTGTCGTCGAGCGCCGCCACCACATCGGCGGCAATGCCTACTCAGAGCCGGAACCGCAGACCGGTATTGAGGTACACAAGTACGGCGCCCACCTGTTCCACACCTCTAATAAGAGGGTCTGGGACTATGTGCGGCAGTTCACCGACTTCACCGGATACCAGCACCGCGTCTTCGCGCTGCACAAGGGGCAGGCGTACCAGTTCCCGCTTGGTCTGGGGCTGGTGTCGCAGTTCTTCGGCCGTTACTTCACCCCCGACGAGGCCCGGGCACTTATTGCCGAGCAGGCCGCCGAGATCGCCACCGAGGACGCCACCAACCTCGAGGAAAAGGCGATATCGCTGATCGGGCGCCCGTTGTACGAGGCGTTCGTCAAGGCCTACACCGCGAAACAGTGGCAGACCGATCCCAAGGAGCTTCCCGCTGGGAACATCACCCGGCTGCCGATGCGCTACACCTTTGACAACCGGTACTTCAACGACACCTACGAAGGGTTGCCGGTCGACGGGTACACCGCATGGCTGCAGAACATGGCGGCCGATGAGCGGATCGAGGTGCGCCTGGACACCGACTGGTTCGAGGTCCGGGAAGACCTGCGCACGGAGTCGCCCAATGCGCCGGTCGTGTACACCGGACCGCTGGACCGCTACTTCGATTACGACGAGGGCCGATTAGGTTGGCGGACGTTGGATTTCGAGGTCGAGGTGCTCGATACCGGAGACTTCCAGGGGATCCCGGTGATGAATTACAACGACGCCGACGTGCCCTACACGCGGATTCACGAGTTCCGTCACTTTCATCCGGAGCGGGCCTACCCGACGGATAAGACCGTGATCATGCGGGAGTTCTCGCGGTTCGCCGAGGGGAGTGACGAGCCGTACTACCCGATCAATACCGAATCCGATCGGACCGTCCTGGCCGCCTACCGCGCCCGAGCGAAGCAGGAAACAGCTTCGGGCAGGGTGTTATTCGGTGGCAGGCTGGGTACCTATCAATATCTCGATATGCACATGGCGATTGCCAGTGCGCTGAGCATGTATGACAACGTGCTCGCGCCGCACCTGGCCGACGGTGCACCCTTGTCCGGAGGTGACGACAATGAGTGATATTCCATTTGGTCCGATCGATTCGGCTGAGTCGCACGCGGTGAGCCTGCTGTCGCGGGTGATCTTGCCCCGGCCGGGTGAACCACTCGACGTGCGCAAGCTCTACATCGTCGAGTCCGACACCAATGCCAAGCGTGCACACGCGCCTACCCGCACCACGCTGGAGATCGGCGCGGAGTCCGAGGTGTCCTTCGCGACGTACTTCAACGCCTTCCCGGCGAGCTACTGGCGCCGCTGGTCGACGCTGGAAAACGTGGTGCTGCACATTGAACTGAGTGGCGCCGGGCGCATTGACGTATACCGGACCAAGGCCACCGGAGCTCGAATCACCGTGGGCGGCACCCAGTTCAGTGGCCAGAACGCCGTGATCGAGTTCGAGATCGGCCTGGACGCATTCGAGGATGGCGGCTGGATCTGGTTCGACATCACCTCCGATGCCGAGGTCGCGGTGCACAACGCGGGCTGGTACGCGCCGAGCGCCGCGCCCGGCCGGGCCAGCGTCACCGTGGGCATCCCCACCTTCAACCGTCCCGGAGACTGCGTGAACGCCCTCAAGGCGCTCACCTCGGACCCGCAGGTGGACAAGGTGATTACCGCCGTCATCGTCCCGGACCAGGGCACCAAGAAGGCCAAGGATCACCCCGAGTGGGATGCCGCCGCCGGGCCGCTCGGCGACCGGCTCCGGGTGTATGACCAGCCGAACCTCGGTGGTTCGGGTGGCTACAGCCGGGTCATGTACGAGGCGCTCGAGAACACCGACTGCGAGCAGATCCTCTACATGGACGACGACATCCGGATCGAGCCGGATTCGATCCTGCGCGCCTTGGCGCTGAGCCGGTTTGCCAAGGCTCCCATGCTCGTCGGTGGCCAGATGCTCAACTTGCAGGAGCCCTCGCACCTGCATGTGATGGGCGAGATGGTCAACCGTGACAACTTCATGTGGACCAGTGCTCCGTTCGCCGAGTATGACCACGACTTCGCCGAGTTCGCACTCGACGATATCGAGCATGATCGCAGCAGGCTGCTGCACCGCCGCATCGATGTCGACTTCAACGGCTGGTGGATGTGCATGATCCCCCGTGCGGTGGCCGAGGAATTGGGGCAGCCGCTGCCCCTGTTCATCAAGTGGGACGATGTCGAGTACGGCCTGCGGGCCAACGAGCACGGTTACGGCACCGCGTCCATGCCGGGCACCGCGATCTGGCATATGGCCTGGAGCGACAAGGACGATGCCATCGACTGGCAGGCCTACTTCCATTTGCGTAACCGGCTGGTGGTTGCGGCACTGCACTGGGACAACCCGATCCGCGGTCTGCTCGCCAGCTCGCTGAAGGCCACCCTCAAGCACCTGCTGTGCCTGGAGTACTCGACCGTGGCCATCCAGAACCGGGCCATCGACGACTTCCTGGCCGGGCCCGAGCACATCGCATCGATCCTGGAGTCGGCGCTGCCCGATGTGCGCAAGATGCGCCAGGAGTTCCCGGACGCCGTCGTGCTCCCGACGGCCACCTCGCTGCCATCCCCGTCCGGACGTCGCAAGGTACACAAGCCGCCGGTCTCCTTGCCCGCCATTGGGTTACGGCTCTCCCGCGGTGTGATGCACCAGCTGAAGAAGGAAGACCCCGCGCATCACGTGCGCCCGGAGCTGAATGTGGCGACCCAGGATGCTCGCTGGTTCCTGTTGTGTCGTGTCGATGGCGTCACCGTGACCACCGCCGACGGGCGGGGTGTGGTGTACCGCCAGCGCGACCGCGCCAAGATGTTTGCGCTGCTGCGCGCGTCGGTGCGCCGCCACCTGCAGCTGATGCGTAATTTCAACAAGATGCGCAAGACCTACCGCGACGCGCTGCCGACGCTGACCAGTAAAGAGCAGTGGGAGAACATCCTTGGCATTGGTAAGGACAACACGGCGCCGCAGTCCGTGAATCCTGGGGTGAGTGCATGACCGGTCTGCTGCCGGGCGAAGTCACCGCGCCGCAGGGAGAGACCGCGGTTCTCGTCGCCGTGCAGTCGGCACTCGCCGGACGGCCCGGGGTGCTCAGCACTGCCCGCGGGTTGTCGCATTTCGGCGAGCACAGCATCGGATGGGTGGCCGCGGCATTGATAGGCGCCGCCATCAACAAGCGCGACAAGCCCCTGCGGCGCAGCTGGCTGGCAGCGGGGGCCGGCGCCTTCGGTGCCCACGCCGCCTCGGTGATCATCAAACGTGTGGTGCGGCGTCGCCGTCCCAGTCATGAGGCGGTGCGGGTGAACGTCAGTACCCCGAGCCGGTTGAGCTTCCCCTCCTCGCATGCCACCTCGACCGCGGCGGCCGCTGTGTTGCTCGCGCCGCTGACGGGATTGCCCTTGCCCGCGCTGCTGATTCCGCCGATGGCGTTGTCGCGGTTGGTTCTTGGTGTGCACTACCCCACAGATGTGGCCGCGGGTGCGGCTCTCGGGGCGGTTATAGGGTTGGTCGTGCGTGAAGCAGACCGTCGGATTGCGTCCACGAAGGAGCAGCGATGAGTGAGGAATCCCCCGTGAGCGGGAGGGACCCCCAGGTTCAGTCTGCCGGTCCGCCGAAGAACCTCGCCTCGGGGCTCGTCAAGGCCGTGCGCCCCCGCCAGTGGGTCAAGAACATTCTGGTCTTCGCGGCCCCGCTGGCGGCCCTCGGCGATATCGCGCCGCACGACTACCGAAGCATTTTTATCCGGGTCGCCATTGCCTTTGTTGCCTTCAGCATGGCCGCATCCTCGATCTACCTGATCAACGATGCCCGCGATGTCGAGGCCGACCGCCAGCACCCCACCAAGCGTTTCCGGCCCATCGCCGCGGGTGTGCTACCGATACCCGCCGCATACGGGCTTGCGGTGGTGCTGGCCGCCGGGTCGCTGGGCATCGGATCTCGGGTCAACATCAATCTTGTCATCGTTATAGCGATCTACATCGCCATCCAGCTGGCCTATTGTTTTGGGCTCAAACACCAGCCGGTCATCGACATCTGCATCGTCTCCTCGGCGTATCTCATTCGCGCCATCGCCGGTGGCGTGGCGGCCGGGGTGTACCTGTCGCAATGGTTCCTGCTGATCATGGCCTTCGGTTCGTTGATGATGACTGCAGGTAAGCGGTATGCCGAGCTGCAGATCGTCGAGAAGACCGGTGCCAAGATCCGTAAGTCGCTCGAGGGTTACACCTCCAGCTATCTGCGATTTGTGTGGACGCTATCGGCCACGGCAATCGTGGTCTGCTACGGCCTCTGGGCCTTTGAGCGCGATCACCGCGCTGGATCGTGGTTCGTGGCATCGATGATCCCGTTCACCATCGCGATTCTGCGGTACGCGGTCGATGTCGACGGGGGCGAGGCGGGTGAGCCCGAGGAGGTCGCCTTGGGAGACAGGGTGCTGCAGTTCCTCTTCGTCGCATGGATCGGATCCCTCGGTGCGGCCTTCTACTTCTCCTAAAACTCAACCCGGCCCGGGTACGAACGGGCTGACACGCTTCACGGTGTGGGTCAGCGCCCTCACCGTGGTGGCACTGTTTGGATGTGGCGCTTGGCAGCGGCGCTGGATTGCCGATGACGGACTCATCGTGCTGCGTACGGTGCGCAATCTGTTGGCGGGCAACGGCCCTGTGTTCAACAAGGGCGAGCGGGTGGAGGCCAACACCTCCACTGTATGGACGTACCTGACGTACCTCGGGGGTTGGGCCGGCGGCGGTATGCGCCTGGAGTACGTGGCGCTGACGTTGTCGCTGGTGCTGAGTTTGGTCGGCGTCGTGCTCGCCATCTTCGGCACCGCTCGGCTCTATGCGCCGTTACTTGCCGGGCGTGCGGCGGTGATGGTTCCTGCCGGAATGCTGGTGTACATCGCCATTCCTCCGGCGCGCGATTTCGCGACCTCCGGCCTCGAAAACGGTTTGGTGCTGGCGTATCTGGGTGGGCTGTGGCTCATGATGGTGATCTGGGCGCAGGCGGTGCGCATGCCGGTGACCCTCGATCGACGCGGCGGCCCACATCAGCCGGTGGACCCCCGAATCGTTCATACCGATCGAAAAGACCGGAAAGATGTTGTCGGCAAGCGGTTCACGATAGGGCTGGCCTTCATGGCCGGGCTGAGTGTGCTGATCCGCCCGGAGCTGGCGCTTATCGGCGGCGGCTTCCTGGTGATGATGCTGATCGCCGCGCGCGGGTTCACCAGTCGGGTGTACATCGTGATAGCCGGTGGCGCGCTGCCGGTGCTGTATCAGGTCTTCCGGATGGGCTATTACGGCCTGATCGTGCCGAGTACGGCGATCGCCAAGGACGCCTCCGGCTCCAAGTGGGGTCAGGGTTTCGTCTATCTGCAGAACATGAACTCGCCGTATCTCATCTGGATTCCGACGGTTCTTCTCATCGCGCTCGGCGCGGCGGCCCTCCAGGCCCGTCGCGGCCAATGGTGGGTGCGTCAGGTGGCTGCCCCCGGCTACGGCTGGCTGGCGCGGCTTGTTCAAAACCCCACGGCTGTAGTCATTTTCATGCTTGGCAGTGGTCTCATCCAAGGCGTGTACTGGATACGTCAGGGTGGGGACTTCATGCATGCGCGCGTGTTGTTGACCCCGGTGTTCTGCCTGCTGATCCCGATCGCGGTGGTTCCACTGGCGGCTCCAGACAGTGCGGCCTTCACCCGCAGGCAGGCCGGTCTGCTCACCGGGCTCACCGTCGGGTTGTTCGCTGGTATTGCCGGTTGGGCGGTGTGGGCGGCCAACTCTCCGGGAATGGGCGGTGACGGCACCAAGGTCACCTACAGCGGCATCGTCGATGAGCGGCGTTTCTATGCACAGGCGACCGGTGTCGCACATCCGCTGACCGCCGCGGACTACCTGAACTACCCGCGTATGCGCGCGGTATTGGTGGCGATCGACAACACGCCAGATGGAGCGCTACTGCTCCCGTCGGGGAACTACGACCAATGGGATGTGGTGCCGGCCATCCCGCCGCCGCCTCCGATTCCGCACGGGTATCGCGGGCCGCACGCGGTGCTGTTCACCAACCTGGGCATGCTCGGCATGAATCTGGGGCTGGACGTGCGGATTGTGGACCAGATCGGCCTGGCGAATCCGTTGGCGGCGCATACGGCGCGCATCACGGACGGGCGTATCGGCCATGACAAGAATCTCTTCCCGGACTGGGTGATTGCCGACGGGCCCTGGCTCAAGCGCTATCCATATATCCCTCGGTACATCGATCAGGACTGGGTGGCGGAGGCCGTGGAGGCGCTCAAGTGTCCTCAAACGGACGCGATGCTGAGTTCGATCCGTAAGCCGCTGTCACTACGGCTGTTTGCCTCGAACCTGCTACACGCCTACGAGTTCACCACCTATCGGATTGACCGTGTTCCGCGCTTTGAGCTGGTCCGATGCGGTTTACCGGTACCGAAATTGGATACTCCTCAGTACACTGGCCTACCGGCAACCGGCCCTTAATCGCGCGCGTATAAGAGCACGGCCTGCGGATTTCCGTGTCCGATTTGAGATCCCAATTAGGTAACGCCGCGGCCCCGCTGCGGCGATACGAAGACGACCGTGTCAGACACTTCAGATGCAATGGTGCGTGACAGAAGTGACTGTTGTGACTTTCCCCGAATGAAACGGATGGACCCCAGATGAGCGTGCGAGTGAAAACCCGCCGCGTGCTGACGGCCCTGTTGGCGGCCTTTGTGATGCCTGCGGTGGTTGTCTCGGGCTCGGTTGTTGTTCCCGCGACTGCGCACGCTTTTTCACGTGAGGGACTTCCGGTCGAATACCTGGACGTCTACTCGAACTCGATGGGGCGCAATATCCGCGTCGAATTCCAGGGCGGTGGGCCGCATGCGGTCTATCTACTGGACGGGCTGCGTGCCCAGGACGACTTCAACGGTTGGGATATCAACACCGCAGCATTCGAGTGGTTCTACCAGTCGGGTATCTCGGTGGTCATGCCCGTCGGTGGGCAGTCGAGTTTCTACACCGACTGGTATTCGCCCTCGGCGCTCAACAAGCAGCCGTACACGTACAAGTGGGAAACTTTTCTTTCACAGGAGCTGCCCGCGTACCTTGCCACTAATAAGCAGGTGGCGGCCACGGGCAACGGAGTCGTAGGGCTCTCGATGAGTGGCGGCGCGGCACTGATCCTGGCCGCATATCACCCGGCTCAGTTCAAGTACGCCGGCTCGCTGTCAGGGTTCCTGAACCCCTCGACCATCTTCATGGCCAACGCGATCCGGGTCGCCATGCTCGATGCGGGCAGTTACAGCGTCGACAATATGTGGGGTCCGCCCTGGGATCCGGCGTGGAAGCGCAATGACCCCACGGTGCAGGTCCAGGCGCTGGTCGCGTACGGGACCCGCCTTTATGTCTACTGCGCTCCTGGTGGCTCGACACCCATCGACGAAAACGGCGATGCCGGTGTGGCCCTGAGCGCTAGCAGCTTGGAGTCGCTGGCGGTCAGCGGTAACAAGAGGTTCCAACAGGCGTATGCCGCCGCCGGTGGCAGCAACGCCACATTTGTCTTCCCCGCGTCCGGGAACCATTCCTGGCCGTACTGGGGACAGCAACTGCAGGCGCTTAAGGGTGATCTGATTGCCACTCTCAACAGCTAGGGTCTCTCGTCGGATTGAGGGGCCAGCAGGCGTACATAGTGATGGTTTTGGCAGGTCCAGGGATGTGGTTGACTACCGCCGAGCATGCGGTAGGCATCCATCAAGCTCGTTGGCCTGACGTGGGAAATCGATTGAAACAGATGGGAATACGAAGTAAATGAAGCTCTTTTCGAAGATGCGCGGTGCTTCCGCGCGCCGACTGGCTGTTGTGGCGACGGCCGCGGCCGTGCTGCCGGGTCTCGTCGGCGTTGCCGGCGGTTCGGCTGTTGCGGGCGCCTTCTCGCGTCCGGGGCTTCCGGTCGAGTACCTGCAGGTGCCGTCGGCGTCGATGGGCCGCGAGATCAAGGTCCAGTTCCAGCCCGGTGGCGCCAAGGCCGTTTACCTGTTGGACGGCCTGCGTGCGCGCGACGATTTCAACGGCTGGGACATCGAGACCACGGCGTTCGAGGACTACTACCAGTCAGGTATCTCCATGGTCATGCCGGTCGGCGGGCAGTCCAGCTTCTACACGGACTGGTACAACCCGGCCAAGGGCAAGGACGGCGTCTGGACCTACAAATGGGAGACGTTCACCGCTCAGGAGCTCCCGGCGTACCTCGCTGCCAACAAGGGGCTCTCGCAGACCGGTAACGCGGTCGTCGGCCTCTCGATGGGTGCCTCGGCCGCGCTGACCCTGTCGGTCTACCACCCGCAGACGTTCATCTACGCGGGGGCGCTCTCGGGCTTCCTGAACCCGTCGGACATGAAGTTCCAGATCGGCCTCGCCATGGGTGACGCCGGCGGCTTCAGCGCCTCCGACATGTGGGGCCCGGATAGCGACCCGGCCTGGCAGCGGAACGACCCGTTCGTGAACATCCAGAAGATCATCGACAACGGCACTCGCCTGTGGCTGTACTGCGGCACCGGTGACTCCACCGACCTGGATGCCAGCCGTAACGGATTCGAGAACTTCACCGGCGGCTTCCTCGAGGGTATGGCCATCGGTTCGAACAAGAAGTTCATCGAGGCCTACAACGCAGCCGGTGGTAAGAACGCCCACATCGAGTTTCCTCCGGGCGGTATCCACAACTGGACCTACTGGGGTCAGCAGCTGAAGGCGATGAAGTCTGACATGGTCGCCTACCTGCAGAGCCACTAGTACTAGCAATCGCCGAAGCGGTGGTCACCCTGTTGCAGGACGGGGGGACCGCCGCTTTGCGGTCCCCGGGGTTTGCGCTATGTCACCGCTTAACATCGGTCTTGTTGCAGAGGGCCAACAATGCAGTAGGGTGCTGTCGGCTCTTAGTCCGATGTGGTTGACTACCTCGGGGAACCCATAGGGATGTCCATCGGCCTGACATGTAATGTAACGCCGGCTGAAGAAGACGGGATACTGAGGTAATGAAGCTCTTTTCAAATATGCGTGGTGCCACTGTGCGCCGAGTTGTGACGGTGGCCGCGGCCGCCGCAGTTTTACCAGGACTCATCGGTGTCACCGGTGGTTCGGCCGTTGCGGGCGCCTTCTCGCGTCCCGGGCTTCCGGTCGTGGACCTGCAGGTGCATTCGGCGTCCATGGGCCGCGACATCAAGATTCAGTTCCAGGGCGGCGGCTCCAAGGCCGTTTACCTGTTGGACGGTCTGCGTGCGCGTGACGATTTCAACGGCTGGGACATCGAGACCACGGCGTTCGAGGACTACTACCAGTCCGGCCTCTCGGTGGTCATGCCGGTCGGCGGCCAGTCCAGCTGGTACACCGACTGGTACCAGCCGGCCAAGGGCAAGGATGGTGTTTTCACCTACAAGTGGGAGACCTTCCTGACCCAGGAGCTGCCCGCCTACCTGGCAGCCAATAACGGCGTGTCCAAGACCGGTAACGCCGTAGTCGGCCTGTCCATGGGTGGCGCATCCGCCATCACGCTGGCCAACTACCACCCGCAGCAGTTCATCTACGCAGGTGCGCTCTCCGGCTTCCTGAACCCCTCCGATATGAAGGGGCAGGTCGGCATGGCCATGGGCGACGCCGGTGGCTTCAGTGCAGAGGACATGTGGGGCCCGGACGGCGATCCGGCGTGGGTCCGCAACGACCCGTTCCTCAACATCGACAAGACGGTGGCCAACGGCACCCGGCTGTGGATCTACTGCGGTAGCGGTGACTCCACCGAGCTGGATGCCAGCCGTAACGGCTTCGAGAACTTCACCGGCGGCTTCCTCGAGGGCATGGCCATCGGTATCAACAAGAAGTACGTCGACGCCTACACCGCTGCCGGCGGCAAGAACGCCCACGTGGAGTTCCCCCCGGGTGGTCTGCACAACTGGACCTACTGGGGCAACCAGCTCAGGGCGATGAAGTCCGACATGGTGAGCTACCTCGGTAGCCACTAGGCATAACAGCAGTCAACGGACGGCGGCGGTCACTTCGGTGGTCGCCGCCGTTGTCTGTTCGGGGCACAATCGAGTAACGAAATTCGCGCCGTAGCGATCATTTGCGCAGGTGCAGGCTGTAGTGGGTCACTAACTTCGCTGCGGACTGCCGGTACCGTGGAAGCGATTACGCGCGGTGTGACGCGTGAACGGGCTAGGGAGACAGATGAGCAAGACGACTAAGCCGAGTGCGAACGGGAAACGGCACAGGATTCTCGGATTGGCGGCGGCGCTTGCCGTTGCCGTCGTCGTCATCCTGGTGATCGCGATCGTCGTCGTGATCGTCCGCAGGCCCGACGATGTCACACCCGGTCAGGGGCAGGTGACCACGACGCCGCCGCCGCTGACACGACCCGGCCAGAAGCCTCGGCCCGCGTTCCAGAGCGCCGACTGCCCCGATGTGCAAGCACTCATCATCCCGGGCACCTGGGAGTCGTCGCCCACCGAAGACCCGCTCAATCCCACCCAGTTCCCGCGCTCACTGCTGCTGAACGTCTCCCGGCCGATCGCCGAGAAGTTCGACAAGGCGCGGTTGGAGACGTGGACGGTGCCGTACACCGCGCAGTTCCACAACCCGTTCGCCAATGACAACCAGATGTCGTACAACGACAGCCGCAAAGAGGGCACCGACCGGGCGCTCAAGCAGCTCACGGAGATGTACGAGCGCTGCCCGCTCACCGGCTACGTCATCGTCGGTTTCTCGCAGGGCGCGGTGATCGCCGGCGACATTGCCAGCCAGATCGGAAACGGCGAGGGCCCCGTCGACCAGGATCTGGTGCTCGGCGTGACATTGATCGCGGACGGCCGCCGCCAGGATGGTGTTGGGCAGTCGCCCGGACCCAACCCGCCCGGACAGGGCGCCGAGGTCACCCTCGGTGATCTGGGGGTCCTGGAATCGTTCGGGCTGAAGATGTCCGGCCCACGCCCCGGCGGGTTCGGTGAGCTCAATGACCGCACCAATCAGATCTGCGGTACGGGGGACCTTATCTGCGCAGCACCCCCGGACGCATTCAACATCTCCAATCTGGGCAAGACACTGGATGTTTTGTCCGGTGGCGCCGGTGCGCCGGTGCACGCGCTGTATGCCACGCCGGAGTTCTGGCAGATCGACGGCCAGCCCGCGACGGTATGGACCACCAACTGGGCCGACGGGCTCATCGACAGGGCGCCCCATCCCAAGCACGGATGAGCCGCTTGCGCGAAGACCACCGGTGCGGATGAGGGTCCGTACTCGCTCGTGCGCCGGCCGCTTAGATGTCATCTCGGCAACAGGGCGCCGGGGCATTTGGCGGGCGCTGTACGCTCACCTAAGATTAAGAGAAAAATAAGACCGTAAAGCCGTTCGCGAGGTCGACGGATTTTGGCTCGCCGACACCGACCGATAATCTCGTCGCGAATGGCCGCCTGAGCTGCCGTAGTACGCGATTGCCTCTCGGTACGATCGTCGTGGATCTTGACGTTCGCGATGGCGCGTACTCGCGAATGCCTCAGGCCCGCGACCACCGCGCACCGGCGCGCCGTCATAGGAGAAGAAGCACACATGGCGTTCGTCAACCCGTTCATCGACACGGAAGGCCGGATCAAGTTCCCCGAAGACGGGAGCATCGTCGGTCACGTCGAAGGCTGGGCGCAGTCACAGGCTGACACCCTGGCGTACAGGTTCCTCGACTTCTCCACCGAGCGCGACGGCGCGTATATCGACATCACATGGTCGCAGTTCGGCGCGCGCAACCGTGCCGTGGCCGCTCGCTTGCAGCAGGTAACCAAGCCGGGCGACCGCGTCGCCATCCTGGCCCCGCAGAGCCTCGACTACCTCGTCGCACATTTCGGTGCGCTCTATGCCGGTGCGATCTCGGTGCCGCTGTTCGACCCCAGCGAGGCCGGCCATGCGGGCCGCCTGCACGCGGTGCTCGACGACTGCCAGCCGGCCGCGGTCCTCACCACCACCGCATGCGCCGAAGGTGTGCGTAAGTTCTTCCGGAACCGTCCTCCCAAGGAGCGTCCCCGCGTCATCGCCGTCGATGCGATTCCCGCGGAGGTCGCGCAGACCTGGGTGGAGCCCGTGGCCACCAGGGACACCATCGCCTATCTGCAGTACACCTCCGGCTCCACCCGTGCCCCGGCCGGTGTGCAGATCACGCACTTGTCGCTGGCCACCAATCTGCTGCAGCTGGTCGATGCGTTGTCGGTGAAGGAAGGCCAAGACGGTTCACGCGGGACCACCTGGCTGCCGTTCTTCCACGATATGGGTCTCATCACGGCGATGTTGCCGTCGATGATCGGTCGCCACATGACGGTGATGAGCCCGGCGGCGTTCATCCGCCGCCCCATCCGGTGGCTGCGCGAGATGGGGGTCAAGGGCGACGACCGTGCCGGAACCTATTCGGCGCTACCCAACTTCGCCTTCGAGCATTGCGCGACGCGCGGTGTGCCCAAGGAGGGTGAGCCGCCGCTGGACCTGTCCAACGTGTACTCGATCATCAACGGGTCCGAGCCGGTGTCGACGTCATCGCTCAAGAAGTTCTGCGAGGCCTTCGAGCCGTATGGCTTCGACCCCAGGGCTATTCACCCGTCCTACGGCATGGCCGAGGCCACCCTGTTCGTCTCCTCGACCATCTGGAACTCGGATACGGCGCGCGTGCTGCATGTGGACCGCACCGAGCTGAACGCCGGGCGTATCGCGCAGGTGGAACCGGATTCGGAAAACTCGCTGACCCAGGTGTCCAGCGGCCGGATGGCCCGCGACGAGTGGGCGGCGATTGTCGACGGTGAGACCGCATCTGAGCTGCCCGACAACCAGGTCGGCGAGATCTGGCTGCACGGCAACAACATCGGCTCGGGCTACTGGGGCCGCCCGGAGGAGACGCGCGAAGCGTTCCAGAACACCCTCAAGTCGCGGATCAGCGAATCGCACGCCGAAGGTGTGCCGGATGACGCAATGTGGCTCAACACCGGTGACCTGGGGGTGTGGGTAGACGGCGAGCTGTACATCACCGGTCGCGTCAAGGACCTCATCATCGTCGACGGCCGTAACCACTACCCGCAGGATATCGAGTACACCGCGCAAGAAGCCAACAAGGCATTGCGCCCGGGCTATGTCGCGGCCTTCTCGGTACCGGCAAATCAGTTGCCCCAGGAGGTCTTCGACAACCCGCACGCGGGTCTGAAGTATGACCCGGAGGATTCCTCGGAGCAGCTGGTCGTCATCGGCGAGCGCAGCGTCGGCGGACACAAGTCGGACAACCAGACGGTGGGCGACGATGTGCGCGCCGCCGTCGCGGTGCGGCACGGTGTGACCGTCCGCGATGTGCTGTTGGTCCCGGCCGGCTCCATCGCCCGGACCTCCAGCGGCAAGATCGCCCGGCGTGCCGCCCGGACCAGCTACCTGGATGGCAGCCTGCGTGGCGGCTACCAGCAGACCGCATTCCCTGACGACAAGCAGTAGAGCAGATAGCACAGCTGATCGTCGATCAGTGCACGCAATACCCCGGAGAGGGCTCGAACATGACTGATATACAACAGGATTCGACACCAGAGACCGGGCTCGAGGCTCCAAAGGCGACGGAAGACGGCGCTAGCTCCGACACTGCTGGCGTAAGCGGCTCAGCGCAGGGCGATCTGACCATTCCCGAGATGCGCGAGTGGCTGCGCAACTGGATCGCCAAGGCCACCGGGGTGAGCCCCGATCGCATTGACGAATCGGCACCGATGGTCGAGATGGGTTTGTCCTCACGCGACGCCGTCGCGATGGCAGCCGATATCGAAGACCTCACCGGGGTGACGCTGACCGCCACCGTGGCTTTCCAGCACCCCACGATCGAGTCGCTGGCCACCCGCATCGTCGAGGGCGAGCCCGCGCTGCCGGATGCCGGTGACGAGGACTGGTCTCGAGATCCCGCAGGCGAATTCGATATCGCGGTGATCGGCCTGGCGGCGCGCCTGCCTGGCGATGTCAACTCTCCGGCGCAGCTGTGGGAGGCACTGCTGGAAGGCCGGGACGCCATCACCGACCTGCCCGAGGGGCGCTGGGAAGAGTTCACGGTCGACCCGCGTATTGCCGAGCGGGTGGCACAGGCCGCTACCCGCGGGGGATACCTCAAGGACATCAAGGGATTCGATGCCGAATTCTTCACGCTGTCCAAGATGGAGGCCGACAATATGGATCCGCAGCAGCGGATCGCGCTGGAATTAACCTGGGAGGCACTGGAAAACGCTCGTATCCCGGCATCCAGCCTCAAGGGGGACAGCGTCGGCGTCTATGTCGGTAGCACCAACAACGACTACGTCTACCTGACGGTGGCCGATCCCGCCAACGCCCACCCGTATGCCATCACCGGTAACGCGAGTTCGATTATCGCCAACCGGGTCTCGTACTTCTTCGACTTCCGTGGGCCGAGCGTTACGGTCGACACTGCGTGTTCTTCCTCGCTGGTCGCGGTGCACCAGGGTGTGAAGGCGCTGCGGTCGGGTGAGGCTGACGTGGTGGTGGCCGGTGGTGTCAACGCCATCATCACCCCCGTCGTGACTATCGGTTTCGACGAGGTGGGTGGCATTCTCGCGCCTGACGGGCGCATCAAGTCCTTCTCCCAGGACGCCAATGGGTACAGCCGCTCCGAGGGTGGCGGCATGCTGGTGCTCAAACGTCTCTCCGATGCGCGCCGCGACGGTGACCCGATCATGGCGATCATCGCCGGCTCCGCGGTCAACCACGACGGCCGCTCCAACGGCCTACTCGCACCGAACCCGGATGCTCAGGCGGAGGTGCTGCGTAAGGCCTACAAGGACGCGGGAATCGATCCCCGCACCGTCGATGTCATCGAGGCGCACGGCACCGGCACCATCCTCGGCGATCCGATCGAGGCGGACGGGCTGGGCCGGGTGGTCGGGCGTGGCCGCGACGCCGACAAGCCGGCGCTGCTGGGTTCGGCCAAGTCGAACTTCGGACACCTGGAGTCTGCGGCCGGCGCCGCGAGCCTGTCGAAGATCGTTCTCGCCTTGCAGAACAACAAGATTCCGGCATCGATCAACTACACCGGGCCCAACCCCTACATCGACTTCGACGCCATCCACCTGAAGGTCGTTGACGAAGTCTCCGATTGGCCGCGCTACAGCGGACATGCCATCGCCGGTGTCTCGGGCTTCGGCTTCGGCGGAGCCAACGCCCACATCGTGGTGCGCGAAGTGCTGCCCATCGATCTGGTAGAGCCGAGTGAGCCGTCCGAATCCGAATCCGAAGGTGATGCGGACAAAAACGGCAAACACGCTGTGGCAGAGGCGGATACCGAAGGCGATGTCGACTCCGGCGCGTCACGATTTGACGAGTACGGCGAGTTCGTCGGTGGCTATTCCGACGAGCCGGTGGAACTGCCCGGGCTCACAGACGAGGCCAAGCGTTTGAAAGAGGAAGCGCTTGCTGCTCTTTCGGATGAAGAGCCGGTGACTCCCGTTGTCCCGCTGTTTATCTCGGGCTTCCTGTCCTCTCGTAAGAAGGCCGCTGCGGCCGCGCTGGCAGATTGGATGGAGACCGAGGAGGGCCAGTCCTACTCGCTGGAGTCCATCGGCCGCTCGCTGTCGCGCCGTAACCACGGCCGTTCACGTGCGGTGGTGCTGGCCCACGATCACGAAGAGGCCGTCAAGGGTCTGCGTGCGGTGGCAGAGGGTAAGCAGAAGCCTTACGTGTACTCCGCCGACGGGCCCGTCACCAGCGGCCCAGTCTGGGTGATGGCTGGTTTCGGTGCACAGCACCGGAAGATGGGTAAGAGCCTGTACTTGCGCGATCCGCTCTTCGCCGAGTGGATCGACAAGGTCGACTCGTATGTGCAGGACGAGCGGGGCTACTCCGTTGTCGAGCTGATCCTCGACGACTCACACGAATACGGCATCGAAACCAGCAACATCGCCATCTATGCGATCCAGATTGCACTGGGCGAGGTGCTCAAGGCGCATGGCGCCAAGCCCACCACGGTGATCGGACAGTCGCTGGGCGAGCCCGCGGCGGCCTACTTCGCCGGGGGGCTGTCCCTGGGTGATGCCACCCGCGTCATCTGCTCGCGCGCCCACCTGATGGGTGAGGGCGAAGCGATGCTGTTCGGCGATTACATCCGGCTGATGGCCCTGGTCGAGTATTCGGCCGACGAGCTCAAGACGGTGTTCGCCGACTTCCCGGACCTAGAGGTGTGCGTGTACGCCGCACCGTCGCAGACCGTCATCGGCGGTCCGCCGGTGCAGATCGACGCGATCGTGGCCCGCTGTGAGTCCGAGGGCAAGTTCGCCCGCAAGCTGCAGACCAAGGGTGCCGGCCATACCTCACAGATGGACCCGCTGCTCGGCGAGTTCGCTGCCGAGTTGCAGGGCATCGAGCCGATGACCCCGAACATCGGGATTTTCTCGACGGTGCACGAGGGCACATATATCCGCCCGGGCGGTGACCCGGTCCATGATGTCGACTACTGGAAGAAGGGGATGCGGCATTCGGTCTACTTCACCCACGGCGTCCGTAACGCCGTCGACGCAGGGCACACTACGTTCCTGGAGCTGGCCCCGAATCCAGTGGCGCTCATGCAGGTTGGGCTCACCACTATGGCCTCGGGACTTCCCGACGCGCAGCTGATCGCGACGCTCGCCCGCAAGGAGGACGAGGTCGAATCCATGGTGAAGACCATGGCCCAGCTGTATGTGTACGGCCACAGCCTGGATCCGCGGACGCTGTTCAGCAAGGCGGTCAAGTCGTCCGATTACGCGTCGATCCCCGCGACCGAGTTCAAGCGCAAGCCGCATTGGCTTCCGGCGCATTTCAGTGCCGATGGTTCACGCCGGATCCCGGGTACGCACGTGTCGCTGCCCGATGGCAAGCATGTGTGGGAGTGGAGCCCGGGAGCCGCCGAGGTCGATTTCCCCGAGCTGGTGAAGGCCGCTGCGGTATCGGTTCTTTCGGATGCTCAGCTCACCGCCTCGGAGCAGCGGGCCATCCCGGGTGAGGGTTCCACGCTGGTGACCACGCTGTCGCGGCATCCGGGTGGAGCCACCGTGCAGGTGCACGCCCGAATCGGCGAATCCTTCACGCTCGTCTACGACGCGGTGGTTTCCCGGGCCGGGCAGGGCGGCGCACTACCGTTCGCGGTGTCGTCCGGCCGGGCCGAGGGAACCGCCACGAATGATTCCACCTTTGTCGGTGGCCCGGTGGCAGGCGCAGCCGTCGCTGTCGTGGAAGACGAAGTGCCCGAAGAGATTCACGACCATCTGCTCTCCGGGGCGGGTGCGGGTGCCGACTTCAAGAAGTGGAGCAAGGAGTCCGGGGAGCCCGTCATCGAGCGCCTTGCGGCCATCGTGTCGTTGGCTATGGGCTATGAGCCCGAGGACGTACCCCTCGAGGTGCCGCTCATCGAGCTGGGCCTGGACTCGCTGATGGCAGTGCGCATCAAGAACCGCGTCGAGTTCGACTTCAGCCTGCCGCCCATTCAGCTGCAGGCTGTACGCGATGCGAACCTGCACGATGTCGAGCGGCTGGTCGTCTACGCGCTGGAGAACCCCGACGCGGTAACTGACCTGCACGCGTACCAGCAGACCGACGAGTTCAAGGATGCTGCGCCGGGTGCTGGGGTGCTGTCCAAGGCCGATATCGAAAAGGCGCTGGAGAGCACGCCGGCCGCTGTCCCCACCCCCGCGCAAGATGAGACCGACGCGGGCGAAACGCCGGAATCAGCCGGCACAGATGTCATCTCGGCGGAGACTTCTGAACTGGCGCGGGCCGCGGCCGTGATGAATCAGGAGGCCATCGCCGAGGCATTGAATGCCGATGTGCCACCGCGTGATGCCGCCGAACGTGTCGCCTTCGCAACGTGGGCCATCGTCACCGGGGAGTCGCCGGGCAGCATCTTCAACGCGCTGTCCAAGATCGACGACGCGACGGCGGATAAACTCGCCGAACGCCTTTCGCAGCGTGCCGATGGCGAGATCAGCGCCGAGGAGGTCAAGCTCGCGCCGACCATCGAGGCACTGGGCGAGGTTGTCCGCAGCCGGCTGGAGGCGGGGAAGATCGACGGTTTCGTGCGGATCCTGCGCCCCCGGGCCGAAGGCACCGCGACCATTCCCGTCTTCGTATTCCATCCGGCGGGCGGGTCGACAGTTGTCTACGAGCCGCTGCTGAAGCGTCTGCCCGAGGACACGCCGATGTTCGGTCTCGAGCGCGTCGAGGGCACCATCGAGGAGCGGGCTGCCCAGTACGTCCCGAAGCTCTTGGAATTGCACAAGGGTCCGTTCATCCTTGCCGGATGGTCACTCGGTGCGGTGCTGGCGTACGCCTGCGCGGTGGGCCTCCGGGCAGCCGGTGCGGAGGTCGCGTGGGTCGGCAATATCGATGGTGTGCGCCCGGGAACGCCGATCCTGCAGACTCCTGAAGAGACTCGCAAGCGCTGGGATCGGTACGCCAAGTTCGCGGAGAAGACGTTCAACGTGCAGATTCCGGCGATCCCTTACGAGCAGCTGGAGGAGCTCGACGACGAGGCTCAGGTGCGGTTCGTGCTGGAGGCGGTCAAGGCGAGCGGTGTGCAGATCCCGGGCGGGATCATCGAGCACCAGCGCACGTCGTATCTCGATCAGCGGGCCATTGATACCTCGAATCCGGTGCCGTTCGACGGGCATATGACGCTGTACATGGCGGACCGTTACCACGATGACGCCATTACGTTCGAGCCTGCGTACGCGACTCGGCAGCCCGATGGCGGCTGGGGTGAGTTCGTCGCGGATCTTGAGGTGGTTCCCGTCGGTGGGGAGCACATCCAGATAATCGACGAACCGGTCATCGCTAAGGTCGGTGCACATATGAGTCAGGCGCTGCGCACCATCAACGCCCAGAACCAGGAAGGTTAGGGATAGTGCCTCCACACACAACCGCCGAGAAGCTCGCCGACCTGCGTGAGCGGATGGCGCTCACCCAGGAGCCGGGTGATCCCAAAGCCATCGCCAAGCGTGACGCCAAGGGCATCCCGAGTGCCCGGGCCCGCATCCACGCGCTGCTCGACAAGGGCAGCTTCATGGAGATCGACGCGTTCGCCCGCACACCCAATGATCCCAACGCGCCGTATACCGACGGTGTGGTGACCGGCTTCGGCCGCATCGACGGTCGTCCCGTTGCGGTGTTCTCGCACGACCAGACGGTGTTCCAGGGCAGCGTCGGGGAGATGTTTGGCCGCAAGGTGGCCAAGCTCATGGAATGGGCGGCTACCAACGGCTGCCCCGTGGTCGGGATCAATGACTCGGCGGGTGCCCGCATCCAGGACACCGCCACCTCGCTGGCTTGGTACGCGGAGCTGGGCCGCCGGCATGAGATGCTGCGCGGTATGGTCCCGGAGATCTCCTTGATCTTCGGGAAATGTGCAGGCGGAGCGGTCTATTCGCCGATTCAGACCGATCTGGTGGTCGCCGTGCGCGATCAGGGCTACATGTTCATTACCGGCCCGGACGTCATCAAGGACGTCACCGGCGAGGATGTCACGTTTGATGAGCTGGGCGGCGCCGACGTGCAGGCGCAGCGCGGCAACATTCACAAGGTGGTCGAGTCGGAGGCCGCGGCGTACCAGTACGTGCGCGACTACCTGGGCTTCTTGCCCGCCAACACCTTTGACTATCCGCCGATCGTCAACCCGGGTCTTGAGCCCGAAATCACCGAGGACGATCGGTATCTCGACACGATCGTCCCGGATAGCGATAACCAGGGCTACGACATGATGGAGATCCTGCTGCGGATCTTCGACGATGGTGACGTCTTCGAGATTGCCGACCAGCGCAGTCCTTCCATGATCACCGCGTTCGCTCGCGTCGACGGTCACCCGGTCGGGGTGATCGCTAACCAGCCGATGCACATGTCCGGTGCGGTGGGTAACGAAGCCTCCGATAAGGCGGCCGGCTTCATCCTGTTCTGCGACTCGTTCAATCTGCCTTTGGTGTTCGTGGTCGACACCCCGGGCGCCATGCCGGGCGTGGAGGAGGAGAAGGCCGGCGTCATCAAGCGTGGCGGGCGCTTCTTCAACGCCGTCGTGCAAGCCGACGTACCGAAGGTGACTGTCATCATTCGCAAGGCTTACGGCGGCGGATATGCGGTGATGGGCTCCAAGCAGCTCTCCGCCGACCTGAACTACGCGTGGCCGACCGCGCGGATCGCCGTGATCGGCGCGGAGGGTGCGGCGCAGCTGCTGGTGAAGCGGTTCCCCGATCCGACGGCGCCGGAGGTGCAGAAGATCCGCCAGGACTTCATCGAGGGCTATAACGCCAACTTGGCCACGCCGTGGATCGCCGCCGAACGTGGCTACATCGATGGTGTCATCGAACCGCATCAGACCCGGCTGTTGCTGCGCAAGTCGCTGAACCTGTTGAAAGACAAGCAGATCAGTCGCGTGCAGCGCAAACACGGGTTGACCCCGATCTAACGATTCATCGCACGAAACCCCCGCACGCACAGCGTGGCGGGGGTTTCGTGTTTGGCGGGTTAGTCGCGCAGTACCAGGGCGCGGCTACCCGCATGCGCCCACACCATGGCCGCACCGATTGCCACCACCACCGTCACCCAGGAGAACCAGGTGACGTCGACGCGTGGGCCGGAGATGAAGCTGTCCTGTACGGCCGGCCAGTACGTCGGCATGAGGTGCACATAGCCGAGCCCGAGGACGCTGGCGGTGCCGACGACCACAGTGGCCTCCGGCGCGTGCTTGCGGTGGCGCAGGATCATTGTGACCGCGACTGCGATGAAAAGTGCATGAGTACCGGCGAGGTAGGTGAGGACCAGCGGGGTAGCGCTCGGGCCGCGTCGCAGGTGGTCGACGAGGTCCAACCCCCAGCCGATGATGAAGGCGATGGTGGCCGCCCGCAGAAACGCGTCGGCGCGAGCGGCGAGTGGTGACATCGTGACCTCCGTCGGTCTACTACAAACGATAGTAGATCCCTAACCGGTGCTCGGCAAGGTGCTTTCGTCCGCGCGGTACGGCTTTCCATGGGGGTCGAGGCAGTGCTCCGATGTCTCGGTGTCCTCATGATCGACCTGCAATGTCGTGTGGTCGATGTCGTACTGCTCATGTAATAACCGCTCGATATCACGCCGTATTCCGTGGCAGTCCGCTTGCGGCGCCACCAGCATGTGCGCGGACAGCGCGGGCTGGCCGGACGTGATCTGCCAGATGTGCAGATCGTGCACCTCGGTGACGGATTCAACGGATGCGAGCTGAGCTCCGATGGCGTCGGGGTCCAGATTTGCGGGAGCGGCTTCCATGAAGATGCGTCCCGATTCACGCACTAACCCCCATCCGGCCTTGAGCATCAGCGCGGCGACGACGAGGGCGGCGATGGCATCCGCACGGGTGAACCCGGTGAGCCATATGACTGCACCCGCGACGGCGGTGGCGATGAATGCGTACAGGTCGTTGAGGATGTGTTGGAAGGCGCCCTCGACATTGAGGCTGGACCGGTTGGCCTTGCTGATGCACCAGGTGGCCGCCACGTTGACGGCGATTCCCGCGAGGGCGGTGACGAACACAAGCAGCCCCGAGACCTCCGGCGGTGTGATCAGGCGGCGGATACCTTCGTAGATGAAGAAGGCGGCAAGTAGGAACAGCGTGGCGCCGTTGGCCTGTGCCGACAGGATCTCGGCCCGCTTGAGGCCGTAGGTGTAGCTGCCGCGGGCAGGGCGTGCTGCCAATCGGATGGCGATGAGTGCCAACACGATCGATGCCGCATCGGTCAGCATGTGTCCGGCGTCGGAGATCAGGGCCAGTGATTGGGCGATGACGCCGATGACGACCTCTATGGCCATGAATCCGCCGATCAGGACCAAGGCGATGGTCAGCCATTTCCGATCGGCGTTCGCGCTGACACCGTGGCTATGCGAGTGCCCGGATCCGTGCTGGTGTGCGTCCGCTGCCATGTTCACTCCTTCTCATAACTCATGCAAACATATGCATGCTAGCATGTGTAATGACAAACGTTCAGCCCCTGACATGCCCCAAATGTGAGTCGCAGATGCTGTCGACGAAGTGGTTCGGCGTGCGCACCTTCCAATGCACGGGATGCGCCGCAGTGCTCCTGGAGCAGGACAGCCTTCAGCAGTTTGTAGACGGCGCCGCTCGGTTCGGCCCGTCGGCGCATATCGACCAGTCGCCGTCGCAGCCCTATCCACCCGCGCCGCCGCAGCAGGACTACCGCGGCATCATGGGCGGGCTATTCGGCGGCGGCGGCCATGGCAATCGCCGCCGTGGCCACCACTAGCCCTTACCGACCCGCCGAGCGCGCACTTACGCACAGCGTTACTCGTGCAATGCCTGCCTGAGTGCGCGCTCGTCGAGGTGAACTACGGCTTGATGCGGATCTTGTTCGGCGTCCACAATCCGCTGTGCACCGCTGACCCGTATTCGATCTCCGCCGGCTGGGCATCGGCGATGGTGTCGAACTTGCGCAGCGAGCCCCAGTCCCTGCCCCAGTCTTTCGACAGGTAGGTCGGCATCACGTGCGCCCGCAGCAGCAGATCGGTGACACCGAGTAGGCCACCGTTCTCGCCGTCCTGCCAGGTATCGGTGTCCTTGCGCTTCTGGTCGTAGTCCGGGGTGATCCGGAACTCGGGAATCTCGGTAATCCCGTTCCGGTGCAGCATCGGCTGCTGGCACGGGAAGACAAGTCCCACCGTCCAGTCCAGGAGCACAGGCTTTGTCCGACCCACGTACTCCTCCAACGACTTCAGCTCGGGTAGCCGAGGCGGGGCGAAGGCCAACCAGTCGCCCGGGGTCAGCGATCCGTCGACCGCCACGATGCGCACGGCGGTGGCGGTGTCGGGGATATCCGAACGGGCGAAGCGCAGATTGCGCCACGACGGTGCGGGTCCCAGGTCATAGGGCGTGAGGCGGCCGGCCGGTGTGAACGCACCGCCGGACCCAGGTGTGCCGTACTCCAATTGCAATGTCTGGCCGGATAAATCGCCCTTGACGTTCTTGGCGGCGATCGTTCCGGCCGCCGTCACCACGACGAGCGGATGGGCGGTATCGCGTGCCGGCAGCTGGTACCAGTCAGAGGTCACCTTCGCCTGTTGTTGTGGGCCCACTCGATAGGAGCCCACAATCGGTACCCGGGCCGGATCCAGCCCGTACGGCAGTCGCACCGTGGAGCCGTTGACGCCCGGTGTCGTGTTGCGATCCTTGGAATCCCAGTCGTAGTCGGTACCGGGCCGTGAGTCGGTCATTCGGATGGCTTCGGCGACGATCTTGTCGGGGACGCCGTCGGGAGTGAACCCGACCGGGTTCGTACCACCCAGCGGTCCCAGCGGCCCGGCCGGGCCGGGTACCGGCGCCAGCGCACCGGCATTCGGGTCCGGTTCTACCAACACGTCATCGGCCAGCCCACAGCCGCCTGCCAGTTCGCGGATATTGGCCCAGCCGTTGGAGTATGTCGGATACTGCCGAACTACTCCGATCGCCAACGAGCCAATGAACGTCAGCACCATGAACCCGGCGGCCCAGGCCACCGGGGCAGAGGTGATGGACCTCGTCACGCGATTTTCGGTGCGCCCGGGCGAGAAGTGCAGCCAGGCGGCATAGGCCACCGCGAGTGCGAAGAGCGCGAAGAATATTGTGCTGACACTTATTCCGGCGACCTTGGGCATGCTGCTGTTGAACGGGATTCCGAAACTTGAGACGTACCACCAACCGGCCGCACTGGCCCAGCTCAATGCCAGCACGAAGAGCACCGCGGCCACGACCGCCATTCGGTTGCGACTCCAACGCAACACTTGTGGCGATACCAGCACCGTGGCCAAGGCTGCCACGGCCGCACCCAGCGCGGCGAACAGCCCGAAGTGGTGCACCCACTTCGTCGGCGCGAACATCAGGAAGAAGATGGTGCCGAAGACGACGCCCAGCACCCGCCAGGCGGGCCCGCGTGCGACTCCGGGAACACGCTTGCGGCGCAACAGAATGAACATCGCGATGAACAGGCACAGCAGGATCAGCAGGAACCCGAACCGTCGGGATACCGAACCGTCCACGGTCGGCAGGAACAGGTAGTAGTACCGCAGGTTATCGGTGTACCAGGCCTGTGCCGGGCCGATGGCCGTGCGAATTCTGGTGGCTTCCAAGACCGTTGCCAGGGTTTGGTCGGAGAACACCACGGGCAGGATGACCGTTCCGGCGGCCAGCATGGGCGCCACCACCGGCCAGGTGCCCACCTGGCGATGCTTCTTTACGATGATCCGCAGGATGGGCCGGCCACCGGCGAGCAGCGCTGCCACGGCGATCAGTCCTGTCGGCTGTATGCCAAGGGTGAAGGCCGCGGTGATTGTGGCCAGCGCGGCCGGGGTCAGCCGTCTGGAGGTGATGGCCCGCTCGACGAGCACCCAGGTGATCAGCGATCCCACGGCAATCTGGCCTTCGGGGCGCAGACCGTTGTTGAACGGGAACCACGACGCCAGCAGCACGAAGCCGGCGGCCCACGCCGCGGGTTGGCTGCGCGCGACGGCAGGACCCAAGCGGGGCAACACTTCCCGGCTGATCAGCAGCCAGCAGACCAGTGAGGCGATGAGGTCGGGCAGCCGGATCCACAGGCTGATATCACTGACCTTCGTCATGATGGCCAGCAGGTTGTAGTACCAGCCGAACGGGTCCTCGGGGCTACCGAACCAGCGGAAGTAGTTGGCCATGTACCCCGCATGCTCGGCGGTACGGGCCATGCCCATCTGGTAGCCGTCGTCCGATGACCCCGCCCCGATGACGTACCAGACCACCAGGCTGCCCATGATGACGGTATCGGTGAGATCGAACCGTCGCCAGCGGGTGGGGATGATCCGTTGCATGCGATGGCCGTCGGTCTGGTCGATCCGCCACAGCGCCAGCAGCGCGATGATGGTGGAGATGACTGCGCCCACCATCGCAATGAGTTTGAGAAACGTTGGGCTAGAAGAAAATCGGGTGTCGATATGTGCGGTGAGGCTCAGCCCCGCGGGGGCGGGACCGTTGAGCTGGGTGAAGACGCCGACGATCTGTGGACGCAGGTTGGGATCGGGGAACCCGCTGGTGAGCTCCTTGCCGGTTTTTTCATCCGCGTCTCCCCGAAGACCTTCGAACGTTGCGAATGTGCCCTTGTCCGTGGACGTGATGACGATCTGTCGGCAGTCCGGTGAGGCCACCTTGGTGCGCGGAACGCTGGCGATCACGACATTGCGGTCGGTGATGTCGACGCGTTCCTTGGACACCTTGACGAACAGGCCCTGCAGCGCAGCCTCTTTGCCTTCGGGAGGCGCGGTACCCAAGATCACCGCGCCGTTCGCGGGCGCGGAGCGGACCATGTCGCACGGCACCGTCACCGTGACATCCATGGGTGTCTGGGCAATCAGTGGCGCGGTGACGCTGTTCAGCTGACCCTGCTGCGGCCAGTTGAGGGTCGCGGTGGACACCTTGACCGGTAGCAGCGGGATGGAGATGCAGAGCACGAACCCGAGCAGACCGAAAACGGTTGCCGTCCATCGTGCGATATGCAGCTTGCGGGCCTCAGGGGAGACGTCTGTCACGGATTTCTCTGTCATGGCAGGGCTCGAATCGGTCCTTGACGGGTCCAGCCGTTCACGACGACGGTGCCCTCGGTGAGTTGGGCGTTGGGTGCTAGATCAGGCCCGAGGACGGGCACGTATTTCTCGATCGAACCCCAGTCGCGGTACCAGTCGTTACGCAGATAGGTAGGGACCGACGAGGTTCGCAGCAGCGCGGTCGTGAACATGAACGGCCCGCCGTCCTCGGCCGACATCCACATGTTCGACGATGTCGCAACCTGCTTGTGCTCGGGCAGTATCCGGAACTTGGGCAGCTCGGCCACTCCCAGGCGCTCGCCGAACGGCCGCTGGCACGGGAAGTTCTGTGCCACAGCCATGTCCAGCAGTACCGGGGTGTCGGAGCCCAACAGATCCTGGGTGGTCTTGAGGGTGGGGACACGAGGTGGGGTGAATGCGAGCCACTGGTCGCTGGAGAGGTTGGGGTCATCGGCGACGATCCGGACCACGTTGGCCGGCGGAGCGGTCTTCATAGGGAATCGCAGATTGCGCCAGACCTTTTGGGGCCCGATGTCGATGGGCAGATCCTGGCGAACAGCCTTGACCGCACCATCGGGACCCATGGTGCCCCACTCCAGCTTGAGCGGCTGACCATAGTTGATCTCGGGGTTGAAGGTGCCGTCCTGCTGGAATGACCAGATCGCACCGGCAGCCGAGATGACCACCAAAGGCCGATCCGGACTGGGGGGCGGGAGCTGGTACCAGGACGACTTGAGGTGCGCGGCAATCGAGTTCTCGCCGTAGCTGCCCATCACCGGGGTGCGAGCCGGATCGAGGCCAAACGGCAACAGCGCGCTGGAGCCGTTGATTCCGGTAGGGCCGATACCGCCGGTGGTACCGGCCGCGTCGCTCACCTCCATGATCGGCGCGTTCGGTGAGGCATCGGAGTTCACCAGGCCCGGCTTGCCGATGACGGGCAGCGACGTCATGCCGGTATCCACGCCGTCGGGGGTGAAGCCGACGGGATCCATGCCGCCGAGTGGGCCGTACTTGCCTGCCGCTTGTCCCGGAACCGGTTGCAGTAGACCGTCATTAGCATCTGCTTCGACTAGCACGTCGCGGGCCATGGCACACGGATCGCTACCAGTCAGTGCCAATAGGTTGGCCTTGCCGGTGGTGTAGGTGTCGCTGCGCGCGTAGACACCCTTGGCCATAGACAAGACCTCGAGGATCACCATGATCGCGGCGACGATCATCAGTGGGGTGGAGGCGAGGAGCCGGTTGCGGCGATTGTTCTCGACCTCGGTGTGCCCGGTGTAGTCCAGGCGGAAGTGCTGCCATGCGGCGAGCAGTGCAGTGACGATCGACAAGGCCAGGAACATAGTGGTGACCGGGTGTCCGGCGATAACCGGCTGTTTGTCGAACCACGGCACGCCGTAATTGCCGACGTAGAACCAGCCGTTGATACCGGAGGTCGCCCACGCCAGGATGAACAGCAGCGCCGTCACGTACAGCGTGAGATTGCGTCGAGAATGCAGTCCCACCCGGGCGAAGGTGAAGGCCGCGACAGCGCCGAGGGCGCCGGCCAGTCCGGCGAAGATGCCGAACTGGATGGCCCACTTGGTGGGGGTGAAGGTGAGCAGCAGCAGCCCGATCGCGGTGCTGCCGATGAGGCGCCATACCGGCCCGCTGGCCAGGCCGGGCAGCATGCCACGGCGTAGCAGGACCGCCAGTGTGCCGAAAAGGCAGAGCAGCAGGATCAATACCGCGATGCGTCGTGTCAGCGACCCGTCGACGTTGGATTCGACGGTCAGGAAGTAGTAGCGCAGGAACTCCTGGTACCACGCGATCGTCGGGCCGACGACGTACTTGATGCGGGCGGATTCGGCGACGGTGGCCAGGGTCTGGTCCCGGAACGTGAAGGCCAGCACGCCCGCGACCGATGCCGCCAGCACCGCGATCGGGGTGAACCGTCCGTATCGCAGGCGCCGCGCGGCGACGACTTGGGCGATGGCGCGTCCACCCGCGAGCAGTGGCCCGAGCGCGATGAGCCCCTGGGGGGCGACGGTCGCGGTGAGGAGCGCGGCGACGATCGCCAGTGCGGCGGGGGATAGGCGGCGGGTCGCGATAGAGCGCTCCACCAGAATCCAGGCGATCACGGTGCCGAACACGATGATCGGTTCGGGCCGCAAGCCGTTGTTGAAGGGGAGCCAGGCGGCGAGGAAGACCAGTGCTGCGGTCCACACGGCGGTCCGGCTCGCGGCGAGCTGCCCACCGAGCCGGGGCAGCATCTTCTTGCGCAGGATGTACCAGGTGCCGATGCCTGCCAGGGTTGCGGGCACCCGCATCCAGACGCCGACCGTGCTCACCTGCGTGAGCCAGTTCAAAAGGGTTGCGTACCAATCGAATGGGGACGCGGTAGCGCCGAAGTAGCGGTAGTACTCGGTGACGTAACCGGCCTGGTCCGCCACTCTGGCCTCGGTGAGGATGTTGCCGTCGTCGGAGGTGATGGCGCCGATGACATGCCAAAGAAGCAGTGTGCCAATGACTCCGATATCGGCGACCCCAGTGGTCAGCAGGGTCGCGCGGTCGGGCAGACGGAATGAAAGCCGAGCGGGCCGACGTCCGCCGCGCTCCAGCGCGGCCAGCGCTCCGATCGCGACCGCCACCGCGGCGATACCGAGCAGCATGGCCGCCAGCTTCAGTGCGGTCGGGCTGGTGATGAACCGGGTGTCGATCACCACGTGGGCGGTCGGTCCGCCCGCTGCGGGGACCTTGAGGTCGGTGAACAGGCCGGTCACCTGAGGCTTGTTCTCGATGGACAGGGTCCCGGTGGCATTGGGGAGTCCGGCGAAGTTCGCGCCCACGCCGGTGGCGTTGGCCCAGATGTCCAACGTGGTGCAGCCGCCGGACTCCACTGCCTTGCGCGGGGCGACGGTCGCGACGTTATCGCGGAAGGCGACTACCACCAGGTCCGATGTCGCGCGGACGAACAATGCGTGCCTGCTCGCCTCGAACCCACCGTCGGGGCTGGTGGAAAGCACGACGCCACCGTTGGCGGGCAGTGTCGCGATGGCGGTGCATGGAATGTGCGCCTCGAAGGACAGCGGCGCGCCCGACACCAACGGTGCGGTGATGCCGGTGATGTTCCCATCGGCCGTGGCGCCCTGTGGCCAGGTGATCTCGGCGGTGGATTGACGGACCGGCAGCAGTGGGACGAGCACGCACAGCAGCACACCGATGGTGGCCGCGGCCAATGAGATCAGACGTGCCCGCTGGGCTGCACCTGCTGTCCCGCTTCTCGACGATAGGGATTCAGACGGCAATGGCACGAGGGCGATGGTATGTGACGAAGCTTCAGGCACCTGAATGCAGCGCGGCCGATTGGCCGGATTGAGACATCGCAACCCGATACCAATCGATACATCAGCGAAAGTATCGAAAAGTATCCGGGATGTCGTACCCTCCTGATACCTATTGATACAGCCCCATGAAGTATCAAGTGAGGATTCGGTATGCAACCCAGCCCGTACACACCCGGCCAGGTGGCACGTGAGGTGGTTGGTCGCGCCGAACAGCTTGCCGAGATCGGCGAGCGACTGATGTACATGGCCGAGCTCGGCCGGCTGATCGGGCGCATCCGTGTCGACACCGGCCCGCGCGGTGTGGGAAAGACCTCACTGTTGCGTGAGGTCCAGCGTGATGCCGAGGCTCGCGGGGTGGCGACGGTGTGGGTCACCGCCGGGGGCGACGAGCCGCTCGCGCAGGCCATCGCGACCCAGATCCGTGCGCGCGTCGCAGGGTGGAAGAAGAAGTCACGCGGCCGACTGCTGCGCGCCATTGATCAGGTGAGCATCACCGCGGGCGTGCCCGGTGTGGCCCAGGTCGGCGCGACTGTCAAACCGGCATTGGGCACGGCTGGGTCTGAGGGGTCAGCGGGGTCATTGTCAGAGCCGTCGTTCAAGGAACTGATCATCGAGACCGCCAACGCGGCGCGCGAGGAGGGACACCGCGGTCTGGTGCTGCTGATCGACGAAGTCCAGGACGCCGACCGGCAAGGGCTGCGCACCCTGGCCGTCACCTGGCAGGACCTGCAGGCCGAAGCCGATACCCTGCCCGTCGGGGTCTTTGCGGCGGGTCTGCCACAGACGCCGGAGATCATCAGTGCCGCGGCGACATTCAGTGAGCGGTTCGCCTACCGCACGCTGCATCGCCTCGGCCCCGACGCGTCTCGGGTGGCGCTCGTCAAACCCGCCGGCGAGATCGGAGTCACCTGGGCGGAGGACGCGCTCGATGCCGTCATCGCGCAGACGAACGGGTATCCGCACACCCTGCAGCTGTATGCGGACGCCGCATGGGCGCGCGCCGGCTATCCGGATCCGGGCGGCCAGATCCGGAAAGCCGATGTCGAGCACGCGGCCGGCCGGGTCGCCGAAGACATGGACGCTCTCTTTCGTGCGCGCTGGAACAACGCGACTCCGGTGCAGCGAAGATTTATGGCCGCGATGGCGCAGTCACTGACCGATCAGCGGTTGGCCGGCCGGTCAGATATCGCCGCCGTCATGGGCCGGGATTCGCGGGCGATCAGTGCCGCCCGCGCAGGCCTCATCGATAAGGGCTTCATCGCCGTCGCGGGCCATGGGGTCCTGGAGTTCACCATTCCGGGATTCGCGGAATTCGTTCGTGCACAAGAGGACTGATTTTGCGAAACGTGCCGAAACCGTAGTCTCGGCACGCTATCCGTTATGAGGTGATTTCTCCCGGATCGCGCCCGAGCGTTCGCATTTCGGATCGACCTTGACGGGGTGATGGGGGCAGGGCTCGTCGTCATCGGGTTTCCCGTGCGTCGGAAGGGTCGTCACCAGGTACGACACCATGGATACGGTCACCAAGAATTGCCAAGCGATTTGTCGCAGCATCGCCGCACCTTCCTCTGGGATCTCTTAATGACAACCCCAATTGAAGTCTGCGAGACTGCTACTGGCTTCCGATAAGTTGCCAGTTCCTATCGAGAATCAGCCAACGGCCCTGTCTCGGCCGGCGGATGTTAACGACTCTTGCGCAGCGGTCCGGGCGTCCAGAGCCCGCTGTGCACAGCGGTTCCGAGCTGCAGCTGTGCCTCGGTGGCGTTCTTGTAGTACGGCGTGAACTTCTGCAGCGCACCCCAGTCGCGGAACCAGTCGTTCTTCAGATAGGTCGGCACCGGGGTCGCCTTCAGTAGCAGCTCGGTGATACCCAGCGGGCCGCCACCGAGGTAGTCCATCACCGGCGAGTTCGCCTCCGCGCCAAAGCGGTCGGGGAGAATGCGCCATTTTGGAATCTCGATGACCCCGTTCTTGTGATCGAATGGCCGCTGGCATGGGAAGGCAAGCCCGACGAGCCAATCTAGAAACACTGGTTCGGAGCCCACGACTTCCTGCAGTGAGCGCAGCGACGGAACCCGGGGTGGGGTAACCGCTATCCAGTGTTGTGGCGCCAAGTCCTCGTCGGCGACCAGCAGCCGGATTCGGGTGGCGTCCGTCGGGATGGCATCGCGGGACATTCGTACGTTTCGCCAGGCCGGGGCCGGACCAAGGTCGGCAAACGAAATGGCGCCCTTGACCTTCCCGTCCTCGCCGGCGAACTGCACCTGAAGCTCGTACGGGTCGAACCGGCCTGCGGCCGACAGCACGATCAGCGGCTTAGTAGCGTCCTTGGGGGGCAGTCGGTACCACGCTGACTGCAACCGAGCCGAACGCTGACTGCCAATCTGGTAGCTGCCCATCACCGGTGTGGTCTCGGGTTTGAGGTCGAAGGGCAGGCGCGCCCGCGATCCGTTGACACCGGCGACCACGGTGGTGCCGCCCTCGGTGCCTTCTTGGCTCCCCGGGGTGTTGCCACCCTTGTCGCGTTCGACGAAACTATCGGAGCCCTGTGGGTTGTTCTCCTCATCGGCCGATACATCCGACGGAATTCCGTTGGGATCGAACAGAATGTTGGTATCGGCGGCTAGTGCCTGCCCGATCGGGGCATCGATTGGCTGCAACATTCCGGCGTTGGGGTCCTCCTCAACCAGTACATCGTTGGCCAACCCGCAGCCGTGTCCACGCAGCGCGTCGAGGTTGGAACGTCCGACCGACCAGGCGGGATACTGATTGACCATGCCCGCGGTCAGCGAGAAGACCGACCAGATCACAACGATCCAGGTGCCTACGGCCAGAGGAGATTCGGCGATGCGGGCCAATACCGGAGGTACGGGCGTGCTGCCCGGGTGATCGCGGCCCGTGAAATGTATCCACGCCGCGATCAACAGGGCGAGCACCGAGAGCCCGAAGAACACGGTGCTGATGCCGAAATGCCACTGCGGGAAGGAATTTGACCACGGAACCCCGAAATTGGAGACGTACCACCAGCCGTTCACGCTGGAGAACGACAGCGAGAGGACAAAGAGCACGATCGCGGCGTACAGCGTGCGGTTGCGTGGCGAGCGCATGGCTGCCGCGGTGACCGCCACCGCGGCCAGTGCGCCCAGCGAGCCGGCCAGGCCGGCGAACACCCCGAAGTGGTGGGTCCACTTGGTGGGGGTGAACATGATCGCGATGAACGAGATCAGGGTGATGCCGATGATCCGTCGGCTGGGTCCACTCGCGGTGCCGGGAATTTTGTTCTTGCGCAATGTCATTGCCACGGCTACGCCGAGCGCGGTGATGAGGGCCAGCACCGGGAACCGCCGGGAGATGGCGCCGTCGGTGGTGGGCAGGAACAGCCGCTCGTAGCGGACGTGCTCGTCGAACCAGTTCAATGACGGGCCGACGGCCGACTTGAGCGCATTGGCCTGGATCTCCCCGATGAGGGTCTGATCGCGGAAGATGACGATCAGCGTCACCAGTCCGGCCGCCAGGATCGGTGCGAGCAATGCGGCGTAGCCGAATCGTTTGGCGCGCTTGGCCACGATGGTGCGCAGCGGCCCGATCGCAACCAGCAGCGCACCGATCGACGCGATACCCGTCGGACCGGAGAACAAGGTCAGCGCCCCGATGATGCAGGCCGCGGCTGCGGGCAGCAGCCTGTTGGTGGCGATTGTTCGCTCGACCGAGCACCATGTCAGCAGGATGCCGAGGGCGATGATCGGTTCGGGCCGTAGGCCGTTGTTGAACGGCAGCCAGAACGCCAGGAACATCGCGGCCGCCGTCCAGGGCACCACGAGATTGGTGCGGGCGGCGTGGCCCAGCCGGGGAATCACCTCGCGACTGATGACCGCCCAGCACAGCAGGCCCATGACCAGGGTGGGCAGCCGCATCCAGACGCTGGAGGTGCTGATATGTGCCCAGATGGTCAGCAGGTCGTAGTACCAGCCGAACGGTGATTCGGGTGTGCCGAACCAGCGGTAATAGTTGGCCATGTAGCCCGAGTGCTCTGACACGCGGGCCATGGTGAGGATGTAGCCGTCGTCGGAGGTGTTGGCGCCGACGAAATGCCACCAGACCAGCACCGCCCCGACGAGCGCGTCCAGCGGGCGCGGTTTCCACCAGCCCTCGGGCAGGAAGCGCTTGTGCCTGCGCCCGTCTGCCGCATCGAGAGTGTGTAGGGCGACCAGCGAGACGGCGGTCAGCAGGACACCCAGGATCATCGCGATGAACTTGATGAACGTGGGGGAGCTGCTGTACCGGGTATCGATGGTGGCGGAGAGTTTCAGGCCTTCGGGAGCGGGTCCGGAAAGGTCGGTGAAGACGCCGACGATCTGCGGTCGGAAGTCATAACCACCGCGTTCCCCGGCGCGGGGCTGCCCGGGTTGGGCATCCTTGGGCCCCTGGGTGAGGCCGACGAACTTCCCGGTGACCTTGTCTGAGTGTGCGGTTACTTCGAGTCGCTGGCAGTTGGGGCCGGTGACCTCGGAGATCGGCGCCGTCACCACCGGCACGTTGCGCACGATCACCACGAGGTCGCCGCCCGTGCGCTGGATCAGCATGCCGCGGTCGACGGCATTGGGTGCCTGCTTGGGCACGGTAGAGAGCAGCACGCTGTTGTGTCCGTCGAGCCCCTTGGCTGCCGCACAGGGCACCGTGATGGTGAGGTCGGTGGCGACGTATCCGATGAGGGGGGCGTCGACGCTTGCGAGGGTGCCGTTCTGCGGCCAGTTCAGCTGCGCTGTGTCCTGCTGAACGGGAAGCAATGGAGTGGCGATGGCCAGCAGTGCACCCAGGAAGCCGGTGACGATAGCGGTCAGCCGGGCCCTGCGGTATTCGCCGTCGCCGTTGTTGGCGACCTTCTCCGTCGCGTTCCCCTGAACCGTCACGGAGGAAGATGTTAGTTGGCGTGCGATGAGCCGCTTGCGTGAAGAGCCTTAAGCGTGCGGTGGAACCCGCACAACCAGGACGAAGGGCCCGATGGTCCGCACGGTGAACCGCGGGTCAGCGAACAACTGCTTGTTCAACGTGACGGTGTATCGCTTCACATTCGGCTGGTTGGGGTAGACATCCTTGGCAAGCCGCAGGGAGTAGTTGTCACCGGACTGGCGCATCAGAAAGACGGTCGGGGCCCGCCAGGGCAGCGCATCGAGCGCGCGGACCATTTCGTCGGCCGTGTGCAGGTCTTCCCAGCCCTTGATCGCCGCCGCACGCTTGTCGAACTGTGCCAGTGGGTTCGCGTAGTGCGGGGTGAGGCCCTGGAATCCGTAGTAGGGATAGAACGCCAGGAAGCTGTAGTCGGCGGTGAGCACCACGGTCTCATCGCGCGGTTGGCCGGTGATCTCGGTGATGGCCTTGTCGATGGCGGCGTAGTGACTTTCTGGGCCGGGCGGACGGCGGTCGGCGCGTTGTCCGGTGCCGTCGGTGTCGGCGTAGGCGATGACGATGTCCGAACGCAGTACATCGGGTATGTCCTGGCTGAATGCCAGTGCACCGGCCAGACCGATGGCGGTCGCCACGAGCGTCGCGGCCGGCCTGGTCTGGCTGCTGCGCTGGGCGGCCCAGGCGGCCACCTCGATGAAGGCGAACACGCCCGCGGCGGTGAGCAGCACGGTGAGGGTGGGCACGAGCCGGAAGGACAGCAGGGTGGTCTTGGCGAGGGTGGCGAGCATGGACAGCAGCGACCACAGATAGACGGATACCACGCCGATCGCGAGCGCCCCGGCACGTACCGAGGTCCGTGCCCGCACCACCAGCCACACCGTCCCGATCAGGCACAGACCACCAAGCATGGTGGGCTGCAGCATGGGGAAGGACAGCTCGGCGCCGTCATTGGGCAGGTAATGCTGCGCCGATGCCGCGTTCTCCGGCGAATCACGCAGTGCGGCAAGCAGGTAGGGTCCCCAGAACACCAGGGCGATGACGATTGCGATGCCGATGATGGCTAGCCAGCGCAGCAGCGGTTTCCGGATGGCCCGCCAGCCGTCCCGCCGCCATCGGGTTATCGCGACGACCTTGGCCGCGACGGTGATGGCCAGCCCCGCGTACCCGAATAGCAGTGTGTAGGCCAGCGCCGAGAAGCCTAGGAACACGCCCGTCCCGATCACCGCCATCCAGCCGGCACTCCCGGTCGCGCGCAGCGCGCTGTAGCCCAGCACCAGCACGGGTGGCAGCAGCACGGTCACGATCGCGCCGTACGGTTCGGTGGAAGTGAGCGCCAGTGTGACGGCCGCGGTCGCGGTGGTCACGATGAGCGCGTACTCGAAGCGAATCATCTTGTTCCACAGGACGAATGCCGCACATACCGCAATGGCCAGCGATGCGATGGCCCATGGCTTGTACATCTCCCAGCCGGTGGTTCCGGTGAGTGCCGCGATGCGCCCACCGATCCAGAACCAGCCGGCCGGATAGAACGGTGGCATATCCGAATAGGTCATATCGTGCAGCGCGGGCGCATCGGTGAACCGCGTCAGATACTCGGTGCGGAATTGCTGGTCCACCGAGATTCCGAACAGGTAGAGCTTGGTGGCGCCCAGCGGCATACCGAGAGTCACCACGGTGAACACCGAAAGAAAGAGCAGGGAAAGCACTTTCGCGAGCAGCTCGCGGCCCGACCGCCAGGCGAGGCCCGCTAGCAGCAGCCCGGCGATGGCCCCGAACTGGCCGACCGTGGTCAGGGCGTGCAGTTGGTTGGAAGACCCGAAGGCCGGCCACTCCACCCGCGCAATCGCCATGAGCGCGACGACACTGACCGAGGTGGCCATGACAACAGCGAGCGTCAGGTCTTTGATGGTGTCCAGCACATGCCGACGTGACTTCAATGCCATCTGGGCTGTCATTTCGACGTGGTTACACGGGCAACTTGCGGAAAATGGGGCGCGGAACGTGGCGCAGCACGGACATCACATAGCGCCACTGGCCCGGTGCCCAGATCAGGTCCTTGCCCGCGGCGGCCGACGCCACCACCAGCTCGGCGATCTCCTCCTTGTCGACCGTGAACGGCGCCTCCTTGGCGCCGGTGGCCTTCCAATGCTCGATCGTCGTGGTGGTGCGCACCTGACCCGGCCGTACCACCAGCACGCGTACACCGAACTCGCGCAGCGCTTCTCCGAGGCCCTGGTAGAAACCGTCGAGCCCCGCTTTGGTGGAGCCGTAGACGAAATTGGAGCGGCGCACCCGCTCACCGGCAACCGAGGACATCGCGATGATCTGGCCGAAGCCCTGCCCCTTCATCCGCTGGCCGATGAGCACCCCGACGGAGACCGCGGCGGTGTAGTTGACCTGTGCGCTCAGTACCGCCTTGGCCTGGTCCTGCCAGAGCTCTTCGGCGTCTCCGAGAATGCCGAAGGCGACGATCGCTACATCGACATCGCCTTGTGCCCAAGCGGATTCGATGAGTGCGGGATGGCTCTTGGTATCGACGGCGTCGAAGTCCAGATACTCGACCGATTTGGCTCCTGCGGCCTTGATCTGCTCGATGGCCGCCTCGCGCTTAGGAGCGTTCGGTAGGTCGGCCAGGATTACCCGTGCCTTGGCGTTCTTGAGGTAGCGCTCGACGATGGCCAGGCCGATCTCCGAGGTGCCACCCAGCAGCAGGATGGTCTGCGGGTTTCCGGTTGCGTCAATCATGTTGTCAGTCCTTGTGGTATTCCAGCGTGAAAAATCAGAGCAGTTCGAGTCGGCGGGCCATATCGGAGGCGAACACGCCCTGGGGGTCGGCCTTGCGTCGGGTGGCGATCCACTCGTCGACGCGCGGGTACATCTTGTGGAACTTCTCTGCGTTCACCCGCGAATCCTTGGCGGTATAGACCCGTCCGCCGAACTCCATCGCGCGCTCGTCGAGCTCGTTGAGGAACTCGTTGACACCGGGCTTGTTGGGGAAGTCCATGGCGACATTCCAGCCCTTCATCGGGAAGCTCAGCGGCGCCTTGTTTCCCGGACCGAAGAGCTTGAAGACATTGAGTGCCGAGTAGTGACCCTGGGTCTGGATCCACCGGATGATGCCCTTGAACTCGTCAAGTGCGTCGGGCGGTACCAGGAACTGATGCTGCGCGAAACCTGCTGGGCCATAGGCGTATTGCCAGCCAGTCGTGATGTCCAGCATGTGGTAGAACTGCGTCAGGTTGACGATCTTGCCCTGGTAGTTCCCACTCATCCGGTAGAACGCCTCGCCGACCATGCTCAGCGACAGCTTGTTCATGACGCTGACCGGGAAGAGATCGGGGAAGCCCGGCAGCTGTGGCGCGCTGAACCGCAACGGGTCTTTCGCCAGCTTCGGCGGCAGCTGGTCCACTCTGGCCAGGCTGCCGCGGCTGACGGCTGCGCGGCCCAGCTTGGGCGGCGGGTTGATCAGATCGAACCAGGCACTGGAATAGGTGTAGTTATCCTCGCTGCCGTCCTGGTGCACGGCGACGGTCTCGTCCAGGTCCGCGGTGGCGATCCCGTCGGCGATGAAATAGGCGCTCTCGGTGCGCGTCATGGCGATCCGGGCCCGAACCACGATGCCGGTCAAGCCGTTTCCGCCGACCGTGGCCCAGAAGAGCTCGCCATCGGGGCCGTCCGGGGCGATGGTGCGCACCTCGCCGTCGGCCATCAGCAGATCGAGGGACAGCACGTGGTTTCCGAAGCTGCCCGCGCTGTGGTGGTTCTTGCCGTGGATATCCGAGCCGATGGCGCCGCCGATGGTCACCTGCCGGGTGCCGGGTAGCACCGGCACCCACAGACCGAAGGGCAGCGCGGCCTTCATCAGCTGGTCCAGGCTCACGCCCGCGTCCACATCGGCGATCGCGGTATCCGCGCTGATCGAATGCACGGTGTTGAGCGGGGTCATGTCAACGACGATGCCGCCGCCGTTGCAGGCGTGGTCGCCGTAGGAGCGGCCCAGACCGCGCGCGACGATACCGCGGCGCAGATAGCTGGGACTGCCGGAGCCGGCGTCGGCGACCTGGCGTACCGCTTCGGCAATGACGGCGACGTCGGGGGTGGAGAGCACCTGCGCCACGGTCGGGGCGGTGCGGCCGAACCCGGTCAGCGTGCGCGGAGTGAGGGGTAGCGCGGACTTCGGAGTTGTCATCGTTGATTGAGCGTAGCGGCTCACCGTATCCGGAAGATCACAGCGCGCTGCACGATGAAATTGATGACTGTTGCCGTCCCCTGTGCGATGACAAAAGCCACTGGCACTCGCCAGGGTTTGTCCTCAAACTGCATGTAGAACAGGTAGTTGATGCCGACCTGGACGGCGTACGTCAGACCGTAGAGCGCCATTACCGCGATGAATTTGGCTCGGTTCGGTTCGGCCTGGAACGTCCAGCGCCGGTTGATCAGGTAGGCGGTGGTGGTTCCCGCGACAAAGCTGATGGATTTGGCGATATTGACCTGCAGGCCGAAGTGCAGCAGCAGTACATATAGTCCGAAGTCGACGATGGCCGAGAGTCCGCCGGTGATGACGAAACGGGTGGCTTGAGTGGTCAGCGACAGCGGCGCCGGTGCTGGGCTCGACACCGCGTCGGACTTCGGGGCATCCTGCACGCGGCAGAGCCTATGCCACCGGTCACTGCGCGCCGCAGCGTGCGTGTGTAAGGTCGCGGCAGATTCTGTAGCTGGATTGCTGGAACATTGACGCGTTGAGGGGAAGCTATGACGACTCCAGAGCACGGAAAGCACGAACGGGCCGAGGGCGAGGGCGTCGATCCACTGATCGATCTGTCACGTGATCCGAACCCCGGAGTCGCCGATCATGCCAAGGACGACGAGTAACGCGTCTTCGCGTCCTCCGAGTTTGAGCGCCTGTGCTCACACTCGTTGCGCTACGAACGTCTCGATTTCGCTGACCATGAGCTCGGGTTGGTCCTCGCTGACAAAGGCGTAGCTGTCTGGGACCTCGACGAGTTTTGCGTCGGGCAGTAGCTGCGCCCAGCGTTCCGCGTGCGCGAACGGGAAGAACGGCAGCTTGCGTGGCCAGAGCAGCAGGACCGGTTTCTCGAAGGTCCGCAGCGTCTCGGCGGCGTCCAGTGTGTCGTGGTAGTCGATTCGGCTGAGAAAGGCGCGTACATCGCGTCGGACGGCCTTGTCCTGTAGCAGGGGGCCTACCCACTCACCCAGCACTTCGTCGGGAATTGAGTGCTTGGCGAGGGTCTTTCCGAGGGCACGTTGCGCGAATCTGAACGTGAACGGACGCAGCACGAAGTCGGTACCGGGAACGCGCGCCCAGTATTGGAAGATGCGAATCGATTTCGGCAGGAAGTTGTCGAAGGAATCGCAGGGTGTCAGCACCACCCGGCCAATCCGGTCGCAGCCGCCGGCCAACAAAAGCTGGGTGATCGCCCCGCCGGTATCGGTGGCGACCACGGTGACGTCATCGAGATCGAGCCTCTCCATCAGCTCGCGAATCAGCCCCGCGACTGCGTGTGGGCTTAGGTTGGCGTCGGGGTTCATCGGAGTCCGGTGTGCGCCGAGCGGTAGGTCCGGCGCGATGCAGCGGAAGCGCTCGCTGAGTGGATCGATCACCTTCCGCCACATGGTGCCGGTGACGAAGAGCCCGTGCACGAAGACGATCGGTGGACCGTCCCCGCTATCGCGGTAGTGGATGGCGCCGGCGCTGGATTCGAAAGTAGGCATACCTCGACGATCGCCCTGACCTGCTGCCATCGCGAGGCATGGCACTGCCAGTCGGTGCCATCCGGGGGCGGACAGACCTTTAAAGGCCCGTGGCCGCCAGCACGCCGCATAGCGCGTCGACGGCGGGCGCGAAACCGTGGTCGGCCGGGGTGCCGAAGCTGACCACCACCCCGTCCGGGTCAGGGATATGCGGGCCGGCGAGTGGATGGCGCAGCCGCGACAGTCCGGCCAGCGCCACTCCTGCCGCACCGGCGCGGTACAAAACGTCGGGCTCCGCGCCGTCGGGCAGCGTCAGCAGTAGGTGTAATCCGGCCGATAGTCCGCGGACGCCGACGTCATAGTCCGCCAGCCGCTCGACGAGCAGGTCGCGTCTTCGTCGGTACCGGCTGCGCATGCGCCGGATATGCCGGTCGTAGTGTCCGTTGGCGATGAAGTCCGCCATGGTCAGCTGCGAGATGGCGTCGACGTACCACTGCGCCCCACCCGCGGCCGCCACCACCGCGTCCACGAGCTCAGGTGGCAGCACCATCCATCCCAGCCGCAATGCGGGTGCCAGGCTCTTACTCGCCGAACCGAGATACACGACGTGGTCGGGATCCAGGCTCTGTAGCGCGCCGACGGGCTGACGGTCGTAGCGGAACTCGCCGTCGTAGTCGTCCTCCAGGACGTAAGAGTCGGTGCGGCGCGCCCAATCCACCACCGCGGTGCGCCGCGACGGGTGCAGTGGCAGCCCGTGTGGGAAGTGATGGGCGGGGGTGATCAGGGCCGCGCGCGCGTCGAGGGTGTCCAAATCACTGACGACGGCGCCCTCTTCGTCGAAGCCGATCGGTGTGCTGGAGCCACCCGCGGTGTCGATACAGTCACGAAAGATGAAGAGTCCGTACGCTTCTACGGCGATCGGCCGGGTAAGCCCGTATATCCGGGTGAGGATTTCCACGGCGTGCCGGGTGCCCGCACAGATGAAGACCGAATCTGGGGTAGTTCGCACACCGCGTACTCGGGCCACGTATTCGGCGACGGCGAAACGCAATTCGGGCCGACCGCGCGGATCGCCCATGCGCAGGGCCTCATTGGGCGCGTTGCTCAGCGCGCGGCGGACGGAGGCGAGCCAGTCCGCCCGGGGGAAGGCCGTGACGTCCCCGGACCCGGGCATGAGGTTGTGCGGTGGGGGGGAGCCCGCCCCACGCGGCCGCGGTGGCAGCTGGTCTTGGCCACGACCGACCACGCGGGTACCGGAGCCCTGTCGCGATTCGAGCCAGCCCTCGGCGACGAGTTCTGCGTAGGCCTCCGCGACGGTGTTCCGCGCCAGGCCTAGGTCACTGGCGAGGGTTCGGGAGGGCGGCAGCATCGCCCCCACCGTCAGGCGCCCGGACCTGACGGCCTCGCGTAGCGCGGAGATCAGCAGGTCACGTACGCCCCGGGCCCCCGGAGTGATGGCGTGGCGCAGGTCGAGATGCAGGTCGTGGCTGAGGGGACGCGGCTCTGTTGTTCCCAAATTGGCCCACGAACTCATGCCTGAATTGAACCATGAGAATGGGTCTTTCCGGTTCTAGAGTTGATGACATGACAAACACACTTGGACACACACTGACGACTCCCCGCCTCCGCATGGAGAAGGTCTCGCCCGAGGTTTACGAGGCCGTGATGGCGCTGAGCATCGCCTCGGCCAAGGATGTCGATCCCGGCCTCGCCGAGCTCATCAAGATCCGTGCCTCTCAGCTCAACCACTGTGCGTTCTGTCTCGATATGCACACTCACGATGCCCGCAAGAACGGTGAGACCGAGCAGCGCATCTATCTACTGAACGCCTGGGCCGAGGCCGGCGATATCTACACCGAGCGGGAGAAGGCCGTGTTGGCCCTCACCGAAGAGGCAACCGTGCTTTCCGCTGGTGAGCACGTGTCCGATGCCACCTACGCCCGCGCCGCCGCGGTGTTCACCGAACGCGAGCTGGGACAGATCATCGGGATGATCCTGACGATCAACGCGTGGAATCGCATCGCTGTCACTACCCGCAACGCACCTCCACGCCGTGGCTAGATTTGCCACATTCTTTGTCGTCGGCGTGACAGAAGCGTGATCGTTTCGTAATCTAGCCCTGTGATCTTGGCGAGATGGCGTGCAAAGCACGGGGAGAAGCGGCCCGCGATGCCGACCTCTCGCGTCGCGGGCCTCAGCCTGTCTCTCGTTGCCGGAGCCGCGGCTATGGGGATCGTGAGCGAAGTCGGACCGCACGATGTGCAGCTTCCGATCAAGCCCGAACAACACGCCATTGCGCTTATTACCGACCTGCCACGTGCACAGCGGGACCGGCGTTTCATCTCGGGCGAGGCGTTGGCGATGGAGGCCAGGGCCAAGGCCATCAAGCCATGCTCGTCGGTGCTGGCCGGTGCGCAGCCCGCCGTCGCCCAGGCGGGTAACGCCCTCAAGACGATGTTCGGCATCTCCAATATCGGTGGCTCGAGTGGTCGGGGTGGTGGCGGCGACCACGGCCGCGGTCTGGCCCTGGATTTCATGACGAACTCCAACACGACAGGGACGGCACTCGCGAACTTTGTTCTCGCCAACCGTGAGCGGCTGGGGGTGACGTACGTGATCTGGCAGCAGCGGTACAACGATGGCAACGGCTGGTCGATGATGGAGAACCGCGGCAGCGCCACGGCCAATCACTACGACCACGTGCATGTGTCGTTCCGGGCGGGTGCTCAGGTCGCTGTCAGCTGCTGACCTCAGCGATCGATACCGCCGGCGGTCCGCCGCGGATATGTTGAATGGCATGGGTTTCTTGCCTTCTCGGAATTCTCTCCGCGGTCTGCGGCAGATCGGTGCTGGTCTAGGCACGCTCGACCGTGAGGTGTTCGACGCGGTCGCGGAGTCCCCGAGCCCGCTGCTGGACACGGTCATGCCGCGGCTCACGCGCGCCGCGGACCATTCCAAGCTCTGGATCGGGATCGGTGCCGGGCTGGCGATATTCGGCAAGCCGGCGATGCAGCGCGGTGCCACGCGTGGGCTGCTGTCCTTGGCGGTGACAAGCGCGGTCACCAATCAGGTGGCCAAACGGCTGAGACGGCGTACGCGGCCGGACCATATGTCGGTGCCGCTCGTGCGTCGCAGTCGACGGCTACCTACGTCTTCGTCGCTGCCCTCGGGCCATTCGGCGAGCGCCGCGGCCTTCGCGGTGGGGGCGGGGCTCGAGAGCCCGCCGCTAGGCCTGGGACTCGCGCTGCTGGCCGGGCTGGTCGGCCTGTCCCGGGTGGCTACCGGCGTCCACTACCCCGGCGATGTGTTCGCGGGATTCGGGATCGGTGCCGGGATAGCGGTCTTGGGTGCCCGGGTGGTGCCGCCGATTACGCAGACGGCGGTACCAGCGGCGGACCCGCTGCGGGTGGATACCGCCCCGCGTCCCGACGGCGCGGGCGTCGTGTTGGTGGTCAACCCGGCCTCCGGTGACGGGACCGGGCAGCGGATTCTGGATCAGGTACGAAAAGCATTGCCCCGTACCGAAATCGTCGAACTGAACAAGGGTGACGACGTGATCGAGGTGATGCGCAGTGCGGCGCGCCGGGCCGAGGTGCTGGCGGTGGGCGGCGGTGACGGCACGGTGGCATGTGCCGCAGGTGTGGCGGCGGAGACCGATACACCGCTGGCCGTCTTTCCCGGCGGCACGTTCAACCACTTCGCCAAGGACATCGGCTGCGAGAGCGTGGCCAAGACGGTCGATGCCATCCGCCGGGGTAGCGCCAGCCGCGTCGATCTGGTCTACCTGAACGAGAGCCAGGTGGTGATCAACACCGCCAGCATCGGCTCCTATCCGAAGTTCGTGCAGATCCGCGAGAAGCTCGAACGTCGGATAGGCAAGCCGCTGGCCAGTGTGTACGCGATGTTGCACATCGCGCGCCGCGATCATCCGGTGCGTATCCGCTTCGATAACAAGACCGTCCAGACATCGCTCTTCTTCCTGGGCAATTCGGCTTATCTGCCATCGGGTTTCGCCCCTTCGGTGCGGCCTCGTCTCGATGACGGCCTCATCGACGTGCGCATCCTGGAAACCGGGCGCAAGTTCAGCAGTGTGCGGATCCTGACGGCACTGGTGCTGGGGCGGCTACCGCGCAGCCCGCTCTACCACGAGCTGCAGGTGCCCGAGTTTTCCTTCACCGCGGTGGACGGCCCGACTGTGCTCGCACGTGACGGCGAGGCGGGGGACACGTACACGGATGCCAGTTTCAAGGTTCGTTACCGGGCGTTGAGTGTGCTCCGCCCGCTGCCCTGAGGGGCCACGGTGGCAGCACCAGCAGACAGGCCACGAAGTACGCGTAGCCCAGTGCCCATCCCGCCACCACATCTGAGGGGTGGTGGACGTTCAGCAGAACTCGGCCGACACCGATCGCGAGAATCAGTACCGTGCCGAGCATCCCGCCCCAGAGGCGTAGCGTGGCACCTGCTTTCGGCATGAACACGGCTAGCAGCGCAAGCACACCGACAACTGTGCCGACGGCATGTCCGGAGGGGAAGGACGATGCGTAGGCGCCGACCAGAGCGGTTTCCGGGCGCGGCCGATTCACCAGCAGCTTGGCCAGTTCGGTGACCACCGCGCTGAGTTCCACGGTGAGCACCAGGAACACGGCCACTCGCGGCTGGCGTCGTACCAGGAGCACGATGACAACCACCGCGACGGCGAGCCGGAATGCGGTGGGGCCCAAGACGGTGCAGAACACATCCCACGCGGTGACCCAGCCGGGATGGGCGACGCCGTACTCGTGTGCGGGATCCAGCGCCGCGGCATCGAGCCCAGCGAGCCAGCTCCACTGCCGCACATAGCCCAGCCACAGCAGTGCGTATATAAGGAGGGCTGCGCCGGCGGATACCGGCAGCCAACGGGAATCCTGGCCGGTGGTCCTCGGCATGCTCATACCCAGTACGGAACCCTGGCGCGGTATTGGCGCATCACCACGAGAGCGATAATCCAACCGACGATGGTGATGGTGCCCGCGATGACCCAGTGGTGGACCTGCTGATCGAGCCCGAGTAGTGGATCGCGGACGATGGCCAGGAAATGCACGAATGGGTTGAGCTGCACCACGGTGGCCAGCTTCCCGACCCGCTCGTTGAGCATGTTCTCGTTCCAGATGATCGGCGTCATGAAGAACAACAGCTGCACCAGGCTGCCCAACAGCGGCGCAATATCGCGATAGCGGGTGGCCATGACCCCGAAAACCAGTGAAACCCATACGCAATTGAGCGTGATCAACACCAGCGCGGGTATGAAACTGAGATCGGAGTAATGCCAGTGCGGCGGATACACAGCGATGACGATAAGAAAGATGATGATGTTGTGCGCGAACAACAGGAGCTGCCGCCACACCAGCCGGTAGACGTGGACGCTGAGCGGCGTCGGCAACTGCTTGATCAGGCCCTCGTTGGCGACGAAGACGTCTGAGCCCTCCAGGATCGCGGCGTTGAACAGATTCCAAACGATCAAACCGATTGTCACGTAGGGCAGATGTTCGGCCAGGGGGAGTTTGAACAGCTGCGAGTACAGGATGCCCATCGCCAGCGCAGTCGATCCGGTGGCGATGGTGATCCAAAACGGTCCCAGTACCGAACGCCGGTAGCGCTGCTTGATGTCCTGCCAGCCCAGCTGTAACCACAGCTGGCGATGCTCGAAGCCCTCTGCCAGGTCACGCCACGCGCGTTTGAACGTCCGGGAGTCCGAAGATAACCCCAGTAGTTCCTCACTCATTGTCACTCTCCTGTACCGAAGGCGTCGGGTTGCCCGGCCGCCCGAACTGCTCACGTCGGCCCAAGCCTCGCAAGGCAATCCATTCACGCATGCCGGAAAGATCCCGTCGGGTGATCAGGAAGTACCAGCCGAAGCGCACCCATTCCTGGGGCAGCAGCTTGCGCATGCCGGGCTGGGACATCAGGTAGCCGCGGTTGCGGTAGGTGAAGTAACGCTTGGTGGCATCGTCGGGGTACTGAGTGTGCATGCGGCCGCCCAGGATCGGTTTGAACTCGGCGGCGCCATTGGGATGCAGATACGTTGCGTCCAAACAGGTTCCGAACGGCAGGCCGGAGCGTACGAGTCGCCGGTGCACGTCTACCTCGTCGCCGCGCACGAACAGGCGCAGGTCGGGAACGCCCACGGCTTCCAGGGTTTCGGCACGAAACAGCGCACCGTTGAACAGCGACGCGATACCCGGCAAGAGGTCTTGGCCGGCTTCGGTGCGAAGTTCCTCCACCCGCCGGCGCCACACCAGGCCGCGGCGCAACGGAAACGCCAACCGACCGGGATCGTCGATATCGCAGACCATCGGCGATACCTCGGCGAGGCGATGCCTGCGGGCGCAGGCCAGCAGGGTTTCCAGAACTTCGGTCCCGCCGGGGCGGCCGTCGTCGTCGGCAAGCCACACCCAGTCGGCGCCCAGGGTGAGTGCATGCAGCATGCCGAGGGCGAATCCCCCTGCACCCCCGAGGTTTCGGCGCGATCCCAGGTATGTCGTGGCGATAGGCTGGCCGTCGACCAGGGCCTTGACGGCGGGGTCGTTGTCGTTATCGACCACGATGAGGTGTGTCGGCAACGTGGTTTGAGACGTGACGATCTTCAGCGACTCGGCAAGCTCGACCGGGCGCCGATAGGTGACAACGACAGCGACGACCGCGTTAGGCATGCTGGTCGTCTTCGGCGAGGATCTGGGCCACGTGATCCGCGGCCTCATTGCCCTCATAGGCGCGGACTACATCCTCGATACCGCCGCTCATCTTGATGGTGCCGTGGTCGATCCACATTGCCGTGTTGCACAGGCGGGCCAGGAATTCGTTGGAGTGGCTGGCGAAGACGAGCATGCCGGACCGTTTCACTAGCTCCTGCAACCGGATTCGGGCCTTTTTCATGAATTCGGCATCGACCGCTCCGATGCCTTCGTCGAGCAGCAGGATCTCCGGGTCGATGCTGGTGACTACGCCCATGGACAGGCGAACGCGCATACCGCTGGAATACGTACGCATCGGCATGGAGAGGTACTCGCCCAATTCGGTGAAGTCGGCGATCTCTTCCACCTTGGCCTGCATCTGCTTGCGGGTCTGTCCTAGGAACATGCCGCGGATGATGATGTTCTCGTACCCGGAGATCTCCGGATCCATGCCCACACCCAAGTCGAAGACGGGCGCCACCCGACCCTGGACGTACGAGCTGCCCCGGGTGGGTTCGTATATTCCCGAAAGAAGCCGCAGCAGAGTCGATTTACCCGCGCCGTTGTGGCCGACGAGCCCGACTCGATCGCCCTCCTTGAGTGAGAGCGTGATGTCCCGCAACGCCTCGATGACCACCACATTCGAGGCGTTGCGTCCGATGGCGCCACCGGCCTTGCCCAGGAACGCCTTCTTCAGCGAGCGCGACTTAGCGTCGAAAATCGGAAACTCTACCCACGCCTCGTGGGTCTGGATACTGACCACGCTTACAGGTACTGGCCGGTGCCGCTGCCACCCTGTGCGGGCACCGAAAGACCCGGCGGCAGCGCCCCTTGACGCATCTGCTGAAGCTGTGAGCGGGCGGCCATCTGCTGAGCGAAGAGCGCTGTCTGAATGCCGTGGAACAGCCCCTCTAGCCAGCCCACCAGCTGCGCCTGGGCGATGCGCAGCTCGCCGTCCGAGGGAACGGTGTCCTCGTTGAACGGCAGGGCGAGACGCTCCAGCTCCTCACGGAGCTCGGGGGCCAACCCGTCTTCCAACTCACGAACGGACTTGGCGTGGATCTCGCGCAGTCGGGTGCGGCTGGCGTCGTCGAGGGGAGCCGCTCGCACCTCCTCAAGTAGCTGCTTGATCATCGTGCCGATCCGCATCACCTTGGCGGGTTGTTCCACCAGGTCGGTGATCGACATGTCGTCGTCTGCGGCATCGGCGCCCTTGTCGGAATCCTCCACGCCCAGAACGATTACCTCGTCCTCGCTGTCGTCAGAGTTTTCACCGTGACCGGGATGGGTCATCTGTCACCTTCCGCATCTGATTTCCGGTCGCCCACCCATTCGTAGATGCGGGCGGCGCCGTTGTCGTACAGCTTTCTCCATGATCGGGATCTGTCCAACGACCTTAGTCCGTCGGGAACCTTGAACCCCTGGACCACAGGAGTGCTGGTCATGACATAGCGAATGTTCAGTGCATGCACAGCTTCTGTCACGCGCCTGTCGGTATCGGCGTCGTCGGCGTAGGCCCAGAAGATGTACCGGTGGTAGCCCGGTCCCTCCTGCTGTGGGTAGTCATAGTGCGTCCACAGCGGATGCAGGCCCGCTACCGCATACATCCACCCGGAGCCGTCGACGTTTCCGTCGCCGATGGTGGAGTCCTTGGCATCGGGCAGGGTCGCCAAGTAGGCCATCGCGGCGAGCTTCTTGGGGCCGATCATCACCTGGTCGTACTTGGCGCCGACGAGGTACTTATGCGGCAGGAAGTAGTGGCGGGCGGAAAAGCTGCACACCAGGGCCAGCGCGATGGCCGTGGCCACTAGCGCCCATCTTCGTGTTCGCTCCCCTCGCACCCTCTTCAGCACGGCGTACGCCAGAGTGAACAGACCGATCCCGGCGGCCGGGGCCAGTAGCAGGCAGACGATGGCCGACAGTCGGCGCGGGTCACTGTAGAACGCGTCGGAGAACAGGGCCACCGCATGGCCTACGAACCCGCCAAAGGATCTGGAGGAGTGGACAATCGCGACGATCAACAGCAGCCAGACGGCGATCGGCCAGTACACTCGCTTCACGATCAACACGATGGCGCCGAGTGCTGCCAGCCACAGCAGCGCGGACTGCACCGGGTAGTCGGCCAGGTGCCGGGTGTGCTGGGTGAGGGCATTCAGCAGCGCGCGCTTCTTACCCCACGGTGTGCCGAATTGATGCCCGGCGATGATCTCGGACAGCTGTAGCAGGGTGCGTAGCTGCGGGTAGAGCAGCACTAGCGAGCCCATGCCCGCGACGGCCAGCGGCACGAAGCCATTTCCCAAGCGGCGTACTGTTTTTCGTTCCGTGCCACTGCTCCTGCGTCGGGATAGTGGTGCCAGCACCCACCACGCCGCCACGAAGACGACCACCACGATTGCGCCCGAGGTATGCACGGAGGCGATACCCACGAATGCCACGATCGCGACCGGTACGCGGCTGCGATCGGCGACGACGCTGGTGATGGCGATCATCACCGGGCCCACCAGGGCGAAGGAAACCAGGTTCGGGATGGCCGCGACGTGGAATTCGACATAGGGCAGCGCGGTGAACGATGCCGAGAGTGCGGCGGCAGTGGCCGCGGAGCCGGCCTGGAAGGTGAGGCTGCTGCGGCCGCGCAGCATCTGCCATGCCAGCGTCGCCGCCGAGAGCGGGAAGAGCAGCGACCCGGCGACCGCGTAGAGCGTGTAGCTCGTGGTGGGGGCGGCCCCGGTCAGCTGGCAGAGCACCGCGGCCAGCCCGTGGAAGGCCGACGGGTAGTAGAGGGTGGCGTGGGTCTCGACGTTGCGGAGGTCGCCCATGCGGGTCGACGATGCTTGCCCGGTGTCGAGGATGTAGCGGATGGTGTTTCCGTGCCACATCGAGTCCCAGGTGCTCGGAATCGACTGCCAGTTGGTGAGCCCGCGCAGGAATGCGTAGGCGATGAGCGCGGTCCCGATCACGATGCCGAACGTGACGGCGATCAGTGCCGCCCGATTTTGTGACGGAGATTGTTCAGCGTGCTCTTTCGGCCGCAGCCACCGCCAGAACAGCTGCGCGATGACGATCGCACCGAGAAGCGCAAACCCGGCGGAAACTGAGTTCCACGGTATGCCGATTGAGCCAAAGACGACTATGCAGAACCCAACTAGCCCGTAGGTCAATGCAGGTGCGGTGACGGCGGCTGAATGCGTTGGTAGCCCGAAGGCTCGGCCAATCAGCCAGCCCGGGACGAACAGCAACAGCAGTGCCGCAGCCACCCCGAAAGCAAGCGACATTGTTCTAGTATGACTACACGAGACGGCGCCGTTGACCCTCGTCCGTCGGCGCGTGGTGCAAGGACGGGTTCAGTGCCGTGACCTGTAGTGAGCATCTAAGGTGTCTGGCATGGCATATGACGTCGCCCGGGTGCGCGGTTTGCACCCGACACTCGGCGACGGATGGGTGCATTTCGACACTCAGGCCGGGATGCTCATCCCCGATGCGGTTGCTACGACTGTATCCACAGCCTTCCGCGGATCCTTCTCCGACACGCGCGGACCCCACCCCAGCGCGCGCCGCAGTGCAGCCGTGTTGGAGGCCGCCCGGCAGGCCGCTGCCGACCTGGTGGGCGCCGACCCGCGTGGTGTGGTGCTGGGCAGCGATCGTGCCGTTCTGCTCAACTCGTTGGCCGAGGGGTCGTCCTCCAAGGCGGGGCTGGGCTACGAGCTGGTGGTGTCCAGGCTCGACGAAGAGGCCAATGTGCAGCCCTGGCTGCGTTCGGCCAACCGGTATGGAGCCAAGGTCAAGTGGGCCGAGGTGGACATCGAATCCGGCGACCTGCCGTCCTGGCAGTGGGAGTCGTTGCTTACCAAGCCGACTCGGTTGGTGGCCGTGACGGCGGCGTCGTCGACCCTGGGAACGGTGCCTGACCTGCAGCAGGCCACGAAGCTTGCGCACGCGGTCAGCGGCATCGTGGTGATGGACTGTTCGAGCCTGGTGCCGTACCGGGCCGTGGACATCGAGGCTCTCGACGCCGATGTTGTTGCGTTCAACGCGACGGCTTGGGGTGGACCCCCGGTTGGTGTGTTGGTGTTTCGCGACCCTGCGCTGCTGGATTCGATCAGTTCGATATCGCTGGATCCGTACGCGAGTGGCCCGGCACGGCTTGAGCTGGGCGGGCATCAGTTCGCGATGCTGGCCGGACTGGTAGCGAGCGTGGAGTACCTGGCGGGTCTTGACGAATCCGCCTCGGGTACCCGGCGTGAGCGGCTGCTGACGTCCTTGAACTCGGCAGGTGCATATCTGGACTGGCTGTTCAGATATCTGGTGAGCGCGCTGCGGACCCTGCCGCGTGTCATGGTCATCGGAGCTCCCGAGGATCGGATCCCTGCGCTCAGCTTCACCGTCATCGGGGTTCCGGCGGATCGGGTGGTGCAGCGCCTGGCCGATAACGGTGTGTGCGCGATCGCGAACACCAGCTCGCGGGTGCTCGACGCGATCGGTGTCAACGAGATCGGTGGCGCGATAACGGTCGGGTTGGGGCACTATTCAACGGCTGCCGAGGTTGACCAGCTGGTCCGCGCGGTCGCCTCACTGGGCTGAGGGCCCACGCTCTTCGCGCGAGTGGCTCATCGCAGCGTCAGTAGCACCTTCCCGACTACCTCGCCGCTCTCCAGCAGACGATGCGCTTCCGCGGCCTGGCTGATGGGGATCTCGGCACCCACGACCGGCCGGACCTTTCCTGCCTCGACGAGTGGCCACACGTTCCGCACCACGGAATCCACGATCGCCGCCTTGCCGGATGGGCCCTCGACGGGACGGGCTCGCAGGGTGGTGGCGGTGATCGAGCCGCGCTTGGCGATCAGCTTGGCGATGTTCAGCTCCGCGACCACACCGCCCTGCATGCCGATGATGACGAGGTGCCCGTCATTGCCGAGGGCATCGACATTCCGGTCCAGGTATTTCGCTCCCATGATGTCCAGAATTCGATCGACACCCGCACCGCCGGTGAAACTGTGAACAGCCTGTACAAAATCGGTGTCGCGATAGTTGATGGTTAAGTCGGCGCCAAGATCACCGCAGGCCTCGAGTTTGTCGGGTGTGCCGGCGGTGACCGCAACCCGCACACCGAGCGCCTTGGCGAGTTGAATGGCGTGGGTGCCGATACCACTGGCGCCGCCATGAATCAGGATGGTTTGTCCGCCAGTCATTCTCGTTGTCATCACCAGGTTCGACCACACCGTGCACGCGACTTCGGGTAGCGCGGCCGCTACGTCAAGGTTGATATTTGAAGGAATTGGTAGCAACTGGCTAGCGGGCGCTACCACTTTTTCTGCATAGGCACCGCCGGATAACAGCGCGCAAACGGGTTGTCCCACAGCCCATTGCGTAACTTTCTCACCGAGTGCGCTGATGACGCCCGAACATTCGAGACCCAATATGGAGCTTGCTCCAGGTGGCGGGGTGTACAAACCCTGACGTTGCAGCAGATCCGCGCGATTAACTGCCGCGGCGGCCACGTCGATCAAGATCTCGCCCGGACCTGGGATTGGATCGGGAACTTCGGTCCAGCACAGCGCTTCTGGCCCACCCGGATTGTCAACGGTGATAGCGTGCATAACATCCAGAATATGCCGAGCTATCGGGCGCCGGGACACAGCGGGTGGAGGCGCGGTCGAGGCAATGGGATGGTCGGCGGAAGGGGGGATGGCGTATGAGTACGCGTTCGGAGAGTGAAGTCCCTGGACTTGATCTCGCTGAATTTCGTTCGTGGCAAAACTTTTGGGTGGCCACTAACAGGCTGTACTTCTTGCTGAATCGCAAGATGGTTGCAACACACAACATTTCATTGACAGATTTTCACGTGCTGCAGCAGCTACTACGGTCTGCCAACGGCAGCTGCCGGATGGGGGATATCGCCAACGGCCTGCTGGCCTCGCGTAGCCGCATCACCCATCAGGTGCGTCGCCTGGAGGAGCAGGGCCTGGTGAAACGGGGGTCGATGCCCCAGGACCGCAGGGCAGTGCTGGCGGCGCTCACCGAGCAGGGCCGCACGCTGGGCGAGGCGGCGATGCTCACGTACTCCGAGTGTGTGCGTGAGCACTATCTGGCTCGGCTGACGCGACCGCAGCAGGCCGCCGTCGCCGAGAGCTTCCGGCGGGTGGGTGAGGGTGCCGAGGAGGCGCTCAATGAGCCCAAGGGTCGCGTCGGGGAGTAGCCCGCCACACGGAGCCGCTAGGCTTGCCGACGGTGGCGTGGCAGAGCGGCCTAATGCACTCGCCTTGAAAGCGAGAGTCGGCTAACACCGACCGGGGGTTCAAATCCCTCCGCCACCGCTCTTAAGGGGAAACTTCCGTCACCCCGTCGAAGTGTTGGGGCTTCGGAAAGTTGCCACGGTCAGCAATATCGACGGGGATCGCCCCTGGCCTATGTCGGTGGGGCGTGAATCAGCACGGCACCGCCGATCGGCTGGCGTCTGCGGCACCGGAAGAGGTTCGCGTCACTCGATTACGCGAGGGTGTGTCACGACACCATGTCCGCTGAATCCGCGGCTGGCGCACCGCGCCTTCGGATCTCACGTTCCAGCAGGCGATCGAGGCGTGGTTCACGTCCAAAAGACGCCAAGGCGGCGCGCGGGCCGCGCACCGCTCCTCTGCGACGGTGCCCCTCGGTGCGGTGACGTCCGGGTTCAGGAGATCGGCAAGGCTGAAGTTCGGAAAGTTGGTGACCGAACTGCGCACCGATGCAACGGATTGTGGTGCCAAGGCCAGCATGCCGAAGTACGGGCCGACGGGGGCGCTCAGTGGCGCTCACGGACAACCTCCGCGATCCGTGCAGCGACGTCGGTAGGGTCCTCATGTTCCCAGAACCGGAGCACTACCCAGCCGGCATCCGTGAGCATCGCGGTCACCCGCGAGTCGCGGTCGCGGTTGCCGATCACCTTCGACGCCCAGAACTCGGCGTTAGTCCGGGCCACGGTGTGGTGCTCGGGGCAGCCGTGCCAGAAGCACCCGTCGACGAAGACCGCGACGTGCGCCCGGGTGAATACGAGATCGGCCCGCAGGCGCTTCCGATCGGACAGCGGCGCGAAGTCGATTCGGTAGCGTAGACCTGCCGCATGGACCAGCTTCCGCACGGCGAGTTCGGGTTTCGTGTCCCGTCTCCGGTTCGCCTGCATCGACGCGCGGGTCGCTTCGGATGAGGCCCACGACGTGTTAGCGGCCACGTCTAAATGCTACGGCCGGCGCGCCTCTCGGCGGTGTCGGTACCCTGATTTAGGGTGTACTTCATGGCGGGTGTGATCGACCTTTTCGCAGGTTGCGGGGGTATGACGGCAGGTTTCGCCGCCGAGGGATATGACCCGATGCTGTCGGTGGAGTTCAACCTGCACGCCGCGGCGACCTACGCCGCGAACTTCGGGGAGGACCACACGATCTACGGCGACATCAAGAACGTCGTCCGCAAGCAGATACCGAAGGCTGACCTTGTGATCGGCGGTCCACCCTGCCAGGGCTTTTCAAACCTAGGGTCGAAGGATATCGACGATCCACGCAACCAGCTCTGGCGCGAGTACCTGCGCATCGTCGGCGTCGCCAAGCCCAAGGTGTTCGTCATCGAGAACGTCGATCGGTTCATGAAGTCAGCAGAGTTTCAACTCCTACTCGACGAGGTCGACAACGGCTCGCTCAGGGGTTACGAGCTGAGCTATGACCACCTGAACGCCGCAGACTTCGGCGTCGCCCAGCGGCGGATCCGCACCATCGTCATCGGCTCTCGCATCGGCAAGATCGAGTTGCCGAAGGCGACCCACGCCAGGAATCCGGCCCTCGACTCAGAGCTGCTGCCATGGAACGGCACGAAGACGCGCATAAAGGGCTTGCCGGCCCGCCCTGCGACGACCAGTCTGCCGAGCAGTACCACCGAGTTCTTCGGTCACGTCGTGCCCGGCGTTTTCAAGGCACTCGACCTGCATGTTGGACGCAACCCCACCGAGTTGTCGCTACAGCGCTACGACCATGTGCCGCCCGGCGGCGGCCGCTTCGATGTGCCCGACCACCTTCTGCCGCGCTGCTGGCGCGAGAAGCCCACCGGCACAACCGATGTCATGGGCCGGATGCAGTGGGGGTTCCCGTCGCACACGATCCGCACCGAGTTCTACAAGCCGGAGAAGGGTGCCTATCTGCATCCACAGTGGGACGCCCTCGGGAAGAACCGGGTAAACCGTCCGATCACCCACCTAGAGGCTGCGAGATTGCAAGGGTTTCCCGAGGAGTTCTTTTGGTGCGGCAGCAAAATTGAGATCGCTCGCCAGATCGGCAACGCGGTCCCGGTTGGTCTGGCGCAGGCTATCGCCAAGCACCTGCGCGCGTATCTGTAGACCGGTCGCCGTGATATTGCCATTCGACGACTCCGTTCCGGCTGTGCAGGATTCCCGTGCCGCCGCGATGCGGCGCCGTCGCAACACGCCCCGACGCCTCGTGGCGCCCACTGATTCGATGGGCACGATGCCGAACGCCTGGGCGCTGGACAGCGGGTTGCAGCAAGAGGTTCCCGCCGAGCTGCAACCGTTCGTGGACTGGTTTGAGAACGAGACCGGCGCGCGCGAGCGATTCCGCTGGGTGCTGCGCGACTCACTAGATGAGCTGCTGGATGGGCAGCGGACTGGTCGATGGGCGTATCAGCACCTGTCGAAGACTGAGAAGACTTACCTGGGCACCGCCGTTGAGGTGAACCTGACCAGGGAGTTCGACTTCCCGGACGGCGACCACCTCGACTGGAAGATCGCCGGTGCCGATATCGACTGCAAGTTCTCCAGGGTTCTTGGCGGGTGGGAGATTCCGATGGAGATGTACTTGTGTGCCGCCCACGGCGATCAACAGGGCGTCGCCGACCACCCCGCATTGCTGGCTTGGTTCGACGACACCACGAACCGGTGGGCCGCAGGATTGGTCACTGTCACCGACGAGCGCCTATGGTGGCGAACCGCAAAGGGGTCAGGCGAAAGCAAACGAGGCTACAACCGGGACAACAAGCGGAAGCTTTCGAACGCCGCGGCGGAGGACGTGTGCTGGCTGTGGGGTGGTTTGCAGACCGACCTGCCCCGCAACCTCCTGCTGCACCTGGACCCCGAGGTCCGTGACCGGATTTTTGCGTTCCCGGGCTCCGGCCAGAAGCGCGTCAATCAACTGTTCCGCGAGGTCCAGGGGCGGCTTGTGGGTCGCCAGACTGTCTTAGCGGTTGCGCAGCAAGACGACGCCGTTAAGCGTCCACGGGATGCTCGGCTGCAGTTGCGCGCGGAGGGCATAGTGATACTCGGCCACCAGGATTCGCACCCGGCGATCGCGGCCAAGTTGGGTCTTTTAGTGCCGGTCAAGGGTGAGTGGATCGCGGTGCGTGTGACTACGGTGTCTGAGGCTGACAGTCGTCGGTTCTTCACCTTGAACGGGCAACGCTGGGCCGTAGCAGATGAGGACGAACCGGTGATCGCGGCGCCGGAACTGCCGAAGAAGTTCCGGCCCTAGCCGGATCCGTGAAAGGTCGCCGCCGGCCCTCCTAACGCATATCGACTTTCGTTCCGGACTCTTTGGGTTCGAGGTAGATCTGCCGGACGCCGATGTTATTCCCGATGGCGTACCTGGTCCCCGGCGCACAGCAGCTGGTTCGACATCACCGCGAATCTCTGATATCCGTCCCTGTTGGGTCTGGACGCTGGCTGCTGCCGGTGCCAGGCTGGCGGTTGTGAGGGACGTCGATCGGGGTGGGCTCCGGTGAGCCGACGTGGCCACCGCGCCGTGGTCTGCGGCGCAAGTATGGCCGGATTGCTTGCCGCACGTGTGCTGGCGGAATTCTATGAGCATGTCACGCTGGTGGAGCGTGATGTGTTGCCGGAGAAGGTGATCCAGCGTAAGGGAGTGCCCCAGGGCAGGCATCTGCATCAATTGCTGAATCGTGGCTCGACGGTGTTGAGCGAGTTGTTTCCCGGCCTGTTCGATGACCTCGTGGCAGCCGGTGCGCACATTGTCGACGATCCATCGCTGGCCTATATGCATATTGGTGACCATGCACTGGCCCAACACGGTCAATTCATAAATCGCGAAGCAATGGTGGCGCACACCGTGAGTCGGCCGTTACTGGAGGCTCATGTCCGGCGGCGGGTGCAGGCCATCGAGAACGTGACATCCCTCGAAGGGCATGATGTCGTTGAGCCGATTCTCGGCCCGGAAGACCGCGTTATGGCCGTTCGGCTGGTGAGTCGCGAAACCAAGCAGGAACGGGTGCTGGACGCGGATTTAGTGGTTGACGCCACCGGTCGGGCTGGTCGAACTCCCGCATTCCTCAGGGCGCACGGCTTCGAGAGCCCGGCCGAGCAGAGTTACTCGGTGAACTTGCGCTACTGCAGCCAGTTTTTTCGAGTGCCGCACGGACTGCTCGCCGAGAAGGTTGCCTTGGTTGCACCCACTCTTCAAAGTTCTACGGGCGCAGGATTTTTGGCCTACGAGGACGATACCGCGGTCCTGACGTTGATCGGTATCGCAGGACACAGACCACCGGAGGACCTCCCTGGGCTTCTCTCCTCGGCCGCAGAGCTCCTGCCCGCCCGTTTTGTCGCCGCACTTCGGGCCGCAGAACCGATTGGCGAGATGTCGGCGCAGCAGTACCCGGCAAGTGTGTGGCGCCGCTACGACAAGTTGCGCCACTTTCCCCCGGGTCTGCTCGTCCTGGGCGACGCCTTCTGCAGCTTCAACCCGGTGTACGGCCAAGGCATGACCTCGGCGGCGTTCCAAGCGAAAGCATTGCGACGCTGTCTGGCCCAGTCCAATGATGACGATCTGAGCCGGCGCTACTTTCGGGCGGCCGCCAAGAGTCTGACTCAGATTTGGCAGGCCAACAGATTCAACGACTTCATGGTGCTGCCTGCCGACGATTGGCGTTTGATACCCAAGCGGTTGTTGAACTGGGGTACGAACAGGATGGCGGCCGCGGCCACCGAGGACATCGTCGTAGCCGAAACATTCATGCGGCTGGTGCAACTCCATGATGGGCCTACGCGCCTACTGCGGCCCGCACTCTTGATTCGCATCATTGAGGGAAATCTGCGTCGCATAAGCACATCGACGCGCTAGGTCTTAGCTGTGAGCTATGCCGAAATGATCAGCTGAGTGTGCACTGGGGTGGTGCCGGTGGTCAGATCCAACACCGGGCAGTGCGCGTCCACGGCTTCCTGAAGTTCGCGGTACCGCTCGTCGCTGTCCGGTCCGGAGACCGTGACGGTGACGCGGATCTGCTGGAAACCGGGCCGGATGCCGTCGTCTAGGCCGAAGAAGCCCCGCACATCGAGGTCACCCTCGGCGCTCGCGCTGAGCGAATCAACCTGAATGCCTAGCCTTTCCGCCCAGAAGCGGTAGGTCACCACCTGGCAGGACAACAGCGACGCCAGATGGAACTCAACGGGGTTGGGCGCCGTGTTCTGCCCGCCAAGGCTCGGTGGCTCGTCGACATGGACGCTGTACTTACCGAGGGTGATTTCACTGCCGACCGTGCCCTCCGGTTGGGCGGACGCCTTGAACACCACCGTCGCTGCAGCCGGCTTGTCGGCGACTGCCGACCGGGTCGCAGCGGTGATCGCGTTGAGGGACGTTGTCGAAGCAGTCATGCGCGATAACGCTAGTCGCATCGCCTCCGCGGCTGGACGGTTGCGCCCGCGGTGAATCCAATCCGGATGCCGTAGAGGTAGGGCTATTTAAAAGGAAAAGAATCCTCTAAATTGGAAGGACGTACTTGAATACCAAACCTTGATGGTGAAGGAGCTGATCGCGATGGCAGCGAGGGAAACGCTTCCGTTGGCGGGCCGGAGCGATGAAGATCTGCCCGGACATTGGCTGTTGGCGCGACTGGGCAAGCGTGTTCTGCGCCCGGGCGGGCTTGAGCTGACTTTCCGCCTGTTGGCTGCCGCGAAGCTGTCCGGTGCCGACGTGGTGGAACTCGGCCCAGGACTCGGCCGGACCGCGCGCGACATCGTGGCACTGCGGCCGCGGTCCTATATCGGTGTCGATGACACCGCGGCCGCTACCCAATCAGTGCGCGATGTCGTGGCGCCGTGCGGCGGTCGCGTCATCGTCGCGGATGCGGCCAGTACGGGCTTGCCCGATGGCAGCGCCGATGTCGTCGTCGGTGAGGCGATGCTGACGATGCAGACCGACAAGGCCAAGCGGGCCATAGTGGATGAGACGTACCGGGTCTTGCGTCCGGGCGGGCGGTATGCGATTCATGAGCTGGGGCTGACACCCGACTCCGTGGACGCCGACACCAAGAACGACATTCGCCGTGCCCTGGCCCGCTCGATCAAGGTCAATGCCAGGCCGCTCACTGTGGCCGAATGGAGCGAATTGCTCACGGCTTCGGGATTCGACGTGGTGAGCACCGACCGAGCACCGATGGCCTTGCTCAATCCGCGGCGCGTCATCGCGGACGAGGGCATCGGGGGCGCCCTGCGGCTGGTGAAGAACCTTCTCCTGCATCCCGCGGCACGCAAGAGAGTCTTGGCCATGCGGCGTACGTTCCGCGAGTACCGGAACGCGTTGACGGCGGTTGCCGTAGTCGGTGTTCGGCCCGTCACCGCGAGCGCCTGATGACCGACACCCGCAGGGTAGGCCAGCAGCGTCAGCGCGTCCTGGGCCTACTGCGGGAGGCGCCCCAGCCGGTTGATTCGCGGCACATCGCCGACAGTCTGCGGATACACGTCACCACCGTGCGGTTTCACCTCAAGATCTTGGTAGAGCAAGGACATATCGTCCGGCGCGGTGGCGGTACCGAGCAGAAAGCAGGCAGGCCACGGCTGGCGTACGCGATCGCCCCGCGCCTCGACTACGCTGATGTCGTGTCGCTGTTCGCGGTGCATCTTGGTGGCACACCAGCAGAGCGTGAGTCACGGGCGGCGCTGGTTGGAGCCGACCTAGCGCACCGTGTGAACGTAGTGTGCCGCCGGGCGGCGATGCCGGCCGTGGACTTGGTGGTGGAAACCCTTGGCGAACTCGGCTTTACGGTGCGCTCCACGCTGATGTCCTTTGGACGCATCACCGTACAGATCTGCTCATGCCCACTGGCCGAGATCGCAAGGACAGCCCCGGAAGTGGTCCGCGGGATCCAGCGCGGCCTTATCCAGGAAGTGCTCGATGTCAACGCAGACTCGGTGGGCGGCCAGTTCCAGGTCACCGTCTCGCCCGACGCCGGTCACGGCAACTGCACCGTCAACTTGGCGCTGGATCCCCAGGTATGACGCACGGCCCCAACACATGTGAAGGAGACGCGGCGATGGACGTCATCTCGATGATCGCTTTGGGCGAGCAACATGTGGGCATGGCACGAAACGCGCCCAGCGGTCGGGCGGCGCACACCGTGCACGGCGGCAGCGGCCACGTGCTGAGGCAGGTGGTACTGGCTCTGGCTGCCGGCCAAAAGCTTGCCGAATACGAAAACCCCGGTGAGGCGACGTTACTGGTGCTGCAGGGGCGTGTGGAGCTCGCGACGGCAACCGCAAGGGCTGCCGCCGCGGCTGGTGACTTCATAGTCATTCCGCAAGAGCGGCATGACCTTACGGCTGTTGAAGAGTCGGCCGTGCTTCTGACGGTGGTCGGCCGGGCGACCTGAGGCACCCGAAGTCACATCTTGGGGATGTTCAGCGGGACGTTCCAGCCGGCCAATTTGCAGTCGATTTGCCTAGGGGATTGGTAGCCCTCAAGGTAGGTAGCCGCCGACCCGCAGGCCAAGTACGTCCCCGGCTTGAGGGCCACTGGCTGGTCGTCAGGTGGGAAGACCACCGAAAATGAATCTCCGTTGTGGACGTCTCGGACCGTCGTGTACTCCAACGGCACCGCATTTGCCGCACCCTCCGGAGTGCCGTCGTCGACGGTCAGGTTTAGCGTGAGTTCCATCAGCACGCTGTCCAGGTCCGTGTAGCAGCCACTGGCGTTGATCCGGGTCTGCACCACCTGCGCCCCGCCCACTGTGGCGATGTAAGGCCTGGCGATACCGAAGTTGCAGCCCACCTGGTTGACGTCGGCGCGTGCGGGTACCGCCATCCCGGTTACCGCGAGCACCCCCGCCAGCACGCCACCTAACCACGCTTTGAGCATGTCCGCACTATGGCACATCTTGATAGCGTTGCAAGGCGAACCCGCCCGCTTCGCTAGGCCTTGGGCCCTCCGCTTTCCGCCAGCCTGCGCACCGCGTCGATGAAGACGTCGATCTCGTCGAAGGTGTTGTAGAAGGCGAACGACGGCCGCACGGTCTGTTCCAGCCCGAGGCGTCGCAGGATCGGCTGTGCGCAGTGATGCCCGGCCCGCACCGCGATACCGTCGGCATTCAGCGCCGTGCCGACGTCCACAGGATCGTGCCCGTCGAGCACGAACGACAGCACCGATGCCTTGTGGTCGGCGGTACCGACCAGCCTCACACCGGGAATCGCCGCCAACAACGGAGTGGCGTACTCCAGTAGCGCGTGCTCGTACTCGGCGATCCGGTCGATGCCGATGCGCTCCACGTATCGCAGCGCCTCGCCCAGCCCGACGGCATCGGCGATGTTTCCGGTACCCGCCTCGAACTTGTTGGGCGGACCCTGGAACACCGCGCGCTCCAATGTCACGTCGGCGATCATGTTGCCGCCACCCTGCCACGGCGGCGTCTCCGCCAGGGCGTCCTCGCTGCCGTACAGCACACCGATTCCGGTGGGTCCGTAGATCTTATGGCCCGAGAAGACGAAGAAATCGGCACCGAGCTCCTGCAGATTCACCGTCAGATGCGGCACCGACTGTGCGCCGTCGATGAGTACCCGCGCACCATAGCGATGCGCGATATCGACGATCTGCTTGGCGGGCGTCACGGTCCCCAATGCGTTGGAAACCTGGGTGGCCGCAACCAGTTTGGTGCGCGGACCGACCAGGTCCTCCAGCTCGGAAAGCAGCAGGTTGCCGGCATCGTCGACCGGGGCCACCTTGATGACGGCGCCCGTCTTCTTCGCGATCAGTTGCCACGGAACGATATTGGCGTGGTGCTCCAAGTGGGTGATGACGATCTCATCCCCGTGCCCGAGATTCTTACCGCCCCAGGCATGTGCCACCAGGTTGATGGCTTCGGTGGCACCGCGCACGAAGATGATGTTCTCGTCGGCCTCGGCGCCCAGGAACTTGCGGACCGCACCGCGTGCGTCCTCGTAGGCGTCGGTGGCCCGTGCTGCCAATTCGTGTGCGGCACGGTGGATATTCGAGTTCTCGTGCTGATAGAAGTGCACCAGCCGATCGATCACCGACTGCGGTTTCTGCGTGGTGGCGGCGTTGTCGAACCAGATCAACGGCTTACCGTTGACCGTCTCGGACAGGATCGGGAAGTCCCTTCGGATCGAGGCGACATCGAAGGCCCGCGCATCCTCATGGATGGGTGCCGCTGCCGGTGCTCCGCCCAGGAAGTAGTAGTCCGCCTCGTTCCCACCTGCAGGAGCCGCCGGAGCACCCCAACCGAGGTCGGGAACCGCGAGCCCCTCCGAGTGCGGCGCCACTCGTGGAACCGAAGGTGCCGCTGCCACGGCCGGTGTGGCGAGTACTCCCGGAATCGTCGGCACCAAACCAGCGGGAATGCCGAACGGATCCACTACGCCTGCAGCCGGGTACGTCGCTGCGGCATGTGCGGCCGATGTCCCGGAGGTCAGATCCCCGCCCCCGCCGCGCGGTGCGACCGGTGCGGTGCCGGGGACGCTATCCGGCAGTGTTGCCACCGGACTGAACGACGCGATCGGGGGAGCCACCGCAGCCGAGGAAACCGCGTCCTGGACAGGTACGGGTGCGTAGGGACTCGCCAGTGCCGCGGCGGTTGCCGCCACCGACGTGCCGGCCGTTCCGTCGGGAACTGTCCCGCGTGGCCCCACAGGAACCGCAGGCCCCGGGGTGTCGATACCCGGAGCGCCGGTAGGCGTTGCCTCCCAGAACAACTGGGTGGCCAACGCCGACAGCTCCGCCGCGGACGGGAAACCCGGCGGGCTGTCCGCTACTGGAATCGCATCACTTGTAGACATGGAACTTGTCCACCTGCACGTCGTCGAGAACGGCCAGTGCGTCATCGGTCAGCACAGCCAGCGACGAATACAGGGTGACGAGGTACGAGGCGATGGCCGACCGGTTGATCCCGGTGAACCGCACCGACAGACCCGGTGCCTGCTCGCCGACGAGTCCGGGCTGGAACAGGCCGACGACGCCCTGACGCTCCTCGCCGGTGCGCACCAGCAGGAACTTGGTCTTGCCGTCCTTCACCGGAACCTTGTCCGACGGGATGATCGGGATACCGCGCCAGGTGATGAACTGTGCGCCGAACAGGCTCACGACCACCGGCGGCACGCCACGGCGGGTGGCCTCGCGGCCGAACGCCGCCACACCCAGCGGGTGAGTCAGGAAGAACCCGGGGGTCTTCCACACCTTGGTGATCAGGGCATCCAGGTCGTCCGGGGCGGGCGGGCCACCGAGGGTCTTGATGGTCTGCTCCGGCGTCGCCTGGGCGAGCAGGCCGTACTCCGCGTTGTTGATGAGCTCGCTTTCCTGACGTTCCTTGATGGACTCGATGGTCAGGCGCAGCTGCTGGGCGATCTGGTCATGCGGGCTGGAGTACAGATCGGAAACCCGGGTGTTGATATCGAGCAGGGTCGAGATGGTCCGCAGCGTGTATTCGCGCGGGTTGGTCTCGTAATCGACGTAGGTCTGCGGCAGCGGGGCCTCGCCCTCGCCCTGCTCCTCGCTGTGGATGGCGACCTTATCGGGGTTGATCACCCGGTTCACCCGGTAGATGCCTGCTTCGACGGGAACCCAGTTCAGCAGATGCAGCAGCCACCGCGGGGTGATCGTCGACAGCTGGGGGACGGTCTTGGTGGCGTTGGCTAGCTGCCGTGCGGCAAGGTCACCGAGAGCCTGAGATTCATTCTTGGCAGCGGGCACAGCAGATTCCTCCTCGGAAATGGGAACAAGACCGGACGAGTGAAAGCCTAATCGCGATCACCGCGGCGCATCAGGTAACTAACACCCGTGCGCCAAACTCCGCCGCGCAGACGGCGTGGCGCCCCGGCCCGGTCTGCCCGGCGCGCCTCCGATGTCGACACGCCGCATCGCGGCGGTTTCGTATCGCACGTCCTCACCGCAAGACGGAGTGTCGGCGCGGGAGGGCGCACGTAGACTTGTTGCATGCAGCATCTCGCAGAGTCTCGCCGCCTCTCGGCGACCAGCGGGCTGCGTGCCGAGATCACCGGGGCGCGCAGCGCCGCCGTGTGTTGCTGTTGTTGTTGATCCCCTAACCCCGCCCCTGGCATCCCAGCTCACCGTCATTCGACGATGCCGAGCTTCTGGGCTGCAATACACCGGCATAAGGATCAACCAACCCATGACCACTCATTCTTTGCTATCACTCGTCGAATGGCCGTCTGCCCGCATCACTGGCAGGCGCCGCGGTCATAACACGAAGGCGCTCCCGCAGCGTCTGACGAGGTACCGCGGCGGCACCTATTCCTCGACTGTGGACGAGGTTGTGTTCACTGACGGAACTTCTGCTCGCACAGATTTAATTCGCCTCAACCCCAGCATCGCGGCGTACTCGCTGGATATCGCGGGTATTGCCCCGAACCTGCCATCGGGCTACCAGGTGGCGGACTGGCTGTCGGTGGCCAACCTCAGGGCCCGAACCCGCGAGACACAGGTCGCGTGGATTCTGGCCAACTCTTTCCCTGCGCTGTCGACGGCGCAGCTGAGCCACCGGTTGCGTGCGGCGGGCTATTTGGGTGAGGCCAATATCAAGGACCACGAGGCCATCGCCGGCACTCAGGCGGCCATCTGGTTCCTCACCAATGGGGTGGAGCTCGATACCGCCGCGCGCAATGTGCCCACGGCCACGCGAAAATCCCCCTCCTTCATCGAGTTCGAGTTCGATGAGCGTCCGCAGCTGGGTGGTTTTGTGGTGCGTACCGGTGCGGCGCAAGGGGCGGCCAGTGTTCGGCTGCATGCATCGGTCAACGGTGCGGTGTGGCGAGAGGTGTCCTCGTCGGAGTTGAGTTTCACGGCGGGCGAGACCCGATACGTGAAGGCGTTGGGTGTGGGCGCGACCGTTGCCGAAACCCGCCATGGTGCATCGGATCTGGGGTACCGCTTCTATCGTCTGTACGTCCAGGGCGGTACCGCTGAGGTCGAGGGCGTCGACTTCTGGTTGCACGATGCACGCAACCATCGCAATGCCGACCGTGTCGTGCAGCTGTACCGGTACTTGCTGGAGCGGTCGTCGATCGCCGCCGGCCAGGTGGAGCATTCTGTCGCGATCGATGATTCGCAGGCAGTGATGGCTGCGGGTCTGATGGGGCCTTTCGTGGTTGATTCAGCACGCCCGGTTATTCTTTCGTTGTCCGAGGGTGCAAAGGCGATGGACATCTCCGGCGCTGAGCTAGCGGGTTCGGTGAACCCGGGTACGCGTTTCTATGTGCGTCCTGCGGAGTGCATCGCGGCGGTGACGGTCTCCGTGTCCGATCCCACCGCGGCGGCTCGTGTGCTCACTGGGGTGGCCCAAGGTCCTTTGACTCCACTGGCTTTGGTGCTCCCGGATGCACAAGAAGTTGTCGAGTTCACCGTCGAGTGGGCCGAAGCCGCGGAACTTTCGCGGGTGAGTTAGCGCCAGGCGCGCGCGAACTCAAGGAAGGCGTCGTTCTCCTGCGGTGCCCCAATTGTGACCCGTACGCCATCAGTTCCGAAGGGGCGCACGATGATTCGGGCTTCAGCTGAGGCCTGTGCGAATTCCGTGGAACGTTCGCCCAGTGGTAGCCACACGAAGTTCGCCTGTGAGGGCGGCACCTCGTACCCGGCTTCTCGTAGCGCGCCGGTCACCCGGGTGCGCTCGGCGACAACGTTATTCGTGCGGGCGAGGAGTTCCTCGGCGGCGCCGAGTGAGGCCACGGCCGCAGCCTGAGCGAGGCTGGACGCGCTGAACGGCACGTACACCTTGCCGAGCGTGGTAATCACGTCGGGATCGCCGATCGCGTAGCCCACGCGCAGGCCTGCGAGGCCGTATGCCTTCGAGAAGGTGCGCAACACAACCACATTGGAGTGCTCGCGGACCAGCGCGAGGCTATCGCTAAGATCCTCGCGCACGTACTCGATATAAGCCTCGTCGATCGCGATGAGGATGTGCGACGGTACGGTCTCCACGAACCGCCGTAGATCGGCTGGCGGCACCACGGTGCCGGTCGGATTATTCGGGTTGCACACGAAGATCAGTCGGGTGGCGTCGGTGACCGCGGCGGCCATGGCGTCGAGGTCGTAGGTGTAGTCGATCAGCGGCACCTGCACCGGGGTCGCCCCGGCGACCCGCACCACCAGCGGGTAGGTCTCAAAGGATCGCCAGCCGAACAGCACCTCGTCGCCGACCGTCGCCGTGACCTGGACCAGCTGCTGGCACAGGCTCACGGATCCGCATCCCACGGCGATGTGTTCGGGTGGCATGTCCACGTGTTTGGCCAGGTGAGAGCGCAGCTCGGCGTACCCGTTGTCGGGGTACCGGTTGATCAGCGAGGTGGCCTCGGCGATGGCGGCGCGGACGCTCGGCAGTGGCTCGTGGACGGTCTCGTTACTGGCGAGCTTGATGGCGCCGGGGACACTGCGGCCCGGGGTGTAGGCCGGCAGGTCGGTCAGCTCGGGGCGAAGTCGCGCAGGCACGGTCATCAGAGTATCGGTGCATGTAGGGCTGGATGACGACCCACGGCTTTGCCTTCCGGCCGCGCGGGCCTGTACTCTGTGCCCTCGGCGGTTCGGGATCCATTTTATGGGTTCCGGTACCCTCGGGAAGTTCAGGAGGCGTGCCAGAGCGGCCGAATGGGACTCACTGCTAATGAGTTGTCCCCTTTACGGGGGACCGGAGGTTCAAATCCTCTCGCCTCCGCGTCGGTCTGCAGGCCAAACCTGTTGACCTACAACAATTGAATAGTAAGCGCCCGTAGCTCAACGGATAGAGCACTTGACTACGGATCAAGAGGTTAGGGGTTCGAATCCCTTCGGGCGCACCACACATTCGCAGGGGGTGCGCTATGACTCGAGTGCAGCGCTACATTCCCCATCCGCCCCAACGCGTATGGGACGCGGTACTCGATCCCACGAGTTGGTGGGAGGCTCCCGAACGTCCGATCGAGGTTGTCGTGGGCGCCCGCTTTGATCTCGAGACGGTCCCCATCGTGGGTACCCGCTTCACCGGAGCGTTCGAGGTGGAAATTCTGGACGCCCTGCGCGGTGAAAGGTTGAGGACGAGTCTGGTGGCGCTGGCGCAGCCGGGCTCACCTGCCGAATGGGAGCGGCACACGACGTTCCGCGAACATGAGGGCGGCACGCTGCTGAACGTCGCCAATGTCGGTGTGAACATGCGCGACCGCGATGAGCGGCTGCTGTTGCGCGCCGTCAAGGACATCCAGGAATGGGAGCTGCACGGCGTGGCCGAGCTGCTGGACCGCGCCCGTCCCTAAGCCTTCGCAAAGCGAAGCAGTCGCGCCGTCGCCAATGTCTGGTGGGCGTCGAACTGGACGAAGGTTGTTATAGCTTCGAATCCCAACCGCCGCAGCAGGCTCAGAGACCGTGTGTTGGCACTCTGGGTCACCACGATCACGGGCTGGTCGGTGAGCTCCGCGGCAGCGGCGCCGAGTAGCGCGAACGCTGCCCGGTAGGCCCAGCCCTTTCCCCATGAGTCGCGGCGGAACACGTAGGACAACTCCAGTTCGTCTCCGTCCGGAAGAACGTGGCCGGGGAGGTCCGAACGTCTGCGACCGAGTGTGATGGTTCCGGTGAACCGATCGTCGGTCTTATCGGCCACAACGAAGGCCCCCGGTGTCGCCGTGGCGGCCGGAGTTCTCGACGAACCCGCCGCGGTCGGCGTCATGCGCCTTGCGGAGCACCACGTCACCCGCGTCGATCCGGTCCGCTTTCAGCGTCATATCAGTCCGTCACGCAGCTGCTGGAAACCTTGGGCGACAAGCTCTCCGGGATCTCTCGGTAGCTTGGCATCGGATACCGCCAGCTGGATGACCGTCCCGAGGACCGCGTAGGCCGCGTTGCAGACCAACCGCGGATACAGGTCGACGTCAGGATCTAGGCCGGTGCGCCGACTGACCTCGGCAAGCACCAGAGTGCCCACATCGTCGGATCGGGCTGCGTCGTGTGCGGCCAAGCCCGGATTCTGCGCAGAGAGCCGGGTGACCGCGACGGCGGTACTGAAGGCCTCGGAGGTCGCCAGGTCCAGCATCACCGCCTCCAAAGAATCCACCACGTGCTCCTCGGTGGGGCGCTGACGTAGCACCCCGACTGCGTTGTCCTCGATATCCCGCAACGAGAACAAGACGGCGTCTTCCTTGCTGGTGAAGTAGTTACGAAAGGTGCGTGATGTGACGCGCACCGCGTTGGCGATGTCATCGACGGTGACCGCCGCCAGGTCCCCGCGTTCCAGCGCCAGCTCGAGGGCGGCGCGACTCAACGCCAGTTTGGTTTCGGACTTCTTCTGTTCACGCAGGCCGTGGGTCGGTGGCATGTGGTCATGCTAACAAACATTCCAAACTAGGAAACTTTTCCATTTGTGGAAACGTTTAGCCAGTAGATCCGGTCGCCACCCTGAGGCCCGGAGTGTGAAGAAGAGGCACTGACATGCGGAAACTACTGGCAACCCTGGGCATTGCCGCCGCCTTGGCGGCCGGGAGCATCACGCTGGCCGGCCCCGCCGCCGCGGCCCCGTGCGGCAACGTCGTGGTGTGGGGCAATGGCGGCGGCGTTTGTGAGTCCGATTTCGCGCCCGATGGCAGCTTCAACCGATGTGACACCGTGTATGTGCTCGGCATCGGCGGGACGAACTGCTACCGGGTGTACCCACCCGCACCGTGAGTAGCACCACCGGGTTCACCAGATTCCGTGCAGGCGACCCCAATTCGCGATGTACGGTGCCGCAACATATGTGCCGATGGTGAATGGAACGCCGATCCAGACCCATGCGGGCCGCCGTGAGAACGCCGTCACCCAGCCGATCGGTATCAGCGCGGTCACCGACGAGGCGACGAACGCGATGACGGGGAGCGCGATCGCCCAGTGCTGGCCTTCGGCGGAGCAGATGTAGTCCGCGTCGTTCCCGTGACAACCGTCGCTCGCCATGGTCGCCGCGAAGAACCACATGAAGCTGACGGCCGCCGCCGCGGTGAGCAGCAGCCCAACCACGAGGGCGTACAAGCCGAAGTGCACACCCCAGCTGTCAGATGGAAGTTTCGATCCCGCCCCGCCGGCAGCTGCCATGGCGACCAGTGTTGCAGCTCCGGGGAGTTCGCGATCGTTGCTCGTTCCTCCGGGCGAGGTGGGGACATGATCGCGCCCAGACTTCATACCTGGGACGTCCCGTACCAGAACCTTCCCCACATGATGTCAAGTCCGCTAGCGTCGCCACCATGGTTGAGGTTCCTTCTACTGACATCGCGGCTGACTACGTCATCGTGGGCGCGGGATCGTCGGGTGCTCCACTCGCGGCTCGGCTCTCCGAACGGACCAACGACCAGGTACTGGTCCTGGAAGCGGGTCCCAAGGACAAGGACATGGGAATCCACATTCCCGCCGCATTCTCGAAGTTGTTCCGTAGCGATGTCGACTGGGACTACCTGACCGAGCCGCAACCTCAGCTGGACAACCGCCAAATCTATTGGCCGCGAGGGAAAACGCTGGGCGGTTCGTCGTCCATCAACGCCATGATGTGGGTCCGTGGGTTCGCGGCCGACTATGACGACTGGGCCGCTGTTGCCGGCGACCAATGGTCATTTGCGAATATCGCCCCTTATTTCAAGCGTATCGAGGCGGTGGAGGGTGCCACCGAAAGCGACGAGGGCACCGACGGTGCGCTAAAGATCTCTAAACAGCGCAGCCCCCGCTCCAGCACCGCGGCGTGGCTGGAGGCCGTCAAAGAAGCCGGATTTGATGTCGAGCGGGCCAATACTCCTGAACCCAAGGGGTTCTCGGAAACCATGGTGTGTCAGAACGGCGGTCGTCGGTGGAGTACCGCGGACGGTTACCTCAAACCCGGCCTGCGACGTCGGAACCTGAACGTGGTCACCGACGCCCAGGTGCGCCGGGTGTTGTTCGACGGAACGCGGGCGGTGGGTGTCGAGTATGTGCGCGACGGCATCACACATACCGTGCACGCCCGACGTGAGGTGATTCTGAGCGGCGGCGCCATTAACTCTCCTCAGCTGCTGATGCTTTCGGGGATCGGAGACGCCAAGCGGCTTGCTGAACTGGGGATCCCGCTCGTGCACGATGCCGCGCAGGTCGGCCAAAATCTGCTGGATCATCTGTGCTGCCCGGTGGGTTATGAGGTCGAGGCCGACTCGCTGTACAGCGCGGAGAAACCGCTGCAGCTCGCCAACTACTTCCTGCGCCATCGCGGCATGCTCACCTCGAATGTCGGTGAGGCGTACGGGTTTATCCGTAGCCGTGCCGATCTCGCGCTACCCGATCTGGAGTTGATCTTCGCGCCCGCGCCGTTCTTCGATGAGGGCCTGGGGGAGGCCGTCGAGCACGCCATCGTGATGGGACCCATCCTGCTCAAGCCGGAAAGCAGTGGCGAGATCACCCTCACCTCGCCCGACCCGTTGGCCAAGCCGCGCATCGATCCGCGTTACCTGAGCGACCCGGCCGGGCAGGACCGCGCCGCCATGATGTTCGGGCTGCGTACCACCGCGCGCATTGCCGAGACGCCATCGATGCGGGCGGTGCTGGGCAGGATTCTGCGACCGAGGAATCCCAGCGACGATCTGGAGGAGACACTCGTCGCCGCGCTGGAGAACAACTCACACACCCTGTATCACCCCGTCGGGACCTGCCGAATGGGGACAGATGAGGCCAGCGTGGTGACACCGAACCTCACCGTTCGCGGTGTACAGGGACTGCGAGTGGTCGATGCCTCGGTGATACCGAGTCTCATTCGCGGCCATACCCACGCGCCGTCGGTGTTGCTCGGTGAGAAGGCCGCCGATCTGGTGCTGTCTCCACAGGGCTGACACACGTACTCGTCGTGACGCATGGTGCCGGATAGACTCGCTAGTGGTGGGAGTTAGCGGAGGGGACTTATGACTGACGAGTTCGGTGTCCGGACCGAGGAGCTTGCGGCCATCTCCAAGACATGGCTGGGCGAGACGTTGCACATCAACGACGTGTCGTGGTCGTCATTCGAGGACGCCTCAGGCGCCGGAAGTGAAGTGTTAGCCGCGATCAGAGATGTCCAGTCGCCGGGAATCAAGGCGATGTCGTCGATTGCCCGCAGGTTCTCGGATATGTCGGGACTCATCAACACCTTCGCCGCAAACGTGACGGCGCAGGATGAGAAGAGCGCCGTGTCCTTCGATGCGTTGAAGCCGCGCTGATGCGTCCGACGATCAGCCAGCTGCGTGGCTGGAACCTGGATGCGCTCACCAAGGCGGGTGAGACGGCACGTGATAACGCGCGGACGCTGGACAGGTCGCTGGACTCCTGTGACCGTGTGTTCAACGACGCATCGGGCTGGTACGGCAAGACCCACGACGCGGCGAAGGCCAAGGTCGACCAGGAGCTGGATCACGGTCGTGAGGTCCGGAATGTTCTGAACCGGCTGTCCGATGACGCCGAGGATGCGGGACGAACGCTCAAGCACGCCAAGGAGTACACGCTTCAGGACGTGGACGCCGCCGTCGCGGAAGGTTTCACGGTCACCGACACCGGCGAGGTCAGTCACCCGGACGCCGAGAAGGCGCAGGCCGCCGCCGATCACCAGCGCAGGATTCAATCGGGGCTCGACGAGCTCGCTCGTCTGGACGAGATGTACGGCAGGCGACTACGAGAGGCCGTCAACGACCTGGAGAGTATGCGCGACGGACAGCAGGATGTGACGTTGCCGACGGGGGAGAAGGTCGATCCCGACGCGCTCGTTGACCGAGTGTCGCGGATGAATGCCGATGAACGTGCGGCCTTCATGTCGACGCTGAGTCCGGAGACTGTGCACGCCATGGTGATTGCCAACCCAGAGGTGATGGGCAACAGCGACGGAATTCCGTTCGATACCAGTATCGCGGCGAACGAGATCAATATCCGCAACGCGCTCAATGACGAGTTGCAGAAGCAGCCACCTGATCAGGCGCGGGTGGATCAGCTGAACAACATGCTCAAACCGATGGAAGACCCCCTGGTGACGAGGCCCGCCGATGCCGGTCCCAGCGATTACCTCGTGGACCGGAAGTACGTCAAGTTCTCCGCGGAGGGCAACGGCCGCATGATCGAGATGATCGGCGACATCAAGCCGGGGGTCAGAGGTGTCGGCGTGATCGTTCCCGGTACCAATACCAACCTGAACGGGAGCGGCTCGAACCATGAGTCGGCGGTCAAGCTGGCGAAGGAGAGCGGATCGCCGATCTTCCTATACCTGGGTGGCGATTTCCCGCAGGGGCTCGACAAGGCGGCCGATCCCTCGTATGCGGCGGCGATGGCACCCAAGCTGGTCGACTTCGGCCACGAGGTGGACCGCGCTGTGGGCCAGAATGCCCCGGGGACACCGGTCACCTATGTGGGTCATTCATACGGGGGAGCCATTGTGGGGACCGCCGAGCAGATGGGTTTGCGTGCCGACCGCATCCTGCATGCGTCCTCGGCGGGCACTGGAATCCTGCCGGGTGGATACACAGATCCGAACCCGAATGTGCAGCGCTATTCGATGACGGCGCCCGGTGACCCGATCGCCCTCGTGCAGTCACTGCCGCGAGATATGCGGATTTCGGATATCCCCGGCGTGGATGACATTCCGGGTATTCCGCACAATGTCGAGGGCCGAATCGGCAATCCGCTGGGTGGTCTGCCCTCGGCGACGGATCCGGACAGGATTCCCGGCGTGACTCGGCTGGATACCGGCTACTACGGGGAGTTCGGCAAGCACCCGAACCAAGTAATCGTCGGACCCGATGGGCACGGAAGCTATTGGGATGACCCCAATTCAGACGCTTTCCACAACATCGCGGCGGTCATCGGCGGCGGCGAGGCGACGGCCTATGTGGAACGGGGCATCCAAACGAACTACGTCGACGTGAACGTTGGTGACGACGGAAACTTCAGGGCAGAGGCATGGGATCAGGGGCGAGCAGCGGCCGGACCAAAGGTGCCCGAGCTCCCGTGGGACGACCAGGGCACCGTCGACCGGCGCCAGCATCCATGGGATAACCCGAGGGTGACAGATCACCCAGAGCGTGGTCAAAGGGTTCAGGTGAAATGAGGTCTCTGGCAACGGTTGTGGCGCTGCTGACTTTGGCGGTCGGAACCGCGTGTGCGGGCCCGGGCACACACACGACGGAAATGACAAGTGAGGACACGATGCAACCCATCACGCTGACGGTCACCGAAGCCGCACGCATCACCGCCGGTTATGTTTCCCTCGTTTCCGGACAGGAAGCGGACCCGAGCCCTGACCGTGCTGAGAAGGTCGGTTGCCAGACAAACAAGGAATCACTGATGAGCGAGGGACCGCCGTGGAAGGTGCGCAGGCAGTGGTGGGTGGACAATCCGCCACAGGAGCTCATCGCCGCGGCCTTGGGTCGGTTGGATTCGCTTGCAGCACAGGGGTTTGATCGTCAGGTCTGGGCGCGACCGGACCCGGAACCGGCGAACACCAAGACGTACCACGACGCGCGTGGATACGTAGTCGGCGCGCGGGCCTACACCACCGCTGGTGGACGAGATCTCTTCGAGGTCACCGCGATGTCCCCCTGCGCGAACGACGGTTAGCGCTAGACCATCAGGTCTCGCATTTTGACGGGCATTTGACAGGCAGGCTTGCCTGCCTGTGAAAACGGGGCTACCGTGACGCCGTGACCGCAAGCAGAACTCGAAGGCACTCCGATGAGAGGGTTCGCATCCCGCGTGCGGAGCGGGCAGAGGCCATGAGGTTGCGGCTACTGGAGGCGACCTTGTGGTGCATCGTCGACAAGGGCTATGCAGCCACCTCCACCAATGACGTCGTTCGACGGGCCAAGGTGTCCCGTGGCGCACTTGCCCATCACTTCCCGACCAAGGCGGCGCTCGTGAACGCCGCGGCCGGGCACCTGGTGGCCAAACGCGCCCTCGAATTCGAGTCGCAGATGGCTCGGCTCGAGCCAGAGCAACGCACTCCGGCGGCGGCACTCGACATCTTGTGGTCCTTCTACGAGCAGCCCGAATGCCGGGCCCTGATGGAACTGTCAATCGCCGCCCGCCATGACTCCGAGCTGCGCTCCTTGATGAAGTCCTGGGACGACAAGTACATCGAGGTACTGCGGATATCGGCCGCCGAGGTCTTCCCCGACGTGGTCGCTCAACCATTCGGTGATGTGGTGCTGCGCAGCATCACCGCGCTTTATGACGGGCTCAGTCTCTACGACCTGGTCCAGGAAGGCCCTCGTCAGAAGGTTGCCGAGGTGCGTGCGTTGTTGATCGCAACAGTGACCCAGGTGTACCGAATGAAAGGAAATGCTCATGACTGAAACCACGACGCTTCCCATCCGCGCGCGCCGCATCCACTTCAACTATCCCGACGGCGGCCTGCGAAGGCATTACGTCCAGGACGACCTGGTGATGAGCCACGTCATCGCATATCTGTCCTCCACCTTCCCCGAGGGTGAGGACTTCTTCGTCCGGTCGGTGCGCCACTACGCCGACGAGGTGACGGACCCTGTGCTCAAGGACCAGGTCAAGGGCTTCATCGGGCAGGAAGTGACACACAGCCGCGAGCATGTCGCGCTCAATGAACGGCTGCAGCAGATGGGCTATCCGACAAGATGGAACGACCGATTCACCGGGAGGGCGCTGCGGTGGGACGAGCGTAGATTCTCCCCGCTTACGTGCCTTGCCATGACAGCAGCGCTGGAGCACTTCACCGCCGTCTTCGCGGAATCGCTGCTCGGTGACGAGGATGCGCAGGCGTTGTTGGGGTCCACGGAGGTGCGAAAGATGTTGTTATGGCACGCCTATGAGGAATCCGAACACCGTGCCGTCGCCTTCGACGTGTACCGCACCGTCGGCGGCACTGAACGACGCCGTATTTGGACCATGCGAATGGTGACGCTCACCTTCTTCGGCAGCATCGCGGCCTTCACCACGCTGTCTCTGCTGCGGGACCCGGCTACCTACAACCCGGTTCGGCTGCTACGTAGCCTGTGGAATCTGCGCCGTTCGCCGTTCCTGAAACGCTCTGTCCGCCAGCGATTCCAGCAGTACAACACAGTAGGGTTCCATCCCGACGACGTTGACAATACGGCCCTGCTGAATCAGTGGCGGCCCGAGTTATTCGGTGAGACAGGACAACTCGCCAACAACCTGGCCTAACGGCTGGGCTCACGCGCTATCGGTAGGTCACCAGATCTCGATTACCGCCATCTCCGATCAGATGGGTGTGATCGTTAGAGGAGAGCAGGCTCAATCCACGCTTGCCGTTGACCACCGAAGTGATCGACGAGTTGATGACAACACGTTGGGCGGTAAGCCAATTGGAAACGGTTCCGCCCCACAGATCCGCGACGATCATCCCGATCACCCCCGCGGACGTGGCCACCACGGTGTCACCGCTCAATGCCGCGATATCGGCCATCGCTGCGAGCACGCGCTGTTGAAACCGCGTGTAGCTCTCGGCGTACTCACCGGATGAATCGGTGCTCGCCCACTGCGCCAGACCGTCCTCCAGAACGGCCTGAGTATCGCCCTTGGCCAGGCTCTTGACCGTGTTGACCGACGCCAGGCGTCGTATCCGCGAGTTGCCGACAATCTCCTTGTAGTCGTACTCGTCCCACCGGTCGTCCTGTCGCGGCTCGCTTCCCAGCGCCACCGCGATGGCGTCGCCGGTCTGCCGCTGTCGCTTCATCCCGCCGTGCAGGATTCGGGTGCCGCCCAGACCGCGGCGGGCGAGCTCGGCCGCGACGGTATCGGCCTGCCGCTGTCCGATGCTGGTCAGCGGGCTATCGGGACTGCTCGAGTAGTTGGCAGCTTGACCGTGCCGGACCAGATAGATGACGCCCATGAGAGGCATCGTATCGACTAGCCGCCACCCAGCACGCGGCGCTTCTCGGCCTCGAACTCAGTCTCTGTGAGCGCACCGGAATCTCTCAGGGCGGCAAGCGATTTAAGTTGCTCGAGGCGTATACCGCTGTCGGACGGTTCGTAGGATGCGATGGGTTGAGGGCCCGCCGGAGACGACGGATGGGTAGTGCGCGACCGCGTCAGCACATAGGCGATCCAACCGATTATCGCCACGCCCAGCAGTCCGGCAAAAAGCCAGGTGAGGGCCCAATATGGGCTGCCGTGGCCGAATGCGAGTCGAGGATTGACGAACCCGTTGATCTCACCCTCTACCTGCACGTCGTACGTACCGGCGGCGGGGATCTGTGCGACCCATACCCGCCTGCGGGCATCGCCGTTCACCGTTGTCGAGCTCCCGATACTCTCGCGCACCTGCGGCTCCGCCACTCCGGCCGGCGGAAAGATCGACATGCCCAGCTGGGGGATGAGCAGTCCGTTGTCACCCGAGACCCAGGAGTGGAAGCTGACGGTCACCTCGCCGGCGGGCAGTTCCAGCTGGGTGGTACCCGGGATCTTCACCTCGCCATAGGCGTCGAACTTGTCGAATACAAAGACGTTGAGGATGAGTGTGGCGATGATGCCGATAACCCCGCCGACCGTCAGCGTCGTAAGTGCCCGTACGGAGGCCAGGCGCATGCTCATGTGCCGAAGTCTGTCATGTGGGGTGACTGCGCCTCTAGCATCGGACGGATGGACTTCGCCCCGTCTGACCGCGCTGCCGAACTGACCACCGCCGTCCGGGAGTTCATCGATCGGGAGGTCATGCCGGTGGAGCGCGCCGTGCTGGCTCACCACGACGAACTGCTGGGCGCCCGCGCGGGTACGACGGCCGAGCTGTGGGCGGTGCCGCCAGAGTTGGACGCGTTGAAGACGAAGGCTCGGTCCGCTGGGTTGTGGAATCTATTCCTGCCCGACCCCGAGCTTGGTGGCGGACTGTCCAACTCCGAGTACGCGCCACTGGCCGAGCAGATGGGCCGATCACTGTTCGCACCTACCGTATTCAACTGCAACGCACCGGATTCCGGGAACATGGAGGTACTGCACCGATATGGCAGCCAGGAACAGAAGGAGATGTGGCTAGAACCCCTGCTGGAGGGCGATATCCGTTCGGCGTTCTGTATGACCGAACCCGATGTCGCGTCCTCCGATGCCACGAATATGGCGGCCACCGCCGTCGTCGAGGGCGACGAGGTGGTCATCAACGGACGTAAATGGTGGAGCACCGGTGTGGGTCATCCCGACTGCAAGGTGATCATCTTCATGGGGCTCACCGATCCCACTGCGCATAGGTACGCGCGCCACTCGATGGTCCTTGTCCCGATGGACACCCCCGGCGTCACCGTCGAACGGATGCTGCCCACGATGGGGTTCTACGACGAGCCTGGCGGGCACGGTGTGGTGTCCTTCGACAATGTGCGGCTCTCTGCGGATGCGTTCATCGCGGGACCGGGTAAGGGATTTGAGATCGCCCAGGGGCGGTTGGGGCCCGGCCGGGTGCACCATGCCATGCGCTTGATCGGCCTTGCCGAGGTGGCGCTGGAGCATGCGTGCCGACGGGGGTTGGAGCGCACCGCATTCGGAAAACCTTTGGTGAACCTCGGCGGAAACCGTGAACGCATCGCCGACGCCCGCATTGCCATCAACCAGACCCGGCTGTTGGTGCTGCATGCCGCCTGGTTGTTGGACACCGTGGGCATCATGGGGGCGCTGTCGCCAGTGTCCGAGATCAAGGTGGCCGCACCGAACATGGCGCAGCAGGTCATCGACATGGCGATCCAGATCCATGGCGGCGGAGGTCTTTCCAATGATTTCCCATTGGCGGCGGCTTGGGTCAACGCCCGCGCACTGCGCCTGGCCGACGGCCCCGACGAGGTGCACCGTGGGGTAGTGGCCCGGATCGAGCTTGCGAAACACGCTATCGAGTGACGGCGAGCGCGTAGCGCATACCGCGGTGCAGGCTCGCCCCCACCAGCAGTCCCAGCGCGATCGAGAAGATCGCCATGCAGGTATCGAGCAGCGCGGCGAGGTTGGCGTGGCCGGTGGCGGCGACCTCGCTGACGTTGACGAAGCTCAGCGCACCGGGCACCAAACACCAGAACGCCGCGAGCAGCAACACGATTGCCGAAGGGGCGCCCTTGAATCGCGCCGCGAAAAGGGCAAAGGGAACGACGGCGACCGCCCCGACGAAACCCGTCATCGCCGGTGCCAGGAACAGACCGCCGAGCCGCTGTCCCAGCATCGCGACGCCGATCGCCAGAATCAGCCAGATCAGCGATCCGCGCGGTGCGGACTTGTAGAGGTAGAAGCCCACCGCGATCACCGGCACGGCCAGCGCGATCGTCCAGCTGCCCAGCGGTGGTCCCAGTAACGAGGGCTCCAGTGGTCCAGCCACTTTCACGCCGATCACCACACCAAATGCCAACAGCATCAGTTGTGCGATGCCGTACACGATGCGGGTCGACCCGGCCATCAGCTGGGTGCTGGTCAGCTCCAACGCCCCGATGGTGAGGGTCACCCCGGGAAGCACGGCAATCAGGGCCGGCGCGACGACGCGCGCCAGACCCTCGCTGGGCACGTTCGCGACGATGAACGTGCTGAGCACCGTCACTACGAAGGCGGCCACGGCGGGCATGGTCGCGGCCAGGGTGGGCATGGGATTTGTCGCCAACATGAGCATGCCGACGATCAAGCCCAGCACCAGGTAGGCGGGTAGCGCCGAGGAGGTCGGCGCAAGGGCCAGCCCGAAACCGAGGGTCAGGATGGTGTGTCCGATCACGGTGATGATTGCCCCGAAACGTGGCTTGAGGCATCGGATCTCGTAGATCCGTGCGATCGCCTCCGCTGGCGCGATGGCCCCGACGGCGGCCATATCGGCGATGGTGTCGATATGACCGGCCTGATCCAGCTGCGCTGTGCTGCGGGTGGATTCCTCCACTTCCAGCTGTCCGGTGACACCGTCGATCTGGATGATCAGCACAGTCGGCAAGACGACGGCGCGCAGCTCCTTGTCGGTGTATTGCGGTGCGATGTCGTGCAACTTGGCCAGCACCAGGTTGGTGGGCTGGCCGACTTCGAGCATTGCGATGCCGAGCATCCGCAGCATCGTGACAACTTCGGCGTCGTCGAAATGCTTCGCGTCAGCCAGCGGTACGGGCTTGTCCTTGAGAGTCTTCCGGACAAGCGCCAGCGCGCGCCCGCGCCTGGTCAGCGCCGTCATGCGCCGACTGTAGCCCGGTCTTAGGCCTTGAGGTTCTTCTTCGCCGCGCGCCGCAGCTGGATGATTCGCACCCCACCGACCAGGGCGGTGAGCGCTGCACCGGTGATGGCCGCGAACAACACCGTGATGCCCAGAGGCATCTGGATCTCCCACGAGAGGAAGTGGGTGGTCGTGTCCGTCAGATTCTGCAGAATGAACACCAGCAGCAGAATCAGGATCAACAGGCCAAGGATGACGCCGGTCCAGGTCGCCGCCGCGCGGGTCCGCTTGACCGCGTCTTCCTTTTTGGCGGGCTTCGTGGCGGGCAGCGGTGGCTGCTCCCCGACGGGGATGTCGATCGATGTGTCGGCAACCGGAGAGTCCGGAGTCGTACCGGGGTCACTGGTCATCTGTCCATCATTTGCTACGCGAGCGGGTATTGCAAGCGTGAATGTCGACTTTTGGCGTGAAAGTACGAGCGAAAGTCGCCAAAAGTCGACACTCGACGCTGGTCAGGTCCGGATAGTGCCCAGTCCGGGGATTACGGGCAAATCGAGTGGTGTCAGGAATCCCGGCTTAGCGCCGATCACCGCTGGTATCGCGTTGATGGCGCGCATCCCGGTAGCCAGGCAGCCGCCGATGGCGCCGTCGCCGGTGCGCTCGTCACGGAACACGGTCTCTTGGGTGATGTTCGGGCTGCCTTTGATCTCGATGCGGTAGGCGTCGTTGTCCACCGACTGCGCCCGCGGCCAGTGCGGCGCGGTGTCGTTGGTGATCCGGTTGACATGCTCGATGACGATCTTGGGCTCCCCGCCTACCCAACCGCGGATCTCGAAACGCACGGCGGCGCAATGTCCCGCCGTGATCGTTCCGGTATTGGGCTCCGCGCCGTAGGCGATCTCGGTTGGGGTGGACCACTTTTCGTAGACGGTGTCGATCTTGTCGAGTTTGACCCCGACGGCGTCGGCGATCATCGGAATGGTGTGTCCCCACGCCAGGATCAGCACCTCGGGGATCTCCAGCACCGCCTGTTGGTCCATGGGTGCGCCCAGTCCCATCGGGGTGCTGAAATCGCCGTTGTAGTACTGGTAGTCCAGGAGCTCTTGCACTAGAACCGAATCCACCCGACCGCCCACACCGAGCAGGGTCATCGGGAACAGATCGTTGGCAAAGCCAGGGTCGATACCGGTAGTGAAACAGGAGGTCTGGCCGTCCTCACAGGCCTGCGTGATATCCACCAACATCTCGGGCGGGCAGACCTGCGGGTACACCCAGGGTGTCATCGCGGTGGAGACCACATTGTGTCCGCTGCGCAGCGCCCGGGACATGTTGTCGATGTTCTCCAGGGCGTACTGCGCCGTCGGTCCGAAGTACGCGACGGTGCCTTCGGTGCCCAGCGCGGCGTCGATATCGGTGGTCGCCGCCAGCCCGATCGGGTGACTGCCGACGAGGGCCCCGACGTCCACACCCTCCTTGGCCGGATCGTGTACCAGGACGGCGGCCAGCTCGAATACCGGGTGGTCCAGCAGCTCGCGGATCACCAGCTTGCCGACTACGCCTGTGCCCCAAAGGATGACGGGATACTTGTCGCTCATGAGAAGAACTCTCCTGCGTTGACGAATAGGGTCTGCCCGGTCACCATCCGGGCTCGGTCCGAGGCGAAGAACACCACCGCGTCGGCGACGTCCTCATCGGCGGGCATTTCGCCCAGCGGGAACTTGGCCGTCAGCTCCGACAGCACTTCCGCTTGGGTGATACCGCGCTGCTGCGCGACCAAGCCGATGTACAGCTGGATCGGTGGTCCGTACATCCACGTCGGTACCACCATGTTGAGGCGAATTTTGTGCGGGCCCAGCTCCTTCGCGAGCTGGTACATCGCGTTCTGTAACGCTCCCTTGGATGTCGCATACGCGGCCTGGGGCAGCTGCGGATGAAAGGCCGACTGCGAACCGATGAAGACCACCGATCCGCCGTTCTTCTTCAGCTCCGGCACGGCTGCCTGCACGAGTTGAAGCGTGCCGACGACGTTCGTGTTGAGCATCGCCTGCCACTGCGCCAGATCCGCACCCTCGATGCCGCCGAAGACGTCTTCCTTGGCCGCAACGTTCACCAGTACGTCCACCCCACCGAATCGCTCGCAGGCGGTGTCGATCAGACCTTGGCATGCTTGCGCGTCGTTGATATCGGTGACCGCCCAGGCGACGGTGGCCTCGGTGTCGTCGAGTTCTTTCGCGAGGTTTGCAAGGTTTTCCCGGGTGCGGGCGCCGAGCACCACATTGGCGCCGTCTTGGTGCGCCTTGAGCGCGACCTCGCGTCCTAATCCGGTGCCCACGCCGGATATCACCACGGTCTTTCCGGAAAGAAGTCCTGTCATCGGCTGCCCTTCTGCATGTGACCCACGCCTCAACGTTACACAGTGTTACGATATTTGCAATGGCTACCGACGAGTTACCAGTGGGCAGGGGCCGCCGCCGCAGCTCCGATATCGACACAAAGGCGCTTGCTGCCGCGCGCGAGCTCCTGGTCGAACAGGGGTGGGAGGCCACCACCATGGTTGCGATTGCCGAGCGGGCTGGTGTCGGCAAGCCTGCGCTGTATCGCCGGTGGCCGTCGCGCGCACACCTGGTCTTCGAGGCCGTGTTCGGTTGGACGGCCCCTACTCAGGAGATGAGCGCGGCCGCGGGAGTCGGCGACTGGGTGCGTCAATCCTGCTCGTACACAGCGGAACTCTTCGAGCGACCGGATGTCATCGCGGCCGCCCCCGCACTCCTCGGCCAGATGCGCACCGATCCCGAATTGGGGCAGGCTATGTGGGCGAGCTTCGGTGAGACAGGTGCCGAACTGCTCTCACAGGTGATGCGTGTACAGCATCCCGAGATCGGCCAGCAGGAGGCGCATGACCGGGCCAACGCCACCATGTTGATGATCATCGGAGCCAATGTCCTCGCACGCCAGCTGCTTCCCGACGAGCAGGCGGAGACGGTTCTCAAATATTTGCCATCGCTCCTGGCGGTGCCGAGCGAGAACCCCGAAACAGATGCCTCGGACGGTTAGCCACCGGAATCTTCCCGACGGTAAAACCGGGCAGGGTAGCCACTCCCCGGTTACTGTCGGAGGATGCGCAGGGCCGCACGACTCCTCGCCGCCGTCATGGCCGCGATCGTCTTCAGCGGTTGTGGTAGCGCCAATCCCCTGGGCGGAGGACCGCTTTCGGGTGACCTCAATACGTTGATCGTCGGCTCGGCGGACTTCCCTGAGTCGAAAACCGTGGCCGAGCTCTACGCCCAGATATTGCAGACCAACGGCTTTCAGGTCACCAGGCAGTTGGGTATCGGCAGCCGCGAGACGTACATCCCGGCGGTCAAGGATCATTCGATCGACCTGATCGGCGATTACACCGGAAATCTGCTGCGCTACTTCGACCCGGACGCGACCGCCACCAAGCCCGATGACGTTGAGCTGGCGCTGCTACGCAAGCTGGACGGGGATCTCGACATCCTGACCCCTTCTCCGGCATCGGATGCCGACACGTTGTGTGTCACCAGGGCCACCGCGGACAAATGGAATCTGCGCTCGCTCGCGGACCTTGCGGCGCACTCGGGGGAAGTGAAGGTCGGCGCGCCCTCGGAGTTCCTGCACCGCAGCGTGGGTCTGGCCGGGCTCAAGGCCAATTACGGACTGGATATCCCGGAGTCCCGTTTCGTGGCCATCAGTGACGGCGGCGGACCTGCCACAGTGAAAGCGTTGTTGGACGGAACCATTACTGCAGCCAACATCTTCAGCACCTCACCGGCGATCGCCGAACATGACCTGGTGGTGTTGGAGGACCCCAAGTTCACCTTTCCGGCGGGCAATCTGGTGCCGTTGGTCAACGCGCAGAAGAAGTCCGAGAAGTTGAAGAAGGTACTCGACGCGCTCTCGGCGCGCTTGACCACTGATGACCTCACCAGGCTCAACGCCGCGGTTTCCGGTAACGACGGCGTTGACCCCAAGGAAGCCGCACAGAAATGGTTGGCGGACAAAGGTTTCGACAAACCGATAGGGAACTGATCGCGTGATCACCTTCGAGAACGTCACCAAGAAGTACCCCGACGGGACCACCGCGGTCGACGATCTCACCATGCATGTCGACAAGGGATCGTTCACGGTATTCGTGGGGCCCTCGGGCTGCGGCAAGACCACGTCGATGCGGATGATCAACCGGATGACCGACCTCACCTCGGGTGTCTTGACCGTCGACGGGGCCGATATCAGGACGGTCGATCCGGTCAAACTGCGGTTGGGCATTGGGTATGTGATCCAGAACGCCGGCCTCATGCCGCACCAGCGCGTCGTCGACAACGTGGCGACAGTGCCTGTGCTGCGCGGTGAATCCCGGCGCGCCGCACGCAAGGCCGCCCTCCAGGTATTGGAACGGGTGGGGCTCGATCCGAAGTTGGCCACCAGGTACCCCGCGCAGCTCTCCGGAGGTCAACAACAACGCGTCGGTGTGGCACGTGCTCTCGCAGCCGACCCGCCCATCCTCCTGATGGACGAACCATTCAGTGCCGTCGACCCGAATGTGCGCGATGACTTGCAAGCCGAGATGCAGCGCCTACAGGCCGAGCTCAACAAGACGATCGTCTTCGTCACCCACGATATCGACGAGGCCGTCAAACTCGGAGACAAGGTGGCGGTCTTCGGGCCTGGTGGGGTCTTACAGCAATACGACGATCCCGAGCGGGTGTTGTCCAATCCGGCAAGCGATTTCGTCGCCGGTTTCATCGGGCGTGATCGGGGCTACCGAAGTTTGCAGTTCCGCGGAGCGGGCGAGGTGCCGTTACACGAGATCAGGCTGATCGGCGAAGCGGATGTACCTACTGTGATCATCGCCCCGGGCGACTGGGTGCTTGTCTGTAATCCTGACGGCACACCATTCGGATGGATGGACGACTTCGGAGCGAATGTCTACCGCTCAGGGAAGTCGTTGTACGACAGCGTGATCGCGGGAGGTTCGTTGTTCGGGCCGGACGGAACTCTGCGGCAGGCCCTCGATGCCGCGTTGTCCTCACCGTCCGGGCTGGGCGTCGCCACCGACGAGGACGGGCGCGTGCGCGGCGGTGTGCGTGGTGATGACGTCCTGATGGCGCTGGATCGACAACGCCGCACCGGGAAGCGGTGAGATGCATTATCTCTTCACCCATCTCAATGACGCCTGGCTGCTGTCGCTGATCCATCTCCGGCTGTCGCTGGTGCCCATTCTCATTGGACTCGCGATCGCGGTTCCGTGTGGTGCGCTGATTCACCGGTATCGGACCGCGCGGCGGGTGACGACGGTGATCGCCAGCATCGTGTTCACCATCCCTTCACTGGCGTTGTTCGTGGCGTTACCGCTCATCATTCCTACTCGGATTCTCGACGAGGCCAATGTGATGGTGGCCCTGACGCTCTACACCACTGCGCTTCTCATTCGTGCGGTACCCGAGGCGCTCGATGCCATTGCTCCGCAGGTGCGCGACGCCGCTACCGCGGTGGGATACCGGCCGTTGGCCCGTCTCATTCGGGTCGAGCTGCCCTTATCCATACCCGTATTGGTAGCGGGATTGAGAGTCGTTGCCGTGACAAATATTTCAATGGTGTCGGTGGGCTCGGTGATCGGCATCGGCGGCCTGGGTACCTGGTTCACCGAGGGCTACCAGGCCAACAAGAGCAGTCAGATCGTCGCCGGGATCGTCGCCATCTTCTTGTTGGCCGTCGTCGTGGATTCACTCCTGGTGCTTCTCGGTCGTGCTGCCACGCCGTGGGCCAGAGCAACGAAAGCCGTTGGTGCATCATGAACTTTCTCTCCGAGGCACTCGGTTACATGTTCACCGCGTCCAACTGGACGGGCAATAGTGGTCTGGGCGTGCGGATCGGTGAGCACCTCCAGTACACCGCGATCGCCCTCCTGGCCGCGGTCGCTATCGCGGTGCCGATCGGTCTCATCATCGGTCACACCGGTCGCGGCACGTTTCTGGTGGTCAGTGCGGTGAACGCATTGCGGGCGCTCCCGACGCTCGGTGTGTTGCTGCTGGGCGTGCTGCTGTGGGGTCTGGGCCTGGTTCCGCCGACCATCGCGTTGCTGCTGTTGGGTGTGCCGCCGCTGCTGGCGGGGACATACTCCGGTATCGCGAACGTGGATCGCACGGTCGTGGAGGCGGCCCGCGCCATGGGGATGACCGAACGCCAAGTGCTGTTCGGCGTCGAGGTACCCAACGCGTTGCCGCTCATCCTGTCTGGACTGCGGACGGCGACCCTGCAGATCGTCGCGACCGCGACCGTCGCCGCCTATGCCAGCCTCGGCGGGCTCGGCCGGTACCTCATCGACGGCATCAAGGTCCGGCAGTTCCACTTGGCGTTGGTGGGCGCCATCATGGTGACCGCGCTGGCCCTGCTGCTCGATGCGATCCTGGCCTTCGCGGTGTGGTTGTCGGCTCCAGGCAGCGGGCGGCTGCGATTGGCACCGCGCGATGTCCCGGACGACTCAGGGCCGGGGGACGCCGGCGTAGAGAGGCAGGTCGAACCATGTCGGCACGCCGCGGCACAACCCTGACGGCCCACGCAGCGCCACCTCGCCGGATCGCAGCACGTCCGACCACGCGGAGTCGCCGCGCCATACCCGGGTCAGGCTCCGCAACTGTGCCGTCACACCCACATTCACGTCGAATCCGGGGTCGGCATCGCACAGATCGGCCGCCTCGGGCGTGACGACCAGCCACCAGTGCCGTTTATCGGCCGCGACGTCGCCGAAACTGAAATGCAGCACGGTGCGGCCCTCGGGGACGGCGCTGCCGATGACGTGGCGTCGCATATCCCAGAGCAGCAGCTTGGGGTCCAGATCCTCATCCCCGATCTCGCCGATCCACCGGATTCCCCACTGGCTCAACATCTCGACCACCGGCCGTAGCTCCTGGCCCGCGTCTGTGGGTATGTAGCGGTTTTCGTGGCGCTCGGCGATGCCGGCGCGCACCAGTCGGTCCAGCCTCTTGGACAGCAGGGTCGGAGACATTCGCGGCACGCCGCGCCTGATGTCGTTGAAATGCTCACTGCCGAGCAGCAATTCACGCACGATCAGCAGCGTCCAGCGTTCGTCGAGCAGCTCCATCGCCTTCGCGACGGGGCAGAATTGGTAGTACGACGCACCCATGTGTGAACGGTAGGCCTCCGAACTCGCGGTGACCAGTCCCGGTACAGATCTTGTACTAGCCGGTGGTCCTACGGTGTCGCTAGCGTCTGTGTATATGAACACTGAAACAGCCCAAAGAGTTTCGTTATGGGCGCTGGGCGACTATCCCGCGGTGGCGTCCGAGGTGATTGCGCCGTTGGGCCCGGTGCTTGTCGTAGAGTCCGGCATCGCCCCCGGAGTTCGGGTGTTGGATGTAGCGGCCGGATCCGGGAATGTGGCGATCCCCGCGGCGGGCACCGGCGCGCATGTGGTGGCCTCCGATCTCACTCCCGAACTGCTGGAGGCAGGTCGCGCGACGGCGGCGCGGGCCGGTGTGAAATTGGATTGGCAGGTAGCCGATGCGCAAGCGCTTCCTTTTGGTGACAACGACTTCGATGTCGTGGTGTCCTGCGTCGGGGTGATGTTCGCTCCGCGTCATCAGGACAGCGCCGACGAACTGGTCCGAGTCTGTCGGCCGGGGGGAACGATCGGCCTGATCAACTGGACGCCACAGGGATTCATCGGCCAGATGTTCGCGACCATGAGGCCGTTCGCGGCCGCCCCGGCACCTGGCGCGCAGCCGCCGCCGTTGTGGGGTGACCCGGCTCATGTACGGGAGCTCCTCGCCGACCGGGCCATCGAGGTCACGGTGAAGCGGCGGATGCTTACGGTGGACCGGTTCGCCACTGCCGAGGAGTTCCGCGACTTCTTCAAGGCCTGTTACGGGCCGACGATCGCCGTCTACGCCAGGATCGCGAAGGAGGCGAGCCGAACCGCCGAACTCGACGATGCGCTTGTGGAGCTGGCCCGTCGACACGATCGCGGTGACGGACGGCTGGTGATGGACTGGGAATACCTGCTGTACATCGCGCACAAACGGGGGTGATCCGGGCCGCGACGGGGCAATTTGCGCGGTCGCCTACGGTAGACGGGTGAGTAACCCCAGCTCGACCGACACGGCGACTGGGCCCGCGGTCCTGACCTGGCGCGCCCATGACGGGTCGCGTATGGAATCCACCCGGGTCCAACTATCGGGCCGACGCATCCGCGCACACGGCCGCTTCGTGGCCGGTGCGTCCGATGCGCACCCCGCGTTCAGCGCCTCATATGACCTGGTGACCGACGAGACCGGCTCCACCAATCGGTTGTCCCTGTCCACCACGGTCGCGGAGCGGGAACGGCAGCTGTCGATTGCCCGGGACGAAGAGGGCATGTGGACCGTGCAGAACCACGAGGGTGCGAAGCGCGCCACCTTCGACGGAGCGCTGGACGTCGACGTGGTGTTCAGCCCCTTCTTCAATGCGCTTCCGATCCGGCGAACCGGCCTCTACCAGCGGGAAGGCAGCGCGGTACTGCCGGTTGTCTACGTGACGCTGCCGGATCTAGTCGTCAGCCCCGCCACCATCAGCTACCGCAACGACGGTAAGGGCATCAAGGTGGTTTCGCCGGTCGCCGACACCACCGTCATCGTCGATGACGAGGGATTCTTGCTGGAGTACCCCGGACTCGCCGTCCGGATCTAAGGCACGATCCGCAGCACGCCGCCCTGCCGGCCCGCCTCGGCCAGGTGCTCGCGCCAATCAGCGTCCTCCCGGCTGATACCGGTGATGTCGAACCGTTCGTGTGCCTCATACCGCCCTCGCGCGGCGTGGCCGGCCTCTACCAGCAGCTCTACCGAGCTCTCCGCGTTCAAGGTGTTCCACGTCGCCGCCAGCAGTGCCATTGCCTCTTCCAGGGCGGGCAGCACACCGTGTGGATTGGATTCGCACATGGCGCGCACCAGCGACGGATCGGTGGCGGCGACGCGGGTGCCGTCCCGGAACGATCCCGCGGCCAACGAGTACGCCAACGGAACCCCGTCCGCGGTGATGGCGAGGGCCTCGGCGAGCAGATGCGGTAGGTGCGAGATGGCCGCTGCCGCCGCGTCATGCTCCTCGGAACGTGCCGGGACCACGACGGAACCGCAGTCCAGGGCAAGCCGCGTGACCTGTGCGAATACCTGCGGATCGACGCCCTCGTCGACGCTGACCACCCAGGTCGCATCGCGGAAAAGCCGTGCGTCGCCGGCACTCCAGCCGGAGTCCGTCGTCCCCGCCATGGGGTGGCCGCCGACGAATCGTTGCGCCAGGCCGTGCCGGGACACCTCTTGTTGGACAGCGGCTTTCACACTGGTGACATCGGTGAGAGGGCATTCCGGCGCTAGTTCCGCGATGCGCGCAAGGAGCGCCGACAGGGCCGGTACCGGCACCGCGAGCACGATGAGCGCCTGGGCGTTGCGAGCACGTCGGAGCGCCAGATCCAGATCGGCAGTGGCGTCAAAACCCGCCGCTCGCGCGGCGTCGACACCCTCGGCAGAACGGTTGTATCCCCAGACATGCCGGCCCGCGGCGGCGGCCGCCCGGACCAGGGAACCACCGATGAGCCCGAGGCCAAGTACGCAGATCGGGGGGTGTTGGTGGTCGTGTTCGGCGGCGTTCACCCCATCAGGTTGGCATAGGTCACCAAAGTTGTGCGATGAGCCGCACGCGCGAAGAGCCTCAGGACTGTGGTCACAACCCAGGTTGGGGCACTACCGTATTGCCCATGGACGCACAGCGCGCAAAGGCCGTAGGGCCCAATACCGAAAGCCTGGAGGGCTTCGGTGTGGCCGTCGTGCGCGAAGAAGGCCACTGGCGGGTGACATCGTTGAATGCCGCGGCGCTCACCGATTTGGCGGCAGCCGAAACCGAGCTACGTGAACTCCGCAGCGCCGGTGCGGTCTTCGGACTGCTGGATGTGGACGAGGAATTCTTCATCATCATTCGTCCGGCACCCTCGGGAACACACCTCCTGATCTCCGATGCCACTGCGGCCATTGATTACGACATCGCTGTCGAGGTGCTCGACAGGCTGAATGTTCCTGTCCCGGAGCTCGATTCCGATGAGCTCGACGATGTCGATCCGTGGGAGGAAGGCGAACTGGGCCTGCTCTCCGATATCGGGCTGCCTGAACCGGTGCTCAGCGTGATCCTCAGCGAGACCGACCTCTACCCCGATGAGCAGCTCGGCATGATCGCCGCCCGGATGGGCTTCGCCGACGAACTCGGAGCGGTGCTCGACAAGCTGGATCGGTGACGTTCCTAGACGATGAGGCGCTGATTCGCGCCGCACTGGCGGCCGCCGGGGAGGCCGGTGCCGACGATGTCCCGATCGGTGCGGTGATCTACGCCGCCGACGGAACCGAATTGGCTCGGGCTGCTAATGCGCGTGAACGCCTTGGTGATCCGACGGCGCATGCGGAAATTCTGGCGCTACGGCAGGCCGCCGCGAAACATGGCGACGGCTGGCGGTTGGAGGGTGCGACGCTGGCGGTGACCGTCGAGCCGTGCACCATGTGCGCCGGGGCATTGGTGCTGGCTCGGGTCAGCCGGGTGGTGTTCGGGGCGTGGGAGCCCAAGACAGGGGCAGTGGGATCGCTGTGGGATGTGGTGCGGGACCGTCGGCAAGCGCATCGCCCGGAGGTGCGCGGTGGCGTGCTGGCGCAGGAGTGCGCGGCGCTGCTCGAGGAATTCTTCGCCACCAAGCGGTAGGTGGCCCGCCCGGTGCGCGCTGGGTCGGGGGGTCGCGGCGCGCACCGGACGGGCCGGTTCGGGGAGGGTTTAGTGGCCCCAGTTGTTGCCAGGTCCGTGGTCGGGCCCACGGTCTGGTCCGCGATCAGGGCCACGGTTGTCACCCGGGCCGGGGCCGTTGTCGCGCCAGCGGCCGTCGTCACCGCGCCAATCACCGGGGCGATCGCGGTCGAGGATCCCGTCCGCGTGGCATTCACCCCAGTTCATGTTGAAGCCCCAGATCGGGTCCCAGAACTCGCCGGGACACCAGTGGTAGGTGGGGGCCGGAAGCTCCGGGGCCGGGGCGGCATTGGCGGTCGCTGCGAGGCCTAAACCGCCGGCAGCGATGGCCGCGGAAGCGGCAATTCCTAGAAGAAGTTTCATGTCAGGGTCTCCAATTTCTGTCGTGCCAATCTCGGTCTTGGTCATGCCAATCGCGGTGATCGTCGCCGCGCCAGTCGCGGTCATGGCGATCTCCGTCGCGGTCGCGATGCCAGTCGTCGTGGCAATCGCCTCCTTCCCAGTTGAAACCCCAGATCGGGTTCCAGAACTCGCCCGGGCACCAGTGATAGCTAGGGGCGGGAATGGCCGGTGCCGGGGCCGCATTCGCGGTCGTTGCTAAGCCAAGTCCGCCTGCCGCGATGGCCGCGGCTGCTGCGATTCCAACGAGAACTTTCACAACCACGATGGAAGGCCATCTAGCTGGGAACCGTGGCCCCGATTTCGTACAAGCAGCTGGGAATCACCTGCCAGCCATGCGGATCCGTGCATGTGAGTGGTCCGTTGCTAACGCTGGAGTGGCTTACGCCGATAACCAATGCTCGCCTGCGCGGTTGGGCGCGATTCGGGTATTCCGGGGTGCGGCCTGTAGTCTCTTCGGCGGTGGCGTGTCCGAGCGGCCTAAGGAGCACGCCTCGAAAGCGTGTGACGGGTAACCCCCGTCCGAGGGTTCAAATCCCTCCGCCACCGCCAAAACTCCCTAAGCGTTTACGCAGGTGGGAGTGCTCATGTCCTGGGACGCCCGCGGCGTAGCCCAGATTGCCACCCACCTGTAGCAGGTTTTCGGAAGCGTCCGGCCCGCACTGCGGTCACGATGATGCCGATCCGAAAATCGAGCGAGGGAGTGGCAGTGCGGGATGTGGCATTGATTCTTGTCGGCGTATTCATGCTGGGTATGGGGGTGTACGCGCTGGCCATGCCCGCGGCACTCGTCCGGCCGTTCGGTATTGCCATCGAGAGCGCGGTCAGCCGCTCGGAGATCCGGGCTGTGTACGGCGGGTTTGGACTGGCCATGGCGGGTCTGCTGTTCTGGACGGCCACCGGGGATGACCAGCTTCGCAATGGTGCGGCACTGACCGTCGGCGTGGCTCTTGGTGGAATGGCGGCGGGCAGGCTGCTTTCCCGGATCCTGGACGAGGGCACATCCTTCTATCCGATCTGGTTCTACTTCTTGGTCGAGGTTGCCGCGGCCGCCCTTGTCATTGGCGTCGTCGTGTGATGATGAGGTTCGTGACGATCGAGGATGTGGAGTCCTCCCACCGTCAGGTGTGGTTGTGGCCCGGGTACGCCGCATATTTTGGTCCGTCATTTCACTTGGACACCCGTTCGACTCCGGTGCACTGTTTTGCCCTTGGTGTCGATGCACCGTTCACCGTCGAGATCCCGGGTGGCGCTTCGGCATTGGCGCGCAGTGCGCTCATCCCGGCACGTACCGTGCATCGAATCCGTTCCGGGCCGGGGCGAATGCTGTTCTACTATCTCGATCCCAGCTCGACTCGCGTTGGCAGTGTGGATGCCGCGATGGCCGGACGTTCGGAACCCATCGCCACCGGCCACCGTGGCGAGGTCGTGCTATGCGACTATCTGTCGGGTGCGGGCCCCGTCGATCCCGCCGAACTGCGGCGAATCATTGTGGGGGACAACGATGCCGAAAGTATTGACCCGCGGATCCGGCTGACCATGGATCGCATGCTGGCCGCTCCCGCGGAGTCGATGTCCGCGGCCGATACGGCTGCCGAGCTGGGTCTGTCCACGTCGCGTTTTCTGCATTTGTTCACCGGTAATGCCGGGACGAGTTTTCGCCGCTACCGATTGTGGACGAGATTGTTGTATGTAGGCACGGCGGTCTCGCGAGGTGACGACTTCACCACCGCGGCCGTCGATGCGGGCTTCGCGTCGCCGAGCCATTTCAGTGACACCTTTCGGGTCATGTTCGGGCTGACCGCCTCGTCCGTTCTGTCGCAGAACAGTGAGATCACCACCCTCAGCGCGTAATGTCTAGTGCCGGGTGTGCAGCCTTTCGTTGAGCAGGTGCAGGGATCGTGCGGTGCTATCCGTCACGATGCGTAGCAGCACCCTCTCTGATTGATCGTGGATATCGACCCCATCGAGATGTGTGGTGAGAACAGTCGTGCCGCCGTCCGTGGCAGCGAGACCGTGGCTGATGGTCCACCGGGCGGGATCGCCCTCGCGCACCGCGCCCACGAATTCGACCGCGAGCAGCCTTCCTGGGTCCGCGGCGACCACGGTGCAGTCGCCGGTGCCGAGTAGGCGGGTGCCCATGATGGCCGGATGGGTGATGCGGTACTGACAACCGACTTCCGGACGGAACCCGTTGGTCTGTAGCGACCACAGATCGGGATCGACCATGACCTGCCAGATCAGCGTGGGTGTGTAGGCAAAAGACCGCTCGAACAAGATCATTTCGGCGCCCTCACCCGAGCAGCCTAGACGCGGGCGAACTGCAACCCTCAGTCCCGCCGGAGCGTGAAGAAGTACGGCTGGTCCATATCGCGCAGATCCATGATGCCCAGCAGGGTGGCGTCGTCGACCTTCCGGAAGTGGTCGATAATCGCCTTGTGGTCGTAGACCATGGCCGCGCTGACGATGCCGCGGTACTCGATATTGCGCAGCCGCGCGCGGTGCTTATTGGTTCTGATCAGCGGTTTGAGTGCGGAAAGCGCGGTCGGGGACGTCCGCTTGACCATCGGGGACTCGGTCAGTCCGCTGATCCGGCCCGCCAGCCCCATCGGGGCCAGCATTGGGTCGACGGCGAAGATATCGCCGCCGCCATCACTGAACAGCAGTGGATGCACATGGTTCAGGTCGTCGAACTGCTTGCCGTACCAGCCCGAGACAGTGAGAATCCCGTCCATCGAATGCCCGGTCGGCACCTCGCCCCCATGCCAGCGTTGGCCGATCAGATCCTCTGCCCGCACGGGCTCCAGGTTGTCGAAGAAGGCCAAGGCCTCCTGGGTGGTCGTGCCATGCTCCAGCGCGAGAAGATCCGACGTCGATGTCATGACCCGAGCCTACGACCGATGGTCACGACGCGCCCAGGCAAAATGTCCTCTGATGACCGACTCCTATTTCACAATCGACGCCACCTTGCCCGGAACCGCGGGCCGGGCTGGAGTCATCCATACCCCGCACGGTGACATCAAGACGCCGGCCTTTATCGCCGTCGGAACCAAGGCCACCGTCAAGGCGGTGTTGCCGGAAACCATGGCCGCGCTGGGTGCCCAGGCGGTCCTTGCCAACGCCTATCACCTGTACCTGCAGCCCGGTCCCGATATCGTCGACGCGGCCGGAGGACTGGGTGCGTTCATGAACTGGCCCGGCCCGACATTCACCGACAGCGGCGGGTTCCAGGTGCTCTCTCTCGGCTCGGGGGCGCGCAAGGTCATGGCGATGGATGTTGACCGGGCCCGCGCCGATGGCGTCGTCATTCCCGGGAAAGACAAGCTCGCACACGTCGACGACGAGGGTGTCACCTTCACCTCGCACCTCGACGGGTCCACACACCGGTTCACCCCTGAGGTGTCCATGCAGATCCAGCATCAGCTGGGCGCCGACATTATCTTCGCCTTCGATGAGCTCACCACCCTGATCAATACTCGCGAGTACCAAGAGGATTCGGTGCAGCGCACCCACGAGTGGGCGCAGCGCTGCCTGGATGAGCACGAGAAACTGACCCGTGAGCGCGCCGACAAGCCCTATCAGGCGTTGTTCGGCGTGGTGCAGGGTGCACAGTACGAAGACCTGCGTCGCCAGGCCGCGCGCGGCCTGGAATCCCTTGTTAACGGCGCGGATCGGGGCTTTGACGGCTATGGGATCGGTGGTGCGCTGGAGAAACAGAACCTCGGCGCCATCGTCGGCTGGGTGACATCCGAGCTGCCCGAAAACAAACCGCGCCACCTACTGGGGATCAGCGAGCCCGACGACTTGTTCGCCGCGGTGGCCGCAGGGGCGGACACATTCGATTGCGTGTCCCCGTCGCGGGTCGCGCGTAACGCCGCCGTCTATACCCGCGACGGCCGGGTGAACATCACCGGTGCGAAGTACCGCCGGGACTTCACCCCCATCGATGCCGAATGTGACTGCTACACCTGCACTCACTACACGCGGGCCTATCTGCACCACTTGTTCAAGGCCAAGGAGATGCTGGCATCCACCTTGGCCACCATCCACAACGAACGATTCACCATCGGACTGGTGGACCGCATCCGCGCCGGCATCGTCGACGGCACCTTTGACGCGCTGCGTGAGGAGACGCTGGGCCGCTACTACTGCTGAGTCCGTGCCTCAGGCGGATCTCAGCATCCGGGCGCACACTGGGCACATGCCTACTACGACCGACCCGGGCACCCTGCTACTTCAGGTGCTCGATCCGGCGAATCGCGCAGATCCGTACCCCGTGTACCGGCAGCTGTGCGAGCAGACACAGACTGGACCGGTGCAGCCGCGCACCGCCGTGAGCGTGCTGGCCACCTTCGCGGACTGCAATGCCGTGCTGCGTCACCCGCAGGCCTCCTCGGATCGGCGCAAGTCCAATCTCGTCCAGCAGCAGCTCGCCAAGTACCCGAACCTGGCGTTGGGTAAGCCCTCGTTCCTCGGGCTGGACGCCCCCGATCACACTCGGCTGCGCAAGCTCGCGTCAAAGGCATTTGCGCCCAGGGTCATCAATGCGATGGCCACTGATGTCCAGTCCCTTGTCGACGGTCTGCTGGACGATATCGCCGAGCGCGGCAGCTTCAACCTGGTCTCGGACTTCGCCTATCCGCTACCCGTGGCGGTGATCTGCCGGATGTTGGGCGTGCCGCTGGAAGACGAGCCCGAATTCGGCCGCGCCTCAGCACTTCTCGGGCAGTCTTTGGACCCGGTCTTCGCGCTCACCGGGCAGGCCGCCGAGAACATGGACGAGCGCATCAAAGCAAGCCGCTGGATGTGGGACTACTTCATCGATCTCATCGCGGCCCGTCGGCGCAACCTCGGTGACGATCTGCTGTCCGCGCTGATTCAGGTGGAGGAAGCCGGTGATCAGCTCACCGAAGACGAGATCATCTCCACCTGCACCCTGCTGCTCATCGCCGGGCACGAGACCACTGTCAACCTGATGGCCAACGCGTCGTTGGCCATGTTGCGTGCGCCCAAGCAGTGGAAATTGTTGGGACAGAACGCCGATCGTGCGCCACTGGTCATCGAGGAAACACTGCGTTATGACCCACCTGTGCATATGGTGGCCCGTGTTGCCGATGGAGACATGACCATTCGCGACTTCACGTTGCCCAGCGGCGAGTGGATGTTGCTGATGCTCGCTGCCGCGCAACGTGATCCGGAGGTCGGCCCCGACCTCGACGTCTTCGACCCGGATCGTGCCGAGATCAAGCACCTGGCCTTTGGGCATGGGCCGCACTTCTGCCTGGGCGCGCCGCTCGCGCGACTGGAGGCCAAGCTGGCGCTGAGCTCGATCACGGCGCGGTTCCCCGAGGCGTGCCTGACCGGTGAGCCCACCTACAAACCGAATGTCACGCTGCGCGGGCTCGCCGACCTGCCGGTGAGTATCGGATAGCTACAGCGGTTCGAGGATGCGATGCAGGAACTGTTTCGTGCGTTCCTGCCGGGGCGCACCGATCACTTCGCTCGGCGGACCCTTCTCCAGCACTACACCGCCGTCGGTGAAGAGCACCTGGTCGGCCACCTGCTGGGCGAACCGGATCTCGTGCGTCACGATCACCATGGTCCAGCCTTGGGTGGCCAGGTCCTTGATCACCGCCAGTACCTCGCCGACTAGCTCCGGGTCGAGCGCGGAGGTTGGCTCGTCGAACAACATCAGTTTGGGTTTGATTGCCAGCGCCCGCGCAATGCCGACCCGCTGCTGTTGCCCGCCGGAAAGTTGGTAGGGGTACTGGTCCTGTTTGCCGTCTAACCCGACGCTTCTCAGCAGCTCCAGGGCATCGGCTCGCGCTTCATCGACCGGGCGTCGTTGCACAATCACCGGACCCTCGATGACGTTCTGCAGCACTGTCTTATGAGGAAAGAGATTGTGCCCCTGGAACACCATGCCACTCTGGGCGCGGAACCGATAGAACTCAGCCTCGGGTATATCGACCGAAAAGTCCACCCGCACATCACCGATGGTGATTTCGCCGGCGTCCGGGCGTTCCAGCGCGTTCAGTGAGCGCAGCACCGTGGTCTTTCCCGAGCCCGACGGCCCGATGATGACAGTCACTGAACCAGTGGGCACCTCAAAGGAGACGCCCTTGAGAACCTGGTTGCTGCCAAAGGATTTGGTCACACCAGCGACGGTTACCAGAGTGTCGGTCATTTGGCCACATACCTTTCCAGACGCTTCTCCAGTCTGTTCTGTCCCGCCGACAATGCCAGGCAGACAATCCAGTAGTACGCCGCCGCAGTTCCATACATCGCGAAGAACTTGAAGGTCGGTGCGGCCACAATCTGCGCTGTCCGGAACAGTTCGGTCACCAAAATCGTCGAGGCCAAGGACGTGTCCTTCACCAGGGAAATCAATGTGTTGGACAGCGGCGGTACCGCGACCCGGCTGGCCTGCGGCAAGATGATGCGCCGCAATGTGGTCGGATACTTCATACCGATGGTTTGTGCGGCCTCCCATTGGCCCTTGGGGATACTGGCGATGGCCGATCGGATCACCTCTGCCGCATAGCCGCCCACGTTGAGGCTGAACGCGATCACCGCTGCCGGGAACGCGTCGATTTTGATCCCCGCCTCGGGTAGCGCGAAGAAGATCAGGAATAGCTGCACCAGCAGTGGGGTGCCGCGGATGATCGAGATGTAGAACCGGGCGGCCCCGGACAGCACACGGTTCGGCGATAGTCGTGCCAGTGCCACACCGAGTGCTATCACGAGTCCGATCACGAAGCTGATCGCTGCCAGCGGAATCGTGATGGTGATGGTGGCCTTGGCCAGCGGCCAAAGGTTGTCCAGGATCAGCCGCGTGGTCGATGGCGCGGGAGCGCTGCCACTGGCGTTGGTCTTCAGATACTTTTCGGAGATCTTGGCCAGCGTGCCGTCGGCGCCCAGCTCGTCGAGGGCGCGGTTGAGTTCTGGCAGTAGTCCACTGCCCTTGCGCGCCGCAAATGTCTGCTCGCTGCGCTGCCCGGTCTTGGCCGCGATCTTGACCGAGGTGTTTTCCTTGCTCGCCAGGTAGGCATAGACAGCGATGCTGTCGTTGATGGTTGCGTCGATACGGCCCTGGTCGAGCAGTGTGATGGCCGGTGTAAAGCCATCCACCGCTTCTACTTTGGCCCCGGCTTGCCGGGCCACTGCGGCCCAGTTGCTGGTCATCGATTGGGCGGCAGTCTTACCGGACAGATCCTTCAATGAGGTGATGGAATCATCAGTGGCGCGGGTGACGATGACGCCCTCGCCAACCGCGTAGGGCTTGGACAGGTCGTAGATGGCTTGGCGTTCGGGGGATGCGGTGACCTGATTGGCAACCACATCGATCCGGCCTGCCTCCAACGCGGGAAAGAGCGAATCCCATGGCATCTCAACGAATTCAATGTGAATTCCGAGTTTGTCGCCCACCGCCCGCGCCACGTCGACGTCGTAGCCGGAAAGGGTGCCGCCGGCGTTTCCATCGTGGAAACTGAACGGCGCGTACGTCCCTTCGGTGCCGACGCGCAACACCCGCGCCGAGGAATTCCGGTCCGATCCTCCCTCCGCACCTTGACCGCACGCCAATGTAACCAGGGCAATAAGCATGCCCAGTACCAACGCCACTCGTGTACGGCGCAACAGTTATCCCCTCGAAGGCAGTGGGCGGCAGGCTAACATGTCGGGTGTCTGTACCGGCCGCTTCGGATCAATCCGAGTAAATCCATGGCTCGCGGGGCAGCCGCAGTGCATCGAATTGCCGCATCAGATCGGCAGCGTCGGCGGCCCGGTATCCCAGGGATTCGCAGATTAACCGGAATGAGCGGTCCGCACCCAGGTCGGCGATGGTCACGGCACCATCGCGTTTGGCCAGCCGCACACGTGCCGTGTTGAGCGCCAGCGGGACATGGGCATACGTCGGCACCGGATAACCCAGCAGTTCCGCCAGATAAGCCTGCCGGGGCGCGGAAGTCAGCAGATCGTCGCCGCGGACCACCTGATCGATGCCCTGTGCGTTGTCGTCGATCACCACCGCGACGTTGTAGGCGACCGCGCCGTCGCCGCGGCGCACCACGAAATCGTCGACCAGGCCAGTGTATTCACCGCGCAGCACGTCAACCACGGTGCGCGGAGAGTTCTCGGTGCGCAGCCGCAACGCGGGCGGACGTTCGGTGCGGCCTAACCGGAACCGTGCGCGCTCTGTCTCCGACAGGTCGCGGCAGGTGCCCGGATAGGCGCCGGGCGGGGAGTGTGGCGCCGTCGGTGCCTGGGCGATATCTTTTCTGCTGCAATAGCATTCGTATATCGTGCCGCGAGACTCCAGCGATGAGATCACTTCGTCGTAGGCAGTGGTCCGAGCGGACTGCCACACCACGGGTTCATCCCACTCGAGCCCGATCGCGGCGAGGTCGGCCAGCTGGCGTGCTGCCACCGAGGTGCTGGTGCGCGTATCCAGATCCTCCACGCGCATGAAGAACCTCCGCCCGGTCGACCGCGCGAGCAGCCACGCCAACAGGGCCGTGCGCAGATTCCCTATGTGCAGGTCACCCGACGGGCTCGGCGCAAATCGCCCGGCACCCGTCACACCAGACCCGGCACAATATCGTTGAGGTTGAAGGTGATTGGTCGTTCGAGCTGTTCGTAGGTGCAGGAACGCGGATCGCGGTCCGGGCGCCAGCGGTTGAATTGCGCGGTGTGACGGAAGCGCACGCCTTCCATGTGGTCGTAGCGGACTTCCACCACCCGCTCGGGGCGCAGCGCAACGAAGGACAGGTCCTTACCGGAATTCCAACGCGAACCCGCGTTCTTCTGTGGTGTGCGTTCACCGGCTTCGTGGGCCGCCCAGTTCCAGGGGTGATCCTCGAGGGGGGTGACGAGCGGTTGCAGTTCCTGGAACAGGCGCTTGCGCTCGGCCATCGGGAACGCGCCGATCACACCGACCGAAGCCAGCGCCCCGTCGTCCTGATACAGACCCAGCAGCAATGATCCGATGGCGTCGTCACCGGACTTGTGGACCCGATACCCCGCCACCACGCAGTCGGCGGTCCGTTCGGGTTTGATCTTGAACATCACGCGCTTGTCGGGCTGATAGGCGATAGCCAAGGGTTTTGCGATGAGCCCGTCGGTACCGGCACCCTCGAACTCCTCGAACCAGCGTTGCGCGAGGGTCTGGTCGGTCGTCGCGGGCGTGAGATGAATCGACGTGCCGGCGGGGGACAGGGCCTCGGTCAGTGCGGCCCGCCGCTCGCTGAATGGCCGTGCGGTGTAATCCTCGTCGCCGAGTGCGAGCAGGTCGAAGGCGATGAACGAGGCGGGTGTCTGCTCCGCCAGCAGCCGCACCCGTGAATCCGCGGGGTGAATCCGCTGTTGGAGGGCCTCGAAATCCAGTCCGTCCTCGGTAGCGATCACGATCTCCCCGTCGATAACGCACCGCTCGGGTAACTCAGCCAGCGCGGCGATAACCAGCTCGGGGAAGTATCGGGTCAGCGGTTTCTCGTTACGACTGCCCAGTTCCACCTCGTCGCCGTCACGAAAGACGATCGACCTGAACCCATCCCATTTGGGCTCGTAGGACGCGTCAGCGGGGATGGCTGCCACCGGCTTGGCGAGCATGGGGGACACAGGTGGCATGACGGGGAGGTCCATTGGCCCATTCTGACGGGCGGGCTCTGACAGACTGACTGCAATGCCTACACCCGCCGAGGAATTAGATGTAGACGGCGTCGCCGTCCGCCTGAGCAACCCCGACAAGATCTACTTTCCGCAGCTTGGTGCCGATGGCGGCACCAAACGCCACCTCGCCGAGTACTACCGCACGATGGCTGTCGGTCTTCGCGCAAGCGGCTCATCCGCGGCTGCCGGACCCATGATGAACGCGCTGCGGGACCGGCCCACGCACCTGCAACGATTCCCCGACGGCATCGATGGCGAGGAGATCTACCAAAAGCGGCTGCCCAAGCACTATCCCGATTACTTGGACACCTGCGAGGTGACTTTCCCGTCCGGCCGCACCGCCGAGGTCCTGCGGGTCACCACACCCGCCGCGATCGTGTGGGCCGCGCAGATGGGCACGGTCACGCTGCATCCCTGGCAGGTGCGGTATCCCGACCTGGAACACCCCGACGAGCTGCGTATCGATTTGGACCCGCAGCCGGGGACCGGTTTCGATGAGGCCAAGTCGGTGGCACTCGATGTGCTGCGCCCGCTGCTCGACGAACTGGGGTTCGTCGCCTACCCGAAAACCTCCGGGGGCCGCGGTATCCACATCTATCTGCGTATCGAGACTCGCTGGGATTTCATCGAGGTACGCAGGGCCGGTATCGCGCTGGCCCGCGAGGTGGAACGCCGCGCGCCGAAACAGGTGACCACGTCGTGGTGGAAGGAAGAACGTGGCGAGCGCATCTTCATCGACTTCAACCAGAATGCGCGTGACCGCACTATGGCATCGGCCTATTCGGTGCGACGCACATCCATCGCGACGGTTTCCACGCCGTTGACGTGGGACGAGCTCGTCGACGCCGAACCCGATGACTTCACCATCGCGACCGTGCCCGAGCTGCTCCGGAAGCGTCCAGATCCTATGGCGGAGATGGACGGTGCACCGCAATCGATCGAGCCGCTTCTTGAGCTGGTAGCGCGGGATGAGGCGAACGGACTGGGCGATATGCCCTATCCGCCCAACTACCCGAAGATGCCGGGAGAACCGAAACGCGTTCAGCCATCCCGGGATACCGATAGGAAGCAGTAGTGACAGTCCGCAGTATGTCGTCGCGGACGGCGAGTGTGTTCTTGGCGGTGGGTATCGTCGCGGTTCTGGTTCAGCATTGGCTGGTACCGCTGGATGCCCCGAATAGCTTCGGATTGTTCAGCAATGGTGGCGATCTGATGACCTACCGATTCGGTGGTCTGCGGATTCTGCACCGCGAGCTGTTGTATGCCACGGAGATTCCGGACGCGGGGTGGTTCACCTACACGCCGTTCGCCGCGTTACTGTTCGCCCCGCTGGGGTTCGTATCGCTGGGAACAGCGAAGGTGCTCTGGTTCGTGATGAACATGGGGGCGCTGTTCGCCATCATCTGGCGGTGCTGGCGGGTTCTCGGATATGCGGCCGATAGCCGCCTGGCCGTCGCATGCGCTGGAATGACCTTGTTGGCCTTGGATATTCAGCCTGTCCATGGAACGCTGTGGCAGGGGCAGGTCAATCTCGTGCTGGCCGCGCTGATCATTTGGGATCTCACCCGCCCCGATGGCGCCCGGTGGCGTGGTTGGTCGGTGGGCGTCGCATCGGGCGTCAAGCTCACCGCCATCATCTTCCTTCCCTACCTATTGGTTTCCCGTCAGTGGCGGGCCGCGGTGGCTTCGATAGCAACGGCCATCGGTACCGTGGCACTGGGATGGATTGTGCTGCCCTCGGATTCGTCCGACTACTGGTTGAGTGCCGTCCGTACCACCGATCACATAGGGTCGCTGGATCATCCGGGCAACGCGTCAATTGGTGGAGCATTATCGAATCTCTATGCGCCGCAACCCATGCCGACATGGCTGTGGGTTCTGCTCGCGGGTGTGGCCGCGCTGCTGGGAATGGCGGCCGCGTGGCGCGCTCACCGCGCGGGTCGGGAGCTGCTGGCGGTCGCCGTCGTCGGCATGGTCGGCTGCGTGGTGTCCCCGTTGGCGTGGGGCCATCACTGGGTGTGGACGGTGCCACTCATAGTGCTGTTGGTCAACCAGATTCTGACGACTCGCGGTGTGCACCGGTGGCAGTGGGCCGCGGTGACGGCCGTGATCGGCGTGGTGGTGTTCATGTGGCAATACGTGCTGCTCTACATCCGGGCAATGCGGATAGACCCCAATTTTCAGTCCTACATCACCGGGTGGGATGCCGTCATCGCGCATATGTCCAAGGCCGAGCGGGCCTTCGACTGTGCAGCCTTGCCGTTGCTGTTCCTTGTGGTGGCGATATGGGTACTCACGACGAAATCTCTGATACCCGAATCGGATACCGGTACCGTGCAGGAATGAAACGTTGGGCGGCGACCTGTGCCGTCGCGCTTTTCGCGGTCGGTGGCTGCTCGTCATGGGACCAAGCTGAGTCCACCCCAACGTCGTACATGCCGCAAAAGACCGGAGCGTCACCGATCCGCTATGACTCCGAGCCGCTGGAGCAGCGTTTCCCGAAGTTACCGAAACCGGTGACCGGTGAATGGGTGCAGGGATTTTTCAGCGACTCACCCCTGCCCGGGCCAAACACCACGTATTGGATGGACGCGATCATCGAAATGCCGCCCCAGCAGTTGGCCGCGTACGTGGCGCCCTTCCGCTCGGGCATGGTGCTTGCGATCAGACCGCGTCTGTGGAAAACGCTCGACTCCGGTGTGCCGTCCGCGCAATTCGAACGCAGCGACGAGCTTGACCGGATGCTGTCCACCAATACCGAGAAGGGTGGTTGGGCGGTCAAGGCCTTTGTGCCCAAGGACGGGTCGGTACTGGTCCTGTCTACGCAGGGGAAGGACCCGGCCTAGGACTTGCGGGTGCGACGGTTCCGTAGGCCGCGCGACGGTTCCTCGGTCTCGACAGTCTCTTCGGTGGAGTCGTCGGCAGTCTGTGCCGCCTCTGTCTCGCTGGGTTCCTCGGCTGCGATCTCGTCGGCCGGTGTCTCGTCTGCTTCGGTCTCGTCTGTCTCGGTCTGGTCGCTAAGCTCCACGACCTTGGTGGCCTTCTTCTTGACCGGGCGGGGCTTGCGTTCCTTCTCGGGGAGCTCGGCCACCAACGCCAGGTGGTATGCCGCGAAAGCCAGGAGTCCGATCGCCGCGGCGGCGCCGTACACCCCGAACTCCCAAACGCCGAACCGGTCCAAGTCCAGCCAGATCTCGGCCACCGCCGTGCCGACGATCAGGGCGCCCGCCAGGAAATGGCCGCTGAACGAGGCTGCGCGCAGCGTGAGCGCCAGCTGAGGCGTCGCGAACTCGGGTTGTCTGGTCCGCCGCCAGGAGATGAGGGCCGGGATACCCGCAGCCGCGAGCAGCGTGCCCGTGACGATTCTTAATCCCGTACCCAGCGTGTGGCTGGTGGCGCCGTCCAGTTCGGGCCAGCGGGGCAGCACGAAGAGGAAAAAGAGCAGTCCCGCGATCAAGGAGAGAGCGGCATGGCTGCTGGTCAGAACGATGGTCGCCGTCCGGCGTCCGGCAGCCATTGCCCTCCTTGATGCGGTCTTGCGTGGCGGAGGATAGGGGATTTGAACCCCTGAGGGCTATTAACCCAACCCGCGTTCCAGGCGAGCGCCATAGGCCACTAGGCGAATCCTCCGTCGGTCATGGTAGCGGACTGTCCTGAGTGCTCATCGCCACCACTGCCTTGACCGGCCCCGATGCACGTCGTAGGCCTGCACGGCTATCAGCCGCGGGGCGGATACGGGTACGGGTACTGCGGAGGCCCGGGGTACTGCGGCGGCTGTCTGCGGCGTGACGCGGTGACTACCAAGACGATGAGTCCGGCAGCGGCGAGACTTACGCCGACGATCGGGCCCGCGATGGTCACCGACTTGGCGGCGGTGCTGGCCCGAGGGCCGACGCCGTAGTACATATCCGGTGAGCCCGCGCAGCTGATGGTGTAGTCGCCGGCGTCCTGCGCGGTGACCACGTAGAGGGCGCTCCATTGGTTGATGGACAGGCTGCCGCTGTATCGGCTGATCGCCGCATCTCGATTTTCGTCATCGCGAGCGACGCATCGTGTGCGTCCGGCCACCGATACACCGCTCTTGACATCGGCGATATAGATGATCTGTGAGGTACCCGCCTCGAAAGGCACTGTGGCTGAACCATTCCCCTCGAATTGGGAGGTCGGTCCCTGCATCATCGCGATCATCCCCGTGATGAACAGCGCAATACCGCCGATCACACCGACGGCGATCAATGCGGCGCCGATGCCGTACCAGTAGCCAGGAAGAGGCCGTCGCGGTGTCGGCATGCTCATGCGGGGGAGCTTACGAGGTATTCGATGGGGGGTGGATGGATTAGCCAGTCGACTATCCGGAGTCCGCAGTTGCGTCGACCGGCACCGTCACACGTCGTGAGCTCGCTACCAGCACCGCTCCGCCGATCAGCGCGGTGACCAACGCGCCCAGCAGCGGCCGGAATCCGAGTGCGTGCGCCAGGTACGGCGCCGAGCTCGCGCCGAGAAAGACCGTGAACCCGTAGAGGGCGGTACCGGCACCGCGGCGGGGAGCCGCGCGGTCGCCGAACATAGTGACCATCGCCGTCGAGGCGATGGCTATACCGGCGACGAAGATATTGCTACCGATCACGATGACCGGAATCGATCCGGCGCCCACGGCTTCAACCGCCAGCCCTACCGCGGCCAGCACGTATCCCACCAACGCCCCGGTTTCGGTGCCGACCCTGCCCACCCACGACCCCACGAACGGTGCCACGAGCATTCCGGGGATACCCGCCAGCCGAATGGTCGTCACCGTGGATTCCGGGAGCTGCAGTACATCCACCAGCTGAACAGCCAAGCTTGTATACATCGCGACGAAGGACAGCATCAGTACGAAGACGGCTGCCAGCGGTACCGCGATATCCCGACGGGTGAGCAGCCGGGCCTGCGCCACAAAGCCGCTCACGATCCGTGAACCTGGATTGCCGGAACGCTCCTCACGCATCACGGGCGCCAGCAGTGCGGCATTGAGTGCGAGCCCCGCGGCGCTGATCCAGAACAGCCACTGCCACCCCCACGCACGGGTGACGACGGAGGCCATCACCTGCCCGAGAACACCGGCCATCAGATACGCAGTGGATACCGCGCCAATTGCGGTGGTCGCCGTCCGACGGGGCAGTGCCTCGCCAAGATGACTGAGTGCGGACGGCGAGAACGCGCCACCGGCGAAACCCTGCAGCACACGAAGCACCCCGAAGAGAGCGGGTGTTGTGGCGAAGGGCACCAAGAAGGTCAAGACGGCCATGACAGACACCCCGGCGATCAGCACACGTCGGCGGCCGAAGCGGTCGGTGACGGGTCCGAACAGCAGGAAACCCGCGGCGTAACCAAAGAGCGCTGCCGAGAGCGCGGGTGTCATGTTCTGTCCGCCGTAGGAAGCCGAGACGGCATCGTGGATCGGAATCCACACGTACAGCTGCATGGTGACCTGGAGGGCGCACAACACCACCAGAGCAACCCGCACCATTGCTGCACTATCGGCAGGACGTAGGTTCCGCGGCAAGTAGCGGCAGCGTTGTCCGTCACGTTCGGGGGCGGTATTGGGCTGAAATACGCCGATTCCCAGCGATTCTCCAGAATGGAGGGAACGTTCTTTCAGGAATGGCGTGGAGAATCGGGGCGTGCCGTCGTCGGGGACATCGGTTCTGGCAGAGCTGCCGGCCTACGCGCGGAACAACCCGCTCTACGCGGGCCCGTCGCTCATCCACGGTTGGCTTCCAGTGGTCATTCAAGTTGTGGCGGCCCTGGTTCTGGTCGCAGGCGTCTATCGCAGACCGCAAAACTGGCTTCGGGTCTGGCTGCCCAGTGCCGCGATGTGCGGTGTGGGTGTCGGATCGCTCGCGTACTGGTACGTCAGCTCGCAGGGAATGGCAGACAATCCGCCTCCGCTCATGCTGTGGGTTTGGATCGGTTTTGCCGCAGGGGCTCTAGTCGTCCTTGTCGCCGGTTGGGCAAGGACACGATGGACGCGTCGGAGCGCGATGGCATTGGCTGTTCCGCTGTGCTTGATCGCCGCCGCGACCGTGCTCAATCAGTGGATCGACTACTACGACACCGCACGTCTGGCGTGGGCGTCGGTGACCGCCGGGCCGCTGCCCGACCAGGTAGACCTGGCGACCGCACAGGATCTGAGGGGTAAGGGCGCCAGGGCTACGGGAGCGGTGGTGCCCGTGCAGATCCCTACGGACATCTCGGGATTTCACCACCGCACCGAGTACGTCTACCTGCCGCCTGTGTGGTTCGCGCGGCCGGACCCACCGAAACTGCCGGTCGTTGTCATGATTTCTGGCGCGTGGTCAACACCAGCAGATTGGTTGCGGCAAGGCAACGCGGCCGCCGCCATGGACCGCTTCGCGCAGTCTCATGACGGAGTCACTCCCGTGCTGGTGTTCGTCGATACCGGAGGCACCTTCAATAACGACACCGAATGTGTGAACGGGCCGCGCGGTAACGTGGCCACCCATATCACCAAAGAGGTTGTTCCATATGTGAATTCGGAGTTCGCGACGAGCTCACGCCCCGATAACTGGGGGGTCGTTGGTTGGTCGATGGGTGGAACGTGTGCGGCTGACCTGACCATCACTCACCCGGAGCTCTTCCATGCCTTCGTTGACATGGCCGGCGACCTCACTCCCAATGCGGGCACCAAGGATCAGACGGTAGAGCGGCTTTTCGGTGGCGACGCAAGTCAATGGGCGCTGTTCGACACGCTGACCGCAATACCCGGCCATGAGCGGTACCGGGATGTTGCGGGCTGGCTGGACGTGTCGACGACCGCGAAGATCAGAGCCGGTCAGGAGCAGCTCACTGGTCCGATCGCCGCTCGGCGACTATGTGAGGCGGCGCTGCCTGCCGGGATCGAGTGTGTGGTGGTGACCCGCACGGGCAACCACGACTGGGCATATGCGCAGGAGGCCTTCACGCAGGCATTCCCATGGATCGCAGGCAGGCTGGGTACCCCGGGAGTGATACGTACGCCGTTGCCGGCGGCGACGTGAATTGCAATCTGTAGCAGCGTAATCCGTCACCTCCTCATGTCACATTGTGACGTTCCCGCACATGGCCCAAGATGTGCGTATGCGCGCCGCCTACATAGAGCAGCGGGGACCCGCCGAGAACATCCGGTACGGCACGCTTCCCGAACCCGTCACCGCGCCGGGCGAGGTGCTCGTCCGGGTCGACGCGGTGGCGGTCAACCCGGTGGACACCTTCGTGCGCTCGGGCTCGTATCCCACTGCGATTCCGCTGCCGTTCGTGGTCGGACGTGACCTGGTGGGGACGGTCGTGGACGGAGCAGCGGGGTTCCGCCCGGGTGCGCGCGTCTGGTGCACCAGTCTCGGCTACGACGGAAGACAAGGCGCTACAGCGGAATTCGCTGCTGTCCCCGCGGAACGGCTGTACGAACTGCCGGCGGATGTGGACCCGGTGATAGCTGTCGCGGTGGCGCACCCCGCCTCTACTGCCTATTTAGCGACCGTCGAGTACGGCGAGACCGGAGCCGAGGATACGGTGCTGATCGTGGGCGCCGCCGGGAACGTGGGGTCGGCCGCCATCGCGTTGGCCGCCCGGTCCGGCGCGACGGTGATCGCGGTGGCGTCGCGGCGAAGCCTGGACAGGTGTAGGGAGCTCGGCGCCCACGAGGTGTACGACTACACGTCGGATTGGGTTCCACGGGTGGGCGAGACACACAGCGCCGGTATCGACGTCTATCTGGACACCTCGGGCGTCAACGACATCACCGCTGCGGTGGAACTGCTCGCGCCACACGGCCGGATCGTCCTGTTGTCGGGGGACGGAACCGCGGACACTCAGCGGCCGGTGCCGCTTGGCCCGTTGTACCGCAAGAGCGGATCCATCCGCGGGTTTGTCATGTCCAGGGCCTCCACCCGCCAGCTCGCCGACGCGGCCCGTCGCACCGCAGTATTGCTCGCCGATGGTGAACTGGCAACGAATACCATTGAAATGATGCAGTTTTCGGATACTGCCCGAGCACATCGGCGCATCGAGACCGAGCCTATGGGTGGCACCCGACTGGTGCTGCTTCCCGCCTGATTACTGGCCGCAACCTGGCGTTTACGCCTCGTCGACGCACCGACTTGACGGACCCGAAAATCGACTTGACGGACCTTCTCCGGAATCGTCGCTGCGCCCAATGGCCGGTGCCAGCCTTTGATGCGTGAGCCTCTTCGAAATCGAAACCAGCGCCTTCTCCACCGCATCCCCCGACGAGCTGTACGCATTGGTCAGTGACCTCCCCGAGAGTGGTCGTTGGAGTCCAGAATGCATTGGTGGACAATGGATATCCGGCGAACCCGGCCAGGTTGGCGCGGTCTTCCGCGGCAACAATAATCGTGCGTCCGACGTTGTGGCCTGGGCCCCGGTGGTGCGCGGAGGCTGGCAGACCGAGAGTGAGATCGTGGCTGCCGAAGCACCGAAACAGTTCAGCTGGTCCATTCTGAACCGTTCCGGAGAGCGGCAGGAGAGCATCTGGAGCTACTTCGTCGACCCCGCCGAGGGCGGCTCGACCCTGCGGCATCACTACCGCATGGGCAAGCCCACCGAGGGTATCACCGAAATCATGTCGCACCTCGACGAAGAGGGGAAGGCGCGTTTCGTCCGTGAATGGGGCGACAAGCTCCGCGCCGATATGCAGGCCACCGTGGACGCGATTGCGCGTATCACCCTAGAAGCTGGAGTACCCCAATGATTTTGCAGCGCCTAGGAAACCGCGGGATCAAACTCGGCACGCTCTTCGAGCGCGCCGCACGTAAGCACCCTTCCAACACGCTGACCCTTGACCATCGGCCCTCGCTGGCTCCGCAGCTGGAAGGCACGGCGACCATCGCCCAGGTGGCTGCAGCGGTGGACGATATCGCCCGGCGGCTGCGGGCCGCCGGTGTCGAGCCGGGGGACAAACTGGTCATCCACAAGTCCGATGGCTTTGATATCACGCTCGCTGCCTGTGCCGCCGCCCGCGTTGGTGCAGTTCCAGTTCTGTTGTCCCCCAAGCTGGACGGACAGACAGTGGCAACACTCATCGAGCGGGTCGGCAACCCGACCTTGCTGACTGATGCCGCCAAACTCGACGGCGACCTGGCCGGACAGCCCATCGCCGACCTCACCTCCCGCATCTTGCTCGCCGAAGGCCAGCACGCACGGGCCGTGACGCTATCGGATCTGACTCCCGCGGCCCCCGCCCCTGCCGTCATCCCCAGCCCGCACGACCCGGCACTCATCACCCACACGTCAGGTACCACCGGGGTGCCAAAGCTTGCGGTGCACACCAACTTCACCTTCGAGGCACGGTATCGGCCACAGGCGGCCGTCGCCGCGCTGGTACGCCGCCGCGAACCCGTCGTCATCCATGTGTCCTTCGTGCATTCGCGCCTGGTGACGGCGCTGGCGATCGCGATCCTGCGCGGGTTCCCCGTGGTGGTTCTTGTGGACGACGAGCCCGAGCACGCCGCAGAAATCTTCCTGCGCGTCAAACCGGGAATCCTTGAGGCCCATCCGAACACGTTCATCAACTGGGAAGCACTGGCCGATGACCCTCGGCGCCCCCTGGCCTCGGTGAAGTACTTCAGCAGCACCTTCGACGCCATCCACCCGCGTACCGTGCACACCCTGCTCGCAGCTTCACAACGCCGCCGACCGCTTTTCGGCCAGCTCTACGGTCAGAGTGAGGTAGGACCCATCGTGGCGCGTGGCTTCAGCCGTCTCCGGTCTGCTGATTCCGACGGTCGTTGCGTCGGCTACCCGTTCCCGGGTATGACGGATGTCCGAATCGTATCCCGCAATGGACAGCGGCCGTCACAGGAGAACCCCGGCTACATCGAGGTGCGCACCGATGGTCGGATTCGTACCTACCTGGGGGAGCAGGAACGTTACGACAAGCAGCTCGACGATGGCTGGTGGCGGATGGGAGATGTCGGCTATCGCACGCGCTGGGGTTGCATTCATCTACTCGACCGCGAGGTTGATCTCATCGACGGCTTCGGCAGCACCCTGGCCGCCGAGGATCGCCTGTTCTTGGCAGTGGGCGAGCTCACCGAGGTGATCATCGTCGCCGGCCCGGGAGGTCTCGCGCAGCCCGTCGTGTGCACGAAAAACGATGTGCCGCTGAATCTGAATGCCTGGGATGCTGCGGCAGCACAGCTGCCGCCGATGGCCGCGCCGTTACAGTTGCGCCTCGATGAGCTGCCGCAGACGGCCACCACAAAGATCAAGAGGCTGGAACTGTCGGCGCGCATAGGTGCGGGGGCTTTGTGATGAGCGGCTTACACCAAGAGAATCGAGGCCGGTGATGTCACGGCTCATCGTCGTCGGCGGCGGTATCGGCGGACTTGCCATCGCATTGAGTGCCGCCTCATCGGGAAACGATGTCGTCGTGCTGGAGCGGGCACGTGAGTTCGCCGAGATCGGCGCAGGTATCCAGCTTGCCCCCAATGGATTACACGCTCTCAACCTGCTCGGTGTGGGGGACAAGATCGACGCCATCGGAGTTCAGGTGGATTCGCTGCGTTTGTTCGACGCCACCGCGGACCGATTGATCAACACCATGAGTCTGGGAGTGGATTACCAGCAGCGGTTCGACAGTCCCTACCTGGTGGTGCATCGTGCTGAGCTGCATCGCATCCTGGTCGAAGCGTGCGCCTCGGATGACCGCATCGAACTCCGCAGCCGTAGTGAGGTATTCGGATACCAACAGGATCCAAGCGGTGTGCGGGCGGTGCTTGCCGACGGCGCCAGCGTGGAAGCCGACGGCCTCGTCGGGGCCGACGGCATCAACTCGATAATTCGACGGACCCTACTTGCTGACGGTGAACCGCGGGTCGCCGGGATCACGGTGTATCGCACCACAGTGCCCATCGACCAGGTCGACGCGAGCCTGCAATCCAATTCGGTCACCTGGTGGACCGGTCCTGGCTGCCATCTGGTGACGTACCCCATTGCTGGTGGGGCGCTGCTGAATCTGGCGGCGAGCCGCACCGACGGTGTCACACAGGCGTTCTCGGGAGTGTCGGTGAGTAGGGCGCGGGTGCTCTGCGAGTTGGCACCGTTGCGCGGGACGGCCCGCAGTCTGCTTGAGCTGGGCGAGAACTGGAGGTCGTGGGCGCTTGTCGATCGCGATCCGGTGCGGCAGTGGTCCGATGGTCGCGTCGTACTACTGGGCGACGCGGCGCACCCCATGCTGCACTACGCGGCACAGGGTGCCAGCCAGGCACTCGAAGATGCTGTGGTCCTCGGCGCGGTCATCGGTGCCGATCCCGACCACATCCCCGGCAGGTTCAGCAGATATGTCGCGGGGCGGCGGGACCGTACCGCCGATGTGACTCTGGCTGCCCGCGACAGCATCCGCATCTGGCACTCGGCCGGGGACGCGGCCGTCGAACGGAACGAGAAGTTGGGTGCGATGAGCGATGCCGATCTGCACGAGGCGTTGGCCTGGATGCACGGAGACAACGATTTCGGGCTGGCCTCGGTGACGTCGGCCGCGGGGGTGCGGTAGATGTCTGACCATCAGGTTTGCATTATCGGTGCGGGACCACGCGGCCTGGCGGTGCTGGAGCGGCTCTGCGCCAACGAACGCCATGCACCCAGCGCGGAGCGAATCGTCGTGCATGTCGTGGATCCCTACTCCCCGGGCGCCGGATCGGTATGGCGCACGGATCAGTCGTGGCACCTGTTGATGAACACCGTCGCATCGCAGATCACCGTGTTCACCGACGACAGCGTGGCCATCGAAGGGCCAATAGAACCGGGGCCGACACTCTACGAGTGGGCGCAAAGCCTTGCCTTGCTGGGCGATCCATCTCGCAGCGGAGAGAAGGCCATCGCCGAGGCACGCGCACTGCAATCCAACTCATACCCGACGCGTGCACTCTATGGGCATTACCTCAGCGACAGTTTCGCGCGCGTGGTCGGGTGGGCGCCCGATCATATGACTGTTCACGTCCACCGCTCTCGTGCGGTGGCGTTGGCGGACACTCATGGTGATATCGATGGGCCGCAGGGAGTTCGGCTGGAGAACGGAACCCGATTACATGATCTCAACGCCGTCATTCTCGCCATCGGGCATGTGCCCGCAGGTCTGCGTCCCGGCGAGGCGCGTGCAGCCTCCCTTGCCCGTATCCACGGACTGACGTACGTCACGCCCGCGAACCCCGCCGATATCGACCTGTCCGCCATCAAACCGGGTGAGCCCGTGGCCGTTCGGGGGTTGGGTCTGAACTTCTTCGATTACATGGCCTTGCTGACGGCGGGGCGCGGCGGAAAATTCCTCCGGGATAGCGGGGAAGAAGGCGCGCGCCTGGTGTACCACCCCTCGGGGCAGGAGCCCGTTCTGTACGCGAGTTCACGGCGTGGCATCCCCTACCACGCACGCGGTGAGAACCAGAAGGGATCCTCGGGTCGCTACTTCCCGCGGTTGCTCACGGCAGAGCACATCGCTCAGCTCCGGGAGGACCTGGGCGGTCTGCTGCAGTTCCGCCGCGACCTCTGGCCGCTCATCGCACGCGAGGTGGAATGCGTTTATTACGAACGACATTTGACACAGCGCGGGATGCTGGTGGAGGAGTTCGCCGCGCGGTACCTCAACGCCGACGAGGGCGACCTGCCAACGGTGCTATCGGATCACCAGCTGCTGGACATCCTGTGGGAATGGGACGATCTGGACCGTCCGTGGGGCGATCGCGAGTTCAGCGACCCCGCCGATTTCACTGCATGGATGCTCGAGCATCTCCGCGCCGATGTGGTCATGGCACGCGAGGGCAATGTCGACGGTCCGGTGAAGGCCGCGCTGGACGTGTTGCGGGACCTGCGCAATGAGATCCGACTTGCGGTGGACCACGGTGGGCTGGACGGGAAGTCGTACCGGGACGAGCTGGAGGGCTGGTACACGCCGTTGAACGCCTTTCTGTCCATCGGCCCGCCGGCCCAGCGGATCGAGGAGATCATCGCCCTGGTAGAGGCCGGGGTTATGCATTTGGTGGGTCCGCGGATGCAGGTGCGTTTCGACACCCATGAGCCGGCCGTTGTCGTGGAGTCGCCACTCGTCCCGGGATCGGCCATCAGGACGCGCAGCCTCATCGAGGCGCGATTGCATGAACCCGATCTGCGCCGCAGCAGCGACCCACTGCTGATCTTTCTGCAGGAGACCGGTCAATGCCGACCGTATGAGATTCGTACCGACGATCACAATGCCTATCAAACAAAGGGATTGGCCGTCACGGAGCGCCCGTACCGGTTGATCGGCGCCGACGGGAGAGTTCATCCACGCCGGTTCGCCTACGGGGTGCCCACCGAATCCGTGCATTGGGTCACCGCGGCGGGAATCAGGCCGGGGGTTGATTCGGTGACGCTGGGCGATGCCGATGCTATCGCTCGTGCCGCGTTGGCGAGTGCACCGCGACCGGCCGCGGATGTGGGTGATCGCGGGGTGTTGTTGTGACCGGTTTCCTGGAGACCGGACTGCTCTCACCGGTCAGTGCCGGCACCGTCGCCGAGGCAGAACTGACCGATGCCGCCTGGCTGCAGGCGATGCTCGACGCCGAGGTCGCGTTGGCGGCCGCGCAGGCGGATATCGGCGTCCTACCCAGGGCCGCAGCGGATGTCATCGCCAAGGCCGCGGCCGCACACGATATCGACATCCGCACAGTGGCGTTGTCTGCGCGGGAGACCGCTAACCCCGTCGTCGGCCTGATCAAGGAACTGACCCGAGTTGTAAGTGAGATCGATTCGAGTGCTGCCGATTACGTGCATCGCGGGTCCACCAGCCAAGACATTCTCGATACCGGGGCGATGATGCTGTCCAAACGGGTGTTGGGGCTCATCGCCACTGATCTGGGTGCGGTGGCCGATGCTCTCGCCGGCCTTGCCGTCGAGCATCGGGGCACCGTCATGGCTGCCCGCACCCTGGCCGTGCAGGCGGTTCCGACGACGTTCGGGCTCAAGGCATCCGGCTGGCGGGAGCTAATTCTGGAGGCGCGCGCACGAGTGCTTACGGTGGCCGGCGCGCTGCCGATATCGCTCGGCGGTGCTGCGGGCACCCTTGCCGGATACCTCGAATACGCCGGCCCGGCTGGCGCTGACCCCGGGGTGTTTGTCGAGGAGCTGAGCGCGGCGTTCGCCCGGAGAACGGGGTTGGTGGCTTCCAGGTTGCCCTGGCACGCCTTGCGTGCCCCGATAGCGGATATCGGCAGCACCACGGCCTTTGTGTCGGGAGCTCTCGGCAAGCTCGCCGTCGATGTTCTCACGTTGAGCCGCACCGAGATCGGCGAGGTGACCGAACCGGCCCCGCCGGGTCGAGGCGTGTCCTCGGCCATGCCACACAAGCGAAATCCGGTGCTGGCAACGATGATTCGGTCGGCCGCCCTACAGGTTCCGGCGCTGAGCACCATTCTGACGCAATCGTTGCTCAGTGAGGACGAGCGGTCGGCGGGCGGTTGGCACGCGGAGTGGTTGGCATTACGGGAATGTCTACGGCTCACCGGTGGTGCGGCAGAGACGGCTGTCGATCTCAGCCGTGGCCTGCAGGTGCACGCGGAACGCATGTCCGGCAACCTTGCGTTGCTCGGTGGACAGCCCTCGGCCGAACGGCTTGCGGCGGCGCTTACCCCGCAGTTGGGCAGGGGGCCTGCGAAGGCCGTCGTTACGGCCGTCGTCGACGACGCCGTCGCACGCGGTGTGAGTTTGCGCGAGGCTAGTCGGTCCCGGCCGGAGATCATCGCATGGTTGAGCGAGACTGATATCAATGAACTGTTGGACCCCGCCACCTATGTAGGAGCCGCAGGTCAGCTCGTTGAGGCGGCCATCACGCACCGTATCTGAGGAGTTCACCTGCGCAAACTTTCGCTCATGTTGAATCTTTGCGAACTGTTCGCGCGTAAGAGTCTTGACGCTGCTGTACCCCACCCATACCGTTGCCACGCATATACAGCAGACGGGTAGTTGGGATTGACTGACATACAGGTGAATGGGGCGCGCGAAGGGGCTCCTAGTGCAGGCCAATCAGCGCTATCTGTGCTGCGGTTACTTGCATCCGGAACGGCTCCCGACGTATTCGAGGCCCGGCTCAAGGAGATGGCCCGTGAGTCCTCGCCGCCATGGCGTGCCGCGGATCTGCATCGCGCGCGCGGATATGCCGAACGTATCTACGGCCTTATCGAAGGACAGAATCAGCGGGAGGCCCGGCTGTCCAGCCTCGTGGGGGTCGGTATCGAACTACTTGGGGGCCACGATATCGACGAGGCGTCGACGACCCTCGTCAAACGTGCGCGGATCATGCTCGACGCCGACTTCTCGTTCATCTCCGTACGCGATGGTGACGGGCCGGATGTGCGGCACCACGTTCGGTATGTCGACGGACCCACCACCGCGATCAACCACGGTCTGTACTTCCCGATCGGCGACGATATCGGCTTGGTAAGTCAGTATCGCCCTGGGCAAGGCCCGGTGTGGACCACGGATTACCCATCCGATACCAGATTTACGCGGGCGAGCGATGGCGATGCCGCTATGCGTTCCGAGGGTGTGCACAGTCTGATGACGATGCCGATGGAGCATGAGGGACGGCACTTCGGAAACTTGTACGTCGGTTCGCGCACGGTCCGTAGCTTTACCGCCGCCGAGCGGTCACTGTTCGCGAGCCTGTGCTCGTTCGCGGGTATCGCCCTGGCGCGCGCCGGCGAATTCTCCAGCAATACAGCACGAATCAAGGAGCTGGAGCGACGCCTAGAGCTGCGGACCATCCTTCTCGATACTGGTGCCGGCCCCGGTGGCATGGACAGCTTCGTCCTCACGGCGGGTGAGCAGCTGGGTGTTGCGATGCGTGTGACGGGCCATGACGGAGCGGAGATCGCTTCGTACAAATGGGAACCAGAGCCGAGTGACGTCCTAGTCACCGCACTGACGGTCGGGGACGAATTCCACGGTGAGCTGTCCGTCGCCAGCCTGGACGACGGACCAGTCTCTGTGTACCCGCTGCAGATTCAGGATCTCGCCACCACCGCCGCGGTGGTGATGTGCGGTGACAATCGGATGTCGCTGTCGGTGGCCCAGCTGCGCAACGACTTGCTGCACGACGTGCTGGACTACCGTCAGCGTGACAGTCGGCTGGTCCAGATTTACGCCCGCCGTTTGGCTTTGGACCTCAACCAGCCACATGTCGTCGTCATCGTCAGGCCAGAACGCGGTGGATTGGATCGTGCGTCGTTGTGGTCTGCCTCATTCGCCTCGCGAGTGGGTGGGCTGCGAGCCACGCAGGATGAAGTGGTGGTGCTGCTCATTCCCGGATCGGATCCGGGGCAGGCCGCCCAGGCGGTATGGGATGAAACGACCGCGCACCTACGCATGCCGGTGACGGTGTCCTCCGCTGGACCGTCGGATCGCGTCGAGTCCATCGAGGAGACGTACCAGGATGCGATGCGTTGCCTGGATGCGATGAGTGCGCTGGGGGCCCTCGGAACAGCAGCTGCCGCAAATGAACTCGGCTTCCTGGGGGTGCTGCTGTCGCGCCATCAGGATGTGGAGGGCTTCGTCAGATCCATGGTCGGACCCGTGATCGACTATGACGCGGAACGAGATACCGATCTGCTCCAGACACTCGACGTGTACTTCACCGTCGGCGCGAGTCCCACTCGTGCCGCGAAGATCTTGCACACCCACCCCAATACCGTGGTGCGTCGCCTCGATCGGGTGAATGAACTACTTGGTAGTGGGTGGCAGGATGCCGAGCGGCTCCTGGACACGCAGCTCGCCATCAAGCTGTGGAAAGTGCGCGGCTCGCTGCTCACCCGCCAGACCGGGTGACACGAGGCAGCCCACCGTCGCGGCGATCGACACGAGGGTGGCGTGTCGGTGCCATCCGGTGAACGAGCGTCCCGCGAAGTCCTGCATACCCATGCGGTTTGCCAGGTGCAGGTATCCCTGTTGCACGTGATCGGCCAGCGCCACCTGGTGCGCCTGAGACGAGGTAGAGAATTCGGGATCGTTGGTCAACCAAAGTTCGGTGCGCGCACGCGGATGGTCCAGGGGAGTCATGCCGACGAGCGTCAACGGCGTGCGTGAGCGCGCCGCAGAGGGGTCGGCCAGCTGAACCTTGGCCACGCTGATCAGATGACGACGCCCCTGGTAGACGTACTGCTCGGTGCGTCGTGATCCCTTAGTGGCCTGCACAATCTGTGCGGCAGGCAGGACGCGCCCAAGGTGGCCGGCGAATGCCGGGTCGACGACCTGCAGTTGCAGGTCGCTGGGCACACGTGTGGTGGTGACCTGATGAGCCAGTGTTCCGAAGACCTGTGCCAGGTCAGCGCCATTGGCGCCGAGCAGGTCGAAGATCACCGGTGCCTTCGAAGGACGGGCCACCCGGGCGAATTCCTGGAACGAGGAGAGCGCGCATCCGCTCACCGACTCCAGCGGGTAGTCATCGGGGATGGACGTCTTGGTCTTCTTCGCCGCGGATTCCAACCAGGGCTGCGATAGGTGCAACCGCCAGCTCACCGGCACCGCGAAACCGTCTGCCGCGAGCCAGACACTGAGGGCCAGTTGTCCGTTAACCGCACGCCCTGCGCGGGGGCAGTAGCGTCGGTCCACGCCCACGGAGTGCACGCCTGCCTTGGGGATCAGCATCGGGGTCACCACCCACGCGGCTGCGTGGTACGCGCTGGTGAGGTAGGCGGTGAGGTCCCGGCGCACCGCCCACCAGTCCCAGGTGGAGCTGTTCACGAAGTGATGCAGGTTCTGCTCACTCACTTCTTTACCCATCGAAGCCGCCATATTCCGGGCGGACTTTCGGCCGCGCACGTTCAGCAGGCCGGTGACGTAGTCCTCGCCCTTGGCACGCTGATCGCAGCGCGGCAGTGATCGCAGCACGTCGGGGCACACCTGCGCGGCCACGGAGGCCATGGCGTCTACGGAACTGACGCGGGGACGCGTATCGAACAGTTCGGTCGCGGCCTGTGCCTTGGTCGCAGATGTCATGTCTCTCGCACCTCAATGAGTTAGCGGATGTTCGATGTCGACCCCAAGGATGGGCGAGACTCGCGCATTGGGCTAGGTATTGGCACCACACAAGTGACGGACTATGCGTGTGCCCCGCTACACCAATCGGGGTGGCTCAATGCAAGATGTCCGATGGGTGAACAACGCTGTGACCTGCCCATCGTTGTACGCAGCCTGAGTGTGTAGGTGGCGCAATGGGGTGCCCAGGGTGCCAACTTGACGGATTGTCTCCGAACTGACGAACTGAATTCGCGATTGTTTGGCGCGCGACGCCGTATCCCGAAGATAGAGAGGTGATCACCCGGCGAGTGTTGCTAGGAACAACCGTGGCATTGGCTGGCTCGGCGGTACTCGCCGGCTGCGGATCACCGGCCCGCGCGGCTGACCCGCAAGTGACCGTCACCGGGGGCGCGATCCGCGGGGAAGCCGCCGGAAAGGTGCATGTGTTCCGCGGCATCCCTTATGCGCAGCCGCCGACCGGGGAGAATCGATTCCGGTCCCCGCGCCCGGTGGCTCCGTGGCGAGACACATTGAACACCAACAAATTTGGATCTGAATTCATTCAGCCAGCCGGTGGCGACCCGGTGCGCCAAGAGGACGCGCTGTATGCCAACGTGTGGACACCGTCGATCGACGGCGCAGCGTTGCTGCCCGTGATCGTCTATATCCACGGCGGCGGCTGGGCTCGCGGAGCGGGCAGTCTTCCCGTCTACGACGGCGCCGCGCTCGCAGAGCGCGCCGGTGCCGTTGTGGTCAACTTCAACTACCGGCTCGGCGCCTTTGGCTTCTGTGGTCATCCCGCTCTCGAAGACCCCGACACCGGTCTGCACACCAACTGGGGTCTGCAGGACCAAATCGCCCTATTGCGCTGGGTTAGCGAGAATGCCAAGGCGTTTGGCGGCGACCCGGGGAACATCACGCTCATCGGGACCTCGGCCGGTGGAGCCAGCACCTGGCAGTTGTCCGTGCATCCGCAGACGCGGCCGCTGTTGCGCCGGATAGTCAGCATCAGCCCGGCACATGTCTGGAGCCCGTATCTGAGCCTGACGCCAGATGACGCCACCGATGTATTCGATGCCCTGGCTGTAGCCCACGGGGTGCCGGTGAAGAATCTGAAAGACGTACCGGCGGACCGGATACGTGACTGGTGGGTCGCACAGTTCGCCCTGCCGAGGTCGCAGCGCGTGGTCAAAAGCGGACGCCAGTATCGCGGGCCGATTCTCGATCCGGTGCTGCTTCCGGCCTTCGACGTCAATCAACCGATGCCCGACATCCCGGCCATCTCCATCTACACCAGCACGGAGGGATCGTTCTTCACCGGTCCCAAGGCGCCCGACCCGCAACCGCAGCCCACGGATGCCGCCTCACTCCGGGCATCCTTCCGTGACATCCTCGAACAGGGGGTGTCATCCCTATCCGAGGTAACGGTCACTGATGCCGTGGCCGCGTATACGGATTCGGCGAAACAAGACGGCAGGTCGACAGATCCCTTGTCGCTATGGACCGAACTGTGGGGCGACGCTTTGATTCGTTACGACGTCCTCGCGTTCACGCGCCGCGCAGCAGTTGAGCGGCGTGCACCGCTCTACCTGATGGAGTACGCGCACCCGGTGCGGCCACCGTACTTCGGTGTGCCACATGAGTCGACGTCACCTTTCCTCTTCGGCACCTACGCGCATCCGACCAACGTGGCCAAGTTCGGCGACGGGCCGAAGGAGCGCGAAACCTCGGCGGCATTCATCGACCTAGTGGCCGAGTTCGCCCACGGCCGAGCACCGGGCAGCCCGCGACTACCCCGGTGGGATCCTGTCGGGCCCGATCTGCGGCAGCTGGTCTTGCGTGACGGCGCCGGAACCATAACCACTCCTACTAAGGCCAGACAACTGGACGTTTTCGACGCAGTCCAGTGGGGCAAGTGAATCAGATGTCAAACGAATGGAGTTCACCGAAATGACAGCGTCCGCTTCCACTCTCCTGCTCGACACTAGAAATGCTGTGCAACAGCCGAATTGGGAGAACGACGTCCACTTGGAACGCGTGCGCTCCGAACTCAGCGAGCTCCCGGCGCTCATCGGCGCCGACGAGATTCGGACACTACGCACGCTGTTGAGCACGGTCGCGCAGGCCCGGGCCACCATCATCCAGGCGGGCGATTGCGCGGAGGATCCGCAGGAGTCGACGGACGTCCACGTCGCCCGCAAGGTGGCGTTGCTCAACGTGCTGGCCGGGACCATGCGGATGAAGACCCATCGACCGGTGCTTCGCGTTGGACGCATCGGCGGCCAGTACGCCAAGCCGAGGTCCAAACCCACCGAGATGGTCGACGGTGTTGAATTACCCTCTTTTCGTGGCCATCTCGTGAACGGGCCACAGCCGCATCCGGTACACCGGCGCGCCAACCCGGATCGGATGCTCGCCGGCTACTGGGCGGCGAACCGGGTGATGGGACACCTCGGCTGGCGAGTGCCCTCGTCACTGTCGGTGATCGAACCACCGGTATGGACATCGCACGAGGCGTTGTTGCTCGACTACGAGGTGCCACAGCTGCGCCGTGATGGTGAGGGCCGCATGGTGTTGACCTCCACGCATTGGCCATGGATCGGAGACCGCACCCGTCAGCTGGACGGCCCGCATGTCGATTTGTTCTCTCGTATCGCCAATCCGGTTGCCTGCAAGGTGGGCCCGTCGATGACCAGTGATGAACTGCTGGCCCTCTGCGACAAGCTCGATCCCGAGCATGAGAGCGGCCGGCTGACGCTGATCGCTCGGCAGGGCGCATCGAAGGTGCGCTCGGCTCTGCCCGAATTGGTGGCGGCAGTGCGAGATTCCGGACATCCGGTGATCTGGCTGTGCGACCCGCTGCACGCCAATACCGTGTCCACGGACTCGGGGTACAAGACGCGCCACGTCCAGACGGCCATCGACGAGGTGCGCGGATTCCGTGAGGTGCTCGCCGAGGCTGGGGTGCATGCCGGCGGCTTGCACCTGGAGACGACCCCCGATGATGTAACCGAATGCGTTTTCGATGACTCGCTGAACCACGAAGTGGGCCAGCGGTACTCCACGCTGTGCGATCCGCGACTCAACACCGAGCAGGCCGCCGAAGTGGTGTCGGCATGGTAGCGGTGGTCACCGGCGCGGGAGGGGGCGTCGGTTCGCGAGTGGCGATCACGCTGGCCCGACGGGACGAGCGAGTAGTCGCGGTGGATGTCGATGAGGTCGCCATCAAACAACTCGTCGAGTACGCCGCCGATGAGGGCCTGGATATCATCGGGCAAGTTCTCGATATCACCGATGACACCGCGGTGGTCGTGGGGGTCGCGGATATCGAGTCCCGCATCGGACCGATCACGTCTCTGGTGAACGGCGCGGGTGTGTTGAGAACCGGTGCGGCGGTGGAGTTCTCCGATGCCGACTGGGCACTAACCTTTGGCGTCAACGTGCGTGCGCCATTCGTGCTGAGCCGCGAGGTGGCGCGACACATGATTTCGCGACGTGCAGGGTCAATCGTGACGGTCGCTTCCAATGCGGCGTTGGTGGCGCGCAAGGGTATGGCCGCCTATTCCGCGTCCAAGGCAGCCGCCGACGCCTTCACCAAGAGCCTGGGGCTGGAGCTCGCCGAGTACGGAATTCGTTGTAACGTCGTCGCCCCCGGCTCCACCGACACGCCGATGCTGCGCGCCATGCTCGGGGATTCCTCCGACTCCGGATTGGTTGCCGGAAGTCTTGGTGACTTCAAGCCCGGCATCCCTTTGGGGCGCGTGGCCCAACCGCAACACATTGCCGATGCCGTGGCCTTCCTGCTTTCCGACCAAGCCGCCCACATCACCATGCACACGCTGGTGGTCGACGGCGGCGCGACGCTAGGGGTTTGATCAATGACAACTGTTGAACGCGGTATCCCCATCATCGCCGAATATGACCTACCCACCGCTGACCTGCTGCCCGCCAACACGGCGACATGGCAGATCGACCCGGCACGGGCTGTGCTGCTCATTCACGATATGCAGCGTTACTTCCTTGCCCCGCTGCCGGTTTCGTTGCGCGCGCAGCTGGTCAGCAATGTTGCGGCTATTCGTGACCGCTGCGTGGCGGCAGATATCCCGATTGCCTACACCGCGCAGCCCGGCAGCATGACGGAGGAGCAGCGCGGCCTGCTGAAGGACTTCTGGGGCCCCGGGATGCGTGTAGACGAGGAACATCGCCAGATCGTCGATCCGATCGCACCCGAGCCGGGAGACTGGGTCTTCACAAAATGGCGGTACAGCGCCTTCCATCGTTCGGCGCTGCTTGAGCGGATGCACGCGGCAGGGCGGGATCAGCTGGTGATCTGCGGGGTGTACGCGCACGTCGGCGTGCTGATGACTGCGGTGGATGCCTTCACCCAGGACATCGAGACCTTCCTGGTCGCCGATGCGGTCGCCGACTTCGACGACGAATCACATTGGCTGGCACTGGAATATGCGGCACGTCGGTGCGCCGTGCTGACTGTCACGGACGAGGTGCTGACATGAGTGATCTGCTCGGGCGCGTGCTGACCGGCGAGACCGGACCGTTCGCATTGCTGCACCGGCCGGAATCCGGCACGCCCGATACCGTTGACGTATTCACGGGTGAGGTGAGTTCCGTCGAACGGATCGCCGACCTGCCATTGCGTGACACGCGGGTTGGGCACGACCTGCTGGCGTTGGTGCCGTACCGGCAGATCGCCGAGCGGGGGTTCGTGGCACCCGATGACGGCGCTCCGCTGTTGGCGCTTGCGATTGAGCACCAGGAGCTCGTTCCGCTGTCCGAGGTGCTGGACCGTATCCCTGAGCACCCGGTGGTGGTGGGTCACAGCGATTTCGATATCGACGACGAGGAGTACGCGCGCCTGGCATTGGGGATCATCACCGAGGAGATCGGCCAGGGCGCCGGAGCCAACTTCGTGCTCAAGCGAAACCTGCTCGTCCAGCTGCACGACTACTCGATCAACACCGCACTGACCCTGTTTCGCCGGTTGTTGGAGCGGGAGAAGGGGGCGTACTGGACGTTTTTGGTGAGCACCGGGGAGCAGGTATTCATCGGCGCGACCCCCGAACGTCATATCAGCGTGCAGGATTCGTTGGCGGTGATGAACCCGATCAGCGGGACCTATCGGTACGACGCCAACGGCCCGAACCTGGATGCGGTCATGGAGTTTCTTGCCGACACCAAAGAATCCGATGAGCTGTACATGGTGGTCGACGAAGAGCTGAAGATGATGGCTCGTATCTGCCCGGACGGCGGGCAGGTGCAGGGACCGTATCTCAAGGAAATGGCGCGGCTCGCGCATACCGAGTACCTGATTTCCGGTGTGACGAATCGAGATCCGCGCGAGGTCCTGGCTGAGACGATGTTCGCGCCTACTGTGACCGGGAGCCCGTTGGAGAATGCCTGCCGCGTTATCCAACGATACGAACCCAATGGCCGCCGATACTACAGCGGAGTCGCCGCGCTGATCAGTACGGACGACGCCGGTGTGCGGCAATTGGATTCGGCGATCCTGATCCGTACCGCTGAGATTTCCCCGGACGGAGCGCTCACGGCCGGCACCGGAGCCACCATCGTTCGGCACTCCAATCCGGCAAGTGAGGCCGCCGAAACCCGCAGCAAGGCAGCGGGGTTGCTCTCCGCGCTGACGACCCGGCGTGAACTCCGCAGCCATCCCCGTGTGACGGAGGCTCTCGCCAGCCGCAATACCGGGATCGGAGCGTTCTGGCTGGGACATGGCTCTCTCGAAACTGCCACCAGTCTGGTCGGGCGGACCGCGCTGGTCGTCGACGCGGAGGACACGTTCACCTCGATGATCGGATTGCAGCTGCGGGCCTTGGGATTAGAGGTGGAAATCCGTCGTTTCGATGATGACATCGATCCCGGGACGCATGACATCTTGGTGCTCGGCCCCGGTCCGGGTGATCCGACGGCGATCGATGTTCCGAAGATTGCCACCCTGACCGCGTTGACGAAGACAGCTCTCATGCGGCGCATTCCGTTCCTGTCGATCTGCCTGAGCCATCAGGTGCTATGCCGTCAGCTCGGCCTGCCCGTCCAGCGCAGGCAGCAGCCGAATCAGGGAGTGCAGCGGCAGATCAACCTATTCGGAGTCGACCGGCATGTCGGGTTCTACAACACCTTTGCGGCGGTGACGGGCGGTGAGTGGACGGATACCCCGGCGGGCCGGGTGCAGATCAGCTCTGATCCGCTTACGGGTGAGGTTCATGCCTTGCGGGCCAAGCGTTTCGCATCCATTCAGTTCCACGCCGAGTCCATCCTCACTCGGGATGGTGTGGGGATCTTCAGTGAACTGCTGACTCCGTTGGCGACGGGGGTTCCGGTACTAGCATGACGAGTGTGCGCATCGACATTCACGCTCACCTGTGGTCGGACGATTACCTCTCGCTGCTCGACGGGTACGGGCGGGCCGGTACCGATGTCCATCGCGGTCTTGGGGCTGGGGCAGCGATGGCTGACCTTGACGGCCGTTTCGCGTTGATGGATGAGGCAGGTGTCGACCTGCAGATCCTTTCCGCGACACCGGCATCACCGCACTTCGAGGACGAGTCCGTCGCTGTGGACAGCGCGCGGTTTGTCAACGACGAGTACGCGAAGCTCGCGAGTGAGTATCCGGGGCGGTTCAGGGCGTTTGCGTCGTTACCCCTGCCCCACGTTCCGGCCGCGGTGGAGGAGCTGGCCCGTGCGATCGACGATCTCGGCATGTACGGTGCGGCGATCACGACCTCGGTACTCGGGCGGTCCATCGCCGACCCGGTCTTTGATCCGTTGTATGAGGAGCTGAATCGCAGGGGAGCAATCCTTTTCGTGCATCCGGCGGGGTGCGGTGCGGGGTCCTCGCTGATCACCGACCACTCGCTCACCTGGTCCATCGGGGCGCCGATCGAGGACACCATTGCGATCATGCACCTAATCGTCGCGGGGATCCCATCGCGGTATCCGGATATGAAGATCGTGACGTGCCATTTGGGCGGGGCGTTACCCATGGTGTTGGAGCGTGCAAACCGACAGGTCACCGAGTGGGAGGCGACGCATTGTCCGGAAGCACCCAAGGACGCTGCCCGCCGGATCTGGTACGACACAGTGGGGCATGACCACACGCCCGCCTTGCAGGCGGCTGTTGCCTCACTGGGTGCGGACCGGTTGGTGTTCGGGTCAGACTTCCCGTACCAAGGCGGTGCCCGGTACGTCAGCTCCGCGACGTACATCCAGGAGGGCCTGTCGGCAGAGGATGCGTCGTTGATCCTGGATCGAAATGGGGCAGAGCTGTTGGGGCTGAACGGCTAGCTGTTCGGGCCGGCGATGTGTTTGGTTGTCGGTGGGCGCCGTTACCATTCGAACATGAGTTCGATTGCAGTGTTGAAGGGGGCGGCCGCAGGGCTGGTCACTGAGACCTTCGATGAGCTCAGCTGCGCCGATAAGCTGACGGCCTTGGCCGACCTGGAGATGATTCAACGTCAACTTCTGTCTGCCTCGCACATCCTGACCGCGGGAATCGTGACGTACGGCTCGCCGGTGGAATTGGGTGGTATGTCGTATTCGGAGGTGATTGCGCGACGGCTGCATATCGGCAGGGGTGCGGCTCGGCGCCGGATCGCCGACGCGCAGCAACTGGCCCCGCGGCGTGCGTTGACCGGTGAGCGGCTGGCGCCGGTGCTACCGAATGTGGCTGCCGCACTGGGTCGGGGTGAGGTCGGCGAGGAACACGTCCGGATTGTGCGCTCGTTTTTTGATCGGCTGCCGGTGCTGGTCGACATGGCGACCCGGGAGGCCGCCGAGGTGCAGCTGGCCGTGTTGGCGGCCCGGTTCGGTCCCGAATCGTTGCGGATCGCGACCGAGCGGATGATGGCGTTGTTGAATCCCGACGGCGAGTTCTCCGATGTGGATCGCGCCCGGCGCCGCGGGGTGACGATCGGGCGACAGGGTTTCGATGGGATGTCGGCGATCTCGGGTCTGTTGGATCCGGAAACCCGCGCCTACCTCGATGCCGTGTTCTCCAAGCTCGCCGCCCCCGGCATGTGCAACCCCACCGACCAATCACCCCTCGTGGACGGGGAACCCGCACCCGAGGCTGCCGAACAAGATCGCCGCACCAACGCCCAACGCAGCCACGACGCCCTGCGCGCGGTGCTGCGATCCACCCTCGCCTCCGGAGCACTCGGCTCCCACCACGGCTTACCGGTCACCGTCGTGGTGTCGACAACGCTGTCCGAGCTGGAGAACGCGTCAGGGGTGGCGATCACCGGTGGCGGCACCCTGCTACCGATGCGCGATGTGATCCGGATGGCTACTCACGCCCACCACTACCTGAGCATCGTCGACGACGACGGACGACCGTTGTATCTCGGACGCACCAAACGCATCGCATCGGCCGATCAGCGGATCGTGCTGCACGCCAAAGACCGCGGCTGCACCCACCCCGAATGCACTATCCCCGGCTACCTGTGCCAGGTCCACCACATCAACGAATGGGCCACCGGCGGCCCCACCAACATCGACAACCTAACAAGTTATTAATATGACCTCTTGCCGTGCCTGATCGGTGGCGGATACGAGTGGCCGTGGGGATTCCCTGTCGGCAAGCTTTTGGTGCGCGATCGGCTCGCAGCTAGCTCGCCGCCGACACAGAAGTTGCCGTCGCACTTGGGGTACTGGTTGGGCGTGGCATTCGGTCGGGCTCATCGCTGTCGGTTCAGGGTTCCATGCGGTGACGACAGCCTTGGAATTGGATACCCACACTGGGCGCTCTACGTCAGTAACAGCCCAAAGGGCCAAAATGATCGCGATCGCCGCGGTAACACCGACAGCGATCTTCCAACCTGCGAGACGCGCGGGGTAGTGGACTGCGGTGTCTTGTCGCTCTCACGATCATTTAGTTGGCAGCCGGTCGCAACTGGCGTGTCGGCCATTGGGTCCCCTGGTGCCCTGGTTACTTGGTTGCTGCCCCCAACCGTGACGTCGGCGTACAACCCCTACAGCTACGCAACAAGGATTGTTGTCAACTGTCGCGCAGGTCCGCGAGCTGGACCACGACAAATGTAGTGGTGTATTTCAGTCACGTGTATGCGCACACTTGCTGCGTCGAGGTCGCAGCATTCATCATGGCGACATGAATGGGTTTGCTGCTGGGCATCCGCCCGATGATTGCGCCGACATGGTTTGCGTCATCCATAAGCCCAGTGGCCACAACATGGGTGACTGGCCGCAGCGGTGGCGGTCGAACGGTGTTTTGGACCGTATTTGTGTGCACGGGCAGCCCCACCCAGATCCGGATCAATTCGTGTTGTGGGTTGCCCGGGGTTGGGAGAGGTTGGCGGTGCATGAGTGCGATGGCTGCTGCGCGTACGAGGGGTACGTGCAAACAGCCCACAGCGCCGCGGCCGGCATTGAGTCCGAGCTATCTCTGTTGAGAACGGTGCGGGAGGTGCTCGCTAGCCGCGGCGCACCTGATCTTGGGCCCACCGCGCTGGAAGTGATGCTGAGTCATGAACTCAAATACCTGCAAGACTCTGGCGAAGATCGTTAGCGGCTCTGCGTCATTGCACGAGATCGAGCGCGTACCCGGACATGCCGTCCGGATTGGAGAATGTCTGGATGCGTGATGAGCCCGTGATTCCGGCAACGATTGGTCGTGGCAAGTTCGAGGCGGCTGTGGTGGCTGCGCGGATCATTTCGTTGGCCGAGATTGTGATGATGCCTGGGTTCGCCGATCTCAAGATGGAGCAAACCGCCCGGGTGGCGTTCACGCCGAAGAATCTGCAGTGGGTGTCTCGGCATGTGTATTGGATGCAGCGGGGCCGCAGCGCCGCAACGCTACGGGGGGTCAGTCGCGAGTATCAGATCGAGCAGGTGCAGCTAGAGGACAAGGTGCGCGCCGAGTTGCGCCGTGTCATCGCTGCAGCTGCCGCTGGCGACGATCGGTTGCTTAACGAACTGAAGTTTGGGGCGCCGTCGCCGGATTCGGGCCTAGCCAAACTCGATGAGCTGCTTGGCGGCGGGCGAGGTCCTGTCGCGGTGCTGGATTCACCGGTTCCCGATATGGCTGGACCGTTCGGCGAGGTGGCGGCATCGGCTGATCCGGCCGAGCGTGTACAGCTGGCATTGGCACGGTGGAATCCAGATTTTCTGGAGATGATCCCGGGTTTCGCCGACGTACTACGTACCCGGCTTCGTGATGTGCAGGTGTGCTACTGGCACGAGGAAGGCCCGGCACTGCTCTACTTCGTCGAGGCCGCCGACGGTGACATAGTGGTTTGGGTTGGCTGGGATCCACGAACCTTCACCGGGCCGACGCCGCCGTTGTGGCAGACCTTGCCGATGCCGGCCCGTGAGTTTCTCCGTGATGTGCATCCCGGGTTCACCATCCTGGATGGGGAATCGTTTGGGCTGGCCCAACCCTCGTACATGTCCAGTTTCGCGGGCTGGGCGGGCTGGGCGGGCTGTGCCACCGGTATCCCGGACTGGGACCGTCCCGAGGTCATCGCCTCCACCGACATGCTGTGGCTAACCGGCAACGGAGGTGACAGCGCCCTATGTACCTCACCGGATCTAGAAGTGGGCCAGGTGGCGGTGCTCTTCGAAAACGATATCGACATCTCAGAGTTCGGCACCGAACTCGACCAACTCATGCTCCGCCCCCTGCGCTTCTAGATACGCAGCGGCGCAGCACCTCTCCTAGGTGGGGAGGTTCGTTGGTGTATGCGGTGGAAATCGCAGTGCGTCTTGCTCACGGGTCCGCTCGGGCTCTTGCGATGTGCCGATTCGTCCGGTGCTCTGATTGGGGTATTCGGGTTTGCTTAATCTGTTTGGTCGCGTTCTGAGGCATGGCGGTTTTCTGTTTTGCTGTTGTGGTGGCGGGCTGTCGGGCTGGGTGTTAGCGTTCGTTGCTAGTTGGGACTTGTGTTGGCTGTTGAGGAGGGGTGGTGGCGTGTGTCTAAGGATTTGCGGGTTGTTTTGGATGAGTTGAGGCGGGCTGCTCATGAATTGTCCAAGGTGGCCGAGAGGTTGCGGTCGGGGTTGGATCGGGTTGATGGTGATGTGACTGGCGTGGTGGGGGCTACGTGGGCTGGGGGTGCGTCGGAGGAATACAAGAAGGTGTGGCGGCAGTGGGATGAGGGGGCCACATCGGTGGTGTCGGGGTTGTCGGGGTTATCGGGGTGGATGGCGGATATGGCGAACGAGTACCAGCGGGTGGATTCGGTGGATGCGTGATGGGGTCGTTTCGGGTGGATCCAGAGGCGCTGCATGGGCCGGTGGCCGAGATGGAAGATTTTTATGGGTCGTTGAAGGGCTGGATGGGGCAGGCTGAGTCGGCGATGCACAGGCTCTCGGATTCGTGGGATAGCGAGGCGGCGTCGGCGGGGCAGGATGCGTATCACCAGCTAGAGGACGGGGCTGAACGGATACGTGAGGCTCTGTCGCAGTTGAAGGAATTTCTGGATGGCGCACGCCAGGGCTATGCGGCCGCGATTTTGGCAAATAGGAAAATGTGGGGCGCGAGCTAGCAGCACGGGCGCTCGGGCGGGTGAAACTTGTTGGGGATAATTGATGGCATCCATTGAGGTGGATCCCGGGGTATTGGCAGCTTCAGGGTCTGCCCTGAGTGGGGACGCGGCCCAGCTCACTGCGGCACTGACAGCGTTCTCGGGTTCGCTGAAAGGTTTCAACGCCGGTCAGGACACCGCCGGAGTGGTCTTCGGAGCGTCGTATACCCAGAATGCGTCGGCGGTGGCGAAAGCGGCGCTAGAGACGCTGAAGGCCTGCCAGCAGGTGGGGTTCGGGATCCAGATGTCGGCGGCCAGTTATGCGCAGGCTGAGGCGGCTGCGACGGTGAGCCACCCCTCGCCCTCGGTTGCGGCGCCCGCGGAACTGACCGGGAAGGAGCTGTCGGTCAGCATCCCAAGTGCCATGGGGGACGGTATTGCCGCACCGATACTGTGGTCGATTGTCGAACATTTTATCGAGGGATTTTGGCCCAACGGTGACCCGGACGATATACGGGCGGCCGCGCCACCATGGAAGACACTCGGGGAGGCATTGGACCGGGTCGCCGGTCTGATACCGGATGCCAAGCCTGGCGTGACCGCGCAGAATATTCCCGAGAAACAGCAGATGAGCACTGCGGTGGACGATATCGGTACGTCACTGACTTCTTTGGGGCCGATGTGCACCGCCATCTCGGAGCAGCTCACTAAATTCGCCGACGAAGTGGAGAACACCCAGAACGAGGTCCGCGAGCTGCTGAAACGGGTCAGTCCATCGGGAATGCTGGACACTATCGGTGATGCGATCGGTGACCTTTTCTCGGGCGATGATCCATTGAAGGAAATCAAGGAAATCGCCCGTGAAATTATGGCGGTCTTAAGGAATATGGGCCGCCAGGCTGACGCCATGGTCGAAGCCATCGAGTTGGCGATGACGATGCTTGAGGGCCTTGTCAATTCAGTGGAAAAATGGGTGAGCAAGGAATTCCCGGCTGTTGCCCCCATTGTCAATGGGTATATCGATCTTGAATTTGGGATAATCAAAAATATTGTCGGATTGGCTTCGATAATTCCAGCGTTGAATCCTGTGCGGTTTGCCTATAACCCTCAGGGGGCTCTCCAGGCATGGAAAGGCACCGTTGAAGGGCTGTTGATGCTGAACCCCGTATTCCTGGTGACCAAGATTGCGATGGACCCGCACGGCGCTTTGGAGATGGGTAAAGCCCTGATCGACTGGGAAGATCTCAGCGGTGATCACCCCATGCGCGGGGTCGGATACAACCTAGCCACGATCGCAACGTTCTTCATCCCCGGCGTCGGGGAAGCAAGACCGGCCATTTCCGCCGCCGAGGCCGGGAGCCGTGCCGCCCGCTTCGGCAGCGTTTTGGCACGTGCCACAGGGGCAGACACAGCCGCAGCCCTCGTCGAGAAACTAGGGAACCTCTCCAAACTCAGACCAGGTGAATTCCGCCTCAACCCCGGTGAACTCAAACTCGGCGAACTCCCCAAACCCGGCCAACTCCCCCACATCAACCCCGGCGAACTCCCCAAACCCGGCGAACTTCCCAAACCTGGCGCCACACCCAGCGAACTCCCCAAACCTGGCGCCGAAATCCCCGGCACACCCCACGCCGAAACCAAACCCACCGAAGCCCCCCGCACCGACAACTCACCACCAGCAACCGGCGACCACCCGAACACACCTAATGAACACCCAGCTGCACCAGGAGATCAGAACACGCCGGGTACTCACGAAAACCCTCCCGCGGGCCACGACGGTGAACAGATCCTTGACGACGCTCGGGCAGCGCACCGTGCCGAACGTGATCAGATGGACTGGGACAGAGGCGAACAGAACTTACAGGACATCGCCACTCAGCGAGGAGTGCCCGCTGACGAACTACCACGCACACCGCAATACGACGTCGATTCTCCCTCCTACACGGACAAGCACGCCGCCGACCACGCCGCCGAAATCGACCGTCACACCCAGCTATGGGAACACGGCCTCAACACCCAAAGTGTCCAACAAGTCCTCGACAACATGGAAGCTACGCGGCCACCGGTTACAGATCTGCGGGGTACACTTCGTGGCGAGCTGGAATCGCTTTCATATCAAGAGCTTCGCAATGCAGGGTACGGTCCGGCGGAAGCGGAACGCCTGGCGGAGGAGTACGCGAACAAGCAATTCCCCACAGGTTCTGGGCTTATCCCGCAGCCGGTTATCCACAACCCAGACATAAAGTTCGGCGGCTATACCGACGGGCTTACTTATGGTGACTGGCAAGTCAACAACGCGCTTGGTAACTTGACCAAACAGGAGCGGGACGCCTTCAAGGCATGGCTACAAACCCAAGACCCAAACGCAATCGTGAACGTTAGACTCGGTGGGAAGTGAAATTAATGGCCGACGAAGATTTTGAGTACTTCCTCACGAAGTTGCCCCTGTCCACCCCGGGACCCTCATGCACTGAGGGGCACGTGCGTGCCTACACTGGGCTTGTCCCTGACTGCCTGGTCTCGTACTGGCAGGAGTTCGGCTTCTCGGGATTCGGCAATGGGCTCATCTGGCTAGTCGATCCCATCGAGTGGAAGGTCACCGCGGAGGAAGTTCTCCTTGACGCCGTCCAGCACCCGCGCCTGGGAGCGGATGGTCGTTTCATCCCCTTTGCACGCAACGCGTTCGGGAAAGTCTGGTTCTGGACACCTGGCTACGGGGTGTCCCTCATAGTCGAACCCGCCAGGGGATCAGTTTTCTTCGGGTCTCCCGCGATAGGCTCCTCAACCGAAGATCTTGGCGGGGCGATCAAAGCGTTCTTCGCGACAGGAAAGAAAGAGCGCTTTGATTTCTTCGATAACAACGAAGAGGGCATGTTCGACCGGGTCTACGAGCATATAGGGCCGTTGCAGTTCGATGAGGTTTACGGTTTCGCGCCAGGCTTGCGAATTGGCGGCGTTGCGATTGCGGAGAGCACGCACCTGTTCCAGATCCATGTCCACATGGCGTTTCTGCGCGCTGCCATCGGAAACGATTGGTACGTGCTGGGGTGACCCTTCGTGTTGAATGATCTGGCGGAGTCGATAGCTTCACAGTTGTAATTGATTACGGCGCAACGGGGGGTCTACTACCAGGTGGATGGAAGTGGTTATGGGTTTCGAGGAGATGGGGGATGACGAGCTGGTTCGCTGGCTCGGTAGCTGGGTGGGCAACATCTCTGGGACGGTTGTTTTTCCTGTAGCAGGGGGGCAAGAGAGTGCCGGAAAGATAACAGTATCGGTGCACGGCGACTTGGTGAGGCTGGAGCTAACTGAGGCCGCATTGCTTATGCCACCTGATCGGTTAAGCCAGACGATTCAGCATGGATACGTCGATTCATATCGCGAAGCATTGCGGCAAGTTGGTCTGGTATTCGACCGAATGGAGAAGGATCTGCAAAGTAAGCCTATTCTCCTGGGTCGGATCAGGCGGTTAAGAGAAGAACATGCAGGCGGCGATGGATTGCGGAGAATGCTTCGGCGGCAACAAGCACCAGAACAGGAATCTTTTTGGGATCCCGCCGCCGATCCGCTACGTCGCCGTATCTAAGACGGTAATGATTTCATCGTCGGTGAGCCGTCGTGTGAGAAGTGCTAGTAGCGGTATGTAGTCGGTGGCAGGAACATCGTTGGGATACCCGGCGCGCAGGAACTTCACGATCCGGGCCACACTTCGGGCAACGTCGTCTCAACACCTCACGATCAACGCGGGCCGCAGTTCAGCAGAGGGGCGTCGGCAGGTCATACCTGCTGCTCAGGGGACACCAATACCGCCCGTTAGGGGCAGCCCTGCGGTCCTGGGTGAGGAATGGTTCACCGGAGTGTTCACGCAGGGCCGTCGGCGGCGATCCAGGGACGCTTAGGGTGCAGGGATGCGCACGGTCTTTCATGAGCAGCTTGCCGCTTTGAACGCAGGGATTGCCGATGCGTGTGGGCTAGCCGGGCAGGCGATGGAATGTGCCACCGAGGCCCTGCTGCACGCCGATCTGCTGCTGGCCGAGAAGGTGTTCACCCTGCACGATCGCATCGTGTCCGTGGCCTCGCATTCGGAGGTGGACGCGTTCGTGTTGCTGGCTCGTCAGGCGCCGGTGGCCGGGGATCTGCGGGCCGTGGTGGCCGCTCTCAAGAACGTCGCAGATGTGGACCGGATGGCCTCACTAGCGCTGCACGTGGCCAAGACCGCGCGCCGCCGTCATCCCAGCTGTGCGCTACCCGAGGACGTGCGCCCGGTGTTCTCTGAGATGGGTGGTATCGCGGTGGCGATCGGCAACAACACTAAAACTGTTCTGATATCCGGTGATCCAGATAAAGCCGAACAGCTAAGCCGCGACGATGAGGCAATGAACCACCTACATCAGAACCTATTCACGGCCCTGTCCGACCCACAGTGGACGCACGGGACCGCCGCCGCCGTGGATGTGACGCTGCTAGGCCGTTACTACGAACGCTTCGCCGATCACGCCGTCGAGATCGGCCACAGAGTCATCTACCAAGCCACCGGAACAACCACAGCTAGTCGACCCACTTCTTGACACCAGATGCTCCTATCTTTGGGTGCGGGTTTGGCCGATTGGGCCTTAGGGAGATCGCGCGGTTGGGGGCTGTCGTGCTGGTTGGTGCGGAAGCCTTGGATTGTGAGGCCAGAGTTTCTGTCGCAGATTCGGTGTGTGGTGTTGACGGTTGGTGAGACATTGGTTGATGAAGAGCGGATGTGGGCTGATTTGGCGTCTCGTGTGGGCCTGACGCCCTTGATACCAGTAAAGAAAGTTCTCACACAGCAGTTCAGAGGTGGTTCGTCGTTTTTCTATCCGTGGCTGCGGTGGTCTGTTCGGGGGCGTTGGACGGGAGCGCCAGCGGACGGTAGCCGCCCCCGAAATGTTGACGATCGGTGGACGCGGAGTCGATGAACGGTTTGGTCGTGTCTAGCTGATGGTGGTGATGCTGGTTTCGATGATGGCGGCAAGTTGATCGGCGATGCCTGGTGAGGCGGCGATGGTTGCTGCTGATTGGTGGGTGTGGGGGTTGCCGTGGGCGTCGGTGATACGTGCGCCGGCCTCGGCGGCGATGAGTGTTCCTGCTGCGGTGTCCCAGGGTTTGTTGGACATGATGACGCAGGCGTCGATTGCTCCTTGGGCGACGAATGCCAGATCGAGTGTGGCGGCTCCAAACATGCGAATACGTTCGACGCGGGCCGCAAGTGCACCGGTGAGGGCGAGTCGGTGTTGGTTGCGGTCGTCGGCATCTTGGCCGGTGGCGTAGTCGCCCACGGACACAATCGCTTCGTCCAATTGGTTGGTGCCGCTGGCGGCGATGGGGTGGCCGTTTAGGTATGCGCCGCCGTCTTTGGTGGCGTGGTAGGTGCGTTGCAACAGGGGCGCGCGGGTGACGGCGACGACGGGATGGCCGTGGTCCAGCAGGGCAAGAGATACCGCGCACAGGGGTAGGCCGTGTACGAAGTTGGAGGTTCCGTCGATGGGGTCGAGCACCCATAGTCGTTCGGCGGTAGCGGGGTCAGGCTGGTGAGCTGATTCCTCAGCTAGCACCTCGATGTCGGGGGTGGCGCGGGAAAGGTGGGCAATGATTTGGCGTTGGATCTCAAGGTCGGCGTCGGTGACCAGATCGCGGTCACCTTTTTTGTGCACGACCCCTGGATGTGCGGAGGCCAAGATGCCCGCACCCATGGCGGTTGCGTGCCAAGCGGTTTCAAGAAAGTCGCGGTAGCTCATGTGATGGGCTTGCCCCGGTTCCAGTAGTGCTCGAATACGTAGGTGAACACAGACAGCAGCCCTTCGGATTGGTTCTGCTTTTCGATCATAAGGGTCGGCGATTCCATCCCCCGTGCGTGCGGTAGGTAGGTCTGCACGATGCATGTCGCTGCGTCGATGAGGATCAGGTTGAACCGCAGTGGCTCATCGTAGGTGCGCAGGTGCAGGTTTGCGGCGGTCTCGGTCGGTAGCCGGTTCTGGATGCGGCGCAAGGTGGCGATATTGGTTTTGGTCAGCCCGGAGAGCACGTCGGGGCTGTGGTCTTCTTCGGTTTCCCGATCTGCGATGTAGCGGCCTGCCGGGTCAAGAAACAGTGCACGAATTGTGGTGCCGCCCGCCAGTAAGCGGATGATTTCGGTGTCCGGGTAGTGCTGGCACAACAGATTCAGTGATAGCCCGCTGAGACTTATGTCGGTGGCCGGGCCGAATAAGTCATCGAGGCTGACCGCGCGCAGGAAGTCGTTGCGGGTCATGAACACTGCTGTCAGGTCCGCTGTCCTGCTGGTGCTCTCGTCGGCGCCCTCTTGTGGGTCGGCGGGCATCATGATCTCGGGCCAGAGCTGTTCGGGCCGCACCCCCAAGGCGTTGGCGGCGCTGCGGGCGTTCGCTTTCTGCGGGACCGTTTCCCCGGTAAGCCACCTGTTCACTGTTTTCTCATCGCGCCCGACATGGCTGGCGAGCTTGCGTGGTGACATCGATTTGGCCTTCATCATCAAATCGAGGGCCACGTTCGGCACAGCGGCAGGTTTGATCTCCCCCTCGGTGCTCTCCACTGCCTCGTTCCCCTTCCTGAGCATCGGCCTGCCGCGACGACTGGGCCTTGTCAGGATTTTCTCACACCTGCGCGGATTTGCCTGCTGACCTGGGAAATGTTCGAAATGTCCGCCCGAATGTCTCAAATGTCCACGGTCATGTCCGAACTGTCCGAAATGTCTGTCGATATGTCCGAAATGTCCAGCTTTAGTGGTGACAGCGCCCGACCGGGCGTGAACCGAACAAAGCGAAAAGGGCAGTAAGACAATGAAACTCAAGGTTGATACCTCGTCGGTGTCGTTCATGTGCACGAAAACCCCTGAGCCGCGTACCGATTTCGGTTCCGGTGCGCCCAAGGTGGACAAGGCAACGGGGGCGGTGCTGTTTGCGGTGCAGTTGATGGCTCTGGATGCCGATGGCGGCGATGTGTTGGCGGTGACGGTCGCTGGTGAGCCCAGGGTCACGGTCGGACAGCAGGTCGCGGTGACGAATTTGGTGGCCACCCCGTGGTCTCAAGAGGGGCGCTCGGGAGTGGCGTTCCGCGCCGACACCATCACGTCGACAGATAGCAGCAAGTCGGCGCCCGCGCGTCCGTAGCAATTCGATCACCCCAGCCGCTGTGAACCAATCGGGGGTAGGTAGGTGGCGGCTGGGGTGAGGCTTCTCATTCTCTCATAAAGACTTTCCAGAAGGCGGAAAATTCATGTCGAACAGTTCAAACAACAAGAAAACTACCGGCAGCAATGAATCATCGTCCGATGATTGGCTCGGGGAAATCCTCATCGCCGTCATAGCTGGGATCGGCAAGCTGTTGTGGTGGGGGTTGCGGTTCCCGTCACTGGGCGCACCTGTAGCGGTGGCGTTCGCGATGGGGTGCTGGCAGGGCATCAATGCCGGGTTCCTGACCGCACTTGCGTTTGTTGCCCTCTACACGCTGTGGATGGTGCTCGATGAGGATTCGTTCGAACAGTGGGTGATCGGTCCGCCGTACCGGTATTGGCAGCGCTGGTCACGGTATCTGTCACGGTGGGACAAGGTGTGCACCGCATGCGGCCTGACCGCTACGGTTGGTGAGCGCCAGCTGGTTCCGCTGCTGCACGGCATCAGGATCGGCGAATACTGCGACATCCTGGATGTGTCGGTGGTGACCGGTCAGTCGATCATCAACTGGCGCAACCAATCCGAAGCATTGGCGGCAGCCCTTAAGGCCGATCGCATTACGATCGCCGCCACCGAGCCCGGTCAGATCCGCATCAGGGTCATGCGCGGGGATGCGTTGGCCCGACCTGTGGCGTTGCCCAGGCCCGTGGTCGGCTCAGGCGTGGATCTGTCGGCGATTGCGGTAGGGGTCACCGAGAACGGTGGCCTGTGGCGGGTGCCGGTGCTAGGTCACAACCTTTTGGTTGCCGGGGCGCCGGGGGCCGGTAAAGGTTCGGTGTTGTGGTCGCTGACAGCGGGTTTAGCCCCGGACATCAGAACCGGGCGGGTGCGGTTGTGCGTGATCGACCCCAAAGGCGGTATGGAACTCGGGTCGGGTGCTCCGATGTTCTCGTTCTTCTCTCACGATGCCACCGACCGAACCTTGGAGCTGCTGCGTGCTTTGGTCAAGGTGATGAATGAGAGGGCCAACCGGCTGCGCGGACACACCCGCCTGCACACCCCCACTACAGCTGATCCGCTGTTTGTGATCATTATCGACGAAATCGCGGCCTTAACCTCCTATGTGATTGACCGCAAGATCCGAGCCGAGATCGAACAACTCCTCGGGCTGCTGCTCTCACAAGGGCGTGCGGTGGGTATCTCGGTGGTAGGGGCGATTCAGGACCCGTCCAAAGATGCGTTGCCGTTGCGTCAGTTGTTCGGTGTGCGTATCGGTTTGCGCATGACCGAGGCATCACAAACCGCGATGGTGCTGGGTCAGGGTGCCCGTGATGCCGGGGCGCAGTGCGACCTCATCGCTGATGCCACACCGGGTGTGGGGTATGTGATGATCGACGGAACCGCCACGCCGGTGCGGATACGTGCCTTCTACGTCACCGACGACGACATCTCCTATCTCGTGCGGATCTTCCCGGCCCCTCGCAAGAAGCCGGGCGGGCAGAACGGTTCTGAAAACACTGCCGGAGAACAGAAATGAGTTCCACCTATGGTGCAGGGAGCCCGGCAATCAACTTGCCGGGTATCCCCGCCACTCTCGCCCCCTCGCGCGTCGTCACGCAGATGGTGCGCCGCGCCTCCTCCATCGGTTTTGATGCGTGGTGGCAGCGCGCCCAATCGGTCGGATTCTGTGCCCATCCCATTCAGCTGGTCGGCACCAATGAGTTCGGGCGCGAAACGGTGGTGTGGGTGCGCTGCAACAACCGGCGGGCCTCGGTGTGCCCGTCCTGCTCAGATCTCTATGCCCGTGATACCTGGCAACTGGTGGCTGCTGGGACCAGCGGTGGGCGCCACCACATTCCCGCCACCGTCTCCACTCATCCGCAAGTGTTTGCCACCTTGACCGCCCCCAGCTTCGGAACCGTCCACGGCGCAACGGGCAGTGTGTGCCGGGATCATCGCCGGATCGGGGAGTTCCGGCGCTGCCCCCACCAGCAACCCCTGTGGTGCAGTAGGACTCATGGCCACAACGATCCGAGCGTCGGGCAACCGCTCTGCCAGGACTGCTACGACTACATCGGGCAAGTGTTATTCACCTGGCACCTACCCGAACTATGGCGCCGATTCACCATCACACTTCGACGCGTCGTCAGCAGGAGGCTGAAAGCCGCTGGAATACAGCCGAAATCAGTGCGGGTGAGTTTTGTCAAAGTGGTGGAAATGCAGGCCCGCGCCGTCCCTCACATCCACGCACTCATCCGGCTCGACCCTGCCGCCACGACCTCAGATGACCACGATGATTACGGACCCGCCGCCACCCGTGGTGGTGGGGAGCACCGTCACGAAACCCAACCCGTGTGGGAGTCGCCGCTCAGCGCCGCCGAGCTAGCCACCCTTACCCAGCAGGCCGCACGCACAGCCAGCTTTGAAGTCCTCGATCCCAGCGCCCACAACCACAACCGCAACCGCAACCGCAACCGCAACGAGACTGGCACGCTGGTGGTGCGGTTCGGTACCCAGATCGACACCCAGCCGATTGCAGACGAAACACCTTGTGTGCAAGGAGAACCCAACGCCACAGGATCAGCAGAACGGTTGTCGCGGCGCCGCGTCGCCGGATATCTCGCTAAATACGTCACCAAATCGTTGGCAGATTTCGGCATCAGCGCCCGACGTCTCTCCTCCGAGGCCGTCACCGACCTGCCCGTCACTGAATACGTCCGCACGATCCTAACCACCATCAGCGATCTCGCCCACCGTGCACGCGAACTGGGCATCGACACGTTGACTGGGATCGGGCGCTGGCTGCACACCCTCGGCTACCGAGGCCACATCACCACCAAATCACGCCGCTACTCCACCACCATGGGCAAACTGCGTGCCATCCGCGCCACCTGGACCCGCCAACAAGTTACCAACAGCGGAGCCTCACAACATGATCCAATCGGTGTTGAACACGAAGCTCTGGTAGACGGCGACGAGGTGTGGTGGGAGTTCGACCGGGCAGGGCACGCCACCCCCGGCGACCGAACCTTGGTCGTGTCGGCCGCGTTGCGGCACATCCACACCCGCCGCACCGCGCTTGTCGAGATCCGGGCGCTACGCACTGTCCACCCACCAGGGGCGGGCGATGGGTGATTACGATCGGGCCGACTTCACTGCCTGGCTCACCGCCTCGTGCGAACGCCAAGGTGTACCGGTGACCATCACCGACCCCGGCGTCATCACACAGGTCGCCACCTTGTTGGGGTGTCAGCCGACGCGTAGGTCCCGGGCCTGCTGACTTGGGAGTGCCCATTGGGCAGCAGGAGTGGGCCGGTGCTCGTAATATGCAACCCAACTATCCCTATAGGTACGGGGGCGCAATTTACGGTGACCCATCCAGAATCCTTGAGCCAGTCGGAACGCTTTCAGCGCGGTTTCCGCGCGGATCTTTCCGCTGCAGTCTGCGGTGCAGAAATCGTGACATTGGCGTACCCGCGTCTTGAGTACCAAGGCTTCCCGAACGACGAATTCGTCTCCGTGATGCGCTGGTTCGTGGATATCTGCATGACAGTCGCACCCGGCGAAGGCATCTATAATCAGGAGCCCGAGTACATGAATGTTGGGTACTTGTAGCTTCTGGCGGCCCCTAGACGGAGAACTTACTGACAGACTCGATGCGATATCGGCCGATGCACCCGTATATCTGGCACTGTTCACTGAAGCCGACCGTCGAGAGACCCGTCCAGGACCAGTTCGAATGCGTATTACCACCCGGCAGCGCGAGTTCAGCACGACACGCCTCCGCAACTCATCCTGCGCCATCGTCGGCCCCCATCACCAGAATGCCGATTGTGGGGCCGGAAGGTAACTGCGCTGGCTACCATCTTTAGGAATGGGAAAATTCACCACTCTCTACGGCAACTTGTCAACGGACAACCACTTGCGGGGCAAGCAGTTTGAACGCGTCTGCAAGTGGTATCTGGAGAACGACCCGTACTACCGGGAGACTGTACGTAAGGTCTGGTTTTGGGATGACTGGGAGCACAGATGGGGTGCCGACGCCGGCATCGATCTCGTTGTCGAAGACCGCGACCGCCAGCTCTGGGCGGTGCAAGCCAAGGCGTATGTCCCCGATAGCGCGATCACTAAGAAGGACGTCGACAAGTTCCTCTCGGAATCATCGCGAAAGTGGTTCTGCTATCGCCTTCTCATCGCCACGACCGACCGCCTGCATAGCATCGCCCGCCGGACGATCGATGCCCAAGAAAAACGGGTCGGGTTCGTCGGTCTGGCTGATCTACTTACTGCAGAGGTTGATTGGCCAGAGTTCCCAGACCGCTTACAACCGATCAAACCTCTGAAGCCGCTTCAGCCCCGTAACTATCAGAAAGAAGCAATCCGCAACGTCTGCAAGGGGTTCCAGAACGCGGATCGCGGTCAACTCATCATGGCCTGTGGTACGGGAAAGACCCTTACATCACTTTTCATCAAGGAGGCGCTTGCTGTTAAGCGTACTTTGGTCCTTTTGCCGTCGCTGTCGCTGCTAAAGCAGACACTGGCGGCTTGGAGGGCGCACGCCACAGAGTCGTTCGACGCATTGCCGGTCTGCTCTGATCAGACTGTGGCCCTGGATGATACCGCGATATCTCACGTCAGTGAGTTATGCGTTCCTGTCGAAACGGAGCCCGCGAGGATAGCTGATTTTCTGCGACGGCACGGACCTCGCGTGGTGTTCTCCACCTACCAGTCTTCTCCTCAAATCGCGGCAGCTCTTGCACTGGAGCGTGTCCCGCAGTTCGATCTAGCAATCGCTGACGAGAGCCATCGGGTAGCCGGCGACGAAGCGGCTGTCTTTGCGACCATTCTTGACAACCAATCCATCAGGGCACGTAAGCGGCTGTTTATGACGGCGACGCCGCGCTACTACACCGGTCGAGTTCTTGGTGCGGGCCAGGAATCAGACATGGAAATCGCATCCATGAACGACCCCACGAAGTTTGGAGAAGTATTCCACCGGTTGAGTTTTAGTGAGGCCATCCGCCGGGGGTTGCTGACTGATTACCGGGTCGCCGTCGTTGGTGTTGACGACGCGACCTACCAGGAATGGGCACAAAGGGGTGTCCTTGTGCGGCGCGACGGAAAGATCACTGATGCAAGAACTCTGGCCAGTCAGATCGGACTGGCCAAGGCGATGCGCAAGTATGACCTTCGTCGGGTCATCAGCTTCCATTCCCGCGTCCTACGGGCTAAGAAGTTCGCGGCTGAGATGCCTGAGGTGTTCGAGTGGATGCCGACGCGGCAGCGGCCGTCAGGCCCGCTGTGGTCCGAGTTCGCCTCCGGGGAAATGAGTGCTGGGCAGCGCCATGTCCGGCTCCAACGGCTGCGCCAGCTCAATGTTGGTGAACGAGGTCTGTTGGCCAACGCGCGTTGTCTCGGTGAGGGAGTCGATGTTCCGACCCTTGACGGTGTGGCCTTTATCGACCCTCGCGGCTCTGAAGTGGATATCGTTCAGGCTGTCGGTCGAGCGATCCGGCTCGCCCGTGACAAGACTGTCGGAACGATAGTCATTCCGGTGTTCGTCGACACCGAGACTGATCCCAACACTGCCCTCAATGATTCGTCCTTCAAATCGGTTTGGCGTGTCATCAATGCCCTCCGTGCTCACGATGTGGAACTAGCAGAGCAGATTGATGCTTTTCGACGAGAACTCGGCCGTAACGGTGGACGTGCTCGGATTCCCGATAAGATCCGTCTGGACGTGGCCCGCTCCATCGGTAAGGAATTCTCCGATGCCTTCAACATTCGTCTAGTCGAAAAAACTAGTGCCCGTTGGGAATTCTGGTACGGCTTACTGGAGCGATACGCCGACGACAACGGTACGGCGCAAGTTCCTGTCGGCTACGTCATCGAAGGTTACGCACTGGGCAGCTGGGCGAGCGTACAGCGCAGTCTGCATGCCAACAACGCCTTAAGCGAGGACCGGAGCGTTCAGTTGGAGCGTCTGGCCGGATGGACCTGGGACCTTCTCGCAGATCGGTGGAGTATGTGGATGGGATTCATGCACCAGTTCGTCACCGAATTCGGTCATGCGAATGTGCCTGTTCCCTACATGGTCGGCGAATACAACCTCCGGAGTTGGGTCGCTACGCAGCGGGGTTTGTACAAGCGCGGAGAGGTGCCCGAAGACCGGGTCAGGGAGCTGGAGACGCTGCCGGGCTGGGTGTGGGATGCGCTGGAAGACAGGTGGACTCGACACTACTCGGGGCTGAAGAAATTCGCGGAACGAGAGGGACACGCAAGGGCGCCACAACGATATGTCGAGGAGGGGCTAAGACTCGGGCAATGGGTGGCGGTGCAGCGAAACTGCCGTGACGAGATATCCACACAGCGGAAGGCGCTACTGGAGGCTCTTCCAGATTGGTCGTGGAATCCAACAACCGACGACTGGGAACGCGCCCACGGATTCTTGAGGGCCTTTGTCGAACGGGAAAGTCACGCACGCGTTCCCAAGGAGCACAGGGAAGCCGGTTTCCGGTTAGGTCAATGGGTAACGGATCAGCGAATCAGGCGAAGCAAGCTGTCCGAGGATCAACGTGAACGACTTGAGTCTCTACCTGGCTGGGTCTGGGATGCCCGCGCCGATTGGTGGCAGCGAAAGTTCTTACTTCTTAGACAGTTCCAGGAGCGTGAAGGCCATGCTTTGGTACCGCAGGGATGCAAACAAGACGGGGTGAATCTTGGGGGTTGGGTGCAGCAGCAACGAGTCAGCCGTGCCAACATGGGCGACGAACGCCAGCGGCTTCTCGAGTCCGTTCCGGGCTGGTCGTGGGATCCATACACCGACTCATGGGAACGTGGATATGCGACGCTCGCGGCGTTCGCCGAGCAGCAAGGGCACGCAAGAGTCCCCCGAAACTTTCTCGATGGCGGGATCAATCTGGGGAACTGGGTTGCAGAACAACGTGGCGCTCGCTCAAAGATGACAGACGAACGGCGGCTGCGCCTTGAGGCAGTCGCTGGATGGAGCTGGAACGCTGTCGAGGACTCCTGGATGCAGCACCTCGAGGCGCTGCGTACATATGCCAGCCGTGAAGGACACACCAATGTTCCAGTTGACCACCTGGAGGACGGTCTAAGACTCGGCCAATGGACCCGACTTCGACGACGCGAACACATGAACCTCAGCACAGAGAGGCAGACTCTTCTGGAGTCGATTCCTGGCTGGTTCTGGGGGCGGAAGGCCGATTATGTGTGGGATCAGAAGTTCGAGATGCTGAGTAGGTTCGTTGAACGCCATGGGCATTCCCTAGTGCCCGGCGGATATGTCGACGACGGGGTCAAACTCGGAAGCTGGGTCCGAGAGCAGCGAGCCGAGAAAGACAACTTGTCCCATGAGCGGATAGCAAGACTGGAGTCATTGTCCAGATGGAGCTGGGGAGTATCCGATGACGCCTGGTTTGAAAAATATCAGCTCGCCAAGAAATTCGCCGAGCGCGAGGGCCACTCCCAAGTTCCACAGCCGCACATGGAGGACGGCGTAGCACTGGGCTCCTGGGTCGCGGTTCAGCGGGGAATTCGCAACACGTTGTCCAAAGAGCGTTGCGCTCTATTGGAGTACTTGCCCGACTGGTCTTGGAATCCCCACGAGGACCGGTGGCATCGGACCTACAAGTTAGTGCAGCAGTTCGGTAATCGCGAAAATCACACTCAGGTGCCCGACGGGCATGTCGAGGACGGCGTGAACATCGGAAGCTGGGTGCTGACCCAACGCATGAATCGAGATAAGTTGAGTGCGGACCGGAAGGCGCTGTTGGAGGCCCTTCCCGGCTGGGTTTGGGATGCCTACGCGGAACGCTGGGGGCGCGGATTCAGCAGACTAACCACTTATACGAGCAGAAACGGGAACTCTCAGGTACCGACCGCGTACGAGACCAAAGATGGTTTTAAGCTGGGACAGTGGGTCAACACTGTCCGCTCCCGGAAGAAGCGGGGTTCGTTAAGCCCTGAAAACGTGAGACAACTGGAACAACTTGCCGGTTGGACATGGACACCGAAGGCCGATACCTGGACCCGCGCCTACGAGCTGCTGATCAAGTACGTCAGGACGCACGGCGATGCCGTGGTCCCGCAGGCATATGCTGTCGACGGGTTCTCTCTCGGGAGGTGGGTGGCTGTGCAGCGCCGAAACCACGCGGCGGGGACTTTGCAGCCAGAACGAGAGCGCCAGTTGACGAAGGTCAAAGGCTGGGTTTGGAAGGCTCGTTAGCCAGACTCCACCAGCGGCCCCCGGACCCCGTTCAATGATTTAGTCAGCCCAGACATCATCGATCCGGAAATCCTCATGTCCACGTCATTCATGACACGGCGATGACATCGCATCTGAGAAAATGACACCGATAATGAGAACCTACAGCTGATCTCGAAATCACTACCGGTGTAGCGGATCTGGTCGACAGTAGGCCCAGTCAGCAATTCGGGCCCTCCGACACGTCGGCTCCACCCTATCGACGGGCACGCATGAGTGTTACCTCACAGATGTGGCATTTCATCATTGGTGAGGTAACACTGGCAGTCTCGGCCGCGCTGCGGCACATCCACACTCGCCGCACTGGACTGGCCGAAATCCGCCATCGCGGCACCCTTGCCGCATCGCCACCGTGGGAGACCGGCGATGGCTGAAATGAGCTCCCCGGCAACTGCCCGTCGCTCTGCGGCTTACAGGCCGGGCCGAATTCGCCGCCTGGCTTAACCGCGTCCTGCGAACGCCAAGGAGTGCCAGTCACCGTCACTGACCCCGGCGTACTCGGACAAGTAGCCGTTCTGCTGAGGGATTCCCGATGAATATAGGCGTTCCGGTCAATGGGTTGACACCGGATTGTCGGTGTTGGCACTTACGCTGGCTTCTATGTCAACACCGGCAGACAAACAATAGGAAAATAAGCAAGAGGGGGAAGAACAATGAGCACAGCAGATCATACGTCTAGCTGCGAAGAAGCAGGGGGAACCAAATGTGTGTGCGCCTGCGCAGGCGCACTGCATCGGTCCTGGCTGGTGCGGGTTGCCGCCGTCAGGAAGAACATCGACAACGACCCACCCGATGACGACGAGTGGGAAACCGCGGAGTACGAAAAGCAACTGGCCAAGGTTTTCGGGCCTGCGTACAAAACACTGGGCGGCTACACCACCCCCGGCGAGAACGTTCGCTCCGGCAGGGGCTGGCCGACCAAGGCTGGGATTGAACCGAGCGATACCGCGATCGAAAAACGTATCGTAGATGTCACGTTGCGTGATGTGCTGCTGAAAATGTTTCTGTTGCCGGTCAGCGTGAAACCGCACTGGCACGGAGCTGTGAAAGCGTTGACACTCAAGACCACACGAGAGCAATGGAATAGGTTCGCGGCCAGTCTCGAAAGCCTGGATGACCCGAATAATGCGGGCCGCACGTTGGGCGAGCGGAACAAAGACGAAAAAAAGATAGCCCGATCCGGGTACCTGTGGGCATCTGTCATCGCCGCACTCTGCCACGTCATGGACGCTGACCCGCACGCCCTGAACGACGCCTACGCGCTCGCATGGCCCGCACCAGCCCCGGATCCCGAACTCGAAGCTGCCCAGACCGGCACGCCCCGAGGCATAGCCCGCGAGCAACTCGCTACCCACATCGCCGCCGCAGCCAACAGCGACGAAGTATTCGCCACAAGAAGCTACCCGAGGGCCACAGGCAACCCTATCGAATACATGAAAATTGCGGAGGCGGTCAATATCGCGGCCAACGCACTGGCTGGAGCGATCCAAACTGTCGCGGACCTCGGGCTCAGCCAGTCCGACTGCAAATTGCTGCTGCAAGTGACCGGTGCAGCCTCGTCCCTGGATCTGTGGGACCACCCCGCCGCAATCCGGTACCTGCTCCTACCGGCGATCCCTGTCCTGCGTGAACGACTACACCGTGACCCCGAACATGTCAGCGATAGCGCTGACCCCTGGGCATTCAGCCTCGATGACCAAGACAAGCCTGTCGAAGACCTGATCTACGAGCACATGGTGAGCCGTTGGAAGATCAAAGAGAACTGGGGCGCACGCCCCGACGACCGCGCGGACGCCGCCGCAGCCGCCGCAAGAGAACGGGACCGAATGAAAAACAACGAAAATGCCCAAAAGCGCCGCGACCAACAAAAATTCGACAGCGTCGCCGTCAACGCGGCGCTGACCGCGCTACAGGACGACATCAGCACCATCAAAACCGGCGTGGCCGACATCAAACGGCTACTCGAACAACGATCCGCAGACTAAGCAAGAAATAGGAGAGCAAAGTATGGACCGGCCATGGGAACCGCAAGAGATGCAGACCTGTAACACCACGTTCGTGGGACGCAGCCACACCGAACTAGCGCGCCTAATCGCCAAGGATCACAATTGGAAACTACTGGGCGACAAGGTAGTTGAGGCCGATGGCACAGTCGTGACCGCCAACCTTGAAGAACTCGCCACCAAGGGGCTCAAGCTCGATTGGTTCCACCCCACCGGCTCGCAGATCAACTGGCACCACTTCGGCGGAACCAAGGATACGAACGCCAACCTGATCCGCGACCTGGACTTACGCTGGCCCACCACGCCGTAGACACAATGAGCCTCAAGTCCGCCATTGCGGTAGCACCCGGTTGATGTCCACGCCCCGGCTTCCGGGTGTGCCGGGGCCAATAGTGACGTGATCAATCACAGTGCGGATGATGGCGTGCTGGCGGTCCAGCGACAGTGAATCCCATTGCAGGCGAAGCGCATTGCCCTGACCCACTAGTTCAGCCAACGGGCCGGTGTCGGTGGCCCGGACGATATCGCGGCGCAATCCCGCAATCGCATCGGTAATCGGGTCGCGGGCCAAAATCCATTCCCGTGCCGTGATTGCTCCCGATGAGTACAGCCCCGCCAACTCGTCTAGGCGTGCTTGCGCGGCCTGCATTTGAGCGCTCAAAGCGGTGGCATCGGGATTCGCAGCCACTTTCCCGGCGACAATATCGGCTAAGACAGGCGAATCCAGCCGCGCCAACACTGCGTTAGTGATCAACTCTTCCAACGGCTCGGCGACGATGGTCATGCGCCCGCACCCGCCATGATCAGGGCTCGATGAACACACATACCGGCGTTTGGATGCCCCGGCCTCCAGACGCGCCGCCGAGAACATGCGAGCCTGGCAGCGCCCGCACCGGCACAACCCCGACAACAAATACTTGCGGGGTGAGCGTTTGCGGTTCCACGACCGCGCCGCCAACGCAGCCAACACCTTCTCCCGCTCCGCTGTGCTGACGATCGGCTCCCAAACGCCCTCACCCACCACGTCACCCTTATAGGCGCGCAACCCTGCAATCCGGGGTGAAGACACAATGTTGCGCACCGCAGTGGATGCCCAGCGGGCGCCGCGCACCGGAGCAATCTTGGATTCGTTGAGCCATGTGGTCAGTGAGTTCACCGACTCGCCCGCAATCACCCGAGCCACTAGCTCGCGGATCACTGTTGCTTCGCTCTCGCGGATGGTGATTTTGTCGGGTTCGTAGCCGAAGGGGCGGTTCGGGCCGTGCGGCAAGCCTTGGGCCGCTTTCTGCTCATACTTACGGCGCATGCGCGCCGACTTGCGTCCTGACTCCTTGGCGGCAAAGGCCGCGAAGATCCGGGCCATAAACAGCCCGTCATCGTTACCGAGGTCGATGTCTGCCGTCACCGTCGCCACCTGGCTCACCCCTGCGGCTTCGCACAGAGCCACGAAATCCTCCAGCTCGGCGGGGCGGCGGTGCAGGCGGTCTAGGTTGTAGACGATCACCGCATCACGCCCCCAGCCGCCAGGTCGCTGCACATCTCCTCATAGCCCCGGCGCGCCTTGCCGGAGTACGCCGACACGTCGTTGTCGACATACTCGCGCCCGATCACCCAGCCGCGCTCGGCGGCGAGCTTGCGGCAGTCCTCCAACTGTCGTTGCACTCCAAGAGATTTCCCCTCCACGTCAGCAGAGATCCGGGCATACACTGCCGCCGACCGCACCGCCGAAACCTTCTTCACCATAAGGTCAGTTTAACAAAAAATAAGCAACCTCACCTTCGCCTGCGCACCACACCACCGACTCCTCAACAACGGCTGGACCACCCAAAAACAACGCGACGGCACCACCAAATGGACACCACCACCACACCTCCAATTCGGAGAGCCAACCACCAACACCCACCACCACCCAGGCTCACTGACGCCCGCCTACTAGACTGGTCGCCGGACCCCGCGCGGCGTCTATCCTGTGAACTCCCCCAGGGCTGGAAGGCAGCAAGGGTCAACGGGCTCTGTCGGGTGCGCGGGGTCCCCTAACGAATATCGCGCCCTCCAGATGCCCCGCAGGGGCGAATAGGGGAAAGCCGTGTCATTCCTGTCGCTCGGACCCGACGAACTCGCAGCTCAGCATCGGTTGCAGCAGGAGAACTACAGCCAGCTCAAGGCTAAGGGCCTGTCCTTGGACCTCACCCGCGGCAAGCCTGCGCCCGAGCAGCTCGACCTGTCCAACGGCCTCCTCGCCCTGCCCGGCGACGGCGACTATCGCGACGGCAATGGCACCGACACGCGCAACTACGGCGGCGGTAACGGACTGCCAGAACTGCGCGCCATTTTCGGTGAGCTGCTCGGCGTCCCGGCACCCAACCTGATCGCCGCCAACAACGCCAGCCTGTCGCTCATGCACGACGTCATCGTGTACTCACTGCTCCACGGAAACGTCGACTCACCCCGCCCTTGGACTGACGAGCCCTCACTGAAATTCCTGTGCCCGGCACCCGGATATGACCGGCATTTCGCGATCACCGAATCCTTCGGCATCGAGATGATTCCGGTACCGCTGCGCGAGGACGGGCCCGACGTCGACCTCATCGAAGAACTCGTCGCCTCCGACCCGACCATCAAGGGCATGTGGAGTGTTCCCGTCTTCTCCAACCCGACCGGAACCGTCTACTCCTGGGAAGTCGTCCGTCGGCTGGCCCAGATGAACACGGCCGCACCGGATTTCCGCTTGTTCTGGGACAACGCCTACGCCGTACATACACTCACGCACGACTTCGTCCGGAACGTGGATCTGCTGGGGATCGCCGAAACCGCCGGGCACCCCAACCGTCCGTTGATCTTTGCCTCCACCTCGAAGATCACCTTCGCGGGCGCGGGTGTGAGCTTCATGGGCGGATCGCTCGCTAATATCGCGTGGTATCTCCAGCATGCCGGCAAGCGCAGCATCGGACCCGACAAGGTGAATCAGCTGCGGCACTTGCGGTTCTTCGGCGATGCCGAGGGTGTCAAGCTGCACATGCAGAAACATCAGCAGATCCTGGCGCCCAAATTCCAACTGGCGCTTGAGATCCTGGATGAGCGTTTGGGCGAGAGTAAGATCGCCTCGTGGAGTGAGCCCAAGGGCGGATACTTCATCAGCCTCGACGTTCTCGACGGTACCGCCAAGCGCACGATCGCACTGGCGAAGGAGGCGGGGATCGCGCTCACTGAGGCGGGCGCGACGTTCCCGTACCGAAATGACCCGAACGACAAGAATATTCGACTGGCACCGTCGTTCCCGCCGCTGGAAACCATCGGCGCCGCCGTCGACGGCCTTGCGACGTGCGCGCTGCTGGCGGCAACCGAGAAGCTGTTGGAGCGTAACGACTAGGGCGCCTTCTGTACCTTGGCGACCTGTTTGTTGAGCAGCGTCAGTGCCAGCGTGTCGTTCTCGGCAGTCCAGGGCTCCATGGCATGCAGGACCTTGACGGTCACCGTGGCCCCGTGAGGGTAAGCCGTCAGCGTTTTGATGGTGATTTCGACAGACTGCTCGCCGTCCATGCCGAGGTTGCCGGTGAAGACCGTCGCTGCCGCGTCGACGGTTGCACCAGTGACCTTCTCCATCTTGACGCTGCCGGTCCCGTCGATCCCGTCGAGATCCAGGGTGACGGACCCGCATCGCCCGGCCTTGTCTTCGATCGACTGGAAAGACTCGGTGATACCCAGGCCGACTACCACGTCCACCCTCAGCGGCCCGTCTTCGTACTGTGCGGACGCTTGGTTAAAGGGGACCGTGTCGTGGTTGACGAACCTGTTGCACTCGGTCGGGGACACCGTCGGACCGTCATCGTCCGGCTGCTCACGCTCCGTGAATGTGCCGGAATCCGGGAAATCTTCACGCGGCAGCAAGAGATTGGCGGGATCACCCTTGGGCGGTCGCGGCAAGCCGTCCGTTGTCGGTTCACCCGCGATGACATTGGTGCACGCCGTGGTGAGCAGTAACGAAAGCAATACTGTGCCGATCGACCGGCCGATCGACAGCATGCGAGCCATGGGACTTCCCCCATCCGTCATGTGCCGCCTCGCCTACGGTGCCTTCTGCACCTTGGCGATCTGCTTGTTGAGTAGATCCAGCACCAGGGCATCATCGCTGGCGGTCCATGGGTTCATGAACTGATCGACCTCAACCCGCACAGTGGTACCCCGCGGATGCGCGACGGCGAAGTGCGACACGACCGTAATCTGATCCCCCTCGGGTCCGAGCGTGCCGTCGATCTTCACCAACTTGGCCTCCACGGAGGCACCGGGAAGATCGGCGACGGTGACATTCGCCTTCATCTCCACCCCGTCACCCGCCATTTGAACCGAGGCGCATTCCTTGGCCCTCTTCTGAAGGTCGTCGAACGATTGCTTGACGCCGAGCCCGACGCTGCTCTCCGCCATCACGGTGTCCGAGTCGTACTTGGCTCGCGCCCTGTCGTAGTCGCCGTCGCTCTCAGATATGAACTCGTAGCATCCGGGCGGGATGACCGTCTGCGGCTTGGATTTCTCCGCCTTGTCCTTGTCGAGCTTGGCCTTGTCCGCGACGGAAAACGTCCCATTGCCGGCAGGGAAGTCTTCGCGCGTCAGCAACAGCCCAGTCGCCGGGCCTGCGGGCAACTTCTGGCTCGGCTCATCCGACTTTTGTGTACTCGCCTGAACAGCCCTCGGATCGTTCGGCGATTCCTTGGAACAAGCGGAGGTGAATGCGAGTGCGATGACACTCACGCCAACCGCCAACACAGTGCTCATATCAACGCGATGTGTCGTCATGAGCGGACTTTAGCGAACAAGATCACGTGATGTGGCCGTTGTGCGCAATGCGGCCCGATGAGACCGGCCGGGTAGGACCGTCCGGGGTCGCCGGTACCCTTGCTCTCCGTGGCCCTGTACCGCAAGTATCGCCCGGCGACCTTCGCGGAAGTTGTCGGCCAGGAGCATGTCACCGGACCGCTGAGTACCGCACTGGACGCCGGCCGGATCAACCACGCTTATCTGTTCTCGGGGCCCCGCGGCTGCGGCAAGACATCCTCCGCACGCATCCTGGCCCGCTCGCTGAACTGTGCGCAGGGACCCACCTCGACGCCCTGCGGAATCTGCGACTCATGTGTCGCGCTGGCCCCCAACGGTTCGGGGAACGTGGATGTCATCGAGCTGGACGCCGCCAGTCACGGCGGGGTCGACGACACCCGCGAGCTGCGTGACCGAGCCTTCTACGCACCCGCACAGTCGCGCTACCGCATCTTCATCATCGACGAAGCGCACATGGTCACCACAGCGGGGTTCAATGCGCTGCTCAAGATCGTCGAGGAGCCACCCGAGCACCTGATCTTCGTCTTCGCCACCACCGAACCGGAGAAGGTGCTGCCCACCATCCGGTCGCGCACCCATCACTATCCGTTCCGCTTGCTCGCGCCGAAGACGATGCGGACTCTCATCGAGGGCATCTGTGCGCAGGAGAGCGTCGCGGTGGACGACCCGGTGTATCCGCTCGTCATCCGCGCCGGCGCCGGTTCCCCTCGCGACTCGCTGTCGGTGCTCGATCAGCTGCTGGCCGGGGCCGACGAAGAACGAGTCACCTATCAGCGCGCCCTTTCGCTGCTGGGTGTCACCGATATCGCGTTGATCGATGATGCGGTTGACGCCCTTGCCGCCGGTGACGGCGCCGCCGTGTTCGGAGCGATTGAAGGCGTGATGGATGCGGGGCACGATCCGCGGCGGTTCGGCACCGATCTGCTGGAGCGCTTCCGCGATCTGATTGTCCTGCAAGCTGTTCCGGATGCTGCCGAGCGTGGCGTGGTCGATGCTCCGCAGGATGTGCTCGACCGGATGCGCGAACAAGCCGAACGGATCGGTCCAGCGACGTTGACCCGCTACGCCGAGGTGCTGCATGCCGGGCTGGGGGAGATGCGTGGGGCGACGGCCCCGCGATTACTGCTGGAGGTGGTGTGCGCCAGGTTGCTGCTGCCCTCGGCCACTGATGCCGAATCGGCTGTGCTGCAGCGGGTTGAGCGCATCGAGAAACGTCTCGACATGTCCGTGCCGGAGGCCGGCGGCGGTGACGCGGCGCGTTTTGTTCGCAAGTCGCAGGCACCCGCTGCTCCGGCCGAGGTGGCACCCGCCTCAGAGCCGGAGCCCCCAGCTCCAGCACCCACGCCGGAGCCCCCAGCTCCAGCCCCCGCGCCGCCCGCACCAACGCCGGCCGCGGAACCCGAACCCGAACCTGAACCGATACCGATACCGGAACCGCAGCCCGAACCCGAACCGGAACCGACGCCCGAATCGGAACCCGAGACCTCCGCGGCACCGCCCGAACCTGAACCCGCGACCGAGCCTGAGCCTGAGCTCGCTGCGGCTCCGGCACCCGAGCCACGTCAGCCGGGCGCACTCGACACCACCGCCGTGCGCAATGCCTGGGTAGAGATTCGGTCCAAGGTCCGGGACCGCAGCCGTACCACCGAGGTGATGCTCTCCGGTGCCACCGTGCGAGCCATCGAGGGTAAGACCCTGGTGCTGTCCCATGATTCGCCGCCCTTGGCTAAGCGCATCACCGAGTCGCGGAACGCCGAGGTCATCCGGGATGCGCTGAAGGATGCGCTCGGAGTCGACTGGGAGATCCGCTGCGAGGTCGGCAGCGGAGAGGCTGCCGCATCCGCGCCCGCGGCGCGTGCGAACAAGCCCGCCCCGCGGGTAGTGACGCGGCCCAGTCGTCCGACACCCGACCCGGAGCCGGTTTCCGAGCCAGAGCCGGAACCGTCGAATCCGGTTGACGAGGAGGAGCAGATGCTCGCCGAGGCCGGGCAGGGCGAGGCGGGGCCGCGACGGGACCCCGAAGAGGTTGCGCTGGAACTACTTCAGAACGAGCTGGGTGCCCGCAAGATCGACCCGAGCTAGGCCTGCCACCACGGGCGCAGCGGTAGCGAGGACCCGCCGCGCTCATCCAACTTCGTGGCCAGTACCTGGTGTAGCTGAACGACATTGCGCTCGAAGCCCAGCCGGGAACCGGCCATGTACAGACCCCACACCTTCGCGGTGGCCTCGCCTACCTCGGCGACCGCCTCGTCCCAGTGCTCGACGAGGTTGGCGCACCACTCTTTCAGTGTCAGCGCGTAGTGGTGGCGCAGATTCTCCTCGTGTAGCACCTCAAGGCCGACGTTCTGCATTTCGGTGATGATCTTGCCCGACCCGGTCAGCTCGCCATCGGGAAACACGTAGCGGTCGATGAAATACCCTGCGACGGCTGAGGTTCGATTATCGGGCCGGGTGATGCAGTGGTTGAGCAGCAGACCGCCGGTCTTCAGCCTCGACTGTAGGAACCGGAAGTACGACGAATAGTTGGCAATGCCAATGTGCTCGGTGAGCCCGATCGACGACACCGCATCGAATTCTCTTTCCGCGGTGTCGCGGTAGTCGGCGTGGCGTACCTCGGCCAGGTCCGAGAGTCCCTCATCGGCAATGGCTTTCTGCGCCCAGGCGGCCTGCTCGGCCGACAACGTGACGCCGGTGGCCCGCACGCCGCGCCGTGCTGCATACCTGACCATCGACCCCCAGCCGCAGCCCACATCGAGCAGCCGGTCCCCGCGCTTGAGTGCCAGCTTCTCGAACACCAGCCGGTACTTGTTCTCCTGCGCCTCCTCAAGGGTGGCGTCGGCATTCGGATAGCAGGCGCACGTGTATGTCATGGACGGGCCAAGCACCCACTCGTAGAACGTATTCGATACGTCATAGTGATGGTGGATGGCCTCGGAGTCGCGCGTCTTGCTGTGCCGGAATCCCTCGACCACCCGACGCCAGCGGGGCAGCGCCTCTTGCGGCGGCGGCGCGATCGGCCGCAGATGCTCGAAGCCAATCGACCTGACGATATTGGCCAGCACCCGAGCGGGTGGGCGCTTGAAGTCCAGCCTGTCGGATAACGCCATCAGTAGGTCGTAGGGGTCACCCGGGTGCACCCCTTGCATTTCGATATCGCCGGAAACATACGCGCGTGCCAGCCCCAGGTCACCCGGTGCGGTCGCCAAATACGTTGTACCGCGGGGTGTCAGTAGATCGAGTCCTAGTTGGGCATTCTCGGGGCCGGCCTTACTGCCGTCGTACGCGCGAAAGCGTAGCGGCAGCTCGCCGGCCGCCACGATCTCCAGAATCTCGGCCAGTGAGAGCCTGCCGTTCTCGCTCCGTTCGGAATTCTTGGACTGGGTCGATGTCATTGTCGCCGCACCGCCTTCGTATAGAGATCCAGGAATCGGCCATCGGGGTCGTACGTCTTCTTCAAGGTCCGGTAGTGCTCCCCGCCGTACAGAGTCTCGAACTCTTCGCGCGGGTAGAAGGATTCGGAGTACAGCGATTTGTGCCCGCCCAGCTCGCTGACGGTGTGCTCGATGAGGCGGTTGGTGGCTCCTTCGGTGGGGCCGGCGGGCACCGAAGACCAGAAACCAATGTTGACGTAGGTCCGCCCGGGCCGGATCGGGTAGAGCGGCCATCCGCAGGCCTCCTCCGATTCGCGTAATCGCAACGGGCACAGCCATACCGGCTCAATCGGCACCTCGTCGAGGAACCACCGGAGGAATTCGGCGGTGTGATCGATCGGTACCTCGACATCCTGCACCACACGCTCGCGAGTGGGTCGGCCGTTGAAGCGTTCGATGCGATCGGCGATGTCGTAGCGTTGGTCGAGACCGATCATCTTCCAGTAAACGCTGCTGCGCCGGTACTTTCGGGGCCAAACCCTGCGGATGCGCGGATTCTGCGCGCCGAAGGCGCGGGAGCACCAGAACCAGTCGGTATCCCAACGCCATAGGTAATCGTGAATTGTGAGGCGGTCGTGGCTGGTTCCATCGGCATGCTGTATCGAGCGATAGTAGATCTGCTGGCCGGTGTAGTCACTCACGGGGCTTGGAGAAGCCGTCTGGGTGCCCAGGCAAAGGTAGGACTCCTCGGCGCTGAACACCACCCCATCCAGATAGTCCACTCGTTCACCCTGGAAGGTCGCCGAGTCGACGATGGACTCCATGACGGTCACCAGCTCGTCGAGGCCGTGGAATCGGATGTGCCGCAGGGTAACGAATGGTTTGACGGGTTCGAGCTCGATGCGTAGCCGCACCGAATACCCCAACGTGCCGTACGAGTTGGGAAATCCCCGATACAGATCTACGTGCTGGTGCGGCGATGCGGTGATGACCTCGCCCGAGCCGGTGAGGATATCCATTTCGAGGACGGATTCGTGGGGAAGCCCGTTGCGGAAGGATGCGGATTCGATCCCGAGTCCGGTCACCGCGCCACCCAGCGTGATCGTCTTGAGCTGCGGCACCACCAATGGTGATAGGCCATGTGGAAGTGTGGCTGCGACCAGGTCCTCGTAGGTGCACATGCCGGCCACATCGGCCGTTCTGTTCGTGGTGTCCACACCGATGACACCGGTGAGGCCCGAGGTGTCCAGGCCCGGTGCGGTCGACTTTGCCCTTGCGCGGAACAGATTTGACGTGGGCTTAGCCAAACGGACAGTCGCCGTCGTGGGTATGGCCCGGTAACTCTGCAGTAGCCGGTTCACTCCGTCGGCGTGCGCCGATCCCGATGTGATGGGCACAATGCCCACGCTAGTCCGGTTCCGGGTGAGGCGCGACCGGGATTAAGGGACGTGTTACCAACCGGGCCTATCGGAGACTAACCAAGGGTCAATCTTCCCAACCGAATCGGTGCTCCGCCCAGCTGTTCGTCGATGCGGAGCAGCTCATTCCATTTCGCGGTGCGTTCGGATCTGGTGATGGAACCGACCTTGAGTTGCTCGGCGCCCCAGCCGACTGCCAGGTGTGCGATGGTGACATCCTCGCTCTCACCGGATCGCGCGGACACGATGGTGTCCCATCCGCAGTCGTGAGCGGTGTTGTGTGCAGACCTGGCGGCACTGAGCGTTCCGGCCTGATTCGGCTTTACCAGCAAGCCGTTACACGCGCCGATCTCGGTTGCTCCGCGCACGCGGTCGGCATTGGTCACCGTGAAATCGTCTCCGACGACGAGCACGCGATGGCCAACCGCCTGGGTGAACGCGGTCAGACCCGCGGGATCGTCCTCGGCCAACGGATCCTCGATGGAGGCGATTGGATACTTATCGATCCAGCCGATCAGAACCTCCGACCACGCGTCGGAGTCCAGCTCGGTGCCATCGAGTCCCAGACGGTAGCGACCACCGCTGCCGAACTCGCTCGACGCGATATCCAACGCGATCGTTACCTGCTGACCCGGCTGCAACCCGGCGCGCTCGATGGCGGTGACCAGCAGCTCCAACGCGTCCTCATTGGAATCCACCATCGGCCACCATCCGCCTTCATCGGCAACTCCGGCGAGCCGGCCGCGCTCGGAAAGTATTGTGCCGCAGGCACGGTGGATCTCGGCCACCCAGTTAAGTCCCTGTTCGATGCTGTCAGCGGCGGCGGGCACCACCATGAAATCCTGGACGTCGGTGCGCCGTGCGGCATGGGCGCCCCCGCCGATAACCTGAATCTCCGGCAGTGGCATTGCGGCCTTCGCATCACCGATCAGGTACCGCCACAATGGGATACCGTGTGAGGCGGCTGCGGCGTGTGCGGCAGCCATCGACATCGCTACCGCGGTATTTCCGCCGATGGCAGTGAACTGAGCCGAGCCGTCCGCCACCGCGAGCGCCGCGTCGACCGCGGTCTGGTCGGTGGCGTCGACTCCGACGAGGTGTTCCGCCAGCCCGTGGGCGGCCGCTATTGCCGCGGTCACGTCGTACCCGGCGAAAGATGCCCCACCGTCTCGCAAATCGGTCGCTTCACCGCTGCCGCGGGAGGCGCCGGCAGGGGCGATCGCCCGCCCGCTGCTGCCGTCGCGTAGTAGCAGCTCCGCCTCCACAGTCGGGCGTCCCCGCGAATCCCACACCCGCCGAGCGTGTACCCCGCTGATCTGTGTCCCGGTCATCTGACTGCGAGCTCCTCTATGTGATGTGTGATGGCCAACGGATCCGTGGCCGATTCGTCCAGGGCTTGCCCTGCCGACGTACGTAGTGAATCGCGTTGAGCAGCAGACAGATAGTCCACCGGTGACCGTCCGTCGATGCGGGCGAGCACCAGTGCGGGAAGGAGCCGCGCGGCGCGGGCTGCCACAGCATCAGGTGGTTCCCAGGAGACGCCTTGCAGGTACGTGGCGAGGAGGTTCGCACTCGTCTCCCGCAACAGATCGCGGTGCGTCGGCTTCCATATTCGTTTGAGTAGCAGGTGATTAAGGCAGAACGCCAGATCGAAGGCAGGGTCGCCATACCACGCGCATTCGGCGTCGGTCAGTACCGGCCCATCCTGGGTGACGATGACGTTCTTGGGGCTCACGTCGCCGTGTACCAGCGCGATATGCGTGGCCGCGAGATCGTCGGCCAGTTGCGACAGGACCGCCGCGTGTTCGGGGAGGCGCTGCGCGGTGTAGCGCAGGTATGGCTCGATTCGTAACGTCTCGAACAGGTCGTCGGATGCGAATTCGCTTGCTGCCGTGGCATCACCGGCTGTGCGGGCGTGAACTGTGGCGAGGCGTCCACCAAGTGCGGAACCGACAGACGGATCGATTCGTCCACTTGCCAGATCGTCCCGCCAGGACGGGAGCGGCCCCAGATCGGTCATCGCGAACGCGTGCAGATCCTCGTCGGCCACCACAACGCGTGGAGTGAAGGAGGGCACGATCCCCGCAGCGCGCGCGAGGTAGCGCGCCTCAAAGGTGTTGCGCTCGAGGGGGGCGACCCAATGCGCTTGTACGCGAAGCCGTTCGACGGCCCGCTTGACCACCACGGATTCCCCTGAACTCAGCCGCACGCGCCACACATCGGAGGACACCCCTCCGGTCAGCGGTTGCGCATCCAGCGGCATGAGCTCGGCGCGGGAAAGAAGCGCCACCACCCACTCAGGTGGTGCCATGCGCGCCTTCCGTCTTCCACCACAATGCGTTGAACCAGATACGGGATAACGTGTCGATGGCCTCCTCGTCGGTGACCGAGCTGCGTCTGGCCTCGCCCCCCTCGACCAACCAGACGTAACAGAAGTAGTCCAGCATTGCCCCGATCGCCGATGCGGTGATGTCGGGATCCATACCGGGGCAGTAGTCGTGTGCTTGTAGGCGCCGAATGTTGTTGGCGATCAACGTGCGCGCCGGGGCTCGCAGGTCGCGCCAGTAGTCGACGAATGCCGAGTCGATCTGTGCAGCCTGGAATACCCCTGAAAGAACCGGCGCGTGCTCGCGGTAAGTGGTCCAGTACACGGTGACGATGTCCCGGATCACTTCGTACGGTTCGCGATCGCCGGTCATGACGGTGTCACCGCGGGTATAGGCCTGGTCGCGGAACTCATCCACCATGGAGCGAAGGAGTTCGGCCTTGTCGGTGAAGTAGTTGTAGAAGACACCGACGGACTTGCCGGCCTCTGTGGTGATATCGACAACCCGTGCGTCGGCGTACCCAACTCTGGCGATGACCTCGCGTGCAGCATCCATCAAGGCGCGGCGGGTGCTGCGACCGCGTTGCGTCGAGGGTTGCTCGGCGGTCACGGGCCCGATCGCTGAATCGCTAGACATCGACACCTGCCAAGGTTACATTAAACCTGAATCCAGATTCAGGTTTAATCTGATCGCGTGTCATTCCCCAATGATTGCGCAGGTTGTGAGGTTTTGATGACAAGTTCGACAGCACTACAGACCGATGCCGCTGCGCGCGCTCGTGCACTCGCGCCCGCCATCGCCGCACGGGCGCTGGAGGCAGAGCGGCTGCGCCGGATGCCTGACGAGACCATCGCCGAGCTGTCCCAGTCGGGTCTGTTCAGTCTGATGGCGCCGCGCCGTTACGGAGGCGACGAGGCCAGCCTGGAAACCTTGGTCGGCGCGGTCATCGAAGTGGGCAAGGTATGTGGATCCACCGCATGGACTCTGTGCATCTATGGAATTCACAACTGGCTAGCCGGATTGTTCCCCGAGAAGCTGCAGGATGAGATGTTCGGATCGGCATCTCCGCTGCTGTTCCCGGGCAGCTGGTCGCCATCGGGCGTCGCCACTCCGGTCGAGGGCGGCTACAAGATAAGTGGACGTTGGCAATTCGGCAGTGGCGTCTGGCATGCGTCGTGGGCCTCGGTGGCGGCGGTGGTTCAGCATGACGAGCCGCCGAAATACCCCGACCTACGCACCTTCATGATCCCCAGGGGCGATATCGAGGTCATCGACACCTGGTACACATCGGGCCTGCGGGGCACCGGAAGCATGGATATCGCGGTCAACGATGTCTTCGTTCCCGACCATCGGGTGCAGGAGTTCGGGCCCTTGGCGCGAGGACAGTCGCCGTCAGCGGACTTGCACGGGTCGTCGATCTACCGGATACCGCTGTTCTGCGCACTATCCAATGTCGCGGCCGCGCCTGCGGTGGGGATGGCACTGGGCACGGTCGAGCTCTTCACCGAAAAGATCAAGACCCGGGTGCTGCGTTATTCGATGGAGCAGCAGTCCAAGCTGGCCACTGCGCACCGTAGAATGGGACATGTTGCCGCGCAGGCAGAGTCAGCTCGCACCCTGCTGTTAGCGACGGTGCGGGACGTGGAGGACAAGCTGCGTTCCAACGAGGGGCTGACGGTTGAAGACCGGGTGGCCGTTCGCCGCAACTGCGCCTACGTTGTCGAGCTGTGTAAACAAGCCATCAGCGAGGCAGTCGAGGCATGCGGGGCCTCCGCTCAATACGAGGATTCGCCGTTGCAACGCCATCTACGTGATGTCAATACGTTGTCCACACACGTTGTGTACGACACCGATTCGGCCTATGAGTTGTTCGGGCGGGTGCAACTCGGGCTGCCACCGGGATCCGTCGCGTTCTGATGGCCTGCCCCGATGTACCCGAGCTCACCGGGTTGCATTGTGAGCTCGACGATCGTGTGCTGACGGTCCGGATCGACCATGGGCCGCTCAATCTCCTTGACGGGCCACTCATGTCCAGTCTGTCCCGGCTGGCCCGTTGGCTCGCCGACCGTGAGGACGTGACGGTGGTGGTGTTCGGCAGCGCCAACCCCGACTTCTTCATCGCCCACCTGAACGTCGAAATCCTGCAAACGGAGTCGGCGCGTACGGCAGAGTCGGTCGAATCCTTCCAACGGCTGGTCGGGAGGTTTCGTGCGCTGCGTCAGGCCACCATCGCCCTCGTCGAGGGCCGCGTTGCCGGCGGGGGCAGCGAGTTTCTCCTCAATCTCGATATGCGTTTCGCGGTCCGCGGCAAGGCCACCTTCAATCAGGTGGAGACGGGTCTGGGCATCGTCCCGGCCGGGTCGGGCCCGCAACATCTGGTCCAAGGCATGGGTCGGGCGCGAGCACTCGAGGTGATTTTGGGTCATGACGATTTCGACGCCGACCTGGCGGAGCGATACGGCTGGGTGAACCGTGCCCTGGACCCCGCTGAGGGGTGGCGGTTCGTGGACCGGCTCGCCCGGCGTATCGCTGCCAATCCGCTGGCACTGATCGCCGGCGCCAAGAGCACCGTCGATGCGCTGGCCATCGATCTGGAGCCGGGATTGGCCGCGGAACGGGCGGCCATCGTTGCCGCATTCACCAACGAGCACAGTGTGCACAGGATCGCCGGATTCCTCGCACGCGGCGGCCAGACGGTGGATGGGGAGCGGCGCCTGGGGGATCTGGTGGGCGACTAGGGGCCCGATCGACGCGTCTAGACTTCGACTACACACAGTCGTAGACGTCCAGAAGGAGAACCGATGGGTCAGGTAAGCGCGTCCAGTTCGGTGTTGATCGATGCGGCGCCCGAGGCAGTGCTCGCCGCGGTTGCCGACTACCAGAACGTGCGCCCGAAGATCTTGTCCGGCCACTACCGCGATTACCAGGTACTCGAGGGCGGCCAAGGTGAGGGCACTGTCGCGTCCTGGAAGCTGCAGGCCACCGAGTCGCGTGTGCGGGACATCAAGTCCAGCGTCAGCGTGGCCGGGCACACCGTCATCGAGAAGGACGCCAACTCCACCCTGGTGACCAGCTGGACCGTCGCACCTGCCGGGGCCGGCTCGTCCGTCACCACCAAGACCGCATGGACGGGCGGCGGCGGTGTCAAGGGATTCTTCGAGAAGACCTTCGCACCGTTGGGGCTCAAGAAGATTCAGGCAGAGGTGTTGGCCAACCTGAAGAAGACGGTAGAGGCGCCGTAAAGAAGACCGAGCGGGCTAACCGCCGGGCGCCGGTGCCGCCGCGGGGTCTACCTCCGGCGCCGGCGCCGTACCGCTGAGATAGGCGACGATGCCCTGAACCACGGCCTGCGCGTACTTGGCGCGGCCCTCGGGGCTCGTCATCATCGCGGAGTCCTGCGGGTTCTTCATGTTGCCGAGTTCAACGAGCACCTTGGGGTGCTGAGCCAGGTTGAGGCCGGCAAGATCTGAGCGTCCGTACAGGCCGCCGGTGCCGATATAGGTCGCCGGTGTCAGTCCGGCCGCCTGCAGGCTGTCGCGCATGGTCTTGGCGAAGCGCAGCGTCGGCTCGCCCTGTACGGCGTTGACCGGAGGGCTTGAGTAGTTGACGTGGAAGCCGTGGCCGCCGGCCGGGCCACCATCGGCGTGGATGCTCACCACGGCGTCCGGGTTGAAGCCATTCTCGATTTCCGCGCGCTTGTCGATGCACGGTCCGAGCTTGTCGTCGTCCCCGCGGGTCATGGCCGTGCGCACGCCGAGCTGGGTCAACTGCTGACGAATGAGCAGCACGGTGTTCCACGCGAAGGTGTGTTCGGGGTACCCGCCATCGGTGACGGTGCCGCTGGTCTGGCAGCTCTTGGTGCCCCCGCGACCGTCGGGCACTTGATTGTTGATCGAGCCGTCGTTGGCTCCGTTATGTCCGGGATCCAGCACGACGATCCGTCCGGCGATACCGGGTGCTGCGCCGGCGGTGACGGGGGACGGCGTAACGATGGGCAGCACCGTGACCGATGCCGCCGTCAGTAGCGCCGTCCCGGCCAGACCCGCGGCGCGCCAGAAACTCACTCGCACCTGGCCACGGTAGCCCGGTCGACGGCTACCCTTGGTGGCGACCCGCCGAGGCCCGGCGAGCGTGACCAACTTGATACCGGCCCGTTAAGGAGACCCATGCAACCCGGAGGCGCCCCGGATATGTCAGCCCTGCTCGCGCAGGCACAGCAGATGCAGCAGCAGCTGATGGCTGCTCAGGCGCAGATCGCGGCCGCCGAGGTCACCGGGGAGTCCGGGGGCGGCCTGGTGCGGATCACCGCTAAGGGCAGCGGCGAAGTGACTGGTGTCCAGATCGACCCGAAGGTCGTCGACCCCGCGGATATCGAAACGCTGCAGGACCTGATCATCGGCGCGTTAGCCGACCTGACGTCGAAGACGCAGGAACTCGCAAGCCAGCGGCTGGGTCCGCTCGCGGGCGGTTTCGGCGATCTTGGTGGAGGGCTGGGATTGCCCGGTGTTTGAGGGCCCGGTCCAGGACCTCATCGACGAGCTGGGCAAGCTGCCCGGGGTAGGACCCAAGAGCGCACAGCGCATCGCCTTTCACCTACTGGGTGTCGAGGCCCCCGATATCGACCGACTGGCCGCCGCATTGGCGCGGGTGCGCGATGGTGTCCAGTTCTGCGAGGTCTGCGGGAACGTCTCCGATAAGGAACGCTGCCGTATCTGCTCGGACTCGCGACGCGATCTTTCCTTGGTATGCGTCGTCGAGGAACCCAAGGATGTACAGGCGGTCGAGCGCACGCGCGAGTTTCGCGGTCGCTATCACGTGCTCGGTGGAGCGCTTGACCCGCTCTCAGGCGTTGGACCCGATCAGCTGCGGATCCGGGAACTGTTGACGCGCATAGGAACTGACGAAGACGGGGTCTCCATCTCGGAGGTCATCATCGCCACCGATCCGAACACCGAGGGTGAGGCGACGGCCACCTATCTGGTGCGGATGCTGCGCGATTTTCCCGGGCTGTCCGTCACCCGGCTGGCCTCGGGTCTACCGATGGGCGGGGACCTGGAATTCGCCGACGAGCTGACTTTGGGCCGCGCCCTCTCCGGCCGTCGGCCCCTCTAACTTCCCCCGCGAGCATGCCCAAATGTACGGAATCTGGCTGCGAAACCGCACATTTGAGCATGCTTACGCTCAGGGGACGATGAGGAACTGCGCTTGACCAGGGTTGCCTTGCGCTCCCGACACCGTCACCGAAGTCCCCGGACCGCCAGGTGAGCCCGGATTAGGTTGAGGTCCCGGTCCGCTGCAGTCTGACGAGGACGAAAACACGCCGGTTGTCGCACCGTTAGCGCCCACCGATCCGCCAGGACCGCTACCGCCACCGATCCCGCCATTGCCACCAGTGCCCGCCGACACGTCCATCGGATGAGTGCCTAGGGACAGGTCGTGTTGGCATTTGACGAGGATGACACCGCCATTGCCGCCGATGCCGGCGAAGTTTCCATCTCCGCCGCGACCCCCGGTGCCGCCATTGCCGCCGGTTCTACCGAATTCGCAGTCGTCTCCGTCGCCGCCTTTGCCTCCGGTGCCACCGGTTCCGCCGACTCCACCGTGCCCACCAGGCCCGCCGTGGCCGCCCTTGGCTTGAAGCGATACGCCGTCCATGAAGTTCTCTACCTCAAAGTCGATCACACCGCCGTGGCCACCGTGGCCACCTGGACCGCCAGCTCCACCGTTGCCGCCAGTCCCGCCGGTCCCGCCTCGGGTGGCGCAGTCGTCGTCGATCCAATTGCAGTTCGCCATGGTCCCTGTCGCGCCAGTGGGCCCTTGTGGACCCTGCGCCCCTGTCACTCCGGCATCGCCGTTTGGACCATTGCTGATGATGTTCGGCATGGTTATTACTCCTTCTGCTTATGCCAGGTTGCCGCGGACGGATGTCGCGCGGATCTTGATGTAGCTGGAGGTGACAACGAGTCGCCCCCCAGAATGAATGCGGATGTCGTTGGCCCACAGGCTCTTCGCCTTCGACCCCAATGTCAGCGTGGCGTTCTTGCCAATCTCGATGTCTTTCAACAGCACGACTACCAGCGGGATTCGGGTGACGTGTGCGGCGTACCGCTGGGCTAATGCATGGGTGATCTTCGCCTGCTGGCTGTCGGCCTCAAGAGGGACCCCGAGTGCGTCGCCAACTGCGCGTGACAGATGCGTATGCATTGCCGGGCGGATTTCCCGGTAGAGCTGACCGAGTCGTGCGGGGTAGCTCACTCTCCCGTCACTCTTGCTTGCACACGGTGTGCAGCACGAATCTTGGGTGTCAGCGTGTTCGGCGACAGTTTCGGCCATCCGGCGGGCGATCTCGCGTGCATCAATGTCGTCGGCCGCGATGGCTTGGCGTGCGACTTGCTCGTCCAAACGCTCCGGGACTAGGCGCAGCGCCTGAAGGTCGTCGAACCCGGCGATTTCCAGGCGATGAGTCACATCCGCCCATTCACGGTCGCCGGGATCGACGATCACCGACTTCTCGTCTGGCACAGTCAGACTGCGCCGCTCGGCCTTTAAGAACCGAGCAATAGATTCACTCGTCACAATCGCTCCTTGGGGTTTGGCATGGACCTTGAATTGCCCACGGAACGTATTGCGCGTACGGCCGGGCATACGTGAGTAATCGACTACTCGAATTCAAGCCCCGGCACGGAGCGCACTAGGAGGCCGAGCCGGCCGTAAAACCGCACATGCGAGTGTGCTCGCCGCTCAAGACCCGAATCGTTCCTTGCACCCCGAACTACCGGGCGGACAAGCGCTCCCGGCGTAGCCGCTCAACCTCGTCCAGATCCAACGGAGTCAGCCCGTGCACATCCATGGCGCGAGCGAGTAAGAGGTCGGCCAGCTCGGGATTGCGCGCCAGGCATGGGCCGTGCATGTAGGTGGCGATCACGCTGCCCTGCACCACGCCATCGATGTTGTCTCCGGCGCGATTTCCCGCTCCGCGGGTCACCTTGGACAACGGTGCCGCTGCCGGCCCCAGAACCGTTCCGCCGCGGTGGTTCTCGAATCCGGTGAGGGTGGCCTCGAGCTCGGCCATGATGGGGACACCGGACAGTTCGCCGATGGTGCGTTTGGCCTGCGGGCTGGTGGTGACATCGAGCATTCCGACGCCCTCAACCCGTTCACCCGATGATGTTTCGTACCAATGTCCGAGAACCTGGATGGCCGCGCAGATCGCCAGCACCGGTGCGCCGCGTTCGGCCGCGCGTTGTAGTCCCGGGTGTGCGATGAGATGACGGGTGGCGAGCCGCTGCGCGTAGTCCTCGGCACCGCCGAGGGTGTATACGTCGAGGGAATCGGGGACAGGGTCCGCCAGGGTGATCTCGACGATTTCGGCGTCGATGCCGCGCATCCGCAGCCGTTGCCGCAACACCACGGCATTGCCGGAATCGCCGTAGGTGCCCATGACGTCGGGGAGTACCAGGCCTATACGGACGGTGGATTGGCTCATATCGCACCATCTTTGGCCAGAGCGCGGTTCAGGTTGAGGAACGCGGTGTAGTTGGCGATCACATCGACTTTGCCGGGCGGGCACGCTCGGATGGCCTGCACCGGGTCGTGATGCAGGGTGTGTGTGACGCTCGCGTAGGTCAGCCGGACCGCCAAGTCGGTGCCGCGTTCTCCGGAAGCGACGACAGGGGGCACGCTGGTAGGCGCGTCATTTGGACCGTTATCGCACGCGAAATGTTCGAAGTTGACATCCCACAGCCAGGACAGATCCTCCCCGTCGGGAACCTGCCCGTTGACCGCGATGACGAGCCCGTCCGCGTCGGTGTCCACCATCGACAGCGCCTCTTGCCATCCGGCCGGATTCTTGGCCAGCAGTAGCCGCACCGTGTGGTCGCCGAGGTCAATGCTCCGGTATCGGCCGGCCACCTGATCGACGGCCGATACGGCGTCGACGGCGGGACCGGGGCGGGCGCCGAGCTCGACGGACGCCGCCACCGCAAGCGTGGCGTTCCCGCGGTTCGCGGTGCCGGGCAACGTCAGTGACATCGGCAGGCTGATTCCGCTGGGGCCGTAGATGCGGTCGTCGTCGAACCACCAGTTGGGATCGGGCCGCGAGAAGTCGGTTCCCGTGCTGTACCAATGGTTTCCGTCACGCATGATGAGTTCTCCGCTGCGCGGGCAGCTCACCGAATCTCCAGCCCAGCCGCCGCCGGCGGCTACCCAGACGACATTAGGATTGTCGTACGCGGCCGATGTCATGAGAACGTCATCGCAGTTCGTCACAATCACCGCATCGCGGTGCCGGGCCAGTCCCTTGCGCAGGGTGCGTTCGATGTTGTTGATCTCGCCGACGCGGTCCAGTTGATCGCGGCTGAGATTGAGTAGCACGATGACCGCGGGGCTGACCGCATCCGCGACATGCGGCACATGCATCTCGTCGACTTCGAGCACCGCGAGCTCGGCCTCGCGGGTGCCGGCCAGCGCCGCCACCAGACCCGCGTCCATGTTGGAGCCCTCGGTGTTGGTGGCAACCGGTCCCACGGTGGCGAGCGCGGCAGCGGTCATCCGGGTGGTGGTGGACTTGCCGTTGGTGCCGGTGATCACGACCGTGCGACGTCCGCGGCCCAACTGTGCCAGCACGGAGCTGTCCAACTTGAGCGCGATGAGCCCGCCGATCATGGAGCCCGCGCCGCGACCGCTGATCCGGGACGCCCAGCGTGCCGAACGTCCGGCGGCCAGCGCGATCCGGCCGCGCACCGAGAGGTGGTCGATGGGCATTCGCGCAGTTTATTGGAGGCGGTCGAGAGGGGACGATGTCACCGCCATCGAGCAAGCGTTCACTGCCCGTACGGCCGGAGGGGACAGCCGCACGGGCAGTGCTGAACTACTCCTAGGCGACAGCGCTCTGTAGCGATCGCTTGACGTCGTTGACCGTGGTCAGGAGGGTGGCGCCGGCCTCGGCCAGCTTCTCCTTCTGCTCGTCGGTGCCGGTCACGGCGATAACGCGCGCCAGGCCGGCGATCTCGGCCAGCCCCGAGCGGAGCTTGAGAACGTTGACGAGTTTCGGGAAGAGCTTGGCTCGCAGTGCCTGCGCGGTCTGGCTGGTGATGCCCCGCTTCGCGAGCAGCTTCAGGCCGAACTCGGTCAGGGTGGCCACGCCGTCATCGGTCTTAACGACGCCGCGGTGAGCTAGCCGTTCGAGAACTCGCGCGACCACAGGCTCGGGAAGGGTGATCTCACCCTCGGTGGTATCCGAGACACGCTGCACGATCTCTGCGGCACTAGCCGGCCCGTCAAGCAGCAATGAGGCGGTGACCGCGCGCTTGATTCGAAGACCGAAAGCACCGGGACCGAAACCGCCGGGACCGAAACCCGGGCCGCCGAATCCGGGTCCGCCAAACCCGGGTCCGTCGAATCCGCCGAAACCGGAGCCGGGACCTTCGGAGCTCGTAAATGAATCAGACATCTAATTCTCCTTTTCTGATGATCAGGCAGCTGACCTGTCGTCGACTGAACCTGTATCAACCTCCTTGATACAGGCGTCGAATCAGACATGTCAATGTTCTTGATATGAGTCTCCTGAGAATTTTGCATAGGAGTGGTAATCCATTGCACTGCAATGGCTCGCCTGTTTGGCCGATGTTGAGCCCCCGCGTGAATCCGACAGCAGGCGCGAGTCGGTCGGTCCTATTGCCTGAGTTATGCCGAGCCAAAGGGCATGAGTCTGCGTGCGTCCTGGAAGGTTCATGCCAGGATGCTTCCGATGAGTGAATCCGATGAGGTCGAGCCACTGGGTTACCTGATGTTTCGGGCCGGTGCCGTGATGCGTCCGCAGGTCCTTGCTGTGCTGCGGCCACTCGGGCTCGGGATGCCGGAGTTCATGTGCTTGCGGATGCTCAACGAAAACCCTGGGCGTACCAGTGCTGAGCTGGCGCGCGAGAACAATGTCTCGGCGCAGGCGATGAATCAGGTTCTTAATGGGTTGCAGAACGTCGCATTGGTGTCCCGGCCAACGGTGCCAGCCTCGGGGCGAGCGTTACCGGCCCGGGTCACCGTCAAGGGCAAGGCGTTACTCAATCGCGTGGAGTCGGCCATCTGGGCCGCAGAGGACGAGATGTTCGGCCGACTAGGTGCCGACGATCAACGTGAACTCAGGCGGATACTTGGACGGCTGATCGACGCTGCCAGCGAAAACGGGTGAGCGTCTCCCCAACCAACCAGCCGGTTGGGTGGGCGGCTAGGGTTACGCCTGTGTTCCGGGCCACAGCTGAGACCACGTCACAGGACTGGGCTGCGCTATCGGCATGGGTCACGAGACAGGGGCACGCCCTCGATGTCGAAGCGGCGCGACAGTTCTCCGGAGGCAAGGCCAATCTCAACTATCGGGTGTCTCTCGACGGCAAACCGGCCGTCTTCCGGCGTCCGCCGACAGGCCCGATTGCCGAGGGCGCCAACGATATGGCCCGCGAATGGCGGGTGCTCTCGCGGCTCAATGGAGGATTCCCACTGGCCCCGCAGGGCCTGCTGTACTGCGACGACCTCGATGTCCTGGGTACTCCCTTCCAGTTCGTCGAATACCGCGATGGGCTGGTGATCGGCGGCGAGCTGCCCGACGGCCTTCCCGGTGATGCCCCGACCCTTATCACCGCCACCCTGATCGAGGCCATGACTTCCCTGCACCGGGTGGCGCCCGAGGACGTGGGCCTCGGTGACCTCGGCAAGCCCGAGGGCTTCCTACAGCGTCAGCTCACCGGCTGGACACGCCGGGCCCACGCCGTCTGGCCCGACGGACTGCCGGGTGTCGTCACGAATCTGACCTCGCGGCTGGAACGGCAGATCCCCGAGCCCTCGGGAGTTTCGCTGCTGCACATGGATCTGAAGTTGGACAATATGCTCGTCGATCGGGAAACGTTGTCCCCCAACGCCATCATCGATTGGGATATGACCACCCGGGGCTGCCCCCTTTTCGACTTGGCGATTCTGGTGTCGTACTGGATGGAGCCCGGTGACCCGGAGTCGGTGCGTGCCGTCAATCAAATGCCCACCACCACAGCAGGTTTTGGAGGCCGGGCGGAGGTCATCGCCTCCTACTTCGCGGCGGCCGGAGCCGAAGCGCAGCCATTGCACTGGCATGCCGCCTGTGCACGGCTACGCCTGGCCGTTGCGTGGATGCAGTTGTATCGCAAATGGCAGGCCGGCGACCTCATCGGTACCGAGTACGCAGATTTCGAAAACATTGCCATGGCCGTACTTGATTGGGCGGCAACACAATTCACCGAGGGAGAAATATGATCGACTTCAGCGTTCCGGATGAGCTGACCGCGAAGGCGCAGCGGGTGCGCGAGTTCGTCACCGAGACCGTGATTCCGTACGAGCGCGACCCTCGGCTCACCGCGCACGGCCCCACCGACGACCTGCGTAACGAGCTTGTCGGTAAGGCCCGGGATGCCGGTCTGCTGACCGTACAGGCGCCGGAATCCTATGGTGGTTGGGGCCTCTCGCATATCGGCCAGGCGGTGATCTTCGAGGCTGCGGGCTGGTCAACCCTCGGCCCCATCGCCATGAACTGTGCCGCACCCGACGAGGGCAACATGTTCCTGCTCGGCAAGATCACCAATGAGGAACAGTCCGAGAAGTTCCTGCGCCCCGTCATCGAGGGACACCAGCGCTCGGCGTTCGCGATGACCGAACCCGACGGAGCCGGATCGGACCCGTCGCAGCTCAAGACCTCGGCCACCTTCGATGGCCAGAACTTCGTCATCAACGGGCGCAAGTGGCTCATCACCGGAGCGCGCGGCGCCAAGACGTGGATCATCATGGCCAACCTGGAGGCCAATGATCACCTGCCCGAGGGGCCCACGCTGTTCCTCTGTGACGGGGATACCGAAGGCATTGTGATCGAACGCATCATGAACACGATGGACCGCAACTACGCCGAGGGGCATGCGGTCGTGCGGTTCGACAATTTGACCCTGCCGCGTGAGGCGCTGCTCGGCGAGACCGGACAGGCCTTCCGGTACGCGCAGCTGCGTTTGGCTCCGGCCCGGCTGACGCACTGTATGCGGTGGCTCGGCGCTGCCGCCCGCGCTCAGGATATCGCGGTTGACTACGCGCGTACCCGGACCTCGTTCGGCAAGACCATCGGCGAGCACCAGGGGGTTTCCTTCATGCTCGCGGATAACGAGATCGCGCTGCACCAGTGTCGCCTCACCATCTGGCATGCCTGTTGGATGATGGACAACGGTGCCAAGGGCCGCCACGAGAGCTCGATGGCGAAGTCGTTTGTCTCCGAAGAGCTGTTCAAGGTCACCGACCGGTGCGTCCAGGTGCTCGGTGGAATCGGTATCAGCGATGAGACACCCGTGGAAATGATCTTCCGCGATATGCGCGCGTTCCGGCTGTACGACGGCCCCACCGAGGTGCACAAGTACGCCATCGGTCGGCAGGTGCTCAGGACCCCGCGCGCCTAGACCCGGTTGTCGGCACCCCATGCCATCCTGAGTCATGCCGATCTGGGGGCAGACGCCCGACCACAGCCCCAAGTGGGTCGTGGTCGATCTGGAGACTTCCGGCTTTCAGCCGGGTCGTGCGCGCGTCATCAGTCTCGCGGCGTTGGCGGTGGATGCCGACGGGACCATCACCGACAGTGTGGTGAGTCTGCTCAACCCGGGTGTTGATCCGGGCCCGACGCATGTTCATGGACTCACCCCGGAGATGCTGGAGGGACAGCCGGAGTTCGCCGATATCGTCCCCGATCTGCTTGCGCTGCTGCGGGGTCGGACGCTGGTTGCCCATAACGTCGGGTTCGACTACTCCTTCCTGACGGCTGAGGCGGAATTGGCCGGCGCCGAGCTGCCTACCGAGGCAGTGATGTGCACGGTCGAGCTGACCCGGCGCCTCGACCTGGACACACCGAACCTGCGCCTGGAAACTCTCGCTGCGCATTGGGGGGTCGAGCAGCTCAAGGCACATGACGCCTACGACGATGCCCGGGTGCTCGCCGAGGTGCTGCCGCAGGTGCTCGACAGGGCTCGGGAACGCGGTACCTGGCTGCCGATCCGCGAGACCGGCCGCAAGCGCTGGCCCAACGGTCGTGTCACGCACGACGAGCTGCGCCCACTTAAGACGCTGGCATCCCGTCAGCCGTGTGACTGGCTCAATCCCGGCCCGTACACGGCGGGGCAGCCCTTGGTGCAGGGCATGCGCGTTGCTCTGAGCGCCGAGGTTGCCCGCACGCATGAGGAGCTGATCGAACAGATCATGCATGCCGGCCTTGCGTATGCCGACGCGGTCGATGAGGACACTTCGATGGTGATTTGCAATCATCCAAACCCTGAGCAGGGTAAGGGGTTTCATGCTCGCTCGCTCGGTGTTCCGTTGCTGGACGACGCGACGTTCATGACGTTGGTCGGGCGTGTTGCCGGAGGCACCGATATCGAGCAGTTCACGGTTCGAAACCGCGCCGGAGCGCAGTACTCACTGTTCTGATGCGCCGAATCTTCTGTGTAGTTCTCGTCATTGCGATGTTCGTCGGCGGTTGTGGAACGCGTTCGGGCATCCGTACCGCAGATCTGGACGCCGCCACATCGGCCAAGCTCGACACCGCCATCAATGAGGTGCTGGCGAGCGCCGCGGTCCCGGGTGCGATCGTTGGTGTGTGGGGGCCCAAGGGCACGTACGTACGCACCTTCGGCGTCGCGAACACGACGACCCGCGAGCCGATGCACCCCGACTTCTACCACCGAATCGGCAGTGTGACAAAGACATTCACTGTGACCGCGGTGTTGCAACTCGTCGACGAGGGCAAGCTCGGGCTCGATGAGCCGATTGCCAAATATGTGGCCGGGGTTCCGGGCGGAAACAAGATCACCCTGCGTGAGCTCGCCCGGATGCAGAGCGGCCTGTTCAACTATTCGATGTCTCTGGCGTTCAACCGCGACCTGGAGGCTGACCCTCGGCGCCACTACAGCCCCCAGCAGCTGCTCGACTACGCCTTCGCTCAGCCGTCCAATTTCCCGCCAGGGCAGGGCTATGAGTACAGCAATACCAATGCCGTGCTGCTGGGACAGGTCGTGGAGAAGGTCAGCGGAAAGACGCTGCCCGCATACGTACGCGAGCACATTGCCGTTCCACTCGGCTTGAGCCACACCAGCTTTCCGGAAACCAACACCATTCCCGATCCGCATGCACAGGGTTACACGCAGCTGACGCCGACCGGACCGCTCATCGACTCCACAGACTGGAGCCCGTCGTGGGCGTCGTGGGCGGGCGCGATGGTCTCCACGCTTGAAGATCTACGGATCTGGGTGCCTGCGTTGGCGACTGGGCAGCTTCTCAAGCCCGCTACCCAGGAGCAGCGGTTGCAGACCGCGGCTATGCCCCCGGTGCCCGACGATATCCGTTATGGCTTAGGGATTTTCGATGCTCGAGGGTGGATCGGTCACAATGGCAGCATCCCCGGTTACCAGACACTCGCCATCTACTCACCCGCCGAGCAGACCACGGTGGTGGCACTGCTCAATACCGATGTGGCCAAGCAACCCGCGCAGCCCAGCACCTTGTTCGGTACCGCGATCACCAAGGTGATCAGCCCCGACCACGTCTTCCTGTTGGAGAACGCGATTCCACAGCCGCGCTGACGCAGTGATGGGAGATTAGGCGTAGGGCAGCAGTGCCATCTCGCGTGCGTTCTTGATCGCAATGGCGACCTGGCGCTGCTGTTGCACCGTCAGACCCGTCACCCGCCGCGACCGGATCTTGCCGCGCTCGGACACGAACAGTCGCAGGGTGTTGGTGTCTTTGTAGTCGACCGCCGAAAGACCCAGCTTGGCAAAGAGATTCGGCTTGGCAGGCTTGGTGTCGTCGAGCTTGGCGCGACGATTGCGTGTGGTCTTGGCAGCCATCACCAGCTCGCTTTCCGGACGCCGGGTAGCGATCCATCGTGCACGAGCTCGCGAACTCGCACTCGGGACAGTCCAAACTTGCGCAGGTAGCCGCGTGGTCGGCCGTCCACCGCGTCGCGATTGCGCAGTCGTACCGCGCTGGCGTCGCGCGGCTGGCGGGCCAGCTCGGCCTGTGCGGCTACGCGTTGCTCCTGACTGCTCGACGGTTGGCGGATGATCTCCTTGAGTTCTGCGCGTCGCTCGGCATAGCGCTCGACGATGACGCGTCGCTGCTCGTTCTTGGCGATCTTGGACTTCTTGGCCATCTCAGCGCTCCTCTCGGAAATCCACGTGCTTGCGCACCACGGGGTCGTACTTGCGAAGCACCATCCGGTCCGGATCATTGCGCCGGTTCTTGCGGGTGACGTACGTGTATCCGGTGCCCGCGGTGGATCGCAGTTTCACGATGGGGCGGATCTCATTGCTCGCCATCAGAATTTCCGACCTTGTGCTCGTAGCCGTGCCACCACGGCCTCGATACCGTCGCGGTCGATCACCTTGATGCCCTTGGTGCTCACCCGGAGCTTGATGCGCCGGTCCTCCGAGGGCAGGTAATAGGTCTTGAGCTGGATATTGGGCGTCCAGCGGCGACGGGTGCGGCGGTGCGAATGCGATACCGCGTTACCGAAGCCCGGTGACCGTCCGGTCACCTCGCAATGCGCGGACAACGGACCTCCATTCGTACCCATATTGATAATGGGAATCGTTTTCGACAAGTGCTGTTTGGGACTGTACCGTGAACCTCGCAGTAATGAAAATCGTTTGCAATAAGGTCACAAAAGGGAGATGACATGCGGGACTTGCCGCTCTTCCCACACGTGCGTCATCGCACGCCGGTGGTACTCGTGGCAGGACAGGTCGATACCGATGCGGTCGTCAAGGTCTTGTCCGGCGACCCAGGGACGGTTGTCGTGACGCACCGGTTCGACGGGCACATCGTGAAGCGGTCCGTCACGGGTGGCGCAGGTGCTCGGGACCCACAAGTGACCGTTCTAGAGCTGGCCCATGGCTGTGTCTCGTGCACGGTCCGCGACGATCTACTTATTCTGCTGAGGAAGCTGCATCGGCGGGAGGACGTCGGGCGGATCGTTTTGCACCTGGAGCCATGGCTGGAAGCCGATCCGATCTGTTGGGCGATCAACAGCGTGCCCGTTCGGGTGGGGCCGGGATTTGTCGACGGGCCTGCGGCGCGCGATGTGGAGATCGCCGCATTGGTCTCGTGTATCGACACCGAGAACTGGCTGGAACAGGCGATCGGCGATGACGAGCTCGACGACGGCCGGACATTGGCGCAGGTGGTGATCGGCCAGGCCGAGTTCGCCGATGTCCTGGTGGCACGCAACCCAGAACCCGAGGTGCTCTCGGTGCTGCGACGTTTGGTGCCGCGGGCACGCATCACCGCGCGCATCGGTCGTGTCGAACAAGCCCTTGACCATCTGGAGGACGATGCGCGATGTGGCCAGGCAGACGACCCGCATGGTGCGCTGCTCGCGGGCCAGCCCTCTCTGGTGGTCGATGGTCGCGTCGGGCTGGTGGAATTCAACGCGCGCAGGCCCTTCCACCCGGAACGGTTGCATGCCGCGATCGACTTACTGCTCGACGGTGTGATCCGCACCCGGGGTCGGCTGTGGCTGGCAACCCAGGCCGAGCAAGCGATGTGGCTGGAATCGGCGGGTGGTGGGCTCAGAGTCTCGGCTGCCGGAAAATGGCTTGCGGCAATGGATTCAGTCGAGGTGGGGCAGGCCGATCCCGAACGACGGGCATTCGCCGACCTCATGTGGGACTACCGGTTCGGGGACCGGCATACCGCGATGACGGTGCTGGTATGCGGTGCCGACCGCGCCGAGGTGCTGGATGCGCTACGCGGCGCGCTGCTCACCAATGACGAAATGGCAAACCCCGCAAGGTGGGACGAGTTCTATGACCCATTCGGCGACTGGCATGAGGACCCGTGCGAGCACATGTCCGAGCTGAGCGTCGAGGCATTCCTCTACAACGGCGAATTCAACTGCGAATAGGAGTCAGCGATGAAAACAGGAATACACCCCGACTATCACCCCGTCGTCTTCCAGGACACCACCACCGGAAAGATGTTCCTGACCCGCTCGACGGCAACGAGCACCCGCACCGTCGAGTTCGAGGGTCAGGAGTATCCGCTGATCACCGCTGAGGTGACGGCGGACTCCCATCCGTTCTGGACGGGAGACCGCCGGATCGTCGACACCGCCGGTCAGGTCGAGAAGTTCCGCCGGAGGTACGGGACGCGCTAGCCGCGCGCGGCGCGGTTGACCGCCGACACCACTGCCCGCAAGGAGGCGGTGGTGATCGACGGCGCGATACCGACACCCCAAAATGTCTGTGCCTCACCGCCGTCGGGCCCAACTACCATGGCCTCCACATAGGCGGCGGCCTGTGCGTCGTCGCCGGCGCTCATGGCGTGCTCGGAGTAGTCCAGCACGTTGACGGTGTAGCCCACAGCGGACAGCGCATCGACGAACGCGGCGAGTGGGCCGTTGCCGGCCCCGGTGATCTCGGTTTCCTTGCCGCTGATCTTCACCACGGCCGCAATGGAATCCGTACCACCGTCCTCTTCGGAGGCGGTTACCTTCTGGCGTATCCGCTCCAGCGGAGTGATCGGCGCCAGGTACTCCTCGGCGAAGACATCCCAGATGTCCTTGGGGTTCACCTCGCCGCCCTCGCCGTCGGTGATCTTCTGGATCGACTGCGCGAACTCGATCTGCAGACGGCGTGGCAGCACCAACCCGTGATCGGACTTCATGATGTAGGCGACGCCGCCCTTGCCGGATTGCGAGTTGACCCGGATCACGGCCTCGTAGTTGCGGCCGACGTCCTTGGGGTCGATCGGCAGGTACGGCACCTGCCACAGGATGTCGTCGACATCGGAGTCCGCGGCGTCCGCATCCACCTTCATCTGGTCCAGGCCCTTGTTGATGGCGTCCTGATGGCTGCCGGAGAACGCTGTGTAGACCAGATCGCCGCCATACGGATGCCGCTCGGGGACCTTCAGCTGGTTGCAGTATTCGACGGTGTGGCGGATCTCGTCGATATTCGAGAAGTCGATCTGCGGGTCGACGCCCCGGCTGAACAGGTTCAGGCCCAGGGTCACCAGGCATACGTTTCCGGTGCGTTCGCCGTTGCCAAACAGGCAGCCTTCGATGCGGTCGGCGCCGGCCTGGAAGCCCAATTCCGCTGCCGCGACAGCTGTTCCGCGGTCGTTATGCGGGTGCAGGCTCAGGATCACCGAGTCGCGACGCGCCAAGTTGCGGCTCATCCACTCGATGGAGTCGGCGTACACATTCGGGGTGGTCATCTCGACGGTGGCCGGCAGATTGAAGATGATCGGGTTCTCCGGAGTCGGTGCGATGATGTCGCCCACGGCGTTGCATACCTCCACCGCGTATGCCAGCTCTGTTCCGGTGTATGACTCGGGGGAGTACTGGAAACGCCAATGCGTGTCCGGGTATTTGGCCGCCTCCTCGACGGACTTGCGTGCACCGTCAGTGGCGATCTTCTTGATCGTCTCCCGGTCGCCCCGAAAAACCACGCGCCGCTGCAGGATTGACGTCGAGTTGTAGAAGTGCACGATCACCCGCGCCGCGCCTTCGCAGGCCAGGAACGTCCGCTCGATCAGCTCGGGACGGCACTGGGTCAGCACCTGGATGGTGACGTCCTCCGGGATTGCGTTCTCGGCGATCAGCTCGCGGACGAAGTCGAAATCGGTCTGGCTTGCCGAGGGGAACCCGACCTCGATCTCCTTGAAGCCCATGCGGATCTGTAGATCGAACATCCTCCGCTTGCGGGCGGGGCTCATCGGATCGATCAGCGCCTGGTTGCCGTCGCGCAGGTCGACGGCGCCCCACAGCGGCGCCCGGGTGATCACCTTGTCGGGCCAGGTGCGATCCGGCAGGTCGATCCTTTCCACCTCGTCGGTGAAGGAGCGGTACCGGTGCACCGGCATCGAACTGTTCTTCTGGGTGTTCCACACCGGCTGATCTGCCGGCGTGCGGCCATTGGGGGTGACGATGGTGCGAGGCGAGTAGGCGTACGCGTCTTTGGACAGATCAGAGAAGTTGGGCGACTCGCCCTCGTCGAAGGAGGGCGCTGCGGAAAAGCTGGTCATGGGATGGCTCCGGGAGTTTGAGGGATATCTCGACCGGCATACCAACAACCCGCGACAGGAGGCCGGTCTGGATCAGACCCTGTCGCGGCGTCGGAGGAGGAGCGTCCGCTGCATAGACGGGACTCTACCAGCCGCGGGAAGCCCGATCATCTGGCAAGCTCGCAGAGCATGTGGGTACGGCGGGGGGCGGCAGCGCTGGCGATTCTGCTGGTCTCCACCGGCTGCGCGCGCACTGTCACCGGGCAGGCTCGGGGCGGTGAGCCGGCGCCCGGGGCGGACTCCCTCTTCGAGGGTGACCTGTCGGACTACGGCCAGAAAATCAATGAGCGCGAGAAGAGAACGCTGACCTATGCGCGGGCGCTGCGGCGCGTCGATCCGTGCGGATTCGTCGCCGGTCTCAAGGAGTTCGGTGACCCGGCTCAGCTCCTCGGAGACTTCCAGGCGTGTACGGCCACCATCAAGGTCGCAGGCGCACCGGGACTGACGGCAGTGGATTACCGATACTTCCTGCAGGACATGAGCGGATACGACGAGTCGTTCCGTGTCGGTGACATCCCCGTGTACGACCTCGAGGACGAGTGCGAGTACCAGCTGCCTCTGATGTTGGAACGCTTGCCCGGTGCGCCCAAGGACCCCGAATTGCAGCCCATGCTTTCGGTGAGCCTGTACGACGAGACTTCGGAGAACGCACCCGACCCGGAATGTGGTCTTAGTAGGCAAGTCGTCACCGGAATCGCCAAGCGGCTCCCCTCGGGTCTGCAGCCCCGTTCGGCGTTGAGTGCCTATCCGATCAAGCTCGCCGAGCGCGATCCGTGCGAGATCCTGCGCGAATATCCCGGGCAGGCGCACAAGGTCTCGGTGGACCTGCTGGGGGATCCGTTCGGCTGCGACTTCTCGCTCCATGACGCCGGTATCGATTACTCGCTGAACCTGCTGAGTAGCGGCGGCAACCTGCCTGAGGAGTATTACGAAGAGACCGAGCACAACGGTGTCAGGTACTTCCACAATGACGATCCGAACAGCGATGTGGGATGCCACGCGGTGGCGCTGATCGGAAATCCGTTGTACCCAAAGGATATCGGTGGTGGTGCGAGACAGGAAGACGAAGATCCGTACTATCCCGCGGTCACGGTCGGAGCCTTCAGCGGCGAGGAGCGGTCGGATTGTGGGCAGATGCGTGAGCTTCTGGACAAGGCGGTGCAGCTATTCGCGAACTCCGCTCGATAGCACTGTGTCTCGTTACCTTGCTGGCGATTGCGGGGTGCGCGCAAGTTGTTTCCGGCTCCGCGACAGGACGCCTGCCTGCGCCCACCGGCCAGGCGTTGTTCGCCGGTGATGTGCCCACGTACGGCCAAACCCTCACCGAGGGTGAGGTCACCATGCTGGCGTACATGCGGGCGCTGCGGCGGATCGATCCGTGTGGACTTGTGCTGGCGTTGAAGGAGATTGGAGCACCGACATACATTTCGGGCGATGTGGGCGGTTGCTTTGGCTCCATCAAGGTAGCGGGCACGGCCAACCCCTCGAGCGTCGGATTGTCCTTGGTGTTGGGTGACTTGTCGTTGGAGAAGCCCGAATTCATGGTGGGGGAAACGCCGGTTTACCACACGCCGAACACGTGCGCGTTCGAGTTTCCGATCGCCTTGGCCAAGCTCCCGAATGCGCCGAAGTTGACGGGGCCGCGCGTGCCCGTGCTCCGCGTCGTGGTCGTCGACGGTGCGCGGAGTGCCTTGAGTAGGAACTGCAATATGGCGAAACCGGTTATCGACGTGCTGGTCAAGATGAACCCGGCTGACATGCCCATGCGAGACGCACTGGGTGCCTACCCGATCAAGATGGCCGAGCGTGATCCGTGCGAGATTCTCGATGAGTATCGGGGCCGGATGCGCGAGCTGAAGGCCCCGTTCTTGGGGGAGCCGTTCTCGTGCCGGTTTTCGTTGCAAGACAGCAAAACACAGTATGAGCTGACTTTCAGGGCGGGAGTCGACCCGCCATCGAGGCTGCGTGAAGATGTCCGTGACGGCATCGAGTACTTCCACGGCGAGGACCACAATGGCTCCATCACAGCGTGCACCAGCATGGTGCGTTTAGGTAAACCGCTGTACGCCCGGGACGTCCCCGGGGGAGCCGTGCAGGAGGACGGCACCCCGGAGCGGGTCTTCATCGAGGTGCTCGGCTTCGCGATGAAGGACCGCGACTGCGGACCTACCCGCGCGATGATCGACAAGGCGGTACAGATCTTCCGCGGTTCGTTCGATTGACTCTGAGCCGCGACACAATGACGAGGTGGACACCGACGAGATCTGGCAGGCCATCGACGACGAACGCGTGAACCTTGCCGATCAGTTGGCGGCGATGCCCGTGCAGGATTGGGACCGGCAATCGTTATGCGGCGAGTGGCGTGTCCGCGACGTGGTGGGACACCTGTTGTTCGCGAGCGAGTTCTCGCTGCCGCGCACACTCGTCGATGTGATCAGAGCGCGCGGCGACCTGAATCGCTTCATCGCCACGACCGGGGTACGAGCCGGATCGGCCTCGCCGACTGAACTGCTGGCATCGCTACGGGCCAGCGCGGGCTCCAGGCGAAAGCCCCCTGGGGTGCGGCCGGTCGACCGGCTCATGGATCACCTGGTGCACGGTCAGGACATCGCGATACCGCTTGGGTGGCAGCGGGATATTCCTGTTCCCGCGGCCCGGGCGGCGGCCGCTCGGGTGTGGGATCGAGACCAGCTGTTCGGAGCGAAAAAGCGGTTCGCGAAACACCGGCTTGTCGCGACCGATACCGATTGGGCCGAGGGATCCGGCGCTGTTGTCGAGGGACCGGTCTCGGCTCTGCTGCTCCTGATGTCAGGCCGCGGTGCAGTGGTCCGGGATCGGCTCACCGGTGAAGGTGTGTCCGCGCTCCCGAACTAGCCGACGAAGCTATTGCCCCAACGTTCGATGAAGGCGATATCGCTCAGGGCGGGGCGCTGCCGGGGAGCGTGATCGCGTTCGACGGTCGACTCGTCGGCATCGGCGTAATCATCGAGGACCGGGCCGATCGCGACGACGGCGATGGGCCGCACGCTCTCGGGGATATTGAACACGCCGGGTGCATCGTCCACACGGAAACCCGCCATCGGGTGGGTATGCAGACCGTGGGAGCGCGCCTCCACACCCAGCTGGGCGATCGCCAGCCCGGCATCAACTGCCGCATACACAGCGGTGTTGTCGTCATCACCCAGGTCGGTGCTCACCAGGACGAGTGCTGCCGCAACTTTTGCGTAAGAGTTTCCTCGATTGAGCAGCTCAGTCAGCGCTTCGTAGGTGGCGTCACCGCGCAGACCCACGATGTATCTGACGGGGAAGCGCTTACCCCAACTAGCGGCCCAGCGACCCGCTTCGAGCAGGGCCGTCAGGATCTCGGGAGCCAGGCTTGCACCGGGATCGAAATGCCGCGGACTCCAGCGCGAGGCGATCAGCGGCTGGATCGGAACCGAGGTGATGGCGGTACGTTCGATCGAGTTGCCCATACGGGCCAGGTTATCGAGTTGCCGTAACCCCTTATCCTGATGACTGGATCTCCCCGACCCTGGCCGAACAGCAGGAAGGTATGCCGTGGCGCTCGTCGTCCAAAAGTACGGCGGATCGTCGGTCGCAACGGCCGAACGCATCCGCAGGGTGGCCGAACGCATCGTCGAGACGAAAAAGAACGGCAACGACGTCGTCGTTGTCGTCTCGGCCATGGGTGACACCACCGACGAGCTGCTTGACCTGGCCCAACAGGTCTGCCCGGCACCTCCGCCACGTGAGCTGGACATGCTGCTCACCGCGGGTGAGCGGATGTCCAATGCCCTGGTCGCGATGGCCATTCACTCCCTCGGAGCATCGGCTCGCTCGTTCACCGGTTCCCAGGCCGGCGTTATTACCACCGGCAGGCACGGCAGCGCCAAGATCATCGATGTCACCCCGGGACGGGTGCGCGCAGCCCTCGACGAGGGCCAGGTGGTGTTGGTCGCCGGGTTCCAAGGTGTGAGCCAGGACAGCAAGGACGTCACCACCCTCGGCCGCGGCGGGTCCGACACCACGGCGGTGGCCCTGGCGGCCGCGCTCAAGGCGGATGTCTGCGAGATCTACACCGACGTGGACGGGGTTTTCACCGCCGACCCGCGGATCGTGCCAAATGCCGCCCGGCTGGACACGGTCAGTTTCGAGGAAATGCTGGAGATGGCGGCGGCCGGGGCGAAGGTGCTCATGCTGCGCTGCGTGGAGTACGCCCGGCGGTACAACGTCCCGGTTCACGTGCGCTCGTCGTACACCGACAAACCGGGCACGATCGTCAGCGGATCAATGGAGGACATTCCTGTGGAAGAAGCGATTCTCACCGGCGTCGCACACGACCGTGGTGAGGCGAAGGTCACCGTCGTCGGCATCCCCGACGTTCCGGGATACGCCGCCAAGGTTTTCCGTGCTGTCGCCGACGCCGAGATCAACATCGACATGGTGCTGCAGAACATCTCCAAGGTGGAGGACGGCAAGACCGACATAACCTTCACCTGCCCCAAGGAGAGCGGCCCCACCGCGGTGGAGAAGCTGGATTCCTTGAAGAACGAAATCGGGTTCTCGCAGGTGCTCTACGACGATCACATCGGCAAGGTGTCGTTGGTGGGTGCGGGTATGCGCAGCCACCCGGGGGTCACCGCCACCTTCTGTGAGGCGCTGGCCAAGGCCGGCGTGAATATCGAGCTCATCTCGACCTCGGAGATCCGGATTTCGGTGCTGGTCAAGGACACTGAACTCGATGTCGCAGTGCAGGCCATCCACGAGGCCTTCGAACTTGGAAGCGACGAAGCGGCGACTGTTTACGGGGGTACTGGCCGATGACGTCGATTGGTGTTGTCGGCGCCACCGGCCAGGTCGGTGCCGTCATGCGGAAGCTATTGGAAGAGCGCAACTTTCCCGCATCCTCGGTGCGATTCTTCGCCTCGGCCCGCTCCGAGGGTAAGAAGCTGACGTTCCGTGGCCAGGAGATCGAGGTCGAGAACACCGAGACCGCCGACCCGTCCGGGCTCGATATTGCACTGTTCTCCGCCGGCGCCACCATGTCTCGGGTGCAGGCTCCGCGTTTCGCCGCAGCGGGAGTTACCGTCATCGACAATTCCTCGGCCTGGCGCAAGGATCCGGATGTGCCGCTGGTGGTTTCGGAGGTCAACTTCGACCGCGAGGTCCGCGGGGTGAAACTCCCCAAAGGCATTATCGCCAACCCGAATTGCACCACCATGGCCGCGATGCCGGTGCTCAAGGTGCTTCATGACGATGCCGGGCTGCAGCGGCTGATCGTGTCGACCTATCAGGCGGTGTCGGGCAGCGGGCTGGCCGGCGTCGAAGAGTTGGCCACTCAGGTGCGTGCCGGTATCGGCGATGCCGAGCAGCTGGTGCACGACGGCTCCGCGGTCAAATTCCCAGATCCCGTCAAATACGTTGCACCCATTGCCTTCAACGTGATCCCGCTGGCCGGCTCGTTGGTCGACGACGGCTCCGGTGAGACCGATGAGGATCAGAAGCTACGCCACGAGAGTCGCAAGATCCTCGGCATCCCAGAGCTTTTGGTGAGCGGGACGTGTGTGCGGGTGCCGGTGTTCACCGGGCACTCGCTCTCGATCAACGCCGAATTCGAGCGTGAACTGACCGCGGCGCGGGCCAAGGAATTGCTCGCCGGGGCGGCTGGAGTCACGCTGGCAGACGTGCCGACGCCGTTGGCGGCCGCAGGTGCCAATGACTCGCTGGTGGGCCGGATCCGCCAGGACCCGGGCGTCCCGGGCAATCGCGGTCTGGCGCTGTTCATCTCCGGAGATAATCTTCGGAAGGGTGCCGCACTCAATACGATTCAGATCGCCGAACTGCTCGTCGCGGGCTAACGATGAGCGCTCGCGTGAAGAGCTGTGGGCAATGCACAGGAACTTCACGGGTTTTCCACGGGCGAAGCCAGGGTGATTCGGCCATGCTCGGGGCATGACAACTCCAGACAAACCCGATACACCCACTAGTCCGGTGTCTGTACCGCAGGCACCTGCGCCGCGTTCGGCGAGTAACACCCTGCTGGTGAAGATTGCCGCCGTTGTCGGCATCGTGGCGGGCGCATTCGTGATCCTCGGTGTGACCTTCGGCCTTGGGGTGCTCGCAGGATCTCAGTGCGGCCATCATGGTGGCCCGGGCGGGCCCGGCGAGCACGGTGGGCGGCACATGATGTTCGACCGCGGCGGGCAGTCGCCGATGTTTCCGCCCGGCGGGCCGGTCATCATCGAGCGCGGCCAGCCCTTCGGGCCGCCGGACTCCCCAGCGCGCCAGGATCGGCCCGGCCAGCCGCAACCGCCCGCACCATCCGCGACGACAGTGCCGCGGCCCTGATCTGAGTCCGTAGCGATCCAAGCCTCCGGCGCCACTGGCTACCCTGTGCAGGGATAGTCGGTGGCGCCGCGGCGTCGGATGGGAGAAGTGGCGTGCGGCGTGTCAGGGGCAGCACGGCCCGGCTGACTGCGATTGCGCTGGTGATCTTCGAATTGGCTTACACCCCGGTGGCATTGGCCGACCCATTGCGACCCGCTTCACCGCCGCTGGATCCCGGGGAGGTGGTGCGTGTGGGTCCCGTCGCGGGGACTGGCACCGCCACCTCCGAATACAACCTGGGCGCGACCGACCTGTGCGAGTTCATGGTCTTCACCGGCGGCATGCTGCAGGTCTGCGGTGACAGCTTCGCGGGCCAGGGGGTGGGATACGGCGGCTGGTACTCCCCGGTGGCGCTGCGCGTCGACACCGAAACGGTCGACGAAACATCCGGGGTGCGTCACACCGGTGTCCTGGGTACCGACCGTCCGCTGCTGGAAGACCCGACGCCGCCAGGATGCTCGCAACTGCCGGCCGGCGTCGTCGATATCAACGGGACCAACTGGCTGTTCGTCGCCGTCACCAAGAACCTGATCCCGCAGTCGACGCGGCTCGTGAAACCCGATGCCTTCCGTGCCGGATGGCCGACCGTGCCGGGATCGATACGCCCAGGCGATTATGTGGGTGGCCAGCAGACACAGATCAGCGGCTACTACGACCCACTGTGGACTCCCGATTCGCCAAAGGGCTGGGTCTACATCGTCAGCGATGCATTCGATCGCTCCCTGCCCGCGGTGCTGTACCGGGCCAAGCCAGACACCTTTACCGACCGCGCGACGTGGCAGGGATGGGGCGCGGATGCGAAGGGTAAGTGGGCTTGGGGTGGTGCCGTGACGCCGTTGTTCAACGACCATCTCGGCGAGATGAGCATGAAGATGGTCGACGGGCAGGCCGTGCTGTCCTACTTCAACCAGACCACGGGCAATGTCGAGGTGCGGGTTGCCGACAATCCGACTCGGCTCGGTGCGGTGCCCCCGACCACTGTGGTGGCTGCGGGGGCCTGGCCGGCGATCGCCGACGAGCTACCCGAGTCCTGGGATAACACGTTGGCGCAGCCATATGGCGGGTACATCGGACCGGACTCCACGCTGGATCGGCTCAGTATTTACGTCAGCCAGTGGAACACCGACTCGCGTGACCGCGCTCCCTATCGTGTGATCGAGTTCGCGGTGAATCCGTTGCGCGCCGATGTGGGCTAACTAACGTACCGTTGTTACCAGAGTTGTCGATGTGCGAGTGGCGGCTGGTTAGGATGGCCAACGATGATTGCTAGCGGAACCTTGATCGATATGGCTGCCGGTGAGTGGGTAGCCGGTGATGAGGTTTCGCGTACCTTCGTTTCTGTGGACGCTGAGGAGTTGGCAACCCGCGCGAGCGAGGCTTTAGCGTCCGGAGACGATAGCGAGGCATTACGTCTGGCAAACGATGCGTTGGAGCTGGAGCACAAAAGTTCGCTGTCCTGGCGAATCCTGGCGTACTGCCTAGGCAGCATGGGACGGCATTTCGATGCGATTGACTGTGCGCTCTCCGCGGTGCGATACGGCAGCCATGACGCGATCAATCACTACACCCACGCGTGGGCGCTGCGTGGCGCGCAGAAGCCCAACGAGGCGCTGACTGCCATCGATGAAGCGCTCGACATCAACCCGGACTTTCCCGACGCGCTGTCGATGCGCGCCGTCCTTCGCCGCGAGCTCGGAGATCATGAAGGGTCCATCGCGGACATGCGCAAGGCGAAAAGCTTCGACGGTCATCGCTACTGAGCACCAATCATCACTGGGAGGGACCACGTGGCTGACGATGCCGTGCTCGCCGAGATGCTTTCTGCCGTGGAGGCGAGTCCTGACGTTCTCGCGCTGCGGCTGCGGGTCATCGAGCTGTTGGTGCAGAGCCGACGCTTTGCCGAGGCACTCAACCACTGCACCGTCGCGTTGCAGCAGGCACCCGGAGATACCAAGGCGCTGCAGCTACTCGCCGAGTGCTCAGCCGGCCTGAATACCCCGCACACCGAACCGGCTGCTCCCGCCGGGAATTTCGATTGGTCGGCCGCCGAGGAGCAGGTGTCCGATATCGTCCGGCCCGCATTCGTGGAGGACGAGCCCGAGCCGCTGGGACCCGACGACGTGGGCGCACTGGAGAAGTCCGATACCCGTCTCGCCGACGTCGGCGGGATGGCTGATGTGAAACGACAGCTGGATCTCTCTCTGTTCGGGCCGCTGCGTAACCCCGAGCTGGTCAAGGCATTCGGTATCTCGGCACGGGGCGGTCTGCTGCTCTACGGCCCGCCGGGGTGCGGTAAGACGTTCCTGGCGCGAGCCGTCGCCGGAGAGTTGGGTGCCAACTTCTATCCCGTCGGTATCTCCGATGTGATGCACCCGCTGTTCGGGCAGAGTGAGCAGCGACTGCACGAGATCTTCGACACCGCACGCCGGAACACGCCATGCGTGCTGTTCTTCGACGAGCTCGACGCACTGGGACATCGCCGTTCGCAGCTCTCGGGAGGATCGGGTCTGCGGCCGTTGGTGAATCAGCTGTTGGCCGAGCTGGATCCGGCGACGGAGAGCAATGAGGGACTGTATGTCCTGGGTGCCACCAACCATCCCTGGGATGTGGATGCTGCGCTCCGCCGGCCGGGTCGGTTCGACCGCATGATCCTTGTGACGTTGCCCGACGAGGAGGCGCGTATCGCCATCGTCAAGTATCACCTGCGGGATCGGCCCTTGGAGGGCATCAACCTCAATGCGATCGCCAAGCGCACGGACGGTCGATCCGGGGCCGATCTCGCACATATCTGCCACACCGCAACACAATTCGCCATGTCCGACTCGATCAGCAGCGGTCAGGTGCGGCCTGTGCGGATGGCGGATGTGGACACTGCGATCGCACAAGTGGGCCCCAGCGCCGGCGGCTGGTTCGATACCGCGCGCAATGTCGTCGAGTTCTCCAACTCGGACGGGGCCTACGACGAGCTGGCAAAGTATCTGCGTCGTAAGCGATCTCGATGACATCGGCCGGCGATACACCGCTGGCCCGCGCGTTGATGATCGAGGAGTTGATCGGGGTGCGCAAGTACGACACCGCTCGCAGGCTTCTTGCTGAGGCCCTGACGATATGGCCCGATGATTCCGACCTTTTGGCCACCGGCGCGTACCTAGATCTGAAGGTCGGGCACTACCCCGGAGCAATGTGGTACGCGGACAACGCATTACGTACCGATCCTGGTAACGGCCAGGCGCAGCGGATCCGCATTTCGGTGCTGGTCCGCGGCTGGAACAAGACGCCGGCCATCGAGGCGGCCTGGCGCTTGGTGCAGACGCACCCGAATCAAGCGTCCAGTCACTACATGCTGGCGGTCGCGCTGTACGCCGCGCGACGCAAGAACGCGGCGCTGGGTGCCATCGACGAGGCACTGCGCATTGCTCCAGACGATTCTTCCTATCGGAATCTGCGCGGCCAGATTATCGGTATGCGAAGTTGGAAAGGCAAGGCATTAAAGGAATTCCGCTTGGCACTACGCGCCGACCCCGATAACGCCCATGCGATGGAGAACGTGGGCATGGCGCAGTCGCGTCGGTGGCGGCTGTCGAGTTCGCTGCGGGCCTACCTGGATTTGGCCGGCATGGATATCCGGCGGGCCGATGATGTGCGTGCCGGGGTCTCCGAGGTGTTCAACCGGCTTGTCAGCGTGATGAACCCGCTGAATTTTCTGGCTCTGGTGGTCCTCGGCGCGTCCGCCGCAGTCGCCACGCGGTACGGGAACCAGCAGCTGCCCATTCCTGCGCGGGTGATTGGGGGGCTGTTGGCAGCTGCGGTGATCGCGCTGCCGGTCTGGCTGGTGCTCACCGTCCCTCGACGCTCCGGTAGGGCGCTTTCGGCGAGCTTGCGGCGATCGAAGCTGATCGGTTTTTGTGTGGTGCTCAGTGGGGCAAGCGCGTTGTGTCTGATGGTCGTCGTGCTGGTCGGATCCGTTGCGATCGCTGAATCGGCATTATCGTTCGTCGCGCTGCCCGTGATGATCGTCTTCGCGCTTCGACTGGTCGCGAGCGCTTCCGGTTAGCCGTCCAGCGGGTGCCGTTTCAGGAACTCGTCGATCAGGGCATTGACCTCGTCGGGCCGCTCCAACCCGGCCAGATGTCCGGTGTTCTCCATGACCACGAACTCGGCGCCGGGAATCGCGTCCGCCATGAGCTGCGTCTCCGCGACGGGGAAGGTCGGATCCTCGCGGCCCGCGACAACCAGGGTTGGTGCGGTGATGCGTCCGAACAGCTCGCGTTGGTCGGGCCGCGCCGGAACCACGCTGTTGACCGCCCAATACACCGAATCGACGTTGAGTCGGCCTATCGCCTCCCGGATGGTGTGCTCAACCTCCGGACGTTCACGTGCGGTACTCGGCCCGATGAAGGCCTGGACGGCGCGGCTGGTGAGCGGTTCACGAAACCGTCCGAGGAGTCTGACGATTTCGGCCAGCAGCCGGAACTCGATCATCTGCCGCTTGCCCGCACGCGAGGCCGTGGCGTTCATCAGTACGGAGGCTCCCGCTCGGTGCGGATACAGCGCCGCGAAGGTTCCTCCGATCATTCCGCCCCAGGAATTGCCGACCACGTGTGCCCGCTCGATATCGAGGCAGTCGAGTATCTGCTCGACGCTGTGCGCGCAATCCTCGAAACGGAACATCCGGCTGAGTGCCTGGCTGTCACCGTGGCCGGGCGGGTCGACGAGGATCACGGTGTGGTGGGAGGCGAAGTACCGTGCCTGGTCGGCCCACATGGAACCCGACATCAGCAGGCTGGGCCAGAAGACGATGGGCGGCCCCTCACCGCCGATCTGCAGGTGCAGTCCACCGAGACAGCTTTGGATGTATCGGTCCTGCAGTGCGGCGCTGCCCATGCGCAGCAGGTTAGTGGTTGTGAGCGGTTGACAGGGAAGATCTACAGAATGTGGACATGATCACCGCCCGGGTGTTGCCGCCAGTGCTGCTCATCTGCTCGAACATCTTCATGACCTTCGCCTGGTATGGGCATCTCAAGTTCAAGGATCACCCGCTCTGGGTGGTGGTACTTGTCAGCTGGGGTATCGCGTTCTTCGAGTACTGCCTTGCGGTCCCGGCTAATCGCCTTGGCAGCGACGTGTACTCGGGGACCGAGCTCAAGGCGATGCAAGAGGTCATCACCTTGACGGTGTTCCTCGGTTTCGCGGTCTGGTACTTGGGCGAGAAGCTCACGCTCAACCACTTCGTCGGGTTCGCACTGATTGCCGTCGGCGCCTACTTCGTGATCAACGGGCCGTTGAGGTAAGAACCTCATTCGGGGACCAGCGCCTTCCGTATGCTCGTCCTATGTCGAATGAGGCCCTCTACACAGCAGAAGCGACGTCGACCGGTGGAGGCCGTGACGGGCACGTCCGATCGTCCGACGACCGTATCGATCTCGACACCCGAATCCCAAAGTCGATGGGTGGCAATGGGGAAGGCACCAATCCCGAGCAGTTGTTCGCGGCCGGATATTCAGCGTGCTTCCTGAGCGCGCTCAATCTTGTCGCCCGGATGGCGAAGGTAGCGCTGGACCCCGCGACATCGATCACCGCCAAGGTGAGCATCTCCAAGACACCGGAGGGTGGCTTCGATCTGTCTGCGGAGCTGGACGGGTACCTGCCGGGGTTGTCCCAGGAGGTGGCCGACGACTTGCTGGAGCAGGCCCACGAGGTGTGTCCATACTCGAACGCCACCCGCGGCAACATCGAGGTGGCGGTTAAGGCGCGCGTCTGATGCGGGCGCTGATTCCCGTTTCGGCCGTATCGGCGGTGGTGCTGGGTCTCGCGCTCGCCCCCGCGGCGGACGCCCGTCCCTCCGATCCGGGTGTGGTGAACTACGCCGTCCTCGCGCGCGGGTCAGTCAGCAATATCATTGGCGCGCAGCTGGGTTCGCATAGTGAATTCACGGCCCCGTTCCAGGCATTCTCGGTTGATGTTCCGGAATGCAACAACTGGTCTGATATCGGGCTAGACGAGGTGTACGCCGATCCGGATCTGGCGGCCTTCCGGGGTGCGGCGACGCAAGATTCAGCCTCGGACGCAACGCACTTGGTGAGGCAATCGATCGGTGTGTTCGCCAACAATGATGCGGCGGACCGCGCGTTCCACCGGGTGGTGGACCGCACGCAGGGATGTTCCGGGCAGACGGCGACGATGATCCTGAACGACGGACGACGCGAAGTGTGGACGTTCAACGGTGGTGCGATTGGCGCTGCTGACGCCGCATGGGTCAAGGAAGAAGCGGGTGTGGATCGTCGCTGCTTCAATCAGACGCGTAGGCGCGAGAACGTGCTGCTGCAGGCCAAGGTCTGCCAGCCCGGGAACGGGAGTCTCGCGGTGAACGTGTTGGCGAATACGATGCAAAACGGCCTGGGCCAGTAGGAGATTGGCCCAGGCCGCTAGCTGTTACACCGAGGCAGCCTCATTGAGCTCGTTGAGCGTATTGGTGGCCTCCAGGTACTCCTGCACCCAGCGCCCGATAACGGCGGACGACTTCTCGACCTTGGTGAACTGGCCGACAACCTGGCCGATCGGATTGAAGGCGACATCGATGCTCTGATCCGGGTACTTGTTAGTCGCCGCGACGGCCATCCCGGAAACCATGTACTGCAACGGCATTCCAAGCGGTTCCGGGTTGCCTTCGGTCTCCCACGCCACGGTCCAGTCGTTGCGCAGCATGCGTGCGGGTTTACCCGTGAACGAGCGGCTGCGTACGGTGTCGCGGCTGCCCGCCTTGGCGTAAGTCTCCTGCTGGACCGACGTGGTGTGCGCCTCCTCGACCATCAGCCACTGCGAACCGGTCCAGGCTCCCTGCGCGCCTAACGCGAGCGCCGCCGCGACCTGGGCGCCACTGCCGATTCCGCCTGCGGCCAGCACGGGTACAGGGGCGACGGCCTTGACGACCTCCGGCCACAGCACGATAGAGCCCACATCACCGCAGTGGCCGCCGGCCTCGCCGCCCTGGGCGATGATGATGTCCACTCCGGCGTCGGCATGCTTGCGGGCCTGCTTGGCCGAGCCGCACAATGCGGCGACCTTGCGACCTGCATCGTGGATCTGCTGGATCATGTCGGCCGGAGGCGTGCCGAGTGCATTGGCGATGAGCGTCATCTTGGGGTGCTTGAGCGCGATCTCCACCTGCGGGGTGGCGGTGGCCTCGGTCCAGCCCAGCAGCTGCAGGGCGTTGTCATTGCCCTCCTCCATCGGAACGCCGTGGTCGGCGAGGAGCTTGCGGCCGAAGTCCAGGTGCTCCTGCGGCACCATCGACTGGAGCATCTTGGTGAGCTCCTCGGCCGGCATGTTCGCGTCCATGCCCTCGTATTTGTTGGGGATGACGATGTCGACGCCATAGGAGTGGTCACCGATGTGCTCGTCGATCCAATTGAGCTCGATCTCGAGCTGCTCGGGGGTGAATCCGACGGCGCCCAGCACGCCGAAGCCACCGGCCTTGCTCACCGCGACGACGACGTCGCGACAGTGCGTGAAGGCGAAAATCGGGAACTCGATGCCGAGCTCGTCGCAGATGGGGGTATGCATGGCCATTCCTTGGGTGGGTGGTGGGAATCGATCGGTCGGGCGGGTATGAGAAGGAAATCGTACGCCAGAAAACTGGAACGTGTTCTAGTTTAGATCAGGTCTTGCGCGCGCGGGCGAGGGCTTCCCTACACTCACGCTGACCTAATCGCACGATCCGGGAGTAGCCAGCACATGTTTCCGCATATGGGAGTGCCCGACGCGGCCAATACCGCCTGGGTGCTGACGAGCGCCGCACTGGTGCTCCTGATGACCCCGGCATTGGCCTTCTTCTACGGCGGCATGGTGCGCGCCAAGAGCGTCCTCAACATGATGATGATGTGCTTCTCGGCCGTCGCCGTGGTGTGGGTGCTCTGGGTGGCCTTCGGGTACTCGATGGCGTTCGGTACCGACATCGGTGGCGGGTTGCTTGGCGATCCGTTCCAATTCGCCGGATTGCAGCACCTGTTCGAAGGCGATTACAAGGCGTCCTCGGTACCGCTGTGGGGGCCGACCAAGATCCCGGCATTGGTGTTCGTCATGTTCCAGGCCGGGTTCGCGATGGTGACGGTGGCCCTCATCGCGGGAGCGGTGGCCGACCGCATGCGCTTCCTTCCCTGGATCGCCTTCACGGCATTGTGGGCGACCCTGGTGTACTTCCCGGTCGCGCACTGGGTATTCGCGGTCGAGGGCACGACCGCCGATAAGAGCGGGTGGCTTGCAAACCTCGGCGTCATCGACTTCGCCGGCGGCACTGCCGTGGAGATCAATTCCGGTGCGGCCGGTTTAGCGCTGGCCGTAATCCTCGGCAAGCGGCACGGATGGCCGCGCGAGGCAATGCGACCACATAACCTGCCTGCCGTCATGCTGGGCGCCGGACTGCTGTGGTTCGGCTGGTTCGGTTTCAACGCCGGATCGGCATTGGCCGCGGACGGCACTGCCGCGATCGTCATCGCCAACACCCTCGGCGCGGGGGCAATGTCGATGGCGGCCTGGCTGGCGGTCGAGAAGATCCGGCACGGCAAGCCGACCTCCTTCGGTGCCGCCTCGGGTGTCGTCGCGGGGCTGGTGGCCATCACACCCTCCTGTTCGGCGGTGACCCCGATCGGCGCCCTGGTCATCGGTGCGGTGGCGGGCGCTTTCAGCTCGCTGGCCATCGAGCTGAAATACCGTTGGGGATATGACGACTCGCTCGACGTGGTGGGCGTGCACTTGGTTGGTGGCATCGTCGGCACATTGATGATTGGCATCGTCGGCAGTGCGGTGGCGCCTGCGGGTGTCAACGGGCTGCTGTACGGCGGTGGGCTGCATCAGTTCTGGCTGCAACTGGTGGCGGTCGTCGCGGTGCTGGCCTACTCGGTGACGGTGACCGGGCTTATCGGGCTGGGCCTGCGGCATTCGATGGGCATCCGGTCGCACGCGCAACACGAGTCCGATGGCCTGGACGATGCGGAGCATGCCGAGTCGGCCTACGAGCTGGCCACTACGCGCGGTGGTGGGTTGATCAATCCTGGGCGCTGAACCTGCCGACTCCGGGTAGGAAACGTCCGACTCGGAGTGCGTAGTGGCGGTACGTCTTGCCGTGTGCCGCGAGTAGGTAGGGCTCCTCGACCACGCGTACCTGCAGCTCAATGGATGCGGCGAGCAGAGCGAAGCCGATGAGAGCCAATGGGTTCGGTGTCATGAGAGCAGCACCGGCCGCGAACATCAGCATTGCGGTGAAGATCGGATTGCGCACCCAGCCGAAGACGCCGGTGCTCACCAGCGTGGTGGTCTCCCGGGTGTCGACGCCCACGCGCCAGGATTCGCCCATGGTCTGTTGCGCCCCGATCGTCGCGAGGATGCCCAACACCGCGAGCGCGATCCCCGCGAGCTGAAGCGAGCGGTTATCCAGCGCTGCAAGGGGAGTGACGTTCTCGGTCAGCTGCAGTATGGGTGCGAGCAGCGCCACGGCTATCGCGGCAATGAATCCCACACCGGCTAGCCATTCGCGCGAACCGGGGCGTCCGTGGAATCCGCGGAACCCCGTGGACCCGGTCGCGCGCCACTGCCGGTAGCTCTTCCAACCGAGCCCGGCAGCGATAAACACCAGGTAGAGGACGAGCGCTGCCATGGCCATCAGGTTTCCTCCTATTAATGCATACATTCGCATAGAACAATATTTGACGACGAGAGTCAACCCCGCCCGGATGTTCGCAGTGATCTAGGCATCGAGGCCGACACGCCGCGTCGTGGCTGGTTCGTATCGCACATGTTCGCCATAAGAGGACGTGTCGGCGCCGCTAGCCTCATACGCATGCCCGACAAGGACGGCCTCGTAGTCTGCGGTGAGACGTTGGTCGACATGGTCCCGGCTGTCGATGGGCTGTGGCGATCAGTGCCCGGAGGTGCTCCGTACAACACGGCAATCACCGCTGCCAGGCTGGGCACGCGGACCGCGCTTCTCACGCATGTATCCCCCGATGCGCTCGGACGTCAGTGCGTCGAAAACCTCGTCCGTGCGGGTGTCGAGGAGTCGTTGGTGATGCGGCACGACGTTCCCACGACACTCGCCATCGCGGAAGTCGATGAACTCGGCGTCGCGCAGTACCGGTTCTATTGGCAGGGCACCACCAATGACGTTGCACCACTATCGCTTCCCGCTCCTACGTTTGCGCCACTGGCAATCTGGGCGGGCTCGATCGCCAGTGTGCTCTGGCCGGGACGCGAGGCGCTGCGCGCCTGGATCGTCGAGAATTATTCGGACACTCCGCTCACCTTCGACGTGAACGTGCGTCCGACGCTCATCGGCGACCGAGAGACCTATGCCGAGCGCATCGCGCCTTGGCTCTCCATCACCGACGTCGCGCGCGCCAGCACCGAGGATCTGGAATTTCTCTACCCGGGGGAGGCGCTCGAGTGCGTGGTCGGTCGCTGGTTCGATGAGTACCCACGCATCGAGATCGCCCTGGTCACCTGCGGGTCAGCGGGATCGATGGCCTTCCGGCGGGGCGAGTACGCGCCGCTGCGCACTCCGGCTCATCCGGTTACCGTCGTCGACACCGTTGGCGCCGGAGACACCTACACCGGCGCCTTTCTGGACGGGTTCTATCGGCAGCAGCTCGATCTGCCCGAGTCGTTGCGTCGAGCGGCGGTGGCATCGGCGCTTACCTGCACCCGACCGGGGGCGCAACCGCCCACCGCGAACGAGCTTGTCGAAGAACTGCGGCGCGTGGCGTCCTAGAGTTCAATACAGAACAATCAAGGGCGAAATGAGGGGACGCATGCGATCGTTGGCGGGGGCCTGGCTGATGGTGGCCGGGTTAGTGGCACTGGTCAGCCCGTGTCCCGTCGCGTCGGCGGAGCCGTCGTCCACCGTGCCTCCCTCGGCGATCGACAGCCTCATGCTCACGCAGCAGGAGGCCGAACGGGCGGTGGGCGTGGGTCTGCCCAATGTGTATCGGCAGAGCGCGACTTTCGCATTGGATACCGATCGTCCGGATTGCGGAAGCATCGTGTTGGCCTCCGTGTCGAGCTACGACCAGTCCTCGTACACGGCCGCGCATTCCCAGGCGCTGTGGGATCACTCCGGCTGGTTCACCCTGGTGGATCAAAGCGTGGCGGTCTTCAGCACTGCCGAGGAGGCCCGCAACTTCACGCATAGTGAGGCTGACCGCTGGCGCAAGTGCGAGCGTCAGACGATCAATGTCTCTGAGCTGGCGATCGACGGCACGACGCTTGAGTCCACCGTGGAGGTCCGCGGCGTTACGCAGGTCGACAGTGTGCTTGCCGTCGGATACAGCCGCAACGATTCCGCGTATGCGTCGTGCCAGCATGTGCTTCTCGGAGAGCGCAATGTTGCCATCGACATTCGAACGTGCTCGACGGTTTCCCAGAGCAATGGCGAGCGCGCTTTTGAATTGATGAAGATCGTAGGGCCGCGTATCTGGGAGGCCTAGCGGCTTAAATACCCACCGCGCGAAGGGGATTGATGGATGTCTGAAGTGTCGCAACCTCAGGCCCGGCCTGCGTGACCGCGAATCGGTACAGGTCCGCCATGCTCGCGGTACTCCCGGCGATCGTGCCGTCTGTCAGCCGTGCCTCACCGGAGATGACGGTAACGGGCAGCTGGCCCAATTGATAAGGACCGTCCGGCATTCCGGCCGCACACATCGCGTCGGTGACGAGCGCAATCCGGTCGGGACCCACTGCGGCCAGCACCATCCGGTAGATCGCGGGATGAACATGCACACCGTCCGCGATCAGTTCAATGGTCACCGTCGGATTCTCCAGGAGTGCGGGGATGGGGCCGGGCTCGCGATGGTGGATGGGCCGCATGGCGTTGAAAAGGTGTGTGGCGACGGTCGCACCGGCAGAGATCGCCTGCAGCGTCTGTTCATATGTGGCATCGGTGTGGCCCACGGCGGCCACCACGCCCCGTGCGACGAGCAGTTCGATCGCCGGTATTGCGCCCGGAAGTTCGGGCGCAATGGTGACCATCCGGATGTGTCCGCCTCCGGCGTCCAATAGCCGTTCCAGCTCGTCAAGGTCGGGCTCGCGTAGCAGTCGTGGATCATGTGCACCGGCATAGTGCGGTGAGAGCCACGGCCCCTCGAGGTGTATGCCGGCGATGCCCTCGGTACCCGGAGCCTCGGCGAGCACACTCACGGCGCGGAGCATGTCATCGGGTGCGAGAGTCACCAGACTGGCCAGCATGCCTTCGGTTCCGTGCGCCCGATGCCATTCGGCCGCAACGCGATTACCCTCGGGATCCTCTCCGAATGACGCGCCGCCACCGCCGTGCACGTGCATGTCAAAAAACCCGGCAGAAGTCACGTCATGACCTCACAAGGTCTCGGTCACCTTGGACAAACCTCGCGGCACATCGGGATTTTCGCCACGGCCAATCGCCAACTGCAGGGCCAGCATTTGTAGCGGAAGGATGGCCAACATGGGTGAGAGCTCCTCGGCGGTCGGCTCCAAGGTGACGCCCAGCCCGGTGGCGGCCACCGCGTCGGCCGACCCCACACAACACACATCCGCCCCGCGTCCGGCTAGTCGATGCAGCACATCATCCATGGCCCGGCCACCGACTCCGTCGGGCACGATCGCAATCACCGGTACCTGCGGATCTATCATCGCCAGTGGGCCGTGTAGCAGATCGGCACCGGAGAAAGCCTGTGCAGAAAGGTAACTCGTTTCCATCAGCTTGAGAGCGGCCTCGCGCGCGGTCGGGTAGGAGTAGCCGCGTCCCGTGGTGACCAGACGTGAGGCGAATCGGTACCGGGTGGCGAGCTGCTGCACTACGGCGCTGTGCAGTACTTCCTCGCCCCGTGTCGGGAGCAGATCCGCCGCAGAGTTGTCACGCCCCGCCACATCGGTGAGCAGTAGGTACAGCGCCAGTAACTGCGCCGTGTAGGACTTGGTGGCGGCGACGGCGAGTTCGGGCCCTGCCAGTATGTCGATATGGTGTTCGGCGGCGGTCGCCAGCGGCGACTGCGATGCGTTGGTCACCGCCACCGTCAGCGCGCCCTGCTGGCGGGCCGTCGACAATGTCTGCACCAAGTCCGGGGAGCCGCCTGATTGGCTGACCCCGATCACCAGTACACCCGAAAGGTCAGGCCGCGCACCGTAGGTCGTCATGGTCGACGGTGAGGCCAGCCCGGCCGGAACCTGCCAGATGATCTCGGTGAGGTATTTGCCATAGAGCGCGGCGTGGTCGCTGGTACCGCGAGCGACGAAGAGAACGAAGCGAGGCTGGTACTCGATGATCTTCGCCGCCACCTCCGCGATGGCGGGACGGCCTTCGGTAAGCAGTCGTCCCCATACGGTGGGCTGCTGGCGGATCTCGTCAGCCATATGTGTCCCCGCGGTCATCGGTTCTCCAATCCCTCGACGTCAACCCCAGCCAGGGCCAAGGCTCCGAACACCGGTTCGCGTTGCAGCACATCAATACCCGAAACACCTGTGGCCCGGGTACGTTCGACGATATCGGCGACCAGGCCCGGCTGGTTGGCCAGTAACCCGCCGCCGAGCACCACCGGCAGGCCCGGCCCCAATCGTATGCACACACCCTCGATCAACGCCGCCAGGTCGATCGATGTTTGTTTGGTGATCACCTGAGCGGCCTTGTTTCCGGCCTTGGCCAGCTCGAACACGATGCCCGCCATCTTGGCCCAGTACCGCCTTTCGGGCTGGGCATAGAAGTGGTCGAGTAGCTGCGCGGGATTGGTGACACCGCATTCGGTGGCGAATCGTTGCGATAGCGCGTCGGGTGGTTCTCCGCGGTCGGACAGTGAGAGCGCGTGACGCACAGCTGATCTTGATACCCCGTAACCGCTTCCATCGTCCCCGAGGAGGTATCCCCAGCCGCCGACGCGAGCGGTCATGCCATCGGAGCGCTTGCCCCATGCCACCGAGCCTGTTCCGGATATCACCGCGATACCTGCCGACAGGCCACCGGCGGCGAGGATCAGCTGGGTGTCGTGCACGGCGGTGATGACGGCATCGGGTGCATGCGGACGCAACAACCGGATCAGTGCCTGCGCGCCTTGTTCGGTGTCCACCCCGGCCGATCCAGCGCTGACACGGGTGATGTTGTGCAGGTTGAGCTCGGAAAAGATATCCGCGAAAACGGTTTTCGCCTGCTCTTCGGTGACCGACTGCAGATTGGCGCTGCTGGCCAATGCCTCGCCGATGATCTTGCCATCCGCGACAGCCAGCGCGCGGGTCTTGGACCCGCCGATGTCGATCCCAACTAGCACGCCGGCTACTACGTCTCGGGCCACTTGCCCCCGCTTTCCCAAAAGTGCCGGATCTCCTCAAGGTTGCGTCCCTTGGTTTCCGGTGCCAGTAGATAGACGAAGACGAGGGCTGCCAGCGAGAGGGCGCCAAAGACGCCAAAGGCGACGACTCCGCCGAGCGCCGTCAACAACGTCAGGAAATACATGGAGACAACAGCATTCGCCACCAGGTCGGACGTCAGCATCGCGCTGGCCCCATACGAACGTAGCCGCGCCGGGAAGCTTTCGCCCGCGTACACCCACACCAGCGAACCGAATCCGAACGTGAAGCCCACCGCGATGAGCACGATCCCCAGGAATCCGAGGACGGTGAGCACGCCACCGAACGACGATCCACCTATCGCGAAGACACCCACCAGCAGCGCGTCGGCGACGATCATGATGGAGATACCGATCATGAGGATCGGCCGCCTGCCTATCCGGTCGATCGTGGACATCGACACGAACACTGCGAACAGGGCCGCCACTTGAACGAGCGCGGGGAGCCCGAGCTTGGCGAAGTATCCCGACATGCCCATCGCCTCGAAGATGCGGGGGCCGTAGTAGACGATCGCGTTGATACCGGTGATCTGGATGAAAAAGCCAAGCCCGACAACGAAAAAGGTGGCTCTGTTGTAGGGCGGGGTAACCATTTCCCTCAGCCGTGCCAGCACCGAGCCACCGCCCTCGGAATGCAGCGCATCGGCGATCTCGTCGAGCTCGTGGTCGATATCGATATCGGGATCCAGCGTGCTGAGGATCTCCCGGGCACGTGCACGGTCACCACGCATCATGTACCAGCGAGCGGTATCGGGGAGCTTGCGGAGGGCGAGCAGTACCAACGCGGCAGGGATGGCGGCCAGTCCCAACATCAGCCGCCAGCTGCCGGTGGACGCGAGTGCCCAGGCGATCAGGTACCCGGCGATAATCCCCGTCACGCACGCCAGCTGGTAGAGCACCAGCATCGAGCCGCGGATCTTGGCGGGGGAGGACTCGGCGACGAACACTGGAACCACCACCACTGAGATTCCCACCGTCACCCCGAGCAGCGCCCGGGCCCCGACCAGTGTGTTCAAGTCGACGGCCAGCGCGGACAACAGCGAGAACAATCCAAATGTTGCTGCCACCAATACCATTGACCGTTTTCGGCCAATTCGATTGGACAGTGGTCCACCGACGAGTGCACCAAAGATCTCACCGATCACCACTGCGGTGGCGGCCACCTGCTGGTCGTGGGTGGACAGGTGCAGATCCTGCGTGAGGAACAGGAGTGCCCCCGCGATATTGGAGGAGTCATAGCCGTAGATGACCCCTACCGCGGCGGCGGTTACAGCCACCATCAGACCCAGACGCGACGTCGAGCGGAGGTCGGTGATCAGGCTCATCCTCCGTATTAGACACTGATGGGGGCTTGCGCGAAGAAGATCGGACACTGATGAGGGCTTGCGCGAAGAGGATTAGACACTGATGAGCACGTGCGCGCAGAGGATTGGATGGCTGTGAAGATCGGTGTTGTTGCTCCGGTGGAGCTCGGGATTACCGCGGAACCAGACAAGATCCTCGAATTCGCGCGCGCCGCAGAGCGGCTGGGATTCAGCGAGATCTCCGTGGTGGAGCATGCGGTCGTCATCGGAAGCACGCAGAGCATCTATCCGTATTCGCCGACCGGACAATCGCACCTACCCGATGACATCGATATCCCCGACCCGCTGGAGCTGCTGTCCTTCGTCGCGGGCGCGACCACGACACTCGGGCTGTCTACCGGCGTGTTGGTGCTACCCGATCATCACCCCGTCGTGCTGGCCAAACGCCTGGCCACCCTGGACCGGCTGAGTCGGGGGCGGCTGCGGATCTGTCTCGGCGTCGGATGGATGCGCGAGGAGATCGAGGCGTGCGGCGGCGACTTCGATCGCAGGGGCAGGGCCACGGATGAAAGCATCGAGGTGATGCGCGCGCTGTGGTCCGCGGACGGCCCGGCGGCATACCAGGGGGAGTTCTATCGATTCCAGAACGCCTACTCGTACCCCAAACCGGTGCAACCGCAGGGTGTTCCGCTGTACGTCGGTGGGCACAGCAAGGCCGCGGCACGTCGAGCAGGCCGATTGGGGAATGGGTTTCAGCCGCTGGGCCTGGTCGGCGAGGACCTGGCGGCCGCGGTGAACGTTATGCGCGCCGCCGCGGCGGACGCCGGGCGTGATCCCGCGGGTGTCGATCTGGTTCTTGGGTATGGCCTGCATCGTGTGGACCAGGCCGCGCTGGATCAGGCCGCACAGTCCGGTGCGGGGCGGATGCTGCTCTCGGCCTCGCGGCGCGCCACCACGCTTGAGGCCGTGCTCGACGAAATGGCCGAGTGCGCTACCCGACTCGGACTGGTCGGTCCTCGCTGAACACCACGACCGGCTCGCGGCGGGTGAAGACCCAATCTGCGGGTCCGCGCTCGTAGTCGTCGAGGTATCGGACCGCCATCACGTTGTCCCGGTATTCCTCCCCGCGGAGGTAGATGTGGTGCGCCATGCAGTAGACCTCGCCCGATGCGGTGCCGCCGGTGATATTCACCGTCTGCTGCCCGATGAGGTGATACGTCGCGTGCAGCGGTTTAAGTGCCGCCACAATTGAATCCGCAATGGCCTCACGGCCCGTGAGGGCTGCGTCCTCACCCTTGCGCAGCAGGGCAGCTGGGCGCACCAGTTCGGCGTTCTCGGAGAACAGGCTGACCAGTTCTTCTCGATCACGCCGGTCGGCCGCGACGGCATACCGGGCCACGAGATCCTGTAGCGCACGTCGGTCGTCAGTCATGGGTACAAAGACTATGGGGCCTCGATCACCCAACCAACTGATCGGTTAGGGTGCGGCTCATGGATATCAATGGTGTGTCTGCAATCGTCACGGGTGGTGCTTCGGGTCTGGGCGCCGCAACTGCTCGTCTGCTCTCTGAGCAGGGCGCCAAGGTCGTCATCGCCGACGTTCAGGACGAAAAGGGCGAGGCTCTGGCCAAGGAACTGGGTGGCGCCTTCGTGCACACCGATGTCACCAGCGAGGCCGACGGTATCGCCGCCGTCGACGCCGCCAAGGAGCTCGGCCCGGTACGCGTCCTCATCAACTGCGCCGGTGTGGGCTGGCCCGGCCGCACCATCGGCAAGGACGGCCAGTACGCCTCCGCGCACTCGCTCGACATCTTCTCGCGCGTCATCAATATCAACCTGATCGGCTCGTTCAACCTGATCCGTCTCGCGGCCACCGCGATCAGCCAGGAAGAGCCCGTCGACGAGTTCGGTGAGCGTGGCGCCATCGTCAACACCGCATCCGTCGCGGCATTCGACGGCCAGATCGGCCAGGCCGCTTACTCGGCGTCCAAGGGCGGCATCGTCGGCATGACCCTGCCGATCGCACGCGATCTGTCGGTCGTCGGCATCCGCGTCAACACCATCGCTCCCGGGCTGATCGACACCCCGATCTACGGTGAGGGCGATTCGGCTCAGCAGTTCAAGGACCGCCTGGCGCCGAACGTGCTGTACCCGCAGCGCCTCGGTAACTCATCGGAGTTCGCGTCGCTGGCGTTGGAGCTGGTGACCAACAGCTACATGAACGCCGAAACCATCCGCATCGACGGCGGAGCAAGGTTGCAGCCGAAGTAGTCGGGTTCGTGGCCCACTTGGGCTCGTACTGAACTTCCTGGATCGATTCCAGGTCTGAAGGTGGTCCGGCAGGGCTTTTCCACTAGCTGCCGGACCACCTTCTTGTCGTCAGGGGCTGTACGCAGGGGCTTTATCTGAATTAATGCCACTTGTCGGTGGTCTGTGGAAGATGGACACATGGCCACGGCATCAACGCCAGTTTCGGCCGCCACCCTCGCGGGGGCGGATGAGGCCGCCGCGTACATCGCGCGACAGGCGTTCTGCGATGACGAGGTGGGAGCTGTAGGGCTCGAACTTGAGTCCCACAGTGTCGACCTCGCTCACCCGGAGCGACGGGTGCAATGGCGGCGTTTGCAGGAGATTGCCGCTTCAATCGGACCACTGCCCGGCGCCAGCACCATCACCTTCGAGCCGGGCGGCGCGGTGGAACTTTCCGGACCACCGCATCCCGATGTGTCCGCGGCGATCACTGCGATGCGTGCGGATCGCCAGATCCTGGCCGCCGCATTCGGCGACGCGGGGGTGGCGCTGGCGGCGCTCGGCACCGACCCACTGCGTGCGCCGGAGCGGATTAATCCGAGTGCCAGGTACGGCGCGATGGCCAAGCATTTTGATGCAGCGGGGGTCGGCGGACCTGGTGCCCAGATGATGACGTCTACGGCATCGCTACAAGTCAATCTGCAGTCCGGACGTCGAAGCCAGTGGCGGGACCGGTTCGCACTTGCGCAACGCATCGGTCCGACATTGGTGGCGCTGTCGGCGTCCTCCCCGATGCTCGCCGGGCAACCCACGGGATGGCGTAATACCCGGCAACGGATTTGGGAGCTTTTGGACCCCCGTCGTTGCGGCGTCGTGCCGATCGGCGATGATCCGGCCGAGTCGTGGGCCCGGTATGCCCTGCGGGCGCCGGTGATGCTGGTGAGAGGCAACAGAGACTCCAAGGAAGGCTCCGGGGAACAAGTCACGGCTGAAGCGGTTGTCACCGATGTGCCGTTCTCCGCGTGGGTCGATGGACAGGTGATGGTGGGCGATCGCCGACCAACCACCGAGGATCTTGATTACCACCTCACTACGTTGTTTCCGCCGGTACGGCCGCGGGGTTGGTTCGAGCTGCGGTATTTGGATGCGGCACCCGATTTCTGGTGGCCGGCGTTGGCGTTTACCGCCACCGCGGTGCTCGACCACCCGGCGGCCGCGGATGTCGCCGCGGAGGCGGTGGAGCCTGTCGACGAAGCCTGGGAGACCGCGGCGCGGGTCGGTCTGGACGATGGTGACCTGCGCACCGCTGCCTGCAGGCTGGTCGCGGCCGCGTGTGCGGTGGCACCCGATGAACTGCTGCCCGATTTACTCGATCTCCTGGGCCGCGCTGAGCAAGGTCGATGTCCGGCAGATGATTTCACCGAGAATGTCGCTGAATATGGTGTTGCGCAGGCTTTTTCGGGGTTTACTCGATGATCAGGGAAGCGCTGGCGCGCGATCTCGAAGCGGCCCGTATCCGCACGCTGACGATCACCGACCACGATGACGTCGAGCTACATCGCCAGTACGACCCGTTGATGAGCCCATTGGTGTGGGACCTCGCGCATATCGGGCAGCAGGAAGAGCTGTGGCTGCTGCGCGATGGCGATCCGCGAAAGCCTGGGATGCTGCCCGGAGACATCGAGTCTCTGTACGACGCGTTCCGCCACACCCGAGCAAGCAGGGTTCAGCTGCCGTTACTCTCCCCGGCAGAAGCGCGGTCCTTCTGCCATGAGGTGCGGGGCCGGGTCTTGGACCGGCTGGAGGCGCTGCCCTTCGACGGGTCCGCACGTTCGGACGAGTTTGTGTACGCGATGGTGCTCAGCCACGAACACCAACACGATGAAACCATGTTGCAGGCCTTGTCGATTCGTCGCGGGGCTGCGCTGCTGGAGCGCACTGTGCCACTGCCGCCGGGTCGCCCCGGTATGGCGGGAAGCTCGGTGCTGGTCTCGGAGGGGCCCTTCGTTCTGGGCGTCGCTGCGGTCGACGAGCCGTTCTCTCTGGACAACGAGCGCCCCGCGCATACCGTGCACCTCAAGAGCTTTCGGATCGGCAGGGTTCCGGTGACCAATGCCGAGTGGTCGGCGTTCATCGCCGACGGCGGATATCTGCGCGAGGAATTCTGGACCGAGATCGGGTGGGCACACCGGTGCGCGGAAGACCTGACAGCACCCCAGTTCTGGAATCAAGGTGGGACGCTCATACGGTTCGGACGCGAGTTGGAGATCGTGTCCGATGAGCCGGTGCAGCATGTCAGCTTCCACGAGGCGCAGGCCTACGCGGCGTGGGCGGGTGCGCGATTACCGACCGAGGCCGAATGGGAGAAGGCGTGCACGTGGGACCCGAAAGCCGTTGCACGACGCCGTTTTCCGTGGGGTATGGATGTTCCAAGTAGTGACCGTGCCAATCTCGGTGGAGGTGCGTTGGGACCCGCCCCCGTCGGGGCCTACCCGGCGTCGGCATCCGCCTACGGTGTCGAGCAGATGCTCGGCGACGTATGGGAATGGACGACGTCCCCGTTGCGTCCGTGGCCGGGTTTCATGCCGATGATCTACCAGCAGTACAGCGAGCCGTTTTTCGATGGTGACTATCGCGTGCTGCGCGGGGGGTCTTGGGCGGTGGCTCCTTCGATTATGCGGCCCAGCTTCCGGAACTGGGATCACCCGATCCGGCGGCAGATCTTCAGTGGCGTTCGTCTGGCGTGGGACGTTTAGCGTGTGCCGTCATCTGGGCTGGTTAGGTGAGCCGCGGAGCCTGTCGTCGCTGATCCTGGAACCGTCGCATGGCCTCCTGGTCCAGTCGTATGCCCCACGGCGCCAACAACACGGCTTGGTTAACGCCGACGGATGGGGTGCGGGCTTCTTCACTGATGGCGAGCCACACCGATGGCGTAGCGCACGGCCCCTCTGGGGCGATGCCTCCTTCGCGTCGGTGGCTCCGGTGCTGCGCAGCGGGTGTGTGGTGGCGGCAGTCCGGTCGGCCAGCGTAGGGATGCCCATCGACGAGTCCGCGGCCGCGCCGTTCACCGACGGAACCTGGTTGTTATCGCATAACGGGATCGTCGATCGCGGCACGGTAGGGCAAGTATCGGGTGCTGAGTCGGTGGTGGATAGTGCGGTTCTGGCGGCACGTGTATTCGATGCGGGCGTAGATAGTCTGGGGGAGACAGTTCGGCGGGTCGGGGCGGCAGATCCGCAGGCTCGACTGAACATCCTGGTGGCCAATGGAAATGAGTTGATCGCCACCACATGGGGTGACACCCTGTCGATTCTGCAGGCCGCCGACGGCGTGGTGGTGGCGAGTGAACCGTATGACGACGACCCATCCTGGGTCGATATCCCGGACCGGCGATTGGTGCGGGTACGCGATGGGAAGGTACAGGTAGAAGGACTATGACGCCGTTATGAGCCTGACGTTGGAAAATCACCTGGCCTCCGGCGCAGCGGCTCAGGCCCTGCGTCGCGACGTGCGACTGGGTTTGGCCTCGACGCCGAAATCGCTCCCCCCGAAATGGTTTTACGATGAGGTGGGCAGCGACCTGTTCGACGAGATCACTCGGCTTCCGGAGTACTATCCGACGCGTACCGAGGCTGGGCTGCTCCGCGTCCACGCGGCCGATATCGCGGCGGCCTCGGGTGCCGACACGCTGGTCGAGCTGGGCAGCGGCACGTCGGAGAAGACCCGGATGCTGCTAGATGCGTTGGGCCCTAATACGTTCATTCCCTTCGATGTGGATTCCGGGGTGCTGCGTGCGGCGGGCGACGCGCTCGTCGACGAGTATCCGGGGATGCGAGTGCGGGCGGTGTGTGGAGACTTCGAGAAGGACCTTAGACAGATTCCACGTGAAGGGCGCCGGCTGGTGGCCTTCCTCGGATCGACGATCGGAAACCTGACCGCCGAACCACGGGCGCGGTTCCTGGCCGATGTTGCGGCGACGCTGGAAAGCGGTGAAATGCTTTTACTGGGAACCGATTTGGTAAAAGAGACGGAGCGCCTGGTGCGGGCCTACGACGACAGTGCGGGGGTCACCGCTGCCTTCAACCGCAACGTCTTGGCGGTGATCAACCGTGAGCTCGATGCGGATTTCGATCTGGAGGCCTTCGAGCATGTCGCGCTGTGGAACGACGATGAGGAGCGCATGGAGATGTGGCTGCGTTCGGTACGCGACCAACGGGTGACGGTTGGAGCGCTGAACCTTTCCGTCGATTTCGGGGATGGGGAGATGATGCTGACCGAGGTGTCGTGCAAGTTCCGCCAGGAGGGTGTGGTGCGCGAGCTTGCTGCCGCTGGACTACGTCAGATTCATTGGTGGACTGATGATTCCAATGATTTCGGGCTGTCGTTGGCAGTGAAGGGATGAGCCTGGGCGAGCGGTGGCGGCAGGCGCGGCCACCGGTTCTCGGAGCGCACCTGGACTCGGCTGCCTGCTCACGGCAGAGCGTCGAGACCATACGTGCGGTAGCTCAGCACGCCGAACATGAGGCGCAGATCGGCGGGTACGTGGCGCAGGAGGCCGCGGCACCGGTCCTCGATGCCGGACGTACCGCGGTGCGTCAACTGACGGGTATGCCCGAGGCCGAGGTGCATTTCACCACTGGCGCGGCCGACGCGCTGCGTACGCTCCTGCAATCGTGGCCCGCCGATGCTGGCCGAGTGATTGCTTGTCTGCCAGGTGAATTCGGTCCGAACCTGATGATCATGAACCATTTCGGATTCACTCCGGTGTGGCTCCCGGTCGATGGGGCCGGTCGTGCCGATCTTGATGGGATCGAGGCTTTCCTGGGCCGCGAAAAGGTCGACTTGGTGCATTTCACCGCGGTTGGCAGCCACCGTGGCACCGTGCAGCCCGCCGCCGAGGTGGTCGCGCTGGCGCGAGCGGCGGCGGTCCCCGTTGTGGTCGATGCCGCCCAAGCTTTGGGGCATATCGATTGCACTTATGGCGCGGACGCCATGTACGCGCCGTCACGCAAGTGGTTGGCGGGGCCGCGCGGCGTGGGTGTCCTCACGGTCAATCCGTCTCTCGCGCATCTTGTTCCGCAGTGGGCGGGGCATGTCGAGGCACACGTCGCCGGTTGGGTGGGTCTGTCGGTCGCGGTGGGCCAGCATCTCGCCGCCGGTGCCGCGGACGTTCAGTCAGCATTGGCCGAACGTGGGCGGGCGGCCCGCAAGATCCTGGGAGACCTCAAGGATTGGCGCGTCGTGGAATCGGTCGAGGAGCCGAGTGCTATCACGACATTGGAACCCGTGGGCGATGCCGATGTAGTCGAGGTCCGGGCGCGCCTGATAGAGGAACATTCGATCGTGACGACAGCCGCCGAGATCGTGCGTGCACCGTTCGAGATGACCAAACCGGTGCTGCGGATCAGCGCGCACGTCGATGGCACCGACGAAGAGCTGGAACAGCTGGCAGAAGCATTGCGGGGTTGAGCCGGCTCCGCTACCACATCACGGCAGAATGTTGTCCACCGCTTTACGCTGTCGCATAGCGGTAGTGGGACGTTCTTGACTAACCCGGCCGAGCGCAGGAGTGGGCGTCTCGCAATCAAAAATACCTATGTATGCTGCATGTAAAGCGCATGTAGCAACATCAAAAATGGGGGTTGAAATGCGGAGACGGATTGTGGTGGCAGGTGTCGCGGTCGCAGTGGGGGGAGTGCTTGCCATGCTGGCGGCAGCGAATGCCGAGCCGCCCAGTCCTTACCCGGATATCAGCCGCTACGCCAAGGTCGACTTCGAGAGTTACCGGCTGCCGCCGAATGACGACGGCTTCTGGTTCAGCACGCCGGGCGGGCTTAACTGCGGAATCTGGGCCGATGGCAGTTTTGGTTGCACCGGTGCGATACCGGGGGCTCCGGCCGGAGCCAATCAGATCGGCTGGTTCCGGGGAGATGGACAGCCGCACTTTGACGAAACGCAGCAGCCGAGATTCACCAACCCCGGCGGGCTCGTGCAGCGAGTTATTCCGCGCAACAGCTACATCGCGGTGAACCAGGGAACGGGCAACGGCGATACGACGACATGCGCTGTGACCGATACCAACGGTGTGTACTGCTTCAAATCGGGTACCTGGAAGGGCGCTGGCGGCGCCTACTCGGCCACGCGATTCATTGTGAGTCCGCCGGTGACTCATATCGGTGAGGCGCCCACCAGCTAAGAGCAGCAAGGGAATTAAGGAGGGGTACATGAGGAAATGGGCAGCGATTCTTGGGCTATCCGCCGTCATCGCAGGGGCAGGTGTCACGGCCACTGCGTCCGCCGACCCGAAGGCGAATCCATATCCGGATATCAACCGATACGCGAAGCTTGATTTCGAAGGCTTCCGGGTCGGATCCGATAACGACAATCTGTGGTTCAGCACTCCGCGCGGCCTGAACTGTGGGATTTGGGCCGACGGCAGCTTCGGTTGCAATGGGGTGATGCCAGGTTCTCCGGTCGGTACCAATCAGATTGGCTGGTTCCTCGGTGACAACCAGCCGCACTTTGATAACACCTCGACAGTTAGGTTTGTCAATCCCGGGGGGCTGCCGCAGCGACTGCTACCGCGCAACAGGTACGTCGAACTGGGGAAGACAGTCTGCGCCGTGACCGAAAACGACAGTGTGTATTGCGGTTGGAATGCGCGATACGGGAACTCATCCGATCAACTCCAGTTCATCGTCGGCCCCGACAACAGCTACTTAGGCGCACCACCGTCGAAGGATGGCAGCTAGGCGCATGCGCGGGATGCGCTTCCCGAGCTTGCCTAGATCTGCTCCCAGGTATGCACGGGCTCGTTGGAATGCATTTGTTCGCAATACATCCGGAGCATTTCGGTGAGCGCCGCATTGCGATTCAACCCGCGGTCCTCCAGCGCGCCCACCGTGCGCCTCTGCCAGACCGCGCCGTTGATACCCGACTTCGCGCGCGCCTCGATGACGCCGAGATAGCGGTCGCGCACCTCGGTGGCTACCCCCCAGCGTCGCAACCCTTCGTGTGCCATCGGCAGCAGGTGGCGCAGCGTCAATTCGTCGGCGGTGATCTCTCCGACTCCCGGCCAGTACAACCTGGCCTCCGCGCCATGCCGTGCACCTTCGAGGAAATTGTCATGTGCCGCAGCGAAAGTCATCTTGGTCCACACCGGCCGGTCATCCTCGGAGAGGGCGCGCAGCGCTCCGTAATAGAACGCGGCATTCGCCATCACGTCGATGACCGTCGGCCCGGCTGGCAATACTCGGTTCTCCACCCGCAGATGCGGGGTGCCATTGACGACGTCATAGATCGGCCGGTTCCAGCGGTAGACGGTTCCGTTGTGCAACCGCAGTTCCTGAAGTCTCGGCGCCCTTCCGGCTGCGAGCTCGGCCACGGGGTCCTCATCGGAAATCTCCGGTAGCAGCGACGGGAAGTAGAGGACATTCTCTTCGAACAGGTCGAAGATCGAGGTGATCCAGCGCTCGCCAAACCACACCCTGGGGCGCACGCCCTGCACCTTGAGCTCTTGCGGACGGGTGTCGGTGGACTGTGTGAAGAGCTCCACCCGCGTCTCCGCCCACAATGACTTGCCGAAGAAGAACGGTGAGTTGGCGGCCAGCGCCAGTTGCGGACCCGCCAGCACCTGGGCCGCGTTCCAGTTGGCGGCGAAATCGTCGGGTGCCACCTGTAGATGCAGCTGAATACTCGTACACGCCGATTCCGGGGCGATCGACGGCGACCTGACACTGAGCCGTTCCGCGCCGACGATATCGATCTGCATGTCCTCACCGCGCGCGGTGAACACGGCGTCGTTCAGTGCCCGATACCGGGAGGACGGGCTCATCCAGGCGCCGTCGAGATGCTTGGGCATCACCGTCGGCAGGATGCCAATCATCACGATGTGCGCACCCCGCTCGCCGGCACGCTCCTCCGCGGCGTTGAGGCTGGCGCGCACGTCGTTCTCGAGTTCGAGCGCCGCCGAGCCCGGAAGTGCTCGGGGCGGCACATTCAATTCGATGTTGTAGGCGCCCAGTTCGGTCTGAAACGCCGGATCGGCGATCGAGGCGAGTACCTCGGTGTTCGTCATCGCGGGCTGGTAGTCGCCGTCGACCAGGTTGAATTCGATCTCCATGCCGGTCAGCGGGCGCTCGAAGTCGAATCGGGACTCCGACAGCATGGTCTCGAACACGTCCAGACAGTTCTGCACCTTGGTGCGGTAGGCCCGGCGGTGCTCACCGGTGAACTGCGTCCGCGCGACTTCGTCGCCCATGCGACATATTGTTCCCCAACCAACGCCTTGGACCTGGCGATTTGCCTGCGCGGCGTGCTGGACGATTTCAGCAGGAAGAACCCTGAAAAAAGGCTGAAAAAGATGGAACCAAATCCGGACTAGTGCCGTCGTATCTGTTCAGAAGCGCATTCTGACGATGAACCGCGAGGTGAACAGGGTTGAGTGGTAACTGTGTTCTCCGGACCCCGCGGCTTGCATTACCGTCACGTGCGCGCAGGACTGGTTCCTTGGGGAGGTATCTATGAGCGACATCATGAAGGCTAATGGTGCCGAGATGTCACGTCTGGCGACTCGGGTGGCAGGGCGCGCAAAAGATGCGCTCCCCGATGTTGATTTCGAGGCAGCGGCCAACGCGGTCGCCGGCACCGAGTTCGCCGAGGTGCTGCGGGCGGTCAGTGCGGCGCTCAAGCGCGCCGGAGGCGGTGCATCGGAACGCATCGAGGTCATCTCGAACTTTGTTCAGCGCAGCTCGGGTTCGTTGACGGGTCAGGACGCTGTCAACGGCAAGCAGGTGTCCAGGGCCGGGGAGGTCAGGCTGTGAGGCCGACGATTTCGCAGCTACGTGGTTGGGATATGGGCAACCTCGACGCGGCCGCAAAGGCCATCGAAGACGCCAGCAAGAATCTGGACCTGTCCATCGATGGTGTGGTCCGCGATCTCGATTCGGCGGAGTCGTACTGGAAGGGCAGCTCGTTCAAATCCGCATACAACCAGGCATCGAGTGAGCAGTCCTCGACCAACCGGCTCTCGTTCGCGATCACCAGCGTTGCCGACGCGGTCCGTGGCGGGCACTCTTCTCTGACCTCGGCGCGTGACCGGGTGATGGCGTTGGCGGACGAGGCCACCTCCAAGGGCCTGCAGGTTGCCGACGACGGCACCGTCACCGCGCCGGAGGGCAACAAAGATCTACAAGCAGAGGCCAGGCGGCTGACCGACGCGATTCGTCAGGCGCTCAAGTCGCTCGAAGAGGCCGATCGCACCTCATCGAACGATCTGCGTAAGGCATCGGCGAATGTCGATGAGGAACACCAGGCTGCCAATACCCAGCCCGCGGCGTTCGTCCCGTCGAGTGCCGGCGCGGGCGCGGCGAGTGGCGCCATGAACGGCGGTTTTGGCGGTGGCAGCGGGGGCGGCAGTGGAGGCGGCCACGGAGGTGGTTTTGGCAGCAGCGGTGGCAGTGGTGGCGGCCACGGCTCCGGAGGCGGCACACCTGACGGCACCTACTCCAATACCGGTGCTCCGGCGCTGCGGCCCTCCGGACCGTCCGTATTCATGAACTTGGACGCCGGGCAGATGGAAGTCGCCCGGAAGATCGTCGAGGAGGGCCTGCGTCGCGGGCTGTCTCCTGAAGCCATCCAGATCGCGCTGGCGACCGCGCTGACGGAGTCTGGCCTGCGGAGTCTGGCGAATTCCTCGGTGCCCGACTCGATGATGTTCCCCAATGACGGTGTGGGACAGGACCACGACTCGGTTGGGCCGTTCCAGCAACGCCAAAGCTGGGGTGCCACAGCTGATTTGATGGATCCGACGAGGTCGGCCGGTAAGTTCTACGACCAGTTGGTGAAGGTGTCCGGCTGGCAGGATATGAGCGTTGCTCAAGCCGCGCAGTCGGTTCAGCGTTCCGCGTTCCCGGACGCCTACGCGAAGTACGAGGCGCAGGCGTCGCAGATTTTCCATCAAGTCTCCGGCCGATAGCCGTATTTGCGTTCGACTGACTGTGGTGCAATGTGGGCATGCCCACGCCACGGCGCACCCAGGAGGAACGCTCGGCGGCAATGCGGGCTCGGCTGCTTGAGGCGACCATCGACTGCCTCATCGAGTTCGGCTACTCCGGCACCACCACGGCCCGCATCGCGAATCGTGCAGGTGTCACCCGCGGTGCGCTGATCCATCACTTCCCGTCCAAGTCGGAGCTGATGGCGGAATCGGTCCGCCACCTCGCGTTCAAGCGCACGCAGGCGGTGCTCGAAGAACTGATGGCAATGGACCAGTCCGCCGACCCGATCGACCGGTACCTCGATGTGCTGTGGCGGATCCACCAGGGGCCAATGTTCATCGCGGTGGTGGAACTGCTCATCGCAGCGCGGACCGAGCCCGATCTGCGAGTACACCTGGACCAGTTCGAGAAGATGGTGCTGCACAATCTGTCGGCGCTCAACGTGCTTGACGATGATCACCCGAGCTCACCCAAGGACCGCCGCGATTTCGGTCTGCTCGCCATGGACATCATCCGCGGCGTCCTCCTCAGCAGCTTGACCTCCTCCCAGGAAACCCGCGACCGTCGCTGGTCCCGGGCAAAGCAGATGCTGGAGCTGCGACTTCGTGCGCCCCTGCCCAATCCGCAGAAACAAACTGTGCTGTAGGTAAACGCCTCAACCGTTGGATGACGGTTTGACGCGCGTTCACCGTGGCTATTGCTGGTCTCTATATGCGGTGATTGCAACGGTTAGGTGCCCACTTTTCGCTCTTACATTCAGGATGGAACGTATGTTACGTTGGCGATGCCCCCATTGAAGTGTGTGCAAAAGGAGCTTGGAAGATGCCACCTAAGGCCCCCGAGAAGGTTTATGTCATCGGCGTCGGGATGACGAAGTTCGAGAAACCCGGACGACGTGAAGGTTGGGACTACCCGGTCATGGCCAAGGAGTCGGGCACCAACGCGCTGACCGACGCCGGTATCGACTACGACAAGGTGGAGGCGGCCTATGTCGGGTACTGCGCGGGTGAATCCACCTCGGGTCAGCGCGCCGTCTACGAGCTCGGTATGACCGGCATCCCGGTCACAAACGTCAACAACAACTGTTCGACGGGTTCGACCGCGTTGTTCAATGCGGCGCAGGCGATCCGCGGTGGGCTCGCCGATGTCACTCTGGCGCTTGGGTTCGAGAAGATGCAGCCAGGCTCACTGGGCGCGACCTTCACCGATCGCGAGCAGCCGATGCAGCGCCACATAGAGGCGCTCGCCGGGTTGTTTGATTTCGCCTTCCCACCTGCACCCTGGATGTTTGGTGCGGCCGGGCGCGAGCACATGCAGAAGTACGGCACCACCGCCGAGCACTTCGCCAAGATCGGTTACAAGAACCACAAGCACTCGGTGAACAACCCGTACGCGCAGTTCCAGGAGGAGTACACCCTGGAGGACATTCTGAACGCCAAGATGATCTATGAGCCGTTGACCAAGCTGCAGTGCTCGCCGACCTCGGACGGCTCGGGTGCCGCCATCCTGGCCTCGGAGAGGTTCGTCGAGGCGAACGGGCTCGGCGACCGGGCAGTGGAGATCGTCGGCCAGGCAATGACCACCGACACCCCGGGAACCCTGGAATCCAAGTCGGCGATCACCCTGGTCGGGTTCGATATGGCCAAGCTTGCGGCGCAGAAAGTCTATGAGCAGGCCGGCATTTCGCCCGACGACGTCGATGTCATCGAGCTGCACGACTGCTTCTCTGCCAACGAGCTGATCACCTACGAGGCACTCGGACTGTGTGCCGAGGGTGAGGGCGGCAAGCTGATCGACAACGGCGACACCACCTACGGTGGCCGCTGGGTCGTCAACCCGTCGGGAGGCCTGATCTCCAAGGGGCACCCGTTGGGGGCCACCGGTTTGGCGCAGTGCGCCGAGCTGACCTGGCAGCTGCGCGGCGATGCCGATAAGCGTCAGGTGGCGAGCGCGGCCGAGAAGACCGGTGTGGCGCTGCAGCACAACCTCGGCCTCGGTGGCGCCTGCGTCATCACCGCTTATAAGCCGGCAAACCGCTGAAAGGGGTTGGCAAATAATGGCTGACACCAAGTACCCGTTCAACAACGAGGGCCTCGACCAGTGGGGTGCCGAGGAGACCATCGAGGTCGACAAGGAAAAGTTGATCGCCTACGCCGAGGCCACCAACGACCCGATCGAGGAGCATCGGAAGGGTGAGGTGGCGCCCCCGGTTTTCGCGGTGGTGCCGATCTTCCAGGCATTGGTGGGCACGACGATGAGCGTCGTTCCCTACCAATTGATCCCGCGAGTGGTGCATGGCGAGCAGTTCTTTCGCTTCACACGGCCGATCAAACCCGGTGACATCCTCAAGGCGCGATCGAAGATGATCGGTTACGAGGGCATGGAGAACGGCACCCGTGGGACGGTCTTTGCCGAAACACGAGATGCTGCAGGCGATCTGGTGAACGAGCAGTGGGTGACGTTCTTCTTCAGGAAGTACGACGTCGGCGAGACCCGTGGAGAGTTGGGTCCAAGCGCCGTGCTGGACGAGGCGGTTAAGGCCAACGCGCCCGCCGCGACGCTCACGCAGCATGTCGACGACGATCAGACATTCCGGTACGCACCTGCGGCCGGTGACCCGATGCCGATCCACCTCGATAACGATGCCGCGGTGGCAGCTGGGCTACCCGGCATCATCGCGCATGGCTTGTGCACCATGGCCTTTACCTCATGGGCGGCCCTGACCGAGCTGGCCGATTCGCGCACCGAGCGGCTCAAGGAGCTGGCAGTTCGGTTCGCCAAGCCGGTGCTGCCCGGTCAGGACATCACCACGAATTTCTGGACCAACGGTGCCGCAGGCACCTTCTCGTACGAAACAAATGTCGGCGAGGACCTTGTCATCAAAAACGGCCACGCGGCCGTCTCCTAGCTCGAAGGGAAGAAACATGGGACAACTTGACGGACGGGTAGCGGTCATCACCGGTGCCGGACGTGGCATCGGTCGTGAGCACGCGCTGCTTTTCGCCAAGGAGGGCGCGTCGGTGGTCGTCAACGACCTCGGCGGTGCCAATGACGGCAGCGGGTCGGACGCGGGACCGGCGCAGGAAGTGGTTGACGAGATCACTGCGGCCGGCGGCAAAGCCGTTGCCAACACCGATAACATCTCGACTTGGGCGGGTGCGTCCAACCTAGTCAGCCAGGCCGTCGAGACGTTCGGCACGCTGGATGCCGTCGTGAACAACGCGGGGATTCTGCGCGATGGTTTTGTCGCCGGGCTCGAGGAAGACCAGTGGGATTCGGTCATCCAGGTGCACCTCAAGGGCCACTTCTCGGTGCTGCGCCACGCAGCAGCGTATTGGAAGGCCCAGGCGAAGGCGGGCGCCGATGTCAAGGCCACCGTCGTCAACACCGCATCGGATTCCGGTGTGACACTGCCGAACCCGGGGCAGGGCAACTACGGTGCCGCCAAGGCGGCAATCGCGGCGCTGTCCTGTGTCGCGGCCGCCGAGCTGGAGCGGTACGGGGTCAAGGTGAATGCTATTGCGCCCGTTGCCCGTACCCGGCTCACCCTCGCCACCCCCGGTATGGGTGCGATCTTCGCGGCCCCGGTCGATGAGGGACAGTTCGATATGTTCAGTCCCGCCAACATCTCTCCGCTTGTTGCGTACTTGAGCACCGAGAAGAACCCGTGGACCGGGCAGGTCTTCAAGGTGACGGGCGGCTCTATCCAACGTCTCAAGGGATGGTCGGTGACCGAGACCGCCGAGACCGACGGCCCGTGGAGCATTGATCTGGTGCGCGAGAGCGTCGAACCCTGGAAGTGATGACGCGCGCGGAGGCGGGTCGCCGATCAGGCGGCCCGCCGCACCGGCTTGTCCCGGTGCCACCTGCTCCGCGGAGAATGATGCGCCGAGAATCCTTCGTTGGGGTGCGTTCCTAATCGGCCTTCGGGGTTATCGAGCTGGGTGAAGACCTCGAAATCCTCTGGAGACAAACTGAAGTCGAATATCTGTAGATTCTCGGCCAGTCTGTGAGGAGAGCAAGTTTTGGGGATCACCACATGACCGAGCTCAATGTGCCATCGCAAGATCAGCTGCGCGGTCGTCTTATTGTGCTTGGCTGCTAGCGTGGTCAGCAGAGAGTCTCCCGCGGTCCCGATGCCCTGAGCCAGCGGACTCCATGCCTCGGTCACAATCTCGCGCTCGGTGTTGAACTGCCGTAATTCTCGCTGCTGGAAGTACGGGTGCAGCTCTACCTGGTTGACCACGGGTAGCACACCGGTCTCGTCGACGATGGCGTGCACATGCTCGGGTTCGAAGTTGGACACACCGATGGCACGGATCGCGCCGGAGAGATAAAGCTGCACGATCTGCCGCCAAGCGGCCACATATTGCCCGTTATCTGGTGCGGGCCAATGGATTAGAAATAGGTCCACGTAACCGGTGCCGAGGGCATCGAGGCTCCGGGCGAAAGCATCCGCGACATCGCGGAAATCGTCTACCCATAGCTTCGTGGTGATGAAAATGTCTTCCCTGGGTACGTCGGAACGGGAGATGCCGAGACCGACGCCGCGTTCATTGCCGTACTTGGTGGCGGTGTCGATATGTCGGTATCCGGCTTCAATAGCCTGTCGGACAACAGTTTCCGCCTCATCATCGGGAATGGCGGCGACGCCGAGGCCGAGTTGGGGAATGTCGACACCGTTGTGGAAGCGAACTTGCGGAACAGTGCATGGTGGCACGAGGGACTCCAATCGCTCTGCGATTCATGGAGCAGCGGAATTGCCGGTACGCCACAGCCTTGTGACAGTTGAAACAGTACAACTGTCAGTTGATAAGCGCAGCTGTCACCGTGCTGCGTAATTGCTGTGAAGTAGCTGAAATCGCTGAATGGTAAGGGTTTTCGGCGAACCGCCTCATCCGCGATTTACAAGATCCTTACGCCGCTTGTTCCTATGCGGTGTTCCAATTCAACGTGTTGGTAACGGCCAGGCGCCAGTTCGCGAGCTCTGCGGCGCGCTGATCTGTCGGCATTCGCGGCGTCCATTGCCCCGCACGATGTCCGTGGCGGCGCAGCTCTTCCTTGTCCTTCCAGAAACCGACCGAAAGCCCCGCGGCATAGGCGGCGCCCAGGGACACCGTCTCGGCGACGGTGGTCCGCAGGATAGGAACATCGACTGCGTCCGCAAGGGTTTGCATGAGCAGGTTGTTGGCCGTCATGCCGCCGTCGACCTGCAGGCTGGCCAGTGAGACCCCGGCATCGACCTGCATGACGTCGACGACATCGTGCACCTGCCACGCGGTCGCCTCCAGCACGGCGCGCGCGAGATGGCCCTTGGTGACGTACGCCGTCAGTCCGGCAATGACACCGCGGGCGGCCGGTTCCCAATACGGGGCGAACATGCCGTAGAACGCGGGCACGATGTAGCAGCCCCCATTGTCGGGAACGCTGAGCGCCAGCGTTTCCACCTCGGAGGGAACATTGATCAACCCGAGCCCGTCGCGGAGCCACTGCACCAGTGAGCCGGTGGTGGCGATGGATCCCTCCAGCGCGTAGACCGGAGGTTCATCGCGGATTTGATAGCCCACCGTGGTGACCATCCCATTGCCCGAATGAACCCGTGTCGCACCGGTATTGAGCAGCACGAAGCCGCCGGTGCCCAGGGTGCATTTGCCCTCCCCGGGAAGGAAGCACGTATGTCCGAACAAGGCCGCCTGTTGGTCGCCGATCATGGCGCCAATCCGAATGCCCGGCACCGCTGTGGTCGTGTGGCCAAAATCGCCGACGCAGGAACGTATTTCGGGCAAAAGGGACCGGGGAACGTCCATGATGGATAACAGTTCCTCGCTCCACTGCAGAGTGTGTAGATCCATCAGCATGGTGCGGCTGGCATTGGTGACATCGGTGGCGTGCAGGCCGCCATCGACTCCGCCGGTCAGGTTCCATAGGACCCAGGTATCCATGGTTCCGAACATCAATTCGCCGGCTCGCGCTCTGGCTCTGAGGCTGGGGTCGGAGTCCAAGAGCCACCGGATTTTCGGGCCGGCGAAGTATGTCTCGAAGGAGAGTCCCGACAGCTCACGAACCCGGTCGCCATGGTCGGCGGCGAGCTGCTGCACCAGGGTGTCGGTGCGGGTGTCGGTCCAGACTATCGAGCGTGCCACGGGCTGTCCGGTGGTCCGATCCCACAGCACGGTGGATTCACGCTGATTGGTGATGCCCAACGCGGCGATATCCGCAGGTGTGGCATCCGCTGCGGAGATTGCCTCCTCTGCAACGCGTTTAGTGGTCCGCCAGATCTCCATCGCATCGTGCTCGACCCAGCCGGGGCGAGGATGGTGCTGGCGATGCTCGTATTGCGAGACCGAAACCAGCTGTCCGTCGTGGTCGAACAGGATGCACCGGGTCGAGGTGGTGCCCTGGTCGATCGCCGCTACGTAGCGCGTCATCGGGGCAGCCGATATCCGAAATTGGCCGAGATCACCCGAGCCACACGGCTCACCTCATTCACCAAGCGGGGCCGCGGTAAGAGCCGGGTATCGCATAGCCGGTCGGTGGGGCCGCTGACGCCGATCGCCGCGATGACCAGACCGCCGCGAGCGCGGATCGGTGCCGCGATACCCGCATTGTCGATCCACAGCTCACCGACATCGCACGCCCACCCGGAGGTTCGCACCGCCGCCAGCTGACGTCTCAACTGTGGTGGGGTGCGGACGGTGCGATGGGTCATGGGCTCCAGTGGCTCGGCGAACACCGCGTCGGCTGCGGCGGGGCGAAAGGCCAAGAGCACCTTGCCGAGTGCGCATGCATATGCGGGCCACCGGGCGCCAACGTCCACGGTGTCGCGGGATGCGTTAGGCCCGAAGACATGATGAGCGATGACAGCTTCGGCACCGTCCAGCACGGCGACGTGCACGGTTTCGAAGGAACGAACCGCGAGAGAGTCCGCATAGTTGAGCGATTGCGCACGTATCGAATTGGCGCTGTGGGCCACGGGAGGCGTGGCGATCACGCCGGACTGGAAGTACCGGCTGGTGCTCGGATCTTGGCCGACGAACCCGACCTCGTACAGCGTGCGGATCAGTCCATGGGCGGTGGGCTTGGGCAGACCCAGCGCGCGCGCCACCTGACCGATCCCCAGCGGCTCGGGGCTGTCGGCCAGGACTCGCAGGATCGCAGCCGCTCGTTCGACCGCCTGCACAGAACCGGGCATCGGAACCCAGGCTAGCCAGGAACGATCAAGATCGTTCGACAATGCCGAATGCTGTCCCTTGTGACCCGCGACACCCACCCCTAGATTCGGTGAGATGAGGCACATGGGTCAGCTGGCTGCGGAGTTCGTCGGCACGCTGATCCTGATCCTGTTCGGCGTGGGTGTCGTCGCGCAGGTGGTCACGGCGGGGGACCAGGACTACGGCAACCACAACTCCATCGTCTGGGCCTGGGGCATCGGCGTCACATTGGGCATCTTCGCCGCGGCTCGTGTTTCTGGTGCGCACCTCAACCCGGCGGTCACCGTGGCGTTGGCGGCCTTCCGTGGGTTCCCATGGAAGCAGGTGCTCCCGTTCATCGCCGCCCAGACCACCGGGGCGTTCGTGGCGGCACTGCTGGTTCGGTGGAACTACGGCAGCGTGCTGGCGGCCGTGGATCCCGGACATACCATTGCGACACAGGGTGTCTTCTCCACGCTTCCGGGTAACGGTGCGCTCGATGTCAGCCTGTGGGGCGGCCTGCGCGACCAGATCATCGGCACGGCCATCTTGCTGTTCCTGATCTTCGCCATCACGGACCGGCGCAATATCCGCATGTCCGAGAGCGCCACGCCGTTCGCGATTGGCGCGGTTGTCGTCGGATTGGGTATGGCGTGGGGGTCGATCGCCGGGTATGCCATCAACCCGGCACGCGATTTCGGTCCCCGGCTCGCGTCGTATCTCACCGGCTTCGATACGGCGTTCCTGGACCAGCACGGCGCACAGTACTGGTGGGTGCCGATCGTCGGTCCACTTATCGGTGGCCTTCTGGGCGCCGCGCTATACCGGTACCTGGTGGAACCTTTCCTGCCTGTAGACGACGATTTCGTAACCCAACCCCCTTCGCACACCGAGGAGTTCGCCAATGGCTGATTTCGTGGCATCGATCGATCAGGGCACGACGAGCACGCGTGCCATGATCTTCAACCACGCCGGAGAGGTGATGGGCCGCCATCAACTCGAACATCAGCAGATCCTGCCGCGGGCAGGCTGGGTGGAACACAACCCGGTGGAGATCTGGGAGCGCACCGCGTCCGTGTTGACTACCGCACTGAACTCCACGGGGCTCGGTGCCATCGACCTTGCGGCACTGGGTATTACCAACCAGCGCGAGACAACGCTGGTGTGGAACAAGCGCACCGGCCGCCCGTACTACAACGCCATCGTGTGGCAGGACACCCGTACCGACCGCATCGCCTCCGCATTGGACCGGGACGGCCGGGGAGATGTGATTCGACGCAAGGCGGGGTTGCCGCCGGCCACGTACTTCTCCGGCGGCAAGATCCAATGGATCCTCGAGAACATCGACGGGGTGCGCCGTGACGCGGAGAACGGCGAGGCGATCTTTGGAACCACCGACAGCTGGCTGTTGTGGAATTTGACCGGGGGAGTCGATGGCGGGGTGCATGTCACGGACGTCACCAACGCCAGCCGCACCATGTTGATGAATCTGGAGACCCTCGACTGGGATGAGGAACTTCTTGGCTTCTTCGGTGTGCCGCGGCAGATGCTGCCCGATATCCGGCCTTCATCATCACCGGAACCGTATGGCTTGACCCAGCTTTCGGGCCCCGCGCGGGGTGAGGTGCCGCTCACCGGCGATCTCGGGGACCAGCAGGCGGCCATGGTCGGTCAGGTATGTCTGGAGGCCGGCGAGGCGAAAAACACCTATGGCACCGGCAATTTCCTGCTGCTCAACACCGGCGAAGACCTGGTGCGTTCCAAGAACGGGCTGCTGACCACAGTCTGCTACCAGTTCGCCAACAACAAACCCGTATACGCACTGGAGGGTTCGATCGCGGTGACCGGATCAGCCGTGCAATGGCTGCGAGATCAGCTGGGAATCATCAGCGGCGCCGCCGAGAGCGAGGATTTGGCCCGGCAGGTACCGGACAGTGGCGGTATGTACTTCGTGCCCGCATTCTCGGGTCTGTTTGCACCGTATTGGCGTTCGGATGCACGCGGAGCCATTGTGGGGATGTCGCGGTTCAACACCAACGCGCATCTGGCGCGCGCGACGCTTGAGGCGATCTGCTATCAGAGCCGTGAGGTTGTCGAGGCGATGGAGGCCGACTCGGGTGTGCACCTTGAGGTGCTCAAGGTGGACGGCGGTATCACCGCCAACGAACTCTGTATGCAAATCCAGGCCGACACGCTCGGCGTCGACGTCGTCAAACCCGTTGTTGCCGAGACAACTGCGCTGGGTGCGGCATATGCGGCAGGGCTGGCCGTCGGTTTTTGGAAGGACGCCGACGACCTGCGACAGAACTGGCAGGAAGATAAGCGATGGAGCTCATCGATCACGGAACAGCAGCGTGCCGAGGGGTTCACGGGCTGGAAAAAGGCCGTACAGCGCACACTGGATTGGGTTGACGTCTCATGAGTTCGAAAACGGAACCGTTGAGCCCGACGGGTCGAGCGGCAGCATTGGCCCGGTTGGAGGCCGACGAGCTGGATATTCTCGTCATCGGCGGCGGAGTCACTGGTTCAGGAATTGCACTTGACGCGGTAACACGCGGATTGACAACCGGTTTGGTAGAAGCACGGGACTATGCGGCCGGTACCTCGAGCCGCTCCTCGAAGCTGTTCCACGGTGGACTGCGGTATCTCGAACAGTTCAACTTCTCGCTGGTGTTCGAGGCGCTGCGCGAGCGCCAGCTGGTGCTCAAGACGCTGGCACCGCATTTGGCTCGGCCGGTTCCGTTCCTGTATCCGCTCTCGGCGCCGGTGATCGACAGGGTGTATGCCGGGTTGGGCATTGGGGTGTACGACATCATGGGTGCCGGCCGCGGCGTGCCGTCACACATGCGGCACCTGGGGCGGCACAAGATGATTGAGGCATTTCCGTCGGTCAACCGCACGAATGTCCGGGGTGCGATCAAGTTTTACGAGGGACAGGTGGACGATGCACGTCACACCATGACGCTGGCGCGGACAGCTGCCCGATACGGGGCGCTGTGTGCGACGAGTACCCGCGTGATCGGATTTCTGCGCGAGCGCGATGAGGTTGTCGGTGTTCGGGTACGCGACCTGGAGAGCGGTCGTGAGTTCGAGGTCCGTGCCCGGCAGACCATCAACGCGGCCGGCGTATGGACCGACGAGATTCAGCAAATGGTCGGTGGTCGAGGGCAATTCAATGTGCGTGCCTCCAAAGGTGTGCACATCCTGGTGCCCAGGGCGCGGATCAACTCCTCGGCGGGCATCATCACCCGTACCGAGAAGAGTCTGCTGTTCGTCATCCCGTGGGGCAGTCACTGGATCATCGGAACCACCGACACCGACTGGGATCTGGACCTGGCACACCCGGCGGCCAGTCAGTCCGATATCGACTATCTACTGGAGCAGGCGAATGCGCTGTTGGCCGATCCGCTGGATCGCGATGACGTAGTAGGTGTGTATGCCGGTCTGCGGCCACTACTTTCGGGTGAGTCGGACTCCACAAGCAAGCTCTCGCGGGAACACGCGGTGGCCAGCCCGGTGAAGGGACTCACCATGATCGCGGGTGGTAAGTACACCACCTACCGTGTCATGGCCAAGGATGCGGTCGACCATGCCGTGCATGGTCTGGAGCGGTTGGTGCCGGCGTCCATCACCGAACGGGTGCCATTGGTGGGGGCTGAAGGTTATGGCGCGCTGTGGAATGCGCGTGAGCGGGTGGCCGCCCGTACCGGTCTGCGGGTGAACACCGTCGAGCATCTGCTCGGCCGATACGGGTCGATGATCGACGAGGTGCTGGGACTTATCGACGATGACCCGAAGCTGGGCATGCCGATGGATGGCGCGCCGTCATACCTGAAGGCGGAAATCGTCTACGCCGCCAGCCATGAGGGTGCTCTGCATCTCGACGATCTACTCGCCCGGCGGACACGGATCGCGATCGAGACCTGGGATCGTGGCGATGCTGCGGCCCGGGAAGCCGCCGAATTGGTGGCTCCGGTGCTCGGCTGGGACGCTGCCGATATCGATCGCGAGGTCGAGCATTATCAGAAACGCGTTGCCGCCGAGCGTGAATCGCAACGCGCGCCCGATGATAGAACGGCCGACGCAGCCCGCCTCGGCGCACCCGATGTACGGGGTGCCGTGACGGGCCGCGTGGTGGGACCTTAGGAAGGTCTCACTCGGTTTCGCCGAGGATGCCGTAGACCTGCTTGCGGGCAGAGTTCACGATCTCGATGATCCGCTGCTGTTGTTCGGGTGAGGCGGCGTGTGCCGATTGCGCGACTGCGCCCATCAGCTGGCCGAGTGCCGAACGCAGGTCGAGTACCGACGGGTCGGCGTCTTCGTTGATCTTGTCCCAGGGCGGGGTATCGACCTTCTCGGCGGTCGATTTACCTTCCTCGGTGAGCTCGAACTGCTTGCGGCTGCCGCTGCCCTCGGTCTCGGTGATGAGGCCCTCGTCGACGAGCAGTTGCAATGTCGGATAGACCGAACCAGGGCTCGGACGCCAGATGTTGTTACTGCGCTCCGCGATCTCACGGATCATCTCGTAGCCGTGCATCGGACGCTCGATTAGCAGCGCCAAGATGGCGGCCCGGACGTCGCCGCGCTGGCCACGTCCTCGTCCGCGTCCCCGCGGCTGGTCACCGAAGCCAAACCCGGGACCGAATCCGGGACCGAGGCCCCGACCGAAGGGCCCGAAACCGGGACCGAATCCGCCGCGCATGAACGCGCCCGGTCCGCCGTGGCCGGCCCAGGCCCGCTCGTGGGATTCGCCGTGCGGATCGCATTCATGTTGACGGCCACCGTGGCGACGGCCTCGTGAGCCTGGTCCGCGACGTGTGGGGTCGAATCCGAATCCAAATCCAAATGGTGTGTCGGGCCGGAACTGTTCGGCCCTTTCCTCGTGGGAAGTCATGCGTATCTCCTTGTGCTTGGGGGAGGCGGTAGCGCCTCTCGATAGATAACGATATATCGGAACCGATCGAGATGCAACGAAAACTTTCGGTGACGATTCGGAGCCATTGAGAGGAACCGTCCAGGCAGGCGCCGTAGGGTGGCCGCCATGACGGTGAAGTGGCTGGATGAACCCGAGGACCATGACTACGCAGCGGCGGCTGACTACCTGACGCTCGTCGGTGAGACCGATGTGGTGAAGCGGACCGTGAAGGCGCTGCGCAATGCGACGCTGGAGTGCCGCAAGGCCAAGGACATCCTGCGGGCGGCTCACTTGGACATGCTGCCCAAGACCAATGCCCATGTGGCCCGCGACCTTGCGAAGATCGCCAAGGACAAGGCGCTGTCCCCGATCTTGCTGGTGCGTGGGGACGCGCGTTCCGGGGCGCGGCTGGAAATCGCGGACGGTTACCACCGGGTCTGCGCTAGCTATATATCCGACGAAAACACCGATATTCCCTGCCATCTGGTCTCTTGGCAGTAACTCCATGAGTGGCTTCGGTTTCCCGACCCTGGCAATCATCGTCCTGGTCGGACTGGTCGGACCGCTGCTGGCGCTCAATACGCGGCTGCGGATTCCCGTGGTCATCGGCGAATTGATCGCCGGAATCGTCATTGGCCGCACCGGATTCGGCTGGATCGACGCCTTCGATCCGACATTCAAGATGTTCGCCGACGTCGGGTTCGCTCTGGTCATGTTCGTCGCAGGCACGCATGTACCGGTACGCGATAAGACGATGGTGGCCGCGCTGCCCAGGGCGGCGCTGCGCGCCATCGCGGTCGGTGTGGTTGCCGCGGTGCTGGGTGTGCTGCTGGCCAACGCCTTCCACACCGGGCATGCCCCGCTATACGCGGTGCTCATCGCTTCCTCGTCGGCGGCGTTGGTGCTGCCGGTCATCGACTCGCTGGGTCTCGAAGGCCCCAAGGTGCTGAGTGCCACCGCTCAGGTGGCCATCGCCGATACCGCATCGATTGTCTTGCTACCCCTGGTTATCGACCTCAAGCACGCACCCCGCGCGGCGGTGGGTGCGATCGCCGTGGCGGCATGCGCGGGCATTCTCTTCGTGATCCTGCGGGCACTCGATCAGGCCGGACAACTCGACCGGTTCCACCGTTATTCGAAACAGCGCCGCGTGGCAATGGAGTTACGGATCAGCCTGGCCATCGTCTTCGGGCTCGCAGCGCTGGCCGTGGAGACCCACGTGTCGATCATGCTGGCCGGGTTCGCATTGGGGCTTGTCGTCGCAGGTGTCGGGGAGCCGCGTCGGCTGGCCAAGCAGCTTTTCGGATTTACCGAGGGGTTCTTTTCCCCACTGTTCTTCGTGTGGTTGGGGGCGTCGCTGCATGTGCGCGAGCTCGGTGAGAACCCCAAGCTCATCCTGCTCGGTGTGGGCCTGGGTGCCGCGGCCGTCCTCGCTCATATGGTCAGTCGCTTCTTCGGTCAACCGCTGTCGCTCGGTGCGCTGGCAGCGGCTCAGCTCGGGGTGCCCATCGCGGCGGCGGCGATCGGCGAGCAGCAGCAGTCACTCATCCACGGCGAGGCCTCGGCACTTATCCTCGGCGCCCTGGTCACCATCGTCGCGGCGACCATAGGTGGTTCGCTCTATGCGAAGAAATCCGCTGGGGGTCAGCCAGGTGTAGCGAAACCCGAAGTATCCCGGGGAGACTCAGAAGGTTCAGGGACGGTCGGCGGCGCAGGCACCCAACCGGGCGAGGGTGCGGGGAACGGCGTCGGCGGATAAGCCGGCCGCATCTGTTCCAATGCGCGGCGGTGGCGTTCCGCCAGCACCGCGGCGAGCATGAACTGCGGGGGAGTGCCCGGCGGTGGTGGCGGCGCGATGCTGGCGAGTACATCGGTGGAGATCTGATAGAGCATCTGATCGCGGGTGTGTGGTGACAACTGCTGTGCACGATTGAGGAACTGGCGAGCCAGATTGGCCTGATCGGTGGTGAGCCCGGACAGTTGCAGTGTCTGTGCCCAGGAGGCCAGCTGCGGTGGCATCACCGGTGGCGGAGGGAGTTTGGGACCCCGCTCGCTGATCACCATGGTGCCCGCGAAGATGTCGCCGAGGCGTTTTCCCTTGGCTGACACCAGACTGCTGATCACGGCGGGCGCCCCCATGAACATGTAGATCTCCACGACTGCCGACAGCGCGCGGATGATGGCCTGCCGCAGGCATTCTGGGCCACCATCCTCGGATACCACACGCAATCCCATGGCCATCTTGCCGAGGGATCTTCCCCGGGTGGACATCTCGAAGATGACGGGATAGCCAACCAATGCCAGTACCCCGTAGGCGATGCTTAGCGCCGCCGCCAGTGCCTCGTCAAACTGCGACAGTGAGAGTGCCACAACGAAGATGCCCGCGTACAGCACGATCATCTGGACGAAGATGTCGATGAACGCGGACACGACCCGTACCGGCAGCTGAGCCACCTTGACGTCCAGGACGACCGCGTCACCTGTCACCAACTCCGACATGGCTCGAACCCTACCTTCGGTCTTCGCGCAAGCGGCTCATCCATCTAGTATTTGCCAGATGGACGTGGACGCATTCGTCGCCACCCACCGGGGGACGTGGGACCGGCTGGACGAGCTGCTCAAGCGCAGGCGGCGCCTGAACGGGTCAGAGATCGATGAGCTGGTCGAGCTGTATCAGAAGGTGTCGACACATCTGTCCACCGTGCGATCGGCGTCGGGGGATCCGGCTCTGGTTGGGCGGCTGTCGACCGTGGTTGCCCGGGCGCGATCCGCGGTGACTGGTGAGAGTGCTCCGCTGTGGCGCCACTTCATCCGTTTCTGGACGGTGTCCTTTCCGGTGGTCGCTTACCGCAGCTGGCGTTGGTGGCTCGGCGCGGCGGTCGGGTCGATGGTGGTGGCGGTAGCCGTCGGTATCTGGGTGGTGCATTCACCCGAGCTGCAGTCGGTCATCGGGACTCCTGACGAGATCAAGCAGCTCGTCAACGAGGACTTCGAGAATTACTACAGCGAGCACCCGGCGGCCTCGTTTGCGCTACAGGTGTGGCTCAACAACTCATGGGTGGCGGCGCAATGCGTCATCTTCGCGGTGCTGCTGGGTATCCCGATCCCGTACGTATTGTTCATGAACGCGGCGAATGTGGGCCTGGCCGGTGGGTTGATGGTGGCCGCGGGCCGCGGAGACGTGTTCTTCGGCCTGATCCTGCCGCACGGCCTGCTGGAACTCACCGCCGTCTTCCTTGCTGCGGCGGCCGGAATGCGCTTGGGGTGGACGGTGATTGATCCCGGCGACCGGCCACGCGGACAGGTGCTTGCCGAACAGGGTCGTGCCGTCATGTCCGTGGCGGGAGGGCTGGTCGCGGTGCTACTGGTGAGCGGTCTCATCGAGGCGTTGGTCACCCCGTCGTCGTTACCGACGTTCGCGCGCATCGGAATCGGCGTAACCACGGAGGCACTGTTCTTGGCGTATATCGTGATCCTCGGGCGACGGGGAGTGGCCGCCAACGAAACCGGCGATATCGAGAACGCTCCGGACTACGCGCCGGCTTCCTAGTGCCACAGGCCTCCTGAGCCCTACAGGCGGCCGGACGCCTTCAATGCCAGATACCGGTCGGCAAGCGCCGGGGCGATCTCGTCGGGCGGAGCATCGACAACCTCGACCCCCTGGCGGCGTAACAGCGTGACGATACGGCGGCGTTCCCCTCGGGTTCGTTCCGCGGCTGCAGCGTCGTAAACCTGCTCGACGTCGAATGACCGTATTTCCCCCGGTCCGGTGCTGCTCCCGGGTCTCACCATGTCCTCGACGCGGGGATCGCTGACGGCGGCCACCAGCAGATGGTGATGACTGGTCAGCTGAGGAAGCAGCGGCAGCAGGCCCTCCTCCAGTGCCGTCGGGTTCAGATCGGTGAGGAGCACGATCAGGGAACGATGACGGGACCTGCGGCGGATGGTCGCTACGAGATCGCGTGCATCGGACTCGATGAGTGAGGGCTCCAGGGGCGCCATCGCATTGACCACTAGCTGAAGTAGCTCGTTGCGCGATGCGCCCGATACCTGGGAGCGCACGGTGCGGTCGTGGGCCAGGAAATCCACGCGGTCACCGGCGCGAGATGCCAATGCCATCAACAGCAATGCGGCGTCCATCGACCAGTCCAGCCGCGGCCAGCCGGACGGATCGCCCGATGTGGGATCGACCCCGATACGCCCCGCCGACGTGCGGCCGGTGTCCAGGACGACGAGAATCCGGCGGTCACGTTCGGGGCGCCAGGTGCGAACCACCACATCGTTGCGCCGCGCCGACGCGCGCCAGTCGATGGACCGAACATCGTCGCCGACGACATATTCACGCAGAGAGTCGAATTCGGTACCTTGGCCGCGGATCAGAACCGGGATGGCGCCCTCGAGCTCGCGCAGCTTGGCCAGTCTGGATGGCAGATGCTTGCGGCTCAGGAAGGGGGGCAGCACCCGTAGCTGCCATGACACGTCATGGCGTCCCTGTCGTCCGGCCATCCCCAGTGGTCCGACCGTGCGTACCGTGACCGTCGCGGGTCTGTGGTCGCCACGTCGTAGCGGCCGCAGCGCGGTGACGACCCGGGCACGTTCGCCGGTACGCAGATTCAACGGGTGTGCGCGCGGCGTGGCACGCATGCTCGGTGCCCAACTGTCGCGGACCCAACCGCGGACCCGGCGGCCAGGATTCTGGATCTTCAGCGCGATATCCGCGGATTCGCCGAGCCGGATGGAGTCAGGCCCCGACCGAGTGAAGGTGAGCCGGCGTGGACTGGCAGCGGCGAGGATATCGATGACAACCAACGCCACCAGCGCCAGCAGTAAGAACCAGAACAATCGAACCGGCCACGGCGACACCAGAATCAGCAGCGCACCCAGCAGCGCCACCAATCCCGAGCGTCCGGTGAGAATCACTACCGCGGCACCGGAACCGTGACGAGGATGCCGTCTAGAACACGGTCGGCGGTAGCGCCTTCCAGCTCTGCCTCCGGGCGCAATCCGATGCGATGCCGCAGGGTCGGTCGGGCCATTGCCTTGACGTCGTCAGGGGTGACGTAGTTGCGGCCGGAAAGCCACGCCCATGCGCGTGACGTCGCCAGCAGTGCCGTCGTCGCGCGGGGCGATGCACCGAGCTGCAACGACGGCGACTGGCGGGTGGCACGGATGACGTCGACCACATAGGCGAGTACCTCGGGGGCTATCAGCACTTGGCCCACCGCGGCACGGCCCGCCTCCAGATCTGCGGCCGAGGCCACCGGCCTCACATGCGACAGGTTCCGTGGATCGAAGCCTTGTGCGTGCCGCTCCAGGATGGCGATCTCTTGATCCCTTTCCGGCAGGGACACATTGAGCTTCATCAGGAATCGGTCGAGCTGCGCCTCGGGCAGCTGGTAGGTGCCCTCATACTCGATAGGGTTCTGGGTCGCGGCCACGATGAACGGATCCGGCAGTGGGCGCGCAGTGCCGTCGACGGTCACCTGACGTTCCTCCATGGCCTCCAGCAGTGCCGCCTGGGTTTTCGGCGGCGTGCGGTTGATCTCATCGGCCAGAAGCAGATTCGTGAACACGGGACCGGCGCGGAACTCGAATGCCGCGGTGCGCGCGTCGTAGACCAGCGACCCAGTCACATCGCCGGGCATGAGGTCGGGGGTGAACTGCACACGTTTGAAATCGAGGGACAGCGCTGCCGAGAGTGTGCGAACCAAAAGGGTTTTCGCAACACCGGGCACGCCTTCCAGGAGCACGTGTCCGCGGCACAACAGCGCGACGACCAGACCGCTGACCACCGAGTCCTGTCCGACGACCACGGTGGCGATCTGTTGACGCAATGCGGCGAGGGCGTTGCGCGCGGTGTCCTCGGAATCTCCGGTGGAAGTTGCGTGTGTCACGAGTCGCGGACCTGCCTTTCGATAATGTCGAGCTGCTGGACGAGTGCGGTGAGCTGTTGGTCGTCCGACGGGACGGGACCGAACAGCACATGGTGAATCTCCGTGGGATTGCGGCCGATTCGTTGCGAAATGGTGTTGGTGACGACCTGCGGTGACTCGTCGACCGGGAGACCTAGGCGGTGCACGACTCGGTACCGCGCCGCTTCGCGCAGCGATTCGGAGGCGAGGTCTCGGGCGCGGCGTGACCGATACAGCCGTCCGCGTCCCTCCGTGGTTTCGGACGCGCGCACGACGACCGGAAGCTTCTCGGCGACAATCGGGCCCAGACGACGGCCTCGCCATATGGCCAGCAGTAACACGACGATGCACAACTGCCAGACAGCCATACTGACTTGGTCGGGAATCAAGTCCCCCATGGATTTCGGTTGGGCGCTAGTTCCCACCTTGGGTTTTTCGGGTACATACCAGACCAGGTGGGTGGATCGCCCTGCCAGATTCATGGCCAGAGCCGCATTGCCCTGTTTGGCCAGTTGCAGGTTGGTCAGCGGGGTCTCATCGCTCAGCACAGTGATGGTCCGGTTGCCATCTTGATATCGCACCAGCGTGCCCCCGTAGCAGCTGGTTTGGCCCGGGCCGGGGTTGGTGAAGGTGTAGGTGGGGCCGATGAATGTCTGAATCGCACCGGCTTGCCGGGCTTCCCGTAGATCACAGTTCGGTTCGACGATCTCGTCGCCTTGATACGAGGTGATGCGTACCTGCGAGGCCAGCCGCTCTCGGGTGTCGGAATAGGGCGTCAGCAGCAGGCGATCTCCCGGAAGCTCGGCGAGGGCATCCAGTATCTCGTCGGAGATGTTCCCGTTGTCCAGCACCATAAGTTGGCTGGCGGGGCGCGTGGCCGCGCGGAGCTCGTCAATGGTGGTGGCGCGTGTGACGGTGACTCCGCGGTCGTGAAGCAGTTGGGCAAGCGCGTGCCCGCCGCGCTGTGTGACGGCCTCCGGGTCGAGATAACCCTCGGGCCGAGGCGATTTGGTGACGAGTAGGGCGGTGACGACGATGCCGGCCAACGCGGCCAATATCCACGCCCAGGTCCGCCAGCGGTCTCGGAGGCGCGGTGATGTCGCGGTGCTGGTGGTCACCGCACCGTCTCCCAACCTGTCGTCCTCACGCCGGGTTCCGCGGATGTCTCGAGGATCGGAGCGTCGCGGATGTGGTCGTCCAGGTCGGCGATCTTGCGGTACGACTGCTCGGTACCCGGTCGATCGCCGTAGCTCACGTCGTTGAAGACTTCCGCACTCGACCGGAATTCCTGTGTAAGCGAAGGTAGTTCACGCCCCGCAGCGGCGGCGAGCTCATTGGCGGTCCGCCCCGGCACCGGAGTAAGAATCGTGCGTTCTTCGAGCTGACGTGCCACGGCACGCAACCGGTGCCGAATGGCTGAGGACCAATCCCCCTGGGATGCAGCAAGTTCCGCGGCTGCGCGGTGCTCCGCCGCGGTGAGCTCGCCAGATTCGAAGAGGCCGAAATCGGCACCATTGGTCCGGACCGACCTGCGGGCGATGCGGACCAGCAGCACGACGGCGGCGATCACGATGAGTGTGGTCATCAGGATGGTGAACCAGCCGCCGGGAAGCTCGCTGGCCCGGAACTCCAAGTAGTCCAGGTGCTCGATGATCCAATTGATCAGACGGTCGGGCGGCGAGGGATGTTCGTAGATCGGTTTGGCGAGTTCACGTTGGGCCGCCTCGGCCGCCGCTTCACGGTCGATGTCGACGGCCGCCATTACACCTGGACCGGGGGATATGCGGGCAGCCACAAGGCATCGGGATCGATGCCCGGCTGTCCGAGGCGTTCCCGTGTTCTGGTCTCGGTCTGCAGGACCAGATCGAATGCCTCGGTGCGCATCCGCTGATCGGTATAGAGCAGCACGTTCACTGCGGCGTTGAACGGGAGCGTGATGATCTGAGCGATGATGACGCCGACAGTTGTTAGCGCCAGGCCCATGATCATCGTCGTACTGCTGGTGTGCGAGGTGCCCATGCCCATGGCGACCTGTCCGGCAATGCTGAAGGGCATTCCCAGGATGCCTGCCACGATGCCGACGATGATTGATGTGAGCAACAGGATGCCCAGTAGGCGCCAGTAGCCCTTGCGCACCAACGACATCGACCGGCTCAGTGCGCCGAAGACGTTCTGGCGCTCCAGGATCAGCACCGGTGAGGCGAGGGCGAACACGGGGATCAGATAGAAGTACAGCGCCAGGAAGCCGAACCCGAGTGCGAAGCCGGCCGGTACCGCGCCTAGTGGGCCGACGGTGAGTGCAAGCCCGACGACGCCGGCGATGCCGACCGCGAGGGGCAGGGCCAGTAGTAGGCCCGAGACGAATGCCAGCCCGATGAGGGCCCATATGCGTGGTTTGGCACGCTGCCATGCTGCCGCGGGGGTGGTGTGTTCGCCGAAAACCGAGCGCCCGACGGTGACCGTCAGCATGCCGCTGAGAACGATGGTGACCAGCATGGTGATCACGTAGCCGATGAATGCCCCGCCGAAGTATCCGATCCCGAATGCGGCGGCAAATGCGTCGTCACGGTTCGCGTCGAAGCCGGCGGCACCGCCGAGCAGCCCGACGATGGGGCCTGCCTGCAACGCGAAGGTCAACAGCTGGCTGAGGACGACGACGAATGCTGTGAGGCCGATGGTTGCCTTGGGGTTGGCCCGGATGGCGGCGACCGCTCCGTTGTACAGGGCGGACAGGTCCAGGGGCCGCAACGGGATGACACCCGGCTTCAACGCGGGGGGTTCGGGCCGCACCCAGTAAGGCACGGGGGCCGGACTCGGGTAACCGGGAGGCGGGGATGGGTAGCCACCTCCCGGCGGTGGGTAGCCGTACGCCGGTGGAGAGGGATAGCCATAGCCGGGGGGAGGGTAGGCCGGCGGGGGTCCCGGGGGTAGCGGAAACGGGCTGACGCCCCCCTCGTCGTTGCTCATTTCTCCATTTTGGCGGTTGGGGAGGTTTCTGGCAATTGCCTTCCGATTTGCATGTCAGTGTCCTTGACATATGTCAAGCGGGTTGACATTCTGAAGGTATGACTGAGAACATCGCTACAGAGGAATTCGATCTCGCGTTTGAGGCCGCGTATCGCGGCGAGCGTCCCGACGGGTTGGGTGTCCGGCCGCCGTGGAGCATCGGTGAACCGCAGCCCGAAATCGCGACGCTGATTGCGGAGGGCAAGGTGCGCGGTGAGGTGCTCGACGCCGGTTGTGGCGAGGCGGCGACCTCGCTGTATCTCGCGGAGGTGGGGCACACCACCGTCGGGCTCGACTCCGCACCCAAGGCCATCGAGTTGGCGAAAGGCTATGCGGCCGAACGCGGCCTGACGAATGCCAGTTTCGCGGTTGCCGATATCTCGGCGTTCACCGGGTATGACGGGCGCTTTGACACCATTATCGATTCAACGCTTTTCCACTCGATGCCCGCCGAACTGCGCGAGGGCTACCAGCGTTCGATCGTCCGGGCCGCCGCGCCAGGGGCGCGGTACTACGTCCTGGTCTTCGATCGCGCCGCGTTCCCGGCGGAATCGCCCGTCAACGCCGTGACCGAAAACGAACTGCGGGACGTGGTTTCGAAATACTGGGCCATTGATGAGATCCGCCCGGCGAAGATCTACGGGAACTTCCGCGGATTCGAACCGGGCGTGGCGCAGGGCTTCGCCAAGCATCAGGTCGAGCCCGACGGCCGGTCATCGGTTGCGGCGTGGTTGCTTTCGGCGCACCTGGGGTAGACCTTGGGCGCTCGTCACCATCCCCTGTCCCGGACGAACCGCTCGGGGTGGTGATAGTCATTGGTGCGGGACTGGCCCGTGTCCAGGTGCGGCGGCGGAATCCACTCGGTGAATCCATTGCTGCGACGTTTTCGGGTGATCCAGCCCTGTTGAAGCAGCCGATGGTGCGGGCCGCACGCGAAGGTGAGGTTGTCGATGTCGGTGGGTCCGTCGCCGCACCATTCGTCGACGTGATGCACCTGGCAGAGATACCCGGGCACCGTGCAGCCCGGCGCCGAGCAACCGCGATCCTTGGCGTGCAAGACGATTCGCTGATCGGGGGTGGCGATCCGTTTGGAACGCCCCAGGTACAGCGGGCGTGCGCCAGCGTCATCGAACACCGCGAGATAGTGGTGCGCATGTGCAGCCATGCGGATTAGGTCGGGGATGGGCAGCAGGTTGCCGCCACCCAAAACCGCACGGCCGGAGGCGCTCTGCAGTTCCTTCAACGTCGTCGAGACCACCACGGTGACAGGCAGTCCATGGTGGGAGCCCAGTCCACCCGAAGCCAGGGTGCTACGCAGGCAGGCTCGCAGTGCATCGTGGTTGCGCTGGGGAGTGGTTCGGGTGTCGCGCTCCGCAGCAGCCGGGTCGGGCGCATCCCCTGTGCCGGGAGATTCGTCGGCGGGGTTACACATGCCCGGTGCCGCCAACTTGCTGAGTACCGCATCGAGGTAGGCCCGGGTTTCCGGATCCAGCAGGCCGCTGACGGGGCTCATGCCGTCGGCTCCTTGGCGTCCGATCGATACCCCGCGCCTGCGGGCACGGTCCACGTCGGAGAATCGGCCGTCGGGATTGATCAGAGCCGCGATCCGATCGGCGCCGCCCCGGAGTTGTTCGGGGCCAAACTCGGTTCCCATCGATGCCAGGCGCTCCTCCGCGACTGCGCGGGTATCGGCGTCGACAGCGTCGGGCAACACGTCGAAGAACCTGCGGATGATCCGCACGTGCTCGTCGCCGAGACGGCCTTCTCGCAAGGCGAGCGCGGTGTGCGGAAGTTGGGGCTCCAGCGGCTCGCCGGTGATTGCGCGCCGCGGGCCGAGATGCGCGGCGTCGGCCAGGCGGCGGCGGGCGGCAGCGGTGCTAATCGACAGGCGCCGCGCCACTACGTCGGCGAATGATGTGCCGCCCAGCTCGACCGGCGACCCGCGTGCGACGAGCCGGGCCAGCAGCGTGTGTGAGGCCGCGGTGATCTGACGTTGCGCAGCCTCCAATCGTCTCAGTGCCGTGAGTAACTCGGGATTGTTGAGCTCATCGAATGACGACCCTGCCACGGCTGCGGTGGCACTTGTCAGATCGTCGATCGAACTCATGGCCAAAGGCTATTGACGACAACCGACAATCATCAGGGGTTATCCACAACCCGATGGTTATCCACAATCGCAGCGAAACTGCTTGTCAGATTTCAGAAACTGCGGTAGTCGCGTACCGGCATCCGGGACCCGCGCCGCACTGGTTTCGGGGCCACGAGCTCGATGAGCCGAATGACGCGATAGCGTTGCCCGGCATAGGGTTCCAGAAGTTCCAGCATCCCGGCATCGTCGACCTTCTGGCCCGTCAACGCGATCCCCACGTGGCCGGCAATGTGATAGTCGCCAACGGGGACGGCATCAGGATCGCCGAGGGCGCGTATTCGCACCTCCGCCTCGGTCCACGGTCCGATGCCAGGGATTACGGTCAGGTGCTCTGGTTTGGTTTCTATGTCGGCATGGGCAGCGGTGCGGATGGTGCGTATGCGGACGGGTTCGGCGCCGGATTTGTGCCACTCCCAGGAGGGGATGTCGAGCCATTCCCGTTGGGCCGGTGGAATCTTGGTTTCGTTGAGGTCGGTGCCGAAATGGTTGAGGAGATACCGCCAGGCGCGCCAGGCCTCGGCGCCGGGCACCTTTTGTTCCAGCATGGCCGGGACGAGGGCTTCCCAGACGCGATCGGTGGCGCCCAGTCGTACGCCTGAGGCGCCTTGGATAAGTCTCGTGACGGCATCGTGTTTGGGGGCGAGTGCTTCGGGTTCGTCGTCGGCGCCGAGCAGGCGCGGAAGGTGATCGAGCAGCCATTCGGCGCCATCGCCCCAGGCCTTGGCCTGAACGGTCTTGTTGATGCGTGAAATCGTCAGCACCCCAGGGCCATCCGGGGTATGCGAGCCGCGGGTAATGGCTCCGCCCGGTGACACCCGGTAGGCAGGATCACTCGATCCGCGGCGGTGGATGCCGAGGGTTCGCCGAATATCCAACGGCCACGGTGGAATCCACTCGCGGATAAGTGGTGCTGCTACGCCCCCGGGCAGAACTTCCAGCCGCCGGTCTCCTTCTTGAATTCGATGTCGTGCTTGCCCTTGGCATCGGTGATGTGAATGACGGCGGTATCGCCGTCGATATCGAGGCCGGTGATTTTCGAGGGGCCGTTATCCGACTTGGTCAACGAGCTGAGGTCGGGTGCCTTGCCGCTGCCGGCGATGTCTTTGAACGCTTCGCGGTACTTGGCGCAGAAGAAGGTGAGCAACTTCTTGAAGTCATTGGCCTTGGAGGCTTCCGCCATACCGGCGATGGTCTGCTTGATTGCCTTGATGTCCTGCTCGTTGCCGCCGCCGGAGGAGCGGGGCGCGTCGACGACCTGGTCGGATGCCGCCGTTGTCCGCTCGGCGCTGGAGTTGGTCGTCACGAGGCCGAGGACCAGCAGTGCAACCAGGAAGACGCCGAGCGACCCGCCGACGAGGGCCAGCGCCTTCTGCTGCGGAGACATGGGGGGCCGGGGTGGTTTCGGCGTGTAGCCGGGTGGTGGGCCGTACTGGCCGGGCTGTGGGTATCCGGGGAACTGCTGGGGCTGGTATTGGCCCTGGGGGTACTGCGGTTGCGTCATCTGTGTGTCTGTCCTAGCGCGGCTGCGGTCATGGCGTTCTATGCCAGTGTGCCGGATGGAGAGGCGAGAGTGGGGCCATGCTGCCCGGGCGTTTACCGAGGGGTGGATATGTCCGCACACGCGGCATGGCGGCAGTTCCGAGATTCAGGCTTTGGCAGGTTGCGCTGTTAGTCTCCGAAGAACGCCGGAATTGGGCCGCGGGGAGGCGTGCTCGACCGGTTGATCGCAAGGAAGCGCGAAAGAGCTGGTAGCGAGCCTGACGGAGAGAGTTGTGCGCGGCGGAGAGATCAAGGCCTTAACGGGACTTCGCATCATCGCCGCGCTCTGGGTTGTGCTCTTTCACTTCCGCCCGCTGCTGGAGGAATCCGTCCCAGGATTCCGGTCCGCGCTGGCACCTGTCCTCAATTGCGGCGCTCAGGGCGTCGACCTCTTCTTCATTCTCAGCGGCTTCGTCCTGACCTGGAACTACCTCGACCGCATGGGCGACCGCTGGTCCACCCGCGAAACACTGCACTTCCTGTGGCTGCGCCTGGCCCGGGTGTGGCCGGTCTACCTGGTCACCCTGCATCTGGCCGCCCTGTGGCTGATCTTCACCATGCATGTCGGGCACATCCCGCCGGAGCCCGCTGTCACCAGCGGCTTCAACGCGGTCAGCTATGTGCGCCAACTCTTCCTGGTGCAGCTGTGGTTCCAGCCATTCTTCGACGGCTCCAGCTGGGACGGTCCGGCATGGTCGATCAGCGCGGAATGGCTGGCGTACCTACTTTTCGGCGCCCTGATCCTGGTCGTCTTCCGGATGGCCCACGCCACACGTGCCCGCAGCCTCATGATCTTGGCCGTGGTCGCCTCGATGCCGCCGGTGATCATGCTGCTGCTGACGGGCCAGTTCTACACACCGTGGAGCTGGCTCCCGCGCATCGTCATGCAGTTCACCGCGGGCGCACTCGCTTGCGCTGCGGTGAGCCGACTGCGGCTGACTCACCGCGCGCGCCAGGCGGCCGGTTACCTCGCGCTGCTGATGATCATCGTGATCGTCGGCGCTCTCTATTACCTGGACGCCAACCCGATCTCGCATGTCACCGATAGCAGCGGGTTGGTCGACATTCTGTTCGTGCCGCTGGTCATGGCGTTGGCGGTGGGAGTCGGCTCGTTGCCGGTCCTGCTCTCGACACGTGTCATGGTCTACGGCGGGCAGATCTCCTTCGGGCTGTACATGGTGCATGAACTCGTACACACCGCGTGGATCTGGGCCGCCAAGCAATTCGAGCTCGCGCTCCGGGACCCGGGTGGCGGCTGGATCATGCTGGGTCTGCTGGCGCTGGCCGTCGTGCTCGCCATGGCGCTCTACCACTGGGTGGAGGAACCGGGGCGCCGCTGGATGCGCAGCATGATCGGCGTTACCAAGCCCGCGGTCACCGACCACTCCTCTCACAATGGTCACCAACACCTCGCGAGCGCCGACCACGAGCCGGTATCGACCGCCGTAACGCGCCGTTAGTTTCAAACGAATAACGCTGTGCCACAGCCGGGTTTGAGCCCGTAAAATGCTGGGGACAGTGGGAGGTAGCAGTGGTCCGTCTGGCCGCGTTCGTCATCGCATTCGCGTTTCTCTTTGGTGTGGCTGCCCAGCAGCCCGCGCCCGAGCGCCCCTACCGCCTGCTCAACTCCGGTTCAGGTCTGAACCATGTCGCCGTCGTCAGCGATTCGTATACGACCGGCACCAAGGAAGGCGGCCTGGGCGCAAAGTCATGGACGTCATTGGTATGGCGGACGCTGAGCCGTGAAGGGGTCCGCGTCAGCGCCGACGTCGCCGCCGAGGGCCGGGCCGGATACGGCGTGCGTGGCGACCACGGCAGTGTCTTCTCCGATCTCACCGGCCGGGTGGTACACCCCGAGGATGAGCTGGTGGTGTTCTTCGGATCGCGCAATGACCAAGGCGTCGACCCGGACGTGTACGCCGCGGTCACCCGAAGCACGCTGGAGTCGGCGCGCCGCATGGCACCGGCGGCCAAGCTGCTCGTCATCGGCCCGCCGTGGCCGACGGCAGATGTCCCCGATGTCGTGATCCAGCTGCGGGACATCCTGTATGCCGAGGCCCATGCGATCGGCGCAGCCTGGGTGGATCCGCTGGCCGAACGATGGTTCGTCGGGCGACCCGAGCTGATCGGCTACGACGGTGTACATCCCAACGATGCCGGACACGCCTACCTGGCCGACAAGATCGCCCCGCTCATCGCTACCCGGTTGACCCGTCGGCTCTAGTCAGCGATCACATCCAGGGTGCCGAACAGGGTGAGTCCGGCGGCGGGAGCCAGTGCGCTGGACGCCGCGTTGGTCACCTGGCACCGATACTGCGGCTCGTAACCCTGTGCGCACGCGTATCGGAACGCGGCACGCACCAGTCCTCGTGCGTGCCCCTTGCCGCGGAAGATCGGCAGCGTCAGCACCCCGAGATCCATGATCGCCGCGTCCTCCCATTGATAGATGCTGGAGACCGCGACCAGACGGCCATTGTCGAAGGAGCCGAACACCGCCCAGTGGTCCAGTTCCACCTGGGCATTATCCAAATCCTGTGCTGACGCAGCCGATCCGAAGGCCGTGAAGATGGCCTTGTCATCTGCCGTCAGCTGACGGATGTCTCCGGTGGAGGCCTCGGTGACCAAGGCTTTCCGCGCGGAATCGGTGAAATAAAACAGGTTGTCCGCACCGTGCATCGCGATACCGGCCTTATCGAGACCGGTCCAGAAATCGGATTCCGAAATATCCTGGGCACCATTGATTCCGGCGCGTTCGGCAAGCTCAGGGACAAGGGTGACGCTGGTCTTCCCATCGGCCGTCTGAAGCACCATCAGCTGACGGTCCTCGTCGAGGGCGGGGTAGACGGCCAGTTGGAAGGTGTCACCGCGGTGTAGGACGGTGCCCCGACCGATGTAGCTGCGCCAGAAATCGGTGATGATCGGGGAGAAGTCAGACATCGGCTCTATCTTGTTTAAGGTAATCGGTTATGGCACAAACGAATCCAGCCTAGAGATCGGGCCGGAGTAGCACTACCGAATATTGCGGCGAGCCATCACAGATCAGGCCGCCTACGTCCCTGGGGACGCGGGCGGCCTGATCTAGTTCTGAAGTTTTAGAGCGTCAGTGCAGCAACCCTGTCAGTAGCGGATTGCCCGAGGTCTCGGCCCGCTTCTCCGGGTCGGTGCAGTCCTTCCACTTCCCGCTTTCCTGAACGAACTCGCGCTGCTGGTTGGCGGTGACGTCATGACCCTGCGCGGTGACCGCCGCAGTCGCCGTCGGCGCGGTGACATTGATATCCGAGACGTTGTAGGTGACGCCGGACAGCACCTCGCGAGCCGCATTGCGGAACGAGGACCGGTAGGCCTTGTCGTCGTTGTTCTGGATCGCGGTGGTCAGTGCCTGGGTGGTCGGACCGGAGACTCCCGCAGCTGACGCGACGGCACTGATCATCCCCGGGCCATAGCCGGAGATTTCAGACATCGGGGGGATCTGGTCGTCAGCGCTCTTGGAGGCAATGGTTCCGCGGAACTTGTCGCAGAAGAAGGTGGACAGCTTGGCGTTGTCGAGTGACTTAATCGCCGTTGCCTCACCGGCGATTATGTCCCTGATCTGCTGGTCGTCTGCGGGTGCCGCGGCAGCCAAGGCGGGTCCGCTGAGTGCGGCGGCCAGCGCGATTGCACAGGCACTCACAAGGCGTTTCTTCATCTGGAGACTCCCATCGTCGGGTTTTGACAAACCTTACCGAATGAAATGTCGCGTGCTCCTGCTTAGCTGTTACCGGTACATGGCGACCAGGAGCACCAGCGCTGCCAGTACACCGATCAGCATCACGGCCTTGCGTAGCTTCCACACGAGAAGCAGAGCGACCGCGATCGCCGCAAGGGCGACAGGATGTGATGCGAGTGCAGAGAGAGTCACGCCGTCCACCATGACATGGCCCCGGTGCAACGCACTGATCCGCCATGCCCATGAAAAAGACCCCGACCGGGGATCTTTGGTCAGGGCCTTACTTCAAGCGTCGGGGTGGCGGGATTCGAACCCACGACCTCTTCGTCCCGAACGAAGCGCGCTACCAAGCTGCGCCACACCCCGCTTTGAAGCCCCGCAAGGGTATCGCATCCAGGCCATAGGTCGCGAATGCGTTGATCCGCGGGCTCCAAGCGGATGTGACGTGCCGTTATCGGCGGGTGCCGCGCAGCATCGTCAGGCGGTCCCGATACTCAGCCTCGGTGATCTCGCCTCGCGCGTACACGTCACGCAAGGTGCCTTCGCCTTGGCGTCCGGCCCAACGGCGTCGGGCAGAGACGATCGCGACGATCACCAGGGTCCAGAAGAGGATCGGGAACACCAGGAACCAGGGATGCCAGGGATGGTCGCCCCAACGGTCGGCCTGGTCGGCCAGGAATTGTGTTGCAGTGGGAGCTATTTCGTTGATGTCCATGACGTCAAGGCTGCGCTCACGTAGAGCGCTAGACATCGGCCCTGAGGCGGCACATGCACTACGCGTCGCGGCGTAGCTTCAGTCCTGCCAGCGCGGGCGCACCAGCCCCGACTCGTAGGCGATCACCACCAGCTGGGTGCGATCACGGGCACTCAGCTTGGTGAGGATGCGGCTCACATGAGTGCGAGCCGTCGCCGGGCTCATGAACAGGCGCGCCCCGATCTCGGCATTGGTCAGGCCCTCCGCGACCAGCGTCATCACCTCACGCTCGCGGTCGGTGAGCTCCTCGAGCCCGGACTCGTTGGGTTGCTTGGCGTGGGTGGAGAACTCCGCCAGCAGCCGTCGGGTCACCGAAGGCGACAGCAGCGCGTCTCCCTCCGCGACCACGCGCACCGCCCTGACCAGTTCCGATGGCTCGGAATGTTTCACGAGGAACCCGCTGGCTCCGGCACGCATCGCCTCGAAGACGTACTCGTCGAGCTCGAAGGTCGTCAGCACCACCACCCGAACATCGACCAGATCCGGGTCCGCGGCGATCTGTCGCGTCGCGGCCAACCCATCCAGCTCTGGCATGCGGATGTCCATCAGCACCACATCGGGACGATGCTCCTGTGCCGCCGCCAGCGCCTGGACGCCGTTGGCGGCCTCGGCAACCACCTCGATACCGTCCTGCGCGTCGAGCAGCACGACGAATCCCGCCCGCACCAGGGCCTGGTCGTCGGCGACGATCACCCGAATGCTCACGATTGCGCTCCTATCGGCAGCCGTGCCCGCACCACGAAACCTCCGTCCGGCAGGGGTTGTGCCGTTAACGAACCGCTCAGTGCCCGAGCCCGTTCTCGCATCCCCGCGATCCCGGTGCCCCCCGACGTTGTCGCGCCTAGCCGGGCAGGTCCGGGATCTTCCACGGCGACATCGATCTCAGCGGCTTGATACGTGATCGCCACGACGGCCTCGGTTGCCGACGAATGCCGCACCACGTTGGTCAGGGCCTCCTGCACGATCCGGCCTGCGGCCACATCGATCACCGCGGGCAGCGGACACGCACCCGTGACGTGGGTGGTCACCACGAGTCCGGCGGCGCGCGCGGTGGACACCAGGGCGTCCAGATCCGTCACCCCCGATGTTGGCGCAACGGGAACACCCGCCTCCGTCCGCAGCGCCGCCACCAAGGAATGCACATCCGAAATCGCCTGTCGGCTGGCATCTTTGATCGCCCCGAGCGCGGACCCCGCGCGCTCGGGCTGCTCGTCGATGAGCTCTAACGCCACCGAGGACTGCACGTTGATCATCGACAGGCTGTGCGCCAGCACGTCATGCAGCTCGCGCGCCAACGCCAATCGCGCGTCGGTCTCCCGACGTTCCCGGTCGGTCTGCGCCTCGCGCGCGATCGAGGCCCGGCGCTGACGGCGAGCCTCCACGGCCACCCGCCGCTGGCGGATCGCTTCGGCGACACCGACGAGCACCAACAGCCAGGCCGCGGTCGCCGTCAGCGCGATCGATGGCGGCGGATTGTCGCCGCGGATCCACGGCACACCCCACATCACGGCCGCCCAGCCCAGGAACGGGACGGGGTAGGTCAGCCAGCGCGGGCCTTGTGTCGCCGCCGCGAGAAACGCCACCACCAAGGAAATGAAGATGGGCCCGAAACCGAATCCCGCTAGCGGGTACGCGACTGTCACCGCGATGACGACGAGCAGCACGGCGTACGGATACCGCCGGCGTGCCAGTAGCGCGATCGGGCCGGACACCAGCAGCAGGTAGGCGAACCAATCCAGCTCCCGCCACCCCATATCCGGATGTTGATGCCGAGAGCCGGCGCTGCCGACCACCTGGATCGCGGCGACGACGAGCGGCACCAGCCAGGTACGCGGCCGGTGCATCGCATCCATATACCGAACGTAGCCGTGCGGAGCCGCGACCGGCGTCCGCTTCCTGACGTAGCGACAATTACGTCCCGGGGACTATCCCCAGCGGCCGGTGCGCTCGAACTCTCGCAGCCGCTCCGACGGTTCCGACAGGTCGAATCCTTGCTCGGCGACCCAGGTGTTGTCGAAGTAGGTGTCGGCATACCGGTCGCCGGTATCGGCCAGCAGCGTCACCACCGACCCGCCGGTACCCGCAGCGGACATCTCGGAAATGAGCCGGAACGCGCCGCACAGGTTGGTCCCCGTCGAGGCCCCCACTCGACGCCCCAGCACCGCGCTGGCATGTTGTGTTGCCGCGACCGACTCCGCATCGGGTATCTGCTCCATGCGGTCCACCACCGTCGGTAGGAACGACTGCTCCACGCGGGGACGTCCGATGCCCTCGATGCGCGATGAAACCCCAGTCACCACATCATGTCCCGCGACGTATGAGGGATAGAAGGCCGAGTTGTCGGGATCCACAACACAGAGCTGGGTGGGGTAGCGCCGATACCGGATGTAGCGGCCGATGGTCGCGCTGGTACCGCCGGTACCCGCGCCGACCACGATCCACGTTGGCAGCGGGTGCTTTTCATAATGCATCTGCGTGAAGATCGATTCGGCGATGTTGTTGTTACCGCGCCAGTCGGTCGCCCGCTCGGCATTGGTGAACTGGTCCAGGTAGTGCCCGCCGGCCTCGTCGGCAAGCCGCTGCGCCTCGGCATACACCTGTTGCGCCTCGTCGACGAAATGGCAACGGCCACCCTGTGATTCGATCAAGGCGATCTTGCTGTGACTCGTCGAAGTCGTCATCACCGCTATGAACGGCAGCCCCAGCAGCTGTGCGAAGTAGGCCTCGGAGACCGCGGTCGAACCGGAGGACGCCTCCACGACCGTGGTGTTCTCCTCGATGAACCCGTTGCACAGTGCGTACAGGAAAAGGGAACGCGCCAAACGATGTTTGAGGCTGCCGGTGATGTGGGTGGACTCGTCCTTGAGGTACAGCTGGACATCCACGGTGCCGGCCCAGGCCGCGGGCAGGGGATACCGCAGGAGATGAGTGTCCGCACTACGACGGGCATCGGCCTCAATCAACCGGACCGCGTTATCGGCCCATTCGCGGTTCATGTCAGCGCGCGGTCGCGCTGGGCCGCCGATCCCCGGACTCGGCGTCGGCCCCTTGACCGCTGATGCGCGCCGGAACCAGGGTCAGCAGGGTTGCCTCCGGACGGCAGAAGAACCGCATCGGTGCGAACGGTGACGTTCCGATCCCCGCGGATACGTGCAGCTGCATATGCGAACCCCACCGTGACGGGCCCTTCACCCGGGAACGGTCCAGCTCGCAGTTGGTGACGATGGCCCCGTAGAACGGCAGGCACAACTGTCCGCCGTGGGTGTGCCCGGCCATCACCAGCTGGTAGCCGTCCTCGGCGAAGCGATCCAACACCCGAGGCTCGGGCGAATGAGTGAGCCCCAGCCGCAGTGTCGCGAGCGGATTCGGCATCCCGGCGATGGTGTCGTACCGATCCCGGTGCAGATGCGGGTCGTCCACTCCGGCGGCCGCGATCCGGACCCCGGCGACCTCCAGCTCGTGACGGGTGTGGGTCATGTCCTGCCAGCCGCGCTCGGTGAATGCGGCGCGTAGGTCCTGCCACGGCAGCGGCTCACCGTGGGTGCGCTCATCGCTCTTGTACAGGTACTTGGCGGGGTTCTTCAGCCGCGGACCGAAGTAGTCGTTGCTTCCGAAGACGAAAAGCCCTGGTACCGAAAGTAGATCGCCGAGCGCCTGCACCACCGAGGACACTGCCTTGGGGTGTGCCAGGTTGTCGCCGGTGTTGATCACCAGATCCGGCTGCCATTGCGCCAGCTCACGTAGCCAGGCCTGTTTGAGATGTTGGCCCGGCCGCATGTGGATATCGCTGATGTGCAGCACTCGCAGTGGCGAAGCGCCGGGATCGAGAACATCCATCGTCGTCTCGCGGACCGTGAACGCGTTGCGTTCGATGATCGACGCGTACCCGATGCCAAGCGCCGCCGACCCCGCCGAATACGCGGCAGCTCGTTTGATAACCGTGTTCAGTGCGGCGGAAGACGTGCCCATCACCCGAGAGTAGCGCCGAAAGCTGCGTGACCCCTGATCACCTGGGCAAAACGTGGCGAATTTCTCGTCCCCGATAACGGCCCGGCGCGATCGATCTACGGGGGCGGTGCCAGCACCGGCACGGTGATCGGCGGCAGGCCGGGGATATTCACGATCGTGGTGGTCATCTCGCCACCGCCAGGCATACCCGGGATGCCCGGGATAACCAGAGGTGGCGGCGCGGGCGGAATCCCATTGCTCATCAGGATGGTGATGACGGATCCGGGGATGGTGGTTCCGCTAGGACTGGTGCCCACCACCTCGTTGAACGGTGCGGTGCTGTTCACGGTGCTGGCCTGGTCGGCGACCCTGAACCCGGCCTTCTTGATGGCCTCACGCGCCTCGGGCTCGCGGAGCCCGTTGATGCTGGGCACCTTGGAACCGGGGCCTCCTTCGACATACCGCGGCTCGGTCGGCGGCAGGGCGGTAGGACCGTAACTTTCGGCGATGGGTTTCATCGCCTCAAACCAGGCGCGAGCGGGCTCGTTGCCGCCGTACAGGTTTCCGTCACCACACTTACGGAGCGGGAACGAACACAGATCGCCCGGAGTCGTCGAATCGTCAAAGATGTAGCTCGAGCCGGCCAGGTTGTTGGTAAATCCCAGGAAGGCCGAGGACCGGTGCGCTTCAGTGGTTCCGGTCTTGCTGGACAGCGGCAGGTTCCAGCCGACCGATCCTGCCGAACCCGCAGCGGTGCCGCCGGGCTGATCGTCCTTGCTCAGCGCGTTGGCGAGAGTGTTCGCCAGCCCCGTGGGTACCACCTGCTCGCAGGACTCGATGGTCGTCGGCACCTCCTTGCCGTGGCGGTCGAAGACCTTGTCGATCGGGTTTGGCGGGCACCATTTGCCGCCCGAGGCCAAAGTGGCTGCCACATTGGACAATTCGAGAGCGTTCACCTGGATGGGGCCCAGCGTGAACGAGCCTAGGTTGTACTTCTTGATGTAGTCGGCCAGGCTCTCGTCGCCCTCGGGGTCATATGGCTTGGCGGTGCCCGCCTCCGCGTAGGAGCGCATGCCCAACTTGACGGCCATATCCACCGCCTTGGACACGCCAATCGACTGAATCAGCTTGGCGAACGCGGTGTTCGGCGAGGTCGCCAGGGCGTCGGTGACGCTCATCGGGGAACGGTAATTGCCGACGTTCTTGACGCACCAGTTGTCCTTGGGGCAACCCTTGGAGCCGTCGCTACTGCCCAGGCCCTTGGCCGCGAACGTCGGTGGCACGTCGAGCACGGTGTTGATACCCATACCCATATCCATGGCCGCCGCGACCGTGAAGATTTTGAAGATCGATCCGGCGCCGTCGCCGACGAGAGAGAAGGGCTGCGGCTGCATGGTCTCGCCGGTGGCGCCATTCAATCCGTAGGTTCGGCTGGAGGCCATCGCCAGAATGGGGTGGCTGGTTTGCCCGGGTTTGATGACGCTCATGACGTCGGCGACGCCGTTGATACCCGGATCGGCGACGTGGGAGACCGCCTGTTTCACCGAGTTCTGAACCTCGGGGTCCAGGGTGGTGCGGATGAGGTACCCACCCTTCATCACCTGGTCCTTGGAGATACCGGACTTGGCCAGGTAGTCGAGCACGTAATCGCAGAAGAACGCACGGTCTCCCGCGGCAATACACCCGCGCGGCAGTTCGTTGGGCTGGGGCAGCACCCCGAGCGGCTGCGCCTTGGCCGCCACCAGTTCGGCCCGCTTCTCCGGGGCGTTCGTGATCATCGTGTCGAGCACCAGGTTCCGCCGCGCCAGCGCGCGTTCGGGGTTCACGTACGGGTTCAGGCCACTGGTGGACTGCACCATGCCCGCCAGCAGTGCGGCCTGCTGCCAGTTCAGGTCCTTGGCGTCGACACCGAAGTAGGTCTGCGCGGCGTCCTGCACGCCGAAGGAGTTGTTACCGAACGACACCAGGTTCAGGTACCTGGTCAGGATGTCCTGTTTGGTGAAGGTGCGGTCCAGTCGCAGGGCCATCCGGATTTCCCGCAGCTTGCGGGCGGGAGTGGTCTCGATGGCGGCCTTGCGCTCGGCGTCGGTCTTGGCCACCACCAGCAGTTGATAGTTCTTCACATACTGCTGCTCGATCGTTGAGCCACCGCGGGTGTCCTCGTCGCCGGAGGCGTATCCGGCCAGACCACCCAGCGTGCCCTTCCAGTCGACACCGTTGTGCGAGGTGAAGCGCTTGTCCTCAATGGACAGGAGCGCCAGCTTCATGCCGTCGGCGATCTGGTCGGAGGGCACCTCGAAACGTCGCTGCGTGTAGAGGTAGGCGATCTTGTTGCCCTTCGCGTCTTCCACCGTGGTGACCGCGGGCACTTCGCCCTCAAGAAGCTGCGTGGAGCCGTTGGCCACTACATCGGATGCGCGATTGGATGCCAGCCCGAATCCACCTGCGAAGGGGAACATCAGTCCGGCCAAGATCACCGCAGCGACAAGCCCGCAGCCCGCGAGCTTCGCAAGAGTCTCGGCCTCAGGCGGACGTTCTGGCATTGGCACAGGATATCTGTCGTCCCCGGACGCGTCTGCGGGCTGGCTGATTGGTAACGCCGGGCCCTCGGAGGGCGATGAAAAGACGTTGTCGGCACAACCGTCCCAAAAAATTCGGGTCAGGTGTTGCGTTGGAGATCCCTGACCACTAGCTTGATCTCACGGTGTGATTCAAGTTACACACCACGCGGACTGTGGCCCACGCCTCTCGAGGGCCACTAGTGACAGAAGGGATCGCCAGTGTCAGCTACACGGCCAGCCACCCGGAATACGAGTGCATTGAATGTGGCGGTATCGATTGACGTTGGAGAAGCGCGCATTGCATGGGTGGCCCAGGCCAGATGCAGACAAGCCGACCCCGACGAATTGTTCGTCCGCGGAGCGGCACAGCGTAAGGCCGCAGTCATCTGCAGGCACTGCCCGGTGATGATGGAATGCGGCGCCGATGCGCTGGATAACCGGGTGGAATTCGGCGTGTGGGGCGGACTGACCGAACGGCAGCGTCGCGCGATGCTCAAGGCTCATCCCGATGTGGATTCCTGGGCCGACTTCTTCGCCGCGCAGCGTAAGCACAAGAGCGCGGTCTAAGACGTAGCGTCGAGCGCGCACTCAGGTGCCGGGTTCTGATAGACCCGAATACCTGGATGCGCGCTCGTTGCGTTTTAGGGAGCGACCCCGGTGATCTGATCGGCGATGGCGCGCAGCGCCTCCAGATCGGAGACATCGAACGGCAGTGAGGGCACCCCGACGATCGGTACCGTCGGATTGGCGCTAGTGAACCGCGACAGCAGCCGGATCTCACGCTTGGCGGTCGCCGCGCGCTCGGCGTGAATCTGTAGCACGGCCCCCGGGAGGCTGTATTCGCCCGATTCTTCGAGGTTTTCGGCGACGTCGACGGCACGCTCGACGGTCAGGCTGGACAGCGTGGGATGGGTGCGGTTGAGGATGAGTCCGGCCAGCGGCATGCCCTCCTGTGTCAGCCGCTCGACGAAGAATGTCGCCTCGCGCAGTGCGTCGGGCTCGGCGGCCGACACCACGATGAACTGGGTGCTGCGTCGGCGCAGCAGTTCATAGGTGCGGTCCGCCTTTTCGCGGAATCCGCCGAACGTCGAGTCCAGTGATTGCACGAACATCGAAGCATCGGAAAGCAATTGCGATCCGAGCACCGTGGACAACGCCTTCATCGCCAGTCCGACGGCACCGGTGACGATGCGACCCAGGCCTCGGCTGGAGCCCAGCAGCATCTTCCAGAGGCGTCCATCCATGAAGCTGCCCAACCGCTTTGGCGCATCCAGGAAGTCCAGCGCATTGCGGGACGGCGGAGTGTCAACCACGATCAGGTCCCATTTGTCTTCATGGAGAAGCTGTCCGAGCTTCTCCATAGCCATGTATTCCTGTGTGCCCGACATGGAGGTGGCGACTGTCTGATAAAACTTGTTGTCCAGAATCGCTTGTGCGCGGCCGGATCCCGCGTGCTGGACCACCAACTCGTCGAAGGTGCGTCGCATGTCCAGCATCATTGCGAACAGCTCGCCCTTGAGTCCGTCGATCTGCACCTGTTGCGGGGTGTTGCCGAGCTCCTCGATACCGAGTGACTGCGCCAGCCGGCGCGCCGGGTCGATGGTCAGCACCACCACGGTGCGGCCGTACTCCGCGGCGCGCACTGCAACCGACGCGGCGGTCGTGGTCTTGCCGACACCGCCTGCACCGCAGCAGACTAAGACGCGGTTCTTGCGGTCTTCGAGGATGGCCGCCATGTCCAAGACGGCAGGTGTGTTGCTCATCGGACTCCCTGTTCGGCCAGGCTCTCGGCCAGTTCGTAGAGGCTGCCCAGATCGACACCGTCGGCCAAGGTAGGCAATTCCAGTCGCGGTATCTGCAGCTCGCCGAGCAGCTCCTCGCTCTCGGCGCGCGCCCGCATCCGTGTCGCATGCTCGATGGTCTCGGTGAGTAGACCTGCGAAGTCTGCATCGGAAAGGGTGACATTGTTGTCGCTCAACGCTTTACGCACAGCGTCGGCGTCGATGACGCCCTCGGCCGCCTTGTCGAGATCCGTGGGGGACAAATGCGGTACCACCGTTCGGTTGACGATTACGCTGCCCACCGGCATGTCCATCGCGGTGAGTTCGGCGATGGCCTCGGCAGTCTCTTGCATGGGCAGCGCTTCCAGCAGCGTCACCAGGTGGATGGCCGTCTGATCCGAGTGCAGCAGCTTGCGCACACCCTCGGACTGCGAGTGGATCGGGCCGCCCTTGGCGATATCGGACAACGCCGACGTCACATCGAGGAAGCGCGCGATCCGGCCGGTGGGCGGGGCATCGACCACGACGGCGTCGTACACATGCCGTCCGGATTTGTCGACGCGGACGATGCACTCCTTGATCTTTCCGGTGAGGATGACATCACGTAGACCCGGCGCGATGGTGGTGGCGAACTCGATGGCGCCGATGCGCTTCATCGCACGCCCGGCCAACCCGAGGTTGTAGAACATCTCGAGGTACTCCATGAACGCCGTCTCGATCTCGATGGCGAGCGCGTTCACTGCTCCGCCGCCCTCGGCGGTGGCGATCTTGAGTTCCTTCGGTGCTAGCGGAGGTACGTCGAAAAGCTGGGCGATGCCCTGGCGATTTTCGACCTCGATCAGCAGCACTTTCCGGCCGCCCGCGGCCAGCGCAAGGGCCAGCGCCGCGGCGATGGTGGACTTTCCGGTCCCACCCTTGCCCGTCACAAAGTGCAGTCGCGCATTTGCGACCCGTGCGGGCCAGGCATTGGTTGGAGTCCCTGCATCGTTGTCAGAGGAAGTGTTCACCACGCACGCATGCTAGCCGTCCGCAGTCGAGCCGATGTCGGAACGTCTGTGCTTGTCCTAGGGTTGCCTGTATGACCGAACGCACCGTATGGGAGTACGCCACCGTCCCGCTGCTCACTCACGCCACCAAGCAGATACTGGACCAGTGGGGAAGCGATGGCTGGGAGCTGGTGAGCGTGCTGCCCGGGCCCACCGGTGAACAGCACGTCGCCTACCTGAAGCGGGCGAAATGAGTACGCATAGTGCTCGGTTGGCTGAGCTCGGCATCGAACTGCCCGCCGTCGCAGCGCCCTTGGCGGCGTATCAGCCCGCGGTGCGCAGCGGCAACCACGTCTACACCTCCGGGCAGCTGCCCATCGTGGACGGCAGCCTGACCACCGCGGGCAAGGTCGGCGCCGAGGTGACCCCCGAGGACGCCAAGGCATTGGCCCGCACCTGCGCCCTCAATGCGCTGGCCGCCGTGGACTCCCTGGTTGGGATCGACAACGTCGTGAAGGTGGTCAAGGTCGTCGGATTCGTCGCATCGGCACCGGGATTCACCGGCCAGCCCGGTGTCGTCAACGGGGCATCAGAGCTCCTGGGCGAGGTGTTCGGCGAGGCAGGGGTGCATGCCCGCTCAGCCGTGGGCGTTGCGGAGCTGCCGATCAACGCACCCGTCGAGGTGGAGCTGATCGTCGAGGTCCAGGAGTGAACACGGCGTGACCCACCCCGCGTATGGCCAGCTGCGGCCGGTGACCGAGACCGCCTCGGTGCTGCTGGCCAACAACCCGGGGATGATGACGCTGGAAGGCACCAACACCTGGGTGCTGCGCGCACCCGGCAGCGACGAGATCGTCATCGTCGACCCCGGCCCGGCCGTTGCGGCTGGTGACCCCGACGTACACGTCGAGGCGCTCGCGAAAATCGGCAAGGTGGCCTTGATCCTGGTCAGCCATCGCCATTTCGACCACACCGGCGGCGTCGACCGTCTCGTCGAGCTGACCGGTGCTCCGGTGCGCGCCGCCGACCCGGCATGGTTGCGTGGGGATTCGGTGGCGCTGGCCGACGGCGAGCGCATCGATGTCGCGGGGTTGTCGATCTCGGTGCTGGCCACCCCAGGGCATAGCGATGACTCGGTGTCCTTCGTTCTCGATGACGCGGTACTGACCGCCGACACCATCCTCGGCCGGGGAACCACGGTCATCGCGCAGGACGGCGGTGGTCTCGGCGACTACCTGGAGTCACTGAAACGATTACAGGGTCTGGGCAAGCGGACGGTGCTGCCCGGCCATGGTCCGGAGCTGGGTGACCTGTCGGTGGTATCGGCCGAATACCTGGCCCACCGCGAGCAGCGTCTCGACCAGGTGCGTGGAGCGTTGGCCGCACTGGGTGAGGACGCCTCGGCGCGGCAGGTGGTCGAACACGTCTACACCGATGTGGACCCGTCACTGTGGGGTGCCGCTGAGTGGTCGGTGCAGGCACAGCTGGACTACCTGCGCCCGTAAGTGAACTCGATTCCCCTTGCCCTCGCGGGCTCGTTCAGCTGGGGTATCAGCGACTTCATCGGCGGGCACGCCAGCAAGCGGCGGTCGACGCTCGCGGTGCTGGCGCTGAGCCGACCCGTAGGGCTGGCGGTGGTGGGACTCGTCGCACTGGTCACCTCTTCGTCGCATTTCGATGGCCGCACACTGCTGGGAATGCTTTCCGGGCCAGCAGCTTTCACGGCGCTTTACGCGTTGTATCGCGCGCTTGCCATTGGGCCTATGGGGGTGGTGTCCCCGATCGCCGCGGTGGGGGCGGTGGTACCGGTCATCTGGGGCGCGATGATCGGGCAGTCGCTCTCGGGGCTGACCTACCTGGGGTTGGCCGGCACCCTTGTCGGCGTCGTGTTGGCCTCGGCTTCGGAGGGACTGGACGGGCAGCGTCCGGGGCGGCAGGTGCTCGTGTGGTCGTTCTTCTGCATGGTGATGTTCGGCGTCTGCATGATCCTGCTGGCCGAGGCCGGCAGATATCACCCCGTTGAGGCGGTGGTGATCTCCCGCGCTACCGAGGTGATGCTGATCCTCGTGCTCGGCGCGTTCAGCTGGAAGAGCCTGCGGGCGAACATGCACCCGCCATACGGAGTGGTGCCTTTCGCGGGTGTACTCGACACCTCGGCGATCCTGTTGTTCACCTACGCCTCAGCGCATGGAAGCCTCGGTGTGGCCGCGGTGCTGTCCTCGCTGTACCCGGTGGTGACGGTCCTCATCGCCCGCGTGGTGCTGCACGAGCGGCTCAGCCGGATTCAACAAGCCGGTGCCGTAGTGACACTCGTGTGCGTGGCGCTGGTGGCCATCAGCGCATCACCCTGAGAAGGCACCTTCCGTGGGTGGTGCGTGGGAGCTATCGCGCTCGGCGGGCCAGGCGTTCGGAGTCAGAGATCAAGACGCTCTTGCCCTCCAGCCGGATCCAGCCACGGTGCGCGAAATCGGCCAGTGCCTTGTTCACGGTCTCGCGGGACGCGCCCACCAGCTGAGCGATCTCTTCCTGCGTCAGGTCGTGCGTCACGCGCAGTGAGCCGCCCTCCTGGGTGCCGAACCGCTGAGCCAGCTGCAGCAGCTGCTTGGCGACACGACCGGGCACATCGGTGAAGATCAAGTCAGCGAGATTGTTGTTGGTGCGGCGCAGGCGGCGGGCCAACACGCGCAGCAGCTGCTCGGCGATTTCCGGGCGGTCGCCGATCCAGGCGCGCAGCGCGTCCCGGTCCATCGATACGGCGCGCACCTCGGTGATGGTGGTGGCGCTCGAGGTCCGGGGCCCGGGGTCGAAGATCGACAGCTCACCGAACATGTCCGACGGGCCCATGATCGTCAGCAAGTTCTCACGGCCGTCGGGAGACCGGCGCCCGATCTTCACCTTGCCCGTGATGATGATGTACAGACGGTCGCCAGGCTCGCCCTCGGCGAACACCGTATGCCCGCGCGGAAAGTCAACTGGCTGCAGCTGCTTCGTCAGCGCCGAGATGGCACTCGGTTCGACACCCTGGAAGATTCCGGCCCTTGCCAGGATCTCGTCCACGTTTGCCCCTTACCCAAATTCGTTGGTCATGCTTGCGCTGGCCTGCTACCTCGACATGAGTCTAGAGGCCAGGTCGCTGAAGAACGTGATCCAAGCTACACCGCTGCGCCACCGGCACGCAGTGAATCGACCACTGAATGCCGGGAGCGCAAGGTAGGTACACCCTCTTCACGCAGGCGATTCATGGACAAACCGTTGACTCGTGGCTGGTTGTGGCCGTTTGCAGTGGCCTCGTAGATCGCCTCCAACGAGGGCTCGATGCGTTGCAATTGACGACGGTGCAAATCCTCGATGGCCGACGGCATGCCATCGCGCGCGAGCCGATTCATATCTGATGGACTGGCTTGGTCCAGAAAATCGGCGACCTCGCTCGGTTGCAAGGTATGCCGCATCAACCCGGCTTCCAGCTTCCCCAGCCCAAGGCTGGCAAGCATGAGAAGTCCGGGTACCAACAACCCGAATAGGCCCGACACGGGTTGAAGTAAACACGTCCAAGATCTCGGCGAGGTCACGAAAAACAACCGGTTTGCCCTGCGCAGCGGGCGAAATGGTGTGGGTGCTTGTCTGGATGGACCGCTACCCTGGCCTTGTGGCAGCGACCGGATCAGCCTCCAAGCCCAGGGCGAAGTCGGCGGTGAAGGCGGTTCCGGAGTCGGGAACGCCGACGCGAACCTGGAAAACCGAGACGCACACGGGACTGGTCCGCCGTGCGCGACGGATGAATCGCACTCTGGCGCAGGCATTTCCACATGTCTACTGCGAGCTCGATTTCACCACGCCGCTGGAGTTGGCTGTTGCCACCATCTTGTCGGCACAATGCACCGACGTTCGCGTCAACATGGTGACGCCCGCGTTGTTCGCCAAATACCGCACCGCGGAGGACTACGCCGGCGCCAACCGGGCCGAGCTCGAAGAGATGGTCCGCACCACCGGCTTCTACCGGAACAAGACGAACTCGATCATCGGCCTGGGTACTCAGCTGGTGGAGCGATACGGCGGTGAGGTGCCGCCGCGGCTGAAGGACTTGGTCACCCTGCCCGGCATCGGCCGCAAGACTGCAAACGTGGTCCTGGGAAACGCCTTTGACATTCCAGGCATTACCGTCGACACGCATTTCGGGCGGCTGGTACGTCGCTGGCGGTGGACCGAGGAAGAAGATCCGGTCAAGGTCGAGCACATCGTCGGGGAGCTCATCGAACGCAAGGAATGGACCCTGCTTAGTCACCGGGTGATCTTCCACGGTCGACGGGTGTGTCATGCCCGCAAGCCCGCTTGCGGTATCTGCGTGCTGGCCAAGGACTGCCCGTCTTACGGGCTGGGTCCGACAGATCCGGAGCTTGCTGCGCCATTGGTGAAGGGCCCGGAAACCGAGCATCTGCTGGCTCTGGCCGGGTTGTGACGTGGTTCGGCTCACGACCGGGGCCCGGTGGACGATCGTCGGGGTGGTGCTGGTCGCGGCGCTGATCGCGGTCATGCTGCTGCAACAGCGGGAGCAACCCCGGCGACCTGGGGCAGACCCCAACGATCAGGGGCTCGTCGCCGCCCGGGAACGCCGAGACGCCGACACCCCAGAAGCTCTCGCGGAGCTACGTCGTCAAGCGCAACTTCCACCCTGTCCGCAATCAGGCAGCACGCCTGGTCCATCGGCGCTGGCCACGATTTCGCTCGAATGCGCCGCGGATGGATCGACGGTGCAGGTGGGACCCGCGCTTGCGGGCCGAAATGTCGTGCTGAACCTGTGGGCCTACTGGTGTGGCCCCTGCGCCGATGAGTTACCTGCAATGGCCGAGTTGCAGCGCCGTGCGGGCGACAAACTCACCGTTGTCACCGTGCACCAGGACGAGAACGAGGCCGCCGGGATTGCCAGACTGGCCGAGCTTCACGTCAGGCTGCCGATGCTGCAGGACGGAGCCCGACGGATCGCCGCGGCCCTGAGGACGCCGAATGTCGTGCCCACGACCATTTTGATCCGCGCGGACGGTAGCGTTGCCCGAGTGTTACCGCGTTCGTTCACTTCGGCGGATGAGATCGGTGCCGAGGTCGAACAGGCATTGGGAGTGAGGTTCTAGACAGTGACCATCGCTCCTTTGGCGCCCGGCGCGGCGCCCGACTGGATGCGTCCGCTGGTGGACAACGCCGGCAGCGTCAAGGACATCTATGGCCGCGGTGTGCACCCCGCGATCAAAGCGGTGCTGCGAGCGCGCACGCGGCCCTCCTCCGGCCGACCGGCGGCCGTACTGGTGCTGGTGTCCGCCGACCGCACCGTGACCGACCCAACCGAGGCCGATCTGCTGCTGACGGTGCGCGCATCGACCTTGCGTCAGCACAGCGGCCAGGTGTCGTTCCCCGGCGGTGCCACCGATCCGGGCGACGGGGGACCGGTGGGAACGGCATTGCGCGAAGCCCAGGAGGAGACGGGGCTGGACCCCGATCGCGTGCAACCGCTGACGGTGATGGACTCGCTGTTCATCCCGCCATCGGGCTTCCACGTCTCCCCGGTGCTGGCGTACTCACCCGATCCAGGGCCGGTTCTCGCCGTGGACCCGGGCGAAACCGCCGAGGTATCACGTGTGAAGATCGGTGACCTCGTTGACCCGGCCAATCGGATCATGGTGACCAAGAAGACGTTTGGTATCCGCTACAGCGGACCGGCCTTCCTCTTGCCGGGGATGCTGGTGTGGGGCTTCACCGGGCAGATCATCTCGGCGATGCTGGAGGTGTCCGGTTGGGCGCGGCCATGGGACACTCGTAACCTTCGTGATCTTGATGAACTGCTGGCCGAGCACCTGGGAGGAGCGGTATGAATCTGAATCCGTCGCAGTGGCTCGATATCGGCGTCGTCGCCGTCGCGTTCATTGCTGCCGTATCCGGATGGCGTTCCGGCGCACTGGGTTCCCTCATGTCCTTCGTCGGTGTAATCCTGGGCGCAGTGGCGGGAATCATGCTGGCCCCGCATGTGGTGAGCAACCTTGAAGGGGCTCGTACCAAGCTGTTCGCCTCTCTCATCCTCATCCTCGTGCTGGTGGTCATCGGCGAGGTGGCGGGCGTGGTGCTGGGCCGGGCTATGCGTGGCGCCATCAAAAATCGGGTGGTCCGTACCGGGGATTCGGTGGTGGGGGTCGCGTTGCAGGTGGCCGCCGTGCTGGTCGCCGCGTGGCTGCTGTCCATCCCGATGCAGAGCTCCAACCAGCCGAATATCTCTGCGGCAGCACGCGAATCAAAGGTGCTCAGCCAGGTCGACAAGTACGCCCCCGACGAACTCCGTAAGGTCCCCAACGACCTGTCGAAGTTGCTGGATACTTCCGGGCTGCCCAGTGTGTTGCAGCCGTTCGGCAAGACCCCCATTGCGGCCGTCGACGCTCCCGACCCGGCGCTGGCCGACGGGCTGGTGGTGCGCGGAGCGCAGCCGAGCGTCGTCAAGATCAAGGGCATCGCCCGTAGCTGCCAAAAGTCGCTTGAGGGAACTGGATTCGTGATCGCCCCGCACCGGGTGATGTCGAACGCCCATGTGGTGGCCGGGACGAACAGCATCACCGTCGAGTCGGAGGGGCAGAACTTCGACGCCACCGTGGTGTCCTACGACCCGAATGCGGACATCTCGATCCTCGCGGTTCCCGAGATGCCCGCGGCGCCCCTGGTTTTCGCGCCGAAGGCCGCCAAGACAGGTGACGACGCGATCGTGCTGGGTTACCCGGGCGGTGGAGACTATCGGGCGACACCGGCGCGGGTCCGGGAGATCATCGAACTGAACGGCCCGGATATTTACCGGTCCACCACGGTCACCCGCGAGGTGTACACCGTCCGGGGTTCGGTGCTGCAGGGCAATTCCGGTGGTCCGTTGATCGACACGGAAGGCCGCGTGCTCGGCGTGGTCTTCGGGGCCGCGATCGACGATGACGACACCGGCTTCGCGCTCACCGCCAAACAGGTCCAGGATCAGCTCACCAAGGCCGGGCTTGCCGAGCCCGTCGGCACCGGCAGTTGCATTTCCGCTCCAGAGGCCAACAAGTCGCCGGAGCGGTCCGTCAACGGGCCGCAATCACCGGCGCCCCATAAAGTTCCGTAACTGTTCGGTGACAGTGGCGGGGTCTTCCTCGTGGCCGTAGTGGCCGACGTCGCGTAGCGATACGAACTGCCCGTTGGGTGCGAACGGTAATGACCGGTGCACCGAGTCTGCGAGCACGTAAGGGTCGGCGTCACCGCGCATGTGGAGCACGGGGACGGTCAGCTCGCGATTCATCGATCGCATGAACCGCCAACCCTCACTGCGTAATTGGCTGCGTACTGCCCATCGCTGGTACTCCAGCGCACAATGGGCCACACCCGGGATGGCGATCGCGGTGCGCAGCTGTTTGATGGTCTCGGCGAAATCGTCGGTGGTGGTCCACTGCGACCCCGCCCGCGAGCGCACCAAGCGTTCCAGTTCGGCACCGCGATGACGCGTCAGGGTGCGTTCGGGGAGGATCGGCACCTGATAGCGCAACAGGGATGGGAGGAGTGCGCCGCCCTGTCCGGTTCCACGGAATGTGGAGGTGCGCAAGGCGGTCGGATGCGGCGAGCTCACCACGGCGATGGCGTCGACGAGGCGTGGATGCAGATTGGCGGTGGCCCAGCACACCAGCCCACCCTCGGCATGCCCGACGAGCGTGGCGGAGGTGTGGCCCAGTGCGCGGATCAGGCCGGCGGTATCTCCGGCCAGCGTCCATCCGTCGTATCCGCGCGGGGGCTTGTCACTGCCCCCGTAGCCGCGGAGATCGACGGCCACCACGCGGGCATCCGTCAGCTCACGGAGTTGATGACGCCACGACCACCAGAAGGAACCAAATCCGTGCAGCAGCAACACGAGTGGTCTGCTGGTGACGGCTACGTTTGATGGACGGGCATCTCTACTGTTTTCGGCCTCCACCGCATGAAACCGAATTCCGTTGGCGTGCACATCAAAATGTCGCCATGGCCCGACAATGCGGACCACGGAGGGGTCGGGGTGACGGGCCGTCTGGTCGAACAGCATGTGTGTGTCGGTATCGAGCCGACGGAAGCAGCTACCAGCCCGACGGGTCTGAGGGTTTGGCCGACTTGGTCAGCGCGGGCGTCTCGTCGTCTCGTGTGAAGACGGTTCGTGCTTCCTTGACCGTCGCGATGGTGTCGCGTGGGCCCCGGATTCGCCTGACCTGGAGATAGCCAATCAGCACCGCGAGGATCGCGACGAACACCATGGCGGCGAAGATGATCAGGTAGGCAGCCCAAGCCGGCAGCCAGACCTTGAGTACCTCGGCGGCGAAAAAGAAGAAGAAGAACGTCGAGTAGAACAGGACGACGAGAGCCGCGATGAAGAAGATGCTGCCCGCCAGGCCCTTCTTGACATCACGCACGACCTCGGCGCGGGCCAGTTCCACCTCGGCACGCACCAGGGCGGAAACCTGGCTGGTGGCATCGCGGACCAGATTGCCGATGGTGGGCTCGCCGGTGCCGGTGGCATGCGGATCAGACAGGGGGATGGCGGCGACGGTGATCGGAACACCATTGTTGTCTGTGCGGTAGTTGCGGCTTCCAGGGCTGCTCACTGTGCTCCCTCCGTGTCCCTTGCGGGTCGGGTGTGATTCCGGTGAATCTAGTGCGGCCTATGTTGCCACGTCGGCGGTACCGGGGCTGCGCCGCGTCTGTGCTGAGGGTGTCGTTACCCAATCGATAGGTCTGTGACAGAAGTGACCAGTGTGAATATTGATTACAATGACGGCAGACGTGGCCGACAGGGGGAGAGATGCGGCCGTTATGAGAAAGGGCGATGAGCCGCATGCGTGAAGAGCATGGGCGCCGGCCAATGAGGTCACTCGGGCGGCGTACGGGTTACGGATTGCCGGTCCTGATGGCGCTGTTTGGCCTCGTCACGGGCGCGATCCCGGCCGTTGCGGCGCCCGCTGCCGGTGCCGATGACAAGGTGCCGATGGGCGGTGGCGCCGGGCTGATCATCAACGGCGACACCCTGTGCACACTGACGACGATCGGCCATGACAACAAGGGCAATCTGGTGGGCTTCACCTCGGCCCACTGCGGTGGTGCGGGCTCACAGGTGGTCTCGGAGGACTTTCCCAAGAAGGGTGTGCTCGGAAAGTTCGTCAACGGCAACGAGCAGTACGACTACGCGACCATCCAGTTCGATCCCGCGAAGGTGGAGCCGGTTTCCACCTACAAGGGGTTCGCCATCACCGGTATCGGACCGGATCCCCAGCCGGGTGATATCGCGTGCAAGCTGGGTCGCACCACCGGGAACTCATGCGGGGTGACATTCGGGGCGGGGGCTGAACCCGGCACGTTCATCAACCAGGTCTGCGGACAGCCGGGCGACTCGGGTGCGCCGGTCACCGTCAACGGACAGCTGGTGGGAATGATCCATGGCGCCGCCACCAAACTTCCGGTGTGCATCGTCAAGTACATCCCGTTGCACACGCCGACCACCACGTACTCGATCAACACCGTGCTGGCCGATATCAATGCCAAGAACCGCACCGCCGGAGTGGGTTACACCCCGGTCGGGTAGGCGTGCGTATCGCGGCTACTTGCTGGCCCTGATCGCCTCGAAGACGCTGGGGTCGACCAACGTCGAGGTATCGCCGAGTTCGCGGCCCTCGGCCACGTCCCGGAGTAGTCGTCGCATGATCTTGCCGCTGCGGGTCTTGGGCAGCTCGGGCACCACGTGAATCTCGCGTGGTTTGGCGATGGGCGAAATCTCCTTGGACACCTGGGCTTTCAGATGTGAGACGAGCTCATCGCCTTCGACGGTATGGCTGGCCTTCAGGATCACGAACGCCACGATGGCCTGCCCCGTGGTGTCGTCGGAGGCGCCGACCACGGCGGCCTCGGCAACTCCGTCGTACCCGACAAGCGCGGATTCCACCTCGGCGGTTGAGATCCGGTGGCCGGAGATGTTCATGACGTCGTCGATGCGGCCCAGCACCCAGATGGCGCCATCGCTGTCGTAGCGTGCGCCGTCGCCGGCGAAATACCAGCCCTTGTCGGCGTAGCGGGACCAGTAGGTCTCCTTGAACCGCTCAGGGTCGCCCCAGATGCCGCGCAGCATCGACGGCCACGGTTGATCGAGGACCAGGTATCCGGTGACGGGTTCGTCGTTGTGCGCGGGCTCGAGCCGATTCCCGTCGTCATCAACGATTTTCGCCGAGATACCGGGTAGCGCCCGCATCGCCGAACCCGGTTTGGCGTCGGTGATGCCGGGCAGCGGGGAGATCATCGCCGAGCCGGTTTCGGTCTGCCACCAGGTGTCGACGATGGGTGTGCGGTTGCCGCCGATGACCTCGCGGTACCAGCGCCACGCCTCGGGGTTGATGGGCTCACCGACGCTGCCGAGCAGCCGCAGGCTGGACAGGTCGTGTGCGAACGGGATCTCGCGGCCCCACTTCATGAATGTCCGCACCAGGGTGGGCGCGATGTAATAGATTGTGACACCGTACTTTTCGATGATCTCGAAGTGCCGGTGCTCGTTCGGGGAGGTGGGCGTGCCCTCGTACACCACCTGGGTGGCGCCGTTGGACAGCGGCCCGTACACGATGTAGGTGTGGCCGGTGACCCAGCCGATATCGGCTGTGCACCAATACACGTCGGTCTCGGGCTTGAGGTCGAAGATGTTGAAATGCGTGTATGAGGTCTGGGTCAGGAAACCGCCCGAGGTGTGCATGATGCCCTTGGGCTTGCCGGTGGTTCCCGAGGTGTACAGCAGGAACAACGGATGCTCGGAATCAAAGGCCTGCGGAGTATGTGTGGTGTCGGCCCGTGAAACCGTCTCGTGCCACCAGAGGTCACGCCCCTCGGTCCATTCGACGGGTATCTCGGTGCGGCGCACCACCAGCACATGTTCGACGGAACTCGCCTCGCCCGCCAGTGCCTCGTCCACCGCCGCCTTGAGTGGCGCCGCGGCACCGCGGCGCCACTGGCCGTCGGAGGTGATGACGAGCTTGGCCTGGGCGTCGTCGATGCGCGCGCGCAGCGCCGCGGCGGAGAAGCCGGCGAACACCACCGAATGCATCAGACCAAGTCGCGCACAGGCCAGCATCGCCACGATGGCCTCGGGCAGCATTGGCATGTAGATGGCCACGCGGTCACCGGAAACCAGGCCGAGCTCGGTCAGGTAGTTGGCGGTCTGGCTGACCTCTGCCAACAGGTCGGCGTAGGTGATGGTGCGGGTATCGCCAGGTTCGCCTTCCCAGTGGATGGCGACGCGGTCGCCGTTGCCGGCTTCCACGTGGCGGTCCACGCAGTTGTACGAGACGTTGAGCTTGCCGTCGACGAACCACCTGGCGAACGGTGCATCGGACCAGTCGAGGACCTCGTTGAAGGGCTCATCCCAGTGCAGGCGGCCCGCCTGCTGTGCCCAAAACCCGAGCCTGTCCTCCTCAGCTGCCTGGTACAGGTCTGAGGTTGCGTTCGCTGTCGCCACGAACTCCGGCGACGGCGGATAGCTATTCGGCTCGGTGCTGATTTCGGTCATCTGATCTGGCCTTTCTGCCCTATACAGGTCCGGGACAAAGCCTAGTGGGCGGGCCTGGTTACCGAGAAGTAATTGGTGCGGCCGTCCAGATCCGGCGCGGTGGGTGTGTCGATGGAGAGACATCGGCGCGTCACCCGCCTATGGTCGTCCTACCTAATTCAGCTACCGAGGGAAGGGTGAGGATGAGGTTCCGCCGACTGGCCCTTGTGATGCTTGTTGGCATTGCCGCGTTGCTACCCGCCGGCTGCGGGGACCTCGTGACTCCGGCGCCCCCGGGCTATTTCAGCATGTACATCACCGAACCCGAGCACACGTTGGTCCCGGGCAATACGACCGAGAATCAGGGTGGTCGAATCCTGCGCTCGCTGTTCACCGCGCTGGTCGAGTTCAACAACGACACCGCGGAGGTGGAGTACACGGGTGTCGCCGAGTCGATCACCAGCCACGACAACGTCAATTGGACGATAAAACTCAAGCCCGGATGGACATTCCATAATGGGGAACCGGTGACCGCCCAGTCCTACGTGGACGCGTGGAACTACACCGCCTTGAGCACCAATGCCCAGGGATCGTCGAGTTTTCTTGCGAACGTCGACGGGTTCGACGAACTACAGGGAGATCCTAAGAACAAGATCCCACCGCGCGCTACCCAGCTGCGCGGACTGCATGTCCTGGATGAGCGAACCTTCACGGTGCGGCTTAACACCCCTTTTGCGATTTACCCGATGACATTGGGGTACACCGCATTTCTGCCATTGCCCAAGGTCTTCTACCAGGACCCGGCCAAATTCGGTGTACATCCAATAGGCAACGGCGCATTCAAGGCAGACGGCGATTGGGTGCGCGGTGTCGGGTTCACGCTGAGCCGTTATGACCAGTACGCCGGCACTAAGAAGGCCAAGGCCAAGGGCCTGATCTGGCGGGTGTACACCGAGGGCCTGACGGCGTATACCGATATGCAGGCCGGTGCCCTCGACATCCAGCTGGATCTGCCCGACGCCGCCTATGAGAACGCCAGGGCCGAATTCGGATCGGCCTTTCTGGAGCGGCCTCGCCCGGATATCACCTCGTTGGGTTTCCCGATGTATGACCCCCGGTACACCGATGTGCGTGTCCGCCAGGCGATTTCCATGGCCATCGACCGCGAGGCGATCACGCAGGTGATCTTCTCCGGCACCCGTACTCCCGCCACCTCATACGGTTCGGCAGTGGTCTACGGGTACCGCAAGGGCGCGTGCGGAAAGTTGTGCGAGCTGCACGTCGACGAGGCCAACAAGCTGCTCGATGAGGCCCATTTCGATCGCAGCAAGCCGATCGAGCTGTGGTACAGCTCGTCGAGTACCGGAGCACTGGGGTGGGTACAGGCCATCGGAAATCAGTTACAGTCCAACCTGAAAGTGCCCTACGCCCTCAAGAGTCTGCCGTGGTCGCAGTTCCTGCCGAAGCAGGACAGCAAGGGGATGACGGGGCCGTTCCGGTCTGGCTGGGTGATGGACTACCCATCGATCTACAACTTCCTGGAATCGCTATACGGGACGGTGGCGCTTCCCCCTGCCGGATCGAACTATGTGTTCTACAGCAACCCGGCATTCGATCAGCTGCTGCGGCAGGGCAATAACGAACCGACCGTGGAACTTGCGACCAGGGCGTATCAGAAGGCAGAAGACTTGTTGTTCAAGGATCTTCCGGCCACACCGCTGTTCTATGAGGTCAACCAGGCGGTGCATTCCAAACGAGTGAGCAACGTCAAGATCGGTATCCAAGACTGCATCGAGTACGCCGATGTAGAGGTCACGCAATGACCGGGCGGAAATGGCCGAGCTGGCTGATCAACGAGAAGGTCGACACCAGCGGTGTATGGCAAGCCGTGCGCCCGTGGCCTTTTGACCTATTGGTGCTACTGAAGCAGGGGTGGCAGAACGCCGGCATGTTTCGGTACATCGTGAAGCGGCTGCTGCTGGCCATCCCGGTGCTGATCGGAACCTCGCTGCTCATCTACGGCATGGTGTACGCGCTACCGGGCGACCCCATCCGGGCATTGGCCGGTGACCGGCCGTTCACCCCCGAGGTGATGGCTCAGCTGCGTGAACGGTTCCACCTCAATGATCCGTTCTTGGTGCGGTACGGCAAGTACATAGTGGGCTTCCTGCACGGCGATTTCGGTACTGATTTTCAGGAACGCCCTGTCGCGCTGACTGTTTCGCAACGCCTGCCGGTGACTTTAAGGCTTACGGTGGTGGCTGTAGCATTCGAGACGATCATCGGAATCATGGCCGGGGTGCTGTGTGCGGTGCGCCGGGGATCGTTCTACGACAACCTGGTTCTCGTCACGACGACCCTGCTGGTCTCGATGCCAGTGTTCGTGCTCGGGTTCTTGGCGCAGTATCTCTTCGGTTTCAAGCTCGGCTGGTTTCCCATCGCCGGAATCCGTGATGGCTGGTACAGCTTTCTGCTACCGGGACTGGTGCTGGCCTCGTTGTCTATGGCCTATGTCGCCCGTCTGACCCGGACCTCGATGCTGGAGACGATGGATGCCGACTTTGTCCGCACCGCCCGCGCCAAGGGCATCTCCGAATCGCGCATTCTGATGCGGCATACCCTGCGTAACAGCCTGATTCCCGTGGTTACGTTCATCGGCGCCGACGTGGGGGCACTGCTGGCGGGCGCCGTCGTTACCGAGTCCGTATTCAATATTCCCGGGCTGGGACGGGCGACATTCGACGCCGTGCGAAACCAGGAGGGTGCCGTGGTGGTGAGCATCCTGACGCTCATCGTGTTCTTCTACATCTTCTTCAATCTCGTCGTGGACGTCCTGTATGCGATGCTGGATCCAAGGATTCGTTATGAGTGACGCCGTCCATGCACCCGGCCCGGTGTCGGGTCCTGGAGCCGCCGCCGAGTCGCTGGTAGAGCAGGCCGACCTGTGGGGCAACGCATGGAAGTACTTGCGCCGTAGCGGATTTTTCATCACCGGGTCGATTCTGTTGACGATTCTGGTGCTGATGGCGCTGGCCCCGCAGCTGTTCACCTTCGGGAAGAACCCGCGTGACTGTGACCTCTATCAGGCCCGCAAGGGAATCAGTGCGGCGCATTGGCTGGGCACCGATCTACAAGGTTGTGACTACTACGCCAACGTGGTTTACGGGGCGCGAGTGTCGTTGTCGATCGGGCTGATCTCGATGTTGGGAGTGCTCGTCATCGGGGTGGCCGTGGGCGCGTTGTCGGGGTACTTCGGGGGGATCGCCGACTCGGCGCTGTCCAGGTTGACCGATGTCTTCTACGGCATTCCCACGATTTTGGGCGGAATGATCCTGCTCTCGGTGGTCGGTCATCGCACGATCTGGAGCGTCGCCGGCGCGCTCATCGTCTTCGGCTGGATGACCTCGATGCGACTGGTGCGTTCCAGCGTGATGACCATCAAGCAGAGCGACTACGTCCAGGCCGCCATCGCATTGGGTGCGCCAACCTGGCGAATCCTGGTGCGACACATACTGCCTAATGCCTTGGCGCCGGTACTCGTGTATGCAACCATCGCCGTGGGCGGTTTCATCGCCGCGGAGGCCACCCTGACCTATATGGGTATCGGGCTTGAATTACCCGAGATTTCGTGGGGGCTCCAGATCAACGATGGCCAGTCCCGTTTCGCATCCACACCCAGACTGGTCCTCGTTCCCGCGCTGTTCCTCTCGGCTGCGGTGCTGGGCTTCATCATGGTTGGTGACGCCCTCCGCGACGCCCTCGATCCGCGGAGGAGGTGAGGTGGAGGTGACCTCAAGTTCTTCTCTCATCGAGATAAAGGACCTCTCGGTCGATTTCGAGGTTGACAAGCAGTGGGTGCCCGCCGTCAGGGGAGTCTCGCTGAGCGTCGCCAAGGGCGAGGTGCTCGCCATCGTCGGGGAGTCCGGGTCGGGGAAATCCACCACCGCGATGGCGATCCCGGCGCTGCTGCCGCCCAGCGCGCGGGTTCGCGGCAGTATCCGACTCAACGGTGCAGAGCTCCTCGGTGCCACTAACGATGAGCTGCGTGAGGTGCGAGGCAAGGATGTTGCCGTCATCTTCCAGGAGCCGATGACGGCATTGAACCCCGTCTACACCATTGGCTGGCAGATCGCTGAAGCTGTTCGGGCGCATAAGACGATGACGCGCAGGCAGGCGCGCGATCGTGCCATCGAGTTGCTTGAGCTGGTAGACATGCCCGAGCCTGAGAAGCGGGTCAAGCATTACCCGCACCAGCTCTCCGGTGGGCAGCGTCAGCGCGCGATGATCGCCCAGGCACTTGCCCTGGATCCCGGTCTGCTCATCGCGGATGAACCCACCACCGCGCTCGATGTGACGGTACAAGCCGAGATCCTTGATCTCATGCGCGATCTACGGCACCGCATCGAAGCCGGCATCATCCTGATCACGCACGATATGGGCGTGGTGGCGGATATGGCCGATCGCATCATGGTGATGAAGGATGGCGAGGTCGTGGAAGAGGGAGATGCTGGCAGCATCTTCCACCGGGCGACGCAGCCGTATACGCAGCAGCTCCTGGCGGCGGTACCTCATCTGGGCGCGACGCTGGGAGATAGCGACGAATCTTCGGTGCCACCGACCGATCTGGCGCTGAGCCTGGAACACGTCATCATCGAGTATCGGGGTAAGGGCGGCAGCTTTCGGGCCATCGACGATGTGTCGTTCACCGTCGGCAGGGGTGAGGTGGTGGGGCTCGTCGGCGAATCGGGGTCCGGAAAATCCACCATCGGGCGTGCTGCGGTCGGTCTGCTGAAGATAGCTTCGGGGACCATCTGTGTTGCCGGCCAGGATATTTCGGTTGCCAACCGCAAGCGGCTGCGGGATATTCGGAGCAAGGTGGGGGTGGTGTTCCAGGATCCGGGGTCTTCGCTCAATCCGCGATGGCCGATCGGCCAGTCGATCGCCGAGCCATTGACCTTGCACACCGATATGGACCGCACCCAGCGGGAGAACCGGGTCAAGACCCTGTTGGAGCAGGTACAGATGCCTGCCGCCATGCGAAACCGCTTCCCGCACCAGCTGTCCGGTGGTCAGCGGCAACGTGTTGGTATTGCGCGGGCGCTGGCGCTGGAGCCGACGCTGTTGATCGCCGACGAACCGACCTCCGCGCTGGATGTCTCGGTACAGGCACGGGTGCTCGAACTCTTCGCCGAGCTGCAACGCGAGCACGGGTTCGCATGCCTGTTCATCAGCCACGATTTGGCGGTGGTCGAACTGGTGGCAAGCCGTATCGCGGTGCTCAATCATGGCCGCCTTGCTGAATTCGGCTCGGATACACAGGTATTAACGGCACCGACGGACGAATACACTAAGCGACTGCTGGCGGCGGTACCGGTTCCAGACCCGGAGCTGCAGCGGATCCGTCGCGAGGAGCGTAGGGCACTATTAGCGGACCATGACTGACCCACTTGCACCGTTGGCCACCCTGCCGGGAGTATCCGATGCCGCCGAAGCCGCGCGCGACGCAGTGAGCAAGGTCCACCGCCATCGCGCCAATCTGCGGGGCTGGCCGGTGACGGCGGCCGAGGCGGCGGTGCGGGCAGCCAGGTCCTCGTCGGCGCTGGACGGCGGCACGATGAAGCTGAGTGCCGATGGAGTGGTGGAGGATCCGATACTGGCCGGTGCGCTGCGCGTCGGGCAGGCGCTCGATGGTGATGCGCTGACACAGCTGACGTCGGTGTGGTCGCGCGCACCGCTGCAGGCGCTGGCGCGCCTGCATGTCTTGGCCGCTACCGGCATGGCAGACGAGCGGACCCTTGGGCGGCCCCGCGCCGGTATCGACACCGATCGGCTGGAACTGTTGGCGCAGCTGATTTCGGGAGGAACGACGGTATCCGCGCCGGTTCTTGCCGCGATCACGCACGGGGAATTGTTGGTGCTGAGTCCATTTGGATCCGCGGACGGCGTCGTCGCACGCGCCGCGTCCCGGTTGGTGACGGTGTCACGCGGTCTCGATCCACACGCGCTCGGTGTTCCCGAGGTGATGTGGATGCGTCAGTCCGGGAGATACCGGGAGCTGTCCTCGGCTTTCGCGGAAGGTACGCCCGAAGCCGTTGCCGCGTGGATCGTGTTCTGTTGTGAGGCATTAACGGCCGGAGCGGCAGAAGCGACGTCGATCGCGGATACTGCGGTGAGCTGACCGAAACATACTGCGGCGGAACATAAAAGCGGGCGACGATCCGAATGAATCGGCCCGTCGCCCGCTAGCACGGAACCTCCGGTTACCAAGCGTGCTAGGTGGGTTGTGTGGGTGGCCTCGGCGCTTTCGCGACGCTTCTAACTCGGGCTTCACCCAAGAAGCCTGATGAGCTTTCACTGTCCGCGATTGCGCAGGCCCACAACGCTTCTGCCCTTGTCGCGGCGTGCTCCGCGTGGGTGCCGTGGTCCGTGCTGGGAATCCCAGGTCGGGAAATCGATCCTTATCCTCTGGATCGACCTTGGCCTTGCCGGGCTCCGTACCTACTTTCTACACTGAGACGCCGGTCACATCAAGGGGCAATTCATACGGTCATCGCATTGTTACGCGCGCGCCTAAAGTGACGTGTGTCTAGTTCTGCGCCTGACGGTCTTCGCGCGAGCGGCTGAGCTACGGCCGCAGCCTGCGAATCAGCGAATAGGTAAGTGCCCCAGCGGCGATGGCGCTCAAGCCAACGGCGGCCGTGGTGGCGGCCGCGGCGCCGGAGGGAACGGGTATCCGATCACCCAGTGAGACGGGCCGCGAGAATGTCAGCACTGGCCACCCCCGCGCCATCGATTCCTTGCGCAGCGCCCTGTCCGGGTTGACGGCTGTCGGGTGACCGACGCTCTCCAGCATCGGTAGATCGGTGATCGAGTCGGAATAGGCGTAGCAGTGCTCCAGTGGGTAGCCCTCGCGCTTGGCGAGTTCCTGGATCGCCGCCACCTTGCCTTCTCCGTAGCAGTAGAAGGCGACATCACCGGTGTACTTGCCATTCTCGACGACCATGCGCGTCGCCATGGCATGGGTTGCGCCGAGGGCGCGTGCGATGGGTGCCACGATCTCTTCGCCGGATGCTGAGACCACCACGACATCGCGGCCGCAGAGCTTGTGGTCGGCGATTAGATCGGCGGCTTCGGCGAACACCAAGGGATCGACGATGTCGTGCAGCGTCTCGGCCACGATCGCCTTCACCTGTTCGACATCCCAGCCCATGCACATATTGGTGATGTGCGTACGCATGCGATCCATCTGGTCGTGATCGGCGCCGGATAGCAAGAAGAAGAATTGCGCGTAGCTCGATTTTAAGACGGCGCGTCTATTAATCAGGCCTTGGTCGAAGAAGGGCTTGCTGAAGGCGAGCGTGCTCGACTTCGCGATCACCGTTTTGTCTAGATCGAAGAAGGCTGCAGTCCGGGGGGCCAGCGTGGTGCCGCTGGGTTGGGTGACGGCCGCGGCATCCCGGTCCTCGGAAGAGGGAAAGGGTCCGGGTGCCGTTGCATCGTCGGTCACAGTTCGAGGATAGATCTCACCGACTGTGCCGTTGTGTCCATCCGGAAAGTCCCAGCTCAGCCGGGGTGGTCTGGTAACGGGGTGGTGCCAGAAGAAGGGTTGCCTTTCTTTCCCTTTTTTCGGCTGATTGGTCTTGCCACCCTCACTGGGTACGTGTGTATAGTGGGGTTACTCGGCTATGCCGAGTGTGTCTCAGCCCGACCCCCCGGGGCTGAAGCACGACGACCCTCGCCTCCTCCCCCCCTGGCGAGGGTCGTCCTCTTTTCTGGGGACGTTTATCACCGGTTTTTGCGGTTCACGTTGATCTATCCACAGATTCGCGCCCATCCCCAAACTCGATGAGGCCCCTGGCGCTCCATTTACGCAACCTCGATGGTGGAGTACGTGGAGGGACATGGAGGGGAGCCGATCGTCGTTGCCATCGGTGATCGATGGCTCGGCAACGAGATCGAACGGATCGTCGCTGCGACTGGCAAGCCGCTGATCCTCGCTACCGATGCCTGTTCGATCGGCCGACAAGCTTGGGCCCGTGCGGGGGCGGTACTGCTCGATGGCGCGGACCCGTCGCTCGAAGCGGTGACTCGACTGCCGCGCCGAGCGCGAGTGTTACTCGTCTGTCGGGACGAGCCGACGAGCGAGGTGTGGCGCAGAGCGGTGGCGGTGGGTGCCGAGCAGGTACTCGCTTTGCCCGAGGACGAATCCCGGCTCGTCGAAGCCTGTTCGGCAATCCCCTCCACCTCCACGACAGGACGCGCTGCGGTGATTGCGGTGGTGGGTGGACGCGGTGGTGCCGGCGCATCCGTTCTGTGCGGCGCGATTGGTCTGTGCGCGCCGGGTGGAGCGCTGATCGTCGATGCCGATCCATACGGCGGTGGTATCGATCTACTGCTCGGTTGGGAGGACGTCGACGGTCTCCGGTGGCCGGATATCGATATGCGCAGCGGTCGGGTGAGCTTCGATGCCCTTCGCCGTGCGCTGCCACATCGGCGCGGACTTGTCCTGGTATCGGGAGACAGGACAGGCGGTGGAGGCAATGCAGAGGCGATCGGCGGAGTGATCGACAGCGCGCGGGAGGTAGGAGTGCCGGTGGTCGTTGATCTCCCGAGGCGGCTCGGCGCAACAAGTGTGGCGGCACTGGACCGCGCTGACCTGGTGGTAGTGGTGACACCCGCCGAGGTGCGGGCGTGCGCAGCGGCCGCGCTCATGGTCACTGCGATACAGGCCGCCAACCCGAATATCGGTGTAGTCGTGCGCGGTCCGGCGCCGAGCGGACTGCGCCCGGCCGAGGTGGCCGAAATCGTTGGGGCCCCACTGATCGCTGCCATGCGTCCGGAACCCAATCTCGGCAATCGCCTCGACAACGGCGGCCTGCGACTGCTGCGACGCTCACCTCTGGCGCGCGCCGCGCAGTCAGTGCTGGCGTTGGTCTCGCATGACGGCAAGGGTACGGCGGCATGACCGGCTCGTTGATCGACCGCGTTCGTGAGCGGCTCGCGACCGAGAATGTGGCGCTTCGGCCGACGGCGGTGGCAGCCGTGATACGTGCTGAATCCGGTGGTGTGCTTGGTGATAGCGATGTGTTGCATAGCATCAAGGAACTGCAGAGTGAGCTGGCGGGTGCCGGAATTCTCGAACCGCTGTTGTGTGCGGACGGTACGACCGATGTCTTGGTGACCGCACCCGATCGCGTCTGGGTAGACGATGGTGAAGGGCTGCGACTCACCACAGTGCGATTCGCCGACGATGCTGCTGTGCGCCGTCTTGCCCAACGTTTGGCTCTAGCGGTCGGGCGACGACTCGACGACGCGCAGCCGTTCGTCGACGGGCAGCTGACTGGTGTCGGTCCGCCGCACTCGGTGGTACGTCTGCATGCGGTGCTGGCGCCGATAGCGGTCGGCGGGACGTGTGTATCGCTGCGCGTATTACGGCCCACCGCTAAGGGTTTGGATCAGCTCATCGCTGATGGCACTGTCGATGAGGATGCCGCCAGGTTGCTTCGTGGGGTGCTGGCGGCACGGCTGGCCTTCCTGGTCACCGGAGGCACCGGGGCGGGTAAGACCACCTTGCTGTCTGCGCTGCTGGGGGCGATCCACCCTTCGGAACGCATCATCTGCGCCGAGGATGCCGCCGAGCTGGCGCCGCGTCACCCGCATGTGGTCACGCTGGCGGCGCGCGCCGTCAACGTCGAGGGTGCGGGGGAGGTGACCCTGCGCCAGTTGGTGCGTCAGGCATTGCGGATGCGGCCCGATCGGATCGTGGTGGGAGAGGTGCGCGGTGCTGAGGTGGTCGACCTGCTGACCGCCCTCAACACCGGTCATGACGGCGGCGCGGGTACGGTCCACGCGAATGCCCCGGCTGAGGTCCCGGCAAGGTTGGAAGCGCTCGGAGCCCTGGGTGGCCTCGACCGCGCCGCACTCCACTCGCAGCTCGGTGCAGCCATTCAATGTGTATGTCATATAAGAAGATTCGGCAATATGCGTCGACTGACCGAAATTGGGGTGGTATCCAAGGGTGATGACGGGATCGTACGGGTAGTACCCGCATGGAACATCGATGGCCAGCTGTGTTCCGGTGCGGAGCAATTGGAGGCGTTGATCGCACGGAGCATGCCGTGACTCCGCACGCCCTGCTGCTGCTTTCGGCTGCGTTACTCATTGTGCCGCAACGGCGCTCGTGCCTACGGCGGGGCATGGGGTGTGACATGCGCTGGAACTGGAGACTGGCGGCGGTGCCCCTGAGTGGTCTTGTGCTCGTGGTGGTGTGGCTGTTGCCGTTGTCGGTGGTGTCCGCGGTGGGCATCGCCGGCGCGACCTTGGGGGTGCGGTGGCACCGTCGTCGCCGATTTATCGTGCAGTTGGAGGAATTGACCGCCCTGGAGTCCGGTCTCGATGTTGTTGTCGGTGAACTGAGGGTTGGCGCGCATCCTGTGCGCGCATTCGAGGTCACTGCCGCAGAGCTCGGAGGAACGGCGGGGGAGACGTTCGCGGCTATAGCCGCGCGCGCACGATTGGGAGTGAATCCGGATCCGGCGATACCCGGAGTGGGACCGGTTGCATCGCAATGGGATCGGATAAGCCGTGGTTGGACGTTGGCCCACCGCCACGGCCTGGCTGTTGCCGAGCTCCTCGACGCGTGCCGGACAGATCTTCGGGAGCGGCAACGATTCACGGCGCGCGTGAACGCCGGACTTGCCGGGCCGCGTGCCACTGCCGCGGTGCTGAGCGGTCTGCCGGTGGTGGGAATCGGACTGGGTCAGATGATCGGAGCAAGACCTCTTGCGGTGCTGTGCTCGGGCGGTATGGGTGGGGCGCTGCTCGTTGTCGGGATCGTGTTGGCATGTATCGGTCTGCTGTGGTCTGACCGAATCATTGGGAAGGCGTTGCGATGACCGCGGCCCTGTTGTTGCTTGCCGCGGCGATGTTGGCTGCGCCTGGGGCTATGCGCGCCTGTGGCAGGCTGTCGCGGGGTGATTCATCCATCGTCGACCGGGATGCCGCCGAAAAGGGCTTATTGGGAATGGCATTCAGCCTTGACGTACTTGGCGTATGCCTCCGGTCGGGGATGCCGGTCGCGACTGCCGCGTTGGTGGTGACGGCCTCCGCACCATCCGAGCTGGCCCGGATCCTGAGCCGCGCAGGGGAGATGCTCGCCCTGGGTGCACCGGCATCGGCTGCCTGGACCGATACCGGATCACCGGCGGATCTGGGATATGAGCAGCGCAGGGCACTTACCAGATTGGCACGGCGATCGGCCGATTCCGGAGCAGTGATGGCCGACGGTATTGCCTCGCTGGCCGTGCAGTGCCGTCGTGATGCGGTGGATTCAGCGGTAGCCACTGCCGAACGGGCCGGTGTGCTCATAGGGGCGCCACTGGGCCTGTGCTTCCTGCCGTCGTTCGTCTGTCTGGGCATCGCGCCGGTTGTCATGGGGCTATCGCGCGATGTGTTCAGCAGTGGTGTGCTGTGACCCGTGGAAGCGCCGCGGGGCAAAGAGGGAGGGAATCCATTGATACACAACATATTGGCGCAACTGCGTCGACGAATGGTGGTGGTCGTCGAGTCCGAGGACGGCATGTCGACCGTGGAGTACTCCATGAGTATCATTTACAACCATGAAACAGCAGGCCAAGCGGGCTTTAGTCGTTGTACGACTCAGCCGCGTCACGGAAGAATCTACCTCTCCGCTGCGCCAGCGTGAGGCGTGTCTAGAACTGTGTGAACAGCGCGGATATGAGGTAGTCGGGACCGCCGAAGACCTGGACGTGTCGGCGGGTAAGACAACGCCGTTCGACCGCCCACAGCTCGGAGACTGGCTCACTAACCGGCGTAACGAATTCGACGTTCTAGTCGTGTTCCGTATGGACAGAATCGTCCGCCGACTATTGGACCTCGCGGACCTAATCCGTTGGTGCCAAACGAATTCCGTAGCGCTCGTCAGCGCCTCCGAAGCATTCTTAGACCTCACATCGCAATTCGGTGACGTGGTCGCGCTGCTCGTCGCCAAGGTGGCCGAGATGGAGCTGACAGCCATCTCCGAACGCAACAGGTCTGCGGCACAACACAACATGCGACAAGGCAAGTACCGAGGTGGCCCGCCACCATGGGGGTATAAGACCGAGAAGATTGACGGGGATTGGCGATTCGTCCAGGACGACGAACAAGTCAGGGTGATCAACGAAGTGGTCCGGCGAGTTCTCGAAGGCGACCCGCTACGGCAGGTAGCAGCCGACCTATCCGACCGTGCAGTCCTAACACCCCGAGATCGGGTTAACCAGCTGAAGGGCAGGGAGATTCAGGGGTACAGCTGGCATTCAACCAAGCTTAGAGAGATGCTGACTTCGAAATCGCTATTGGGCCACGCCGTCACGGCCGGTGGTTCTATCCGCAACAACGACGGCTCCCCGGTGATCCGCGCTACCCCGATACTTGAGCGCGAGGTATTCGAGCAAGTACAGGTCGAACTAGTCGGACGCGAGAACCGCAAGGAACCCACCAAACGAAGTTCCGCACTACTCCTTAGGGTGATCTTCTGTGGCGTCTGCGGTAAACCGGCCTACAAGCTCAAAGGCGGCAAAGGTCGGCAAGACCGGTACCGCTGCGCCTCAGCGCAATACAAGTCCACCTGCGGCAACAGAACCGTTCCGATCGCTGATGCTGAAGAGGTTCTGACGGGTGCTGTCATGTCGGAACTAGGAGACAAGTATCGGATGGAGCGAGTGTGGGACTCGGGTAGTGATCACTCAGCCGAGCTAGCCGAGCTAGAGGACACGCTGAGTGATCTCACGGACCAACTAGGCAACGGAGCGTTCCGAAGAGGGACGCCACAGCGTGATCGTCTAGACGCCCGTATCGCGGATCTCGCTAAGAGACAGGCAGAGCTTACGGCGATAGCCACAAAGCCCGCTGGCTGGACGTGGGTTCCTACGGCAGAACTGTTCTCTGATTGGTGGGAATCGCAGACGATAGAACAGCGCAACGTCTGGTTACGCAGTATGGAAGTGCGTATGACTTGGGATCAACAAGGCCCGCACGTCGAAATGCTTCATCTAGAGCGGATGGCCGAGCAATGGACAGACGACGTATCTCGCTAGTCTTGCTCCACCGCTATTTTGGCTGAGGGGGGTTCTCGGCTGCACGACGCATCTCGGCCACCGCAGGTGGTACTCCGGTGCCGTTTAGAACAGTTGCGGAATCGGCAGGTGAGAGCTTGATATCGCCGTAGTGTGAGGCTGTTATGAAATGCAAATCGAGCTCTTTTGAATATCTAGTCGTAAAGATATAAACGGAGCCATCCGTCAACAGTGGATCCCCGTTCCTAAGACAAAGGGCGTTATTAACCACTCCACCAGTCTGACTGACAGAGACATTTTGAGGGAGGGTGCCCTTTATGTTGTCAATTACCTTCACACTGAATTGCGAGTGCGGGGTGTGATCTTCTTCGACATGTTGCCCCTTGGAACTCAAGACCTGCCCCACAAACACATTTTCTGCGTCCTGCACAAACAGCGCCTTATCCCGGATCTCCACAGGGTATAACGCTTCAAGGCGGCATACGCCATCACTATCAGCGGATGGAGTCGCCGGTTCCTTCTCATTCGTACACGACACGGTGGCTGCGGCGAACACTATGGTCGCGACGACGGACATCAACTTGCGCGACATGTAAATATCGTCCTTCCGCACGTGATTCACGGCCAGATAATTTCGAACATTTTTTTGTCTATCGGAGTCGGCCCGGTTGGCGCGAACAATGTGGTCTGGTAATACATGAGGGCGTTCTCGCAGCTATGATCCATACCTAACGCATGACCTAGCTCATGGGCAAGGGTCGAAACTATCACATTTTCTATGCGCCCAGTCAGCTTGTCCACGTTTACTTGTATTTCATCCTGGAAAAGGGGGAACTGTTTCCACTGGGCTAGAATCCACCCGTCGCCAGTTTTCCATCCGTCCGTTACCTTCGAAGGCTCATCGACAATAGCAAGGTTCGCGCCTTCGCCTTCGCCAACCTCTTTGAACTCAACTTTCGTGTTGCCAACTGCCGCCTTCCAGTTGTCAATGGCTTTCCTGAATTCGTTACCGAATTTTGTATGAACCTCATAAAGAAGCTTCCGGTCCGAGACGCTGTCATTGTGCGAGCCGTGGAGACGAAACGGTTCGGGGTCTTTGATTTGTACGTCGCCATTCGGGCCGGTACTAACATTCCCTGGGCAATACTTACTCTTGTCTTGCCCCGGATCGTTGTCGTGGAGCTCTTTCTCATCTGTGTTGTCAGGTTTGGTTTCGTTGCCCTGGTCGTTCTGGGGCTGCTGAGTTGGAGCCTGTGACGGCTGCTGAGGCTGCTGGTTGCTCTGCTGCGGCTGTTGCGGCTGGTTAGCCTGTTGGGGTGCTTGGTAATCCGGGTTGGCCTTACCTGGCCCCTGCGTGTACGGCGTGGCCGTCTGATAGTCGGGAATCTGCGTGCCGTGTAGAGGCTGCTGCCCCTCCGGTTGTTGGCCACCCTGCTGACCAGGTGCCTGTTGGCCACCCTGCTGCGGAGCGCCCGTGTTGTAGATGGAGATCCCGTTGTCCTGATTCAACGGCGGCTGGTTGATGCCGCCCTGGTAATCCGGCATCTGCGGAGGTAGACCAGGAGGCTGGAACTGGCTGCCATTCATACCGCCATCGCCGGGACCTCCGGTCGGGCCGGTCGGATCAGCCGCACCCGTGGCGATAGTAGAGAACCCGCTGCCGGGGGTGGTGTAGTCGCTGGTCACCTTCAATCCGCCCACGAGCAGCGCCCCCACGGCAGTGACTGCAAGCACTCCGCGCAAATGCGCGGGAAACCGCCACCGATCCTTCATGACCACGAGATGACCCCTCCGATAACTTCATCCTCGTAACACACGCAAACTACCTGAAGCTTTCCACGGCGAGCTCAGATGTGTCCAATCTTTCGGCAAAACTAGCTTGCTGGCCACCTGGTTGCAGCCGGGCATATACTCGAATATATGTTCGATCACTGGGAGAACCCCTCGGAGATCGAGATTTACCGCCCGGTGGATCGACCCGTGGTCGTGCACACGCACCAGGTGTTCCTGGGGGATGTGGGTAGCCACCAGATGAACCTTGGTCCACCGTCTGCGCAGAAACACGGCCTAGTCATCGAATCCCTCCACGCGGGGCGTCAACTCGCATGGGTGCGGAGGAGCACCGGAGAGTGGCTAGCACTGGTCGTCGTGGAGGTTGCGACTGCCGATGGATTGAACAACTTGACGATGCAGCTCTGGCTACAACGACACCAGTTCAAGCTACCGCACACTGACTACTCAGTTCGTTGAATCCTTTGTGCTGCAACGGTATCAGTGGTATGTCAAGTGGTTGACTAGCGGAGTGGCCCGCTGTACGTTCTCGTCATGGGCGGCAGGTGGAAGCCGAAGATCGACTATCAAGTCTGGGTTGACCAGTCCCTCGGCTGGAGCGAGAATCGGACGTGCCTGACCTCAATACGGGGCCATCCCACCGAGGTGGAAGCGATGCAGTCTGCGATCGAACAGACCGATGAAATGCGCAGGCGTGGAGCTGATTCGCCGGTTCGATCGCTCCGGGTCCGCGTCAGCGAGGGCGATGTAAAGCCCTCCGAATATCTTACGATCTACGAAGTCTCATACTACGACGTCGAGCAAAAGCTAACGGACGCAGAGGCATACGCCGCACGCGTGCATGATTGGCACGAGACCTTTGACAGGATCAACCGTCGCTCTGCTGCTCGAAACGACCCTATGTTGTTGAGATACAGGGACTGGACCATGGCGTGGGGACCTAAGCCGACTGTGTGCCCCGCATGCAACGGGGTCTTGTGCCCCCAGAACGCGTACTGAAATCGCTTAAGTGCCCAGTCTCTTTGGGGCGTTCGGGACAATCTGCTCCAGGATCTTCTTCGCAGTGGGCGTGAGTCGTCCGCCCTTTCGGCCTGCCGAGCCTTCGAGGAGTCCTTGGGTTCTCGCCTGCCAGAGATGTCCACGGATGGTCTGAAGTCCCCTGCCTAAGTCTTCGGCGATGCCCTCTACCGGCTTCGGCTGACCTTGCTTGACTCGGTAGATGTACAGCGATGCGAGCAACGCCAGATACTCCGGGCTCACACCTTTCGACAGCTGGTCTCTAATCCGCTGGATTCGTTCGGCTTGGTAGCGATCTTCTCCGTCCTTGTATCGCTTGTCTGCCGCCCTCTGCCGCTGGAGATCCGCCGACGCTTCGCGGAAGTTGACTTGCCTCAACACCGTGCTTGATAAGCCCCCCGGAGGAATCGAGTCGGGGTCGGCGGGGCGGATAAGCAGCGCTGCTGGGCCTTGCGATTCATCACCACCCAGCCACTGCATCTCGGCCACCCAGTCGAGGCCAAGGTCTTGGAATATCACCCGCTCATCGCTCACTGGGGCAGTGTAACAGCCAGCAATACATGTGGGGCTTGACAAACGTGTTGGCTAAAGCTTTACTGAATCTGTCAGCGATGACGCGTAGGCGAGGAACCAGCGGGACAACTCACTAGGCCGGACCACGAAGGCAAGCCCCCACGGGCCGGGCGGACACAGCCGGAGCGGAGACGCTCGGGATGGAAGTGCGACGTACAGCCCTAGTCATCGAGACGAACGCTCAAGAGGGCAACCCCGACAGCAGGCAGCTGTCAACAGGAAGGACAAGGCGTGGAACTAGATCCAGAAGGCAACTACTCGAAGATTTCCGGCGTTGTGTTGAAACCGGGGCTCAATGCCCTGGTGGTCAAGAAGGGCTCGTTCAAGGTCGAGTCCGGAGTGGCTACGTGTGAGGTCACGATCATCGCCAGCGATGTCGAATCGATCCATATGTCATTGAAAGACCGACTGAGCTAAAGAAGGGCCGACCAATGAGAAACCTACTTGCTGACCTCGCTAACGAGCAGGTCCGCATCGAGCAAGCCCCGCACCTTGTCGCCAGAACCATCAACATGAAGGGCCAACCCGTCCTGGTGGTCCACCGCAGTCTGGCTGTCAGTGAATCCAGTGCGATGTACCGGCCGGTCCGCGAGTTCCTGACCCGCTGCCCGCACGAGGCCATAGTCGGCCCCCAGGATGCGGGTGACGACGCTGACATGGTGCAACCGTCGGAGATCGCGATCTACCGGCTGAGTGAACGCGGCCAATGAGAAATGCTTTCGAGTGGTCGAGGCTGTACTTCCAGAACGAGGACCGCGAGTTGACGTCGACCAAGTCGACTATGGCTGCGTTGTTCTCGTACGCAGACTTCACGACTCTTGAGTGCTACCCCTCGCAGGCGAAGCTAGCGAAGGTGACCGGACTAGGTGTCCGAACCGTGAGACGGCACATCCAAAGAAACATCGAACGAGGATGGCTGGCTGTGGTTGAACCCGGAAACTCCTTTAAGAGATCCACCCGGTACCGACTGACGGCCCCCCATCAACTCCGGACAGCGATGACCGGAGTTACGAACCAACTAGGGACATCCTTGACCGGTACTCCGGACAAGGATGACCGGGGTACTCCGGACAGCAATGCCCTCCTAACTACTCATATAAATACTCATGATCTATCCAGTAGTAATACAACCCCGGACCCGTTCGGGGGTCCGGGTATTGGTTCGCCTTCGAATCCAACGACCCAGCATGCAACTCCGGTCAGCGTTGTCCGGAGTACTCCTGACGAGGTTGACATTTGGACGGATTTCCATGCAACGCAGCTGATGGAGACACTCGCCACGGGACCGAAGACGGTTAGCGAACTGATGGACGTGACCGGGTTGTCGGAGTCGGATATCAACGGCGCTGTGCGACGCACATGGGAACTAGTACGCGCCCCGGACGACGATGATCCGTTCGATGAGTCAATTCCGACGTTACGACTGCGGGATTGACGGGTAGGGCACGGAGATGAAGGCCTACGGCAACCCGCCCGTGTACGAGCAGCGCGGACATGTGGAATACCCCAAAGTCACCGAAGGTAAGGACGTACTGTCCAGGACGAGACACGCTGCCGTGGAGGTATTCCAGGAGCGTAGGACAGCCCTCGCCCGCGAGAAGACACAGGCATGGCTGGACTACAACCCGGATTCAATCGAGCGGTGGCCCACAAAGTTTGGCACCGTCGCGGCGTGGGGTGGATTCAGGGTCTACTACGGAACCTGTCCTGACTGTGGTGGACTCGTCACCTCCCGCAAGAAGGGGATATGCCGATCCCTGCGCGGTGACGGTAGGTGGCCGAAGTACTGCCTCCGGTGCAGGGAGGCTCGCAGACAAGCTCACGATGACGGCGCCAGACGCCGTGTGCGGACGCTCCGTGCAAAACGGTCGGCAATGGGGTGTACGCCGGGCTCGGACACCAGGTATTACCGCGAGCGCAAGAAAGCGATGGAGCACGCCGAAGAGGACGACTGACCTCCGGTGACGTTCCTAACTTTATACATATAGGTAGAGAATAAAGAGGTAGGAGACGTGCTCCCTCTATGCCCCGCCGAGCAGATCGGTTGGGGCATTTCTCATTTCCGCAGTCTGTCCAGGCCTATACGAAAGGAGTATCCGCATGCCCGCTAGATGCACACGCCACGAACACCGTGGCCCGCAAGACTTCCGGCCCAACGGTCGGTGCCTGTACTGCTCACGCGAAGCCGACCAGCGATACCGGCGATTCTGCCGGGACGCACGCCGACAACTACGGGAGCTGTTCGAACCATGAGTTGCCTGTTTGAGCACAACCCGAATTTCCCAGACACTTGGGTGCAGCTTGAGGAGCGGGGTTGGTTCTTCGCACTAGGGGACGATGACCGATTGGACATCGTGTACCACCCAGAGTTCAAGATCGAGAACTCTGTCCTCTACGAGGAAATCCAATCGGAGTTCATCGTCAAGTCCGGATTACAGCTCGTCGCCCGGCTCCCGGTCTATGAACCGATCATCGACTACTCCGCTGATGTAATCGATGTCTACGGACAAGGTCTGGAGCCTGTGAACGCAATCCACGAGCTTTGGCTCCACTCCCGGCACATTGGCAAGCCGCCAGCTGAGTGCCCCCATATGCGGGAACCCCTGTAGTCCGAGGGGGAAGTTCCCGCTTTACACCCATTCGCCCGCCAGCGTCGCGCTGAGCGGGCTTTTTCATGCCCGCAGAAGGGATCTCATGCACGAAATCGACCTAGAAGACGAGACAACGCCGTACGTACCGCTCTGGCGTAGACCGAGCGGGTCTATCGAAGAAGAACGCGAAGCCGCGTTCCAGGCGTATCTCAAAGCGTCCACACCATACTTCGATGTTGTTGACGCAGCAGGACATATCCCGTGGCACCACGGCGACATCGAATCTCGCCGAGCGGTGTTCTACCGCCGCTACATCAGAACGAACGACCGCGTTGGCGTCTGAGATGAACAGCCAGCTCCCAAAGGCCCGCCAAAACCCAAAGGAGTTCACTTATGGCTAGTGCCGGGGGACGAGAGGTGGGCCGCATCAGTGTCCGCGTTGTGCCGGACACCGATAATTTCCGGCGTGATCTAAAGAAGCAGCTGGATCGGATTGAAAATTCCGAACGGGTAAAGATCGAAGTTGACCCGGACCTAGACACCGCTAGCGTACGCACCAAACTGAAGACACAACTGGCTGGGATACGTGAAAACGTCCGCGTTGGGGCCGATATAGATACAGCGGGCATCAACAAGCAAGTAAAAGACGCAATCAACCTCAAGCGCGACCCTGCGTTCGACTACCGACTCCGGCAGAGCCTCCAAAAGATGGGCGCGATAAAGGTCCCGGTCGAACCGGACGTTAAGACGTTCCGAACCAGGATGTCCTCACTGCTCCGTGGGTTGCGCGGGAATATGGACTCCGCACTCGGTGGATTCTTAGGAGAGGGTAAGGGTTTACGCGGTCTAGGTTCTTTCGCGGACTCCCTCGCGTTGGTTGCGGTTGTGGCTGCGGTGGCAGCCCCCGCGTTGGCGCTGGTCTCCGGGGCGCTAGTCAGCCTTCCCGCTATCGCAGCGGGTGTAGTGGTCCCTATCGCGGCAATCGCCTTGGGGCTAGACGGAATTAAGAACGCAGCCAAGTCACTGGGTGCCCCGCTCGGTGTCCTCAAGAAGACTATGAGCGACACGTTCCAAACACGGCTAACCCCGGTGTTCGAGAAGCTGGTAGGTCCTATCCAGTCGCTCGGTAGCTTCCTCCCCCGGGTGGCAAACGGCCTGAGCGATATGGCTCAGGCGTTCGTGAACACGGTAACGTCAGGCCCAGGACTGACCAAGATTCAGAACACGATCAGCTCGATCGGTGAATCACTGAGTCGGTCGGCCCCAGGTATCGCGTCGTTCACCGACGGAATCCTGGGACTAGCCGAGGGTGTGGCCCGTAAGTTCCCCGCCGTAGCAGACTGGTTCAACGAGGTTGGTGCTTCGTTCTCCGCGTGGGTTGAGAAGGTTTCCGCTACCGGGCAACTCGATACCGCGATCACCAACTTTGGTGCCACCGTCAAGGAAATCCTTGGACTGGTAGGCGATCTCGCGAAGCAAGGCTTCGACTTCCTGTCGGACCCGAAGTTCGGCGAGAAGATGAAAACGTTCGTAGCTGACGTACGAACGCTCATCAACGAACTACTCCCCCAACTGAAAACGTTCTTCGAAGACATCGCAGACGCAGTAGCCGGTATCACCGCTTCCATCGAGAAGGCCAAAGCCGTTCTCCCGGACTTCAACGACAGGCCCAAGAACAACGACGGGTCCATGGCGGATACCGACAACATCTTCGAGCCGTTCACTTCCAAAGATGCTCCCTGGCGTGCTTATTGGGCCGACATAAAGACGGTGGCCCAAACGGTTCTGACTGAAGTAATCGGTCTGGCTGCCCAAGTACCCGGTCAGTTGTCCTCTGCCTGGTCCAGCCTGTCTGGTATCGCGGCAGCGGCCTGGGGCACCGTGGTATCCACCGTCTCTTCGGTATTGGCCCAGGTTGTTTCAACCGTTGTGTCGGCTGGAGGCCAGGTTGTCACGGAGGTCGGATCGTGGCCAGGGAAGATCGCTTCCGCACTCGCGGGTCTGTACCAAGCCGGTCTTGCTGCGGGTACCCAGCTAGTCCAAGGGTTCATCAACGGTATCTCCGGCATGATCACGACGGCAGTAGCCAAAGCCAAGGAACTAGCGAGCTCGGTCAAGAACGCCGTTACCGGGTTCCTCGGAATCCACTCGCCATCAACGGTTATGGCTGATATAGGTGGTTTTATCGGGGACGGCCTTATCAACGGCTTGAAGTCCAAGCAAGGCGAACTCGCAAACGTTGCCAAGGATATGGGCCAGACCGTCAAGGACGCGTTGGATTGGGGCGACTACGCCCAGCGCGGTATCGACGCGGGTATCAGCTTCGCTGGTGCGAACGCCGACGCGTTTATGTCCGACTTCGGAATCGGCGGTAAGGGCGTGCTCTCGCAACTAGTCGAGCAGGGTGTCGGATTCGGCACACAGTTTGCAGGCCAGGGGCTTACGCAGATCTTCCACACGTCCAACGTGGACGACACGATCGCCGTGAAGAACAACCAGCTTAACAAAAAGGCACTTGGTGTCGTCGGGAAGAGCGGCTAGTAACCCGCGAGACCCCCGACCCGCCACGGGGGTCTCGTACTTCTATCAACGGCACCAACGTCGTTGGAAACCAACAAGAAAGACAAACACAATGGAATTGATCCGCTCCAACACTCCGCTGACTCGCGCCGGAACTCGGAACCGCAGCCTCATCGCGGCCATTCGACAGCTCGGATTTGAAGTACCGGCTAGCGTACTAGCCGAGCTAGACCTATACCACTCAGTTCAGCGGTCCACGCTGGACTCTCAGAGCGCCGTGCAGAACGCCAAAAGTGAACTTAGTACCTGTGCCACTGACAAGTGGGATGACGCAGTACACCAGTTGGCAAAGGCGATCAATCGCCAATGGGCACTTGAGGAGGGGTTGAACGCCCCCCTCATTGGTACGGCCAGTAGCCGGCTGAGTTTTGCGGTGCTGCAGGCTATCCCATACTGGACTGACGAAGTGGTCGTCAAGATGAACGAGCTTGTGAGCGACTACCGGCTAAACGAGGTCGCCCGAGACCTCCCGGCATTCAACCAGAAGGTCTCGGTCCTCGCACTCACGCAGGATCAGGGCAAAGCTGTCGAGTTGTGGCGGGCAGGCGCAGATGCACTGCGCCCATTGTGGTCTGTTTACAAGACGATGGGCACGCTCGACAACGACCGAGAGTTTGGGCCAGCCGATGTTGATGAAGGGTCGACTAATTACTGGACTGGGTGTGTGTTGTCGCCGCTGTCATCCTTTGGGCAGGCAGAGGCAATCGCTCAGTTGATGGCATCGGCAGCCTTCGGGAGCGACGCCAGCCATGAGTACGCACCGTTGTCTCCGTTCATCTTCCCGGCTCTGATTGGCGCAGAGTTGAACTTCACCACGCCGCGCGGTGCAGACCAGCGCCGTGCCGCAATCCAACCGAAGCAACGCGAGGGTAGCGGCTACTACGTAACGGCTGAGCAGACGGCCTCGTACGCCTGATGATTAGGCGAGGTGCACCCACGATCACCGTCACAGCTAGCAAGATGGATGTGTTGAGCTTCTTCGCGGACGGAACCAACTGGTATGGATCAGCTATCCAAGGTTTCACCCCCTAGTGCACGCCGCGCTGAACGTGATGATGACGATACCCGTACTGTCATCCAGCCCAGTCCAATTCATCGCAGCCAACGCCAACGCAAGTAGCTCGGTCACGATCCCCACCCACCAGGTCGGGGACTTGATCGTGTTGTGCGGCTTGAACCCCTACTCGAATACTGCACCGACCAAACCGTCTGCGGCTGCCCCGGTACCGAACTGGGACTACATCGACAACGCCAACAGCGCCAGCGGATCAGGCATCAGCTCAGCGTGTTTCACTGCAATTGCTACCAACACCACCTCGGGTACCTGGTCGAACGCAGGACACATGATCGCGGTTGTTCTACGTGCTCACAACCCGGCTGATCCGATCGGTGGTCACGCGTCTCAGGGTGGTAGCTCAAGCGGACCATCACCGGCCCCGGCTATCACGCTGGAGCGTACGGACGGGTCGTCAGTGGTACTGGAGTTCCACGGTCATTCCAACTTGGCTAGCACCGGATGGGATTCAGCCCCAGCGGGTTACACACGCCGGGCTGCATCGGGTGCGGCGTTCGGGCCGGGGCTAGTCCTCAACACGAAGGACTCGTCTACCTCGGATGGGTCTGTCTCACAGACAGGTGGGCAGAACTTCTCCAACTACGCGGCTGCATCGGTAGAGGTCCGCAACTAGGGCAACCGTGAGGTGGGGCGTCGGGTCGGCGTGCGTGAGAGCAGCTGGACCGCAACAGGACTCGGCACCCCACCGGGGCGACCCCTGCCCCCGGCCTTCACGATCGGGACGTAATCCGGAACCCGTATCCCGTGAGCAAATCGTTTCTGTGTTTTCCAATAGACCCGCAGGTCAGGGGTAAATAACATATCTAGAACTCAAGGAGAAGTCGTGTCTGAACGACATGAAGTTCCCCGAGCTCCCAACGGGCTCAAGACGAAGGGGGCTGCGCTATGGCGGTCTCTGCACGAACAGTTCGACTTCAGCCAGGACCCGCACCGGTCGACGTTGGTGGAGGACATCTGTCGAACTGCCGATGCCATCGACCGTATGCAGAAGGTCGTTGATAAGGCAGATGATCTACGGGTCAAGGGGTCTCAGAGCCAACCTGTCGCTATGCCTGAGCTTCCCGAGTTGCGGCAGTACCGGGCACTTAAGGCCCGGTTACTCAAGGACTTGGCGCTACCGGATACCGATGAGCTGGCTGGCGCTAAAGCCGAACACCTAACCATCGTCAGGCGCACTGCTGCGCGTGCGAAGTTCGAGACGGGGCAGTGATGGTAGTTCGCAGAAATTCAAAGCGTCACAACACTATTGACACGATTATAGCTCAGTTGCCCGAACGATTCACGAAGATCAACCTACGAGCCGACGAAGACCCCAGGGAACAGATGGTGGCCTACTGGCAGGACCTGGCGAAGTACCTACACCGTGAACTGCGGCTAGGACCACATGAGGATCCGCCGACCCACGAAGTGATGACCGCCATCGGCGCACCAGTGTCTGAGTGGTACCGCCACATGCTCATGACGACGCCGTAACCGGCATTAACCCGGTGTTAGTCAACACGAGTTTCAGCAGACTCCGCTGTTGTCCCCATATTGGGATACCGTTGAACTAACGCAGCAAGCCCCAGGTCAGAGCCTGGGGGGGCCTGGAACCTGAGGCTTGTGCTTCTACTTGGACGGTAGATTGCCCAAGCTATCAGACATGCGGTGGTGGGGTTATGCCCTCGGCCGCATTGTTACCCGGTTTTCACCTTGCTGCGTCGATGAATCACGCCCCGGCGTGGCTCTAACGGAGAGGAAAACCGTAATGACAAGAAGCACCCGCGTTCCCCTGGGATCAATCGCTCGCACCGGTTCACGGTGCCCGGAAAGTGGTGTCTGGGAGTCCCAGGACCGTCCGAGCACCACTGCGCCTATTGCGGAGGGAAACATCATGCCGCCGCACAACTATGTCGCAGTCAATTGGAAGTTGATTCGGTACGCCTAACCGGCGCTGACAACGGAACACCCTCGGTCGCCAGACCGGGGGTGCCTCCGTCTGATCGTTGAACGACTTCATTCCAAATGCCGGTTGAGCTCGTGAGAGCGTTCCTCTACGAACTTGCAGCTTCGAACACACAGAGGCCGTGCTAGTTCGTCTTGGGCATTTCGGGGCGACGTACTACTCAGTCTGAATCGTCCGGTTGTGCCGTCCGGTGTCTCGGATTTTCCGGTAAGTAGGGCATTCGTTCTCACACTGCGCCTCGTACGTATCCCATCCCGCGCCGCCGCCGTACGCTTCCCTTCGACTGGCATGAACCCAACTAATAGGCCCCTCGCACCACTTGCAATCTTGAGGCCAATCGTCTGGATATGTCATAGATCGGAACCTACTGCTGGGGGCCGATTGTCACGGCTGACCTGTAAAAATTGATGCATGTAAAACTAGACAATCGAATACGCGATCGGAACGATTGCCGCGGCAGCGTTCGGGGCGATTCTCTACACGGTAGTCACCGGAGACTCGATCGTCAGTGCGCTCACCAATATCATCACGCGCGCACTCAACACCAGCGTCTAGGCGATGACACCGGAGCCGTCACCGTCGAGGCCGCATTCGGCATTGCGGCGTTGGTGTCGGTGCTCGTGTTGTGTGCCGCCGGAATTCAGGCGGTGTCGATGCAGGTGCGCTGTGTGGACGCCTCACGCGAGGCGGCGCGGTTGGTGGCCCGTGGTGACGAGATGGCCGCGCGATCGGTCGCGCAACGGATCGCGCCACATGGCGCGGCCGTCGAGGTTCGGCGCGACGGCGACCAGGTGGTGGCGCGGGTTGCCGCCAAGAGCCGGTTGTTGCCTGCCATTACGATTGCTGCCGAATCGGTTTCGGCAATGGAACCTGCAGGCTGACAACGGCTCGGCGACTATCGTCGCGGTGGCGTTGATGGCGACGCTGCTGGTAGTAACGGCCGGTGGCGTGGCTGTCGGATCGGCTGTCGTGGCGCGGCATCGCGCCCAGGCCGCCGCCGATCTGTCGGCGCTCGCCGGAGCTCAGCGCGCGTTGTACGGCGCCGCACCCGCCTGCGCCGAGGTGACGGCGACTGCCCGACGGATGGGCGCTGCGGTGTCGCGGTGTGTGGTCGAGGATCTCGATATTGTTGTCACCGTGGATTTTCCGGTGGCACTGGGTCGGTTCGGTATCGGGCCCGCTCGAGCCGCGGCCCGTGCCGGGCCGGTGACCGGATAGCTCTCATGGGCCAAATAGGATGGTTGTTGTACGCCAGAAAGTTTGACAGTGGAAGTTGAGGGTCTGGTGGAGACTCATTGGTCGGGCGCAAATCGTGCCAACTGGAACGAGCGGGCCGTGATTCACGCAGCACGCAACGGATCGGGATATCAGGTACAGAAGTTCGTCGATGACCGGTCGCTGCTATCGGATGTCGTCCGTTTCGACTTGCCGGTGCTTGGAGACATCGCAGACAAGCGCGCCGTGCATCTGCAATGCCATATCGGTACCGACACGATTTCGTTGGCTCGCCTTGGTGCCACCGTGACGGGGCTCGACTTCTCGGAAGGTGCGATACGCGAGGCGCGGACGCTAGCCGCCGAGACGGGTGACGCCGTCACCTTCGTGCAGGCGGACGTCCATGATGCGGGAAAGGTACTCCCAAGCAACAGTTTCGACCTTGTCTACACCGGAATAGGGGCGCTGTGCTGGTTGCCCCGCGCCGCTGCTTGGGCTGAGGTGGTCGCTGAGCTGCTTGCTCCCGGCGGGTCTCTCGTCATCCGCGAAGGGCACCCGATCCTGTGGTCGGTGGACGAATCCTTCGGCGGCGGGTTACACCTGCGCTACCCGTATTTCGAACACGACGAACCGCTGGAGTGGGACGACGGCCAGACGTATGTCCCGACGGACAAGATCATCCAGGCATCGAAGACTTATGAATGGAACCACTCGCTTGGCGAGATCGTGACCGCACTGATCACCAGCGGGCTGCGCATCGATCTTCTCGTCGAGCACGACAGCGTGCCGTGGGAGGCGCTGCCCGGTCAGATGACGCAGCGGCTCGGAGGCGAATGGGCGCTGACCGAGCGATCGGGAGTCATGCCCTTGACGTACACGATCAGGGCCACGAAAGCTCCGCAACATCTGGATGCCCAATCTGTACGGTGAGGGCTTGCCATCGGGCGCGATCTGACGGCCCGGCTTGACGGTCAGCGGCTCGCCTGTCGCCGGCCGGATAACTGGCGGTAGCGTCTTGGCTCATGGTCGTCACTCTGCACCCCAAGGCGGGTATCAAGGCCCGCTTGTCGTTCCTTTTCGTGCTGCTGTTCATCAAGCCGCTGCTGATCCTCTTTCCGATCAGCGAGGGCGGTCTGGGTCGGCTCAAATGGCTGGACAATGGCGCGCAGCGTGGACCCGACGCACCAGGTATTGAACGGACAAGAATTGCCCTTGCCGACCGGCCGACGGACCTGATGGTTCCGCAGGGCACGTCGGCCTCGGACGCAGATACCGCCGTGCTCTACCTGCATGGCGGGGCGTTCATCGCCTGTGGGCCGGCCACGCACCGCAAGATCACGGGCCTGCTGGCGCGCCAACTACGACTGCCGGTCTACGTGCTCGACTACCGCCAGCTCCCCGTCGCCGGGGTAGGCACCTCGGTAGCGGACGCGGTACAGGCATACCGTGAGCTGCTGCAGGACTACAAGCGGGTGATCGTCGCGGGTGACTCGGCCGGCGGGTACCTGTGCGGCAAGGTCATCGAGTACGCGCACACCAACGGTCTGCCGAAACCGGTTGCTTATGTGGGATATTCACCGCTGCTTGATCTCGACCTGGGTGCAAATCCGACGAGCACGAGCCGTCACGACGCGTACCTGCCCAAGGGCAAGCTGGTGAGGCTGGCGCCGAAATTTGACAGGGGTCCAGTGGAATTCACCGGAGAACGTCGGATCTTCTCCGTGCCCGTCGAGGCATACCCGCCCACCCTGCTCATCACCGCGCAGAACGAATTCCTCGAGCCCGATGCCATCGAACTCGCCGAGAAGCTCTCTGCCGCGGGTGTGGTGGCCCAGGTGCACAGCTATGCGTGGCAGTTGCACGCCTTCCCGGCTATCGCCGTCTCACGCGATACGGCCGAGGTCGTCGTGCTGTCCGCCGATTTCGTGCGGGAGGCGCTATCGGTCGCCGAGCAGGGGTCGGCGACCGAGCAGGCGGGGTAGCGGCACAGGGAAGCATCTCGCGCATCTCGGTGTTGGTTTGTGCCGGACCAGTCACCAGACGCGAGGAGCCCCCGGAACATGAGCCTGTTGTTCGAGCCCTACCGGCTGCGCGACATCACCATTCCCAACCGAATTTGGATGTCGCCGATGTGCCAGTACTCGGCCGAGCCCACGGGCCCCCTGGCGGGTAGCCCGAACGACTGGCACCGCACCCATCTGATCAGCCGCGCCATCGGCGGTGCCGGTCTCATCTTCACCGAGGCCACCGCCGTGAATCCGCAAGGTCGGCTCTCTCCCTACGACACCGGGTTGTGGAACGACACCCAGGAGCAGGCCTGGACCGGCATCGTGGAGAGCATCAAAGTCCATGGCGCCGTTCCCGCGGTGCAGCTCGGGCACGCCGGGCGCAAGGCATCGACCGTTGCGCCGTGGGACGGGCACCGCTCATTGGAACCATCTGACCCGTTGAGCTGGCCGACAATTGGTCCCACCGATGCGCCGTACGGAGACTTCGCCCCGCCTGCGGAAGCCACCAGCGCCGATCTCACGAAGATCATCGAGGACTATGTGAAAGCCGCCCAGCGCGCGCTGCGGGCGGGTTTCCAGGTACTTGAGATCCACGCCGCCCACGGCTACATCCAGCACCAGTTCCTCTCCCCGGCAAGCAATACCCGCACCGACGAGTACGGCGGCTCCTTCTCCGGCCGGGCCAGGCTCACCCTGGAAACGGTCTCGGCGGTGCGCTCCGTCTGGCCCGAGCACCTGCCGCTGTTCGTCAGGGTCTCGGCGACGGACTGGGTATCCGATGAGCCGGGGCTCGAGGCCGCCAGCTGGACTCCCGACCAGACGGTCGAGCTGGCCAGGCTGCTCCAGACACGCGGTGTGGACCTCATCGACGTGTCGACGGGCGGTAATGTGCCGCATGTCCGCATCCCGACGGGGCCGGGATACCAGGTGCGGTTCGCCCGGCGCATCCAGGCCGAAACACCTCTCCCCGCAGCGACAGTCGGGATGATCACCGAGCCGCACCAGGCCGAATCGATCCTCGCCGCCGGGGATGCCTCCGCGGTCCTACTGGCCCGCGAGCTGCTGCGCGACCCTTACTGGCCGCGCCGGGCCGCGCGCGAGCTGGGTGCCGAGCCGAACCCCACAGTGCCCAAGCAGTACGCGCGGGCGTTCTAGCCCGTGTTTGGCAGCCGGGACAGCACGAGTCGCAGCACCTTGATGGCGGCAGCCTTGTCCAATGGGGAATTTCCGTTGCCGCACTTAGGCGATTGCACACACGACGGGCACCCCGCCTCACACTCGCAGGCGTCGATGGCGTCGGCGGTGGCGCCCAGCCAGGTACCAAGCTGTTCGTAACCCCGGGCCGCGAAACCCGCACCACCAGGGTGTCCGTCGTAGACGAATACCGTCGGTAGATCGGTCTCGGATTGCAGGGCGGTGGACACCCCGCCGATATCGCCGCGGTCGCAGCTGGCCACCAGCGGCAGCAGTCCGATGGCGGCATGCTCGGCGGCGTGCAGGGCGCCGGGGGTTGAGAGCGTGTCGATATCGATGCCGGCCAACGCTTCCGGGGTCACGGTGTACATCGCCGCCTTGGTGCTCAATGTCGACGAGGGCATATCGAGCTCGACGAAGTCGAGGATCTCGCCGGTGGACAGCTTGCGTAGATACCCGATCACCTGATGGGTGACGTCCACCGGGACCAGCCCGATCTGCACATCGCCCAGATCGATCCGTTCACCCTCGCCTGTGATCGCGATATCGATGGTGGAGCGGGCGAATGTCGAGTAGTCGGGACTCGCGTTGTGTACCAGTGCGATTCCGTCACCGAAATCGAGCGAGTCGACCAGGTATGTTTCCCCCGAATGTAGATAGACCGCCCCCGGATGCACCGTCGCCGGGGCGCGCCCGGTATCCACGGTTCCCAGCACCCGCCCGGTGTCGGCTTCCAGGATCATCACCTGGCCACCGATCGACCCCCGGATATCCACCGCTGCATACGGATTAAGGCCCGGGGCCGCGAAGTATCCACCGGGGCGCTTGCGTAGTAGGCCGTCGTCGACGAGCTCCGAGACCACATCGGTCGCCTCGAGGGAGCGCACATCATCCGCTGTCAACGGGAGCTCCGTTGCCGCGCAGAGCAAGTGAGGCCGTAAGACGTGTGGATTGGTGGGATCGATCACCACCGCCTCGATCGGCTTATCCAGAAGTGCGCCGGGATGGTGAACCAGGTAGGTGTCCAGTGGATCATCGCGCGCGATCAGCACCACTAAGGAGCCCTGGCCACGTCGGCCGGAGCGGCCCGCCTGCTGCCAAAAGGAGGCCACGGTACCCGGGAAGCCCGCCACCACGACGGCATCCAGTCCGGCGATATCCACGCCCAGTTCAAGGGCGTTCGTTGTTGCCGCACCGGTCAACGCGCCCGTCGACAGGGCCTGCTCCAGTGCCCGGCGATCCTCCGGCAGATACCCGGCCCGATATGCCGACACCTGGGATGCCAACGCCGGATCGACCTCCGCCAATCGATGTGCGGCGCCAAGCGCCGTCATCTCGGCGCCGCGCCGCGATCTGACGAAGGCCAGTGTCCGCGCTCCCTCCTGGACCAGATCTGCCAGCAGCCGGGAGGCCTCGGTACTCACCGGGCGTCTTACGGGTGCCCCGTTCTCGCCGGTGATCGGCAGCAGCGGCGGTTCCCACAGCGCCACCGTGCGCATCCCGTGCGGCGACCCGTCCGCTATCACCTCGTTGACGGGCTGCCCGATCAGCGCCTGTGCTGCCGCGCCGGGATTTGAGGTCGTCGCGCTGGCGAAGACCACCGTGGGATGCGAACCGTACCGCGCGCACAAGCGCAGCAGCCGCCGCAGCACAAGGGCTACATTCGATCCGAAAACACCACGGTAGTAATGGCATTCATCGACCACTAGGTACCGCAATCCGCGCAGGAATGCCGACCAGCGCGTGTGGTTGTGCAATAGCGATATATGCATCATGTCGGGATTGGTAAAGATCCACCGCGAGCTTTCGCGTGCGAACCGTCGCAATTCGTTGGAGCTGTCGCCGTCATATGCGCACGGCAACACCCGGTCGAAAGTGCTTATCCCGGCAATTAATTCGCGTATCGAGCGCAGCTGGTCGTGTCCGAGAGCCTTCGTCGGCGCCAGATAGAGCGCCCGGGCCCGCGGCTCAGAGGCCAGGGCGGTCAGGATTGGCAATTGGTACCCCACCGACTTCCCGGAAGCGGTTCCGGTGGCTACCACCACATGGCGGCCTGAGAACGCGAGGGAGGCGGCCGCGACCTGGTGCGACCACGGAACAGTGACCCCGTGGCCCGCAAAGGCGGCTACCGCATCGGGATGGGCCCATTGTGGCCAGGCATCCAGCTGCGCGTCCCGGGCGGGAATATCGCAAATATGTCGCACCGGGGTCTCACCGGTGGGAGTCCCGGCCACGATCAGATCCAGCAGTTCGCGGCCGTAGCTGACCGTCACCAAAAAACCCCTTGTGACCTGCATAATTGTGCCAAAACGGCGCCAAGTTCGCTACCGCATATGGCCATAACACCAGGGTAAGGCAGGCCGAAGGGAGTCAAAGTTTCACCATTGTTCACCGAAGTTCCCGTCGATTATCTGGCACACGGCTATCGCCAGCGCCCTAAACATGCTCTACTTATGGGGGTCGCAGCTTCTGTGTTCGTGTTTTGCACTCGCAGGATCGACGTTGTGATCGCGGTTCCTGCGAGGGTCTTCTTCACGGGGTATGGCGGTCGGAACGGGGCCCGACGTGCCGAACGGGTATGTCGCACCCAAGTGAAAGAAAGATCAAAGAAATGCCACAGGGAACTGTGAAGTGGTTCAACGCAGAAAAAGGCTTCGGATTCATTGCGCCCGAAGACGGCTCCGCTGACGTCTTCGTCCATTACACCGAGATCACGGGCAACGGATTCCGTACCCTCGAAGAGAACCAGAAGGTCGAGTTCGAGGTAGGCCAGAGCCCCAAGGGCCCGCAGGCTACCGGCGTCCGCGCCGTCTGACCCAAGTCCGTTATATAGAAACGCCCCTGGCCACCCGCCGGGGGCGTTTCTCGTCCCGCCATCGGTGAGCAGACGCGTAGCGCACACAAAACGCGGGATACGCGTGCGCGGAGCGTCTGCTCGCGGAGAAAGTACTGTCTGTCACTGTGAGCCAGCTGTCCTTCTTCTCCGCCGAATCGGTGCCTCCCGAGGTCACCGATCTGGCAGGGCTGTTGGCCGGTCCCGGTCAGGTGATGGTCAGCGGCCCCGGCGCCCGGATATCGGTGGTCGTCGATCAGCCCTGGCGTGCGCTGGCCCTGGCGGAGATGATCACCGAGACCGGTCTCCAGGCCGAAATGAGCCACACCGACGAGAACCACCCGCTGGTGCGTACGGCCATAGACCCAACGGTGCTGCCGATTGCCCACGAGTGGACCCGTGGGGCGGTGAAAACCGTGCCTGCACAGTGGCTCCCGGGAGCGCGCGAGCTGCGCGCCTGGGTGCTCGCCGCGGGTTCGCCGGAGGCCGACCGTTACCTGCTGGGCCTGGATCCGCACGCTCCCGACACTCACTCGCCATTGGCGGCTGCGCTGATGCGGGTAGGCATTGCCCCGACTTTGATCGGAACACGCGGTGCCAATCCCGCGCTGCGGATCAGTGGGCGGCGCCGGCTGGCGCGGCTCCTGGAGAATATCGGAGAGCCCCCCGGAGACACCGAGGCATTTCGCGCCTGGCCCAGGGTCTAGCAGGGGCTTAGTACGGCTTGGGACACGCTTTTAGTGACCCTGAAATCGGGAATACCGGAGCCCATATGCAAGGCTAGGTTTGCGCAATTGGCGTGGGGGTGTCATCTTGTGACCACGGTGGACCGCCGGTACACCGTACATACGCGGCTGAATGCGCAGGTAAGGAGACGAAGCAGTGCGACGGCTCGTCATCGTCGAATCACCGACGAAGGCCCGCAAGATCGCTGGCTATCTCGGCGACGGATACGTCGTCGAGTCCTCGCGAGGCCACATCAGGGACCTGCCCCGTGCTGCTGCCGACGTTCCGGCCAAGTACAAATCGGAACCCTGGGCCCGCCTCGGGGTGAACGTCGACGCGGACTTTGAGCCCCTCTACATCGTCAGCCCCGAAAAGAAGGGGACCGTCACCGAGCTCAAGAGCCTCCTTAAGGACGTCGACGAGCTCTACCTGGCGACAGACGGTGACCGCGAGGGTGAGGCCATTGCCTGGCACCTCCTGGAGACGCTCAAGCCCACGGTGCCGGTCAGGCGCATGGTGTTCCACGAGATCACCGAGCAGGCCATCAGGGCCGCCGCCAACGACCCGCGCGATCTGGACATCAACCTCGTCGATGCGCAGGAGACCCGCCGCATCCTCGACCGGCTGTACGGCTACGAGGTCAGCCCCGTGCTGTGGAAGAAGGTCGGACGGAACCTGTCCGCCGGGCGCGTGCAGTCGGTGGCGACCAGGATCATCGTCCAGCGTGAACGTGACCGCATGGCGTTCCGCAGCGCCGGGTACTGGGACCTGGGCGCCGAGCTGGATGGCGGCAGCGAGGCGAAGCCTCCTAAGTTCAACGCCCGCTTGGTCAGCGTGGACGCGCAGCGCGTGGCCTCGGGCCGAGATTTCGACTCTCTGGGCCAGGTGAAAAAACTCGACGAGGTATTGGTCCTCGACGAGGTCCGCGCCAACGCCCTGGTCGCCGGGCTTGCGCAAGCCACCCTGACGGTCGCATCCGCCGAGGAGAAGCCCTACACCCGCAAGCCGTACCCGCCGTTTATGACGTCGACGCTGCAGCAGGAGGCTGGGCGCAAGCTGCGGTTCTCCTCCGAGCGCACCATGAGCATTGCGCAGCGGTTGTACGAAAACGGCTACATCACGTATATGCGTACCGACTCCACGACGCTGTCGGAATCGGCATTGACGGCCGCACGCAGCCAGGCCGCGGAGTTGTACGGAAACGAATATGTGCATCCTTCGCCCCGGCAATACACCCGCAAGGTGAAAAATGCGCAGGAGGCGCACGAGGCCATTCGCCCGGCGGGTGAGACTTTCAAAACTCCCGGCCAATTGCATTCGTTGGTCGACAATGACGAATTCCGTTTGTACGAGCTGATTTGGCAGCGCACTGTTGCCTCGCAGATGGCCGATGCGCGCGGCACCACGCTGAGCCTGCGGCTGGCGGGTACCGCCACCTCCGGCGAGCAGGTGGTGTTCACCGCCAGCGGCCGCACCATCACGTTCTCCGGCTTCCTGTCGGCATACGTCGAGACCGTGGACGAGCTGGCCGGCGGCGAGGCAGACGATGAGGAACGCCGTCTGCCCCACCTCAAACAGGGCCAGACCGTCACCGTTGCCCAGCTGTCCGCAGACGGACACACCACCAACCCGCCGGCCCGCTACACCGAAGCCTCGCTCATTAAGTCGTTGGAAGAGCTGGGAATTGGGCGTCCGTCGACCTATTCGTCGATCATCCGGACCATCCAGGACCGCGGATATGTCCATAAGCGCGGCAGTGCGCTGGTCCCGTCATGGACCGCCTTCGCGGTGATCGGACTGCTTGAGCAACACTTCGGCCGGCTGGTCGACTACGACTTCACCGCCGCCATGGAGGACGATCTCGACGAGATCGCTTCCGGTAATGAACGTCGCACAAACTGGTTGAACGCCTTCTACTTCGGTGGAGATCACGGCGCCGAGGGCTCGGTGGCACGCGCCGGCGGCCTTAAGCGCCTGGTGGGTGTGAACCTGGAGGAGATCGACGCTCGCGAGGTGAACTCGATCAAGCTGTTCGACGACGACCAGGGCCGCGCCATCAATGTGCGCGTCGGCAAGAACGGGCCGTACCTGGAGCGGATGATCATCGGTGAGGACGGCGAACCCACCCCGCAGCGCGCCAATGTCAAGGACGGCGTCACCCCCGACGAGCTGACCGTCGAGATGGCCGAGGAGCTGTTCTCGATCCCGCAGGAGGGGCGTGTGCTGGGCGTTGACCCGGTCACCGGGCACGACATCGTCGCCAAGGACGGGCGTTTCGGCCCCTACGTCACCGAGGTGTTACCTGCGCCGCCGGAGCCGGAGGTAGAGGAAAAGCCGAAGCGCGGCGCCAAGAAGGTCGAAGGGCCGAAGCCGCGCACCGGATCGCTGCTCAAGACCATGACACTTGAGACCGTCACACTCGAGGACGCGCTGAGGCTGCTGTCACTGCCTCGGGTGGTCGGTGTGGACCCGGCCAACAATGAGGAGATCACCGCGCAGAACGGCCGCTACGGCCCATATCTTAAGCGCGGCACCGATTCTCGCTCGCTGGCCACCGAAGATCAGATGTTCACCATCACCCTCGATGAGGCGCTCAAGATCTACGCCGAGCCGAAACGCCGTGGCGGGCAGGCAGCCTCGGCGGCGCCGCTGCGTGAACTGGGTGCGGATACGGTGACCAGCAAGCCAATGGTCATCAAGGACGGCCGCTTCGGCCCCTATGTCACCGATGGCGAGACCAACGCCAGCCTGCGCAAGGGCGATGACGTGCTGTCGATCACCGATGAGCGCGCCTCCGAGCTGCTCGCGGAGCGCCGTGCGCGTGGCCCGGTCAAGCGGGCCAAGAAGGCACCGGCGAAGGCGGCCAAGAAAGCTCCAGCCAAGAAGGCGCCCGCGAAGAAGGCCGCAGCCAAGAAGGCGACCTAGTACAGCGGGTCGGGGGTACCTCCCGCTTGCGGGGGAGAGCGCAGCGACCGGGGGATCTAACTGTGACGCGGACGCGCCACCTGCGTTGACACCGTGCGGCCACGAAGCTCGACGGTCTCACCGACGTCCCAGCGCAGGGCTTCTTCGTCTCGGGCTTCCATGACGGCGGACGCCGAGGCCAGCACATTTCCCGGCTCGTTCTTGGCCAGCTCGGTCAGGCGGGCGGCCTCGTTCACGGGGTCGCCGATGACGGTGTACTCGAAACGCGCCTGCGCTCCGATATGGCCGGCGATGGCCCGTCCCGCGGAGACTCCGATGCCGAAGTCGTTGGAGCCCAACACATTGGTGAGCCCGTCGGCCAGCTCACGGGCGGCGGCCAGTGCGGCGGCGGCGCCGTCGGGGTGGTCGATGGGTGCACCGAAGATGGCCAGGGCGGCGTCACCCTGGAACTTGTTGACGAAGCCGCCGTGCGTGTTGACGGTGTCGACGATGACCCGGAAGAACTCGTTGAGCACTTGCACGACGACCGCCGGACCGCGGGTGGACGCCAACTGCGTGGAACCCACCAGGTCGACGAAAAGCACTGCGACGCTGCGTTCCTGGCCACCGAGTTCAGTGCCGTATTCAAGTGCCCGGCGGGCGACGTCCTCGCCCACGTAGCGGCCGAATAGGTCACGCAGGCGCTGCCGTTCGCCCAGATCGCGCACCATGTCGTTGAACCCCGCCTGCAACAGTCCCAGCTCGCTGGCGTCGTAGATGGGCACGTGGGCGTTGTAGTTGCCGCGCTGCACTTCGCTAAGCGCCCAACGTAGTTGGCGCAGCGGGTCGGCGATCGAGGTGGCGACCAGCAGGGTCCCCATTAGTCCGATGGCCAGCGCGATGATCGCCAGGATCAGGATGGAGCCGGTGAGATTTTCGGCGCCAGACTTGAGATACCCCGCTCGCTGTCCCACGACGGTGAGCACGATCGCCAGGATCGGCACGCCGGAGCTCAGCGCCCAGGTGAGGATCTGGCGGACGATAACGCCTGGAGCGGTGACATTTTCGGGGACGCCGCGCCGTAGTGCCTGGATGGCGACCGGACGGAGGACGCGTTCGGACTGCAAGTAGCCGATGATGCTGGTCGTGGTGGCGCCGAGCACGGTGGCGAACATGGCGACCAGGATCGAGCTATGTGTGGACGACCAGGTGACAGCGACGAAGATCGCGCCACCGACGAGCCACGTCGCCACGCTGATAACGGTCCGGTAGAAGGGCATCTGTAAGGCGCGGACGCGGACCGCCTCAGAACCCTCGGATTCGAAGTCGGGGGAGCTGTACTGCCAGCGCAGAACCGGTAACAGCAGGTAGGTGCTGACGATGGCGCCGGCCACAAACAGGATGAACAGCGAGACACCGAGGATGACGAGCCGTTCCGTGCCGAGCTCAGTCAGTTCGACGCGGTCGCTCGGCGGTAGACCGAACCGCAGGAAGCCCAGCACGAACAACGCGCCGACCAGGTTTGACTGGGCGATACCCATGATGAAGAGCGGCCATGGGGTACGTAAGACCCATCTGGAGTACCGGGCTGCGCGTGCAAGCGGGCGCTGGTCAGCCGTTCCCTCCGCGCCAGTCACCCGTTAACCGTAGCTGTAGGCGGTGACGGAGAGGTTTCACACGCCTAATGCGCATGCCCGGGGCGTCGGTCTTGGCGACTAGGGTTGGGGGTAATGAGCGGGGTTTTCGGGCGCCTGGTGGATCAGGGAGCGGTGGTTTCCACGCTCTCGTCCGCGGCATTGGGTTCACGCGGTGGTGAGGCGGGTCGCATGACCCACGCGTGGTTGTTTACCGGGCCGCCGGGGTCGGGCAGGTCGGTGGCGGCTTTGTGCTTTGCCGCGGCGTTGCAATGTGAGGCCGAGGGACAGGTGGGCTGCGGAGAATGCCGCGCCTGTACGACGACTATGGCCGGAACCCACGCTGACGTGCGCAGAGTCGTGCCCGAGGGGTTATCGATCGGCGTCGACGAGATGCGCGCCATCGTGCAGACCGCGTGGCGCCGGCCGAGCACCGGTCGTTGGCTGGTGGTGCTCATCGAGGACGCCGACCGGTTGACGGAGGGCGCGGGCAACGTGCTGCTGAAGGTCGTCGAGGAGCCGCCGGCGCGGACGGTGTTCCTGCTGTGCGCGCCGTCGGTGGACCCAGAGGACATCTCCATCACGCTGCGGTCGCGCTGTCGGCATGTGGCGCTCGTCACTCCATCGGTGGCGGCCATCGCTGAGGTGTTGATGGACCGCGATGGGATCGATGTCGAGCAGGCGCAATGGGCGGCCTCGGTGAGTGGCGGCCATGTGGGCCGGGCCCGGAGGCTGGCCACCGATGAGCAGGCCCGGGCGCGCCGACTTCGGGCATTGGGGCTGGCGCGGGAGGCCGCCACCCCGTCGCGGGCGTATGCCGCGGCCGAGGAGCTGGTGACGAGTGCCGATACCGAGGCCAAGGAGCTGACGGCCGCACGCAACGAGGCCGAAGAGGAAGAACTAAAGACGGCCCTCGGGGCCGGGGGCACCGGCAAGGGGGCGGGGACGGCGCTGCGCGGATCCGCAGGTGTCTTGAAAGACCTCGAACGCAAACAAAAATCGCGTCAGACACGGGCGTCGCGTGACGCCTTGGACCGCACGCTGATCGATTTGGCCACTTATTTCCGAGATGCCTTGGTGCTGTCGTTCGGTGCCGCCCAGGAGGGGCGGGTCGCGTTGCATCATCCCGATATGGCCGACAGGCTCGGGCCGATGGTGGACAGGGTCCCGCCTGAACAGCTGCTGCAGTGCATCGAGGCGGTGCTGGAGTGCCGGGAAGCGCTGGCGATCAACGTGAAGCCCAAGTTCGCAATCGACGCGCTAGTCGCGACCGCGGGACAGGCGTTGCGCCCGTCTGAATGAGGTTGGGCGTCGGGATTCGGGTGCCGTAGACTCTCGGGCGCCGGGTTCGCCCGGCACGCTGCCCTAGCTCAGTCGGTAGAGCAATTCACTCGTAATGAATAGGTCGGGGGTTCGATTCCCCCGGGCAGCTCCACTCTGGAGCTGGATGTGACGTAGATCCCGTCTGGTTGGGGGCTGTTGACACGCCTTCTGCTGTATCTATCGCTGCGGGTCGCTAGATTAATGACCATGTGGTTCGCGCGGCGCGGTCAGGGTTCGATCGTTGCTGCGGTGGATGAGGTACTGGCCGCTGCCGCCGGTGTGCCGGAGTCGATTGTCGATGTCACCCGCAGCTGGGCGGAAGCCAACGGTCGCGTAGTCGATATCGAGGATGCACCACTGTCGGCCGGCGTCTTCGGCCAGTGGATCTCCTTCCCCGATCGAGATCTCGTGCAGGTCGGTCGGGGAGTCGTCGGCCGCGACCGCACGATCGCACACGAATTAGGGCACATGGTGTTGGGGCACCGCGGATTGCCGGTTGCGGAGTTTGCGGCCGAACACGTCCGGGCGGTGCCACCAGAGCTGGTTGCCCGCATGCTGCAACGCAGTTGCGGCAGTGACGACGCGGCTCATGGCGATAACCGCTGGCCGGAAGACGAGTTGGCCGCTGAGCGGTTCGCGGCGCTGCTGGTACGTCGCTTGCGGGCGGGGCGAGGTGTCTCTCCGCGGTGGAGCCGTTACGTGGATGACGCACTGGGGTGACCATTACCCACTCCGAGTGGGAGTTCATGCAGATTGCGCGTATCGCAATCCTGATCTGCTTTCTGCCGGTTCTGTTGTATCGGGCCTGGCGGTTAGTGCGGTATCCGACATCTCTTCCGGCGGTTGCGGTCACGAGCTGCGCAGTGACCGTATGGGTCTGGCTTCTCGCATTCACCGACTGGGTGTGGGCGGTCCTGCCGCCGGTGGTTCGGGCTACCAGCATCGGCGGTGGAGCGACGGTAACTATCGCCGCCTGCTTGCAGGTCTTCGCCGTAGGCATCAGTGCAGACGTCTCGCCGGCGCGGATACGTCGTGATCTACGAATCGTCTTCACCGTAGCGGCGCTTGTTCTTACAGCGGTGGCCGTGTGCATGAGTAACAGCCACGCACTGACGGCCACGGATGATCTGTACACGCTCGCCAATGTGCTGATGAACGGTCGTGGCGATCGTGGATCAAACACTGCCTTAGTGGTAAGCAACACCTACCTGATAGTGGTGCTGGTTCAACTCGTTTGGCTTGGGTTGCGGAATGCAGACGCAACACCGGTCGGTACCGGCCTGGGTTTGTTGGGAGCTGCCGCGGCATTCGAGATTCTGTCCGTGGTCTCCGGAGGGATTTGGCGGATGCTGAGCCACGGACACGACGTCATCTCCAGCTACTCCGGTATGTGGCTGCAGAGCCTGTTCGGATGTCTCGGTGCGGGTTTGATGATCATGGGCCTATTCTGGGCACCAGTGATGTTGCGTACTCAGGCGCGGCGGGACAAGCGTCGGCTCCGACCGCTTCACGACGCGCTTGCCAATCTTTTTCCGGGGCTGTTTCCACCGATGGAATCTCGTATTAGGTTGTCGGATTTAGTATTTGAATGGACGACACATATACAAGACGGCCTCACTCTCTTGGCGCAGCGCCGCGGGATTCCGGTGGAAACAGGTGTGCCGATTCCCGCGGATCAAGCCGACCACGTGCGGGGCGTGATGAATTGGATCTCTGGCCAATTGGTTTCGGGTTTCAGCTGTGAATGGCTCCGCCCTCCAACAGGTGTGAGCGATGAGACCTGGGTGCTGGCGATCGCCGATGCGTATCGCAACCATGAGGAGGATTGGGTGGGCCAGGAAGCGAAACGCGAGAGTCTGCCGGCGAGAACGTGAGTGCCAACGCGGCGGCCTGGGAGAGCCTGCGGGCTGTCCGGTTCGTGGTGCTGGGATGCTTCCTGCCGATCTTGCTCTACCGAATCTGGCGGATAACGCGACATCCGACATCAGTTCCGGCATACGCGGCGTTGGCTTTCGGAGTGTGGGCGTGGATTTGGCTGCTGATATTCGACGACTGGGTGTGGTCGTTGCTGCCGCCGAGTGTGCGCACCATCAGCATGGGTGGTTGGCCGGCTATCACGATCGTTGCCTGTTTACAGGTCTTCGTCGTCGGCATTGCCGGCGATGCTTCGCCGGCACGTATTCGCCGTGGGCTGCGAAACACCTCTGTGGTGGCCGTCCTTGTACTCATCGTTATCACGGTGTTGGCGAGCCATAGCCGGGTGATCGGCGGCATGGACGATATAAACGCCGCAGCCGAAATCCTCCGGACTGATGGTGATCCCGCAGCTGTCGCTGCATTTGTAATAAGCAATGTGTATGTGATCTTCGTGGTCGTACAGCTCGCGTGGGTCGGGTTCAGGCACGCTGACCGCACACCCGTCGGGATCGGCCTTGGGTTGTTGACGGCCGCGTCGATAGCCCAGATCGTTGAGAGTATTTGCGGAGGGATCTGGGGCCCCCTGACACGCGGCGAGGGGTTCATGGGGAGCGCGTATGGGCTGTGGCTTCAGACCGGGCCTGGCGGTATCGCTGCGATCTTGATGGTCTTGGGCTTTCTCTGGGCGCCGGTGATGTTGCGTGTTCAGGCACGGCGGGAGATGCGTCGGCTCCGACCGCTGCACGATGCACTTACCGATATTTTTCCGGGGCTTGTTCCGCCGGCGGAGTCGTGGATCCGATTGTTGGACAAAGTATTCGAGTGGAGTACTCATATCCAGGACGGCCTCACACTGTTGGCGCAGAGCCGCCAAGTCCCGCTGGAAACCGACACTCCAGTCCTGAGCGGTAAGTTGGAACGTGCCTTGGCTGTAGCGAATTGGCTGGTCGGCCAAACTGTTCCGGGATTCAGCTCCGAATGGCTCCGAGCTCCAGATGGTGTGAGCGATGAGGCTTGGGTGCTCGCGATCGCCGAGGCTTATCGGGAGCGTCAGGAAGGCTTGGAGGCCTTGGCTTCCTTGTCGGGTATGCCTTCCACCTTGCGAAGGTGATCGACCATATCGGCAATGGCTTGCCGACTGTGCTCGGATAACGCGTAGCTGCGTTGCGCGATTTCACGCACTTTCGAGTCGCGCAGCTGCACAAGCCAATCCAGATCGCGATTCACTGATTCGGCGTAATCGGTGTCATAGAAGTAGGCGGGGCTCACTTGAAAGAACGCCGCCAGCGCCGTGACGATCTCCGGAGCCGGGTTCGATCGTTCGCCCTTGCGTAGGAGGGACAGATAGGGCGACGACAGCTCGACACCGTGCTCGGCAAGTGCGGCGACCACCTCGTTGAGGGAATAGGGGCCGCGCCCGGCCGGGTGCACGGTGGCAAACAGATGGCTCAATCGCCGCGAAAAGTCAGGCACCGTACCCCCTTACATGCTGTCGCTCCGCTGCCCAACGATACACGTCGATGCTGTGCTGTTCATCGTAGGTGTGCGGGTGTCCGAGCGATATGCAACCTATCGGAAGGGTAAGTGATTGACAAGCACTATTTACTGACAGTAATGTCCGGAGTATTCGTTCGGCTAATCAAGATCGAATGCGTCGGCTGATCAATCGCTGTGCTCATCGTGGGGTTGAGCACAGCGGGTGGTCGGCCGAGTTTGTTGGTGCGGCCGTCGAACGCCACCGCTGGCTAGTGACTCCACATTGCGTTGTGATGTACCAGCGCATTGGCAATAAGGACGGCCCCCAGGCACAGAAAGATGATGCGGATCGCGATGGGTCCGTGTCGTGTCACCGTGCGTACCAACGCGCGCTGCACCCGTCGCGCGTCAGGAGACCGTCGCGTGGAGAGCACCAGAATCAGCAGACTCGGCAGCGTGGCGATCACGCCGTAGCCGACCACTAGCAGCAGCCACATCCCCGGCAGCGGGTGACGCGAGGCCAGCATCGCCAGCGCGCTCAGGTACGGCACCGATGTAGGAGCCTCCGCGAATCCCAGCGCGAGCCCCACAAGCGCAAGAAGCCACGGATGGCGTCGCGCAATACTGCGGATCCACGGCGGCGTCACCGGCTCGGAGAACCACGTCAATGATGCAAACGCGATGAGCAGGATTCCGATGATCAGCTGCGCCCAGTACCGAGTCGACGGGGTGATGTCGGAACCCGCGGATACGTCGGTCAACGAGCGCACACCGAGCACCGTCGCCACCCCGAATGTGAACAGCGCCACGAATAGCCCGGTGATGAAGCTGAGTCCGCCGGGAAGTGCGGATCTGCGCTCCAGCCGGCTGGCGTACACAATCGCCGTCGCGACGCCGATATTGAGCACGTTGAGTGCATCCAGGCAGGCGAATCCTGCGAACGCCAGCAACAGGGTGAGCACGATTCCAGAACTTACGGGAAGGCGCATTATGTTCCCGGCTAGCGCGGCGGTGTTGTGTGCACCGCCACAGCGGTCTGAGCACCCGGCCGCATCGCCGCCCCCTACTGCGGCGCAGCGGGCGCCGAAATCCGGCTGACTTTGACGCAGGATGGCACCGTCACGTCGTACTCACGACTGGATCACACTCTGACCTGGGGCAACGGGAGGGCCGGTACCCTGGACCGGATGCCTACTCAGACCTCGGCGGCTGCCGCGCCCCTGCACGGATTGCGGGATGTGCGCACCTATATCGATATCGCCGTTGTGGTCGCTGTTCTTGTCGCCACCAATCTGATTGCCCACTTCACCACCCCGTGGGCGAACATCATTGTGATCCCGGTGGCCGCCTTCGGCCTGCTCGCCTTGATCCGCTACCGCGGTCACTCCTGGGCCGAGTTGGGCTTGGGCCGTGACCATTGGCGTTCGGGCGCCAAGTACGCGGCCGTCGCGGTCGTCATCGTCGGCGCTGTGATCGGAATCGGACTTCTGCTGCCGATGACCCGACCGATGTTCCTCAACAGCCACTATGCGACGACGGTGTCGGGCGCATTGCTCGCCTCCTTCGTCCTGATTCCGCTGCAGACAGTGATCCCCGAGGAGCTCGCGTTTCGCGGCGTACTGCACGGGACGATGGCCAGGGCTTGGGGTTTCCGCGGGGTCGCGGCCGCGGGGTCGCTGCTGTTCGGCCTCTGGCATATCGCGACCTCGCTGGGCCTCACGACTGGAAACGTAGGGCTCACCAAGCTGCTTGGGGTCGGCCCGTGGGCGCAGGTCGCCGGTGTCGCCGGCGCGGTGGTCGCCACCGCGATCGCCGGATTCGTCTTCACCTGGTTGCGCCGCCGCAGTGGCAGCCTGTTGGCGCCCATTGCACTGCATTGGTCGCTCAACGGGATGGGAGTCCTGGCCGCGGTCCTCGTCTGGAACATGGTCTAGCCCCAGACGACGATCGCCGTCGCCGCGAGGAACAGCAGCTGTTCGACGGTGCGCCACCCCAATGGCGTGGAGAGCGGGTTGGTCCGCTGGTTCGCGGCATACACATTGGCCGGAAACATCACCACCAGCAGCAGGCCCAGGCAGGCGGCCGCCAGCACCCTCGTCGGGGGAACCACCACGCCGATCGCGCCGAGTAGTTCGAGTACCCCGGTGAGCGCCACCAGGAATCCGGGCGCCGGAAGCCAGTGCGGCACGATGGCGATCATCGCGTCACGCATCTTCGGTACGAAATGCGCGATCCCGGTCAGCGCGAACATCGCGGCGAGACCGACTGCGACGGCTGCCGGCCAGGAATCGACGGGAGTGAATCCCTGGGCACCGGCCAGACGTGCCAGCACGGTCCCTAGTACTAACGCGATCAGTGGAGCCATGACCGTTCTCCAATCTTGACAGTGACTAGTTCTACGATACTCAAGAACTAGTCACTGTCAAGATCTCGGGCTATGCTGGTGTGATGTCGTATCACCACGGCGATCTCAGGACGGCAATACTGGCCAGCGCCGCCGATATGGTGGCCCGCCGCGGCACCGCAGACCTATCGCTGCGCGAACTGGCTCGTGAAGCGGGCGTCTCGCATGCCGCGCCCGCCCACCACTTCCGAGACCGCCGCGGTCTGTTCACCGCGTTGGCCGCCGACGGATTCACCAAGCTCGCCGAGGCGCTCGACGGTGCACACCCCGACTTCCATGCCGCCGCGCTCGCCTATGTGGACTTCGCCCTGGCCAATCCGGGCCACTACGCCGTGATGTTCGAGCCCGCGCTCCTTGATTCCATCGATGGGCCGCTGAATGCCGCGCGAGACCGTGCCGGTGCCGCCTTGAATGCCGGGATCGCGACGTTGACGCCGGGGCATACATCGGCGGACAGCGCCACCGCGGCCCGTGCGGCATGGTCCTTGGTGCACGGATTCGTCTCACTGTGGTCCAGTGGGGCGCTTGCCGATTCACGCAACGATGCTGATCCGAGGGAACTTGCCTCGCAGATCGCCTACGCGCTATTCCCGTCGGCCGACTAGCCGAGCATTACCGCGGCGCCCTTGGATCCGCTCTCGGTGTGCAGGACGATCTCCTTGGGCACAGTGCCGGCGGGCACGTCGTAAACGAGTACGGAACGTTTCTGTGCGCCGGGTCTGAGCTCCGCACCGGGTTCGAGTTGTTCGGCGTTGCGCGCCAAGATGTTTGCCATACTGTCGGGCACATACTCCTTGCCCGCCGCATCCCGAAGCTTCTGTGTGTCTCCGAGGAAGGAATGCGTCACCTTACCGAGGCTCAGAACTTCGACGTGTACGACGACAAAGGTGCCGGTTGCATTCGCCTGTAAGGCCGGATTGGCCGGGTCGCCGACGGTACCGGCATTGCTCACCCGAGTGATCACGAAGGCAAGATCGCCATCTTGCACCTGCTGTCCAAGGACGCCGGGCCTGCCTACTTCCGCTGTCACCACCTTGGTCTCAGCGCCGCCACCGGTACCGCCGACCTGGATAAGGGTGGGACGGCTTTCGGACGCGCCGCCACCTCCGCACGCGGCAACAAGGATCCCGATAATTCCCAGGGCGGGAAGGTATTTCATGATCACGTTGTGCGCATCAACGGCAGCGTAATAGCCGACGGGTTTGTCTCGTCATGGCGTATCTCGAAGCGTATCGGGAGGATGCGGCTAGCGGTCGCGAGTGGCTCGCCGGTGCCGGTATTGCGGGCGTGATTGGGAAAGGCGCCCCCGCTGACCTGTATCCGCAGGCGGTGTCCCCGCGCAAAGCGGTACCCGGTTGGATGCATGGTCACCTCCACCGGTGAACCCGTCGTGCCGTTCAGCCTGACGATTCCGTCGGTGACATTGTGGGACAAACCTTTTCGATCGACATCGCAGAGTCTGACGAAGAGGTCGCCCTGACCGCTATCGGTTGTCGCGTATACGGATGCCGAGACGGGGCCGATTAGATCCAGGTCGCTCGTGAGCGGCTCGGTGGTGAAAACCAGTACATCGGAACGTTTCTCGGTCGAGGAGTTGTCTCGTTGGCCGGAAGCCCTGGCGTCCAGCAATGGCCCACCCACCACCGGCGTGGGGTCTGCCGGGTCGTACGAAAAGGTATCGATGGAGTTATCACCTTGCGGTGCTTGCCAATCAAGACCGCGATCGGCCTGCAGATACAGTGGAGTGGGCGTCGACTCTTTAGGTGGCCACTGCTCGAAGTCCAGCCATTGCCCGGCCTTCTGCAGGTAGATTCGCACCGGTGCGCGGTGGGTCGACGAGGTATCGCTGTGTAGATGCGCTGCCAGCCACGAAAAGCTGTCGGTAATCGCCGTCTTGATTGACTTGGTGTGGTCCCACGGGCCGATGGTGATACGTCGCGGGCAGTCGGCCTGCTGCAGCTCGGTGTAATCGCGCAGCTGGCCCACTAGGAGCAGATCCCACCACCCGGTCACCATGCTCACGGGTGTGCTGAGCGTCGCGAGCCTCGGGGTATGGTTGATCTCGTCCCAGTAATCGTCGTCGGTGTGGTCGGTTACGGTGCGCCAGAACGGTTCTGGCTTCCCTATCGCGGCGTTGTCGGCCTGGCCCAGGGGGAGATGGTCCATGGCGCGGCGCACCCGCTTCTCGTGGGCGCCCACACGCAGCAGGCGAGTCAGCTGCGAGCCCTCCGGTGAACCGATCGCCGCCGACCAGCTCAGCAGGTTGTGCAGATTGAATGCCCCGCCCGGGTAGAAGAGTTCTGTGAAATTGCTGGTGGTGATCGCCGGGCACATGGCCGCCAACGGTGGCTCGACATAGGGCGCCACCGCCCACTGGGTGTGCCCGAGATACGACGGCCCGGCGGTCGCCAGCGTGCCGTCGCACCACGGCTGTTTCCGAATCCAGGCCGCGGTGGCCAGGCCGTCCTCGCGTTCCTGCCGAAACGCGTCGAACCTGCCCTGGGAGCCGAATTGACCCCGAGTGTCCTGCAGCACTACCTGAAATCCCTGACGAGCCAACAATGTTGACCACAGTTGGCCGATCAGGCCCTGTTTGTCGTACGGAGTGCGAAAGATGACGACGGGCATCGGATCCTGCCCGGGTGGACGGAAGTGGTCGGTCGCGAGCTGGACGCCGTCGGGCATCGTCACCTTGATGTCCCGCCGCGTCTGCACTTCGGTGGTGAGGGGTTCGGGCAGGTCGAGTAGCTTTTCAAGGACAGGAGCGGACAGTCGTCCGGTCCAGGTCAAAGCCAGTTCTCCGAGCATGGCGCCCAATCTACCGGGGAGCGAGCGCTCCCACCGGCCCGACGGCTACGCATAACGACAGCGACTGTGTAATCGGTTGCAGAGTAAGTGAATTCCCCGAACCTGGCAGTCTGATGAACACCCGGTTAAGCCCGCCGCGTACCGGAACCTTAACCCTGGGTCCGTCGGTGAGCGAGGCCCACACCGCGCCCTCGGTGTTGCCCAAGTAATTCAGTTCGACGACCCAGTCCGCAGGGAGTAGCGGTCCCGTCAGCGGCATGGTCGCTGTGGACTGCACCAGATAGCCGCAGTCGGGGACCGGCCCCTCGGTGATGGCGCGCGTCCAGGTCACCTGGGCGTCCAGCAGGTGGCCATTGCGGTCCAGCATCCGTAACTGGGTGGTGGTGGAACCGATCTCTGGTCGGGGGCGCACCAGGGCGAACATGTGGCTCAGCAGGTTCTCCGGTCGCACCACGTTCTGCAGCACCAGTGGGTCTACCTCCTGGTCGAGCACCGCGGGCCCACCCGCGACCGCGGCCAATGATTCCTTGACGTTGGCGATGTAGGGCGAGGCGGGATTGTTTTGCCAGCTACGCAGATAACTGACCGTCGAGACCAGGCTGCTCCCCACGAACATGGTCAATGCCAACGCAACCGCCGTGGTGCGTCGTGCAGAGTTGTCCAAGTACCCGCTGCCCGGACGATTGGGGGCGGTGAGCCCGACCGCGGCCAATAGCGTCGCGACCACCACCAGGTCCGGGAGATACCGCAAGGTCTGCGCGAGCAGCAGCGCCGTGAACGCGGACGAGCGCATGAGATAGATCGGCACCTGACTGGCCACCAGGTAACCCAACAGCGTCAGCCACACGAGCCCTAGCCGCCGCTTGCGGAGACAGGTCAGCGCGATCGTCGCCCCCAGCGCGAGTGCCCCAAGGCAGATCATGAACAGTGACGGCTCAGCCCAGGGGGAGCTCGGCACCCATCGGTCCCAGCGCCACGGCCCGCCCACCAAGCCGGGCAGCATGCCGTGCGTGAACGACCGTTGCAGCAGGGCCCATGTCATCGACAGGTCGGTGCTCCACCGTTTCTGGTCGACTACCACCAGATACAGCGCGATCCATCCCGCGGTCAGTGCGCCCGCGGGAATCCACAGCCAGACGCCCCGCCGCCAGGTCCGTGTCAGTGCGAGCCACCCGTGCCCGCGCAGATAGGCCAGTAGCGCCAGCACCGCGAACGCCACGAATGGAATGACCACCGACTTCTCGAAGAACAGCAGGCCGCCCAGGAACGCGCTCATCGCCGTCGCCGCGTACCGGCGGTTTCCGGTGCGATCCAGCAGTACCGCATCGCCCACGAACCAGCACATCGCGGTCAGCATCGGCAAGGAGTTCAGTGCGGCGGCCCACCAGGTGAATCCTGGTATCGCCAACGGTGTGAACAGCGAGAAGGTGAGGGGAACAAGCAGCACCGGCCGCCATCCCAGGATCACCCACAGCGCCCGCAGTAGCGCCAGGGACGCCAATGCCTGCAGGATCACCAGGCTCAACGCGGGCCAGAACCAGTTCAGTGGTGCGAGCTTGGTGATGATGCCCGCCAGCAGGAAGGCTGCGGGCATGACGTGGCCGTCATGGTCGTCGAACAGGTACGACGGCGAGAACAGGCCCTGCGTGCCGGCACGGCCGACCAGGATCAGGTCGTCCCAGTAGAAATTGCCCCCGAACGCCAACACACCGCGAACCACGAGGTGCGTCAGGATGAGTGCCATCGCTGCGACGGCAACTCGGTTCAGCTGGGCAGGAAGTCGGACGAGCATCAGTGCCAGACCCTATCGGTAGGGTGGGGGCCGAAATCACGAGCTTGCTACGGCATAGAGGAGTCGCCACGTGCGCGCAATGGTTACCGGAGCCGCAGGATTTATCGGATCAACACTGGTCGACCGGCTGCTGGCGGACGGGCACGAGGTAACGGGACTGGATAACCTGGCTACCGGCAAGGTGGCGAATCTGGATGCTGCTGAGGCGCATTCCGCCTTCACCTTCGTCAAGGACGACATCGTCGAGGCGGATCTGGAAGCCGTCGTGGCTGAGTACGCGCCCGAGGTGATCTTCCACCTGGCCGCGCAGATCGATGTGCGCCACTCGGTGGCCGACCCGCAGTTCGATTCCTCTGTCAATGTCGTCGGCACGATCCGGCTGGCCGAGGCGGCGCGCAAGGCAGGTGTGCGCAAGATCGTGCACACCTCCTCGGGCGGATCGATCTACGGGACCCCGGAGCAGATCCCCACCAGTGAGGCGGTCCCCACAGATCCGCATTCGCCGTACGCCGCGGGCAAGGTGGCCGGCGAGATCTACCTCAACACCTTCCGTCATCTGTACGGGCTGGAATGCTCGCATATCGCACCGGCCAACGTGTATGGGCCACGCCAGGATCCGCACGGAGAGGCGGGCGTAGTCGCAATCTTCGCGCAGGCGCTGCTGGCGGGACGCCTCACCAAGGTATTCGGTGACGGTGGAAACACCCGTGACTATGTGTTCGTCGATGATGTGGTGGAGGCCTTTGTGCGCGCCTCCGGCCCGGATGGCGGCGGGCAGCGTTTCAACATCGGCACCGGTGTGGAAACCAGTGACCGGCAACTGCATTCGCTGGTGGCGGCCGCTGCGGGCGCATCCGACGATCCGGAGTTCCATCCGCCCCGGCTGGGCGATTTGCGTCAGTCCTGCTTGGACGTAGGTCTGGCCCGGAAGGTGCTGGGCTGGGAGCCGAAGGTGGCGCTAACGGAGGGAATCGGCCGGACCGTCGAGTACTTCCGGGGCTAGCCCCGGATCGGTTGAGCCCTGCGGGGACTCGGCACCGCGTAGCGCGACTGCGCGCGCCAGCCGCGAGTAGCGCAGCTCCAAATCCTTGAAACGCAGGTAGGTGCTGAGCGTCGTGAACGCAAACGCGATGATGAGCGCATACAGCATCAGGTCGGTGCCGCGGCCCAGGCCGAGCCAATGTGCCAGTGTGGTGGTGTCATTGGGGCGCAGGATGGCGTAGATACCTGCCATCACGAAGACCACGAACCCGAGCTTCACCCATGCCTTCGCCTGTGCGGTGCTGCGCGAACGTAGCAGGTACACCAGCAGCAGCAAGACCGCGACGATCAGCAGCGGCTGTATCCAGGTGATCACGGCAACCTCCGGCGGAACGCGGTGTCGAACATGATGTTGACCCCGTTGATAAGCGACTGGCCCTTGGCCATCGAATACTCGGTGTACAGGATATCGACCGGCTGTTCTGCCACCCGCCAGTGGTTTTCGGCGATCATCGCGATGAACTCACTGGCGTGGCCCATACCGTTCATGGTGATGCTGAGACCATTGGCAACGGTCCGGTTGAATACGCGTAGGCCGTTGTGGGCATCGGTGAGGTTGAGGCGGCGGGTGCGGGGACTCAGCAGCACAACGGTTTTCAGCACGATGCGCTTGATGAGGGGCACATGGCTTGGCGCGGCCCCGGCACCGAACCGGGTGCCGACGATGATGTCGAGAGGTTCCAGGCGCAATCTGTCCACCATGGCCACCACGTCCTTGACCTGGTGTTGGCCATCGGCGTCGAATGTCACGAAGATCTGGGCGCCGGGCTGTGCGCGTGCGTATTCGACACCCGTCTGAATGGCTGCGCCCTGTCCCAGGTTGACGGGGTGCCGGACCACATGCGATCCGGCGCCGTGCGCAAGGGCAGCGGTGTGGTCGGCACTGCCGTCGTCCACGCAGACGATATTGGGGAAGGTGCCGAGCGCCGCGGCGATGACGTCGGCGATGACTGGTCCCTCGTTGTAGGCGGGGATGACCAGCCAGGTATCAGCATTGGCGCTGTTGCTCCCTGGAATGCTCACTGGGATCAACGTAGCACCGGTGACGGCGGTAGATTGCCCCGCTGTGACCGACATACATGATCGCCAGAATCTGGCGGAGATCTGGCAGATGCGTTTCGACTTCTTCGACCGGTACGGCACCCCCGGGTCGACCCCGGAATCGAAGGCGGCCTTCAAGGCGCTGCCCTTCGGTGCGCGTTTTCGGTTGACGGCGAACTTCTGTGCGTTCTTCTTCGGCCCGATCTACTTCTGCGTCAAGGGGATGTGGCAGAAGGGGCTCACGCTGCTGGGTCTGAACGCGGTTCTGATGGTCATCTTTGCGATCCTGCCTCTCCCGGATGCTGCCGTCACGGGTGTCGGCGTAGGTGTGGGCGTCCTGCAGATGAGCATCGCCAACTACGCCTACTACCTCCACTATGTGAAGGGCAGCCAGTCGTGGAATCTGTTTGAGGGCATCGGTTGGCGCTGACCGAAACAGAGCATCACACCCATCCGGCCGATTCCACCGGATCACCCGCCCGGCGCGGTTAAGTTGGCGGGATGAGGCGGTTGTCTGGAGTAGATGCGGCGTTCTGGCATGCCGAAACGGCGGGTTGGCATATGCACATCGGGGGACTGTCCATCTACGACCCCGCCACTTCGCCGGACTATAGCTTCGAGCGGGTACGCAGCCTCATTGTCGAGCGGCTTCCGTCGATGCCGCAGCTGCGCTGGCGGGTCACCGATGTCCCGTTGGGGTTGGACCGGCCGTGGTTCGTCGAAGACGAGGAACTCGATCCCGACTTTCATATACGTCGTATCGGTGTTCCCGCGCCCGGCGGTCGCAAGGAGCTGGAGGAGCTGGCCGGCCGGTTGATGTCGTACAAGCTCGACCGCTCGCGGCCGCTGTGGGAGCTGTGGGTCATCGAGGGGGTCGAGGGTGGACGCGTCGCCACGCTGACCAAGATGCACCATGCAATCGTCGATGGCGTCTCGGGAGCGGGTCTGGGCGAGATTCTGTTCGATATCGCCCCGGAACCTCGACCAGCACCGGCCGATACCGTCGGGTCGCTGGTCGCGCTGGGGCTTCCCAGCAGGGAACGAATGTTGTTGAGTGCACTGGTCAATATCGGTGTGAAGACGCCCTACCGGGTCGCCAGGCTGGTTGAGCAGACGGTGCGGCAGCAGCTGGCGGTTTTCGGCATGGAACGGAAATCACCCGGATACTTCGAGGCCCCGCACACTCGGTTCAATGCGTCCGTGTCACCACACCGACGGATCTCCGGTGCGCGCCTCGAGCTTGCGCGGGTGAAGGCGTTGAAGGATGCGTATGGCGTCAAGGTCAACGATGTGGTGTTGGCCATCGTCTCCGGCGCCGTCCGCGACTATCTGGCTAAAAGGGACGAACTGCCCGACAAACCGCTGATCGTGCAGATACCGGTCTCGGTGCGCACCGAGGAAACCGGTGGTGAGGTCGGGAATCAGATCAGCTCGATGACCGTCTCGCTGGCGACGGATATCGAGGACCCGGCCGAGCGGATCAAGGCGATCTACCAGGGAACGCAGGGCGCCAAGGAAATGGCGCGGGCCATGTCGGCACATCAGATCATGGGGCTGACCGATACGACGCCACCCGGGCTGCTGCAATTGGCGGCGCGGGCCTACACCGCCAGCGGGTTGTCCCGCAATCTGGCGCCGATCAACCTGGTGCTGTCGAACGTCCCGGGGCCGGCGTTCCCGCTCTACATGGCCGGCGCACAGCTGGAGTCGATGATCCCGCTCGGCCCACCGGTCTTGGATGTCGCCCTCAATATCACCTGCTTCTCGTACATGGAGCACATGGACTTCGGGTTCGTCACCACGCCCGAGGTTGCCGCCGATATCGACGAGATGGCCGACGGGCTTGAGGCCGCGCTCGTGGAGTTGGAGCACGCCGCGGGGATCTGAACGGCCTACCCGCAGCCGGCTCAGTCGATGACGGGATCAAGCGTTCCCGGCTCATCGCTCCAGAACGCAAGCGCAGCAAGATGTGCCACGATCCCGACGACGGGCCCGCCGATCAATGCGATCACCGTCCGTTCCTCGAGGCCGAGAGGCAACAGCAGCAAGAGCGCCGAGACCACCGTGGCACCAACCCATCCCGCCGAGTACGCGAGGTGACGGGCATGCGCCACCGTGGCAGCCCCGGTCAGGGTGAGGAGCGCGATCATCACCGCTCCCGCCGTCAGCCAGCCCAGGAGCGGTCCACCCGCCTGATACGCGGGATCGAACGCCGTCCGCAGCAGCCAGGGGCCGATGGACGCCGCGAGTGCGATACCCACCGCTCCGACCCCGATGATGATGGCGGCAGGGGTCAGCAGCGCGTGCAGACGCCGGTCCCGTTCATCCACGAAATGGGCGATGAGGTTGCCCTGCAGTGCCGTTAGCGGCACCAACAGGGGCGCGCGGGTCAGCGTGACGGCCAGGATCACCACACCGCCGGTGGTGCCGAGATCACCCGCCGTCGACTGCAACAGCACCGGGAAACCCATAACTAGGACCGCGCTGGCCGCAGCCGCGGCGATCGAATGTCGGGCGCCGCGCAGGAATTCCATGACGTCGACCAGTGCGGGCACCGTCAGCGCCTCGCGAGTGGGTTTGGACACGAGCGTGAGCAGCAGCCAGGACATCGATCCCGCCACCGTCGCCCAGAGATAGCCGACAAGCCCTATGGTGGCCACGAAGGTGACGACGGCAACCACCAAACGGATTCCCGCATCGGTGACCATGAGAACGCCGTATTGGGTCCAGCGACTCGAGCCGGCCAGCGCGCCCAGCGTGGTCGCGTGCATACAAAACCCGGCGAGCCCGCCGGCCAGCAATGCCACGCTGAGCCAACGGAACTCGGTGAATACGTGCGATGCCCACAGTGGTGCGGTGCCGACGATCCCGACGGCAGAGGCGATCGCGAATCCGAAGGCGATCCTGATCGGCAGTGTGGTGGCCAGCGGTGACCGCTCCCGCTGCGCCAGTGATAGCCGCACTTCTCGAGTGGTCTCCTGCAGCAGCCCGTTGGCCGCGCCGGTGACCAAACCGAAAGCGCCCCAGAAGACTCCGAACACAGAGAACAACGCGGGACCCAGCTCCCGGGCCGCGAGATACAGCACGATGTAGCCACAGATCGCGCTGATCGCCGTGGCGGCACCGATCCGCGCGACACTGGAGCGGGCGCTGGGGCCGGCGTCGGTCACTTCCGGTCCAAGGGTGGGAGGCGTTTCTCGTATAGCCACGCGGACCACAATGGCCGCAACGATTCGTCGGAGTACCCGGCGGCCAGGCCCGTGAAGTCATCGGTAATGACGGTGCTGTGCCGGTATCGAGTGGTCCAGTCCTGCAGTAGCTCAAAGAACTTCACGTCGCCCAGCCGCAACCGCAATGCGTGCAGCGTCAACGCCCCACGTTTGTACACGCGATCGTCGAACATCAGTTGCGGGCCCGGGTCGGCCAGTAGTAAGTCTTGCGGGAGGTCCTTGAGCTTCTGGTGATAGTGCCGGGCGCGGGCATCGGCCGACGGTCCGCCGGACTCCTCGGACCACAGCCATTCGGCGTAACAGGCGAATCCTTCATGCAGCCAGATGTCACGCCAACGGCGTGCGGTGACGCTATTGCCGAACCACTGGTGCGCCAGCTCGTGCGCGACGAGCCGCTCGGAGTGCCGCTCCCCATCGCAATGGTTGGCGCCGAACACCGAAATGCCTTGTGCTTCAAGAGGAATATCGAGATCGTCATCGGCGACCACGACGGTGTATCCGGCGGCGAAGGGGTAAGGACCGAACTGTTTGATGAACAGCTTCATCATCTGCGGCTGCCTACCGAAGTCGTATGCGAACCGGTCACGTAGACGCGATGGCAGCGCGGCGCTCATCGGTACCGGATTCTTGGCGAGCTTGACGGTCTGATAATCGCCGATCTGCAATGTCGCCAGGTATGGGGCCATCGGCTCTGGCTGCTCGTAGGTCCAGGTGGTATGCGCCGCCCGTACGCGCCGGGATACCAGCTCCCCATTGGAGATAACGCAGTATGGGCTGTCGCTGCTGATGACAAACCGGTAGCTTGCCTTGGAGCTGGGGTGGTCGTCACAGGGGAACCAGGACGCCGCACCGTTGGGCTGTCCGGCCACCAGCACGCCGTTGGTCAGCTCCTCGAACCCGACATCTCCCCACATGCTGTTGACGGGGCGCGGTGATCCGCCGTACCGAATCACGACGGTCATCGCTGCGCCGGCCGGGATGGCGGTGACCAGCTTGACGGAGATCTTTCCGGCGCGATGTCCGAAATGCGTTGGACGTCTGCCGTTCACGGTCACCTTGGAGACGCTGAGGGTATCGGCGAGATCGAGGGTGAACTCCTTGAGTGTGGCGAGGGTGACGGCGGTGATTGTCGCGGTACCGGTCAGCCGGTTGATGGCCACCTTGTACTCCAGGTCCAGTTCATAGCGTGACACCCGGTATCCGTAGTTACCGTTCTGCGGCAGATAGGGGTCTATGACGGGCGGCCTCGGGGGAAGTCTTTTGGCCGCCTTCTTGCCTGGTTTGGTCATGCGGCCGCTGGACCCTGGTCATCTGGGTCCTTGTCCTTTGGACCCCTGCCGGCCTTGGGCTTCTTTGGTGCCAGTGGGTCCAGTTTGCTCCATGGCGAAATCGGGTTTCCCTGCCATCGGGTAGACGGAGGGACCACATCACCGCGGACCACGAGGGAGGCGGGACCAACGGTGGCACCCGCGCCGAGCTCTGCGGCGGGCAGCGCCACACAATGCGGTCCCAGGGTGGCGCCCTCGCCGAGAGTCACGGTGTCCATTCGCATGATCCGGTCGTGGAACAGGTGTGTCTGCACCACACAGCCGCGGTTCACGGTCGCGCCCTTGCCCAGGGTCACCAGATCGGCCTCGGGTAGCCAGTAGGTCTCGCACCACACACCGCGGCCGATCTTCGCGCCCAGCCCGCGAAGCCACCAGTTCTGCATCACCGTTCCCGATGCGGCGCGTGCAAACCACACGGCGGCAACCGTTTCCACAAATGTATCGGCGACCTCGTTGCGCCAGACAAACGACGACCACAGCGGCTTCTCGACGGACTTTGTGCGGCCCACCACCACCCATTTGGCCACCACGCTGATCACGCCCGCCACCAGTCCGGCAGCCAGCAGCACCACCCCGCTCAATGCGGCAGCCACCCAGAAGTTGAACCGGATGGCAATCGTCTGCAGGGTCAACAGCACCCCGACACCGATCCCGAACGTGACGATGATCGGAATGATGCGGCAGGTTTCGACGATCGAGCGCATGACCTTGAGTCGGAACGGCGGCTCGAATGTGCGCGCGGAGTCCGCGTCATCGGCCTTGCGGCGCAGCCGTTTCGGCGGGCTACCGATCCACGATGAACCCGATTTCGCCTTATGGGGGGTCGCGGACAGCACGGCCACCAGCGCATCGTTGGGAACCTTGCGGCCGGGTTGGGTGATCCCCGAGTTACCCAGGAACGCGCGCTTCCCGATCCGGGCCTTGGCGATGTGGATCCAGCCACCCCCCAACTCATAGGAGGCGACCATGGTGTCATCGGCCAGAAAGGCGCCGTCGTCCACTTCGGTGAACTTTGGCATCAGCAGTGCCGTCGAAATCTCGGTGTTCTTACCGATTTTCGCGCCCAGTATGCGCAGCCACCACGGAGTCAGCAGGCTTGCGTAGATGGGGAATAGATAGTTACGCGCGGCGTCCATCAGGCGTTCGGTGCCCCACAGCTGCCACCCCTGTCGCCCGCGGACCGGGTGGTACCCCTCGTGCACGCCGATCGACAGTAACCGCACCAGCACCACGGTGATGCCGGCGTAAACGATCACACTGACCAACGCCGCGCCGGGAGTCCAGATGAGTGCGGGCACAACGGCTTCACAAATCGTGGCGGCATCCTTGATGCCGAATGCCACCACGGCCAAACCGGCCGCCAACGCCAACAGCGGCAGTCCACCGATCAGGATGGAGGTTATTCCGTAGATCGCAATCCACTGCGCGGCACGGGGTGGACGATAATCGGGCCACGGATGACGCGCCTTACCGGATTTGACGGCCGGCGAACCCTTCCAGTACTGACCGTTCTTCACCCGCCCTATGACACCGGAACCCGGTGCCACGTCGGCGTTCTTACCGATAACCGCTCCCGGCAGCAGGGTGGTGCGTGCCCCTACGGTGGCGTCATCGCCGATGATGATCGGGCCGAGGTGGAACTTGTCGCCATCCACCCAATGCCCGGACAGATCGACTTCGGGCTCGACGGAACTGCGGTGACCAAGGGTCAGCCATCCGGTTACCGGCGGCGAGGAATGGAGGTCAACGCCGTTGCCGACACGCGCACCCAAGGCTCTGGCGTAGTACACCATCCACGGTGCGCCGGAAAGGTTCTCGGCGCCACTGGCGGTGGCCAGCCGGTCGGCGATCCACACACGTAGATGCACGCTCCCGCCACGGGGGTACGTGCCGGGCTGGACGCCGGATAACAGCAGCCGTGCCCCGATGACGGTAATACTCATGCGGCCCAGGGGAGTGATGAACAGCACGAAGGCCGCCAGCACCAACCACCAGTTGACCGTGACCAACCACGGGACCGCGCTGAACGTCGCAAATACGTTGTTGGCCAGGGCAAGCCACGTCGCCCACTGCAGACCTGTGAGCGTGGTCAGCGGAACGGTCGCGATAACCTGCGCCAGCTCTGCCAGGCGCGGCACCGGCTCGACGATTCGTGGTTCGACCGCGATGGGAGGCGACAGCTCGTCCAGGAAGGTGGCCAGCGATCCGAGTCGTGGTTGGTCGTACAGGTTCGCGACTGTCACCTGCGGGTAGCGCTGCCGCAATGCCGCCACCAACTGTGCCGCGGAGAGCGAGCCGCCGCCAAGAGCGAAGAAGTCGGCCCCGGGCCCGTCGATGGGTGCCGCCAGGACGTCGCGCCACAAGCTGGCGAGCCAGCCCATGGTGCCGCCGAGCTCGGTTGCGTCGTCATCGGGACCCGCCCCCGGCGGCGGCCACGGCAGCGCGTTGCGGTCGACCTTCCCCGATGTGCGCGTGGGTAGTTCGTCCAACTTGACCAGGCGTGGCACCAACGCCGCGGGGAGTGATTCGGCCAGGCTTGCGCGGGCCGCTGCGATATCGAAGTTGGGGTCGGCGCTGGCGATGTAGCCGACCAGCAGCGGGGTGCCGCTGGCGGTCTTGCGCACCGCGGCGGCGCCGCCACTCACGCCGGGCAGGTTGACCAGCGCCGCATCCACCTCGCCGAGTTCGATGCGGCGGCCGCCGACCTTCACCTGGTCATCGGCGCGGCCCTGGAAGTACAGCCCGTCGGGTTCCAGGCGTACCAGGTCTCCGCTGCGGTAGGCCCGCGACCACCCCAAAGTGTCTAGGGGTGCGTACTTTTCGGCGTCCTTCTCCGGGTCGAGGTATTTGGCCAGGCCGATACCGCCGATCACCAGCTCACCGATTGCGCCGTAGCCGACCTGATTGCCCTGAGCATCCACGACTGCCAGATCCCAACCGGGTAGCGGCAATCCGATGCTGACGGGGCTCACGCCGTCGAGCTGCGCCGCGCATGCCACCACGGTCGCCTCGGTGGGGCCATAGGTGTTCCACACCTCGCGCTTGAACGAGTCCTCACCTCCGTCGCCCAAGGCCAGCCGCTCCGCCAGATCCGGCGGGCAGGCCTCGCCGCCGAAGATCAGCAGGCGGACGGCCTCCAGAGCTTCTGCCGGCCACAACGCTGCCAGGGTGGGCACCGTGGACACCACGGTGACATCGCGAGATACCAGCCATGGGCCCAGGTCCATGCCACTGCGCACCAGGGATCGAGGGGCGGGGACCAGGCAGGCGCCGTAACGCCACGCGAGCCACATCTCTTCGCAGGAGGCGTCAAAGGCCACGGACAGACCGGCCAGCACCCGGTCGTCCGGTCCGATCGGGTTGTCTTGCAAGAACATCTGTGCTTCGGCGTCGACGAAGGCGGCGGCATTGCGATGCGTTACCGCTACCCCCTTGGGGGTGCCGGTGGAACCCGACGTGAAGATGATCCACGCGTCGTCGCGTGGTGTCGGCTTGGTGGCGCGCCAGCCCCGCGACGACCCGGGGCCGCGAACGAGCCCGTCGGGGGTGATGACGGCTGCCACCTGCGCCTCACCGAACACCAGTGCCGCACGCTCCTCGGGATCATCGGCGTCGACGGGAACGTATGCGGCTCCGGCGGCCAGAGTCGCCAGGATCGCCACGTAGAGCGAGTAGCTGCCGGACGGCATACGGATGCCGACCCGATCACCGCGCCCGATCCCCCTGGCGCCAAGCCATTCGACGCTCGACTCGACGTCGACGATGAGTTCGGAGTAGGTGAGTTGCACCGTGCCGTCGTCGATGGCGGGAGCGTCGGGGTTCTCCGCGGCCGTCGCGTAGAGAATGTCGATCAGGGTGCGCGCCGGAGGCGCGGACCCACCGAGGAGGTACTGCGGGGGGATCGGGTTCTTCGCGCCAGCGGGAGGCTCGGGTTGAGGCACGGGATCCGGTGCCTCTTCGCGCGCGCGGGTGGTGGGTGACTCGTCGGGGCCGGTCACGCTGCTCCTCGTAATTTCCGCGTCGGTTTTATGGGCCCTGGAGGGGTACCGCAGCGAGCCTATCGGTCTGGATCCGGCTGGGCTCGCCGCCGCGCGGAAGTAGCCGCGCAGTAAGGGTGAAATCATACCGGCAGAGTTTGCTGCGATGGGTGCTGGACATCCACGTCATGAAGTACCTCAAGGACGAGAAACAGGTACCCCAGACGGGGCAATCGCCATCCGATCCGACGCGCCGCAATACCTGTACGCCCAGCCGTCAGACCTGCGGATCGGGACCATCACCAAGCCCAACTCCACTGAGATGCGGGACGGCGGCAGCTACGACACGTCCACCGTCGACAAGGACATCACCGCGGTGGTCTCGATGACCTTCGGCGTGCAGCCCTAGGCCTCTTTGGCGGTACGCCTGGTCTTGTACAGGCTGGCAACGGTGGTGATGAGCAGCGTCACGACGATCACCGCAAGGCTTGCCAACGTGGGGATCTCGGGCACATGAACCGACTCGCCGCCGTTGATGAACGGCAGCTCATTCTCATGCAACGCATGCAGGATCAGCTTGACGCCGATGAAGAACAGGATGAACGCCAGCCCCTGAGACAGGTACACCAGCCGCTTGAGCATGTCGCCGAGCAGGAAGTACAGCTGCCGCAGACCCATCAGCGCGAACACGTTCGCTGTGAACACCAGGTACGGCTCTTTGGTGAGCCCATAGATCGCCGGGATGGAGTCGAGCGCGAACAGCAGGTCGGTGGTGCCCAGCGCGACGATCACCAGGAACATCGGCGTCATCAGCCGAGTGCCGTTCTCCTTGACCCACAGCCGTAGCCCGTCCCACTTGTCGGTGGTCCGTAGGTGCTTGCGGGCGAACTTGACCACGGGGTTGTCACCGTCATCGTCATGCTCGGTGTCGCGCGCAAGATTGATCGCGGTGTAGACCAGGAATGCGCCGAAAAGGTAGAAGATCCACGAGAACTCGTTGATGGCCACCGCGCCCAGTGCGATGAAGATGCCACGGAAGATCAGCGCCAAGATGATGCCGACCAACAGCGCCTCTTGCTGATAGACCCGGGGCACCTTGAAGCTGGCCATGATGATCAAGAAGATGAACAGGTTGTCCACGGACAGGCTGTACTCGGTGAGCCAGCCCGCGAAGAATTCCAGCCCGAACTGGCTGCCGTGGAAGAACCACACCCAGAGACCGAAGGCCACCGCCAGTCCGACGTAGATGGTCAGTGCGGTCGCGGTTTCTCGGGTTGTCGGTTCGTGGGGCCGTCGACCGATCACGACGATGTCGAATACCAGGATCGCGACCGTGACGGCCAGCGTGATGATCCATTCGAGCTGAGTTACCTGCACGATTACCTCCGGTCGCCAAAAAACGCCGGAGGTCTCTTCCGCCGACCAGATGACCGGCCCGCGGCACCGATCGGACCAATGATGGCCGACGTGATGACGACACCGCAGCGAAGGAATACTCCCCTCCGCCAGCCAGTGTGCCTCAAAGATGCGGGGATCTGAAATCACGGGGTTGGAATCACAGTGCGCAATGCGCTTGACGGTGGTCGCGGCAGGCGGGCACACTGCGGACAGGTCATGAGAACCAGCGACAAGCCCTGGCTAGCTGGTCGGCAACCCTCCTCCACGGTGGGGTGCTCCAGGTGACGACCTGGTCGTGTCCAATCGGGCTCGGCAAGCGTGGACTCGCCGGGCGGGTCCGGTGAGACAGGATGTCACATGTCAGTATCCGAACAAGCGGTCGCACGTGTTGTTGGGGCCGATACCAAAGTTCCTCTGGCCCAAGGTGGCTGGATCAGGTACGCCAATTTCGACTATGCGGCGAGTGCGCCCGCGCTTTGTGATGTCGCGGACCGCATCACCGAGCTGCTGCCGTATTACGCCAGCGTGCACCGCGGGGCCGGGTACGCCTCGCGGGTGTGCACGACCCTTTACGAGGGAGCTCGGGAAACGGTCGCGCGCTTCGTTGGAGCCGCAGCCGGTCACCATGTGATCTTCACCCGCAACACCACCGACTCGCTCAATCTGCTGGCTTCGGCGGTGCCGGGTGCGGCGGAGCCCGAAAGCCGGCGACATTCAGGGACGGAGCCCGAAAGCCGGCGACATCCAAAGGTGGTGGTGCTGGATATCGAGCACCACGCAAACCTGTTGACCTGGCAGCGATATGGCGCACGGGTGGTGCGGCATCGTGCCACCGTCGCGGACACCATTGCCGCGCTGGACGAGGAACTGGCGCGACGGCCCGCCGCATTGCTGGCTGTCACCGGCGCCTCCAATGTCACAGGTGAGGTATTGCCGCTGGCCGAACTTGCGGCCGTCGCCCACCGACATGGGGCTCGGATAGCGGTGGACGGAGCACAGTTGGTGCCGCACCGTCGAATCGATCTGGCGGCGACTGGAATCGACTATCTGGCCTTCTCCGGGCATAAACTGTACGCACCATTCGGTGCCGGAGTCCTTGTCGGGCAAGGTGACTGGCTCGACGCCGCGCAGCCCTATCTCGCCGGGGGCGGAGCCGTCCGCAATGTGGGCATTGACGGAGCCGACTGGCTCACCGGGCCGCAACGGCATGAGGCGGGCACCCCCAATGTGGTTGGTGTCGCCGCGGTGGCCGCGGCCTGCGAGGCGCTGGGCGCTCTTGGTGAGCTAAGCGATGTCGAGGATGTGCTCACTGCCCAATTACGCGACGGCCTGGACGCGATCGAAGGCGTTGACACCCTGCGTATTTGGGCCGAAGGTCGTGAGGCCCTGGGTATCGTGTCGTTCACCGTCGTCGGATACACGCCCTCGGTCGTCGCTGCCTACCTCTCGGCCGAGCACGGTATAGGCCTGCGTGACGGCAGGTTCTGCGCCCACCCACTGTTGGCCAGGCTGGGCGCGCCGGGGGGAGCGGTGCGTGCCAGCATCGGATTGGGAACCACCGCAAGCGATATCACCCGGCTTCTCGAAGCCATCGACCAGCTGGTGCGCAACGGTCCCGCCCTGACCTATATCGAACACGATGGGCAGGTAGGTCCTGTCGACGATCCGCGCCCATGGCCGGATTTCTTAGGTCACCTGAGCCAATAAATATATGTAACTAGTAATACGTGGTACTTTCTGTTCGACGCTTAACCAGTCGGACGGACAAGGAAGTCGTATATGACTAGTGCACGTATGGGAAGTAGCGAGGTCAATGGTCGGGAACAGGTCGTTCCCGACCACGAGGTAGTCATCATCGGGGCCGGCTTCGGCGGTATCGGTGCGGGCGTCGAGCTGAACAAAAAGGGCATCGACGACTACGTCATCCTGGAGAAGTGGGATGCGGCCGGTGGCACCTGGCACGCCAACAAGTACCCGGGCGTCGCAGTCGACATCCCGACCTTCATCTACAGCTTCTCCTATGACCAGAAGACCACCTGGTCGAAGTTCTTCACTCCCGGCGACGAGCTGGAAGAGTATGCGCAGGAGCTTGTCGACAAGCACGGATTGCGAGACAAGATTCGATTCAACACCAGGGTTGTGCGCCAGGCATTCGACGAGACATGCAATATGTGGCGCATCAGCCTGGAGGGCGATAGTGAGATCACTGCCCGACACGTGATCGCTGCGACCGGTGGGCTTGAGCAGCCCAAACTTCCCGAGATCGACGGCCTCGACACCTACCAAGGTGTGCTGATGCACACCGCGTTGTGGGACAAGGATGTTCAGCTCGCAGGCAAGCGGGTCGCCGTTATCGGAACCGGTGCGACCTCGTTGCAGTTGGTTCCGGAGATCGCCGAGGAGGTCAGCCATCTCACGGTCTTCCAACGCACCCCGATTTACGTCGGACCCAAGCCCGATCTGAAGTACAACCGTTTTTGGCGTGCCCTCTTTGGATTCCCCGGTCTGGCCAAGGGCATCCGTCACGCCATCAATCTGAGTACCGCATACACGCCGGATGCGCTGTGGCGCCTCGACTCCAAGTATGTCGAATCCGCATCGATGTTCGTGGCCAACAGGATTCGTGCATGGATGCGTAGCCAGGTCGATGATCCGGTCACTCGGGAAAAGTTACTGCCGTACTACGGATTCGGCTGCAAACGGCCTTCCTTCTCCAACACGTATCTCAAGACGTTCAACCGCCCCAACGTCGCCCTGGCCACCGAGCCGATTCAGCGAATCACCGAGAAGGGGCTGCTCACCGCGGATGGTGTAGAGCACGAAGTCGATGTGCTGATCTGCGCCACGGGATTTCACCTCTGGGAACACACGCCGGCCTTCCCCGTCTCGGGGCGTGGCGGGAAGGATCTTCAGGGATTCTTCCAAGTGAATCGGTACCAGGCGTACCAGGGCGTTTCCATCCCCGACTATCCCAACCTCTACATAGTGACGGGACCGTACGGATATGTGTTCGGTCCGTACCACATGCTGATCGAGTCAACCACCGCGCACGCGGCGCGTGTGATCGCCGAGACCAAGAAGCGTGGGACGACCACTGCCGAGGTGAAGCAGGACGTGCACGACGCCTACTTCCACAAGATGCACGAGCGCAACAAGAATCACCTGTGGCTGTCACCGGCCTGCGCGACGTCGAACACCTACTACATCGACGATCACGGCGACTCACCGTTCCGTCCCGGTGGCTTTGGCGAAATGTACTACCACAACAAGTATTTCCCTCTCGACAACTACCGATACAGCGCCGAGACTGCCGCTCCGGCAACGAAGTCCAGGTCGACGCGGAAGCGCAACAAGGAGGTAGTGGGATGAGGCTGATTCCCGGCCGTAAGCCTGAACTCGTCGTGGTGACCGGTGCCGGCAGCGGTATCGGGCGGGCCATCGCGATCCAATTCGCCAAGGGTGGTGCGGAGGTGGTCGCCTCCGATCTGGATCTGTCCACCGCTCAGGAGACTGCGGAGATCATCCACAAGAAGGGGTATCGGGCCGTCGGCTTCCAGCTCGATGTCACTGATCCGGCAGCCTGGGAACGCTTCGCCGATCAGGTCCGGGCGGAATACGGTGTCGCCGACGTGCTGGTGAACAACGCGGGCATCTTGGTCGGTGGGCGCTTCTTCGACCTCGAGCAGGAACACTGGGAAAAGCAGTTCAAGGTCAACGTGTTTGGCGTCGCATACGGCGGCAAGGTCTTTGGCAAGCAGATGGCAGAGCGTGGGCGCGGCGGGCAGATCGTCAATATCGCATCGGCCGGAGCCATCACCCCGACGCCGGTGTTCCCGGCGTACTCGGCCTCCAAGGCTGCGGTGAAGATGCTGAGCGAGTGTATGCGGATGGAATTAGGGCCCAAGGGAATCGGTGTATCGGCGGTATGTCCGGGGTTCATCAATACCAACATCGGCGTGAACGCAACCGTTGCCGGTTTGGATGTCAGTGACGACATGCGCGAGCGCGCCAACAACATCATGCGGACCGTCCAGTCCTCTGCCCCGATGCGCGTGCTGGACAACCTGATCGGCCCACCACAAGTGGCCCGAGCGACAGTCCGAGCCGCCCGCTACAACTTCGCGGTGGCCCCGGTCCGCCCGGAAGCTTGGTTGGGCTACTTCCTCAGTAGGCTCCTCCCCGGCCTCAATCGGCATTTCATGTATCCGATTCCGTACTGGCTTGGCTTGGATATCGACACGCTCATGCCCAGGGTGCAACGCCTCGTCGACAATCTGACCGAGCGCGCTCCGGCGCCCACTCGTCAGCAGCCCGTTGAGCAGGTGAAGCCTTAGTCCGATCCATTCACCGGGAATTGAACCCTGGTGAATGGGCCGGTCGCCGGTACAGTCGGATCTGTGGCGGCACAGGCTCAAGCGTTTCGTGTGTTCACCGAGGATGCTGCCGGATGGCATGAGCTGACCGGTGGTGTCGGCAGCACCGAGCGTGTCAACGCGCCCGACCTCAAGCATGCGCAGCGGACCAGGCGTTCATTGCGTACCTCGCGGCAGGACTCACCCGCAGCCATCCTGGATGTCTACGTGCATATCGAGTCCGACTCACGATCGGCGCGTAAGCATTTCGCGGGCCTGAGGGTTCCGACCGCGGTCTCCTATGCAGGGACCCCTGAAGGGCTGGCCGGTTTGATCGCCGATATCTACCTGGCTGGCGTGGCCGACGGGGTGACGCTGATTCCCGCGTCGCCGACGACGGATATCAGTTGCGCGGCACACCGGGTGCTGGCATTGCTGCCGCAGCGGGTGCCGCTGGCGGCCTGACCGTGGGCCCTGTGATCACCAGTTGTCGTAGCCACCCTCGGGGCCAAGCATGCGCTCCAGTCGGGTGCGATTGATCTTTGCGAGCTCGTTGCGGGTCACCTTGCGTTCGGTGTCCACGTCGTGGTGCATCCGGTCGGAGATGGCTCGCAGCACCGAGGCGCCGTTCTGTCCGCACAAGTGCATGACGAAGCGATGGCCGAAGTGGTGCTCGTATCGATGGGCGGCGGCCCGCAGCGCGGCCATCATCCCCGGAGTTTCGTCGCGGATCGCGCACTGCTCCGCATGCGAGCGCGCACTTCCTGGGCGTTTGCCCAGTGGGGGATAGGCGATCAGCACCTCGTCCAGCGACTCCTCCGACAACGCGAACAGCTCGTTATCGGCGCACCGGAACAAGAGGTCGTGATCGGCGAACGGCCGTGCCGCGGCGATTTTCCGTGCCCAAGTCACGCTGCCACCACACTCGTACAGCGCGTGAACCGCCTTTGTCTCGGGCATCTGGTTGAAGATCTCGCGGCCGATGCCCTGATGCATCAACATAGGACCATGATTCGGGCCGTCGCCGCTGTTCGCTAGAGGGGGACCGCCAATTTTGCAGGAGCTTAACGCGACGTAACATTGCCGCCGGGCCTGAAGGGTTGGCCCGGCGGGGAAGGAGTGGGGGGACAGTGACGGATCCGTACTGGCAGCAGTATCCGCAGGAGCCATGGCCCGGCTCCGAGCCGGTTCCCTATCCCGAGGATCCGAAGCCCCCGAAATGGCCGTGGATAGTCGCCGGCGTCAGTGTGCTGGCGGTGCTGGCGATAGCCCTTACCTCGATCTTGGTCATCACCCGCCGAACCGAGATGGCTGCCCCGACGACGGTCACGGTCACTCCGTCGACGACGTGGACCGGGCCCAATGACTTCCCGATGCCGTCGATAACGACGACGGAGCCACCCCCGCCCTCGCCACCCCCGCCAAACCCCAGCACCGGTGTCGAGACCACCCCGACAACCACCGAGGCACCCCCCGTTCCCACCACCACCGAGGCGCCGAAGCCGGTGCCCACCACCGGCCAAGGCCCCGGCGGGTCGGGCACCGGAGGCAAGAGCGTCACCTATAGCGCGTGGGGCTCGGGCATCGATCCCGGTCCCGTACATTTTCCCTTGAGGGTCAGCTATTGGACCGGCGCCGAGACGGTCGTCATGGACGGCGCCACACTCCCGTGGGGAGTCTCGTTGACCATCACCAACTTCGCGGCTTCGCCGCGGATGTACGTGAACAATGGTGAGGCCAGTTGCTCGATCACCATCGACGGTGTGGTGGTGGCCAGCAACAGCGGGCCGATGGGCGCCGTATGTATTGCGCCCTGACCGTGGTCAGTGCCCCTGAGTCTTGAGGCGCTCGAACGATGCCAGCACCTCGGCCTCGGCCTCGGCGCGGCCCACCCAGTCGGCGGCCTCGACGAACTTGCCGGGCTCGAGATCCTTGTAGTGCACGAAGAAGTGCTTAATGGAATCCAGCTCGAAGCTCGACACGTCGCCGAGGTCCTGGATGTGGTCCCAGCGCGGGTCTCCGGCGGGTACACACAGCACCTTGTCGTCACCGCCGCCGTCGTCGACCATCTTGAACATGGCGACGGGGCGCGCCTCGACGATCACACCCGGGAAGAGGGGCTCGGGTAACAGCACCAAGGCGTCCAGCGGATCGCCGTCCTCGCCGAGTGTGTTCTCGATGAACCCGTAGTCGGCGGGGTAGGCCATCGGCGTGTAGAGGTAGCGGTCCAGGCGCACTCGGCCGGTCTCGTGATCGACCTCGTACTTGTTGCGCTGGCCCTTGGGGATCTCGATGGTGACGTCGAACTCCACACCCGCTCCTTATCTGATGCTCTTCGCGCACGCGGCTCATCGCCGATACGCCTGTGCCAGTAGGCGGGCACCAGGATAGCGATACCCTGCACAGCATGGTCACGCCCAGGGCTTCTGATGAGGCCCCCACAAGTGGGAGGGACCCCCAGCGTGCGCGAAGGGGCGCGGCCTGGGATCCGCGTCGTTGGCGCCGCTCTACCCACATCCTGCTTGCCATCGCGGTCGTGCTGGCGGTTGCCGCGTTGGTTCTCCTGGCGTCGCTGACCACGGGGGCCTCATCTTCTCGGCAATCGCAGTTGGCCGAATCGCAGCCGGCGCTGGTCACCCCCAAACCCGTCGTGGTGCCGGTTTCCGACAGTGCTCCCATTCCGACGGCGGAGGGACTGGTGCAGGCCCTGGATAAGGCACTGGCTGATCCGGCCCTGGCCATGTTCACCGGCCGGGTCACCGACGCCTTGACCGGCCGGGAACTGTGGCAGCAGGGTTCCACGGTGCCGATGGTGCCGGCGTCCACGAACAAGGTATTGACCGCGGCGGCGTCACTGCTCACCCTTGATCGGGATGCCAAGCTCACTACCTCGGTGGTTGCCGATACCGCGGGACAGCGGGGACTGGTGACTCTGGTCGGCGGCGGAGATCCGATCCTCAGTGCGGCGCCGCCGGGTACTGACACCTGGTACCGGGACGCCGCGCGCATCAGCGATCTGGCCGACCAGGTGCGTAAGTCGGGGGTCACCGTCACGTCGATCACGGTGGATATCAGTCGGTTCGGTGGCCCCGCGATGGCGCAGGGGTGGGATCCGGCCGATATCGACGGCGGCGATGTGGCGCCCATCCAGGCCGTGATGGTCGATGCCGGACGTACGCAGCCGACCGACTACGACTCTCGTCGTTCCACCACACCGGCACTTGATGCGGGCCGTGCGCTTGCAACGGCGCTTGGCGTGGACCCCGACCTGGTGCGGTTGGATGCGGCCCCGCCGGCGGCGAAAACCATTGCGTCGGTTCAGTCGGCGCCGCTTATGGAGCGGCTACGCGAGATGATGAACGCATCCGACAACGTCATGGCGGAGACCATCGGCCGCGAGGTGGCGCTGGCGTCCCGCCGTCCACAATCCTTCACCGGCACCGTCGATGCGGTCACGACCCAACTACGTAGCGCGGGAATCGATCTCACTGGTTTGACGCTTCGCGATTCGAGCGGGCTCTCGGCGGAGGATCGGGTGACCGCGCGCACCCTCGACGATGTCATCAATGCGGCGGCCGGCCCCGACCACCCCAAGCTTCGGCCGTTGTTGGATGTGCTGCCTATCGCCGGTGGCAGCGGCACGCTCTCGGAAAGATTTGTTATCCAGAACCAAGATGCGGCCGGGTGGCTACGTGCCAAGACCGGCTCGCTTACCGGGGTGCACACGTTGGCCGGTGTGGTCACCGATGAGAGCGGCCGGGTGTTGACCTTCGCGTTGATGCAGAACCAAGCCACTGCCCCGACGGCACGCAATGCGGTGGATAGCACCGCGGCGGTGCTGCGATCATGCGGATGTAGCTGATGGCCGAGTCGGGCCAGGTCGCGCAGGGCGGAGTTGAAACCGGGCGTCCTGAGTTGACGGTTGGCCGCATGGTCAACTGGGAGTTCGCCGCCACCGTGGGCGCCAAGTTGGCGCGACCCGCACCACCCACCACCGAGTACACCCGCGAGCAGGCCATCGCCGAGTTGTCGGACGCGGCACGGCGCGCGGAGACTCCGGTGCGTGAGCTCACCGGTCTGGCGGACGGGTTGGCGGTGCCCGAAGCGCGGATTATTGACCGGCCTCGGTGGATTGCGGCCGCTGCGGAGTCAATGCGCCTAATGGCCGGCGGTGAAGGCGGAGACACAGGGTTTTTGTCGGGACGTATCGCCGGCGCGCAGACCGGTGCAGTGCTGGCATTCGTTTCGTCGGGCATTCTCGGGCAGTACGACCCGTTCACCACCGATGGGGCAGGTGCGTTACTGCTGGTCTACCCGAATATCATCGCAGTGGAACGTCAACTTCGAGTGCTGCCAAGCGATTTCCGCATGTGGGTATGCCTGCACGAGGTGACGCACCGTGTGCAGTTCTCGGCTAACCCGTGGCTTGCCGGCTATATGTCGGGCACCTTGGCGACATTGGCAAACGAGCAAGAGGAAGATGTGGCCGGCATGCTTGGCAGGCTGGCCGGGTTTGTACGTTCTCCAAAGAGTCAGGGCGAGAACGGGATCGTCGATCTGTTGCGCGCCATGCAATCCGAACGTGGCAGGGACGCCCTCGATCGTCTGCTGGTTTTGGGAACACTGCTCGAAGGGCATGCCGACCACGTCATGGACGCGGTAGGCCCGGCGGTCGTCCCTTCGGTGTCATCCATCAGGTCCCGTTTCGAGGCGCGGCGTTCGCGGAAACAGCCACCGCTGCAGCGGATCATCCGTGCGCTCATCGGCATGGATGCCAAGATGCGCCAGTACACCCGCGGCAAGAGATTCGTCGACCATGTGGTGGGGAAGGTGGGCATGGAGCGCTTCAACACCGTCTGGCGAGATTCCGAGACTTTGCCCAGGCCCGCCGAGATCGAGAACCCGGACCAATGGATAACCCGAGTTCTTTAGCGCTCCGCAGAGCGGTTAAAGCATTTGGAGCCCAGCATCTTCCGGGTGTGACGGAGGTGGCTGTCGCGCTTTCGGGTGGCGCGGATTCGTTGGCACTCGCGGCCGCGGCCGTTGCGCAGGGCTGGGTGGTGACCGCGCTCATCGTCGACCATGGGCTGCAGCAGGAGTCGGCTGAGGTGGCAGCCCAAGCGCGGAACCGGGCGCTGGCTCTGGGATGTTTTGAGGCGTCGGTACTTTCGGTGACCGTCGATGGTGCGGGCGGGCTCGAAGCGGCCGCCCGCACCGCCCGGTATACGGCACTCGATCAGGCACGGGGTGTGCTACCGGTACTTCTTGCCCATACTCTCGATGATCAAGCCGAAACAGTGCTGCTGGGACTCGGACGAGGATCCGGTGGGCGTTCGATCGCCGGGATGCGTCCCTGGGACGATCCATGGGGCCGTCCCCTTCTCGACATTCGGCGAACCGAGACGCGCGCCGCGTGTGATGAATTGGGGCTCACCCCATGGGAAGACCCACACAACGTGGACGCGCGGTTCGTCAGGGTGCGCCTGCGGCACGAGGTGCTGCCGCTGTTGGAGCAGGTGCTTGGTGGCGGTGTCGCTGAGGCGCTCTCCCGGACCGCGGCATCGCTACAAGAAGACGGGGATGTACTCGACGCACAGGCGCGGGCTGCGTTCCCCGGCTCGGAGTCTCTGGCGATTTCAGCCCTCCTGAGCCTGGCGCCCGCTGTGCGTCGACGGGTAATCAGACTCTGGCTGCTGACCGGTGGTGCGCAGGACCTGAATGACATCCAGATTCGCGCGGTCGACGCCCTCGTGGTGCAGTGGCGCGGCCAAGGTGGAGTCGCGGTGGGTGCCGACCTGCCCTACCAGCGACTGGTGGCATCCAGGTTAGGCGACGAACTGGTTCTATCCGTCCACCCCGTTCTTCCGCGAGCAGACGCATAGTGCACGCGTCACCTGACGTTTCTGTGCAATAGGTGTCTGCTCGCGAAATCGGAAGCTAGGTGATCGCGAAGTCCTCGCGTATCGGTGACGCGAGCGTACGGCGGTACTCAACGGGCGGCCATGGCCACAGCTCCGGCACTCCGTCGGCGCCGAGGTACCAGCTATCGCATCCGGTGGACCACACGGTGTTGGGCATCGCCCGGCGTACCTCGGCGTTGAAGGTCTCGGCCGCCTTTGCCGTCGGCGCCACCGATTGAACTCGGCCGGAACGGATCTCGTCGATCCAGTGCATCGCGAACTTCACCTGGGTTTCGGCGATCGAGATGAGTGAGTTGTTCCCGATCGGGCTGTTCGGCCCGATCAAGAGGAAGAAGTTCGGAAATCCGGCAAGCCCGACGGCACGGTAGGCGCGCGGTCCGTCACTCCACACATCGCTCAGCTTGAGCCCGTCGCGCCCGATCATCTCCATGGGGCGCAAGTACGAGTGCGCGTCAAAACCAGTGGCACACACTAGGATATCGAGTTCGTGCAGAACTCCGTCCGTGGTGATCACACCCTGCGGAACGATCCGGTCGATACCGTCGGTGAGCACCGAGACATTCGGCCGCTGGACCGCCTTGAAGAACGGCACCGACATCACCAATCGACGGCACAGCGGCTCGTAATCGGGATGTAGCTTCGCGCGCAGTTCTGGGTCGCGGATGAGCAGTCGATGTGAGGCCCGCACAAATCCCTGAATTAGCCGCCGCCGCGCTCCCGGATTCACCACTGATCCGCCCACGCCGCGTTCAAAGTAGAAGCGCCACATCCGATACGAGAGTCTGTTCAGGATGCGAACGCGCGACCAGATGGACTTCGACATGGTCGAGTACGTGAAGTTGGGTACGGGTGCGACCCACTGCGCCGAGCGCTGGAAGACCGAAAGGCTCTGCACGTCGTCGGCGAGCGCGCTGATGATCTGGACCCCCGAGGATCCCGTTCCGATCAGGCCGACCCGTTTTCCGGCGTAGGACACCGAGTGGTCCCAGCGTGCCGAGTGGAAACACGGCCCGGTAAAGCTCTGCAATCCTTCGATATCCGGCAGGCGCGGCAGATGCAGCACCCCGGTGGCACTCACCACGACGTCGGCGGTATCGCGGCCGCCGTCGGAAAGTTCCAGCTCCCAGTGGGGATGGCCGGGCCCATCCACCCATTCGGCGCGGGTGACGGCGGCGCCGAAACGAATGTTCCTGCGCACATCCTGTTCGTCGGCGAACCTGACGAAATACTGATGGATCTCCGACCCGGGCGAGAATCCTTTACTCCAACCGGGGTTCGGGGCGAAGGAGTACGAGTAGTAGCGCGAGGGCACATCGCACTGCAGGCCCGGGTACGTGTTGTCCCGCCAGGTCCCGCCGACCTCGTCGGCCTTCTCGTACACGGTGAAGTTGGTGATACCCCGGTGCCGGAGCGTGGAGGCCATGCACAGCCCGGACATGCCCGCCCCGATTACGACCACGCGGATATCGCGGGACTCTGTCTTTTCGCCTACCCCGTAAGCGTCATTGCTCACGTTTCCATATTGGCCTATTTCGTAAACAAAGTCACTAGCCAACTCCTCCGGCTTGGATAGGCAACGTCCTCCATGGCACGCTGTCGGTCGTGAGCTGCGAACAGCAACAGGCATGCGGCGAGCAATACAGCGGTGATGTGAAATCGGTGCTCCTCACCGAGGAGCAGATTCGTGCGCGGACCCAGGAGCTCGGCGCCGCGATTGGCGAGAAGTACCGCGATATCGAGGGTGACCTACTGCTGGTGACCGTGCTCAAGGGTGCCGTCATGTTCGTCTCGGATTTGGCCAGGGCTATCTCGATCCCCACCCAGATGGAGTTCATGGCCGTCAGTTCCTATGGCTCGGCAACATCGTCCTCCGGGGTGGTGCGCATTCTCAAGGACCTGGACCGGGACATCCAGGATTTGGACGTGCTGATCGTCGAGGACATCATCGACTCCGGCCTCACCCTGAGCTGGCTCATGCGCAACCTGGCCTCACGCGGCCCGCGTTCGCTCAACGTGTGCTCGCTGCTGCGGAAGCCCGAGGCCAAGAAGGTCGACGTCGACGTTGCCCTCGTCGGATTCGAGATCCCTAACGAGTTTGTGGTCGGTTACGGGCTGGATTACGGCGAGCGTTACCGCGACCTGCCCTTCATCGGCACCCTGCACCCGCGCGTCTACATGGACTAACTGCGTCTGACGCCCTTCCGTGGGTGCTCATTGCAGCTCCCACACCACGGTGATTTCGGCGGTGACGGTCTGCTGACCCGCCTCCACCGGGGGGCCGCCGCCCGCCCGCAGAGCCATGAATTCAGGTCTGGGATGCGACGCCGAGTGTCCGCCGGTCTCATCGATGCGCAGCACCTTCCCAAGGGAGCCGCCGGAGAGAGTGGCGTACTGCTGGGCCCGCGCCCTAGCATCGGCGAATGCGCGCATCCGTGCCTGTGTGGAGAGATCGGTGCTGTCCTGCAGGTCGAAGCTCACCCCGGATAGCTGCGCGGCCTCGCCTCCGGCGGTGACGGCCTTGTCCAGCACATCGGACACCTTGGAGAGGTCACGGACGGTGATCCGCACCGAATTGTCCGCGGCGTAACCGGTTATCCGGTTGCCGTCGAACTGCGGGTGCACCGACATCCAGGCGGTTCGGACATCCTCTGCGGCCACCCCTGAATCGAGCACCGCATCGATCACCGCGCGGGCCTTGGCCTTTACATCGGCCATCACCCCCGAGATGCGGCGCGATCGCACCGACACCCCGACGGTGGCCATGAACACGTCGGGACTACCGCTGGCCTCGCCCCGGCCGACAACCGTGATGTCGCCCATGGTCTAGTTCAGCTCCCAGATGACGCTTACTTCAAACGTCACGGTCTGCTGGCCCGGTTCCAGTGGAGGGGCGAATGAGGCGTCCGCCTGCATGGGTGCCCGCTTGCCCATCATCGGTGCCGGGGGCGGCACCGACCCGTGTGATTCATCGATCCGCAGCACCTTGCCCAGCTTGGATCCCGACAGGCCGGCGTACTGCTCGGCGCGGGCCTTGGCATCGTTGAAGGCACGCTCCCGCGCACCCTTCACCAGGTCGGCATCGTTATCAAGATCGAAGGTGACGCCGGACAGCCGCGCGGAGTCACCACCGGCCTGCACCGCCTTGTCCAGTACCTCCGAGGCCTTCTTGAGGTCGCGGACGCTTATGCGCACCGAATTGGTGGCGTTGTAGCCGGTGATACGTGGTGCACCGCCTTGCGGATAGGTCTGTTCGGGTTGGATGGACAGCTCGTTGGTCTGTACGTCCTCGCGGGCCACTCCGGCCCCTACGACGGCGTCGATGACGGCCTGGGCCTTCTCACTGGCCTGCGACAGCGCGCCGGACACGTCCTTGGCGGTCACCGATACGCCCACGTCGGCGCGCAGCACATCGGGTGCACCCTTGACCTCGCCCTTGCCGATGACGGTGACATTCCGGGTGGACTCTGGGCTTGCGTCGGAGTCGTCGCCGCAGCCTGCGAGCAGCACGGCCATTGCCGCCGTTACCGCGACCGCGGTCGCTCGAGTTAGTGCTTTCCGTCTCAGTACCTGCATGTCACTTCCTGTCCTCCCCGACCTTTTAGGGCACCACCAGAATCTTGCAGTGGCGCTCCGGATCGCCGAGATCGGCAAATGCCGATCCGACATCTTCCAGACCTACCTCACCGGTGACGAGTGGCGCAACATCGATCTCGCCGTGAGCGATTCGCCGCAGCGTCTCGGAGAACTCCGAGGGGTCGTAGGCGAGTACGAATTGGATTGCAACTTCCTTCGCGATCCCGAAGTAGGGGGTGATGGCATCGGCCTCCATGCAGACGCCCACGACCACCACCCGGGAGCTATGCGGTGCGTCGCGCAACACGTCGTTGAGGATGCCCGGCACCCCGACGGCTTCGAAGATCACCGGTGCGCCCTGGAGCCGCGATGTCGGCGACATCCAGCCCTTGCTAACCCGGGACCAGGCCTCGAAGGTGGGTTCGGCGGCGGGGTCGACGACCTCGTGTGCCCCCATGAGCCGTGCCAGATCGCGTCGGGCAGGGGAGAAGTCGGCGGCGACGATCGGCTCGATACCGAGGTTGTTGAGGGCGGCTATCACCGCCGCTCCGATGGGGCCGCATCCGATGACGATCGCTCCGGTACCCGGCTGGATACCCGATTTGTTGACGGCGTGCAGACCGACCGCCATCGGTTCGGTCAAGGCCGCGTGCCTGGGATCGAGCCCGTTGGGGATGGGCAGCAGCAGGGGTGCACTCAGCAGCATCTGCTCGGAGTAGCCGCCAAGAGTGCTGTTGCTGTACACGATCGGCTCGATACCCTTGGCGGATAGCAGGATCGGAATCGAGGTCACCGCGGTGCCGGGGGCGGGAGCCACCGTCCCCGGTCCGGCTTCGATCACCTCTGCGGCGAACTCGTGCCCCATGAACACGTCGGTCGCCAGGTCGACGCCGTCCGTCAGGCTGGGCACGCCCGACATCTGTTTGGACAGTTCGAGGGCCAGTGCGCCGTGTCTGGCGAAATGCAGGTCGGATCCGCAGATTCCGCACGCGGAGACCTTCACGAGCACCTGGCCTTCACCCGGTACCGGTTCGGGGACATCGTCGCGATAGACCATTGCGCCGTTGCGCAGTACCGATGCTCGCATCATGACCTTTCCGCCATGTGTTGGCCGATGGCTTTCGCGACTGCCTCGCTGGCCCGCCCCAGCAGCTTCTCGCGCTTGGCCTGCGCCCAGTCGTGCGAGACCTTGGCCGCGGTCAGCTGGCCGGTGAAATGTGGAATTACCTTGCGGGCAAACAGTTCATAGGACTTGAACGTCGCCTCCGGGCATGCCCAATCGTGGCCGAGCATCAGGAAGGTGCCGAAGCCGCCCGATTTGTCGAGCAGATCCTGGATGTACTCGATCGCGTCATCGGGCGTCCCGATGCAACAGTTCCCTTGTTCTACATAGGACTTGACGAATTCCCGCGGATCGAGTGGTGCGCCGTCGACCTCGTTCGCGAGGGGGAGCACACCGACAGCGCCGAAATAATGGGCGTAATCGGGCAACCCGTAGGTGCAGTCCTCGATCGCCTGCTCGCGCGTCTCGGCGAGATGCATGATGCCGAGCACCCGCCAGCTGGACCGATCGGGCTCGGGATGCCCATGGCCTGCGGCCTGCTCACGCACCACCTCCCAGGCATTCTCGAGCGCCGCGAACCCGCCCGGGATCGACGCCGACAGAGATAGCAGGCCAGCGCCCAGTTTTCCGGCAAGACGGGGACCCGAGGGCGAAAACATGGCGGCAGTAAGGATTTCCGGATGGGGATAGGTATAGGGACGCAGCTGAAGTTGCGCGTCGCGCAGTGTGAACCACGAGGTTTCGCGGTTGATGCGTTCATCCGGGGACGCGCGCAACAATGCCAGGATCGCTTCGAGCGACTCCTCCTGCATCTGTCGCTGATCCACCGGATCGATACCCATCATGTAGGCGTCGGTGGGCAATGCCCCCGGCCCGGTGCCGAAGATAACCCGGCCCCTGGTGATGTGATCGAGCAGTATCCAGCGGTCCACCACCATGAGCGGGTGGTGGTACGGCAGCGATACCACCCCGGTGCCCAGCCTGATGTGCTTGGTGCGCTCGGCGGCGGTGGCGATGAAAACCTCGGGACAGGAGATCAATTCGTATCCGCCGGAGTGGTGTTCACCGAACCAGGCTTCGTGGTAACCGAGCCGGTCCAGCGCTACCACCCGGTCCAGGTCGTATTCCAATGCGGTGGTGGGATTCTGGCCCACAGGGTGAAACGGTGTGATGAAGGCGCCAAAACGAAGGGGGGTCATTGCGCCACCTGCCGCAGGAACTCCAGCAGTGCGGCATTGACTTCCTGCGGCCGCTCCTGCTGAATCCAGTGCCCCGCGCCCTCGATCATGATGTCGCCCCGGTTATCGATGCGGTGTTTCAGGCTCCCGGCGTGGTCGGTGAAGCCGAGTACGGGATCGGCGGTACCCGCGATGAATAACGACGGCACAACGACATCCGCGCCCACCAGATGCTGGGTGAGTGCCCAGTTGCGATCGAAATTCCGGTACCAGTTCAGCCCGCCGGTAAAGCCTGTGCTGGCGAATTCTGCTGTGTAGTGGTCTAATTCAGCTTCGCTGAGCCATCCGGGAAGCTGCTCTGGTGCTGTCATGCGCTCGATGAATCCGGCCGGGCCGGGGGCAATCATCGTGGCGCCGTCGATATGGGCCATGCCCGCCAACATGCATCGCATCGTCGCTGCCGGATCACGATTCAGCTCGGCGTCGGCGACGCCGGGTTCCTGGAAGTACAGGATGTAGAAGAAGTTGTCGCCGAACAGCTTTTTCCATGCCTGGGTGGGCGCGACCTGGCTGCGTCGGGTGAAGGGGACCGACAGACCCGCGACACCCTCGACGCGTTCGGGGACCGCGAGCGCGGTATGCCAGGTGACGACGGCACCCCAATCGTGTCCGACGAGCGTCGCCTTGCTGGCACCCACATCATCGAGGATTCCGAGCAGATCATCGGATAGCGCCTCGATGTTGTAGTCATCGATGTGCTCGGGCGCACTCGACCCGCCGTAACCCCGCTGATCGGGAGCGATGACGTGATATCCGGCGGCGGCGAGCGTTGGAATCTGGTGACGCCAGGAGTATGCCAGCTCGGGGAAGCCATGGGCCAGAACGACTACCGGCTGCCCGGGTTCACCTGCCTCAAGAGTGCGCAGGCGCACCCCGTTCGTTGCGATGTCACGTTCCCGGATGTCGACGGCGGTGTCGGTCATGGGTGCATCTCACCTTCTGGGGTGGCCAACAGCGTTGTTGCTTCTGGGCCACTAAACCACAACGCGCAATCGCCGACCAGGGACCAGGATCGTCGGTCACACTGGATCGATGGAGTTCACCGTCGCGCGGCCAGGTGGTGAGGGTCTGCTGGACACAGGGACACCGTCGGTTCCGTCGCCGGCCTTCGCGGTCGAATTGTGTTGAGTCGATGAATGTTCAGGCAGCCACGGGCCCGGCGGCCAGAATCTGCTCGTAGTTCCACGGAGTCGGCGGTGTGATGCTCGGTGGTGTCCACTCGGTGGTCCATCTGCCTTGTGGATGAGCCACCTCGACCGAGCTCACGCCGAGTATCTCCTGGACTTCGCGGTACGGCTTGTCGAGTAGCGCTTCCCAGGGGGCTGCCATCAGCAGGTCGGCGCGACGGCCGCGTTCCACCGCTTGGCGGTAGTAGCGAAGCTTGAATGACACCGATCCGCCGGGCAGGGTGAGTGCTCCGAACATCCCTAGCTTCTCCAGCGGGCCAGCGGGTTCCATTTGTCCGCAATGGAATCCGATGTTGGCCATCTCGCCTGCGATATCGGGACCGTAGCCGCCGATGGTGTGAAACAGGTCGTGCAGGGCTGTGCCCCGAATGATCATGTAGTAAAAGTCGTCGTCCCAGTTGTTCTTCTCGGCGATCGGTCTGATGATGTCGGCCTCACCGAACACTCCTGCGTCGAGCTTGTTGGTATGCAAAAACGACAGGTAGGCGTGCCCGAGACTGCCGAACGGTAGCGAGGCGAGGTATTTCTCGTCGCCAAGCACCGCAAGTAGATCGGGCTTCTTCTGGAACAACGCGCGGCCGTTCGGGTGCGACCGTACCTGGTAGTACGCACGCGCGAGGACCGGGGCTTCCATCCCGAGAAATGCCTCGTAGATATCGCCGTGGTACTTCGAGCTGAACAGCATGCGCCAGGCTTTGAGCCAGGGCGTCCACGTCACTTGATCCGGTACGGATCCACTCGGATTTGAGTATTCATCGAGGTCTGCGGGGTTGTTGGGCATATAGACTCGGGCCTTTCCGGTTGATGCCGGGTCGAGATCGTCGCAGTCTTGATAATAGGCATCTAGCGAGAAGTGTCAATATATGGTGTCAGGAGGCTGCGGTCGATGGCTCGCACGAGTGCAGGCGAGAGCAAGGCTCCCCGGGGCCGCGGTAGGCCTCCAGGTGGCGGAAACACCGCACAGCAGGCGCAAGCTCAGCTTCTTGATGCCGCAGAGCGGCTGTTCATCGAGCGTGGGTACGGCGCATCCACGATGGACGCCATCGCGCGGGACGCGGGATATAGCCGGGCTGTCATCTACCGACACTTCCGAAATCGTGACGAACTCATGGATGCGCTTGTGGTGCGAGCGACCATGAATGAGATCGCCAAGATGATCGGCCGGCTCATCGTCTTGAATGACCTCGCCGAGATCATCCCCGAGTCAATGGTGATCGTTTCGGTAGAAGTTGGCGCCAACCCTCTGCTGCGGGTGCTCGCGGACCGCGACGATCGCGGCACTGTCGCATCGCTGATTGTCAACGCCCCGAACCTCATTGACCTGTTGACGTCGATGTATGCGGGGGTTTTCAGCACTCGCATGTCGGAGGTGCGTCAGGGCGTGCGACCCGAGGACGCGGCGCGCTATGTGCTGTCCGTCGCGCTGTCGTTGTTACTTGGATTGATCCCGGGTACCGATAACCCCGAGCAGGTTCGGCGCTATGTCAGGGTTTTCGTGCTGCCAACCCTGCTCGCGAACCCGCCTGAGCCCGAGGCCGTCTTCGTTTAGCGTGCGGCGGTCCGAGCCCTGATGAGGTCGGTAACGATATTGGGGATCTCGTCGGCGCTGCGTGCCACTCGGCTGGCACCACCGGGGGTGGCTTCCGAAATCTGTTTGAGGACATCGGCATCCGCGTCCTCGGTGATACCGAGCGTGATGAGCACGACGGGCCGTGCCGGGTCCTGTTCCTTCTTCAATGTGGCGAGCAGCCGATCCAGCGAGATACCGTTCGGATCCTCATTCGTGCCGTCGGTGATGATCACGACGCTGTTGATGGCGTGGGGGTTGTACGTGGACTGGACCTTCCGGAATGCCGCGAGAGTGGTGTCATACAAACCGGTTCCACCACCCACGAGGGAATCCAGACCCCGGCCGTCATCGAGGAGGAGCTGGCGTTGGGGCCTGTCGCCCACCTTCTCGCTGAGAGGTCGGATGGGCTGCAGCTCTCGCCAGTCCTGGCCCGGCCCACCCTTGTCGATCGAGAACACCCACAACCCGATCTGCGCGTTCTCGGGGAATAGCGGAAGTCCGTTGTCGATCGCCTGGCTCAACAGCGCGACACGCGTCACCGGCCCTGCGGGCGCCCGCATCGAGCCTGACACGTCGAGTACGGCAAGCATCCGGGAAGGTAAGGCCAGCACCGCATATCGGCGCATTGCCGTGTCGAATGCCGTCAGGTCGTTGACGGTGAGCGTCTCCACCGCGCCCACGCCCTTGCCGTCTAGCGGCGTGAAGTCGGGCCCCCGGAATCCGGCGCCCGCCAAGGCATTTGAACCGTTGCTGCCGGAGAGACGCTCTGCGAGGGCCTCCCCGGAGTGCTTGGCCTTGGCGTGTTGATCGTTAGCGGATTCGGTGACCGCAATTGGATAGTTCAGGGTTGGGGTGCCGGTCGCGGGTACGACGGCGACGAGTTTCGCGTCCGGGTGTTTGGCGTTGTAGTCGACCAGCTGTTGCTCGGTCGACACCGCCAGGCCGCCGGCCTTGGCGACCTCTCCCAGACGTTCCTCGGCGCTGCTCTGTCTGGTGTTGGTCAGCTGCGCCTGCGCGATGGGAACGAGCGCCGCGGTGATCGCGTTGGGATCGCTCTTTCCCTGTTCGGCCTCGGCGAGGGCGCCCAGCACGGGACCGGCCGCGACGGTGTCATCGAGCGGATTGCCGACCCGGAGGCCGGGCTGTTTCAGCACGCTCAGCCACGAATCAAACGTCGGGGCCTCTCCTTGCTTGGCCGCCACCACGACAGGGGTTCTGGCCACTGATTGGCTTGCCGAATCCAGTGGGGACCCGGTGGTCCGCAGCTGCTTCACGAGCCAGATCGACGAATCGGGGAGCCACAATGCCGGCGCACCGCTGGGCTTGCCGATCGTCGCGGCCGTCGCTGCTGAGGCCTTCGCGTCCACGATGAGTTTTGCGCAGCCGAGTTCCTTCGCGCTCGCGTCGTCAACCACTGTCGATATGACGGGTGCGATGGCAGGGTCAGCGGTGACGGTGAAGGTATTGATATCGCCGCACCGGTCGGACAGCGTCTTATAGGCGAATACCCCGAGCCCGCTCAGCAGGATGGCGATCACCGCCAGCGCAATCCACTTCGGCAGACTCGATCTACCCGAGCGTTGTCTCTTGCGATTGCGTTCACTGTGGCGACCAGACATGACTGGACCTCTTCGTTCTGGGCCGCACGCAGACCTGGTGCCCGCGTTCGTGAGGCTCGGGCGATAGTACCGTGAACAAGATCACGACTTGCATGCCTGACCAGGCAATTGACGGTCATCGAGGGGATTATGCGATCGCTGGTGGGGTTGGTGCTGTGTGGGTTGTTAGCTGGGTGTTCCCTAGCTTTCGGTCCTTCGAATTGAACCGAGAGAGACGTCGAGACGATTCTGCGGAATTCGAGGTTCACGGCGCGCTTCCAGAAGGTGAGGGATCCGTCGGCGATGGCATTCATCGCCGGACCGCCGATGCCCGGTGCAATAACGTCGCGATCACCCAGGACATTCAGGTCACCCGACGAGGTCTACCTGCATATTGTTCTTTTCAACACCTAGCGCCGGCGACACCCGCGGTTTCGCCGAGCGCGCAATGCGGGCTGGGCAAGTGAAAACGCAGGTGAGGTAGCCTGAGGGTTCATCGTGTACCTCTATAACTTCCCCCATGACTACGGAAGGAACGGGCCGCTGACAGCGGCCGACGCTGTATGAACCGGACAAACGTGTTTCGCACCCTGGGCGTCATCGTTGTGGTGCTGCTGTTGGGGTGGTCGTTCTTCTACTTCGGCGACGACACCCGCGGTTACAAGCCCGTGGACACCACGGTCGCGATCAAGCAGATCGACACCGACAACGTCAAGAGCGCCCGCATCGACGACCGCGAGCAGCAGCTGCGGCTGGACCTCAAGTCTGCGAACGGCGATACCGAAGGTAAAGACAAGGTCATCACTAAGTACCCCACCGGGTACGGAGTGCCGCTGCTGGAGAAGCTGAACGGCAAGGGTGCGACCGTCAACACCACGGTGAACCAGGGCAGCATCCTGGGCTCGCTACTGCTGTACCTGTTGCCTGTCCTCCTGCTGGTGGTGCTGTTCTTCGCGTTCAGCCGCATGCAGTCCGGTGGCCGGGGCATGGGCTTCGGCTTCGGTAAATCGCGCGCCAAGCAGCTCACCAAGGACATGCCCAAGACCACCTTCGCGGATGTTGCAGGTGTGGACGAGGCCGTCGAAGAGCTCTACGAAATCAAGGATTTCCTGCAGAACCCGTCCCGGTATCAGGCGCTCGGCGCGAAGATCCCGCGCGGTGTGCTGCTCTATGGACCGCCCGGTACGGGTAAGACCTTGCTGGCCCGCGCGGTCGCCGGTGAGGCCGGAGTGCCGTTCTTTACCATCTCCGGTTCGGATTTCGTGGAAATGTTTGTGGGCGTGGGCGCTTCGCGGGTGCGTGATTTGTTCGAGCAGGCCAAACAGAACAGCCCCTGCATCATCTTCGTCGACGAGATCGACGCCGTTGGACGTCAGCGTGGTGCCGGTCTGGGCGGCGGGCACGACGAGCGCGAGCAGACCCTCAACCAGCTGCTGGTGGAGATGGACGGCTTCGGCGAGCGACAGGGCGTCATTCTCATCGCGGCCACCAACCGCCCCGACATCCTGGACCCGGCGCTGCTGCGTCCGGGCCGCTTCGATCGGCAAATACCGGTGTCCAGCCCGGATCTAGCTGGCCGAAAGGCCGTGCTCAGGGTTCATTCGGCTGGGAAACCCTTCGGTCCCGACGTCGACTTCGACGGACTGGCCAAGCGCACCGTGGGCATGTCCGGAGCCGACCTCGCCAATGTCATCAACGAGTCGGCGCTGCTGACCGCGCGCGAGAACGGCACCGTGATTACCGCTGCTGCACTTGAGGAATCGGTCGACCGGGCGGTCGGAGGACCGCGCCGGAAGGGCCGCATCATCAGCGAGCACGAGAAGAAGATCACCGCCTATCACGAGGCCGGGCACACCCTGGCGGCGTGGGCGATGCCCGATATCGAACGCGTCTACAAGGTCACTATCCTGGCCCGCGGCCGCACCGGCGGGCATGCCATCGCAGTTCCGGAGGAAGACAAGGGATTACGCACGCGCTCGGAGATGATCGCGCAGCTGGTCTTCGCGATGGGTGGCCGCGCCGCCGAGGAGCTGGTGTTCCGCGAGCCCACCACCGGGGCGTCATCCGATATCGAGCAGGCCACCAAGATCGCGCGGGCCATGGTCACCGAGTACGGCATGAGCGCAAAGCTCGGCGCCGTGCGGTACGGCACCGAACACGGGGACCCCTTCCTGGGCCGCACCATGGGAACTCAGGCCGATTACTCGCATGAGGTAGCCCGCGATATCGATGACGAGGTCCGCAATCTCATCGAGGCGGCGCACACCGAGGCATGGGCCATCCTCACCGAGCACCGCGATGTGCTGGACACGTTGGCCGGTGAACTGCTGGAGAAGGAAACCGTGGTCCGCAAGGAGCTCGAGGAGATCTTCAAGGATGTCCCGCGCCGCCCGCGCCTGACCATGTTCGACGACTTCGGCGGCCGCATCCCCTCCGATAAGCCCCCCATCAAGACCCCGGGTGAGCTCGCTATCGAACGCGGTGAACCCTGGCCGCCGCCGGTTCCCGAGCCGGCGTTCAAGAAGGCCATCGCCGAGCAAGCGGGCGCAGCCACACCCGCCAACGGGATGCAGCCGGTGCCCACCGGTTGGAATGGCCCCGTACCCAACGGGCCTGTACCCAATGGTCAAGGTGGGCAACAGGTTCCCCCCGGCACCAACTATGGTGCGCCCGCCGGCTGGTATGCGCCTGGTTGGCCGCCGCAGGGACAGGCCACGCACCCGCAACCGGGGTATCCACCGCACCCGGCTACCCCGCAACCGGGCCAGCAGCCGTATCCGGTGCCGACTCCGCATCAGCAGCCAGGTCCGGCTCCGGACGAGGGCAGCGAGAGCAAGAGCTGACATGAACTCGTCCGAGACGACCGAGCACAACGGTCAGCCGACCAGTCACGTCTTCGACCAGGCCCGCGCCGAGGCGGCAGTGCGTGAACTGCTGTTGGCGGTCGGTGAAGACCCGGACCGGAATGGGCTTGTGGACACCCCGGCCCGGGTGGCGCGCGCCTATAAGGAGATATTCGCCGGGCTGTACAGCGATCCGGACACGGTGCTGAACACCACCTTCGACGAACAGCACGATGAGCTGGTGCTGGTGAAATCGATACCGATGTATTCGACATGTGAACATCACCTGGTGTCCTTCCATGGTGTTGCGCACGTCGGATACATCCCCGGTCAGACTGGCCGCGTCACGGGACTGTCGAAAATCGCTCGTCTGGTTGACCTTTACGCAAAACGGCCGCAGGTGCAGGAGCGGTTGACGGCGCAGATCGCCGACGCATTGGTCCGCAAGCTGGAGCCGCGCGGAGTGATCGTGGTGGTGGAGGCCGAACATCTGTGCATGGCAATGCGCGGCGTACGCAAACCCGGAGCGACAACCACCACCTCTGCCGTGCGCGGCCAGTTCAAGACCGACGCTGCCTCACGGGCCGAGGTTCTCGACCTGATGATGAGGACATGACCGGGACGTGACGGATACCCCCGCGCTAACCCACATCCTGGGAGTCGTCAACGTCACCGACGACTCCTTCTCTGACGGTGGCAAATTCGTCAGGCAGTCGGACGCGGTGGCGCACGGCCTGGCGCTTGCCTCCGCCGGTGCTGACATCATCGATGTCGGGGGCCAGTCGACCCGGCCGGGCGCGACACCCATCAGGCAGAAAATCGAACTGCAACGGGTTATCCCGGTGATCAAAGAGCTTGCCAGCCACGGGATCAACATCAGCGTGGACACCATGCGTGCGGAGGTCGCCGCTGCCGCGGTGGAGGCCGGCGCCAACATGGTCAACGATGTCTCGGGCGGTCGCGCCGATCCGGCGATGGCCCCGTTAATGGCGGACCTGGGTCTCCCCTGGATCCTGATGCACTGGCGTTCAAAGGATTTCATCCACACGCCCACCACTCGGAACTATCGTGATGTGGTCGCCGACGTGTCGCGCGAGCTCATGGAGTCGGTGGAAGTCGCGCTCAAGGCCGGTGTCTCGCACGAGCGGCTCATTCTCGATCCCGGCCTCGGTTTCGCCAAGACCGCGCACCACAATTGGCTCTTGCTCCAAGCGATCCCGGATCTCCAGGAGCTCGGATTCCCGATTCTCATCGGTGCTTCCCGGAAACGATTCCTAGGCTCCCTGCTCACCGATCTCAAAGGGGTGGAGCGACCGGCCGACGGGCGCGAAATCGCTACCGCCGTCATCACCGCACTCGGTGCGCTGCACGAGGTGTGGGGTGTGCGCGTGCACGATGTCACGGCATCCATGGATGCGCTGAAAGTGGTGCGCGCCTGGGAGACCGGCGGGGTCGAGACCATGGAAGAGGACGGGGAAGAGGGTCGGGGAGGCCCGCAGGACCAGCCGGCCGAGCAAGAAGCTGCACCTGCCGTCGAGGCCTCACCAGACGAGGTGACCACCGAGGTGACCGTCCGGACTGTGCGGACCCAACCCAAGACCGCGTCCGGTAAGTGGCGTCGTGAGGTTGCACAGCGCGGCACCAAAGGTGTCAACAAATGACCGACCGCATCGAGCTCCGTGGCCTGAAAGTCTTTGGATACCATGGAGTTTTCGAACATGAGCGTCGTGATGGCCAGGAATTCTCGGTGGACATCACCGTGTGGCTGGATCTTGATACCGCCGCGGCGACGGATCAGCTGACCGACACCTTCGACTATGGAGAACTTGCTCAGCGTGCCGCCGCGATCGTGTCGGGTCCGCCGCGCAATCTCATCGAATCGGTCGCGGGTGCCATTGCCGATGACGTGATGACCGACGCCAGGGTTCATGCCGTAGAAGCGGTCGTTCATAAACCCAACGCACCAATTCCGTTGACCTTCAGCGATGTGGCGGTGGTGGCCCGCCGTTCCCGGCGATCGCGTTCCGGGGGATCGTCCCAGTGACACGCGCGGTGCTGTCCATCGGATCCAATCTCGGGGACAGGCTCGCGCATCTGCAATCGGTCGTCGACGCGCTGGGCGCGGATGTGGTGGGGGTATCGCCTGTCTACCAGACCGCCCCGTGGGGACCGGTTCCACAGGCAGACTTCCTCAATGCCGTCGTCGTCGCCGAGGGGCGTGAGCCCCGGGAGTGGTTGGCAGTGGCGCATCGCCTGGAGCAGTCTGCCGAACGGATGCGTGCGGAGCGCTGGGGGCCAAGGACTCTCGATGTCGATGTGATCAGCTGCAGGCAGGGCGTCGACCTTGAATTCTCTGTCGAGATCCTTTCCGATGATGCAGATCTCACACTGCCGCATCCCCGTGCGTATCAGCGCGCCTTTGTACTGGTGCCGTGGCTCGCGATCGAACCGGACGCGGTGCTGACCGTCGACGGACAAGTTCGCCCGGTGGCCGACTTGCTGGCCAGACTCGAACCGGTCGAACGCGATGGTGTGCGACGGACGGATGACGCGCTGACCGGTCCGGTGGCGTAGTGGGGCCCACCCGAATCCGTGATCTGTTGATCGCGGGCGCCGTCACGGTGGTCCTCGGCTACTTCTTTGTCTTGGCGGCCTACGGATCCTTGCCGCCGATTCCCTTACTCGCCGGTGTCTCGCTACTTGCACTGGCGATCGTCGAGGGTGGGTGGGCGTTCTACATCCGCAACAAGGTCAACGACGGCGAGATAGGGGCGGGCGTCGGGCGTTTGCCGGCGCTCGCGGTGGCGCGTTCGGTGGTGGTCGCGAAGGCCTCGGCGTGGCTCGGCACGCTCATGGCCGGATGGTGGATGGCGATGCTCATCTACGTCCTGCCGCGGCGCGCACAGTTGGCGGCCGCTGTGGCGGACACCTTTGGCGTGGTGATCGCGACCGGATGCGCGTTGGCGCTCGTGGTCGCGGGGCTATGGCTTCAGCATTGCTGTAAGTCGCCGCCCGACCCACCCGCGACCGCCGCCCGATAGCACCTACGCATGTCGAATCGCCGAATCGAGGTCGGCCAGCACACTGCGCTGTCCGGGTACAGTCACCTCCATGACGATTCCCACCCGCGCGGCGAAGCCACGGCGTGGCAGCCGCCGCCCCGGGTGGGCGTTGCTGACCGCGTTGCTGGTGCTGGCGATAGGGTCCGGGATAGCGCTGGTTTTCACGGATAAGGCCATCTATCTACGTGTCGGTTTGTTGCTGGCGCTGTGGGCCGCGGTCATAGCGTCATTCGCCGCGCTGACCTACCGGAGGCAAAGCGATGCCGATCAGGCGAAGGTGCACGATCAGAAACTCGTCTACGACTTGCAGCTGGAACGGGAGATTTCGGCGCGACGGGAGTACGAGCTGACCGTCGAGAGTAGATTGCGTCAGCAGCTGGCAGGGGAGATCGAGGCGCAGGCCGCTGACGAGATCGCGACGCTGCGCGCCGAACTCGGTGCGCTGCGCACCAACCTGGAGATTCTCTTCAACACCGACCTGAGTGACCGGCCCGCGATCGAGCACGATCCGATTCGTGCACTGGGGCCCTGGCCCGGCGCGGAACCGAAGCCCGGACCGGGCACAAGCGCATCGGCGGCGGCTGCCGCGTTCACGCATTCCGTCCGCGAGCCGGAGCCGCAGCGCACACCCGAGTACCAAGATGTGACTGCCGTCGAGGAGGACACACGTACCTCGGAGTATCCGATCATCGATGTCGTCGAAGACCCTCATCACGTGGATGGGGACGAGGCCCCCCCGACGCCGCCGTATCCGGCGCCTCCGTACTACGGAGCCGCGCAACCTCACGAGCCTGAGCCGTATCAGCAACCGGTTTCGTCCGGAACTCATTGGCGTCCACAACCCGAACCGCAGGTGGCGCAGCCCCCGATATCGGAGCGCGAGCCCGTGGACCCGGCCGCCGTGGAATCCGCACAACCAGCGTATTGGGCTGCCAGGCAAGAGGATTGGGATGCCGCGGCCGACGGTGAAGACTGGGATCCGGTGCCGCAGCCGATGGCGCCGCCGGAGCAGCCGGCCGCCCAACCCGCATGGAACGCGCCTCCTCCCGATTGGACACCTCCACCTCCGAGCACCTGGGCCCCGGCACCCGCCGAGGGCCAATGGCTTCCTCCCGGAACCAGCGGAAGCAATTGGGCCTCCAACGAATCTGCGCCACCGGCACCCACAGGCCCCTACCCGGCTGAACCAGCCCCAGGACGCCACTCCGGAATACCGTCTCGGCATCAGGCACCGGCCGCGGCCGAAACCGGTGGCGGTGGGCACTGGGCACCCGAACCGTCCTACCCGCCCCCGCCCCCGCCCCCGCCGCCATCAGCGCCGGAACAGCCGAGCCATCCGGAGAGCTCGGGTGGCCACCGCGCCCCGGAACCCGAGGAATCGCGCGGTCGACGGCGGGCTCCTGAGCCAGAGGAATCTGAGGAAACTCAGGGTCGGCGTCGGGTCGAGGAAACGGGCGGCTTCTCGGTCGCCGATCTGCTCGGGCGTCTTCAGGGCGACTCCGGCGGTGGCCGCCGTCGGCGCGAGGACTGACTTCAGCCGATTTCGTCACTGTGCGTGAAAGTGAGCAATCTAACGGCCCAGGCCCCTGCCGATAGCGCAGCGGCCGGATTATTCTGCTGAATGACCGTCCGGTACCTGCAGGGCAGGACTGGAACGTTTCTATTCTGCGAGGTGTCTCGTTCAGCATGTCTGAGGCTTTCAATGTGGACGGCCAAGCCGATGGGGCACTAGACGGCCTGCGGCCTGCCCGTCTTGCCGTCGGCATTATTTCCGCCGGCCGAGTTGGCACCGCGATGGGCGTCGCCCTGGAGACAGTGGGTCACGTCGTCGTCGCCTGCAGCGCGGTGTCCGACGCGTCGCGACGGCGTGCCGAGAAACGTTTGCCGGAAAGTCAGGTACTGCCCGCCCAAGAGGTGGCCCCACGTGCAGAGCTCTTGATACTCGCGGTACCGGATCACGAGCTGGCGGACCTGGTCTCGGGTCTTGCCGCCACCGGTTCGGTGCGGCCCGGCACCATCGTTGTACACACCTCCGGCGCCAACGGCATCGCAGTCCTGGGGCCGCTGACCGCTCTCGGATGCATTCCGCTGGCAATCCATCCGGCCATGACATTCGTCGGCGGAGACGAGGACGTTGAACGACTTCCCAACTGCTGCTTTGGAATTACTGCGGCCGATGAGACGGGTTACGCCATCGGTACGGCGCTGGTGCTGGAAATCGGTGGCGAACCGGTGCGGGTACGCGAGGATGCCCGCACCCTGTATCACGCAGCTCTGGCGCACGGAAGCAACCATGTGGTGACGCTGGTTCTGGATGCGATCGAGGCGCTGCGTTCGGCGCTCTGGGGACAGGAATTGTTGGGGCAGGAGACAATTGGCGAAGCACCGGGCGGACTGCCGGAGCGGGTGCTGGCGCCGCTGGTGCGCGCCGCCGTCACCAACGCGCTGGATCGTGGGCAGGCAGCGCTGACAGGTCCGGTGGCGCGGGGAGACGGCGCCGCCGTCGGCCGCCATCTCGACGCGCTCGCCGAGGCGGATCCTGCACTCGCGGAGGCATATCGTGCCGACGCCCGCCGTACCGCGCAGCGCGCGCATGCCCCTCAATCGGTTTTTGCGGCTTTGGAAAAGGATTCACGGAGATGACGAGTTTGTATGGGCCTAAGGGCCCGAAGGGCTACCGGCGTGGAGAGCTCACGGTTCACCAGGATCCCGACACGATGTACGACGTGTCGAAAGCATTGCGGCACACCGGCCGGCGAATCATGCTGGTCCCGACTATGGGCGCCTTGCATGAGGGCCACTTGACGCTTGTTCAGCACGCCCGGAAGGTGCCGGGTGCGGTGGTCGTGGTGTCGATTTTCGTCAATCCCTTGCAGTTTGGACCGGGCGAGGACCTTGACGCCTATCCGCGCACACTGGACTCGGATGTCGAGAAGTTGCGTGACGAGGGTGTGGAGCTGGTGTTCGCACCGACTGTGGAAACGATGTTCCCCAACGGTCAGCGCACCACCATTCAACCCGGACCGCTCGGTATGGATCTTGAGGGTGCCTCACGTCCAACGCATTTCGCCGGAATGCTGACGGTGGTGCATAAGCTGCTGCAGATCGTGGCGCCCGATCAGGCGTACTTCGGGGAGAAGGATTACCAGCAGCTGGTGCTCATCCGGCAGATGGTCGCCGATCTGAACCTCAAGACCCGCGTCGTTCCGGTGCCGATTGTCCGCGAGGCGGATGGGTTGGCGATGTCTTCGCGGAATGTCTACCTGAGCGACGAGCATCGCGAACAGGCCGGAGCATTATCTGCTGCCTTGCTCGCCGGAATCTATTCGGCCTCAGCGGGTTCGGAAGCGGCCCTGGACGCCGCCCGCGGGGTGCTCGATGAGGTACCGGCAATACAGGTGGATTACCTGGAGGTGCGGGGCGCCGATCTCGGCCCCGCCCCCGCTCATGGACCCGGCCGCATGTTGGTGGCGGCCAAGCTGGGGAGCACCCGGCTGCTGGACAACGTTCCCGTCGAAATCGGCCCGTCCCAGCCGGCCGACCCTGATCACGAACTACCCTGGCGAAATTGACTGGAGGACCTGATGTTCCGCACGATGATGAAGTCAAAGATCCATCGCGCCACCGTGACACACGCCGATCTGCACTACGTCGGTTCCGTCACCATCGACCCCGATCTCATGGAGGCCGCGGACCTGCTGGAGGGTGAGCAGGTCACCATCGTCGACATTGACAATGGTGCCCGGTTGGAGACCTACGCGATCACGGGCACGCGAGGCAGTGGGGTCGTCGGAATTAATGGTGCTGCAGCACATCTGGTACACCCGGGGGACCTAGTGATCATCATCGCCTACGGTGTGATGAGCGACGAGGAGGCCCGTGCTTTCACGCCGCGGGTGGTATTCGTGGACTCGGACAACAAGCAGGTTGACCTGGGCGAGCACTCCGGCGACCCTGCCTACGTGCCCGAGAACTTCGGCCTGGTGTCACCGCGCGGTTTGGTGTAGCCGTGCTGCTGGCAATCGATGTACGCAACACCCATACCGTGCTCGGGCTGGTCGCCGGCGCGGGTGATCACGCCAAGGTTGTTCAGCACTGGCGGATTCGTACGGAAACGGAGATCACCGCCGACGAGCTGGCACTCACCATTGACGGACTGATCGGCGACGAGAGCGAGGCGCTGACCGGGGTGGCGGCGCTTTCCACCGTGCCGTCTGTGCTGCATGAAATGCGGGGGATGTTCGACCAGTATTGGTCGAAGGTGCCGCAGGTTCTCATCGAGCCGGGAGTGCGCACCGGCCTCCCTCTTCTGGTCGACAATCCCAAGGAGGTTGGCGCCGACCGGATCGTCAATTGCCTTGCTGCGCATCACAAATTTGGTTCGGCATGCATCGTGGTGGACTTCGGATCCTCGATCTGCGTCGATGTGGTGTCGGCGAAGGGCGAGTTCTTGGGGGGTGCGATCGCCCCGGGTGTGCAGGTGTCTTCCGATGCCGCCGCCGCCCGCAGCGCCGCCTTGCGGCGTGTGGAGCTGACCCGGCCGCGTTCAGTCGTCGGCAAGAACACGGTTGAGTGCATGCAATCGGGAGCGGTTTTCGGGTTCGCCGGGCTGGTGGATGGGCTGGTGGAACGGGTACGTCGTGATATCGAGGGCTTCGGCGGCGCAGGCGTCACGGTGCTGGCGACGGGCCACACCGCGCCGTTGATCCTTCCCGAGACCCACACCGTGGACCGTTACGAGGAGCACCTCACACTCGACGGCTTGCGGCTGGTGTACGAGCGTAACCGGGCTGACCAGCGCGGCAAGGCTCGTGCGGCTAGGTAGATAACGAATCGTCCGGCTGAAGCACTACCGCTAAGCTGCCGAGACGTGACTGATCCTGATGCGCAGACCAGCTTGCCGGAACAATTTCGCATCCGGCAGGCCAAGCGCGAGAAGCTGCTCGCTGAAGGCGTCCAGCCGTATCCGGTGGAGGTCCCCCGGACACATAGCCTCAAGCAGATTCGCGACGCCTATACGGATCTGGAGACCGACACCAGCACGGGCGACCAGGTGGGTGTTTCGGGTCGTGTCATCTTCTCGCGCAACACCGGCAAGCTGTGCTTTGCGACGCTGCAGGAGGGGGATGGCACCTCCCTGCAGGTGATGGTCAGCCTCGCCGGCGTCGGCGAGCAGGCGCTCACCGATTGGAAGACCGATGTGGATCTCGGTGACATCGTGTTCGTGCACGGTGAGGTCATCAGCTCGCGACGCGGTGAGCTGAGCGTCCTGGCCGACAGCTGGCAGATGGCGTCGAAGTCCCTTCGACCCCTGCCCGTTGCTCACAAGGAGATGTCCGAAGAAACCAGAGTGCGCCAGCGGTACGTGGATCTCATCGTGCGGCCGGAGGCGCGTCAGATCGCGCGGCAACGGGTCGCGGTGATGCGAGCGATTCGTGACGCTCTGCACCGGCGCAGCTTCCTGGAGTTGGAGACGCCGATCTTGCAGACCCTCGCCGGTGGTGCTGCCGCGCGGCCGTTCACTACGCATTCCAATGCGCTCGATATCGACCTGTATCTCCGTATTGCACCGGAACTTTTCCTGAAAAGGGCGCTTGTTGGCGGCTTCGACAAGATTTTCGAACTCAATCGAGTTTTTCGAAATGAAGGGTCAGATTCCACGCATTCTCCCGAATTCGTGATGCTGGAAACATATGAGACCTACGGCACATACGACACCGGCGCGACAATGATCCGTGAGCTCATCCAGGAGGTAGCCGACGACGCAATGGGTTCTCGGCAGGTGACGTTGCCCGATGGATCAATCTATGACTTGGATGGCGAGTGGACGACGTTGGAAATGTATCCGTCGTTGTCGGAGGCGCTCGGTGAGGAGATCACGCCCGATACTCCGGTAGCCGTGCTATGGAAGATCGCAGATCGGGTGGGCGCTGAGATTCCCACCGATCGCGGTTTCGGCCACGGAAAACTCATCGAGGAACTTTGGGAACATCAGGTCGGCGACAAAATGTACGCACCGACGTTTGTTAGGGATTTCCCGGTCGAGACGTCTCCACTGACTCGTCAGCATCGGAGCATCGCGGGTGTGACCGAAAAATGGGATCTGTACGTTCGCGGATTCGAATTGGCGACTGGGTACTCGGAGTTGATCGACCCGGTAATCCAGCGTGAGAGGTTCGCTGACCAGGCACGATTGGCCGCCGCCGGTGATGACGAAGCGATGAGCCTCGATGAGGATTTTCTCGGCGCGATGGAGCATGCGATGCCTCCCGCCGCAGGAACGGGTATGGGTATCGACCGGTTGTTGATGGCCCTTACCGGATTGGGAATTCGGGAGACGATCTTGTTCCCGATTGTCCGCCCTACGCTCTGATCTACCCGTTCGAATTTTCTTCTACTTTTCAACTATGGGTGTAGTGAATCGCTTGCCTTGAGCGGAACACGCGCAGCCTTACGGGTATGTTGAACTTTGCGGCAATCCGTGGCATGTTTGAGGTGGACCAACGGGGGTTCCGCATTTGGAAGGACAAAGGGAATGGCTAAGAAGGTCACAGTCACGCTCGTCGACGACGTCGATGGTGAAGCGCCTGCCGACGAGACCGTTGAATTCGGTATTGACGGCGTGACTTACGAGATCGACCTTTCTTCTAAGAATGCGGAGAAGCTGCGCAATCAGCTCTCTACGTGGGTTGAGCACGCTCGCCGTGTGAGCGGCCGTCGGCGGGGGCGCGGGAGCTCGGGACCGGGTCGCGGGCGTGCCAGCATCGACCGTGAGCAGAGCGCAGCGATCCGGGAGTGGGCGCGTAAGAACGGCCACAATGTGTCGTCGCGCGGTCGCATTCCCGCCGAAGTTGTCGACGCGTTCAACGCGGCCAACTAGTACATCCCCCGGTATTTCGCTTATGGCGAAGCCGGCTCAAATCGGAAACGTTTTCACCGCATCTGGCGTTGTTTTGGTTGCTTGACAAGCACCGCCGGGTGCGGTGATTTCGTGTACTGAGGTATGCGAACTCCGCACCGACCACGGCCGACCACTAGAGTGGCAATTAGGTCCTAGTGCCAGCGGGGATGAGCCGTTTGGGGGGAACCCCGAGCGGCAGGATGAGCCGCTTGCGCGAAGACCGGACGAGGAAGCGAGGGAGACCGATGTTCGAGAGATTCACTGACCGCGCGCGGCGGGTGGTTGTGCTGGCCCAAGAAGAGGCCCGCATGCTTAATCACAACTACATCGGCACCGAGCACATCCTGCTGGGCTTGATCCACGAGGGTGAGGGCGTCGCCGCCAAGTCGCTGGAGTCGCTGGGCATTTCCCTGGAGGGGGTGCGCAGCCAGGTCGAGGAGATCATCGGCCAGGGGCAGCAGGCGCCGTCCGGGCACATTCCTTTCACTCCCCGCGCCAAGAAGGTGCTGGAGCTGAGCCTGCGCGAGGCGCTGCAACTCGGCCACAATTACATCGGCACCGAGCACATCCTGCTGGGCCTCATTCGTGAGGGTGAGGGTGTCGCGGCTCAGGTGCTGGTCAAGCTGGGAGCTGAGCTGACCCGGGTGCGCCAACAAGTTATTCAGCTGCTGAGCGGCTACCAGGGCAAGGAGACCGCCGAATCCGGTACCGGTGGCCGCGGTGGCGAGGCCGGTACCCCGTCGACCTCGCTGGTACTTGACCAGTTCGGCCGTAACCTGACTGCCGCCGCCCTGGAGGGCAAGCTCGACCCCGTCATCGGCCGCGAGAAGGAAATCGAGCGGGTCATGCAGGTGCTGAGCCGTCGCACCAAGAACAATCCGGTGCTGATCGGCGAGCCCGGTGTCGGTAAGACTGCCGTCGTCGAGGGTCTGGCACAGGCCATCGTGCATGGCGAGGTGCCCGAAACCCTGAAGAACAAGCAGCTGTACACCCTGGACCTGGGGTCCCTGGTGGCCGGCAGCCGCTACCGCGGTGACTTCGAAGAACGCCTCAAGAAGGTGCTCAAGGAGATCAACACCCGGGGCGACATCATCCTGTTTATCGACGAGCTGCACACCCTGGTCGGCGCGGGTGCGGCCGAGGGCGCGATCGACGCGGCCTCGATCCTCAAGCCCAAGCTGGCTCGTGGTGAGCTGCAGACGATCGGTGCGACCACTCTCGACGAGTACCGCAAGTACATCGAGAAGGACGCCGCCCTGGAACGCCGGTTCCAGCCGGTGCAGGTGGGCGAGCCGACCGTCGAGCACACCATCGAGATCCTCAAGGGTCTGCGCGACCGTTACGAGGCGCACCACCGGGTGTCCATCACCGATGGCGCGTTGGTGGCCGCGGCGACTCTGGCCGACCGGTACATCAACGACCGGTTCCTGCCGGACAAGGCGATCGACCTGATCGACGAGGCCGGTGCGCGCATGCGCATCCGCCGGATGACCGCTCCGCCAGACCTGCGTGAATTCGACGAGAAGATCGCCGACGCGCGCCGGGAGAAGGAATCGGCCATTGACGCCCAGGACTTCGAGAAGGCCGCGCGGTTGCGTGACTCCGAGAAGCAGCTGGTCGCGCAGCGTGTCGAGCGTGAAAAGCAGTGGCGCTCAGGGGACTTGGATGTAGTTGCCGAGGTTGACGATGAGCAGATCGCTGAGGTGCTGGGCAACTGGACCGGTATCCCGGTCTTCAAGCTGACCGAGGAGGAGACCACTCGGCTGCTGCGTATGGAGGATGAGCTGCACAAGCGGATCATCGGCCAGGAGCAGGCCGTCAAGGCTGTCTCCAAGGCCATCCGCCGCACCCGTGCCGGTCTGAAAGACCCACGGCGCCCATCGGGTTCGTTCATCTTCGCCGGCCCATCCGGTGTCGGTAAGACTGAGTTGTCCAAGGCGCTGGCCAACTTCCTGTTCGGCGACGACGACGCGCTCATCCAGATCGACATGGGCGAGTTCCACGACCGCTTCACCGCTTCAAGGCTTTTCGGCGCTCCTCCGGGATACGTCGGCTACGAGGAGGGCGGCCAGCTCACCGAGAAGGTGCGGCGCAAGCCGTTCAGCGTCGTGCTGTTCGACGAGATCGAGAAGGCCCACCAGGAGATCTACAACACCCTGTTGCAGGTCCTCGAGGACGGACGTCTCACCGATGGCCAGGGTCGCACTGTGGACTTCAAGAACACGGTGCTGATCTTCACCTCGAACCTGGGTACCTCGGATATCTCGAAGGCCGTGGGCCTTGGGTTCTCCGAGGGCGGCGGCGGCTCGAACTATGAGCGGATGAAGCAGAAGGTCAACGACGAGCTCAAGAAGCATTTCCGTCCGGAGTTCCTCAACCGCATCGACGACATCATCGTTTTCGAGCAGCTGACGAAGGAACAGATCATCGAGATGGTGGATCTGATGATTGCGCGAGTCGGCAAGCAGCTCAAGGGCAAGGACATGGCCATGGAGCTCACCGACCAGGCCAAGTCCCTGCTGGCCAAGCGTGGGTTCGATCCGGTGCTGGGTGCGCGGCCGCTGCGCCGCACCATCCAGCGGGAGATCGAGGACACTCTCTCGGAGAAGATCCTGTTCAACGAGATCGGGCCCGGCGAGCTGATCTCGGTCGACGTTGAAGGCTGGGACGGCGAGAGTGCCGGCGAGGACGCAAAGTTCACCTTTGTCAGCCGTCCGAAGCCTGCACTGGTCACCGGTGACGAGCCTGCCGCCGATCTGGCGGCCTCGGCCTCGGAGTAGATCTGATCGAACGCCCGGCCATCCGCATCATGCGGTGGCCGGGCGTTCGGCGTTTCACGGGTGTAGCAGCGGCCTGACTTCCCGGCCGAGCGTATGGATGTAGCCGATGAGGTCGGGCTCGTTCCCGGTGGGGGACGCGATAAAGTCCGTGATACCGAGGTCCCGCAGCGCAAGCAGCTGTGCGGCGACCTCAGCCGCGTCCCCACCGATGCTCGCCGAGGCGTCGAAGGATATCCCGGGGTAATGGCCGGGATCGGTCGCGATGAGTTGAGCGGCACCGGCGCCGACACTGATGGTGCGACTGAGGAAGATCCGATGACCGGGGCCGGGATCGATCTGTGTGCAGTGCGCGGCGACGGTATCGGCCGACACCATGCTGGTCAGCAATGTGCCGTCACCCAACAAGCCGGCCAGGCGCAGTGATTTGGGACCGTTGGCGCCGATCATGATGGGCAGTGGCTCGGTGGGCGGCCAGTCCAGCCGCACCCGGTTCAGCTGCACATACCGCCCGGCGGCACTGACCTCCTTGCCTGCCAACAGGTCCCGCAGGGCGGTCACGTACTCCTCGAGAAGTGTCAAGGGTGAGCCGACCTTGGCGCCGATTTGTGCCATATGGGGCTGCCAGCCGTGCCCGATTCCCGGCACCACCCTGCCGGGAAAACTACGGGCCAGGACGCTGTAGTCCATTGCCGCCGTCACCACATTGCGCACCGGCGCCGAGAGGAAACCGGTACCGACGCTGATCCGCTCGGTCGCGGCGAGGGCCAGGGAGGCGTACGCGATCGACGTGGTGGCGAAACAGTCCTCGCAGACCCACAGGTGGTCGAGCCCGGCATCATCGGCCGCGCGCGAGATGTCAGGCAGCCGCTCGGGTGGAAGGGATGGCGGCACCATCAGGCCGAGGGAGATGGGGGAGCTCATATCGACACCCTATGTGCAGGTGCTGACAGTGCTCAGAATCCCTTGTCGCGCAGGTAGTTCGCAAGGGTGACGATGGCATCAGGATTGCGCGGTCCCTCAACCAGCGCGGCATACGGCAGCACGATGAAGTTCCCGTCGCGCACCGCTTGGGTGTGGCTCATCAGCGGTTGCGCCCTGAGAAGGTTGATCTTCGCGTCGGCGGTGTTGTTCGGTCCCACCCCGTAGTCGCAGATGATGATCACCTGTGGGTCACGCTGGGCGGCGGTCTCCCACGCAGTGGTGGTCCAGCTGTCGTCGAGGTCGGAGAAGATGTTATGGCCGCCGGCCTTCTCGATGATCTGTTGTGGCGCTGCGTTCTTACCCGAGGTGAACGGCTCGGCCTCGCCGCTGTCGTACAGGAATACGCGTGCCGTTGGCTGCGCGTGTGGGATGCGTGAGTGCACGTCGTCGATGGTCTTGCGGTACCTGGCGATCAGGTCGCGGGCACGTTCCTGAACCCCGAAGAGGGCCCCCAGATTGGTCAGGTCCTCGTACAGTGCGTCGAGCGGTGGTTTGATGCCTCGCCGGACGGTTCCGGGTTGACGGCACGCCTCGGTGAGCTGGTAGGGCACCGCACCGATGGAACGCACCCAATCCGGGGTCAGCCCGGCGGTTTCGTTGAATCCGTAACTCCACCCGGCGAATACGAGATCGGGGCGTGCGGCCTGCACGGCTTCGCGGGTGAATCCCTGTCCCAGGTTCGTGGTGGATTCGAACTGCGCCTTCCACGGTGAGGTCTTGACGTCGCGGTCTTGTCCGGCATCGATGAAGTAGCCCGCCATTCGGTCCTGCAGGCCGAGAGCAAACAGGAGCTCGGTAACCCCGGTGTCATTGCTGACAGCTCGGGTTACGGGAACCGGAACCTCAAGTGGTGCACCGCAATTATCGACGGATACCCGCTCGGTTCCGGGATTCTGAGTCTCGATGGTCGCGCAGCTCGCCGATATCAGCGACACCACGACCGTCATGCTTACCAGGGTCTTCATTCTGTCTCCTCGTGTGGGTCGAAGATGATCTGCGGGACACCGCTTCGCGGATGCGCGATGACATGACAGCCGATGCCGAACCAGCGGGCGATGGACTCGGTGGTGATGACCTCGTGCGGTGTCCCCGACAGCACCACATGGCCTTCCGCCATTACGTGGATCGCATCGCAGTACTGTGCCGCGAGGTTGAGGTCGTGAAGTGCGGCGATGACCGTAATACCCAGGATCCGAGCCGAACTGAGTATCGAGTACTGATGGCGGACATCCAGATGGTTGGTCGGCTCGTCGAGAACCAACACGCGCGGTTGCTGTGCCAGGGCGCGGGCGATGAGAACCCGCTGCCGCTCGCCACCGGAGAGGGAACTGAACCTCCGGCCGGCGAGTGCCGTCACATCCGCCGTCTCGGTGGCCTCCGCACAGATACGTCGGTCCTGCTCGGAGGTGCCGCGCAGGGATGTGCTGTGCGGTAGCCGGCCGGTGGCGACCACTTCCTCGGCGGTGAAGTCGAAATCCAATGACATGTCCTGGGTTAGCGCCGCCACCTGGCGGGCGTTCTCCCGCATGCTGATTGCGTGCACGGATACTCCGTTGACCTGAACATCGCCCGATACCGGAACAAGCGCCCGGTACAGGCAGCGCAGGGTGGTCGACTTGCCGCTGCCATTGGGGCCGACAATGCCGACAAATTCGCCCGACGCGACCTCAAGATCGATATCCGAGACGATCCGTGCGCCGGCGATATCCACCGACACATCTCGATAAGTGACCTCCATCAGCTCACCGCCCCTGCCGACATTGCGCGGCGGCGCATCAATCCGACGAAGACCGGTACCCCGACGGCCGCTGTGATCGCGCCCAACGGAAGCTCCTGTGGCGGAATCGTGGTCCGCGCAACAAGATCGGCGGCAACCAGGAAACATGCGCCCAGCACGGGTGCAACGATCAAGACCCGGCGATGGTCCGCGCCGACGAGCAGCCGTGCCGCGTGAGGAATCACCAGTCCCACGAATCCGATTGCTCCGCAGATCGATACATAGCATCCAGTCATCGCGGCGGAGAGCACGAACAACGCCACCCGGAACCGACCGGCAGGTAGGCCCAGCGATGCGCTCACCTCGTCGCCCATGGCGAGGGCGTTGAGCTGGCGGGTCAGCCCTGTGACGCAAACGATCCCGATCACCGTCGCCGCGAGCGCCACCGGCACCTTGTCCCAGGATGACGCGCCCAGGCTGCCGAGCAGCCAGAACATGACACTGCGCGCCGCCTCACCGTTCGGCGCCAAGAACACCAGTACCGTCGTCACCGCGGACAGGCCGTAGCCCACGGCCGTGCCTACCAGGACCAGCCTGAGCGGCACCAAACCCTGTGGAGTACGGGCAATTTGGTAGACCAGCGCTGTTGCGGCGAGGGCGCCGAGCGATGCCGACAGCGATAGTGCATAGGCGCCGAAAGCGCCGAGCACGCCGTAGACCACTACTGCGGTCGCACCGACGGAGGCTCCCGATGAAATGCCGAGAACGTATGGATCTGCCAGGGCGTTACGGACCATCGCCTGCACGACCACGCCCACAATGCTGAGCCCCGCGCCGACGAGGATTGCGAGAATCACTCGCGGCAGCCTGGACTCGACGACGATCCGGTAGTTCGCAGCATCGGCGGCTCGAACAGAGCCGCCGGTCCCGCCCACCCAGAGGAAATGCAGACAGTCGCGCCAGGGCACTTCGGCTGTACCGAACACGAGCGCCGCCACGGACAGCAGTACCAGCGCCGCCAAGCCGCCGCCCGCCGCAAGGACCACTGATCGTCCCTGCTGTGCTGCGGGCATCGGCATCCCTGCGTCGTCGGGTCGCCTGCGTCGTCACGGGAAGAGCCAGGAGGTGGATACGCCGAATACCTGCGCCGTCCACCAGCTGATCCCTCGGCGCCGGCGAAGGCCACACCGGATGGTGCGGCCGCATTGGCAGGTCTTCGGACTCGCGGACACAAGGCTTGTGCTCAAGCCTCACCTACCGGCGGCTGCTTCCCGGGCGTGCCCAGTGCTTGTTATGCCGCTGTCGTTTCCACTTACCGCTGCGGGGCAGTTCCGGATTTACACCGGATTCCCTCTTGCGATCTCCGGAAGCACCCCTGGCGCTCCCGGAGAAACCAATACGAAGCCAAAACTATCACTCGAATGCGCAGCCCAGCTGCGTCGACTAAGCTCAATCCGTCCTTCGACAGGACGGGAACCTGGTGTAATCCCAGGACGGTCGCGCCACTGTGAGAGTCAGACCCTGCCGTCGATAAGAACGAATCGGGACGCGGTATCCCGAAAGGAGCAACATGGCCCACACAACGTCCGCCAGCCGTCCGGTTGCGGTATCGATTCCCCAGGCAGCGCTGTGGTTGAGCGCGACCACGTTCCTCGCGCTACTCGCCTATTACTTCATCGGCATCGACCAGGGTGCGGTGTCGATCTTTGGCAGCGATATGCATGTCCATGAATTTGTGCATGACGCTCGCCACCTGCTGGGTTTCCCCTGCCACTGATCAAGAGGCGGATAACTCAGTGGAAAAGTCAATAATCCTGCGCGGCTTAGGCTTTGGCGCCGTCGGCGGGCTGCTGTCCTTCATTTTCGGATGGATATTCGTCGAACCCGTTATCAACAGGGCCATCTCGTATGAAGAGGGCAGGGGCGAGGCGCAAGCCGCACTCGACGCGGCGGCCGGTGTCCACGCTCATCACGAGGGTGCGGAACTGTTCAGCCGGTTCGCGCAGGCCAATGCGGGCCTGGCTCTTGGGGTCATCGGATTCGGCATCGCGATGGGTGCGCTGTTCGCGGTGACCTATGTGGTGGCCATCGGTCGGGTGGGCAATCTCAGCCCGCGTGCGCTGGCGCTCTCGGTCGCGGGCGGTTTGTTCCTGGTGCTGTACGTCGTGCCGTTCCTGAAGTTCCCGGCCAATCCGCCGGCGGCGAGCGCCGACGGCACTATCAAGGAGCGCACCGGCTACTTCGTGTTGATGATCCTCGTCGCGGCGATCGCGCTGGCAGTGGCGCTCTGGGTGGGCAGGAAGCTTACCGAGCGTTGGGAGACGTGGACGGCCACGCTGGTTGCGGCCGCGGTGTTCGTGGTTCTGGTGGTTCTGGTCATGGCGGTGACGCCGGGGTTCGTCGAGGCACCACAACCGCTGCTAGATGCCAACGGGACGATCGTCTACCCGGGCTTCCCGGCGCATGACTTGTACCTGTTCCGGATGTACTCGTTCACCACGCAGGCGATCATGTGGGCGACGATCGGTATCGGGTTCGCGACCGTGATCGGGCGCAAGCCGGCCAGTACGGACGCGGCGGTCACCGTCTAGGGATCGGACTAGGCGGCGGTGAACTTCCGTCCCGAGGTGTTGCCGTCGTGCATCGCAAAGGTCGTCTTCACCCGTAAGGGTTTCTCCGCGACGTCCAAGGCCAGTTTTATGTAGTTGCCCGGATTCGGTATGGCTGCCCCATGGACCAGTCGACGCACCACGCCGATACCGGGGATCTTGTCGCGCATCGCGGCGACGTGTGAGACCGGGATGGCGACGGCCTTGAGCGCGAGTCCCGCTAGGCGATGGTCAACCCATTGATAACCGGTGTCGCGGAAGAATTCGTCCATGGCCTCGGGGCCCATGATGACCGAACCGGTTGCGCTGAGAAACAGTGAACCGACACGGGTGAGGATCGGCCCCAGGAGTGTCTCGCCGCCGGGGACGGCCGATGTCGCGCGATTGATGGCGCCAAGTCCCACCTCGACGAGTTCGGTGCGCCAGGGTGAGGAGTTGCCCGATCGCGCGAGCAGGTAGTCGAGATTGTGCATCGCATCCAATCCCGTTCGGGGAATGAGTTCTTCGGCGACACCGAAAACGTGCGCCCACCGCAGTGTGTGGTGCCAGCTGTCATCGAGGTCTTCGAGGGTGCATGGCCGCCCGTGCCGATGGTCGATGAGTAGTGCACCCAGGCTTGCGGCCTCCAGGAAACCCAGCATCGATGAGTTGGATATCGGGTTGCCGTTCTGGGCGTACTGCTCCTCGCCCCACGCGGAACGTAATCCCTTGCGCGCCAGCGAATGCACCAGACGTACCCGGAGTGCGAGCTTCATGCCGTCCCCGCCGGGCGTGAATGCGTCACGGTCGAAAAGCCGGCCGAAGAATCGTGCGGTCTCCACAACACGTTGCGGACCTTCGTCACGGAAGCGTCCACTGGCCCCTGTGGACGCGGAGACATCGGCGTTCATCACCGTGTCAAAAATCGCGAACGTGCCCACGATCACGATCGTGAGCAGCGTGGAGCTGGTCATCCGCCTGCGTCCGCGTTCGGCCTTGGCCGGGTCCCACCAGTCCGGCACCCGGTAGGCGTCCTCCAGTAGCGCCCGCAATTCCTCCGGCGGGTTGTCGAGCGATTCGATGCCCTGGTCGATCGCCTGGTCGAACAGGCGCCGGGCCTCTTTCGAGCCCAGGCGCCCGAACATATCCACCACGGCGTCCATCAGCTCGTCGCCCTGCCACATGTGGTCGTCGAACAGCAGGCTTTGTGGTGTGGGCGTGAATTCGTCCTCCACCTCGTACCAGGGACCGAACATGTGGTGCCTGCAGTGGCGCCATACCCAGCTGAATTCGTCCTTGGCGGGCGGAATCGGCCGTAGGGACATGCCTTTTCGGTAGTAGTAGTCGTTCTTGTGCTTGATGTCTTTCGAGCTCACAGGTTTCGCCATTGAACCAGCCCTTCTCGAGGGTCCTGCGTATTCCAGCAGTTTGGCAACGTATGTTGTTAATTCTGGAAAGTATCAGCAGACAGGCTGTGGCGCTAGACCTGATCCGACAATTGACGGGGCCGGAATCCCGCCGTGAGAGGTAGGAGACCTGTGGTCCTGATCTGGGCCCGGGCCGGTCAGCCGAGACTGATGGTCTTCGCGAGCCCGCTCATCCAGACTTGATGGTCTTCGCGAGCCCGCTCATCCCAGCTTCTTGAAGACACCCTTGGCCAGACCGATGACCCAACCGGCTGCACCGGGGCCGAACGCGCGATCCCAGTTCAGTTGGAAGCTGACCACATACGGTTGACGGTTGCGGTCCTCGGCGTACCAGCTGAATGTCAGGTCGCCGGGTAGGTTGCCGCCCTTGGCACCGATATAGCGCCAGTTTTCGCTGTGCAGGTCGATACCCGGTTCTGCCGACAGAAGATCACGGATCGGAGCAGCCGGGCCGACGGCGACCTTCTGCAGCGCCGCGTGCACCCGGCAGATGTCCTCGGCGCTGCCGTACCACTCGATGCCGTATTTCGACGCCGGTGTGGTGGTCCGGTCGGGATCCAGCTTGTAGTCGTGGGTATCTGCGTCGGCGAGCATCTGACCGCGCTGCGCAGGTGTGGTGACGTCCTTCCATTGCTGTCGGACGTCGGGTACTCCCCAGCCGATGTTGAAAAGCTCATGCATCGTGGGGAAGGGCGTCATCGATCCCGGATCGTGATGGCCTCCGTCGGCCAGCGCCTTCTCGATCGCCTGTCTACCGAGGCGGTTGATCAGCATGTCGGTGCCCATGTTGTCGCTCACCGAGATCATCTTCTGGGCTGCGGTGCGCACTGAGACCGTCGAGCCCGTGGCGAGCTTGTCCATCGAGCTTCCGAGTGCCTTGCCGCGATCGGTGACGGTGAGTCGGTCGTCCCATTTGAGAGTGCCCGCATTGATGGCGGTGCCGGTGGCCAAGAGCACGTAAAGCTTGAAAACCGATGCGAGCGGCATAGATTCGGAGGTGTTGGTTCCGGCGATCTGCTCGCATTGTCCGTTGACGATCTTGGAGGCCCGGTAGGAGTATCGACCGCCCGATGCCGACAGAGCGGCGTCGACATCAGACCACTGGGCGATGTTCGGAGGCTGCTGATAAGGAACCAGCCTGTCGACATCCCCCTTGCCATTGGTCCGCAGCCCGATGTCCACGTTGGCGCCGTAGGGCGCGATCAGGTGGACGGTGGAGCTGTTCGCGGCGAGATCCACCGAGCTGACCTTGTATGGCCGGTCGACCCACAGCTTGGTCATGATCTCGGTGTAGTCGTCGACCTTGTTGGCTGCGGCCATGGTCGCCACGCCCTGCTTGCCGATCGGCCAGTTCGAGTTCAGCATGTCGATCAGCTGTTGTGATCGCAGGCCCGGAGGCGTGCTGGTATCCACATCGCCATGCGGCACCTGACGCAGCTTGATGCCACACCCCACTGTGCTGCCGACCGACAAGGCAACCACGACAACCGTGCACATCGATACGGCGCGCGTCATGCGCGCGCGAAGCGCCCCACCGTTCACGCCTTGGCGGCGGCCCCGGTCACGTCGAGCACAACCTCGAACTCCAGCAGGTGAGCACCGGTTGCCACGGGCTTGGCCTGCTGGCCGGCGTGTGCTTCGACTGCCGGACCGGTGGCCCAGGCCTGGAAGGCCTCCTCGGACTCCCACTGGGTGACCACGAAGTAGCGGTCCTCGCCCTTGATGGGGCGTAGCAGCTGAAAACCCAGGAATCCTGGCTGGTTCTCCACAGCTCCGGCCCGGTGAGCGAATCGCTTCTCCAGCTCCGGACCCGCACCCTCGGGGATCTCGATTGCGTTGATCTTCACCACGGACATGGGTTCAGGCTACCGTGCGTGCTCCCGCATGATTTGGGGCCGATGATTAGGGCGATGATGAGGGGCATGGATGAGCCGCTTGCGCGAAGACCGGTAAGCATGGACGGCGACTGCCTGTTCGACCGGGGAGGGCTGTCTGAAGAGTCGGGGGCGCCGTCCATCGTCCTCGTTCACGGTCTGATGGGCCGCGGAAGCACCTGGTCGCGGCAGCTGCCCTGGCTGCGGCAGCTGGGACGGGTGTACACCTACGACGCGCCATGGCATCGCGGCCGTGACATCGTTGATTCCCAACCGATTTCGACAGAACGTTATGTAGAAGCACTGGCGAATGCGGTGCGCGAGCTCGGCGTTCCGGCGCTGCTCGTAGGGCACTCCATGGGCGGACTGCACTCGTGGTGTCTGGCGGCGGAGCATCCTGAGCTGGTGTCGGGGCTGGTGGTGGAGGATATGGCCCCCGACTTCATCGGCGGAACCACCGGCCCCTGGGAACCCTGGCTGCACTCCTGGCCCGAGGTGTTCACCTCTGCGCAGGATATCCTTGGTCGATTCGGACCTGTTGCGGGGCAATACTTTTTGGAAGCATTTGATCGTGGCCCGGACGGCTGGCGGTTGCACGGACCGATCGACAAGTGGATCGCCACCGCGTCCGAATGGGGAACCCGCGACTTCTGGGAGCAGTGGCGAGCGGTGCGTTGCCGATCGCTGCTTCTGGAGGCGTCGGACACCGTGGCCCCGCCGAGTCAGATGCGCAAGATGGCCGAGATAGGTTGGAAGTCAACCTATCTGAAGGTCGACGGGGCAGGGCACCTGATTCACGATGACGCACCCGAGAGGTATCGGACGGCGGTCACGGAATTCATTGCCGCGGACGGAGTCAGATGACCGGCTCGCGTCGAGAGTGAATGGCTTGCATCTCGTGCAGCTGGCGCTGTAGATCCCGGTCATCGGCGAAGGTTCCGCCCAGTGGTGCGGCGACCCGGAACTGGTCGAGTTGGATTCGGAAGGTCTTGTTTCGGCGAGCGATCCAGCTCAGCGCGACCGCCAGGGCAAAGGGGGATAGCAGGACGAGGGTGGCGGCGAGGATGGTCATGGCAATAATTGTGTTCTGATAAATATTGCGCCAACAGTGGCGGAATTGACGGTCTTCGATAATATTCAGCCATGTTGCGTTCGGTGGCGGCCCTGGTCCTCGATCGCGTAGCCGTCTTCGAATTCGGGGTCATCTGCGAGGTCTTCGGTATCGACCGCAGCGCCGACGGCGTTCCCAACTTCGACTTCCGGGTCTGCGGGCCCGAGGCCGGCGCACCACTGCGCACCTCGGTCGGAGCGTCGCTGATCCCGGAGCGTGGACTCGATGGGCTGGCCGACGCCGACCTAATCGCGCTTCCGGCGCGGCCGTTTACCGAGGGCTACCCGCAGGAGGCGCTCGATGCTGTGCGGGCCGCATCGGAGCGGGGGGCGACCGTGCTCACCGTCTGCTCGGGTGTGTTCATCGCGGGTGCCGCCGGACTGCTTGACGGGCGCCGCTGCACCACCCACTGGATGCACACCGATGAGCTGTCCCGCCGCTATCCGACCGCGACAGTGGACCGGGACGTGCTGTTCGTCGACGACGGTGACCTCATCACGAGTGCGGGGACCGCTGCAGGAATCGACGCCTGCCTGCATCTGGTGCGTCGCGAGCTGGGCAGCGATATCACCAACCGAATCGCACGGCGCATGGTGGTGCCGCCGCAGCGTGCGGGTGGTCAGCGTCAATTCATCCCGCAGCCCGTACCCGATGTGGACACCAATGGCTTTGGCGGACTGTTCGACTGGCTGATCGAAAACATCGACCAGACGTATACGGTGGCGGATCTTGCCGCTCGCGTCCACATGTCGACGCGCACCTTCGCCCGCAAGTTCACGGATCAGGCCGGTGTGACGCCAATGCGCTGGATCATCGATCAGCGGGTGCTACTGGCTCGGCGCCTGCTGGAGGAGACGGGCCTGGATATCGATACCGTCGCGGCGCGCAGCGGTTTCGGCACGGCGATCCTGTTGCGTCATCACTTCCGCCGCGGCGTCGGAATCACGCCCACCGATTACCGCAAAATCTTTGCGACGGCTGCGAGTTAGCCCTCGCCCGCCAGGGCGAACCGGCCGTCTGCCGTCTGCTCCACCAATCCGTCGACCAGTAGCGAGTCCAACGCGCGGTCGCGTTGCGCGATATCGGACAGCCACACCACGTCGAGCTGTGCCCGTTCGACCGGAATGCTGCTGCCGCGCAACACGTCCAAGAGTTTGCCCCGAACCTGCCGGTCGGTACCAGCGTACTTCTGTACGGGCCGCGCAGGGGTATCCAGTTCGGGGCGCCCCGACTCGTGCCATGCGCATGAGCTCAGCGGACATAGCGGGCACTGCGGCGCGCGGGCAGTGCACACCAGGGCGCCCAGCTCCATAAGCGCCGCCGAGAACCGTGCGCCGTTCTCCACCGGTAGCAGCGCCTCGGCATCCCGTAGGTCCCGGGCCGATGGTGCGGAGTCGGCGATACCGTGCACCACCCGCGCGATGACTCGGCGAACGTTGGTGTCCACTACGGGAACTCGCTGCCCATATCCGAAGCAGGCAATGGCACGCGCCGTGTACGCGCCCACCCCTGGAAGCGTCAGCAGGGTCTCCACATCATCGGGTACCTGGTCGCCATAGTCGCGGGCCAGCACCGTCGCACACTCGTGTAACCGCATCGCGCGGCGCGGATAGCCGAGCTTTCCCCAGGCACGTAATACCTCTGCCACAGACGATTTCGCCATGGCTGACGGAGCCGGCCAGCGCGCGACCCATTCCCGCCACACCGGTTCCACCCGGACGACCGGAGTCTGTTGAAGCATCACCTCGCTGACGAGAATGTGCCACGGTGTCGCGTCGGGGCTGCGCCACGGCAGGTCTCGTTCAGCGACGTCGAACCAGCCCAAAAGCTCGTCAGGGCACAATGGCGGGCATGGCATCTGATCCGAAGTCCGCCTGGAAGGCACTCAAAGAGGGTAACCAGCGTTTTGTCGGTGGTTACCCACAGCACCCGAGTCAGAGCATCGCCCGTCGCGCACAACTTGCCGACGGTCAGAACCCCCATGTGATGCTGTTCGGATGCTCTGACAGCCGGGTCGCCGCCGAAATCATCTTCGACCAGGGCCTCGGCGATATGTTCATCGTCCGCACCGCGGGCCAGGTGATCGACTCCGCCGTGCTCGGTTCCATTGAGTACGGCGTGGCGGTCCTTGGGGTACCGCTGATCGCCATCCTCGGGCACGACTCCTGCGGAGCGGTGGAAGCGACGCTGAAGGCCCTCGATACGGGCGAGGTGCCGGGCGGGTACATCCGCGACCTGGTGGTGCGGGTGATCCCGTCCATCCTCGGAGGCCGCAAGGACGGGCTAACCCGGGTCGACGAGTTCGAGGCTCGTCACGTGCAGGAGACCGGCCTCAAGCTGCTGCAGCGTTCCCAAGTGGTCGCCGATGCGGTGCGTGCCAAGAAATTGGCCATCGTGTACCTGACCTACAAACTCGCGGACGGACGTGTCGTTTTGCACGGTCACGTCGGCGATATCGGCGAGCCTGGATAGTCGAACCCCCAGGTCAGAGCCCCTCGGCAAACATCACATGGCATCTCGGTGCCGGTGATGGGAGAATTAGACCGATTGTAGATTTCTCTGGGGGAGGGATGGGTAGTTCAGTGTGTATGTTGCTGCCACACGGGGGTGGCAACCGATGAGCCGCGACAGTGGTCGCAGGCGACCAAAGCACGCACTACCCAAATCGAATAACCGCTGGTCAATCAGTAAAGTCGCGGCCGGGCGGGCTATTTTCTCCCTGTTAGCGTGCGGCAGCCTGGTGGTAACCGGCGCCGGCTGGCAGGTGTTCTACAAGGCGTTCAGCCATGTGCCCACCTCAGGGGCAGAGGCCGAGGGCGGCAAGTCCAACGACGGCTCCATGAACATGCTGCTGATCGGTCTCGACTCGCGTAAGGACCAAAACGGAAACGACCTGCCGAAGGCGGTCCTGAATCAATTGCACGCCGGTGATTCGGATGCGGGCGGCTACAACACCAACACCCTGATCCTCGTGCACGTCGGCGCCGACAATAAGGTCACCGCGTTCTCGATCCCCCGTGACGACTGGGTCCCGGCTGAGGGCATCCCCGGCTACAAGCACATCAAGATCAAGGAAGCCTATGGCCTGACAAAGGCCAACGAGGCGGACAAGCTGGTCAACGAGGGCATCACTGATCAGGCGACCCTGGAGCAGCAGAGCCGCGAGGCGGGACGCCGCGCCACCCTCAATGCCGTGCACCGGCTCACCGGCCAGCCCATCGACTACTTCGCCGAGGTTAATTTGGTCGGTTTCTATGACCTGGCCTCTGAGCTCGGCGGGGTCACCGTATGTCTGAACAACGCCGTCTACGACAGCTATTCGGGTGCGAACTTCTCGGCCGGCGAACAAACCCTCAACGCCTCACAGGCATTGGCGTTCGTGCGCCAACGCCATGGTCTCGAAAACGGTGACCTCGACCGAACTCACCGCCAGCAGGCGTTCCTGGTGTCGGTGATGCAGCAGCTGCGCAGCGCGGGAACCCTCACGGACATCACCAAACTGAACGGCTTGATGAACGTCGTCCATAACGATGTGGTGCTGTCGAAAGGCTGGACCGAGAAGCAGTTTCAGCGCATCGGACAGATCGCCGATGGCAATGTGAACTTCCAGACGTTGCCCGTGGTGCGATACGACTCAATCAACGGCATGGACGTCAACATCGTCGACCCGGTCGCAATTCGGGCCAAGGTGGCCGCGGCGTTCACCGGGGAGGGTTCCGCTACCGGGTCCACTACGGCGACGCCCTCCAGCACCGTCGATGTTGTCAACGCCACCACGACCCCCGGTCTGGCATCAACGATTTCGTCCGCGCTGGCTGGCCGCGGTTACGCCAAGGGCGAGGTGCGGGATCCGCTCAGCGGTGAATCAACCAGTACCGTCATCGATTACGGTGCCGGCGCGGAGGCCGACGCCCGTGCGATGTCCACGATGCTAGGCATCGAGGCGACGCCCAGCGTGGATCCGTCGTTGGCGCCTAGGCGAATTCGAGTCATGTTGGGCGACGGCTACTCGGCGCCGTCCGATGTGATGAGTGCCGATGACACCGGCACCGCAAGCTCGATGTCGGGCTCGTCGAGCTCCGGGTCGTCCGGTGATTATGCGCCGCCTGATTCGGGGAAGCCGGTTGGCGGCAGTAGCGGCGTTCCCTGCGTGAACTAGCGCAGCAGGGCCGTCCACATTGGCGCAATTGGCCCTTCCGGCTAGCTCCAACTAGCCCCAAATAGCACTGTGAAGTCTGTGTAGCTCGCCGACACGCCGAGCGAGGTCGGCCATCCCGTGGTGACCTGCGCTTACCGTTGAATCGTGATTGAAATGCACCCGCAAGGCCCGCTGCCTTCAGAGATCTATTGGCGGCGCCGCGCCCTCGCCATCGGCGTGGGGGTGGTCGTGGTCGCCATCGTCGCGGCGGTGATCTTTGCGCTGGTCAGTGGTAGTGCTGGAGCCGATACGACGGCCGCCGATAGGCCCGCCGAAGCGGCGGCCCCCGCCGGTAAGCCGGTCATCTTGCCGCCCAACGAGATCAAGAAGCCGACCGATAAGCCCGCCGATGCGCCGGCCCATGACGGACCGCCCATCGCCAAGCCCGAGTTGGTGCCGCCGGTGGCGTTGAATCCCGGTGACGACTGCCCCGACGCGACCCTCGCGGTGAAGGCTTCCACCGACAAGCCCAGCTATTTGGCCGGTGAGCAGCCCAAGTTCACGATGGTCGTCACCAATATCGGCTTGGTGCAATGCAAGCGCGATGTGGGTGCCGCTGTGCTGGCCGCTTCGGTGTTCAGCGTCGATAACAAGCGGATCTGGGCCAACTTGGACTGCGCTCCGTCGCAGGAGTCCTCCAACAAGAACTTCAACCCGGGTGAGCAGGTGACCACCGAGGTCACGTGGACCGGAATGGGTTCCGCCCCGAACTGCCCGCTGCCGCGGCCGGCGATTGGTCCTGGAACCTATTCGCTCGTGGTGCAGCTCGGTGATCTGCGCAGCGCACCAGTGCCATTCATCATCGGCGAGAAGCCTGCCGATGCACCGGCGCCTGCACCACCGGCCTAGCCGGTCTGTTCGGTAAGGGTCGATTCGGCCAGCCGAGACAGTCCCTCGCGGATGTGCCGGGCCCACATGGCGCCGATGCCTTCCACCGACTGCAGATCCGTCGCGCTGGCTGCCAGGAGCCCCTGCAGCGATCCGAAGGCCCGGACCAGCCTGTCGATATGCGCGAACTGCAGCCGGGGGATGTGTGTCATGACCCGGTAGCCGCGGGAGCTCATTGCGGTGTCTTGGGCTTCAACGGTGGACGGGTATCCGAACGTCCGTGACAGCACGGTCAGGTCTAGCAGGTCGGTGTCCGAGAGCGCGTCCAAATCCTCGAGTGTCGAGGCGATCTGTTCCTGTGTCGGTGGCTCCGGGTTGGCGTGATAGTCCCGGACCAGCAGCTCGCGTTCGGTGTCGTTATCGCCGACGAGCTCGCCGATCTGCAGTTTGAGCTGCCGTCCATCGGTGCCGAGCTCGATGACATCGAGTTCGATGTCCTGGCTGATCCGGCGCACCAGCTCCAACCGCTGCGCCACCGTCATGACGTCGCGCAGGGTCACGAAGTCCTCGATCTCGGCGGTGGAAAGCGCCGAGGTCACCTCGTCCAGTCGCGTCGTGTAGCGCTCCAGCGTGGATACCGCCTGGTTGACACGGGACATCACGGTCGACGAATCCATGACCACGTGCCGGATACCGGCCGTGTAAACACTCACGATGTTCATCGAATGGCTCACCGACACAACGGGGTAGTCCGTCTGAATGGCAGTGCGCTCCGCGGAACGGTGCCGGGTGCCGGATTCGTCGGTCGGAATGGACGGGTCGGGGACCAGTTGGACATTGGCCCGGACGATCCGCGATCCATCCGTGGACAGCACCACGGCGCCGTCCATCTTCGAAAGCTCGCGGAGTCGGGTGGGAGCGAATGCGACGTCGAGGGAGAAGCCGCCGTCACAGATGGTCTCGACCTTGTCGTCGTAGCCGAGGACGATCAGCGCCCCGGTACGACCGCGAAGAATACGTTCCAGGCCGTCGCGCAGGGGTGTGCCCGGCGCCAACCGCGCCAGGGTCTCTCGCATTCTTGCGTTGGCTTCCGCATTGTCCATCACGCACCCTCCCTCTCAGGCTCGGTTCGCCGCAGTTAGATTACGTGGTCATGTCGACGTGGACGTTGCCCGAGGGGCTGGAGTCGGTTGGCCGTGGCCCGGAAGCCCCGGCTCCGGGCACCGAGCTCATCGCGGGTTGGCCGCGCCGGTTCGCCTCACCGCATGCGGACGAGGACCTCTGGGGAGTCCGGTTCTACGCCGGTGATGGGGTTGGTGTGACGGGCCGATTCGTCGTGAGTCCCGCTCTTGAAGGTGGACCAGGGGTTATCCACGGCGGCGTAATGGCGGCGATTTTCGATGAATTGCAAGGCTTTTCGGGAATGATCACCCAATTAGTAGCGGTGACAGCACATTTGGAGGTCGATTACCGTAAGCCGATTCCGTTGGGGGCGACCGTGAATCTCGACAGCACGGTGCATGGCAGGGCCGGGCGCAAGCTCTACACCAGCGCCGGCGCGTGGATCGACGGCAATGTGGTGGCCAGCTCACAGGGCATTTTCGTGATCATCGACCCAGATCGACATTATGGTGACGGCGCATCGCGCCGGCTCGGCATCAGCCCGTAAAGCGCTGTGCGCCTTTCTGTCAGTACGATCGCGGTAACCCGAGACTGTGTTGTGCGACGTAGTTGAGGATCAGTTCGCGGGTAATGGGCACCGTCTTGAACAACCTCACGAATTCGTACATGTTCGCCAACGCCACCTCGCGGGTGAACCCGCTGCCACCGTGCACCTCGATGGCCTGATCAGTGCACCGGATTCCCGCCTCGGCGGCCAGGAATTTCGCCATCGTGCTTGCCTCCGCTGCATCTGATCCGTCGTCATAGAGTGCGGCCGCCTCGCGGGCCATCAGTCGCGCGGATTCCAGCGCGATCTTCGCTTCCGCCAACGGATGGGCGATGCCCTGATGTGCGCCGATCGGGACATTCCATACCTGCCGCTGGCGGGCGTAGGCGACGGCCTTGTCCATGGCATAGCGGGCGACGCCATTGCAGATGGCGGCGATGATCACCCGTTCGGGATTGATCCCGTCCCAGGCCACCGCGAGTCCGCCGCCCTCAGTCCCGATGAGCCGATCCGGCGTGACCTCCACATTGTCGAAGAACACCGTGAACGATTTGTCGGTGATTTCGAAGGTCATCGGAATGCGGGTCATCGAGATGCCGGGCGACTCTCGGTCCACGACGAATGTCGACAGCCGACCCCGTCCGTTCGGGTCGGTGCCAGTACGGGCGACGACCAATATCGCATCGGCTTGGTCGACGGCGGTGATGAAGGTCTTCTGCCCGCTGATGTAGTACTTATCCCCCTCGCGCCGTGCGGTTGTGGCCACGTTATGAGTGTTGGAGCCGGCATCGGGTTCGGTGATCGCGAAGGCAAACTTGGCTGCACCCTCGGCCATCGGGACGAGCCAGCGCCGCTTCTGTTCGTGCGTGGCGTGGCGGGAAAGCATGCTGCCGACGATCCCCGGCGAGATCATCAACATGATCTGTGGGCAGCCGGCCGCGGCGCACTCCTCGGCAACGATGTTGAGTGCGCTGAGGCCCATACCGCCGCCGCCGTACTCTTCAGGAAGGTTCACATTGGTGAACCCGGCCTCGGCTAGGGCGTTCCAGAGCTCTGTCGGAGGTTGCAGTGTTTCACTGCAGCGGGTGAAGTACGCGTTCCCGAACTGCGAGACGATTCCATGGACGGACTCGCGGAGTGCGGTTTCTTCGGAGATGCTGAATGTGGTGGTCATCGGAAGTCCTTCCAGTGGCCGTGCGGAGTGAATCCGAGCAGGAACGGAATCTCGATTCGGCAGACGGGGCCGACGGTGATGTCGTGGGTGTCGAAAATGACGTATTCACCAAGATTTTCGGTCCATCTGGATACCGGCACCATGAGGTATCCGTCGCCTTCTGGGGCGTCCGGAGTGCGGGGGACAAATGTCGGTTCCATGACGAGTGCCGGGCGTTCGTGCCGTAGTCGGTACTCCTGTTCGGCACCGCTTCCGATATCCCGGACGATCAGGCTGTGCATTCGCATGCCGTTACCTCTGGCGTCTCCGCCGATGAGATACCCCCATTGATGGCCTCGGCCGTAGAACCGTTCATCCACCTTGGGAAGCTCGCACGGACGATCATCGAGGATTTCGGAAGTCACCGCACTGGATTGCAAGTCAACGGTCCACCGGCCCATCGTGCTTCGAGCCAAGTTGAAAAACAACGAGACGTCGTCGCCCTTGAAGCCGTCGATATCGAGGGGGAACGGCGGGCGTTCGAAGATGGGCGCATCCAGCGTGATGGTGTTGCCGCTGACGTTGGCGGCCAGGGTGTGCATGACGTATTGAGATTCGATTTCCGCAGTTATCCAGCGTATTTCGCCGTGCTGGATGTCGTTGCGAGGAATGAGTGCCAGCATTGTTGGCAGTCCTGGATCCCAGGATTGCACGGATAGTCCCTTGCTTACCCTGTCCGGGTCGAAAGTGAAGCCCTGGAACGGCAGAACGATCCAGTCCGGCGTCAGCCACATGTCGTGAACTTCGGAACTATATGGGGCGTCATGTAATTCGCGGGATATCACCGTGTGGTCGGGTAGAACGACGTGCACCGTCGCGTAGGGCGGGCGATTGGAATAGGACCATCCGTACAGGGTGCCGGTGGCCTGGTCCCATTTCGGGTGCGCGGTGAATGCCGCATCGCCGAACCCGGCTTGATCGAAGATGCCGCGGGCCAGCTGCGGCGACCAGGGAACGACTCCGCGGGTTTCCAGGGTGATCGGATCCAGGGCCACCGGTGGGCTGCCCTGCTCGCCGGAGGCCAGGATTTCTTCCCCGAATGGGAAGCAGTTGATGTTGTTGGTGCCCTGCGGGATTCCGCGGGTGACCGCGTCGCGAACCACGGGCCCGTATCCAATATTGCGCCAATCGCTCCATTCACCGTCGGCCCATTGGAACATCCCCCGCTGATGTTTCTCCTCGAAGAGATATTTGGGCGTTCGGACCCACCGGTTTCGGAAGTCGGCGCGCCCGTTGTCGAGCACTAGCCCTTGCACCATGCCGTCCATGGCCAGAAGTCCGGTGATGCTGCTTCTTCCGGGCCGTTTGAAGGTTGGGCCGACGCGGTAGAAGCCACCCGACAGGTCCTTGGGTATCTCGCCGTACGTGGTCACGCAATCTTCGACAGTGGCTTCGAAGCGCATGGGGCGGAACGCTCCGGTAAGGACCGAAGACGGGGGAATATTCACCATGGCTACTTAGTATACTAAGTGGCGAGGAGTTAGGCTATGCCCCGTGACCAGGCCGATGTCGGCGAAGGCGCCCGACGTGATCGCCGGAATGTTGCGGCGCCGGATTCTCAGCGGCGACCTGATGCCCGGAGATTCGTTACCACCCGAGGCTGAGCTGGTCAGCCAGCTCGGAGTGAGCCGTGAGACGGCCCGAGTGGCACTGCGACTACTGGAGGCCGAGGGGCTGACCGAGACGAGGCAGGGGCGTACCGGGGTTCGCATCTGCCACCCGGAGCCCGAGCAGGTTGCGCGTTCCCTGGTCCAGTTGCTCACGCTCACCGGAGCCACGTGGGGCGACCTGCTGGCGTTCCGGAAGATGCTCGAACCCCCTGCGACTGGGCATGTGGCCGAATTTGCGTCAGACGAAGAGCGCGCCGAGATCCTCGCCGCGGCGCAGCGCGGTATCGCACCGGACGGGACCGGATATCACGAGTTCCATGAGCTGGTCGTACGGGCGAGTGGAAACGCCATTCTGACAACGGTTCTCGCTGCGATCGAGCAGGCTGTGCGCTGGGCCGCGGCGGAGCAGCGCATCAGTCAGTTCGATCGTGACGAAGCCGCTCGGTCGCACCGCGAGATCGCCAAGGCGATCGTCGCCGGCGACCGGAAGCTGGCTGAACGTAGAATGAGTCAGCACCTGGATGCGGCGCAGGGGCATGTGGGGACGTCTGGGATTTCCGGTGAACCGATGATCCCCCCGGCGCGCTGGAGCGGTGAGGACGCTAGCGTCCCCTGGCGGTAGTCAGTCCGTAAATCGTTGCGCCAGGCGCAGGCTCGGGCGCTTCTCCGGTTCGATCTTGCGGGCCTCCGACAACACTTCGAGGGCCCTGCCCACCGTCGGGCAGCGCAGCAGATGCATCCCGGCCGGGTGCAGGTCGTCGCCCTCGGGCGGAATCACCGCATGCGTGTATCCGAGGCGCGCGGCCTCGGCGATGCGCCTGCCCACCGCTGCGGTGCGCCGAATATCGCCCGCCAGCCCCACCTCGCCGATGAACACCATGTTGGCCGGTAGGGCGATATCGGTGTATGCCGAGGCCACCGCCATCAGGACGGCCAGATCTGCGGCTGGGTCGGTCATTCGCATGCCGCCCACCGTGGCCATGTATATATCGTTGTTGCCCAATGGAATTCGTCCGTGCCGCTCGAGCACCGCGGTGACCATCGCCGAGCGTGCATGATCGAGCCCGCTGACCGCGCGTCGCGGTGACGGGTTGGTCGAGGTTGTCACGAGGGACTGCACCTCACCGAGCAGTGGGCGCTTGCCATCGAGGGTGACAGTCACGGCAGTCCCCGCCGCGGCGTTCTCGCGATGCTCGAGGAACAGCCCGGACGGGTCCGAAACGCACTCGATTCCCTTCTCTCGCAATTCGAAACATCCGACCTCGTCTGCGGCGCCGAATCGGTTCTTGATCCCGCGCACCATGCGCAACGCCGAGTGCTTATCGCCTTCGAAATGCATCACCACGTCGACGAGGTGCTCGAGAGACCGCGGTCCCGCGATCGCGCCGTCTTTGGTGACATGACCGACCAGCACCATCGCCACTCCCGACGACTTGGCCGCCATGGTCAGCGCCGTCGTGACCGCACGCACCTGTGTGACGCCACCGGTCACCCCGTCCGCGTCGGTCGTGGACATGGTTTGCACCGAATCAATAACCGCCAGTGTGGGTTTGACGGCCTCGATGTGTCCGAGCACGCTGTGTAGATCGGATTCGGCTGCCAAGTACACCTCGTCGTGAACACAGCCGGTGCGCTCGGCCCGCAGCCGAACCTGGGCCGCGGACTCCTCACCACTGATGTACAGGGCTCGCCCGCCCGAGGCCGCCCATTGATGGACGACCTTCAGTAGTAGCGTCGATTTCCCGACTCCGGGCTCGCCGGCCAGCAGGTTCACCGAGCCGGGTATGACACCGCCGCCGAGCACCCTGTCGAGTTCGGAGACACCGGTGGGAAGGTGTCGGGTGGCGTCGGTCGCAATGCTGGTGATCGGTACTGCCGCTGTGGCCGGGGCCACCGCGCGTACGGCGCCAAGCCCGCCGATCGAGGACAGCACCGCGGTTTCATTGACGCTGCCCCAGGTACCGCAATCGGGGCACCGACCCACCCACTTGGCGGTGGTGTGTTGGCATTCCGAACAGCGGTACTGCGCGCGGGGTTTGGCCACACCGCGACGTTAGCCGCCGGGTCTGACAAGACCGGGCCAACACGGCCCAGGTGTGGCTAACGGTTGTATCCGTCGGAATCGGGCTCGGTAGATGTCTGTGCAGTCCCGTCTCGCTCACGCCCCGGGCTTCGTGGCTTGTTGTGTATTCGTGCTGGTTATGTTCCTGCTGTCGCCGCGATTGGTATGCAACTGTGCACTTTTTATGAGAACTCTGAGCGAATTGGTCACCGAGACGCATCGCCTGGAAAGCGCAGTGAAGAACATTCTAAATATATGCCTTGAACTGCCGTTAAATCTCGATGTTGTGTGCGTCACGTCGGAATAACTTGTCGTCGAGTGCGTCCTGTCGTACTGTTATCGGTGTACAACTGTTAACCGAAATGGAGTCAAGCATGTCTCTTAATATTCAGACATTGAGCTCTTCTCGGCTTGCGCGTCGCGTGCTGACCTCTTCATTCGTCAAGGCGGCCACGACTCCTCACGGTGTTGACCGCTACTTCGAAATGATCGACCCGCTGTGGTCCACGACTGAGACCCGCGCCGAGGTGACCGAAGTCGTCCGGAAGACCAAGGACAGCGTCACTCTGACTTTGCGCCCCAATACCAACTGGAAGGGCTTCCGGGCCGGACAGTTCGTCAAGCTCTCGGTTGAGATCGACGGCATCCGCCGCACCCGTTGTTACTCGCCGGCGAACTCGCAGTTCCGCCGTGACGGCCGCATCGAGCTCACCATCAAAGTGGACCCGAATGGACTTGTTTCGCCCTGGCTGCTGGCCAACGCCAAGCCCGGCTTGGTCGTACAGATCTCGGCCGCGCAAGGCGAGTTCTACCTGCCGCTGCCGCATCCGCGAAGCATCCTGCTCATCAGCGGTGGTTCTGGAATCACGCCGGTGATGTCGATGCTGCGCACACTGACCGACAAGGCGTATATCGGAAAGATCACCTTCCTGCACTACGCGTTCACCAAGGACGATGTGATCTACCAGGCTGAAATCGATGAGATCAAGGCCAAGTACGAAGGCGTCAAGATCGTCCGTGCATATACCGAAGCGGCCGACGGTGACCTTGAGGGCTACTTCAGCAAGGAGCACTTGCTCGCCGCTGACCGCCACTACGCAGAGGCCGAGACATATCTGTGCGGTCCGATGCCGCTCATGACCGCGGTCCGTGAGATCTTCGATGCCGAGGGTCTCTCGGACAAGCTTCACATCGAGCAGTTCGCCGCTCCGATTCGCACCGTCAGCAACGACGATGCCGAAGGTGACCTCACCTTCTCCGAGTCGAACACGGCCGTCGCCAACAACGGGCAGACGATCCTCGAGCAGGCTGAGGCCGCGGGCCTGACCCCGGAGTACGGCTGCCGGATCGGCATCTGCTTCACGTGTGTTCGCAAGAAGGACAGCGGAACGACCCAGAACGTTCTCAACGGCGACCTCTGCAGCGACGGTGACACCAACGTCAAGCTTTGTATCAACAAGCCCGTCGGCGACGTCGTCATCGCCCTCTGATCAACGCCGAGCCAGCCTCCACCACAGCCCTGAAGGAGACACGAAAATGACTACTTTCGCACCCGCTATCAAGCAGAAGAACCAGAAGAAGCCGACTATTTACGCACCTGCGGCCAGGCCGAACGACCTTAAGAAGCTGACCTCCGAGCAGATCGAAGAGTTCGGCAAGGAAATGGACGCCCTGCGTGCACGCATTGTCGCCGACCTCGGTGAGAAGGATGCCGAGTACATCCGCGGCATCGTGAACAAGCAGAAGAAGCTCGAGCTCACCGGCCGCGCGCTGCTGTGGGCTGGTTGGTTCCCGCCGGCCTGGCTGGGAGGAGTCGTTGCGCTTTCTCTCTCCAAGATCATCGACAACATGGAGATCGGGCACAACGTCATGCACGGTCAGTACGACTGGATGCAGGACCCGGCCTACACGTCGAAGAACTTCGACTGGGACAGCACGATTCACGCCGACAGCTGGCTATACACGCACAACTACATGCACCACACCTTCACCAACATCGTCGGCAAGGATCACGACGCCGAGGGTTACGGCGTCATGCGCATGACCGAAGAGCAGCCGTGGCACCCGATTTGGCTGCTCAACCCCGTTTTCTGTGCCACCCTGCAGATCTTCTTCCAGTGGGGGACCGCCCTGCAGGAGCTCGAGACCGAGAAGTTCTTCCGCGGCCAGAAGTCGTGGTCCGAGATGCGGTCGGGTCTTGCCCGGTTCCGCGCGAAGGCCGGCAAGCAGGCGCTCAAGGACTACGTCATCTTCCCGTTGCTTTCCGGACCCGGTGCACCCTTCACGTTCGCCGGAAACGTCGTCGCCAACCTGGCTCGCAACTTGTGGGCATCGTCGGTGATCTGGTGCGGTCACTTCCCTGAAGAGGTCCAGACCTTCTCGATCGAAGAGACCGAGGACGAGAGCCACGGCGGCTGGTACTACCGCCAGATCCTCGGTTCGGCCAACTTCACCGGTTGGAAGGGCATCGACATTCTGTCGGGAAACCTGAGCTATCAGATCGAGCATCATCTGTTCCCCGACCTCCCCGCGTACCGCTACGCGGAGATTGCAGTCGAGGTCCGCGCGATATGCGAAAAATACGGCATTGCCTACCACGAGGCTTCGATGGCGAAGCAGCTGGGAAGCGTCTACAAAAAGGTGTTCAAGCTTTCGTTCCCGGACGACTTCTTCAAGAAGTCGCCGATTGCAACGGTTGCAGACATCATCACGTTTCCAGTGCGGATGGTGAGGCGCCGGTTCCAGGCCGCTGTCTGAGCTTTATCTGAACCTAATCAGGGGGCAGCGGAACGATCCGGTCCTGACAGTTCACGGTCTTCTCGCCATCGTTGGACAGGATCGTCTGCCCATCCACCAAAATCCTGCAGTAGATGTGACCCGAACCCCAGATGGCCGTCACCTGTTTGACGGTGTCCTTGTACGGCCAGGCCACCGTCGTCGACCACGGCAACTTGACGGCGTTCACGGCCTGCGGCATTCCGGAGTGGTCGCTGTAGCTGATGGTGCCGGCCTCAGGCGTGTTACCGGCCGCCCACACCAGGTATGTCACCTTCGAGGGCGCGGCCTGTGCGGTGCCGGGCACGATCAGACCAACGACTGCCGTTGCTGCGGTTACCGCCGCCAACGCTCGCTTCACGGTGTCCTCCCGGTTCAGGCTTTGGGCCGGAAGTTATCACGAAGGCGACAGGCAAATGGGCCGAATCGTCACACCGGAGGTGTCAACGGGGGCTACTGCAGGGGTCGCCATCCACCTTGGTGAAGATGCCGACAATGGAACCGGAATTGCCGCGCATGCAGTGCTCGCGGGGTAGGCCGTCGGTGGCGTAGCTGCAGGTGGCTAGCTCCACCCGGTCGTCTTCGTCGACCACTTGCCCGTCGACGAGGATCTGGCAGTAGATGCGTGCGCCGTCACCGTTGTTATATCCGGTGACGTTGATGACGGGGTGTTTGGTGTCATCGGTCCACGTGATGTCCTTTCCCCAGGGCAGCTGCGGATTCATCGCCCCCTGGCGGGCACCGTTGGCTTCGTTGTAGCCGATGGTCGCGACGATGAGGGGCCCGTTCTCTGCCCAGACCCGGTAGGTGACCGTGCGGGGCGCCGCGTGCGCGGCTGGTGCGGTCAACACCGCACTCATCATGACCACCGCCGCGGCGCAGGTGAAGAGCCGTCTCATGGGCGCAAGCTAGCACGAAAAAAGCGAGGGCCCGGGTCGGCTGATCGCCGTCCCGGGCCCTCGCTACACGACTGTGTTAGTGTTCGCCGCCCTCATGGCCGCCACTGTTGCCGGTGTGCTGGCGGGGCGCGCTCGGACCGGCATCGATGGGCACCACGACGGTGACCTCTCCGGCCTTCTCGAAGGTGAAAGTGAACCGGTAGGTCAGGCCGTCGGCCAGATCCTTCGTCAGCTGCAGCTGGGCCTTGCCGTGCTTGACCAATGGATCAGATGAGGCTTGTGGCTTGGGTTCTGGCGCCTTGACCTCCGTGGTGGCCCCGGGCTCCCCGTTGCTTCCTTCTGGGCTGGCGGCTTCCTGTCCCTTGGCCTCGGAGGCGGGCGCCTGGCCCTCGGCGGCCCCGACGAACAGGCGGCCGGTGGCCGGGATGTCGTTGTCCCCGCTGAGTGTCACCTTGCCGAGATCGTCCGGGGAGCTGACGGAGGTGAGCTTGTCGTTGACGTCCGCGGATTCATTCGTGATGACCAGAACCAGATCGGCCTTCTGTCCGGCACGCTGCTTCACCGGGTCCGGGCTACCAACGAGGTGGATATTGCGCAGGGCCAGCTTGCCGAGGTTGGCGCTGCCGCCGTTGATTGCCGACGACTGGTTCGCGGTCTGCGAGATCTGTCCGGCACCGCAGCCGGTGAGGGCAGTGGCGAGAACCGCGGCGCCGACAAGGGTGACAACGCGAACGGTGGACCGAGTGCGAAACACAGGCATCTCCCTGATTCGAAAGCGGCTCCGGATTGTCCGAAATCCACCAGCGGCCGATATGTCCTATAGACAGTAGTAGGTGCCTCGTGTGGACGAAAACAGTGGGGCTTGTGGATGAGCCGCTTAAGCGAAGAGGGTCAAGATCCGGTGTTCCAGTCAGCCGTCAGGGAGCCGATGTGACCTGGATTACCGCTTGTGAGGGCTGTTTATGGGCCGGCGGGCAGGGTCCGCGCCGGCGTCCGGATGCACGAAAACATCACCCTGTCAACCCCGGAGGTTCATCTGCAGTGCCCCTGACCTGCACCGTTGGTGGGCACCTCGAGATACGCCGTGTTAGAATTGGGTATCGAAAGGGGCACGAAACAAGATGATATTTAAGGTCGGCGACACCGTTGTCTATCCACATCATGGTGCAGCGCTCATCGAAGCGATCGAGACCCGAACCATCAAGGGCGAGCAGAAAGAGTATCTCGTTCTCAAGGTTGCCCAGGGTGATCTGACGGTCCGTGTGCCTGCTGACAACGCTGAATACGTCGGTGTTCGTGACGTGGTGGGACGCGAGGGTCTGGACACGGTCTTTCAGGTGCTGCGTGCACCGCATACCGAAGAGCCGACCAACTGGTCCCGTCGATTCAAGGCCAACCAAGAGAAGCTGGCTTCCGGCGACGTGAAGAAGGTCGCCGAGGTCGTGCGTGACCTGTGGCGTCGCGAGCAAGAACGCGGACTGTCTGCCGGTGAGAAGCGCATGCTGGCCAAGGCCCGCCAGATTCTGGTCGGTGAGCTCGCGCTGGCTGAGAACACCAACGGTGACAGGGCCGACATCATGCTCGACGAGGTGCTCGCAGCTGCCTCGTAGGACGGCGGCGATAGTTCCAGCCGCCGGTCTCGGTGTGCGGCTGGGTGCAGACATTCCGAAAGCCTTCGTCACTTTGGCGGGGCGCACTCTGCTTGAGCACTGCGTCGATGGTCTCTGTGCATCGGGGGCCGTGGACCAGGTCATCGTTGTGGTCGGTGCTGATTACGTGGCCCAGGCCAAGACTTTGGTTGGCCGAGTTGCCTCCGTCGTGCCAGGAGGTGTCGAACGGACCGATTCGGTGCGTGCCGGTCTCGCCGCGGTCGATGCGGCCGACTGGATTCTGGTACATGACGCCGCGCGCTCGCTGACCCCTCCAGGCATGATCGCCCGCATTGTCGCGGAGCTGCACGGCGGCCGTTCCGCGGTGATTCCCGCGATTCCCGTCGCGGACACCATCAAAGAGATTGATGCCGACGGAAACGTGAAGGGGACTCCGGACCGGGCCGCCCTACGCGCGGTGCAAACCCCACAGGGCTTCGCTACCGAGATCCTCCGGCGTGCCTATGCCGTCGCGGGCGATGTGGCCACTGACGATGCCGCGCTCGTCGAGCAGCTCGGAGAACCGGTTCACGTGGTGGAAGGAGACCGAATGGCGTTCAAGATCACGACGGCGTTCGACCTGATCATGGCGTCCTCGATCCTCGCCGGGGATGAGCCGCTTGCGCGAAGAGGATTAAGCGGGGATGAGCCGGTTGCGCGAAGAGGATCAAGCGGGGAGGTCCGATGACGGATATCCGGGTGGGTATCGGCACCGATGTGCATCCCATCGCTCCTGGAAGACCCTGCTGGCTCCTGGGCTTACTCTTTCCCGACGACGACGGCTGCGAGGGGCATTCGGATGGCGACGTCGCTGCTCATGCGCTGTGCGATGCTCTGCTCTCGGCGGCCGGGCTGGGCGATGTGGGGGCCATATTCGGCACGGGCCAACCGGAATGGTCCGGAGTCAGCGGGGCAAAGATGCTGACCCATGTGCGGGAGCTACTGCACGACAACGGTTTCCAGATCGGCAATGCCGCGGTGCAGGTCATCGGCAACCGGCCGAAGATCGGACCGCGCCGCGTGGAGGCTCAAGCGGCTCTGTCGGGCCTTCTCGGGGCGCCGGTTTCGGTATCGGCCACGACGACCGACGGGCTGGGGCTGACCGGGCGAGGCGAGGGCTTGGCCGCGGTGGCAACGGCACTCGTCTCATCGCGGTAAGCTCGCTGGTCGTGACCGGTCACGCTCCGCTTCGGCTTTACGACACCCGCGCGGGTGTCGTGCGTGACTTCGTGCCCCTGCAGCCCGGGGCCGTCTCCATTTACTTGTGTGGTGCAACTGTGCAGGGTCTGCCCCATATCGGGCACGTGCGCAGCGGTGTGGCCTTCGACGTGCTGCGCCGCTGGCTCACCGCCCGCGCTTATGACGTCCTGTTTGTCCGCAACGTCACCGATATCGACGACAAGATTCTCCATAAGGCCGCCGATGCCGGACGGCCCTGGTGGGAGTGGGCGTCGACGTACGAGCGCGCCTTCGACAATGCGTACGACGCTCTCGGCGTGCTGCCGCCTTCGGTATCTCCGCGCGCGACCGGGCACATCACTCAGATGATCGAGCTGATCGAGCGGCTCATCGACACCGGGCATGCGTACGCCAGCGGCGGCGACGTCTACTTCGATGTGCTGAGCTATCCGGAGTACGGGCAACTGTCCGGACACAAGATCGACGACGTACATCAGGGCGAGGGTGTGGCGACCGGAAAGCGCGATCCGCGCGACTTCACCCTGTGGAAGGGTGCAAAGCCCGGTGAGCCGTCCTGGCCAACCCCGTGGGGACCCGGTCGTCCGGGTTGGCATACCGAATGCGTCGCGATGTGCGAGACGTACCTGGGCCCAGAATTCGATATCCACGCCGGCGGAATGGATCTGGTCTTCCCGCATCACGAGAACGAGATCGCGCAGGGGCGCGCTGCCGGTGACGGATTCGCCCGGTACTGGCTGCACAACGGTTGGGTCACCATGGGTGGCGAGAAGATGAGCAAGTCGCTGGGCAATGTGCTGTCCATTCCGGCTGTGCTGCAACGCGTCCGGGCCGTCGAGCTGCGTTACTACCTCGGTAGCGCGCACTACCGCTCGATGCTCGAATACTCCGAAAATGCGCTCGCCGATGCGGTGAAGGCTTACTGCGGCATCGAGGATTTCCTGCACCGGGTGCGGGTTCGGGTCGGCGAGGTATCGGTGGGTACCTGGACTCCCGCATTCGCGGCCGCCCTGGACGACGACCTGTCGGTGCCGATCGCGCTCGCCGAGGTGCATTCCATGCGCGCCGACGGAAACCGGGCGTTGGATGCCGGAGACCACGAGGGTGCTTTAGCTGCCGCACAAAGCATTCGGGCCATGATGTCGATCCTCGGCTGCGACCCGCTCAATGAGCGCTGGGAGACACGCGATGAGACGTCGGCGGCCTTGAATGCGGTCGATGTGTTGGTCACCGCTGAGCTGGAACGACGTGGAACAGCTCGGGCAGAGAAGGACTGGGCGCTAGCCGACGAAATCAGGGACCGGCTCAAGCGGGCAGGCCTGGAGATAACCGATACCGCCGACGGCCCGCAATGGGCCCTTACCAGTAGCGATGAAGAGTAAAAATGGCAGGCAATTCTCAGCGCCGTGGCGCTGTACGTAAGGCGGGTACCAAGAAGGGACCCACCGTCGGTTCCGGTGGGGTGCGCCGTCGTGGGGTGGAAGCCAAAGGCGCGACACCGCCGGCCGAGCAGCGGACCAAGCATCCTGCCGCCAAACGTGCTGCGGCCCAACGAAAATTCAGCGATGCGAAACAGCGACGGGCTAAACAGGGCGACGAGTCTGAGATGGTCTTGGGCCGCAACCCGGTGCTGGAGTGTCTGCGTACCGGCGTGCCCGCCACTGCGTTGTATGTGGCCGTTGGCGCCGATAACGACGAACGTCTGACCGAGTCGGTGTCCCTTGCCGCCAATGCCGGGATCTCGATTCTGGAGGTTCCGCGCCCTGACTTGGACCGCATGAGCACCAATGGTTTGCATCAGGGGCTCGCGCTGCAGGTTCCGCCCTACCGCTATGCGCATCCCGACGACCTGCTGGCCCGGGCGCGTGCGGAGGCGCAGCCGGCGCTGCTGGTGGCCCTGGATAACATCACGGATCCGCGGAATCTGGGTGCCATTGTGCGTTCCGTGGCCGCCTTCGGCGGGCACGGGGTGGTCATCCCGCAGCGCCGCAGCGCCTCGGTAACGGCGGTCGCCTGGCGTACCAGTGCTGGTGCGGCGGCGCGGCTACCGGTCGCGCGTGCTACGAATCTGACACGCACACTGAAGGATTGGCAGGACAAGGGCCTCACCATCGTCGGACTGGATGCCGGCGGAGATACCGAGCTCGACGATCTCAATGGTGTCGGCGATATCGTCGTCGTTGTCGGATCCGAGGGCAAGGGCCTGTCTCAGCTGGTTCGCAAGACCTGTGACGCCGTGGTGTCGATCCCCATGGCTGGACGCATCGAATCACTGAACGCCTCGGTTGCGGCGGGTGTGGTGCTCGCGGAGATCGCGCGCCAACGGCGCTGACCTCCGCTGAGTGCGCAGTTACGCACGCCCCATCTCGCAATATGTGATCGCAGTTGCGCGCTCGGCGGTGGCGACTAGCCTTGTGCCCATGCTGCGTGCCGCGCTCTTGGCCGTTCTCACGCTGTTCACTCTGACGCCGGTTGCCAACGCAGATCCACAGGTCTTCGATCTGCAGGCCCACCGGGGCGGGCGCGGCGAGACCACCGAGGAGTCGTTGCGCGCCTTCGCTAAATCGCTGGAGCTCGGCGTTGACACCCTGGAACTCGATATCGTCATCTCCAAGGACCGCACGCCGATGGTGTGGCATGACCCGGCGATCGACTCTGCCAAATGTTCCGATACCGCACCCGTGAGACCCGGCGACCCACAATTCCCCTATGTCGGCAAGCTGGTCAAGGATCTGACCTACCAGCAGCTACGCACCCTCGACTGCGGCAAGCTGCTCAAGGATTTTCCGAAGGCCGAAGTGGTCAAGGGCGACAAGATTGCCACGCTGCCAGAGGTTTTCGCCCTCGCCGACAGCTACCGCGCGAACGTACGGTACAACATCGAGACCAAGGTCGAAGCTGCCGAGCCGGAAAGATCGGCCGATCCGCAGGTCTTCGTCGATGTCATCCTCGACGCCATTCGTGCCGCGGACAAGACCGACAAGGTGGAGATACAGAGCTTTGATTGGCGCACATTGCCGATGACCCGTCGGCAAGTGCCCGGTATTCCGCTCGTCGCGTTATGGGACGACACCACCTGGTATCCCGGATCGCCGTGGCTCGGTGGCGTCGAACCCGCCGTCGTGCGGGACCCGATCCTGGGCGCAATCGGTGTGGGGGCGTCCATCCTGTCTCCCGAGTATGTGTTGATAGACAAGGCGTTTGTCGACAGGGCGCACCTACATGGTCTCAAGGTCATTCCGTGGACCGTCGATGATGCCCCCACCATGAGGGCGCAGATCGATCTGGGTGTCGACGGCATCATCACCGACTACCCGACCACTCTGCGGAATGTCATGGCTGAGAAGGGGCTGCCGCTTCCTCCGGCATATCACCGCTAGACGAATGGGGCGAGCGCGATCCCATTGGCCACCAATGCCGTGCGCACCGCCACCGCCATGTCGACGGCACCGGGTGAATCGCCGTGTAGGCATATCGATTCGGCGTGCACCGGCACCGAGACACCGGATACTCCCGCCACGCTCCCGGTACGCACCATTGCGAGCACGCGGTTCGCCACCGTGGCGGGATCGTTGAGCACCGCGCCCGGCTCGCCGCGAGGTACCAGGGTGCCGTCGTCACGATAACCCCGGTCGGCGAAGGCCTCGGGTATTACACGCAGTCCCAATTCGCTTGCACGGTAGCCGAATACGCCGTGTGGGAGGGTCAGTACGGGGAGCTGGGCGTTGACATCCCGCACCGCCCGTGCCACCGCATCCGCCTGCACCTCGTGGTGGATGATCGTGTTGTACAGCGCACCATGCGGTTTCACATAGGACACCGAAGAATCGACAGTGCGGGCGAGTGCATCCAGTGCGCCGATCTGATACACCACATCGGCGTACAGGTCGTCGGCGGCGATATCGATGAACCGGCGACCGAATCCCGCGAGATCGCGATAGCCCACCTGTGCGCCGATGCGGATACCGCGTTGTGCGGCAGCACGGCAGGTGCGATGCAGTGTGGCGGGGTCGCCCGCATGGAACCCGCAGGCGAGGTTGGCGCTCGTCACCACGTCGAGCATGGCCTCATCATCGCCCAGGCGCCAGGCACCGAAACCTTCACCCAGGTCGGCATTCAGGTCGATGCGGCTCATCGTGCGAGCCTAACTCGCTCAGGCGTTCCGATAGCGCCCGATGACGCGGCAGATCAGATAGATCGATACGGCGATCATGGTGACGAATACCGATATCGGTACTCCCGGCGCCAAGGACAGTACGATTCCGCCGATGGCGGCGACCTCGGCGAAGACGATCGACAACATGATGGCACGAGCCGGGGATGAGGTAACGCGTGCGGCCGCCGCCGCGGGAGTGATGAGCAGCGACATCACCAGCAGCGCGCCGACGATCTGCACACCCTGTGCCGCGGTGAGGCCGACGAGCGCGGCGAACACAATCCCCAAGGTACGCACCGGGACTCCACGAGCCTCGGCGACGTCGGGATCGACGGTGGCGAACAGCATTGGCCGGTAGGTGACGGCGAGTACCGCGCCCACCACGATGCTCACCACAACCAGCATCAGCAATCCGCTGTATCCGACGCCGACGATCTGCCCGGTCAACAGCGCGAAGCTGGTGCCGGTGCGTCCCGGATATAGATGGATGAACAGCACTGCCAGTCCGAGCCCGAACGCCATGACCACGCCGATTGCCGAATCGCGATCCTTAGTGCGCTGTCCCAGGACGCCGAAAAGTATTGCCGCGACCACGCTTCCGAGCAGTGCGCCGGTCCCGACATTGGCGCCGGCCAGGAGAGCGGCCGCGGCGCCCGTCAGCGATAGCTCACTGGAGCCGTGTACCGCGAAGGACATCTGCCGCATGACCACGAACGGGCCGACAAGCCCCGCCAGTAGGCCCAATAGTGCGGCCGCGAGGATCGCCTGCTGTACGAAATCTCGCCCGAGGAGGTCGGCGGTGAGGGCGAAGTCGAAGAAGTTATTCATGCGCGTGCTCCGCACATTCGTTGGTCTCGCCCACCACGACGTATTGACCGCGCACCTTCACCACGTCGATCTGGGTGCGATACAGCTCGGATAACGTCTCGGTCGTCATCACCTCGTCGACGGCGCCGATTCGGAAGCGTCCGTCCACTAGGTACAGGATCCGGTCCACATACGGCAGGATTGGATTGATCTCGTGTGTCACGAACAGCACTGCCGTCTCCGCGCTGCGCCGACGTTTGTCTAAGAGTGTGCAAATCTGTTGTGCGCTTGCTGGATCCAAGTTCAGCAGCGGCTCATCGCAGAGCAGGAGCGCGGGATCGCCGGCCAATGCCTGCGCGATGCGCACCCGTTGTAGCTCGCCGCCGGACAGCGATGCGACCGCCTTGGTTGCCAAATGGCTCGCATCGACCTGGTTCAGCGCGACGTCGATTGCCGCGCGATGGCGGGCTCGGTGGGCGGGGTTAAATGCCGCCAAACCCCAACGGTGCCCGTCGATCCCGAGGCCCACCAGATCTGCTGCGCGCAGTATCAACGCGTTGTCGGCGAGCCGGTGTTGGGGGACGTATCCGAGGTTATCGGTGACAGTGAGGCTGCCCTGGGTCAGGGGTACCTGGCCCAGCAGCAGTCGAAGCAGCGAGGTCTTTCCGGAACCGTTGGGGCCCAGGACCGCGATGAACTCGCCCGGTTCAACGGTGAGGTCGAGGTCCTCCCAGAGGATGCGTCCACCGCGGCTCAGCGATGCGTTGCGCAGTGAGGCAACGGTCATGCGAGCCTTTCTGCTTGATGGTCTTCGCGCAAGCGGCTCATCCTACGGCCGCAGCCAACTGCTCGGCGGTGCGTTGCTGCCAGGTGATGTAATCGGTTCCGGTAGGCAAGGTTTCGGTCACCGTCACCACGGGAATTCCATGCGATTCGGCGGCCTGTTTCACCCGGTTGGACACGGGTCCAGCCGTCTGTGAGTTGTAGAGCAGAGCGGCCACCTTCTTGGTGGTGATCAGATCCATGGCGGCAGCAATATCGGCAGGTGCGGGATCTGTGCCGTTTTCGGCGGCTTCGGCGTACCCGTGTGGGGTGAGGTCGACCAACCCGGAACCGGTCACCAGGTAGTGGGCCACCGGCTCGGTGGCGAGGATCGCGGCTCCCTTGTGCTTGGTGGCGATGCTCTGCTCGACGGCCTTCACCGAATCAAGTTGCTTGTGAAAGGTTTTCACGTTGGCATGGTAGGCATCGCCGTGCTCCGGATCAACCTTTGCCAACTCGTCGGCCAGCTGGTCGGCTACTGCGGAGACGACGTCGAGCTGATAGAAGACGTGCTCGTTCGGCTCGGGGAGGTCGGCGGGGAGCAGCGAGTAGGCATTGACCCGCGGTTTGTCGTCCTTGAGCAGCTTGTCCACGTACGGGTCGTAGTCGCCGCCGTTGTAGACCACCACGGTGGCATCCTGGACCTTCGTCGCAGCCGCCGGGCTCACTTCGAAGGAATGCGGGTCGGTGTCGGCACCGCTGACCAATGCGCTCACCGTGGCGTGGTCGCCGACGACGGCCTTGGCCACCGAGGCCCACACATCGGTGGAGGCCACCACGGTGGGCTCACCGGTCCGCTCGGAGGAGTGGCCGCAGCCGGCCAAAACGAGCGTTCCGATGGTTACGACCGTCAAAGCTAACCCAGTGACGCGAGCGAGCACAGGAGACCTCCAGCCATCCAGTAATGAAAACGATTTTCATTATGACGGATAGGGTGTGTGAGCGCAAAACGTGTCGGTCGTCGGTCAGCGTTCACTCAGATTGGAGGCGACGCGCAGCGCCGGTAGCAGCAGTGATCGCGGAGTGAATCGTCCCGCTATGGTCATCGCCTGAGGTACCGCTCCCGGCACCACGCTGCGAGACCCGCGCAGCATGCCCTTGATGGCCGCCGCGGCGACCTGCTTCGGCGAGACCTGCACACCCGGCACGCTGAATCGCTCCGCACTCGCGATCTCGGCCCACTCGGTCGGTACCGGCCCCGGGCACAGCACCGTGCAGGAAACTCCAGTACCCCGCAGCTCCTCGTGCACCGCTTCGGAAAAGGACTGCACATACGCCTTGGTCGCCGCGTATGTCGCCATATAGGGGATCGGTTGGAACGCGGCGACCGAGGCGATGTTGAGCACGGCGCCCGTGCCCCGGTCCACCATCCCCGCCACCGCGGCATGGGTCAGTTCGACCAGCGTGATGACATTGACCTCGATCTGCTCGCGTTCGCGATCCAGCGGCAACTCATGGAAGATTCCGCTGGTCCCAAACCCCGCGGAATTGCACAGTCCCGCAATCCGGTTGACGGCAATCCACTCGCGTAGTGCGGTGCGGCCGGGCTCGGTGCCAAGGTCGAGTGACTGCACGTCGACTTCGATGCGGTGGCGTGCGCTGATGATGTCGGCGAGCCGGTCCATCCTGTCTTTGCGACGCGCGACCAGGACCAGTGAGTATCCGCGCTTGGCCAGTCCGTACGCGAGCTCGGTGCCGATTCCCGAGGACGCTCCGGTGATGACGATGGGGCCGGCGGTGCCCGGCTTCGGCAGGCTCACCAGTGCACCCCGGGTGTGGCATCGATGAATATCTGTTGTCCGCTGTCCACTTCCTCGGGTTTGAGGTTTCTGACGCCCTTGGCCGCATCGGAATCCGGGAACATCTTGTAGCCCTGATTGCGCACCGCATCCATGATTTCCGGTGTCACCGAGTCCGCGAACGAGGCGATCCGTCCGAACGCCGAGGCCACCCGCCGGGGCCGCTCGGTGATCGCCTTGGCGATCACCTCACCTGCCTCGTCCGGGGTCAGCGCCGGAAATTTCTGGTACAGCGTTGTCGGCGCGATCATCGGGGTACGCACCAGCGGCATGTGAATGGTGGTGAACCGCAGCCCCTCGTCGGACGTCTCGGCCTGGAACGCATCCGAGACGGTGTCCAATGCCGCCTTCGACGCGATGTACGCACCGAACCGTGGCACCTTTGTCTGCACCCCGATGGAGGAGATGTTGATGACATGTCCGAACTTGCGTTCCCGCATACCCGGCATGAACCCGAGGATGAGATGAAGGGGCGCAAAATAATTCAGCTGCATAGTGCGTTCGAAATCGTGGGGCCGATCGTAGGACAGCGCCAGTGAGCGCCGGATCGACCGGCCGGCGTTGTTGATGAGGATGTCCACCTTGTGGTGTTCGGCCAGCACGTCCTTGACCATGCGGTCTATCGCGTCCATATCCGACAGGTCGCATGGGAATACGTGCGCGGTGCCACCGACCCCACGAACCTGGGTCGCCGTCTCCTGCAGCTTGTCCTCGGAGCGGGCGACCAGCAGAACTGTGCCCCCGGCGGCGCCGATCTGCAGCGCCGCTGCCTGGCCGATACCCGAGGATCCTCCGGTGATCATGACGATCTTGTTGCGGACAGCCGACCGGAGGCTTCGGCTCGGCGTGACGAGCTTGGCGATGGCGTGCGGGGTCAGCTGACCGGTGGGTGTGGTCAGTGCCTTGTTGACCTTCGCGAACTGCTGCGATGCCATTGAACTGAGACGTTGCATGGGCTTCATGGAGACCTCCCGGTCGATACCCCGGACGCTAGTCCCGCCGGGGCGATCTTGCGGGCGAAGTGATCGAACTAGTTCTGTAGCAGCTGGGCGCAGCGCAGCAGCCCGATATGGCTGTATGCCTGCGGGTGGTTGCCCAGCGAGCGCTCGGCCACGGGGTCGTACTCCTCGGAGAGCAGACCCGTGGGTCCGGTGGCCTTGACCAGCTGGTCGAACAGCAGTTCGGCCTGGGATCGCGCACCGATGAGCAGATAGGCCTCGACCAGCCACGCCGCACATAGGTGGAACCCGCCCTCTCCGCCGGGCAGTCCGTCATCCCGATGGTAACGGTAAACTGTTGCACCACTTCGTAATTCGGCCTCAGTCGCGATCACCGTAGCGGTGAACCGGGGGTCGGCGGGATCTATCAGTCCGGACAGTCCGATGTACAGGGTGGCGGCGTCCAGGTCGGTGCCGTCATAGGCGGCGGTGTAGGACTTGACCGACTCGTTCCAGCCCTTCTCGATGACCTCGGCGGCGATCTGGTCGCGCAGCGCGACCCAGGCGGGAGGAGTTTCACGCTGGAATTCTTCGCCGAGCTTCACCGCTCGGTCCACCGTCACCCAGCACATCACCTTGGAGTAGACGTGATGACGCGGATTGCCGCGAATCTCCCAGATGCCGTGGTCGGGTTCGTACCATCGACGTTCGACGGCAAGAACCATGTCGGACACCAGGTTCCAGTCGGCGTCGGTCAGCGGCTCGGTGTGTCCGAGACGCTTGCGCGCGTGGGTCAGGTCGTGGATCAGCTCCACCACCGGACCGAAGACATCCAGCTGCACTTGCGAATTGGCGGCGTTGCCGACACGAACCGGGCGGGACCCCGCGTACCCGGGTAGTGAGTCGATGACGGCTTCGGGCGGCAGCACCGTGCCTGCGAGCGTGTAGAGGGGGTGTAGACGATCGGGCCCGGGGAGATGCTCGAGCACCCGGTGCAGCCAGTTGAGCAGCCCCTCGGCCTCACGCAGGGATCCCAGCGCCACCAGCGCCGAGGCGGTCATCGACGCATCCCGCAGCCAGCAGTATCGGTAGTCCCAGTTGCGAATGCCGCCAATGTCTTCCGGTAGTGAGGTGGTGGCGGCCGCCAGGATCGCACCCGACTCGGCGTGCACCAAGCCACGCAGCGTCAGTGCTGAGCGCTTCATCAGACCGGGTTTGCGGTCTGGAAGGGTCAATGTCTGGGCCCAATCGCGCCAATACGATTCGGCCCGCTCTCGCAGCTCCGGCTCCGAAATCGAGTTTTCGCCGAGATCCTCAGTACCGCAGCGTAGTTCGAGAATCACCGGGCCGTTGGCGGGGCTGATGGTTGCGGTCGCGGTCTGATCGTCCGCCCCGATTGTCCAGGTGACACCAGGGGCTCGCAGCACGATCGGATCGTTGGTGCCCAGCACCCGCAGGCCGTCTTCCTCGGCGACCAGCTGCACGGGGGTTTGGCCGAATTCAGGACGTGGGGCGAAGGCGATGACCGCATCGGCCTCGCCGGTGACCACCCGAATCAGATCGGTGCGTCCGGGGATCTCGTCTGGGGCCAGGTAATCGGTGAGTTGTAGGCTGGCCCAACGTGTTTCGACGGTCATTGTGCTGTCGATGTATTTTTGGCCGAGCGGCAGTGCGGACCGCGCGGGCCCAATCGTGAAGTGTCCGGCCTCATCCCCGCCGAGAAGGTGGGCGAAAACCGCCGCCGAATCGGGTTCCGGGTGACACATCCAGGTGACGCCGCCGGTGGGCGTCACGAGCGCGATGGTGCGTGAATTGGCGAGCATGGTGAGGCGCTCGATGGGCGTGGCGTGCCCGCCGAGCAGCCAGGTACGGCGCTCCTCAAGAATGAAAGCCAATGCGACACCCACCGATTCGGTGTCCGGGATGCGGTATCCGGCGAGCGTATCGCCGTCGCCCACCTTGATGCCCACATCCGGGCCGTGCAGCCGCGTGAACACCTTCTCATCGGTGACGTCGTCCCCGATGAACACCGCAGCCGTTGCACCCTCCTGATGCCGCAGGATGTCCAGGGCCTGCCCCTTGTCGGTGGGGATGACGGCGAACTCGAGAACCTTCTTGCCCTCGGTCACCTGTGCGCCCCAGCCGTTGGCCACCGAGAGCGCTTGCGTCAACGCAGCATCGCCGTCCTCTTCGGAGGCGTTGCGGACGTGCAGGGCCACGCTGGCGGGCTTCAGTTCGATCGCGACACCGCGGTATTCGGCGGCGATCGCCGACAACCGGTTCGTGATGGTCTTCAGCAGCGCCTTGGCGTCCCCGTCGATGGCGTGCACAAATCCGGCATCGAATTCGGAGCCGTGACTTCCGACCAGATGCACCTCGGCCGGCAGCCGTGACAGGGTGGCCAGATCGCGCAGCGCACGTCCGGAGATCAGCGCCGAGGTTGTCGATGGCAGCCCGGCCAATGCCCGAAGGGCCGTGGCCGATTCGGGATGCGGGCGCGCATCATCGGGATTGTTGACCAGTGGGGCGATGGTTCCGTCGTAATCCGAGGCCACCAGCAGCCGGGGGGTACGGGCAACCTCGGAAAGAGCCCGGCGCAGTTCGACGGGTAGATCTTGCGCACTCACCACGGGAGCCGAGTCTACGTCCGCTACCTGTCTGTGCCCGGTTGGCAAGGGGTCGGGAGACTCAACCAACCTGAAACGGCTACGTAATGCCGAGCAGCAGCCTGACGGTTCGGTCCAGACGGTGGCTCACATCGGTTGCCGACGCGCGCCGCGTCAACCAGGCAATCATGTTGGAGGTCCAGACATCTGAGATGACGCGGGCGATGTGGAATTGCCCCTCGGTCGGGTTGTCATCACCGGCCATCGCGCGGGCGAAGATGCCGTCCATCAGCCGGCCCACGTGATCAACCTCACCGGCGGCGGAGGCGTCGGCGAAGACCAGGGCGCGTGTCATCGCCTCGGTGAGCAGCGGGTTGCGCTGCATATTGCGGTTCAGCCGGGTGATCGCTGTGTGCAGGCGTTCGTATGGCGTACCGCCGCCGACGGTGTTGCGATCCGTTTTCGCGTCGATCTGTTCGAACTCGCGCTCCAGCGCGGACACCAAGAGGTGCACCTTGGAGGGGAAGTAGCGGTAGAGGGTGCCGACGGCGACATCGGCACGTTCGGCGACTGTGCGCATCTGCACCGCCTCGTACCCGCCCTTGGACGCGATGGCCAAGGTGGCGTCGAGGATGCGCTTGCGCCGCTCGCGCTGCGCGGTCGAACCGAGATCGTCATCGGACAGCGCGGAGACGGCGGTGGGCTGATTCGTCGCGTCGGTGTCGTCGCTGTCGGCGTGTGTGGCTTCCGATGCGCTAGGTGTCCGTGGCGTTGCCATTGCGTGCTGTGCTCCCTGTGCTCAATCCCGCGCGATCACGCGATCGTTTCAGCGCACGACTATACGGATGCCCGTCGGTTGTTTCAGGTCTCCCTCGCCCGCCGGTAGTGCTCTGTACAGCCTGAATGCGTTCCTACTACACTGAACCCAATCACGATATTAGAACACGTTCTAGTCTCGTGTACCCCGAAAAAACAGGAGGAAATGTGTCCGCGTCTTCTGGTCTTCGCGCAAGCGGCTCATCCGAAGTCCAGGAAGCCGCGCGAGACGCGGTCCGTCAGTGGGCCAAGAGCGCGGCTGTCATCGAGTCGGTCCGGAAGCTGGAATCCGAGCCTGCCGAGTGGGGTCCCGCATATGCCGGGCTCGCTGAACTGGGCATTTTCGGTGTCGCCGTGCCGGAGGCCGCCGGGGGCTCGGGAGCCGGATTTGACGACATGATCGCCATGGTCGACGAAGCCGCGGCGTCCTTGGTGCCGGGACCGGTTGCCACCAGTGCGTTGGCCGCGGTGGTGCTCGCATCGGACGGTACGTCGCGATCGGTCCCCGAATTGGTCGAAGCGCTGGCCGCCGGGGAGCGCACGGCGGGCCTGGCCCTCGCCGGGAGCCTGAGCGTCGCCGATGGGCTGGCCTCGGGCGTGTTGCCCGCGGTGTTGGGCGGCACCGCGGACGGAGTGCTGTTGGCTCCGGGACCCGACGGTTGGGTGCTGGTCGATTGTGTGGGCGCCGGTGTCGTGGTCGACGTCAAGAAGGCCACCGACTTCTCGCGCCCATGGGCTGCGGTCACCCTCGATGGCGCCGCGGCGCACCCGGTGAGTCTGCCCGCCGCCGTGGTCGCCGATCTGGCCACGGTGACGCTCGCGGCCGAAGCGGTAGGCGTGGCACGGTGGGCGCTTCAGACCGCCGTCGAATACGCCAAGGTTCGGGAGCAGTTCGGCAAGCAGATCGGTAGCTTCCAGGCCATCAAGCACATGTGCGCGGAAATGCTGTGCCGTGTTGAGCAGGCCGATGTTGCGGCGTGGGACGCCGCCGGGTGCGCGCGGGATGTCCTCGCGAACAGCTCGACTAACAACGTTGATTCTGAGCAGCTTTCGCTTGCTGCCGCGGTGGCGGCGGCGGTGGCCGTCGATGCGGCCGTGGCCAACACCAAGGACTGCATCCAGATTCTCGGTGGTATCGGATTCACCTGGGAGCACGACGCGCACCTGTACTTGCGGCGGGCGTATGCCGTTCAGTCCTTCCTGGGTAAGCCCGCGGTATGGCGGCGCAGGGCTGCCGCGCTGACACTGGCCGGAACCCGCCGATCCCTGACCATCGACCTCGGGGAGGTGGAGGCCGAGCGTGCGCAGGTGGCCGCCACTGCCGCCGAAATTGCATCGGCACCCAAGGATGAGCACCAGGTTCGACTGGCCGAGACGGGCTTCCTGGCTCCGCACTGGCCCGCGCCGTACGGGCTGGGGGCGGGTGCCGCACAGCAGCTGCTCGTTGACCAGGAGCTGCACGCGGCCGGCGTCACCCGTCCCGATCTCGTCATCGGATGGTGGGCGGCGCCCACCATCCTTGAGCACGGAACTCCGGAGCAGATAGCACAATTCGTCGCACCCACGCTTCGGGGCAAGATCGAATGGTGCCAGCTGTTTTCCGAGCCCGGCGCCGGCAGCGACCTCGCGGCGTTGCGTACCAAGGCAACTCGGGTCGACGGCGGATGGAAGCTGGACGGGCAGAAGGTGTGGAACTCCAAGGCGCAGGTCGCCGACTGGGCGATCTGCCTGGCCCGCACCAATCCGGATGTTCCCAAGCACAAGGGCATCACCTACTTCTTGCTGGACATGAAGACCCCGGGGATCACCGTGCGGCCGCTGCGCGAGATCACCGGCGAGGAAATGTTCAACGAGGTCTTCCTGGATGGCGTGGTCATCCCGGACGAGAATGTGGTCGGCTCGGTCGACGACGGGTGGCGCCTTGCCCGCACCACGTTGGCCAACGAGCGGGTGGCGATGGCCGGCGGGGGTGCCCTCGACGAGGCAATGGAATCGCTGATTTCCTTGATCGGGGACACCGAACTGGATGCGGCGCAACTGGATACGCTGGGGTCATTCGTGTGCTCGGCGCAGGCGGGTGCGCTGCTGGATCTGCGTACCGCGCTACGTGCCATCGGAGGTCAGGACCCGGGCGCGACCTCAAGCGTGCGCAAGCTCGTCGGCGTGCGTCATCGTCAGGGGCTTTCGGAGCACATCCTCGACTACGTCGACGCCCACGGTGCGGTGGAGTCGCATGAGATGTGGCTGTTCATGCGAGACCGGTGCCTGTCGATAGCCGGAGGCACCACGCAGATCCTGCTCAGTGTGGCGGGAGAGCGGCTGCTCGGGCTACCGCGGTAGCCCTACCGAACGCCGCCCTACTGAACGCCGAGTGCGCACTGAGGAACACGTTTCTCGGGTACTGCCGTACCTGAGTGCGCGCTCGACGCAGGGAAGCTAGCTGAACCGCGCCACCGCGCAGGCATCGGGCGAAATCACGCTGCGCCCATCGATACTGGCCTCGACGTGACTGCACACGATGTAGTCGGCGTCGAGCTTGGGTTGCCCGGTCGCCCAGTCGGTGGGCTGGGTGGTGCCGGTGACCCGGAACCGGTCGGTGTCACCGCCGCCGAAGTAGACAGTGGTGAGCAGCCAAGTGCTCCCGCCGTTGTGCTCCACGGTGTTCGGGTTGTCACCCCACTGCACCCATAGGTAGTTCATCCGATCGGAGGTGCGTAGTTCAGTGGTCTGCTTGGCCCACAGGTCGCCGCCGAATCCCTCAATCCCGTTGGGAGTCCGCAGATTGAAACTTGCGGTGTAATAGCACTGCCGCTCGGCCTTGCGGCAGTCGGCGGTGGCGTGTACCTCGAGCTGGCGGCCCTCATCGACCGGCGTGCTGACGTCGGTGGTTTTGATCTCGGCCGCGGCGGAACCCGGAAGAACCAGGGAAGCAACCACCAGTGATGCGGCGGCCAGCGCCGGTTTCAGGGACTTCATGATGTACCGAATCGTATCGGCCCGGCCGGAGTGTGGCATCGAGATGTGTTTTCTGTATTTGGTGTTCACTCGTCGAAGGTGACGTTGACGTCGTCGGTCTCGGGAACCGCCTGGCACGCCAGGATGTACCCGTCGTCGATGTCATTCTGGGATAGCGCATCGTTGACGAGCATGCGGACCTTGCCGTCCTTGAGGATGCAGGCACATGTCATGCAGTGCCCCTCGCGGCAAGAGAACGGCGCGTCCAGCCCCTTGGCGAGCAGCACATCGAGCAGCACGGTGCTGCGCGGCCAATTGACCGTGTGTGTCTCGCCATCGAGCTCCACGGTGGCCATGGCGGGTGGCTCATCGTCTTCGGAGGGTTCGGCGAGGACCACCTCGGCGAACGGGTCGCTCTCCAGCGAGCGGAAGACTTCGGTGTGCACTCGGTCGTCCGGCATGCCGTTGCTCTTGAGCGCGGCCTCAGAGGCGTCCATGAACGGGCCGGGACCGCAGATGAAGGCCTCGTGCCCGGCGAAGGGCGCGGCCAGGGTGGCCAGTGACTGTTGCGAGGGCAGCCCCTGCACCGATTGGAGCCAGTGGATGACGGTCAGCCGGTCCGGGTGCTGCGCCACCAGGTCCCGCAGCGCCGCCCCGAAGATCACCGACTGTTCGTCACGGTTGGCGTAGAGGAGCACCACCTTGCCGCTGCCCTGCGAGAGCGCGGATTTACAGATCGCCATCATCGGGGTGATTCCACTGCCGCCGGCAACAAGGAGGAGATCTCGGCTCAGGTCTCGGGGGATAAAAACCCCGGAGGGTGCCAGGACATGCATGTGCATACCGGCGTGCGCGTTATCGCAGATCCAATTGGACCCGTAGCCATCGACGGTGCGCTTGACCGTGACCGTCAACCGGTCATCGATATGGGGTGAGCTGGACAGCGAGTAACAGCGCGCCACCGATCCCGTGCGGTCGGATGGAATGCGCAGCGTGAGGTACTGGCCGGGTGCGTACGCGAACTTATCGGCCGCATCTTCGGGAATGTCGAAGACCAGGGACCTGGAGTCTTCGGTCTCGGCGATTACCTCGGCGATCCGTACCTCGAGGACGTGCTTCCCCAGCGGAACGTCCGTCACGTGATTTCCTCCGTCGTTGACTTCTTCTGGCCAAGCCCAACTAGAACCGAACTAGAACAGGTTACAGAATTGACCTTTGGCCCTACAACACCGTTGTCGCTTCGTTCCAGATGAGCCTGCCTTCCCGGGGTGGGAGAGGCGATGTCGACACAGATCGAAACGTGTTCTAGTCTCAGCAGGGAACACGCGCTGTCACCGAGGGTGGGCAGCGGGTGTTGCGAACTACTAGCCCTAGTTTGTGCCGACTGATGCTAACTACAGCAGTGGAGGAAATGCAGTGACGACGACCGAACAGCGGGACGAGATTCAGGCGGTTCTCGCAGGAATTGACGACCTGCTGCCGATCCTGCGCAAGCGCGCGCAGGAGACCGAGGACCTGCGGCGTCTTCCCGACGCTACGGTCGCCGATTTGCAGGAGATTGGCTTCTTCAAGCTGCTGCAGCCTTCGCAGTGGGGTGGATTCGAGACCGCTCCGACCGTCTTCTACGAGGCGGTCCGCCGCCTGGGCAGTGCCTGCGGCTCGACCGGTTGGGTCTCCTCGATCATCGGCGTGCACAACTGGCATCTGGCTCTGTTCGACCAGAAGGCTCAGGACGAGGTCTGGGGCGAGGACACCAACGTGCGGGTGTCCTCCTCGTATGCGCCCATGGGTGCCGGTGTCGTCGTCGACGGTGGGTATCTGGTCAGTGGTTCCTGGAACTGGTCATCGGGCTGTGACCACGCCACCTGGGCGTTCCTCGGTGGGCCCGTCATCAAGGACGGCCGTCCGGTCGACTTCGGCAGCTTCCTGATTCCGCGTACCGAGTACCGCATCGACGACGTATGGAACGTCGTCGGTCTGCGTGGCACCGGCAGCAACACCGTCGTGGTCAAGGACGTGTTCGTGCCGACGCACCGCTTCCTGTCGTACAAGAAGATGAACGACCAGACCGCCGGTGGGTACGAGACCAACACCGCGCCGGTGTACAAGATGCCCTGGGGCACCATGCATCCCACCACCATCACCGCGCCCATCATGGGTATGGCCTACGGTGCGTACGACGCTCATGTCGAGGCCCAGGGTAAGCGGGTGCGTGCCGCCTACGCCGGTGAGAAGGCCAAGGATGACCCGTTCACCAAGGTGCGGGTGGCCGAGGCCGCCAGTGACATCGACGCCGGGTGGCGTCAGCTGATCGGGAACGTGGGCGACGAGTTCGCACTCATCTCGGCGGGCCAGGAGGTTCCGTTCGAACTCCGTGCCGCGGCACGCCGCGACCAGGTACGCGCCACTGGCCGCGCCATCGCCTCGATTGACCTGCTGTTCGAGAACTCGGGAGCCACCGCGCTGTCGAATGACGCACCGGTGCAGCGGTTCTGGCGTGACGCGCACGCCGGACGCGTGCACGCGGCCAATGACGCCGAGCGGGCTTACCAGATCTGGGGTAACCATGCCTTCGAGCTGCCCGCCACCGACACGATGGTTTAGGAGGGCATCAACACGATGAGCCTTATCAAGGCACTCGGGTACATGCGGATCGAGGCCACCGACATGGGGGCCTGGCGCGAATTCGGAACCAAGGTGCTGGGCATGATGGAAGGCACCGGCGACAACCCCGCCGCGCTCTATCTCCGGATGGACGATGTCGCGGCTCGTCTGGTGATCGTGCCGGGCGACAACGACCGGTTACTGGCCTCGGGCTGGGAGGTCGCCGACGCGCCGGCGTTGCAGGCAGTGCGGGACCGCCTGGACAATGCGGGTGTTGAGTACGTCGAGGGCACCAAGGTCGAGGCTTCCGACCGTAAGGTCGAGGGGCTGATCAGGTTCCAGGATCCGTCCGGAAACGTGCTGGAGTTGTTCCACGGAGCGCAGTACCTTGGCCGCAGGTTCGTCAGCCCATACGGCCACAAGTTCGTCACAGCCGAGCAGGGTCTGGGGCATGTGGTACTCACCTGTACTGATGACGCTGCGGCACAGGCGTTTTACCAGGATGTGCTCGGTTTCCGGCTGCGTGACTCGATGCGGCTACCCCCGCAGCTCGTCGGCCGTCCGGCCGACGGTGACCCGGTATGGCTGCGTTTCTACGGCTGCAACCCGCGCCACCACGCGCTGGCGTTCATGCCGATGCCCAACCCGACCGGAATCGTGCACCTGATGGTCGAAGTGGAGAATTCCGACGATGTCGGTCTCTGCTTGGACCGCGCGAATCGGAGAAAGGTCAAGATGTCGGCCACTCTGGGTCGGCATATCAATGACAAGATGCTGTCCTTCTACATGAAGACTCCCGGTGGGTTCGATATGGAATTCGGTTGCGAGGGTTCTGAAGTCGATGACGAGAGCTGGATCGCGCGCGAGAGCGTTGGTATCAGCCTGTGGGGTCACGATTTCAGCGTTGGGTTCAAGTAGAGATGCACACATCGCAGATCGACCCCAGGGCATTCCGAAATGTGTTGGGGCAGTTCTGTACCGGCGTCACCATCATCACCACGACGCATGAGGACGCACCGGTGGGCTTTGCCTGCCAGTCGTTCGCGGCGCTGTCGCTGGAGCCGCCGTTGGTGCTGTTCTGTCCCACCAAACAGTCGCGGTCTTGGGCGGCCATCGAGGCCTCTGGGAAGTTCTGTGTGAACGTCCTCGCCGAGGACCAGCGCGAGGTTTCCGCGCGCTTCGGTTCCCGAGAGCCCGACAAGTTCGCCGGAATCGACTGGCGTCCATCGGGTCTCGGTTCGCCGGTCATCAACGGGTCGCTGGCGCATATCGACTGCGAGGTCGCCCAAGTGCATGACGGTGGCGATCACTGGGTGGTGTTCGGGTCGGTTAGCGAGCTCAGTGAAGTTCCTGCGATTCCCACCGCTTCCCGGCCGCTGCTGTTCTATCGCGGGCAGTACACGGGTATCGAGCCGGATAAGACCACGCCCGCCGATTGGCGCAACGACTTGGAGGCGTTCCTCACCGCCACCACCGAGGACACCTGGCTCTAGCTGGTTTGTGCAGTGGGTTGAGAGGTGTCGGGTACCCTCGCCAGATGGTGAACGGACCCGTTGCTGAGTACCGGAACGAGCCTCAGAAGGCGCCGGGAGGCCCCTGGTTCGGCGTAGTATCCATCGTCCTCGGCATCATCGCGCTCGCACTTCCTCTGGCTCCGGTGGATATGACAGGGTTGCGCCCCCTGGCGTGCGCAATTGGTTTACCCGGTCTCGTCTTTGGCATTCTTGGTTGTATTGGCCAGAGGAAAGCCAAGGTTCTTGCGATAGTGGGTACGCTCCTGTGTGTGCTGGCGCTTGCCATGGGAGTTGTGATGTTCGCAAGTGGCGAACTACGCAAGGCTCCTGACCGAGGCAAGACTGCGGATCAGACCGAGATACTGCTGCGGAATGACCTCAATGTGCATATCGGGGAGGTCACTGGCCAAGGCGTACAGAGTCAAGTTCGTGTGACTCTGTACAACAAGGGCGGCGATATGGCGACGTTTTATGTCGAGATCGAGCAGAAGCACGAGGGGCGGACGTGCAAGACGTCGATAGGTGTGGATGCCCTCCTGCCGACGAAGACCTACGAGCAGGACATGTACAGCTGTTTCGGTGATGACGCGTTGTTGTTGACGTCCACGTTCAAGGTGGTCTCAGCTCGCAAGACCGCCTGATTGGGCCGCGCGGCGCCGTGTTGGTTTGGAGGACAGTCCATTTCGCAGGTTCCTGCTGGGTGGCGCAGTGGATGCCACCGCCCCCTGCGGCAATCCCGTCGATATCCAGCTGCACCACCCGGTGGCCCGGGAAGACCCTCTCCAAGGTGGATTTTGCTGCCGCGTCTGCCTCTGGATCCCCGAACTGCGGTGCGATGACCCCGCCGTTACACACATAGAAGTTGATGTATCCCGCTGCAAAGTCCTCTGATTCGAACTCTTCACGTCCCTGTTCGGGTGCTTCGAGCGCTTTCACGCGCAGTGGGCGGCCGGCGGCGTCCCTCTCCTTGTCGAGGATATCGATTGGGCGAAATTGCGGCCCCAGCCCCCACTCTCGGCGTTGGTGTGATCTGCGGTTCCCATGCGGGCCTGGCCAATCCGGCGTAATCTCACAGATCCAGGTGGTACCTCGGTGAGGGCGGGTGATGGCGTCATACGAGTATCGGTGCGCGAGCTGCGGCGATAGTGCGCGTAGTTTTCCGATGGCCACCGCCCCGGATGCGGTGCCGTGCGCCCGCTGCGCTGGGTCGGCACGGCGGGTCTTCGGTATCGCCGGAGTGAGCCGCGGTTCTTCGGCGCGTATGCGCCTACTCGATGCCACTCACCGCAGCGCCAGTGAACCGCCTGTGGTTTCCGCACCGCCGCCGTCGGCGCGCCGTGCGGCACCGATCACATCAAATCCGTTGCATCGCAAGCTACCTCGCCCATAACCGGAAGGACCTCCATGCCCCAGGTGTTGTTCCCGCTGGATTCGAGCAAGAAGTTCACCGAGCAACAGATCGTGGGGCACAACCGGTGGCACCCGGATATCCCGCCCGCAGCTGTTGTGAAGCCGGGTACGTCGTTCCGTGTGCATTGCCGCGAATGGTTTGACGGCGCGATTCATAACGACGACTCTGCCGATGACATCCGCGATGCTCCGCTCACCACGGTGCACGCATTGTCGGGACCGTTCTCGGTAGAGGGAGCGCAGCCGGGCGATCTGCTGATCGTCGACATCTTGGACGTGGGTCCCATCCCGCAGGAGGACTCCGGACCGCTGGCCGGGCAGGGGTGGGGCTACACGGGAATCTTCCCCACCGTCAATGGTGGCGGGTTTCTCACCGAACAGTTCCCCGATGCATACAAGGCGATCTGGGACTTCTCGGGGCAGACCGCGACATCGCGGCATATCCCGCACGTCAGCTTCACGGGGATTGTGCATCCCGGGCTGATGGGTACGGCACCGTCCGCAGAACTGTTGGCACGATGGAATGCCCGTGAGGGTGCGCTGATCGCTACCGATCCGCACCGTGTTCCCGCCCTGGCGCTTCCGCCGGAACCCAGGGATGCGGTACTGGGGACGCTCGCGGGGGAATCCTTCGAGCGGGCAGCGGCGGAGGCGGCCAGAACGGCGCCGCCCCGAGAGAACGGCGGCAACCAGGACATCAAGAACCTGACCAAGGGCAGCAGAGTGTTCTATCCGGTGTTCGTGCCGGGCGGAAAGCTGTCGGTGGGCGACCTGCACTTCTCCCAGGGGGACGGCGAGATCACCTTCTGTGGCGCCATCGAGATGGGTGGCTTTATCGACCTACACGTCGATGTACTCAAGGGTGGAATGGATACCTATGGGGTATCGGAGAACGCGATCTTCATGCCGGGCAACACCGATCCGCAGTACTCCCAATGGTTGGCGTTCTCGGGGACCTCGGTCACCCTCGACGGCGAACAGCGGTACCTGGATTCGCATCTGGCATACCAGCGTGCCTGCCTGCACGCCATCGACTACCTGACCAAGTTCGGCTACAGCCCGGAGCAGGCCTATCTGTTGCTGGGTGCTGCGCCTATCGAGGGGCGGCTATCGGGTGTGGTCGATATCCCGAATTCCTGTGCCACGGTGTACATTCCGACGGCGATTTTCGACTTCCCGATGACACCCTCGGCCGCCGGTCCGCTACAGATCGATCCAGGACCGGGGGCGCCACGTTCGGTTGCGCGCTGAGGGCGGCTACCGGGGTTCCTGCTGGGTGGCGCAGTGGATGCCACCGCCCCCTGCGGCAATCCCGTCGATATCCAGCTGCACCACCCGGTGGCCCGGGAAGACCCTCTCCAAGGTGGATTTTGCTGCCGCGTCTGCCTCTGGATCCCCGAACTGCGGTGCGATGACCCCGCCGTTACACACATAGAAGTTGATGTATCCCGCTGCAAAGTCCTCTGATTCGAACTCGTCACGTCCCTGTTCGGGTGCTTCGAGCACTTCCACGCGCAGTGGGCGGCCGGCGGCGTCCGTCTCCTTGCCGAGGATGTCGAGATGCTGGCGCGTCACGTCGTAGTCGAATGACTCGGGGTCGTTGTCCAATCCGGCGACGACTACGCCCGGTCCGGCGAAGCGCGCGTAGAAGTCGGTGTGCCCGTCGGTGATATCCATCCCTGCGATTCCGGGCAGCCAGATGATCTTCTGCACACCGAGTAAGCGTTGCAGTTCCGTCGCGACATCCTTCTTGGTGCGCCCCCGGTTGCGGTTGTTGTTGAGGACGCAGCTTTCCGTGATGATCGCCGTCCCCCCGCCGTCGACCTCGATGCCGCCGCCCTCCAGCACGAGATTCGTGTGAACAACGGGAACACCGGCGAGCTTGGCCACCTCAGCGGCCACCTTGGCATCGGATGTATGTTTTTGTTTGTTGCCCCAGCCGTTGAAGTTGAAATCAACAGCGGCCCTGCCAGTCTCGTTGCTGACGAACACCGGGCCGGTATCACGTATCCACAGGTCGTCCAGGGGCGCGGGCACCAACTCGACATTCGGGCCCGCCAACCGGCGGGCGAGCTCGGTCTCGTGTGGACGCACCAGCATCGACACCGGCTCGAACTGCGCAATAGCCTGGGCGATCGCGGCGAGATTCTGTTGCACTTGCCGCGTCAGTCGTCGGCCCCAGATCTCATCACTCGCGCCGAATGCCATCCAGGTCCGCCGGTGCGGTTCACCCTCATCGGGCATGCGCCACGGGCCGCCTTCGCTCACCTCGCCATTATCGTCACCCTCATCTGCGCAGGAAGTCAGCGCGAGGCTTGCGGCCACCGCCGTTCCGAGCTGGAGTAGTCGTCGTCGGCGCATGAACCGATTGTGCCAAGTCATGCCGCAATGTGCGGCACAGCCGCGATGAGCCCGTCTGGATCGGTGACGCTGAGCAGTAGTTGGCGAATGGTGCCGGCGGTCCACGGTGCGTTCTTCGGTTTCATAGGCGTGAAGCGGATTTCGACGATGCCATCTCGTGAGCCATTGACCAGCCAGCCGTCCCCGGAGGCATGAACACCCCACGCCATAGGCCTCTCCGGGACGTGCTTGGCGGAAGTGATTGACGTGAGCGGGATCTGGATGGAAAAGGCCCATCCGTTCTTGACGGTCAGCATCCCGTCGGCAACCCGGATGACAGTGCGGTTGGGGCCTAGCCACAGTGCCGTGGCAAGCGGTAGGTACCAGCGGTCATAGCGCAGCGCGAAGTCTGTGGATGACAGTGCCATACCGCCACGATACTCGAATCAGCAAATATCGAACCATGCTCTTCGGTGAGGTTGTCAGTCCTCCCCGGGCCGATTGAGCTATTGGGCCATACCAGATTTCGTGACTCAACTGTTTCTGTGATGTGGCTGTGGATTTCGACTCAGCGTTGGTACTAATCAAGATCACATACGCATCGCGTGAGTTCTTCCGAACGAAGGGATCCGATTGTGACCAAGATGAGTACGAAACTATTGGCCGAATTCTTCGGCACTTTCTGGCTGGTTTTCGGCGGTTGTGGCAGCGCGATTTTCGCGGCCAAGAATGTCGCCGATGCCGGTGAGGGCAACACGGGCGCGATTCAGTTGGGGATCGGCTTCCTGGGCGTGGCCCTGGCTTTCGGATTGACTGTCGTGACAATGGCTTACGCCGTTGGTCACATTTCGGGTGGGCACTTCAACCCGGCGGTCACGTTGGGCGCGGTGATCAGTGGTCGGCTTCCGGCCAAGGAACTGCCGGGCTACTGGGTGGCGCAGGTGGTCGGTGGACTCGTGGCGGGTACCGCTTTGTGGTTTATCGCCAGAGGCAAGCCCGGCTTCGAGGCCACCGGCAATATGGCGGCCAACGGGTATGGCGAGCATTCGCCCGACCATTACTCACTTGCGGCGGTTGTGGTGGCCGAGATCGTGCTGACCGCTATCTTCCTCATGGTGATCCTCGGCGCCACCGACGATCGTGCCCCAAAGGGTTTTGGTCCGCTCGCAATTGGTTTGTGCCTCACACTGATTCATCTCATCTCGATCCCCATTAGTAACACCTCGGTGAATCCTGCGCGCTCGACCGGTGTCGCCTTCTTCAACGGTGGTGCCGCGCCGGGGCAGCTGTGGGTGTTCTGGCTGGCGCCCTTGATTGGTGGCTTGGTCGGCGGAGTGCTCTACCCGTTGTTATTCGAGAGCGGGAAGTTTGCACCTGCGGGAGGTGCCGACAAGCGTTGATCGTGCCGCGCCGAACAGGTCAGGTGTACCAGCGCCTGGCGTGTTCGGCGTGCGTCGGCAGGTAGGCGCCGGGACCGAAGTGTTTGTCGTAGAAGTCCAGGTCGATGTTCTGTGCCTGCAGATACATGAGGACGTGCACGGTGGGAACGGTGCCGGGAATCTTCCCGAAGGTGTCGTATACGTACGAGGCCTGGACCGTCACGATCTCCTGGATCGCCTCGGCAGGCAGGGCGGCCGATCGCACCTTGCGTGAATCCACCCAGGCGCCCGGGGTGTCCGGATGGAAGGGGCCGCTGGGGCCATACTTGCGCTCGATGTACTTCTCCACGCCGGCCGCGACCGTCGGCACGTGTGGCGGGCTGAGGGTTTCGAAGAATCCGGACAGACCGGTGGCGTTCGGGAATGGCCAGCGATCGTCGTTGTCCGAATGGAACCCGATACCGGGGGCGCGCGGGTCACCGGAGCCGCCGAGCACCGACAGCCGGTCGAGCCCGTCGAACATCCAGCCGCCAAGTCCGAGCGCTTGGAGCAGCAGCACCCCGTTGTGCGTGGCGGTGGCGAGTTCGGCACTGGCCTCGGTGAGTGTGTACTGCTCGACGAAGGACAGCGGAATCGGATCATCGTAATTCCTTAGACCGCTGAACTTTTCAGTGCCGGGGATGCTCCGGTTGTTGATGTCGTCGTAGACGAGGTAGCCGTTGGCGGCGAAGAAGGACAGGTTGGCAATCAGGTGCTCGGCTAGATCGGCCACCGGGAAGGCAAGCAGGCTGCCCGGGTGGTTGCCGATCCAGGTGTTGTGCCCCTCCATATAGGGCTCTTCCCGTGGCAGCTCCAGGCGCTTATCGGAGATCCGCACATACGAGTCGGCGGTGTGGGTGATCCAGTCCTCGATGGTGTCGAAGTCCTGTGGCGGTTCGTCGCGGGTGGGCAGCAGGTAGATCCCGGTGTCGTCGGTGAAGAAGAGCTGACTGGTGTGGAAGCCTGCTGCCGACGGGAAAGCGCGGCCGGTTGCGCTGCCGGAGTAGTTCGGGAACGCGGGGGCGTATCCGGGGTGATGCGTGATGCCGTAGTGCCACCCTGTCACGCCTCCGACCACTGAAAGGATCAGTGCCCGTTCGACTTCCGATATCGGGGTAATGGGATGCCTACTGGTGAAAGCGAGTGGACCGTCGGGGATGCGTCCGCCGAGTGGGAAGCGTCGCGACCGGCGTCCGGTGATTGCCGCCAGCAGCGGGAACTGGGTGGCCTGCGTCAGGGCTTCGCGTTCGCGGTCGGATATCTGCAGCGATGAGCCGCTTGGGCGAAGAGCATCAGCTGGGGCCATGGATCAAGCCGACCACTGAGTGGTTGCGGGGTCAACCTTTTGGCTTGTCCCCTTTCAAAATATGGCACGAAGGGGGGCTTGCGGCAAGCCCCCCAACGCGGCGCACAATCCTGCGACCACGAATTTCGACTGATAGGACCTGGTATGACGATGCCGAACTTTTTCGAGGCGCACGAGTCGGGTGCGTACTTCCATGGCACCAAGGCCGACCTTGAGATAGGCGATCTGCTGATGCCCGGGCATCTGTCGAACTACGAGGAGGACCGCATCATGAACCACGTCTACGTGACGAAGACATTGATTGGCGCGGGGTTGGCGGCCGAGATGGCCAAAGGTGAGGGCAGAGGCCATGTCTACATTGTGGAACCGGAGGGCACCCTCGAAGATGACCCGAACGTGACGGACAAGAAGTTCCCTGGGAATCCGACCCATTCTTACCGCACCCGGGAACCCGTGCGTATCGTCGGCGAGGTCGCGGACTGGGTGGGGCCCCCGCCCGAATTCATGGAAACCTTCCGGGCAGGGCTGGCTGATCTTCAGCGCAAGGGAAACGCCGTCATCTATGACTAAAACACGACTAGATACGGCTACGCCGTGCGCCGCACCTTCAGCGCCTCGGTGATCAACGGAACCTGAAACGGCAACCGCGCGATGGCCCCGATGCGAAGCGGCCATGGCTTGTCCCACCACTGCCGCACCATGTTGATGTTCGCGGGGAAGACGGCGAGGAAGAGCAGCGCCGCGATGGTGCCGCCCAATCGTCGCGTGCGTGGTTCCAGTAGCAGTGCACCGGTGCCCAGTTCGGCGACTCCCGAGGCATAGGTGTACAGCCGGGCATCGCCGGGTAGTCCCGCCGGGACGATAGCGTCAAACGGTTTCGGCGCGAGAAAGTGCAGCGTTCCGACGCCGAGGAGGATGGTGGCCAGCCGGTAGGCGGGCCAAGGACTGGCTTTGGTCTCCATGACGAGAGTCTAGGCCGACGGTCTACAGCCCGGCCGCGGTCTCCAGGCTCGGCAGCAGTTCACGCGGAGTGCCGAGCAGCAGTGCGCTGCCATGCGCGCGCTTGAAGTAGAGGTGCGCGTCATGCTCCCAGGTGATGGCGATACCGCCGTGCAACTGGATGGAATCGCCGGCCACCGCCGAAAGAGCTTCGCTGGCCTTGATTCTAGCCACCGTCGCGGCCTCGGGCGTGAGATCCTCGATGGCCTGGTAGACGGTGGCGCGTGCGGATTCCACCAGTACGTACAGATCTGCCATCCGGTGCTTGAGGGCCTGGAAGCTGCCGATTGCGCGTCCGAACTGCACCCGTGTCTTGGTGTACTCGACGGTGAGTTCAAGCGCGCGTGCCGCAGCGCCCACCTGCTCGGCGGCCAGCAGTAGCCCCGCCTTGTCGATCAGACCCGGCGCATTCCCGATGGGCTCGCTTCCGGTCACCTCAACCGCGGCCAGCCTGCGGGTGGGATCCAAGGTGGCGAGCGGGGTGGGCACAAAGTCCGTCGCCAGGTAGGTCTGGTCACCGTCCAGCGTGAGCACCACGTCGGCAATATCGCCGTTGACGACATAAGCCGGATCGAAGGCCACCGCACCGACCGATTCACCCGATGCCAGCGATTCCAGTAGTTCACCCTGATATCCGGCGTCGAGGAGGGCGAGCTCGGCCCACAGCGTACCCATCAGTGGGCTGGGTACCAGCCCGCGGCCGAGCTCCTCCACCACCACGGCCGCGTCGGCGAGTTCGCCTCCGGCACCGCCCAATTCCTCGGGAACCAAGAGCGCTGCCGCGCCGACCTGTTCACACAGGATGGTCCACAGCTTCTCGTCGTAGCCGCGTTCGGATTCCATTGCGGCGCGGACGGCGGCCGAGTCTGCCCGTTTGGTGACCAGGGAGCGAGCGGTGTCGCGGAGCATCTGCCGCTCGGAACTCATGACTGTGCCTTTCGCTCTTCGCGCAAGCTGGGGGTACCTCCCGCGTGCGGGGGCCTCATCGCAGGCTCCCGAGGACTCGTTCGCGATGCCATTCGGATGTGCCCCAGGCCGAGGTCAGGGCCCGCACCTTCAGGATCCACAGCGACAGGTCGTATTCAGCGGTGAAGCCGATGGCCCCATGCGTCTGCAAGGAGGACCGTGCGGCCAGGTAGGCAGCCTTACCGGCGGCGACCTTGGCGGCGCTCACATCGCGTGCCGCGGTGGGAGATTCGTCGGCTAGGGATAGCGCCGCGCCGTACACCAACGGGCGGGCCAGCTCCAGCGCGATATGCACATCGGCCAGTTTGTGTTTGACGGCCTGGTAGGAGCCGATCGGCCGGCCGAACTGGGAACGCTGCTTGGCGTACTCCACCGCGCGGTCCAGCAGCGCCTGCCCGGCACCGATCAGCTGTGCCGAAATCGCAAGCACACCAAAGTCGATGGCGCGGCTGGTGTCGAGGGAAACACCGCCGTCCGTCGGTGTCACATCGAACACTCGACGGGTCGCGTCGATCGACTCGTGCTGTGCACTGGCGTGCGCCTCGCGGACCCCGATGTCATCGGCGATGAGCACCAGCCCGGCGACATCCGCGTCGAGAGCGCGCGGCGTGATGGGGGGCGCGGCGACCGTGACGATCAGTTCTCCGGAGGCGAGTTGTGCAGACCGTTCGGCTCCGTCTTCGAGGCCGGCGAGCAGCACCGGTGCCACCGCGAGCGATTCGACGACCGGCCCGGGCACTGCCCACTTGCCCAAACCCTCGAGTGCGACAACCAGATCAACGGGGTGTGCTTCGATGCCGTCGTATTTCTCGGAAACCGCCAGGGCGGTGATGCCGAGCTCGGCGAGGGTCGACCACACGGCCAGACCGGGTTCGTGGTTACCTGCCGCCCACGCACGTGCCGCGGCAGGAACATCGGCTGCACCCAGGGCGGCATCGATACTCGCGGCGAAGTCGCGCTGCTGTGTGTCCAGGTCGAACTTCACTTGGCACCTCCCGTGCGGGCGCTCTCCTTGGGCAGGCCCAGGATGCGCTCGGCGATGATGTTCCGCTGGATCTCGTTGGTACCGGCGTAGATCGGGCCACCGAGGGAGAACAGGTACCCTGCTGTCCAGTCCGAGTCACCGGGCTCGGCCAACTCCCCATCGGCGCCGCGCAGGTCGATCGCGGTCTCGTGCAGGGCGACATCCAGCTCGGACCAGAACACTTTGGTGATCGATGATTCGGCACCCAGCTCACCGCCGCCGGATAGTCGGGTCACGGTGCCGAAGGTGTGCAACCGGTAGGCCTGCGCCGCGATCCACGCGTCGGCGACACGTTCGCTGGCGAATCCATTGTTGGGGTTGGACTTCCAGAGGTCCACCAGCCGGTCGGCGGTGGCCAGGAATCGGCCCGGGCTGCGCAGCGACATACCGCGCTCATTGCTCGACGTACTCATCGCGACGCGCCAGCCGTCGTGTACCGCACCGATGACGTCCTGGTCGGGAACGAACACGTCGTCCAGGAAAATCTCCGCGAAACCGGCGTCGCCGTCGAGCTGCGGGATGGGGCGGACGGTGACGCCCTCGGCCTTGAGATCGAACATGAAGTAGGTGAGTCCCTGGTGGCGCTGTGACTCCGGGTCGGAGCGCCATAGCCCGAACCCCCTGTCGGCGAACGGTGCTCGTGAGCTCCAGATCTTTTGCCCGGATAGGCGCCAGCCGCCGTCCACCTTGCGGGCGGGGGAGCGCAGCGAGGCCAGGTCGCTACCGGACTCCGGCTCCGACCATGCCTGCGCCCATATCTCCTCTCCGTTGGCCATCTTCGGGAGAATGCGATCCAGCTGTTCCTTGCTGCCGTGCGCGAAGAGTGTCGGCCCCAGCAGGAACATGCCGTTCTGACTGATCCGAGCCGGGGCGCCCGCCTTGAAGTACTCCTCCTCGAAGATCACCCACTGCAGCAGGGTGACATCGCGGCCACCGTATTCCTTGGGCCAGGACACCGCCGAGAATCCCGCGTCGTACAGGATGCGCTCCCACTGGCGGTGGGCCACGGCACCTTCCGGCGAGTCATAGGAGGGCAGCGGCGGATTCGGGACGTTGGCCGTGAGGAAATCGCGCACCTCCGCCCGGAACGCCTCGGTCTCGTCGCCAAGAAGTAGATCCACTAGCTGCTCTCCTGTTGGTGCATGGCCCGCAGGGTGGGTTTAACCACCTTGCCGCCCAGGTTGCGGGGAAGCTCGTCGAGGAACTCGACGAACCGCGGCTTCTTGAAGTTCGCCACATGCTTTGCGCTGTAATCGATTACGGACTGAACGTCGAGTGTCGCGCCGGGCCTGCGAACGATGTAGGCCTTGCCGACCTCACCGAGCCGTTCATCGGCAACCCCGATCACGGCGGCGTCTGCCACACCATCGAGCCGCATCAGCACCTGCTCGATCTCGGCGGGATACACGTTGAACCCGCCGCAGATGTACATGTCCTTGAGCCGATCGGTGATGGTGAGGTTTCCGCGCTCGTCGAGCTTGCCGATATCGCCGGTGTGCAGCCAACCGTCGGAATCAATGCTCTCGGCGGTGGCCTTCGGATCGTCGAGGTAGCCCTTCATGACGTTCGCGCTGCGCAGCAGCACCTCGCCCTCGTCGCCGGGTTTCTCGGCGCCGTCGATTCGCAGTTCGTACCCGGTCATCGCGCGTCCACAGGTGGTGGCGACGGTGACGGCGTCGTCGTCGGAACGGCAGATGGTGGCGAAACCCTGTGTCTCGGTGAGGCCGTACGCGGTGAGTACCAGGTCGAAGTCCAGCTCCGACTGCATGCGTTCGATGAGCACGACAGGAACGACGGCCGCGCCCGTGACGGAATACCGCAGCGAGGTCAGGTCGTAGTTCTTGCGCGCGGGATGGTCGAGCAGCATCTGGAAGATGGTGGGTGCGCCGGGCAGCACGGTGATCTTGTGCTCCTGGACCGCTGCCATCGCCTTTTCAGGGTCGAAGGTCAGCTGTGGCATGAGTGCCGCGCCGGTCTGCAGGCAGGCCAGGATGCCCGCCTTGTATCCGAAATTGTGGAAGAACGGATTGACGCACAGATAGCGGTCATTTTCGGTGAACTCGCCGTAGGTGGCCCAGGCCAGGGAGGCCGCCAGCGGTTGACGGTGCATGCACAGCACGCCCTTGCTACGCCCGGTGGTGCCGGAGGTGAAGAGGATGTCGCTGATGTCCTCGGAACTCACTGCCGCCTTGCGCTGGTCGATGTTCTCATCGCTCACGGGCTCTCCACCGGCGACGAATTCGTCCCAATTGGATTCATCGCCGGCCTCCACGGCGACCCGCACGATGTGTCGCAGATCCGGCAGCGCCGCGGCGTCGAGGGTCTGGATGCGGTCTGCGCCAAGGAACGTCCCGACCGATACCAGCACCGGAGCCTTGCTGCGCTGCAGGATGTCGGTCGCCTCGTCCGCCGTGTAGCGGGTGTTCATTGGGACGACGGCGGCCCCGGCGTACTGCGCGCCCAGGCAGGCGACGGGCCAGTGCCAGGAGTTGGGGGACCAGATGGCCACCCGATCGCCGTGTTCCACGCCGACTGCGATCAGGGCCGCGGCGAAGCGCCGGGCGCGGGTACGCAGCTCGGTGAAGGACAGCCAGGAACCGTCGGATGATCCGTTTGTGGGAAGACCGTCAGGCCCCACATATAGGGCGTCACGGTCTCCGAAACGTATGGCTGCCTGGTCCAACGCGGCCGGAATGGTGAGTTCGGGTGTCTGCATAGACCGTCCGTCCACTCTCCTCTAACAAAGCAAGTGCTTGGTAGGTTAGCCTACTGGAGTGGTTGAGTTCCAGGTGCCTGACGAGGCACCCCTGTCGGAGATGTCCGATGACCAGGTGCGCGCCGAGATCCGGGCCTGGTTGGCCGAGAACCTCGTGGGCGAGTTCGCGGAGCTAAAGGGGCTGGGTGGCCCCGGCAGCGAGCACGAGGCTTTCGAAGAACGGCTCGCCTGGAACCGACACCTTGCCGCCGCGGGCTGGACCTGCCTGGGCTGGCCCGTCGAGCACGGTGGTCGTGGGGCAACCGTGAGCCAGCGCGTCATCTTCTATGAGGAGTACGCGCGGGCCGAGGCGCCACACAAGGTGAATCACTTGGGTGAGGAGCTGCTGGGGCCGACGCTCATCGCCTTCGGCACTCCGGAACAGCAGCAGCGCTTCCTTCCGACCATTCGCGACGTCACCGAGCTGTGGTGTCAGGGGTATTCGGAGCCCGGCGCGGGCTCGGACCTGGCGAACGTATCCACCACGGCCGTGTTGGACGGCGATGAGTGGGTGATCAACGGCCAGAAGGTGTGGACCTCCCTGGCATTGCAGTCCCAGTGGTGCTTTGTGATCGCCCGCACCGAGTCGGGGTCCTCGCGCCACAAGGGCCTGTCGTATCTGCTTGTGCCTCTTGATCAGCCGGGTGTCGAGATTCGGCCGATCATCCAGCTGACCGGCACCTCGGAGTTCAACGAGGTGTTCTTCGACAACGCGCGCACCGCCGCGGACCTGGTGGTCGGCGAGCCCGGTGATGGCTGGCGGGTTGCCATGGGCACCCTGACCTTCGAGCGCGGCGTTTCGACGCTGGGTAACCAGATCGTCTATGCGCGTGAACTTTCCAGGCTATCCGAGCTGGCACGCGCAAACGGTACGGCGGACGATCCGGCCATACGTGAGCGCCTGGCCCAGGCCTATGTCGGGCTGCGCACCATGCGCTCCTACGCGATGGCCACCATGGACGAGGAACGCCCCGGCCAAGACAACGTGTCAAAGCTGTTGTGGGCCAACTGGCATCGCGATCTTGGCGAGCTGGCCATGGAGATCATCGGCAAATCGACCCTGCTGACAGACAAGGGCGAGATGGACGAATGGCAGCGGCTGTTCTTGTTCTCGCGGGCCGACACCATCTACGGCGGGTCCAACGAGATTCAACGCAACATCATCTCCGAGCGCGTGCTCGGACTACCCCGAGAGGCGCGCTAAGTGAGCTTGTCCCAGGCACCGAAAGAGATTGATGGACACGGTCTTCTGAAGGGCAAGGCCGTCGTCGTGACCGCGGCTGCGGGGACCGGTATCGGCTCGTCGACCGCCCGTCGCGCGCTGGCCGAGGGTGCCGACGTCGTCGTCTCCGATTATCACGAGCGCCGTCTCACCGAGACTCGGGACGAGCTGGCCGCGCTCGGCCTGGGCAAGGTCGCCGCGGTCGTGTGTGATGTCACCTCCACCGAAGCGGTTGATGCACTCATCACCGAATCCGTTGCGGCCCTGGGCCGTATCGATGTGCTGGTGAACAATGCGGGTCTGGGTGGGGAGACTCCCGTCGCCGATATGACCGACGAGCAGTGGGACCGGGTGCTCGACGTGACCCTGACCTCCACCTTCCGCGCTACCCGTGCGGCGCTGCGGTACTTCCGCGAGGCGGGGCACGGCGGTGTCATCGTCAACAACGCGAGTGTGCTGGGCTGGCGGGCCCAGCACGGGCAGTCGCACTACGCCGCGGCCAAGGCCGGCGTCATGGCGCTCACCCGATGCAGCGCCGTCGAGGCCGTCGAGTACGGGGTGCGCATCAACGCCGTCGCCCCGAGCATCGCGCGGCACAAGTTCCTCGACAAAGTGACCTCCTCGGACCTGCTGGACAAGCTCTCCTCCGACGAGGCATTCGGCCGTGCCGCCGAACCGTGGGAAATAGCCTCGACGATCGCCTTCCTGGCCAGCGACTATTCGAGCTACCTGACCGGTGAGGTCATCTCGGTGTCCAGCCAGCGGGCGTGACGTCAAGCACTCAATCTCGACCAAACAAGCGCTTGGTTGATACAGTGGGGAGGTGGACAAGGTGGCAGAAGTGAACACGCCGTCGCGGCGTGACGAGCTACTGGGCCTTGCCGCCGAGATGTTCGCCGAGCGCGGTCTGCGCGCGACCACGGTGCGCGATATCGCCGATGCGGCAGGAATCCTGTCGGGCAGCCTGTACCACCACTTCGACTCCAAAGAAGCGATCGTCGACGAGCTGCTGCGCGATTTCCTGGAGGGATTGTTCGCTCGGTACCGCGAGATCGCGGCGGCCAACCTCAATCCTGTCGACACACTTAAGGGCTTGTTTCTGGCCTCATTCGACGCGATTGAAACCAAGCACGCGCAGGTTGCCATTTACCAGGCAGAGGCTCCCCGACTGTTGTCACAGGAGCGATTCACCTACCTCAACGAGCTCAATACCGAGCAGCGCGAGCTGTGGCTCGATGTGCTGCGCGACGGTATCGCCCAGGGCTATTTCCGTCCGGATCTGGATGTGGCCGTGGTGTATCGGTTCATTCGCGACGCGACCTGGGTCTCGGTGCGCTGGTTCCGCCCAGGCGGTTCGCGCACGGCGCAGGAAGTCGCCGAACAGTACCTTTCGATCGTCCTCGGCGGGATCACCATGAACAACGCCGTTCAGTCCACCTAGTAACCAAGGAGATTCACCATGTCTGAGGCGTACATCATCGACGCTGTGCGTACCGCCGTCGGCAAGCGCAACGGTTCG
>NZ_JBFAGW010000004.1:0-461349 GCF_040653875.1 Mycobacterium sp. NPDC050853
GACGAAGAAATCGAACCCTCACAAACCCGCGCCGTCCTCACCCGCGCACTCGCCGAAGCCCCCAACCGCCGCGGCCGCCACAAAAACATCCCACTCTGAACCGCCGTTCCCGGGGACACCAATCATGTGGACGTCGGCATACTTAATTGCGCTAGAAGCGATTTAAGCTGCCCACGCTCCACTTCTGTCAGGGCAGCCGTTACTCGATGTTCTGCACAGGTGACTTGTTGGCGAGCCATTTCAAGACGCTGCAGCCCTTGCCGGGTGAGTGAGGCGGGCAGCGTCCGGCCCTGTTCCGCGGATACCGGCCGCGTGACAAGCCCCTCATCCTGAAGCTGCTGCAGCACATCGAACATCGCCTGTCGGCTCACGCGTGCCTTACGTGCAAGCTGGGAGTTGGACGATCCAGGGTCCGCGTACAGAATCTGCATACAGATGAAGGCCGACAGTGACAGGCCAAGAGGTTCCAGCCCTACGGTCGCATGCCGCTGCAGGAGTGTTGCAGTGCGGGTGAGTAAATAGCCGAGAGGCACTCCCGGTCCACTGCTATCCGCCGATGTCACCAGGAGACTTGGCTATCACGACGCCAGGCGAGGCCCGATAGGTCCCGGCGTGTTCTCCCACTGGGTAAGAGCCTCCCGAACCAACGCGACGGTTTCCGGCGCCGATGCTTGAATTGCCTGCGGCGCCGGCCTTTCCCGGCGAGTCAGCCCACTGAGCGCGCCCTTACCCAATTCGACGCGAATATCTGCGCGGTATTGACGAAGCGACCGGGCGCAAAGATCCCATCGCACCTGACGAGTCAACTGCCGGACCAGCCGGTGTTTAAGATCCTGCGGTCCGATGACAAGCGTGCCATCGGCGTTCGACAGCAGCGGGTGCCGCGCCATCACCACGGGCGTGTTCTCCAACGCGGCACCGAATTCCGCCTCGGCGGACGCCATATACGGAGAATGGAAGGCCCCGGCCACCGGGAGCAATTTCACCTGGGTGTCGGCCGGAGGGTTGGCCCGCAAGTGATCTAGCTCGTCGAGCCGGCCGGCCGCGACCACTTGTCCGGGACCGTTCACATTCGCCACGAACAGACCGAGCTCCTCCACCGCGCGGGTAACGTCGCACAGGCCACCACCTACCACTGCCGCCATACCGGTGGGTTCGTGGTCGCAGGCACGGCGCATCGCCAGCCCTCGGAGCCTGGCCAGCCGGACGGCGTCGCGTGAGGTCATGGCACCAGCCGCCGCGGCGGCTGCCAGCTCCCCCACCGAATGACCGGCAAAAATCAGCGGGTCCGGCAGCGTCAGCTCATCGCGAAGCCGTTCGAACACCAGCAGCGAGGTGGCGACGATGAGTGGCTGAGCTATTGCGGTGTCGGTAATCTCGTCGTTCTCGGCCAGTGAGCCGTAGTAACGCAGATCGAGGTCCGCGGCCTCTGAGAATTCGTCGATCCGGGCCGATCCGGCATCGTCCAGCCAGGGCGCGATCATGCCTTTGCGTTGAGCACCCTGGCCTGGCATCACCATTGCAAACATGTTCATCCTCCTAGATCTGCTAGACCGAAGTGACGACGTCGACGTAGGCGAGGCGAGGTAGCCGCGGGTGCCAGGCATCCAGGCCGGGCTTGCCGATATTCACCACCGCCAAGGATTGGTGCACCCCATCGGGGAAGAACTCTCGGTCAACGGCCCCGGCATCGAATCCCGTCATCGGTCCCGCCGCGAGCCCGGAGGCCCTGATACCGAGGATGAAATAGCCAACCTGGATCAAGGCATTGGTTCTCGCCGACGCGGCGCGCGCATCAGCATCGGCGAAGTAGTCCTTGGCTTCGGGTAAATGCGGGAACTGGGTAGGCAGCTCCTCGTGAAAGTTCAAGTCGGCAGCAAGAATTGCCACCAAAGGGGCCGAGAGGGTCTTGGCCTGATTAGCGCCAAGCATGTGCTTGACCAGCCGTGACCGCGCTTCCCCGGAACGCACCAAGACAATTCGCAGCGGCTGCTGATTCATGGACGTCGGAGCGAACTTGATCAGCTCGTAGATGGCCTGTATCTGCTCGTCGGCGACCGGCTCGTCGGTGAAGGTGTTGGCGGTGCGAGCCTGACGGAAAAGCAGGTCCTGAGCGACGGCGGGCAGGGCCAGATATCCTTCCAGCGGCGACTCTTCAGGTACCGTTTTCCCTTGCAGTAGTGGCGAATCGCTGTCATATCTGACATGACGGGATTTGGTCTGCAACTCACCATCGACGCGGACAAGCACATCGTGAACCACACAACTCGGGTTCGCCTCCGCGGGCTTGCCCGGCCTGGTCTTGACCACCAGGCAGTACACGGTGGAGCGAATCTCATCGGTATCGATATATTCGAGGTCGATCATCGAGAAGTAGTGCCGTTTCTGCACCGGATCGTGCTTACCCATCTCACGGAAGTCGTACAGGTCGTTGATGATTCCGGTCCGTGTAACACTGGCCGGTAGAGCGGTGGTGTGGTCGAAGATCGCGTCCTCGGTGAAGGTCGCCGCATAACCTTCGATGTCCTGCGCGTCGAGTCGCTGCATCTGTCTGGCGTAGAACTGCTGCACCTCGATGTAGAGGCTCGTGCTGATGTCAACGGTCGTCACGGTCGGCTCCTTAGTCTCATACACCTCGCCTGGCACCTTCGGGTGTCGCCAGTTTCCTTAGCAGAGCTCGAATCTCGGTCAAGGGCACTACACCCGGGCTTGACCGGAGCTATAGCGGAGCCGTGCATAGTCACCTTCATGACTTCGACAACGACTCGTAAAGTTGCTCTCATCACCGGCGCGACCAGCGGCATGGGTTTGACGATCGCGCAACACTTGGCGAAACAGGATTTCGCGGTCTTCCTCTGCGCTCGCAGCGAGGAGTCACTCAGCCAAACAGTCAAACAACTACAGAACGACGGCTACGAGGCCGACGGGGTGACCTGCGATGTCACCTCGCCCGAGCAGATACGTGCCTACGTCGCCGCCGCTGTGGATCGCTTTGGGCCGATTGACATATTAGTGAACAATGCCGGTCGTAACGGCGGCGGGATCACCAAGGACATCACCGACGAACTGTGGTTCGACGTCATCAACACCAACCTCAACAGCGTTTTCCTGATGACCAAGGCGGCACTCACGACCGGCGGGATGCTCGACCAGGGCTGGGGGCGAATCATCAACATCGCCTCGACCGGAGGTAAGCAGGGCGTGCTGCACGGCGCACCGTATTCGGCGTCTAAGCACGGGATGGTGGGATTCACCAAGGCTTTGGGGCTCGAACTAGCTAAGACCGGTGTCACGGTGAACGCCGTGTGCCCCGGGTTCGTCGAGACGCCGATGGCCGAGCGGGTTCGTGAAACCTACGCCACCTTGTGGGGTGTGGACGCCGAGGAAGCAGGTAAACGGGTCGCCGCTCGTGTGCCCATCGGCCGGTATGTGGACACCGAAGAGGTAGCGGCCATGGTCGACTACCTGATCAGCCCCGGCGCCAATGCGGTGACCGCTCAGGCCCTCAATGTCTGTGGCGGCCTGGGCAATTACTAAGCCCTTCGCCAGGCAAGTATGCGCCGCTGCTGCTTGCCGCCCTGCTGGAGTGCGCCGATCAACGTCAGCTTATCGCCATCGAAGTCGTACTGACGTGTCTGCACAGTGCCGGCCCAGGCGGGGTTGGAGCAGACCGTAATCCGGTGCAGTACTAGCGGTCCGTCAACCTGCCAGTGCCCGGCGTATCCCATGAACGGGACTGCGCCGGGCACTTGCTCTCCGCGCATCATGCTTACCGACAGCGCGCCCTCGGCGCCGTAGTAGAGCAGACCGATAGGCGATTGACCGAGTGGCCCCTCGCCAGTGGCGCCATTCTCATCGAGGTCGTAATAGGACTCCAGCCGCCACTGCCCCACGAAGTCACGGGGCCGGACGGGCTCAGCCTCACTGGCGTGCATGAGCAGATCCGCTGCGGGCGTGCGCCGTCACCAGATCATCTAGCGCCGCTGCTAACTCGTCAGGTTTGGTGATCATGGCGTCATGGCCTGTTTCCAGTTCGCGCACAGGTTCACCGGCCGGCGGATAGGAACGTGGCATCAACTGCTTCCGCAGAGACGTCCATGCCTCGCCGCCACCGGAACAATGGATATGAACCCGCGGGACACTCTGCAGCTGTTCCGGATTGCCGAGCCGCAGGACATCGGTGAAGGTGCGCAATGACTGCGGGCTCTGCATCGAACGCAACCAGCTCAGATCGGGCTCGTCGGTTACCCCGTAGCAGCCCTCGACCCCTGGAGGCATGTCGGCCACCGGCACTCGCCAGCCGTCACCTTCGGCCTGCGCCGCATCCGCGAAAGCCTGAACATTGACCGGAAGGATGTCGGCGACGGCCTCACCGTCGTGCGCGACGAATGTATCCAGATACACCAGTAAGGCTATGCGGGAGGGGATTCGGTCTGCGACTGCCGTCACGACGACGCCGGCATAGCTGTGCCCGACCAGCACGACGTCGGTCAGGTCCTCATCCTCGATCAGCCCGGCGATATCGTTCACGTGAACATCAAGACCCACGTCCGGGCCCAGTTCACCGGCCCTGTCGCCAAGCCCCGTCAGCGAGGGCGCGTAGACCTCGTGGCCGGACGCCTCAAGCACAGGGGTCAGCCGTTCCCAGCACCACCCGCCATGAAATGCGCCGTGCACCAATACATACGTTGTCATGTCTAAGCCTCCATGGATTCTGACTGCACCCCCACCAGCGGCGGGGGTATGGGTTCAGGCCGCAGGCCTTGACCTATGACCCGGGCGATAAGCCTGGGCAACATGGGAAATGCCCGGATCAGCCGTATCAGGAGCGGCCGCTCGGCGGGCGGACGGCCAGCGGTCGGATAGAGATCAGCCAGCAGATGCAACTGCGCCCACTGCACTGCCCGCACCGGATACTGGCGGCGGCGTTGCACGCGAGCGAGCTGCGATACCGAGGGCCTGGCGCCGGAAGCCAGTACCGGGCCCAGTATGCGCGCCGCAGCGATGGCATCCTGCACGGCGAGGTTGATACCGACACCACCGGCGGGCGACATGGCATGTGCCGCATCGCCGATCGCCAGCAGGCCCGGCCGGTACCAGCGCCGCAGCCGGTCCACGCGTACGTCTAGAAGATGAAAGCTGCTCCAATCGCATAGCTCCTCGGCCAGCCTGCCGGCGAACGCCGGATAGATCCCGGCGATCGCTGCCTGCAGTGCTTCGAGGCCATTACGCCGAATCTGGTCATAGCCGCCCTTGGGGATCATGTACGCGACCTGCCAATAGTGTTGACGGTTGAGGCAAACGATGAAATAGCCCCTGCCGCTGCGCACCGCCGGAATCACATCGTCGGCCTCGCGACTCACCCGGAACCACAACACATCCATCGGTGCCGTGGAGGCCGCAAGGTCAAGCGATCCGGTGGTCCGCACGAGTGACCGCCGTCCGTCTGCGGCGATGACCAGTGTGGCCCGGATCTGCAGCGGGCCGTCGGGGCTGCTGCAGAGCACACCCACCACGTCCTCGCCATCGTGAATCAGTTCCGTGGCCTGAGCTTGTTGTAGCAGTTTGAATCCCGGGTACCGGCGGGCGGCAGAGGCGATGAAGTTCAGTACGTCCCACTGCGGCATGAACGCGAGATACCGGTACCTGCCGGGTAGCCCCCGAAAGTCCGCAAAGAGCAACTGGCCGGAATCTGTTGCTATCGGTAGCGTTTCAGCTTTGGCATGAGGAAGGTCGAGAAACTGGTCGATCAGCCCCAGTTCATCCATCGCCTGCAGAGTTGACGGGTGCACTGTGTCGCCACGGAAGTCACGGAGAAAGTCCGCATGCTTCTCCAGAACGGTGACGTCAAGACCGAATCGGGCCAGCAGCAGACCGGCCATCAGCCCGGCCGGACCGCCGCCGATCACACACACGTCGACGGCTACGCCAGGCATTCGGGCACCTGGCCATCGTTGTAGCTGACCATGTCATCGAACGCGGCGATCACATCGAGCGGCGCCCCGATGTCACCGTCTCGCGGTTCCGCACCCTGTTCGGCATAGGCTCGGTACAGGTTGCCCACCAGCCGTTCGGAGTCGATCAGCCCCGCGAAATCGCCCAGCTCGGCACGGCGAGCGGCTTCGAGGGGCCCAATGCCGTCGGCAGACCCCTCGGCCGCCAGACGCTGGATCCAGGTCAGGTACGCGATCGTCTGCTCGAATACCTCGGGCCCGGTGAGCGGACCATGACCACAGACCACGGTCTCGGCACCAAACTGAGCCAACTCACCGATAACACGCAGCGCACCCTCGACCGAGCCCATCAGGTTGAACGGGGTCGCACCCGAAAGCACGATGTCACCGGCGAACAGAATCTTGTCCTGCGGAAGCCACACCACCGCGTCGTTGGTGGTGTGCGCCGGGCCGAGATGAATCAACTCGGCCGTCCGGTCCCCTATATGCAATTGGAGCCGATCGGAGAAGGTCACCGATGGCAAAGTGACTCTGACATCTCCCCATTCGACCTCGGGCCATAGTTGGGTTAGCGCAAGGCCCGCCTCGTCCATCTCGATCCGGGCGCGTTCATGAGCGATGATCATCGCCTGCGGGCCAAACATGTGATTGCCAAAATGATGGTCGCCGTGGAAGTGAGTGTTGACCACGGTGCGTCGCGAGCCAGGAGCCAATCCGTCAACCGCCGCGACCAGCCGCCGATTGCGGCTTTCCGTGGCCAGGGTGTCGACGACGACCGCGCCGTCCGGACTCGCCACGATTCCCGAGTTACTGAGGCACCAGCCCCCGGGCAACTGCAGATAAGCGTAGACACCGTCCGCGATTTCGGTGATCCGGTCGGTACCCCGTGCCGCCAGCCCGGAGGTCAACTGAGGTTTTCCGCGAGAGACTCTGCCCAGTACCCGGCATGGGCGAGGGTAGCTTTGCTATTGGCACCCAGCGCGTTTCGCAAGTATTGCTGAGCATCGCCAATACCTTGGCCAGCACCCAGCACAGGGGCTATCGCCGCCGGATTGATGGCGACCATGTGTCGGGAGGTGGCGACGGCGCCGTCAGGACCGTCTGTGAACTCCCACACCCCGCTGTGTCCCAGCAGCAGCGCTGGCGGTAGTTGTTGTTTGTACACAATCTTGTTCGGGCTGAAGCACAGTCGCACCGACCGGGTGGTGTGACTGCTGCCATCTGTGGTGACGGTGTCCATCTCCATGTCCTGCACGCCATCCGCGGTCTCGACCAGGTCGACCCGTCCAACATGCGGTAACCGCTTCGGCCACAAGTCGCTGCGCTCTACGAACGTGTAGATGTCGGATGCGCTTCCCGGCAGCTGCACGGTGTCCTCGAACACATGGATGATTTCCCCAGGCACGTAACCGCATTCGGCCACCAGACCCAATGCGGTCAGCTCCTTTTCGCTATTGGTATTGACTGCCTTGATGATGGCGGCCTGAGCGGCATCATCGCCTGCCACCGTGAAGTGATGGTCCAGCACCACTTTGGTGTACCCACCGGGCAGATCTGTGAACCTCCAGCTCCCACCCATCGACGTAATGGGCGCTGCACTGCGCTCCTGGGCGAACTCGACGAGCTTGGCCTGTGGATCAAAGCTCCTCCGCGATACCCAATCTCGCACCGAACCATTGACTGTCGCCCAGATATGAAAACGCTCGCCAGTGTCGCTGCGCTCGAGCAGGTCCACGTGCACCGTCGGGCCGAAGATAACCGGCCAGCGGGTCACGTCCGCCACCAGCGAGTAGACCACCTCTGCGGGGGCCGCTATCTCTCGCGAGTGCGTCAACGTATGCGTTACCGGAGAAGTCATGCCGCACCGGCCAGCTGCGTATTGATGACATCCAGCATCTGTTGCGGCGTAGTCAGGTCAGCCAGCTCCTCTTCGGCTATATGCACGCCGTATTCCCGCTGCAGCCGGGCAGCGGTTTCCATCAGGGCCAAGGAGTCGTAACCGAGTTCTTCGAACTCAATCGTCGCACTCTCTGGACTAATCTCGCTGTCGTCCTCGCCACCGGCGCAGGCAACCAGGATCTTATGCAGCTGAACAAGCGTTACTTCGGCCATTTCTCTTCTCCTTTGCTGATTTTCGTGTTCAACGACGCACGACTACGGCGGAGTTGAAACCCCACCGGCCCCGCGCCAGTATCAAGGCGGCCGACAGTGACGCCTCACGTGGTTGACCCTGCACAAGATCAAGCTGATAGCGCTCGGGAATATCGGTGGTACCGACAGTGGGCGGGACCACTCCGTCCCGCAGAGATAGCAGTGCCGTCGCCACATCCAGTGGCCCGCCAGCGGCATAGAGCCTGCCGGTCATCGACTTTGGCGCAGTCACCGGCACGCCGTATGGCGAGAACACCTCCGCGATGGCCGCTGCTTCCGCGGCGTCGGCGCCGGTCACACCGGCCGCGTCGGCGAATACCACATCGATATCGGTCGGTGTTAGTCCAGCATCCGCGATCGCCATCTGGGCCGCACGGGCCAGTCCGCTAGGCAGACCCGATCCCGGGGCCGGGTCGAAGGTGGAGGCATATCCAGCGATCTCACCGTGAATGTTGGGGGCATTGCGCGCCTCCGCTGCATCCGCGTCTTCGCAGATGAGGATGCAGCCCCCTTCGCCCGGCACATATCCGTTGGCCCGCTGATCGAACGGCAGGTATCCCTGCGCAGGATCAGTCGCCCTGGTGACATTCCCGGTCGAGATGTGCGAGGTCCAGCCCCATGGGTCGAGAGCCGAATCCGCGCCTCCGGAGACCACCAGAGCGGTACCACGCCGCACCGTACGGCGCGCATGTCCGAGAGCATCCAGCCCGCCGGCCTGCTCCGCCACCAAAGCACTACTAGGGCCACGCATTCCGTGCCGAATCGAGATCTGGCCGGTATTGACGGCATAGAACCAAGCAAACGATTCGTACACACTGACGTGCTCCGAGCCCTGGGACCACAGCTTCTGGAACTCCCGGTGCGTGAACTCGAAGCCACCCGAGGCAGTCGACGTGACCACACCCATCTCGTAGTCGGTGAATTCCTCCGGATCCACCTTGGCATCGCCCAGAGCCCACTCCGCGGCCACGAGGGCCAGCCGGGTTGAGATATCGGTCTGCGGAAGGAGCCGTCCGGGCAGCAGCTCCTTGGCGTTGAAATCAGTGAGCTGTCCCGCCAAGGTGCTCGAATATCCGGAAACATCGAATCTGTCGAGAGTCGAGATCCCGGTATGCCCAGATACTGTGGCTTCCCAGTAATTTTCGGTACCCAGACCATTGGGGGCCAACACTCCCATACCCGTCACCAATACGCGTTTCATGCCGATGCTCCCAACATCTCGGCCGGACGGCTCAGCACCATCGCGGTCTGAAATCCACCGAATCCACTGCCCACGGTGAGCACATGCTCCAAGTGGTGATCGCGTGCGGTGATGGGGACGTAGTCCAGATCGCACTCCGGGTCTGCCTCGTGCAGATTCGCGGTCGGCGGAACAACCTGGTTCTTAAGCGCCAGTAGCGAGGCAGCGATCTCGACGGACCCGATAGCCCCCAGGGAGTGGCCCACCATGGACTTGATCGAGCTCACCGGCGTGCGATACGCATGCTCGCCCAAACTGCGTTTGAATGCCGCCGTTTCGTGGCGGTCATTCTGGCGGGTACCCGATCCGTGGGCATTGATGTAGTCGATCTTGGTCGGATCGAGCCGTGCCTCGTCTAGGGCAATGGTGATGGCTTCGGCCATCTCCCGCCCATCGATCTTCAGCCCTGTCATGTGATAGGCGTTGCAGCGGGTGGCGTATCCGGATACCTCTGCATATATCTGCGCACCACGAGCCCGTGCATGTTCGAACTCCTCCAGCACGAACATCGCCGCACCCTCAGCCAGCACAAAGCCGTTGCGAGAACCGTCGAAGGGGCGAGAACCGGTTTCCGGGGTGTCATTACGCGTGCTGGTGGCTTTAATCGCGTCAAAGCAGGCCACCACGATCGGCGTGATCGGGGTGTCCGCGGCGCCGCTAAGCATCACGTCGGCACTGCCCTCACGAATCAGCGCCACGGCATGGCCTACCGAGTCCAGCCCCGAGGTGCACCCGTTGGACACCATCGTCACCGGACCCTGCGCCCCCACCGTCCAGGCCACCTCGGCCGGCATCACGCTAGGAATCATGTAGTCAAACATGTGGGGGGACACCGCTTTCGGGTCCGAAAGCCAATTCCGCCCCGAATCCGACAGCACCAGGTACTCCTGCTCCAAGCTGGTAGCCGCCGCCACGGCACTGCCCAGGCTTACCCCAAGTCGATAGGGGTCGAGCGTGTTCACATCCAGTCCACTATCGGCCACGGCCTCGCGGCTGCAGACCACCGCGAACTGGGTGGCCCGGTCCATGCGCCGAATCTCTTTGGGCGACAAACCCTCCTGCACTGCGTCGAAATCGGCCTCACCGGCGATCCGAGACCGATACGGCGACGCATCGAAGTAGGAGATGCTTCGGGTCGCGGTGCGTCCAGCGGCCAGCAGTTTCCAGAACTCGTCGGCGCCGCGACCACCCGGTGCGCGTACACCGATGCCGGTGATGACTACTCTTCGCTCCATCTCCCACCTCTCAGTTTGTGTCGGTATTGATGTCAGATACATTGTGGGGAGCCACTACTCAAAGACGGCTCAAGCTGTCGTATTCGAGATCAAACGGCCGCGGCCGGGGCAAAAGGCCAAAAAAATCCACCAGCATTGCTGGTGGATTTAGCTGTGGCGATTTTCTTATCAGGAAACCTGAGACGTCAGCCCCGTGACGGTATGCGGAATTAGCCCGGTAAGGAACCGGCCATGTTCGGTTTTCATTCGCTCGGCTACGGTGTCATCGGACGAGGCCAAAATATCGCCGTGCAGTCGCTGCAATTTCACACAGGGTTCCAGTCCGAGCCCTGCAGCCAACGTTTTTCTCGCCAGCTGGAATACCCCGAGCGCCTTATCCCGCCAGCCCGCCAGACACAATGCATACATATAGTACGCATACAGTCGCTCGTGATACGGGAACCGAGATACCCAAAGCGCAAGATCAATCGCCGCTTCCCGATACCTTTCGAGACGTAATTGAGCCTCAATGCGCAATTCCAAATTGGCTAGAAATATACATTCCACCTGATCCTTCTCTGATGCCAGGAGTCGTCCGACTTCGATATCAACAAACGCGGGACCGGTCCATGTCTTTTCGGCGTTTACGTACAACAGGACGGCCTGATGATCGTTTCCCGACTCCTTGGCGCACCGCGCCGATTCGATCAGACTTTGGTATTTACGCAGGTCAAGGTTAATATCTTGGGGGCTGAACAGGTAGCCCATGTTTTTTGTCTGCAACATGGACGAGGCAACCTGGGCCACACTCATGTCAAATTCTTTGGCTATAGTCTTGCGTATACTGAGGATATAGGTCTGCACCACTGTCGTTGCACTCTTGGGTGGCTCATCGTCCCATAATTCGTCGATAAGTACGGCCGCTGGAACAAAACGCCCAGTCCGAGCCAGCAGCATCGCAAGAACTTGACGTTGTTTTTTTGCCGATGGCGTCGCGTCCCGCTCGCCCGATGAAAGAGAAGCGGTCAATGACAATGGACCAAGAATATTAGCGTCTGCACGTACAACCATTCTGCACTACCTCCGCGTGATACCATTCAGGGGCACGTCAGTGTGCTTCCGATTTATTGTTTCTAAAACCTCTCAGGTTCTTCCCAGCCTAACTGGGTACGCGCGTGACCGCTTAGCGCATGCGTTACCGTACGATTAACTTCGTATGATATCGATGATCCGATGCGATAAGCCGCGTTACACATGACAGACTCGATCCTTATTTGTTGCCTAGTTCCGTGCCGCCATCGGCAGTAATGATCTGGCCGGTCATATAGCTGACTTTTTCGCTCGCGAGAAATACCAGCATCTCTGCTATTTCTGAAGGGGTCCCTATTCGGCCGAGCAATGACGATTCGGCTTCCGCACGGCTCAGCGGGTTTAGTCCGGCGACCAGATCGGTCTCGATGAGGCCCGGAGCCAGACCATTGACCAGAATTTCCGGTGCGAGCTCCTTCGCGAGCGCCACGGTGAAACTATTCAATGCAGCCTTCGACGCCGAGTAGGCCATCCCTCGCGCGGTGGCCATCGACAAGTTCCCCCGCATGGACGAGACGTTCACGATTCTCGCGCTGCCATCGCGCGGCATATACGGGGCCGCCGTTTGGCAAAAGTTAAATACCCCAATCAGATTCGCCGTCAGGTGCTGATCCCAGTCCCGTCTAGTCAGCTCCGCGAACGCACGGGGGCTGGCCACCCCAGCACAGTTCACCAGGGAGTCGATACGGCTATGAGTACGGACGACTTCCTCAACCGCGCTGCTGACCTCCTCGTGATTGCCGACATCAGCGACGATGTACCGCACGTCCATATCAGCCGCTTCCCGCCGGAGCGCGGTAGAAGCGGTGCGTCCGTGCAGAACCACCTCGGCTCCGGCGGCCTTGGCAAGGCGCGCAGTCGCCAACCCGATCCCTCTCGAGGATCCGGTAACGAGAACAACCCGACCCCGCATAACGCCCCGTCCTTGGGTTCTTAGTTTCCTCCGCAGTTGTCGCGTCCAATGTCTCTTCGATAACTCAAGAACCACTCAAGTGCTTTCCGCCGGTGTTACGGCCCCGAGGTTGTTACTTTCGGCAGGTCAGTAGGGTGCGTGCTACCCACTCCCCTGCCGGACCAGCACGATTCCCCGACCGGGTGGTTCGCTCTGCCCGATCCGCTCGCGCTGCAACGCCTCGACCGCCGACCGGCGTAGGCGCCGGACATCATTCACCTGCACCGCACCTCGACTGGAATCCTTCACGTTGCTCATCTCGGCTCAGGATGTGCCACTAGGCTCAACCTGTCGCCGAGAGAAGCGAGACAACGATGACCGAACCTTTGGATACCGAACGATCATTCAACGAAAACAACATCGCCGAATTCCGGGCGAACGGCGGCACAGTGGGCGGCCAGTTCGAAGGTTTTCCACTGCTGCTTCTGACGAGCATCGGTGCCAAATCCGGCGCCCAGCGGGTAAATCCGTTGGCGTACTTCGATATCGACGGTAAGGCCTACATCGTCGGCTCCGCCGCGGGCAGACCGGGCAATCCGGCCTGGGTCGTAAATATCCGCGCCAACCCCGATGTCAAGGTCGAAATCGGGGCCAACCCGATCACCGCTGCCACCGCAGTCGAACTCCCTCGTGCCGAGCGCGACCGCGTGTACGAAATCGTCAAACAGCGCGCACCGGGATTTGCCGGCTATGAGACAGCCACCGATCGCCTGATCCCAGTGTTCGAGATCCGGTTCAGCTAACCTATTTCTCGTTAAGCGCCTGTTGCAGAACCTGTTCGAGCTCGTCCTGAACCCTCTGCAGCGGCGCAGTATCACGGTTGGCGCGCGCCAGTATCAGGCCGCCCTCGATCGATGTGACTATCAGGGTGGCCAGCCCGGCCGCGCGCTTCTGTGAAATTCCCATGTCGACAAGACCGGATGCAATCAAGTCCTGCCACGTCTGAAAGATGATGTCTGCCTGAGGGATGAGACTTCCATCGATGTCGCCGCCGCCAATAGCGGCCGAGGCGATCGGGCAGCTGGCCCCGAAGTCCTTGTGCTGCAGGATCGCGGTCCAGTACTTGACGTAACGGTCTATTCCGCTGGTCGCGCCTTCCGCGAACGCATCGGTGATCGTCGCCGCAGTGATCTTGCCTGCCAGCTCAAGCGCCTCGGCGAGCAGCTGTGCACGCCCATCCGGAAAGTAGTAGTAGACCGATCCGCGCGGTGCGCCGCTCCGGGCGATCACCTCGTCGACGGTGACCCCGGCCGCACTCCGCTCGGTCATCAGCTCGACGGCTGCATGCAGCATCCGCTGCTTGGTCTGACCCTTGCCCGGCTGCGGCGCGGCCTTTGCGATAACCACTGGTCAATCGCCCCTTCCGCTTCCGGTCCATGCGGAAGCGGAATCAGTATATAGATTATGGTATCTACCATATGTTAGATTCTCGAAACCGGCCCAGCTGAGGCAATGCGCGCCGTATCCATTCATCGAGGAGAGAACGTGGCAGAGCTACGAACAAGCGAAGTTATCGTCGACGGGGTGCGATCTCCGGTGCTGCTTGCCGGACCAGATCGCGGCCGGACCGCTGTGGTCTTCATCCACGGAAATCCCGGTTCCTCACACGACTTTCGTGGATTGCTGGCAGCGTTTGGCGATCACGCCCGGACTGTTGCCCTGGACATGCCCGGGTTCGGACAGGCGGACAAGCCGTCCAACTTCCGGCAGAGCGCCGTAGGGCATGCCACCCACCTCGACGGCGCACTGTCGGCGCTGGACATCACCAATGTGCACTTGGTGCTGCATGACTTTGGTGGTCTTTGGGGACTGACCTGGGCCGCCGCCCATCTGGACCAAGTCGCATCGATCACCTTGATGAACACCGGCTCGGTCTACGAACACCGCTGGCACTGGCCCGCCCGGCTGTGGCTCACCCGAGGCGTCGGTGAACTAATGATGCGGCTGACCACGACCACGGCGTTCAAACTCGTTATCCAGTACGGCTACGCCCTCAAGTCGGCGCCCGCCCGGCTGCCCGCCGACTTCCTGGCACATATGGCAGACGATTTCGATGCAGGCACACGCGACGCCGTGTTGCGTCTGTACCGCGCATCACACCACCTCGGAGAGTTCGGCGACGCCCTCGCATACCTGTTCCACCAGCACGATATTCCGGCGTTGGTGATATGGGGTGCGCGCGATCACTTCCTGCCCGTCAAACACGCCTATCAGCAGTTGGACGCGTTCCCGTCGGCGCGACTGGTCATCCTGGACAAGGCCGGCCACTGGCCCCTCATCACCCACGCCACGGAAACCGAAGCCGCCGTTGCCAGTTTCCTGCGCCCCCTGCTGGAACGCGGAGACCGCAGCGAAACGCAGTCTGCATCCGCGCCAATCGAAGCCGTCCGTTGATGGCAACTCAGGGACAAGACATAAAGAAGAACGCAGCCCGATTCTTCGATGTATACAAAGGAGACTTCGCGCTGGCCGGATCTGGGACCTCCCGCAGCAGTTTCGGCGCCTTCGCCGCAAGCTGGCTGCCGCTGGCCATCAGCCTGTTCGCGCTGTTTCACCTCGGCATCTGGTCGTTCATGCTGTTCGCGTCGGCCAGCCAGCACCCCGAGGACCTCGGCCGCATATACGCCGAGAAGCTCGGCATCCCACAACTTGAGCAAGTGGGAAATGCCCTGTTCCATGTGTTCGCCTGGGGACATGGAAACAACGTCCCCGAAGTCATGCTCGAGAGCATCTACGTCGCATGGGCGATTTTTCTGCTCGTCGCGGCACGAAAACCTCAGGCCAACAAGACCTTCCTGGACTTCACCATCGGTGGTAATCTCGCCCACTGGCTCGGGATGACGTTCATGACGCTGACCATGACGGGGCAGTCTCACCACCACTACCAAGACATGTTGCTGCTTCTGGCCTCGGTCGCTTTCCTCGCCGCATTCTGGTTCCCCGCGCGGCAGTACTACAAAGCCGAAGGAACACTCGCCTAGATCCCCGTCTCGTGCGCCGCCTGCCATCGTCAACTAATAGCTACGACCAGCACCGTGGAGGTATCGGGCCGACTGGCGCACAGAGATGTGACGTAGGGCACCACATCCCGACGGATGTGACACAACCGACCAGTGATCTAGTGCGCCCGCCATGTTACCGTTTGTTCAATTCGAGTGAAGAATGTCACTCCGGTCGCTTTTTCAGTGTTGAAAGGCGTTTTTCATGACATCGATTCATGAGCCACAGGGCATCACGATACGTGCCCGGAATGTTTCGTTCGATTTGAGTGACACCCCGTTGCACTGGATTCCGAACGAGCCCTCCGCTTCCAACACGCTCAGCGTGTTGCACATCATGGTCCCCGAAGGGGAACGATGGTTCTGCGAGGCGTTTGCTGAAGCATTGCCATACGTCAAGGACGAGAAGCTCGCTCACGATATGCGCGGCTTCATCGGCCAGGAGGCCATGCATGCCGAGGTGCATGACAAGGCAGTCGGCGACTTCCTCGAGGCGCGCGGCATCAACACCGCGCCCTACCTGCGTCATGCCGAATACCTGTTCCGTAAGGTGCTGGCGCCCAGGCAAACACGATCGGCGCGGGTGCGCTATAACGACCTGATTCAGCGCCTGTGGTTGATCGCGGCCATCGAGCATTACACGGCAGTGCTCGGAGATTTCGCCCTGAATGCCACCTGGACCGAACACGGTGCCGACCCGACGATGACCGACATTCTGCGGTGGCACGGCGCGGAGGAGATGGAACACCGCAGCGTGGCTCACGATGTTGCGAACTACTTCAACGCCAGCTATTTCCAGCGATGCCGGGCCATGATTTTGTCGATTATCGGACTATCCGTGTTGGTCCATCGCGGTGCGCTCTTGATCCTTCGCGAGGATCCGTCCATCAACTACTCCTATCCCCGGATCTGGATCGAGTACTTCAGGGCCGCGCGCCGTGGTTTGTTACCCAGGCTCGGCTTCTTGGTCACCTCAACGCTCAGTTATTTCCGGCCCAGCTTCCATCCCGAGGAGGTTGGCTCCACCGCTCAGGCGGTCGCCTACCTGGCGGCCTCGCCCGGCGCGAGAAGCGCCGCATTGTGAGCACAGGCACCACAGCAACACACCCCGGCGGGTCGTACTTCCTTCCTGCGGACACCGAGATCGCGAAGACTCCCCCAGATCTACGCGGAAAATACTCGCGCGATCCGCTGCTCGTAGTCGGTGGCACCGCGGCCAAGGCATGGCTCAGTCTGTTCGCGCGGCTGGCCAAGACCGGAGAAACCCGTGAGGTCAACCGGATACGCACCCTGAGAGTCATCCGGCGAGAGGTTGTCGCACAAGACGAGAACGTCGTCGCACTGACCCTGTCCGCCGCGGACGGCGGTGAGCTGGAGCCATGGACGGCCGGCGCGCATCTGGACTTGCTACTGGAGTCCGGCCGCATGCGGGAGTACTCGCTCTGCGGCGATCCTGCCACCCGCGACAGCTACCGAATCGCAGTGCGCCGGGTGCCCGACGGTGGCGGGGGCTCAATCGAGGTGCACGACACGCTGCGTACCGGGTCCCTGATAAGGGTCAAGGGGCCGAGAAACGGACTGCCGATGGCCGTGCCCGGCCACGGGTCCCCCGCACACCGCCTCAGGTTTGTGGCCGGCGGAATCGGCATCACGCCGATACTGCCGATGCTGATGACCGCAGAACGGCTCGGGCTGGATTGGTCGATGGTCTACACCGGGCGTAGCCGCGACTCGATCCCATTCCTCGACGAACTCAAGATCTTCGGGGACAAGATCACCGTACGTACCGACGACGAGCACGGCTTGCCCACCGCCACAGATCTTCTCGGGGATATTCCCGGGGCCACCGCGGTGTACTGCTGTGGTCCGATACCGATGCTCGAGCTCATGCGCACAGCATTGATCGACCGCGACGATGTCGAACTGCACTACGAACGGTTCTCGGCCCCACCGGTAGTGGATGGAGCCGCATTCACGGTCGTCCTGGCCCGCAGCGGCGAACGGATCCCTGTGGCCGCCGACGAGAGCGCGCTCGCGGCGATTCTGCGGCGCGCTCCGAACGCTGCGTACTCCTGCAAACAAGGCTTCTGCGGAACCTGCGAGGTGAAAGTCGTTTCAGGTGCAGTCGACCACCGCGACACCTTGCTCACCGCCTCCGAACGAGGCGTGGGGGCCATGCTGACTTGTGTATCCCGCTGCGCCGACCGCTCGGGCAACGGCGAGCTCACCATCGACCTCTGACGGCCTAGAGCGGGCGCCGATTATCGGCCTACGGCGTTGCGTTACCCCGGATATGCGGGGTCACGAGCATCAGCTGGCCCAGCACTCCGTTCACGAAGGCGGGTGACTCATCGGTAGAGAGCTGTTTGGCCAGCTCGACCGCCTCGTCGACGGCGACGACCTCGGGAACATCCTGAGCGTGCAGCAGTTCCCAGACGGCCACGCGCATGATGGCGCGGTCCACCGCGGGCAGTCGGGCCAGCGTCCAGCCCTGCAGATGCGAGGAGATGAGCTCGTCGATATGGGTGGCGTGCTCCGTCACTCCATAGGCCACTGTGACGGCATAGGAATTGAGCTGCTCTATCTCGGGCTTGGACTTGGCCAAGGCTTTGCGCTCGTCGGCGACGTCCGCAGCCGTCATATCCCGTGCTTCGGCTTCGAACAGCAGGTCCACGGCCCGCTTGCGCGCCTTGCGGCGACCACCCTTTGCGGGCTTGCCGGTATCAGCCATTCACGCGGCCGAGATAGCTGCCATCGCGAGAGTCGACCTTGAGCCGGTCACCGGTGTTGATGAACAGTGGAACCTGGATTTCTGCACCGGTTTCCATGGTCGCCGGCTTGGTGCCGGCACTGGAGCGGTCGCCCTGCAGGCCTGGATCGGTGTGGCTTACTTCGAGTTCGACGGTGGTCGGGAGCTCGATGTACAGCGCGGCACCCTCGTTGAACGCCACCTGGACGGTCATGCCCTCTAGCAGGAAGCGGGATGCGTCGCCCACAAGTTCCGGTGACAGCGGGTGCTGTTCGAAATCCTGGCTGTCCATGAAGACGAAAGAGTCACCATCGCGGTACAGGTAGGTGGTGTCGCGGCGGTCGACCGTCGCGGTCTCCACCTTGACACCGGCATTGAACGTCTTGTCGATGACCTTGCCCGTGAGCACGTTCCTGATCTTGGTCCGCACGAATGCCGGACCTTTACCTGGCTTCACGTGCTGGAACTCGATGATCTGCCACAGCTGACCATCGATGTTGAGCACCAGGCCGTTCTTGAAATCGGCGGTTGAAGCCACGTCTTTTGTCTCCTCAGTTAATGACGGTGAGTTCCTTGGGGAACCGGGTCAACAGCTCCGGCCCGTCGGGCCGCACCACGAGCGTGTCCTCGATCCGGACTCCGCCCCGGTCGGGCAGGTAGACCCCTGGCTCGACTGTCACCGCCGAGCCAGCAAGCAGTGTACCGGTGGTTCCGGATCCGATGCCTGGTGCTTCGTGGATCTGCAAACCCACCCCGTGCCCAAGGCCGTGGCCAAAGTTCTCGCCGTATCCGGCAGCTGCGATGAGATCGCGCGCGGCGGCATCCACATCCTTCAGTGCCACCCCGGGCGCGAGTGCCTGCCGCCCCGCCCCCTGCGCGGCCAGCACCAAGTCGTAGATCTCGCGCTGCCAGGGGGCCACCGAACCCAGCACAAGGGTTCTGGTCATATCCGAGTGGTACCCGCCCACCAACGCACCGAAGTCGAGTTTGACGAAGTCGCCGGCGGCCAACACTGCGTCGGTGGGCCGGTGATGCGGGATCGCCGAGTGTGATCCGGCAGCGACGATTGTTTCGAAGGACGGGCCATCGGCCCCGTGCTCGCACATGAGGTTCTCCAAGTCGCGTGCCACTTCACGCTCGGTACGCCCAGGCCGAATCCCGCCGGTGTCGATCAACGCTGACAATGCAGTATCGGCAGCGGCACAAGCCCTTTCGAGTAAGAGCACCTCGGAATCGTCTTTCACCTCACGCAGCTTCTCGACGCGGTTCGGTGCCCTTACGAACTCAACATCCCCAGACGCCTGCTCCAGCTTGTCGAATCCGTCGACGGTCACCACATGGCTTTCGAATCCCGCACGCCCGGCTCGGCTCGAACCGGCCATTGCAACCAACGCCGCGCCGTACTTGCGGTCGATCAGAGCGCGCAGATCGGGCACCTGCGCGGCGGCCTGGGTGCGGTACCGGCCGTCGGTGCACAGCACGGTGGCGTCCTCCCTCGACCTGTCATCATCGGCAGCCACCCACAGCGCGGCAGCGGACCCGGTAAAACCCGTCAGATAGCGAATATTGATCAAATCGGTGACCAAGAGCGCATCGAGCCCATCGGCGCGCAGCCCCTCGCGCAGCCGCTCTCTGCGGTCGATATGGCTGAGGGCCGCACCCGAGGTTCTTCGCGCAAGCTGCTCATCACTCTTCACAGGTGTCGACGCTACCGCGATACGCTGGGCCCATGCCCGAAGCTCAATCCGATGCTCTTCGCGCAAGCGGCTCATCGACCACACGTACTTTGACCACACAATGGCTCACCCGCGGCGCCGTCTTCGCCATCCTGATGGTGTTGACCCGCGTGGTGCAGGGACTGGCCCTCAGCGTGTGGGAAAACCACGGCACCGCCATCAACCTGGTGCTGCTCATTGTGTTCATCGCGGCGGTGGTCGCATGGGCGCTCACGGACGGCCGCAGCGACGCCCAACGTAACCCCGACCCGGACCGCCGAGACGACCTCGCCATGTGGTGGCTGCTCGCCGGCATTTTCGCCGGGGTTGTTAGTGGCCTGGTGGTCTGGTTGATCAGCCTGTTCAACCACGGAATCTACGCCGCGAGCATCCTCGCCGAACTCACCACGACCGCAGCGTTCGTGGCGCTCGTGGTGTTCGCGCCCGCCATGGCCGGCGTGTTCGTAGGCCGGCTGCTCGTGGACCGCAAGGAAAAGGAACATGCCGCTCTGCAGCAGTCAGATACCGATGTGTTCCAGGCGGTTCAGGAAGAAGCGAACGTTAAGTAGCCGCTAGATACCGTATTGCCAGCAGGTATCCCTGCACGCCGAGCCCGACGATAACGCCCGTGGCCAGCGCACTCAGATACGAGTGATGCCGGAACTCTTCGCGTGCATACACATTCGAGATATGTACCTCGATGAGTCCGGCGGTGAGCTCCGCACACGCGTCCCGGAGGGCGACCGACGTATGGGTGAACGCACCGGCGTTCAGGATCACCGGATCTTTCGCGTCGGCGGCATCGTGAATCCAGCCGAGCAGCTCGGCTTCGCTATCGGTCTGCCGCACCTGAACATCCGCACCCAACGAGGCGGCTTCGGCCTGAATGAGCGAGACCAGCTCGTCGTAGGTGACGCTGCCGTACACCGCGGCCTCGCGCTTGCCGAGGCGACCCAGGTTGGGGCCGTTGAGCACCTGAATCGTCACAACAACGTCCCCTTACCCTGACTGTCAGCCTGAGCCGGTCCTGCCACAACCGAGTAGGCGGCGGCCAGCAGCGACGGATCAGGGCCTTCCAACCGTCCCGGTTTGGCCAACCCATCGAGCACCACGAAACGCAGTATGCCCGAACGGGTCTTCTTATCGCCCTGCATATATTCGATGAGCTGCCCCAGCGCGTCGGCGTCGTAGCGGGTCGGCAGCCCGAGCGCGGACAGCACTTGCGCGTGACGATCGGCGGTCTCGTCATCCAAACGTCCGGCCAAGCGTCCCAGTTCGGCGGCGAAGACCAAACCGACCGAAACCGCTGCGCCGTGGCGCCACCGGTACCGCTCGCGCCTCTCGATGGCATGACCGAGGGTGTGACCGTAGTTGAGAATCTCACGCAGCTCGGCCTCCTTCTCGTCGGCCGCCACCACTTTGGCCTTCACGGCGATGGAACGTTCGATGAGCTCGCGGAGCACCGGTTTGGACGGGTCGATCGCGGCCTGTGGGTCGGCCTCGATGAGATCGAGAATGACGGGGTCGGCGATGAATCCGGCCTTCACCACTTCAGCCATACCGGCGACTAGCTCGTTGCGCGGCAACGAGTCGAGGGTCGCCAGGTCCACCAGCACCGCCCCCGGCTGGTGGAACGAGCCGACAAGGTTCTTCCCTGCTTCGGTGTTGATACCTGTCTTTCCGCCGACGGCTGCGTCGACCATCGCGAGCAGTGTGGTGGGCACGTGCACCACCTTCACCCCGCGCAACCAGGTGGCCGCCGCGAAGCCCGCAGTATCGGTGGCGGCCCCTCCCCCGAGGCTGACGACGGCGTCCTTGCGTCCGACTCCGATCCGGCCCAGCACTTCCCAGATGTAGCCGAGCACGGCCAGGTCCTTGCCATCCTCGGCGTCTGGAATCTCAACCCGGTGCGCATCGATTCCGTTCTCGGCCAAAGTTTTTCTGATCTCTTCGGCGGTGACGGCGAGGGTGGGCTGATGCAGGATCGCCACCTTGTCGGCGCCCTTGAGTGCGTCCACCAACTCACCCAGCAGACCAGTCCCCACGATGACCGGGTAGGGCGGATTCACCTCGACGGTGATCGTCGTCGGGTCGGCGCTAGTCATTGTCGGCTCTTTCCTTGGTTTCGGTTCCGGACGTGTCGGTTGGTGTTTGAGTCGTGGCGGTGATGCTCGAAGCGCGGCGCCGAGAACGGGGGCGTCGACGGGGGCGTCGTCGCCGTGACGAGCCTGGCGCTGTGCCCGAGTCGGGGTTCTCCAGCCGGGAGACGATCATCCGCACCACCGCACCGGGATTTCTCCTATCGGTGTTCACCTTGATGGTGGCAACCTCCTGGTACAGCGGCACCCGCTGGGATATGAGCGAGTGATACTTCTCGGCACGATCGGGCCCGGCCAGCAGCGGACGCACCACGCTTCCTCCAGTACGCCGAATCCCTTCCGTGGCACTGATTTCCAGATACACCACGGTGTGCCCGGCGAGTGCTTCACGAACTCCCGGGGTAAGCACGGCGCCACCCCCCAGCGAAACCACTCCGCCTTGCTGATCCAACGCCTGCCGAATCACCGATTCCTCGATACGTCGGAATTCCGGTTCTCCGTCGGTGGCGAAGATGTCGGCGATGGTCCGCCCGGCCTCGGTCTCGATGCCGGTATCGGTGTCGTAGACGTCGACGTTCAACGCTTTTGCGAGCCGACGGCCGATGGTGGACTTACCCGATCCGGGCAGCCCGACGAGGACGGCTTTGGGGCTCATCCCGTGGATGATTCCCGGCGTGGCTCTCGCTGCGCCACCGCATCCAGGTACGTCCCGACATTGGTCTTGGTCTCGGTGAGGGAGTCTCCCCCGAACTTCTCCAGCGCCGCGCGGGCCACCACCAGCGCGACCATCGCCTCGGCGACCACACCAGCGGCCGGAACCGCGCACACATCCGAGCGCTGGTGAATCGCGACGGCCTCGTCACCGGTGGCCATGTCGACAGTCGCCAGCGCGCGCGGGACCGTGGAGATGGGTTTCATCGCAGCGCGCACCCGCAGCGGCTGACCGTTGGTCATACCGCCTTCCAAACCGCCGGCGCGGTTGGTCGACCGCAGGATGCCGTCGGGGCCGGGGTAAATCTCGTCGTGGGCGGCGCTCCCGCGGCGGCGCGCGGTGGTGAACCCGTCACCGATCTCGACGCCCTTGATGGCCTGGATTCCCATGATGGCGGCCGCGAGCTGGCTGTCCAGGCGGTCATGACCGCTGACGAACGAGCCGAGACCGACCGGCAGTCCGGCGATCACCACCTCGACAACTCCACCGAGGGTGTCGCCGTCCTTCTTGGCGGCCTCGATCTCGGCGATCATCGAGGACTCAGCCTGTTCGCCGAACGCCCGCACCGGGCTGGCGTCGATGGCCACTAGATCGGCCGCACCGGGAACCGCTCCGTCGTATGGCTCGGAATCGCCGATGGAAATCACATGCGAGATGACGTCGACACCCAATACCTGCTTCAGGAAGGCCTTGGCGACGGTGCCGAGCGCGACACGGGCCGCCGTCTCACGCGCGCTGGCGCGCTCGAGCACGGGGCGCGCATCGTCGAATCCGTACTTGAGCATGCCTGCGTAGTCGGCGTGGCCGGGGCGCGGGCGGGTAAGCGGCGCGTTGCGCGCGATGTTCTCCAGCTCGGCAGGGTCCACCGGGTCCGCGGACATCACGGTCTCCCATTTGGGCCACTCGGTGTTGCCGATCTCGATCGCCACCGGACCACCCAAGGTCAGACCATGCCGCACACCACCGAGCACGGTGACCTGGTCGGCCTCGAAGGCCATGCGCGCGCCTCGGCCGTAGCCCAGGCGGCGACGCGCCAGCTGCCTACCGATGTCCTCCGATGTCAGTTCGACACCGGCGACCATGCCTTCCAAGACCGCGACCAACGCGCGTCCATGCGATTCACCTGCCGTGATCCAACGCAACACGTGCACCATTGTCCCATGCGGGCAGGTCGGTCCTCCAAATCGATCGGGACAGTGGACCGTTCTTTGTCAGATGCCCGGCGTCACGGTGGACAACCCCACCGCGACGGCGGTCGCCAAGCACATCGAGGGGCCGTGCGGCACGGATGTCTTTCGACGGCCGATAGTCATGAGCACCAGACCGATCAGGCCGGTCAACAGCGGCGCACCGATCGCCGCCAGGAACCACGCGTCCAATCCGAACGCCCCCGATAAGCCACCGGTGCCGAAGGCGAGCTTCACGTCCCCCGCTCCCATCGCGCGCGGCGATAACAGATGTGCGATCAGGTACAGACCGGTCAGCGCCACCGCACCCACCACCATCGTCGGGTTGCGATCAAGCATCGCCACCACGACAACCACCGCGGCCGCGGACAGAGTGAGCCAGTTCGGCAGCCTGCGATACCTGATATCGAAGTACGACAGCGCCGTCATCCAGCACAGCACCATTACCCCCACCCCGTAATTCATGTGGGGAATGTAGCGCCGCGAGGCTACATTCGGAGTAGTGACGACTACATTGTGGAGCCCTCAGGAATACAGCCGATTCGGAGATGAACGCAGTCGCCCGTTCTATGAGCTTCTTTCCCGTATCCCTGCCTCGACCCCTCGTACCGTCGTCGATTTGGGTTGTGCCAGTGGGATCTTGACCGTCGAATTGGCGCGCCGGTGGCCGAATGCAGCGGTGCTAGGACTGGATTCCTCTGCCGAGCTGCTCGCTACCGCCCCCGCGGATCTGCCGGCCAATCTTCGCCTCGAACAGGGCGATATCGCCAACTTCCGGGCCGACGGAATAGATGTGGTGTTCACAAATGCGGCATTGCAATGGCTTCCGCAGCATCGCGAACTCATTACCGCGTGGGCGCAGCAGCTCAATCCTGGTGGTTCGCTGGCTTTCCAGGTTCCGGGCAACTTCGGCGCGCCCTCTCATACGCTCATGCGCCAGGTCGCCGAATCCTCGCGATGGGCGTCACGGCTGGGCGGCGTGCTGCGCGGTGAGGAGAGCAGCGACGGGGCCGAAAATTATGCGCGCCTGGCGATTTCCGCAGGCCTGGTTCCGGACGCCTGGGAAACGACATACGTGCACCTACTCGAAGGGAACGACCCGGTGCTGCGATGGGTACACGGCACCGGATTACGGCCCGTGATCTCGGCGCTTTCGGCCGATGAATTCGCCGAATTCGAGGAGGAATATGCCGCACTGTTGCGTCAGGCATACCCGCCATCCGGTGCCGTGACACCTTTCGGATTCCGCCGGATCTTCTGTGTGGCATCCAAGCCGGAAACGGGTCGATAGACTCAGCCGGTGTCCCAGGCCAGCACCGATGAGCCACTCGCACGTGGGGAGGCGGATTCACACCGTGTACTGACCGGACACGAGGCACGCTGGGAACGGCACAACTCGGCCCGGCAGACCCGCATCGTGGAGTCCGCCGTCGCGCTGCTCGATGAAACGCCGCCCGGCACCGAGATTCCCGTGCAGTCGATCGCTAAGCGAGCCGGGCTGGCCAAATCCGTGGTGTACCGGCAGTTCGAGGGGCGCGAGGATCTCGATCGCCGCATCCGCTCACATCTGCTCGAGGATTTCGATACGTCCATCTCGTCGCAGCTCGACGTCACCCGGGGTTCGATCGACGATATTGCCACCAGAACCATTCGGGCCGTGCTGGATTGGATGACCGACTACCCGCATCGCTACGAATTCATGCGCTCCGGCGCCACCGACGAGGACCCCGCCGTCGATGCCATCAGCACGGTCAAGGTCCGGATGGAGCAGCGTGTCCGAGGAGTCTTGATCCCGATCACCGAACTGCTCGGGATCGATTACAGCCCCTTTGAATCGGTCACCTACGCAGTCGTGACGATGGTCGAAGGAACCCTCTCCCGGTGGTTACGGGAAACCGAACCAGTGCGCAATCGCACCGAAATCGTCGAGGATCTCGCCAATTACGTCTGGTATGTGCTGGACGGAGCCGCCCGTTCGGTGGGCCTGTCCATGGACCCGCAGACCGAACTCATGGCCGCGCTCGCCGTACTGTCAGGCGCCCACCAGTAGCGGCGTGCTCGCGTGCGAACGGTCGGGCTCGCTGCGATACCGCGACGGACGGCCGTCGATGCGCAGCAGCTTCCACAGCGGACGTACCCACCAGGGACGCATACCGATGTCCTCGGTGAGCTTGCGCATATCACCGAAATACCCGGACAGCGTCTGGCGCGCATGCTCGCCGCGCCAGAAGGCCTCCTTGAAAACCTCACGCGGAATGTCGAATTCGGTGGCGAACGACTTCGGCGGGGTCATGATCTCTCCGGCCAGCCAGCGCATGGCGAGTGGGAAGAGGATGGTGCAGAGGACCCGCTTGCGCGCGCTCATCAGCGGAACATGTACGCGCAGAAACTCACCCGCGAAGGAGATGTGGCGCGCTTCCTCGGCGACGTGGATCTGCATGACCCGCTTGACCGCCGGCGGCATGGCGACATCGCTGCGGATCAACGACTTCTGATAGTGGTCGATGGGCTCCTCGCCACCGAGAATGCCGATGAAGAGAACCACATGGGCCCATCCACCCAGCACACCGATCATCGGCGAGACCCGACGGAACCACTTACGCATACCGGGAACGTCGTCACCGATACGGTTGACGAGCTCCTGGAACATCTGGATGTGGTTGCACTCCTCGGTCATCTCGTGGAGGCAGTAGCGGAACTCAGGTGAGCCATTCGGCAGCTTCATGAGGTACTGCATCATGCCGCGAATCAGGATGCTCTCGAAGGCAAGCCCGACCTTGATCGCGTTGGCCTGGCGCCAGCGGCCGATCTCGATCTGACGCTCCAGCGGCTGGTTCCGGTACCACTGGGTTCCGCCGAGCGTGTCGAGTTCGGGATGCAGTACCCAGCGGGGATCGTTGCGGTCGATCTGGTAGTCCGGGGCATCCCAGTCGATGTCCTGGAACGGATCGAAGTGCAGGCGCACCGAACCCTCTGAGAGGGTGCGAAGTGTCATTAGGTACTCGTCATCGAATGCGCCCGACTTGGGGACGGTGAACAGCGGCATTGCTTCCTCCTCCAACTGCCTCCAATTTAATGGGACGGAGCATCCCACGCAAGGCCTCATGGGACCGAAAGTCCCACAAATTTCATTGCCGCAGGTGGGGGTCCGATATCCAGACTCGGGCGGCACAGACGCGGTAATAAGAGATCAGCGCAGCGCGGCGGCCATTGCCTCCCGGGGTGCCGACTGCCCGGTGAACAGCTCTACCTGGGTAAAGGCCTGATTGAGCAGCATCTCAAGCCCACCAACGACCACCGCACCGCGCCGCTGCGCTAGGGCGGCCAGCTCGGTAGGCCACGGGTGATAGATGACGTCAAGAATCGCGGGCGCTGCGGCGAGCGACGGCGCGAACGGGGCGGCAGCCTCTGCGGGCACGGTGCTCACCAACACTCCGGACGACTCGCACACCGAGGACAGCGCGCCGTCATCGAAGCCGATCACCGAGACAGAGAGGCCCATTCGCTCCGCGAGCTCACGAGCGCCCCGCGCCCGGCCCGCATCACGAGCCACCACGGTCAGGGACCGCGCGCCCATTTCGGCAAGAGCCACGATCGCCGGACGAGCGGTGCCCCCGGCACCCACGATCACCGCCGGTTGTCCCGACGGATCGATCCCGGCAGTACCCAATGCCCCGGACACTCCGTCGACATCGGTGTTATCGGCGTGCCAACCGCCTTCTTTTCGCACCAACGTGTTGGCCGCACCGATCGACCGGGCGCGCTCAGTAGCACTCAGGGCAACATTCAGCGCGGCGAACTTTCCGGGCATGGTCACCGAGTAACCCACCCACTCGGGCCCGGAGCCTCCGACCACATCGGGCAGCCGCTCGGCCGTGCATTCGATCCGCTCATAGGTCCAACCGGTCAGACCCAGCGCGCGGTACGCCGCCAGGTGCAGGTCGGGTGACCGGGAATGCCCGATCGGCGATCCCAATACCGCGGCGCGGCGAGCGTCAGGTGCGTCACCCGACGTGCTCATCGCGCACTGTCCAGGATGCCGTTCCTCTTGGCCAGCTCGATATTGGCCAGATGCTCGTTGTAGTCGGCCGTGAACAATGTGGTGCCCTCGGCGTCGATGGTGACAAAGTAGAGCCAGTCCCCCGGCTCCGGATGCTCGGCCGCTCGCAGTGCCTCCGGGCTGGGCGAAGAGATCGGGGTCGCCGGAAGCCCTTGTGACTGATAGGTATTCCACAGCGTCTTACGTTCACGGTCGTCGTCGGTGGTCGCGATTTCCTGCCGGTCCAACGGGTAGTTCACCGTGGAGTCGAATTCCAGCTTCTGATGTGCCGCGAGCCGGTTGTAGACGACCCGCGCCACCTTGGCGAAATCGCGCGGTTTGGCCTCTCGCTGCAGCAGCGACGCGACCACCAGCACCTCATAGGGCGACAACCCAGCCGCGTCGGCGTTCAGGAGCCCCAGTTGCTCGTACTGCGCACTGCTCTCACGGATCAGGGATGCCAGGATCTGCTCGGGCTCGGCCATCGGGTTGAAGTCCCACCGCCCGGCGGCAATAAGCCCCTCGATGCGGCGATGATCGTCGCGCACGGCGTTGACGCCGTTGGACGCCCATTCCGGAACGGCTAGCTCCGACTGCGGCGCCGTCGAGGCGGCCTGCCGTAAGTCCGAAGCGGCAACACAGTGTTTGTCCCCGTCGAGGTCCACGCACGAGGCACGAGCGATGAGGGTGAAGATGCCTTCGGTGACAGCACCATTGGCCACCGCGGATACGTCATCGAGCTGACGCCCCTCGGGTATGACGAGCAGCCCGACCCTGTTCTCCTGCTCGGCCAGGCGTGCGACGGCGGCCTTGCCGGGGATCTTGGTACGCAGTTTGTAGAAGCCGGGCTGGATGGACGCGATGGTCTGATTTCCTTGGGCCGCATCAGTGAACGCACTAGGAGTGGCTACCACTCCCTCTTCCTTCAGACGCTGCCCGATGACCTTGGTGGTGTCCCCGCTGTGCACCTCGAACACGAAGTCCTTGACCCCTGAACCCGAGTAGTCGGTGACGGGGCTGTCGGCGCCGAACAGGCTGTCCCACAACTTGGCTCCGCCGACCACGGCAGCGACCGTAACGATGACGACCAGCGCCAGACCCAGCAGCCCGGCGTTGCGCCGACGTCGGGCGGCGGCCCTACGCCGGGCACGTTCGCGACGGCTCTCCCGAGGCCGGGGACCGACCGCGACCGGCGCCGCTCGGCGGCCGCTTGACCACTCGTCGTCATGGTTCTCGCGACTGTCGTGATCGTCCCAGTCGCTCAACGCGTACCCCCCTCATTGCCGCGCCGACGCCGCTGCTCAAGCCAGTCCTGCAGAATGGCCACCGCTGCCGCCTGGTCGATGATGCCCCGCTGCTGACGAGACCGTACTCCAGCCTCACGCAGGGAACGCTGCGCGGTGGTGGTAGTGAAACGCTCGTCTACTAAACGCACCGGCACTGGGGCAATCCGCTCAGCGAGCTCGCTGGCGAATCCGGCCGCATCCCGCGCGGACGCCCCGGTGCCCTCGCGCAGGTTACGCGGCAGGCCAACGACAACCTCCACCACGCTCATCTCCGCGACCAGGTCCGTGATCCGCCGAAAATCACTGCTTTCCTTGGTATCCCGCGCAACGGTCTCGACCGGAGTGGCAAGAATTCCATCGGGGTCGCTCGACGCGATCCCAATCCTGACGGTACCCACGTCGACGCCGAGACGACGGCCTCGGCCCGGATCATCGGGGCCAGGACGATCCGGGGTGGGGGCGTCGCCTGTCGGTCTTCCCGCAAGCGGGTCATCGCCTGTCGGTCTTCCCGCAAGCGGGTCATCGCCTGTCGGTCTTCCCGCAAGCGGGTCATCCATGCTGTCGGGCACTACGTTCAGGCCCGGCGGATCTGTTCACGCAGCGCGCCGAGCGCCGCGTCGATACCGGCGGAGTTCTTACCCGAACCCTGTGCCGTATCGGGCTTGCCGCCGCCGCGGCCGTCCACTGCCGAGCCGATAGCGCCCACAAGATCGTTGGCACGCAGCCCAGCATCTTGGGCGGCCTGGTTGACCGATACCACGAAGGGCACCGAGCCGTCGCCGGCGGCAATCAACGCGACAACGGCCGGATCGCTGCCGAGTCGGCCGCGGATATCGCCCACCAGGCTGCGCAGATCGCCCGCACCGGTGCCGTCGGGCAACCGGTGCGCCACCACGGTGGTGTCTCCGATGCGTTCGGCGTTATCCACCAATGTCGTGATGGAGGCCCTTACCGAGGCCAAACGCGTTTGCTCCAATTCCTTTTCGGCAACCTTGAGCCGCTCCACGAGGGTGGCCACCCGGCCCGGAACCTCCTCGGTGGGAACCTTCAGACTCGAGGAGAGCGCCGCCATCAATGCGCGTTCTTTCGACAGGTACCGGAACGCGTCGAGTCCGACGTAAGCCTCGACGCGGCGGACACCAGAGCCCACCGACTGCTCACCGAGCAGCGTCACGGGACCGACTTGCGAGGAGTGCGCCACGTGGGTGCCACCGCACAGTTCCAACGAGAACGGTCCGCCGATATCGACGACGCGCACACGGTCGCCGTAGTTCTCGCCGAACAGCGCCATGGCGCCCATACCCTTGGCCCGCTCCAGATCGGTGACGTAGGTATTGACGGCGTAGTTGGCCTCGACGGCCTTGTTGGCGACGTCCTCGACCTCCTGACGCTGTGCCTCCGACAGCGCGCCCTGCCAGCTGAAGTCGAAACGCAGGTATCCGGGCCTGTTCAGCGAGCCCGCCTGAACGGCATTGGGCCCCAGTACTTGTCGCAGCGCCGCATGCACCAGGTGGGTGCCCGAATGGCCCTGGGTGGCGCCGTGACGCCACTGCGCATCCACCGAGGCCACCACGTGGTCGCCCTCGACGAACTCGCCGGATTCCACCGTGACCTTGTGCACGAACAGGGTTTTGGCGATCTTCTGGACATCGGAGACCTTGGCTTGCGATATCGCGTTCGCCCCGTCTCCACGAATGGATCCGATGTCGGCAATCTGGCCGCCGGATTCGGCATACAGCGGGGTGCGGTCCAGCACGATTTCCGCTTCGGCGCCCGCCGGGGCGACCGGCACCCGTGCACCATCCACGAAGATCCCCAGAATTGTGGCCTGGGAATCTAATTCGTCGAATCCCGTGAACTCGGTAGGACCCCCGTCGACGAGCTCGCGGTACGCCGTTAGGTCAGCGTGAGCGTGCTTGCGGGCCGCGGCGTCGGCCTTGGCGCGCTGCCGCTGCTCGTTCATCAGATCCCGGAAGCCGTCCTCATCCACGGAAAGCCCGGCCTCGGCCGCCATTTCGAGGGTCAGTTCGATCGGGAAACCGAAGGTGTCGTGCAGGGTGAATGCATCGGTACCCGACAGCCGGGAAGCCCCGGACGCCGTCGTCTTTTCCGCCGCATCCTCGAACAACTTCGAGCCGGAGGACAGGGTGCGGTTGAACGCGGTCTCCTCGGCGACGGCGATGCGACTGATCCGTTCGAAGTCGGTGACCAGTTCCGGGTACGACGGACCCATGGCGTCACGCACGACGATCATCAGCTCGCTCATCATGGGCTGCTCGACGCCAAGCAGCTTGGTGGAGCGCACAATTCGGCGCAGCAGGCGGCGCAGCACATAGCCGCGGCCCTCGTTCCCGGGGCTGACCCCGTCGCCGATGATGATCGCCGCCGTGCGGGTGTGGTCGGCGATGACGCGGTAGCGCACATCGTCCTCGTGGCTGCCTTGCCCGTATCCACGCGGGGCAACCGCCGCCACACAGTCGATGGCGGGTCGCACCAGATCGGTTTCGTAGACATTGTCGACGCCCTGCAGCAGGCACGCGATGCGCTCCACGCCCATACCGGTATCGATGTTCTTGCGCGGCAGCGGCCCGAGGATCTCGAAGTCCGACTTGGACGTACCCTCACCACGCTCGTTCTGCATGAACACGAGATTCCAGATCTCGATGTAGCGGTCCTCGTTGGCCTCCGGACCACCCTCGATGCCGTACTCGGGGCCACGGTCGTAGTAGATCTCCGAGCACGGACCGCACGGGCCGGGGATGCCCATGGACCAGTAGTTGTCGGCCATGCCGCGGCGCTGAATCCGCTCCAGCGGCAGCCCGGCTTCTTCCTGCCATAGCGTGATGGCCTCATCGTCGTCGAGATAGACGGTGGCCCAAAGCTTTTCCGGATCGAAACCGTAGCCACCCTCGGATGTGGGGTTGGTCAGCAGCGTCCAGGCGAACCGGATCGCCTCACGCTTGAAGTAGTCGCCGAAGGAGAAGTTCCCGGCCATCTGGAAGAAGGTGTTGTGCCGGGTGGTGACACCCACCTCGTCGATGTCCGGGGTACGGATGCATTTCTGGACGCTGGTGGCCGTGTTGTACGGCGGCGTGCGCTGTCCCAGGAAGAAGGGCACGAACTGGACCATGCCGGCGTTGACGAACAGCAGATTGGGGTCGTCGAGGATCACCGAGGCACTCGGCACCTCGGTGTGGCCCGCCTTCACGAAGTGGTCCAGGAATCGCTTCCGGATCTCGTGTGTCTGCATTTCGTCCTTGCGTGTAGCTCGAGAATCTGACCGGCCCACCCTACCGGTGCGCCTACCTATGGCCGGTATACGCCAAGGTCAGGCGGTGCCGCCACCCAATAGACCGAGGTGCCGCATATCGTCACATTGTGCCGAGCTAATGCTGAATAGACTTCTGACATGTACGGACGGGCCCAAATCGTGGTTTTAGCAATCACAGTGCTAGGCGCACTGTCGGGTTGTTCACAAAAGGCCGGGGATCCACCCGATCCAGATCGGACCATCATCACGATGAGTTCGTCCGACGGCGAGGTATCCGTGTATCGCTCCTACGTGATTACCGCGCGTCGAGGAAACGCGAGCATCGTCATTTCAAACGGCGATTCAGAGATCGCGCACGACAAGAAAAACATTCCCGACGAGATCTGGAACAGGCTCATCGCGTCGGTGCCCAATCTGAAGGACGGCCGATCGGACGGCTGCATCGACGCAGGCATAACCAGTGTCGTTGTCGCCGACGGCGACACCACCGTCAAGAACGCCGTCGAGTGGTGTCCGGGACCACGATGGGACCAGATGCGCAGGGTCTACCTCGAGCCCGTCGAGGCACTCTTCGACATGCCGAGACTCTTGAATCGCCCGGGCCGCTGACCGTTACGGCGCGTCGCGGATCGAGCTGTCGATGGCACCACCGATCGGCGCCGTCGCCAGCCCGGTGAACGGCCCCAGGAACGGGCTCAACAGGATGCCGGCACCTGCCTCGGCGGCACCACCGGCCGCGCCCGCTCCGACATCCCGGCCGTACTGCTCCATCCACGGGTCGACCGACGGTGGCGGCGGACCGGGATCTTCGAAGACCGGCGCGGGGTCCGGTTCCGGCTCTGGATCCGCCGATGCGATAACGGGTGCTGTCATCAGAGCCAGCGCTGCAAGCACTCCGCCGGCGGCCAAACGCATACGTGACGCCATATTGCCCAGTATGCCGAGTGTGCGGTTTATGTCGATTTTCTGACCGATCTCGACGTAATCCGCACACTCGATCAGCACGTCAGCGCTTGAGCCCGCGCCGAATGATGGCACGCAGCTTGTCGAGTCGACTACCGATGTCGCGGTCGTTGTGCGGGTACACGTATCCGACGGCGTTGCCGAGTTTGGCCGCTCCGCGGGGGCAGTCTGCGCCGCGCCGCGGAAGGCCTCATACCGCGTCGGTGAGACCGACGATTTCTCCCCTCGACGTGTCGACATCGAGTAGGTCGGGATCCATGAATCCAACATAGGAAGCGCTTCAATAGATCACGAACAATCCATTGAATCGCATGCTGTGCAGGAGGAAGCTGGAGGTTGGTTCGGCGGCGCCACCGGGGCGCGGCCCCGACATAAGGGAGGTGGATCGTGTACGCACGCTCTACCACAATCCAGGCAAACTCTTCGTCGATCGATGCCGGAATTGCCTACGTTCGTGATGAGGTCATGCCGGCACTCCAGGAAATGGGCGGTTACGTCGGCCTGTCGCTGTTGGTCGACCGGGAGTCGGGCCGCTGCGTCGCTACCAGCGCATGGGAAACCGAGGACGCGATGCGCACGAGCACCGAGAAAGCCGCATCGCTGCGCGAACGGGCCAGCGAGACCTTCGGCGGAGATGTCAGCGTCGACCAATGGGAAATCGCCGTCCTGCACCGCGACCACCGCGCACACGAGGGCACATGCGTGCGCGCGACGTGGGTGAAAATCGCGCCCGAAGCCGTGGACCAAGGGGTCGAGTTCTACAAGTCCTCGGCCTTGTCGCAGATCGAGGAGCTCGAGGGATTCTGCAGCGCCAGTCTGCTCGTCGACCGCAGAGGTGGCCGGGGAGTCTCCACAGAGTCGTTCGACAGCCGCGAAGCGCTGGATCGGAACCGGGAGCAGGCGACCGAGCTCAAGATCAGGTCGATGCGCGAGGCCGGCGTCGAGGAACTCGACACCGGCGAATTCGAGCTCGCCATCGCCCACCTACGGGTGCCCGAAATGGCCTGAACCCCAACACGCGCCAGGTAAAGCCCTCGTGCCGACACTGCGGCCACGTCGCGACCAGCACGTCAGCGCTTGAGCCCACGCCGAATGATGGCACGCAGCTTCTCCAGCCGAGTCCCGATCTCGCGTTCGTTGCCGTGATCGGTGGGTTGGTAGTAATCGGCGCCCACCAACTCATCTGGCGGATACTGCTGGGCCACGACGCCGTCGCGGTCGTTGTGCGGGTACACGTATCCGACGGCGTTACCGAGTTTGGCCGCCCCGCTGTAATGGCCGTCGCGCAGATGCGGCGGCACCAAACCGGCCTTCCCCCCGCGGATGTCACCCATTGCGGCCCCCAGCGCCGCAGGGACCGCTCCCGATTTGGGCGCCGTCGCGAGGTGGATGGTGGCGTGGGTCAGTGTCAGTTGCGCTTCCGGCATCCCGATCAGTTGCACCGTCTGCGCCGCGGCCACGGCCATGGGCAACGCGGTCGGGTCGGCCATCCCGATGTCCTCGCTGGCCAGGATCATCAGCCGTCGGGCGATGAAGCGCGGGTCCTCCCCCGCGATCAGCATGCGCGCAAGGTAGTGCAATGCGGCGTCCACATCGGAGCCGCGAATCGACTTGATGAAGGCGCTCACCACGTCGTAGTGCTGGTCGCCGTCGCGGTCGTAGCGCACCGCGGCCCGATCCACGGACTGCTCGACCACCTCGACCGATATGACTGAGCCCGCCCCTCCCGCTGTTTCGGCGGCGACCTCGAGGGCGGTCAGCGCCCGCCGTGCGTCGCCCGCGGCGAGCTGCGCCAGCAGGCTCAGCGCCTCGGGATCCACGGCCACCGCGCCGCCGAGCCCGCGCTCATCGGCGATCGCCCGGGACAGCACCTCGCGAATATCGTTGTCGCCCAGAGGTAGTAACTGCAGTATCAGCGAGCGCGAGAGCAGCGGCGCCACAACGGAAAAGGAGGGATTCTCGGTGGTGGCGGCCACCAGCAGCACCACCCGGTTCTCGACGGCCGCGAGCAGCGCATCCTGCTGCGTCTTGGAGAACCGGTGTACCTCGTCGATGAACAGCACCGTCTGCTGACCGTGTACCGCGGCCCGCCTGGCCGTGTCGATAACGGCGCGAACCTCTTTCACACCGGCGGAGAGCGCGGAGAGAGCCTCAAACCTGCGCCCGGTGGCACCCGAAATCAGCGACGCAAGAGTTGTTTTCCCCGTACCAGGGGGCCCGTACAGGATTACCGACGCCGCGCCGGACCCGTCGACCAGCCGGCGCAACGGCGAGCCCGGCTTAAGCAGGTGCCCCTGCCCCACCACCTCGTCGAGGGAGGCGGGACGCATCCGGACAGCGAGAGGCGCGTTGGGTGGCACCCCTGGGGCGCTAGGAGCCGAGCTGAAAGCGCCCCCCGGTACGTCGAACAGGCTGTCTGACACGTCTCAGGCTTACCACGTCATACCGACTTGTTCAGCTGGCAGGTTGCGTCACGAAATCAATCAGTTCCTCGACCCGGCCGATCAGGGCGGGCTCCAGATCCGTCCAGGTGCGCACCTTGCCCCGTATCTTGCGCCAGGCCTCGGCGATCTCGGTCTGACTGCCATGCGGCCAGCCGAGCGCCTGACAGATGCCGTGCTTCCATTCGATATCCCGCGGCACGTTGGGCCAGGCGTGCAGACCGATCCGCTCCGGTTTCACCGCCTGCCAGATGTCGACGAACGGGTGGCCCACCACCAGGGTGTGCTCGCCGTACGGACCCCTTTGCACTGTTTCGGCGATACGCGATTCCTTCGACCCCTTGACCAGGTGGTCGACCAGCACTCCGAGCCGCCGCCCCGGGCCGGGCTGGAATTCCTTCACGACGGCGGCCAAGTCATCCACCCCGCCCAGGTACTCCACGACAACGCCCTCGATACGCAAGTCGTGACCCCATACCTGCTCGACGAGCTCGGCGTCATGACGCCCCTCCACGTAGATTCGGCTGGCCAACGCTTTGCGCGCCTTAAGGCCGTGTACCGCAACAGATCCCGAGGCCGACGTGGTCGACTTGGCGGGTGTGTGCCGCAGTGGCTCTTTCAGGATCACCGGCTTGCCGTCGATGAGGTATCCCGGGCCCACCGGAAATCCGCGGACGCGGCCGTGCCGGTCCTCCAGATCCATCCGGCCGTATTCGATGCGCACCACCGCACCCACAAACCCTGTCTGGGCGTCTTCCACAACAAGGCCCTTTATCGCCGCGACCTCCGTGGATTGCGGACGCCGCGGGGTGTGCGGGTTGTTGGACAAGATGTCGATGCCATAGCGATCAGCCACCCGGCGATCCTAGGAATGCGTCCGCGCCGCATCGGGTTACGACGCGCCTTCGTTTCTAGACCGTGACCGGGTCCACATGGGCGTGTGTGCGAGTGGCCACCACCGAATCACCGAGCACTCCCTGCACATACAGGTCGCGGGTGCGGGAACGCTGCACCTTCCCCGATGAGGTTTTGGGCAGCTGCCCCGGTTGCAGCAGCACCACGTCGGCCAACGCCAGGCGGGTGCGATCGGACACCGAGCGCCGGATCCCAGCGATCTGAACAGCGATCTGGTCCTCTTCTCGACCGGTGCGTTCGGCGGCGATCACCACCTTTTCGGTGATATCTCCCGGGACGGAGAAGGCCACGACATTGCCCTTGCGGATTCCGGGCACCTCCTCCACAGCCCATTCGACCTGCTGCGGGTCGTAGTTGCGACCGTTGACGACGAGGATGTCCTTCTTGCGTCCGGTGATGTAGAGGTTGCCGTCCACCACGAATCCGCGATCGCCTGTGCGCAACCACCCGTCGGCGCCAAAGGCGTTTCGGGTTACCTCCTCGTTCTCGAAGTACCCGGCCGCGACGGACGGTCCGTGGAAGTGCACATCGCCGACGCGGCCCTCGGCGAGCTCGTGTCCGGCGTCATGGACGATCCGTACCGCGTGACGATCGTCGAGGGCCCGCCCGCAGCTGACGAAGGTGAGCACATCATCGGCGGTGTCCTGCCCCTTGGCGCTGGCGGGCACCACGAGGCCTTCGTTCCGGTAGGCGGCACCGGAGATCGGCAGACGCTGGAATCTGCGCTCGACGTTGTCGAAGGTAATCGCGAGCGTGGCTTCGGCCATGCCGTAGGCGGGCATCACGGCCTCTTGTTTGAGGCCGTACCGAGCGTAGGCGTCAATGAATGCGTCGAGCACATCGGCGTTGATCGGTTCGGCACCGCAACCAAAGACCCGCATGCTGGAGAAGTCCCAGCCCGCCTCCTCTGCCTGGGGCGCCTTGGCCTTCTTGACGGTCAACGCGAACGCGAAATTCGGTGCGAAAGAGACGGTTCCGCGGTGCCGAGATACTGCGTCGAGCCAGATGCCCGGGCTACGCAGGAAGGCCAGCGTAGGCAGATAGGTGGCCTGCAGCCCGAACAGCACCACACTCAGGAAGTGCCCGATGAGACCCATATCGTGGTACAGCGGCAGCCAGCTCACGAAGCGTTCAGTGGGGTACTTCTGGGCCTCCAGGCAGCGCAGGTTGGTCAGGAACGAGTGCGTGTTGGCCCACAGGGAGGCGTCGGTCACCTGAACGGCTTTCGGTTTCCCGGTGCTGCCACTGGTGAACTGCAGGAAGGTGATCTGATCCGTGCTGCGTGGGGCCGCATCCACGTAGTCGCCACCGGCGGTGACCGTTTCGGTGTGCACCACGACGGCCACCTGCTCACCAAATCGGACCGACAGGTTCAGTACCTCATCGACCCACTGCGGTGCGATCAGTGCACGAGATCCGCTGGAGGACAACACCGATCCGAGAAAATCGAGGTACGCGTCCTGCTTGCCCAGGCTCGTCGGCGGGTAGAGCGGCACGGGTATCGCACCGAGCCACACGATTGCCAGGAATCCCGTGACGAATTCGCGGGTGTCCGGCACCACCAGTGCCACCCGGTCGCCCGGTTCGATGCCGTGTCCGGCCAGCGCACCTGCGCCACGCGCGACATCGCCGAGCAGCTCGGCGAACGGCACCAACACCTCGCTGCGGTCATCGCCAATGAATGTCAGTCCGCGAGTGGTCGATGCGGCGTTGGCCTGCAACGCCTGTACCAGTGATCGCGGGTGGTCTATATCGAACATCGTCACACTCCGGGGGTGGGGATGGTCAGGTTCTGGTACTCGCGGGCGAGCGTCGCAACGGTGCGGTCGATCTGCTCGAAACTGTGGCTGGCCGTGACGAAGAAGCGCAGCCGGGTCTGATCGTTGGGCACCGCGGGGTACAGGATCGGGTCCACGTTGATGCCGGCCTCCCGCAGCCGCGCCGCCAGCAGCAGCGATCTGCGCGAGTCACCCACCACGAAGGGGACGATCGGTGTTCCGCTGCTGTCGCCGAAGGAAAGACCCGCGCCTGCAAACGCGGCACGCATGTAATCGGCGTTGGCATGAAGTGTCGCAATGCGTTCCGGTTCGGCTTCGAGGATCTCGATTGCCGCGAGTGAGGCCCCGGCCGAGGCAGGCGGCAGCCCGCAGCTGTAGATAAAGCCGGGCAGGCTGTATTTGAGGTACTGGATGAGCTCGCGGGATCCGCCAAGGTAGCCACCGCAGCTCGATAGCGATTTCGACAGTGTGCCCATCCAGATGTCGACCTGGGAACGGTCCACGTCGAAGTGCTCTCCGATGCCTCCGCCTCCCGCACCGAGGACCCCGATGGAGTGCGCCTCGTCGACCATGAGCAGTGCGTCGTGCCGCTTGGCCACCTCGATGAAGGCCGGGAGGTCGGCGATATCGCCGTCCATGCTGTAGGCGCCTTCGATCACCACCAGGGCGCGGCGATATCGGTCGCGCACGGTGGTGAGCAACTCGTCGAGATGGGCGGCGTCGTTGTGCTTGAACGGGCGACGCGTCGCACCAGACAAACGGCAGCCCTGCATGATGCTGTCGTGTGCCAGGGCGTCATGCAGCACGATGTCCTGCGCGCCAAGAATGTGCCCGATGATGGTGACGTTGGTCGAGTGACCACCGACGAGGGTCAGCGTGTCCTCCACCTTCAGCAGGCGCGATATCGCAGCCTCCAGCTCCCGGTGCACCGGCTTTTCCCCCGACAGCAGCCGACTCGCCGAAACCGATGTGCCGTAACGGCTTAACGCCTCGTGGGCGCGGGCGGTCACCCGCTCGTCTCCCGATAACCCGAGGTAGTTATAGCTGGAGAAGTTGATCAGCACCCGGTCGCCGACGCGGGTGGTGTCGTTGACGACCTGTTGGTGCACCGTGAAATACGGATTCTGTGAGCCCTCGCTGTCGAAGTCTTTCAGGCGCTTGTCCAACGCCTGCCATTCCGGAAAGTCGGTGATGGTGCGCTCGCGGGCGACGTTCTCGGCTGGGACTTCTTTCTCGATCGCAACCACGGCCTCGCCGGTTACGAATGCGACGATGTTCCCCACCGTGAGTTCCTTGGCGCTGAAGTCCTGCAGCGTCAGATCGGGATTGTCCTTCTGCAGGATTTTGAACAGCTCCGTAAGCATCAGCGAGTCGAAACCGAGGTCCCCGACGAGCGCCAGCCGCGGTTGCAGTGCCGTCACGTCATACGAGCCGATACGCGCGATCTGGTTGAGCGCATTGCTGTTTCGGAGCTGGGGCCTTCGAGGTGCGCTCCGCTGCGCGGCCGGCGCGGTGGAGATCACGGGCGGAGCCTGGACAATCGGCTGCACCTCGACCGTCTGATGGCCAAGAACCGTGGTGAGCAGCGCGGTCTGTTCACGCCACAGCGAGATGATGTCGTGCACGAGTGGTGATTCCTTCCCGGTAAGCGCGGATTCTGTCCGCCCCTCCTGAGGGGTGGCTGTGACGGCACGTTTTCCGTCGCGTTTCTTGATGGGCCACAACGGCTTCGCGGGAACCGGGCGCGTGGTGAGCAGCGCACCCCGGTGATCTGAAGTACCGTCCAGGCCTGCGGGAACGCCCACCGAACGCAATTGGGCCCGCACCCGATTCAGGAGTCGTGTGTGCTCCACGCTGTCCACTGCTACCAATCGTTCGGCCGTCGCTCCGGCTGACCGCGCAAGGTTCAGTAGCGCACGTCCGGCGCCGATCTGGACGAACACGGTATCCGGGTCGCCGAGGACTGCGAGAGCTTCCGCGAAACGGACCGGTACGAGCGCGTGCTCGCGCCACCGTCCGCGAATGTCCTCGGCATCGGCGCACTCCGAGGCTGATATGCAGGATATGAAGGTGACCTTCGGATCCTGCAGGGGCAACTCGTCTATCCGCCTGACTATTTCGTCGTTCGCGGGTGCCAGCAGCGGGCTGTGGAAGGCGTGCGAGACGTTCAGCACCTTGTGCGGAACGTCGGCATCGGCGAGCAGCGCTCCTGCGGTGGCCAATCCGTCGGTGGTCCCGGCGAGGACGGTCTGATCGGTGGCATTGCGATTGGCGACCCATACCGACGGGATGTCCTCGACGAGAGATCGCAGCACCGGTTCATCGACGCGGCAGGCGATCATTCCCCCCGCCGGAATATCGGCTTTGGCAATCGCCTCTCCCCGCCGGGCCGCGAAGTGCACCGCCTGCTCGTCAGAAAGCACTCCCGCCGTGGCGGCGGCGGCGAATTCACCGACACTGTGGCCGAGCACCACGTCGGGGGTGATACCGGCACCGGCCAGGTACTGCGCGACGGCCAGCTGGGTGATCAGCAGGGCGGGTTGGCAGCGATCGGTGCGGGCGAGCGCCTCCTCGGCTTCCGGAGTGTGCTCGACCGGGTACATCACGTCGAGCAGCCCGGGGCTGGCTGCCGCGGCGGCAAGGCGTTCGATGGTCGCGTTCACTTCCGGTACAGAGGTTCTCAACGAAGCCAGCTCGTTGAGGGTCTGCGCCCCCTGTCCGGCGAACAGGAAGCAGATCCGTGGATTCGTGCCAGCCTGTTTGGCCCCCCGGTACCAGATGTCATCGCCGATTCGCGTGGGAATCTCGCCGCCGGATCTGAGCGCCGCCAGTGCTACCCGTAAGTGCTCGTGGAGTTCCAAGATGGAACCGGTGACGATCAACAGCTCCACGTCGCGGTCCTCGCGACGGGTGAGCGTCCGAGCCACCTGCCCGAGATCCAAATTCGAGGTGGCGTCGATATCGTCGAGTAGGTATTGGCAGCGCACCTCGATATCGCCTGCGTTCTCGCCGCGAATCGGGATCACCCAGGAGTCGCGTACCGTGCCCACCTGCTGAGCGTGATTCGGCTGACGCGCCTCCAACAACACATGCACATTGGTTCCGCCGAATCCGAAGACGCTGACACCCGCCACATGCGCGCGCGCCTGCACATCCGGTAGCGGCGTGGCGGATTCGGTGATACGCCACCCGCGTTCGTCCAGGCCTAGCGCGTCCCGCTTCGCGCCAATATTGGGCTGCGGCGGGACGACGCCGGTGCGCAACACCAGCGCGGCCTTGATCAGCCCGATGAGCCCTGCCGCTGACATGGCATGCCCCACATTGGCTTTCGCGCTGCCCAGGTATCGCGGCAGATCCCCGCGGTGGGGCAGGCAGGAGCTCAACGATTCAACCTCCACCGCATCGCCCACCGGGGTGGCGGTACCGTGCGCCTCCACGTAGTCGACCTGACCAGGATCCAGACCCGCATCGGCGAGCGCGAATTCGATCGCGGCACGTTGCCCGGCGGCCTGCGGTTCCATCGGCCCCGCCCCGGCGCCGTCGTTATTGCATCCGACGCCGCGTAGCCAGGCATGCACTTCGCCGCGCGCGGGCAGGGTGTCCTCGCGGGTCAGCACGATGACGCCAACCCCCTCACCGAGCACGAAACCGTCCGCCCCAGCAGAGAAGGGCGCACATACGCCGGACTTCGAGACGGCGCCGATCTTCGAGAACATGACCAGCGAGTCGGGCACCAGGTTCAGGTGCACCCCCGCAACGACGGCCACCTCACACTGCCGTGATCGCAAGGCGAGCACGGCGTTGTTCAGTGCCACAAGCGATGATGCGCAGGCGGCGTCGACGGCCATCGACGGGCCGCGCAGATTGAAGGCCCTGCTGATCATCGCGGCCGACATGTTGAGCAATGAGCCCGGCATGGTGAAGGGTCGCACCACCGGCACATCGGCCGTCATTGCCAGGTGGTCGATACCCGAGAGATTCGAGGGATCCCCGAATTCGCCCGCGCCCAGCTGAACCCCGCGCAGCGGCGCACTCACCACCATCTCGCGGAAATCGGATGTCGAGATGCCGACGTACACGCCAACGCTGCGTCCCGCGAAGCTCTGCTGATCGAAACCCGCGTCCTCCAGTGCCTCTCGCGTGGTTGTCAGCAGGATGCGGTGTTGCGGATCCATGACCTCGGCCTGTCGCGGCGATATCCCGAAGCTGAGTGGGTCGAACCGGTCGATACCACTGACCGCCGCCATCACATCGGTGTATGTGGTGTTCGGGCGCTTGCCCTCCGGATCGAAGAACGGGCCGTGCTCCCAGCGCTCCCGCGGGATCCGTCCGACGGCTGTATCGCCGCGCAGCAGCATCTGCCAGAAGGATCGGATATCCCCGGCCCCGGGGACCTGGCACGCCATCCCGACGATGGCCAGCGGCTCCGATGGACCGTTACCGCGGTCCGTGTCCATCAGCCGGCGAGCTCGCCCGCGAGATGCGCGCGTACAACAGCCGCCAGGTCGGAGAGTGTCTTCACCCTGACGAGCTCGCGCGGCGGCAGCCGGAACCCGGTGACCTCTTCGATATGGCTAAGGAATTCAAGGGTTTGGACGGAGCTGTAGCCAAGGTCGGCGATCTCCGAATCGGGAGTGAGCTCGGGAAGCTCTTCCGTGGCCACCGACTGAACGGCCTCAAAGACCAGGTCGAGCTCCTCGGAGTACACAGTGTTGTGCGATGTCACCGGTCACCTCAAATATCTACGCGCGGATTATGTTTCGCAGCGGATGACAACACTGTCATGGCGAACAGTGTTGAGGTTATGGAGGCAGACGGCATGCGATAAACCCTGCGCATGCTGATGTGTCAAGTCAGCGACAGGACCGACCTTGTATGTCAGGTTAGATGACTACCAACTGTGATACTCGACACTACTGGGAATGTATCACCCATTCCGATCGAATGAAAGATACTTGCGCACAGCCTGTTCGAGAACCTGAACCGCCGTGGCCATGGTCTGCAGGGAAATGCTCTCGTCGTAGACCGCCCAGCCGTCATCTCCCGGTCCGAATGTGACCGCCGGTATGCCGGCGTGCCGGAACCTGATGGTGTCGTTGAATGCGGGTTTGGTGTAGGTGCGCACCGGTTCTCCGGTCACTCGCCGGTATGCGTGAACTATTGCCGCGATGAGTGGTTCGTCGTCGTCCATGCGATGCGTGCCGGCCACGAAGGTCGGACCGTCGACGTATTCGACGCTGACGACGATGCCTTCCGTGCTCGCCTCGGCGAGACGTCGTTGGAAGGCGCCGAGCAGCTCACCGGCTGACACCTCCGGTCCGACGTTCACTACGGCGATACGTGCGGTCGCGCTCAGCGGCGTGAACTGTGCCATCCCTGCCTCACCCGCTCCCAGACCGACCACTGACACCGGCCAGTCTCCTACTCGGCGGGTTCGCAGGTCCGCGAGAAACTCGGCAAGGAACTGCGCCGGGTTGACTCCGGTATCCGGTCGCCAGATGTGGCTTGAGCGGCCCCGCACCGTGATGTCGAGCAGCGCATGCCCGGTTTGTGCGACAGCCAGCGCTATTCCACTGTCGCCACCCTCCCGCCATGCGGTGGGTTCGACGGTGATGGACGCGTCGGGCCGTAGCCCAATTTCCTCCACCAGGTACCGGGAGCCTTCGACACCGTTGCGTTCCTCATCCACCGTCAGTGCGACCAGCAGCGCGCCGCGCGACGGCGGGTCGTCCACGACCCGTTTGGCCGCCGTCAAGAGCGCCGCCAGATTGGCGCGGGTGTCCGAGGTGCCCCTCCCATAGATACGGCCGTCCAATTCCACTGCCGTATAGGGGCTCTCGGTACACACCTGCCATCGACTGGGCGGTCCGGAGGGATAGGTGTCCAGATGGTCGTTGAGCATGATTGTCGGCCCGTCTCCGAAACGTTTGTACGCCAGCACATTCGGGCGCTGTGGCGTGCGCCCAACCAACTCCACGGAGAACCCCCAGCTTTGCAGGAGTTCGGCCAGTGGACGGGCGATGCGTTCCTCCTCCGGCGGACGTGCGGGGCCGTCGAGGCTGTTTTCGCACCACGGCTGCCCTTGGGCCACCAACTCGGTGGTGAAGCGCGCGAGCTCGCGCACATCGGGTGCGATCAACACCCCGGTCATGGACGCACCTCGGTGTCGATGAGCGCACGCAGACCGTCCTGGCTTCGGCGTTGCGCAACTCCGAGGGTGGTCAACAATCGAGCCCGGTGCGGTGACACCCCGTCGGCGAATTGCGCTCCGTATGCGGCCAGCCCTGCTCCCCCGCCCGGGTAGCCGTACGTCGGCGCGACGCGGGCGTCCACCGCCCGGGTGGTGATGACGACAAGCGTGCCGTCGTCGATCAGGTCGCGGGCCGCCGCGGCCTGACCCGGCGGCAGATTTCCCGATCCGTTCGCGGCGACCACGACGACCGACTGTCCGCCCCCGGCGGCACGCAACAACGTGCCGTCATCTCCGAGCGCACCGATCACCAGTGGTACGGGTCGCAGCGTATCGGCCGGATCACCATGCGCAGCAACCCGTTCCGGTTTCCGATGCCAACGCACATGTCCGCTGGCCACGGTCCCGATGGCGCCGCGTCCCGGTGCATCGAATGCGTCGCGCACCACCCCGGATACCTTCACGACCTCACGACCGGCGAGCACCTTTCCCGCGAAAGCCACCACGGGATCGATATCAGCTCCCGACGCGGCAACGGCCAGCGCATCGGCGAGATTGGCGCGGCCGTCACTATCGGAGCGGGCGCCGGGAATCATCGAACCGGTGACCACCACCGGCACCGGCCAGTTCTCCCGATAGGACAACCAGGCGGCGACTTCTTCGATCGAATCGGTGCCGGTGGTCACCACAATCCCGTCGGCACCGCGCGCCACGACCTCGCGGGCCCGGCGCACCAACCGCTCCAACAGATCGAAGTCGACCTCAGAACCGCCCACAAGTGCCAGCCCCTCAGCGGCGCTGAAACCTGACACCGCCGTGGTCAATTCGGCTGCATCGGCCACCGGAACCGCACCGGAGTCGGTCTCGTGCATGGAGATGGTGCCACCCAGTCCCAGCAGCACGATCCCGCTCACGAGTGGTTCTCCTGCACAAATGAGGTCTCGATCAGGCTTTGATAGTCGGGCAGCTTCTGGTCAGCCGGAATACGTCCGATGCCCTGGGCCCAGCGGGCGCGGTCGGCCAGATCCGGCGCGAGCTCCGCTCCGAGTCCCGTCTTGTACACGAACTCCGCGGTGACTACCCCGATCAGCTTCGGGTCAAGTCCCACAGCCTTGGACACCGCGGCAAGCGCCTCGGGTCTGCGCTCGGTCAACGGTCCGTCGGCTTCGGTGATCGCGGCGACAAACCGGGACACGGCAGGCTTCTTCGATTCAATGGCATCCACGTTGGCCAGAAAGAGACTGTGCTGGTTGTACTTCTGGGTGCCCTGCAGTTCGACGACATCACCGCCGAGAGCATCAACTGCCTTACTCAGCGCAGGCTGGAAGACAGCGATGACGTCGACATCCTTGTTGGCGATGGCCGTCACGATCTCGGCGGGCCCAGTGTGCACAAGGTCGGCGTCGAGATGCGCGTCGGTGAGGAACTTGCTGGCGAAGAAGTGTGCGCTGCTGCCCAGCGGAACAGCGATCTTACGGCCCGCAAGATCCGCGATCGAGTTGATCCCCGCCGATCGACGTGCCACGAACCGTCCTTCGGGCCAACGGGATCCGTCGGCGATCACGCGAATGCGCGGGTTCTTCAGCACCGCGGCCGATGTCGGAACGTCTCCGGCGTTCGCGATGTCCACAGCACCTCCGGTAAGCGCTTCGAGCGCTGCCGCCCCGGTCGGAAAGGGGACGATCTTGACGTTCACGTTCTTCTGTGTGAAGTAGCCGAGGTCGCGGGCGACGGGGACCTGCGCCCAGGAGGGATCCACCACCCAGCCCAGGGTGAGTGACTCCGCATCGCCCTTCTGGTCGCGTCCGCATCCGACCACGGCACCCAATACCACCAAAGCCGTTGCTATCACTACGGATAACTTTGTGAAGTTAGTCCGGGGTGTCATGCCGTTTCCTCTCCTAGGGATACCGGGTATTCGTCGGTGCGCAGCAGATCGTGCAGTCGCCGGCGTAGCGCGGCGTACCCGTCTATCTCGGCCAGTCGGCTCGCGGGGCGCGGCCTCGGCAGCGGGTTGGCAAGGTGCGCGGCGATTCCGCCACCGCGATTCATCACCACAATCGAGGTCGCTATCCGGATGGCTTCGTCCACATCGTGAGTGACGAAGACGATCGTCGTCTTACTGCGCTCCCACAGCTCGATGACCAGATCCTGCATCTGCTGCCGAGTGAGCGCGTCGAGTGCGCCGAACGGTTCATCCATCAGCAGCACGCGCGGGCCGTTGGCCAGAGCCCGTGCGATACCGACCCGTTGCCGCATTCCACCCGAGAGTTCGTGCGGCAGTTTCGAAATAACGTCGGCTCCAAGTCCCACCGCACGGATCAGTTCCGTCACCCGCGTGTACCGTCGGCCACGTCCGAGCTTTCCCGCGCGTAGCGCGAATTCAATATTGCTACCCACAGATGCCCAGGGGAACAACACATCTCGTTGAAAGACGACACCTCGCTCGCGGCCCGGTCCGGTGACCACAGCGCCCTCGAAGCGGACCGAACCCGCCGACGGCCGAACGAAACCCGCAATCGAGTTGAGCACCGTGGACTTCCCGCATCCCGACGGCCCCAGAAGCGCGACGAAGGCACCGTGACCGATGGTCAGGTCGAGGCTCTCGACGACGGCTGGGCCATCGTCGTAACGCACAGTCAGCGCGTCGATATCGATTCCGTCGGCCGTCACGACTGCTCCTGCGCCCATCGCACTCGCCGCCGAGTGAGCTGGTGGAAAATCTGATCGGCAAGCGCCCCGACGATGCCCAGCGCTGCGAGGCATGCAAACAGCCGGTCGGGCTGGCTGAATAACCGGGCCTGATCGAGACGGAACCCGAGGCCCTCGGCCACCCCGGATTGTTCCGATGCCACGATCAGGATCAGCGATGCGGCAATGCCCTGGCGCAACCCGACGAGGGCAAAGGGTAGGGATGCCGGAATCACCACATGCCCGAACGTCTGATAGCGCGATGCGCCCACGGATGCCGCCACGCGCAGGTAGTCCTCGCGGGTCGACGACACGCCGGTGTGCGTGTTCACCCACACCGGAAAGAACACACCGAGGCTGGTCAGAAAGAGCTTGGACTCCTCGCCGATTCCGAACCAGAGAATGGCCAGCGGAACCAACGCGATCACCGGAATAGGGCGCAGTACTTGGATGGCTGGTTCCAGCAGGGCGCGAGCGACCCGGCTGCGACCTGTCAGGGCGCCGATCGTCATGGCAATGACGGAACCGAGCAGAAACCCCTGAAACGCCCTCCGGAAGCTCGCGGTCGCATCGGTGACCAATGTGCCGTCGGCATACATCTGCCGCGCGGCCGCCGCCACAGCGCCCGGTGACGGCAACAACTGCGACGAGAACAGCTCCAGGCGCACCGCGAGATCCCATCCGGCGACCACCAGAGCCAGGCTTAGGACCGGCAACACGAACACTACCGCCCGACGAATCCCCTTGTACGAAAGGGATTTAGGCGAAGTCATCGGCCGTGCGATGGTGTGCCGGAGTCGGACGCTCAGCGCCTCGGTGATCCCAGGACGGTCCGTCGACGCCGATACCATCTGTCTCCCTACGCGCCGGTCTGATTCGGGAGTGACGCTAACAGCGGATTCGGTTGCGGTTCAGGGGCTCACGCTACGCATATCGGCGCCGTGCGTGGTTTACGCCACCAGCAGGTGGGAGTGACCTGCGCCGCGATGGCCACCGGTACGCAATGCGCCACCGTGGCGCCTGACAGGCGCGTTTCGATCAGACTGACCGAATGATTGAAACAAAAACGCCGAGTGTCTCAGTCTTCTGCGGCGGTTTCGCCGCGTAGCCCTGCGATGACATCTGCGGCATGGGTGGCCACGCCCCGATCGCCCACGCGCTCAGCCGCGGCGTGTAATCCGATCCATCGCCCGAGCAGCGCGGTATGGCTGGGTGCGGGATTGCCGAAGACGACCGTGTCATCGTCGAGGTCGACATCGAGAGTGAAGTACTCATGGGTGGCAAGCCACACCCATGTCAGCCGTGCATCCAGAATGCGTCGCGCGAGGGTGTCGTCATCGGCCAAGGCAGGCGCGATCGAGGCAACATCGGATCGCCAGGCTTCGGTCATCGCATCGTCGAGCTCGGCGACTTCCTCGCGGTCGGCGGCGGCGAGGAACTCCGGATAGACGGTAAGTGCGTGGGCGATGTCCAGCACGATATCGCGGAATCCGCCCCATTCGTAGTCGAGGATTCGGACGCCATGCTCGGTGACCAGGATGTTGTCGGGGGCCACTTCGGAGGGGCTGAAGGCTCGAACGCCACCCTTCTCGAAAAGTGCGGCTGTTTGCTGTATCCGAGAAACCAGCGTCTTTGAGACGTCGAGCGAGTACTCGCTTCTCAAGATCTGCAGCAATGGCGCGATGGCTTCGGACCCGCCGACGCGCTGCTGCGCGGGGTCGACATCCGTCTTCTTGACATCGATGCGCCGCAACAACGCAGCAAAGTCGCCTTCACGGCCCACCGTGGCGACGTGCATACGCCCCAGGGCCTGCGCCCACGCCATCAGCGCATGGTTTATGGCAGCACGATTACGCTCCGCGAGCAGCTCGGCCATGGTCGGGGCGGCGCCCAGATCGGTGAGCACGATGAGGCGCTCGGCGATGTCATAGGCAACCAGCTCCGGCCCGGGCCGATGCTTGGCCGTCAACGAATTTGCGAACTGATACGACACCACCTCGCGAAGCACCGACGCATCGGATCCGCCCTCGGGGACCTGCTTGATCACCATGGACTTCGGCAACGCGAATGGGTTCTGCACCGCGCGAACCCGGATGACGATCGCGGGGCCGCTGCCACCGAGATCCTCCGGTTCGGCCAGCGTTACCGTTGCGCCCGCCCGCCTAGAGAGCAACCCCTCGGCGGTGGCGATAACCTGCGCGACGGGGTCTGCCAATAGTGTCGTCATTACCGTCTCACCATACCCCGTCTTTCTAAGACTGTGGGGCGGCCCACAGTCTTAGCGGCATCCGCACCGCCGTATTTGCCAGTCGGCATTGCGATAGTCACGCTTGCCTTTCCTGACCGATCGGTCTAATTTAAGACCATGCGGTCTAAAAAGGCGCTGACCTTCACGGAACGAGCGCGGCGGACACAGATAGTGGCGGGCGCCATTGAGGTGCTGGCCGACGCGGGCTATCCGCAGACATCCCTGTCGAAGATCGCCGAGCATGTGGGAGTCGCCAAGAGCGCGGTGCTGTATCACTTCACGTCGAAAACGGACGTCATCGAATCCGTGATGGCCGAGGCCTTCACCCGAGCCGCGACCGTGATGGTTCCCGCGGTGCAGGCCGAGTCAACCGCTACCGGACGCCTGACGGCCTACATCAGAGCCAACATCGAGTTCGTGGTGAGCAATCGAGTGGCAGCGATAGCCCTACTGGAAATTATCTGCGGCTACCGCAGTCAGGATGGCCTCCGCTTCGACCAGGCCGCCGCCGGCACCGCTCCCCCCGCCGAATTCGCCGCGATGGATCCCGAGACCATCTTCACCGAGGGCGTCGCCAGCGGCGAATTCCAACCGGTCTCACCCCCGTTTATGAAAAATGCCCTGCGAGCCGCACTGGACGGTGTCGTGTGGGAGCTCGGGCGCGACCCCGACTACGACGCAATCGGCTACGGAGAACAGCTGGTCGACATCTTCACAAGAGCCGTCGGAGCCACGTCATGACCACCATCGTGATCACCGCATACGGCACCCGCGGAGACGTGGCACCCCTGACAGGGCTGGGAATCCGTCTGCGCAACAATCTATCCGCCCATGTGGTCATTGCCGCACAAGGTCCGTATGCGCACGCGGTGCGTGCCTCCGGGCTGGAATTCCGAACACTGCCCGGCGACACCGAGACGGCCACCCGAGATTCCGAGCATGGTCAAGCACTTGTGGACGGCGCACGCATGCAGCCCTCGCGGGCGGCTCTCGACGAGATGCGCACCGGACTCGCGGGAGTCGGAGAGGCCATGGCCGCAACAGCCCAGGATGCCGACGTGCTGCTCGCCGAAGGCCCCGTCGGTACCTTGCTGGGATACCACGTCGCCGAAGCACTCGGCATACCGAGCGCGGGGCTATCACTTCAACCAGCCTGCCCAACTGCCGATTTCGCGCCACCGCCGCTCACCATCCGTTCCTTCGGCGGTAGCGGTAACCGGCTGGTGTGGCGCCTCGCCGCGTGGGGGGAACGGATCTACACCCCACTCATCGACGATCTCCGCCACAACCTGGGGCTGGCTCCGTCACCGCGGCGCCGCTATCGGGATGCCCGCGCGAAGCGCTGGCCCATCGTGCACGGCTACAGCCGCCATCTCGTCGCACGCCCCCGCGATTGGCGAGCGCACTGGCACCTCAGCGGCTACTGGTGGCCCGCCGACGACGAAACCTCGCTACCACCACAAGAACTGGCCGAATTCATCGACAATGGTCCCGCTCCGGTCTTCATTGGTTTCGGTAGTACCGCCACGTCAAAGGGTCGCGAGTTGTCGGAGACGATCACCACCGCGATCCGTCGCGCCGGGGTGCGGGCAGTGGTGCAGCGTGGGTGGGCCGGCCTCTCCTGCGGGGGCGACGATGTCATCACTGTCGACGACGTTCCGCATTCGTGGCTGTTTCCGCGGATGGCCGCCGTTGTCCACCACTGCGGTGCGGGAACGACCGCGGCCGCGTTACGCGCGGGGGTCCCCTCGATTCCGGTGCCGGGCATCATGGACCAACCCTTCTGGGCCGACCGCTTGTCTCGACTCGGCGCCGCCTGCGCCCCGCTTCCGCGTACATCGCTACGGGCCGACGAACTCTCCACATCCATCACCAACGTGATCACCGAGACTCGGTACCGCCAAGAAGCGCAACGTCTCTCACGGCTGATTCGTGACGAGGACGGTGCTGGGGCGGCGACGGACATCATCGCCGCACTACTGGAAACCACGACGACGAAAGGTGCACATCATGGCCACTGAACTCCTCATGGGCAACGCGCTGCTAGCCGGCTCGATCACGTTGGCAGGCGGCGCCATCGGCGCGGGTATCGGCGACGGTATGGCCGGGGCACAGCTCATCGCCGGCGTAGCCCGTCAACCCGAATCGCAGAACCGTTTGTTCACACCGTTTTTCATGACCGTCAGCCTGGTGGAGGCGACCTTCTTCATCAATGTGGCGTTCATGGCCCTGTTCGTATTCGCCACACCCGGCGGGTAGTCACCCGCCCTCGGCGGCCCCCGCGCCCGTGACGATCTCGTGGATCAGGCGCATCTTCTCCAGCACCGGGCCGGGTAGTACAAACGGATACAGATCGTCGCGTCCCATGGAGCGGTTGACCATGTTGAGCGACCATGCCAGTGGCAGCCACATCTCGATAATGGTATCGAATCCGCTGGGGCCCAGAACCCTGCGATCGAAGGTGCCTCCGGCGGGTGCCAAGGCGAAGGACGCGGCGGTGTCCAAGGTATCGCGGATATGCAGGTAATGAGCGAAGGTCTCCGACCAGTCTTCGGCGGGATGCATGCTCGCATAGGACGAGACGAAGTTCGCCTCCCATCCTTCCGGTGCGCCCTGCTGGTAGTGACGGTCGAGCGCCTCCTGGTAGTCGGCGTCCGGATCGCCGAACAGACCCCGGAACCTGTCGGCATAGTCCGGCGAGGTTCCAACGAGGCGGTAATAGAAGTAATGCCCGATCTCGTGGCGAAAATGTCCGAGCAATGTGCGGTACGGCTCATCCATAGAGATGCGGAGCTGCTCGCGGTGGACATCATCACCTTCGGCGAGATCCAACGTGATCACCCCGTTTTGATGGCCCGTGACCACCTGCTTCTGTTGGCTGGAAAGCAGATCGAAGGCCAGCCCGAATTCGGGGTCGACGTCGCGCCCGGTGACCGGTAGCCGCAGCTCGGCGAGCTCGGCGAGCAGGCGTCGCTTGGCCCGCTCGGCCTCGGCGAACGCCGGTAACGCGGTGTCATCGCTATCGCCGGGGCGAGTGCGGGTGAGCACACAGGAGGCACACAACGTCGCCGATCCCAAGCCGTTGACCAGCCAATTACATTCGGCCACATGCAGGTTCGCACACAGCTGATGACTGTCGGCATCGACGAATCCGGGGCCGGAGTCATCGGCGATGACGAGTAGCGCCGATGCGTCGAGGGAGAACCCGACACGGCTACCGCATGACAGACATACGGAGTTCTCGAACGCCAGGTGTTGGCCGCATTGCGGGCACGTGAAGTCACGCATGAGCGGGGTTGTCCTCACAGGGAGCGACATCCACCGACACCTTGATGGTGCTGCTGTCCGAATCGGTGTAGATAATGCCGCGCAAGGGCGGCACGTCGGCGTAGTCGCGTCCCCACCCGACGGTGACATACCGCTCGTCGATGATCGTGTCGTTCGTCGGGTCGAAGGCGACCCAGCCGTCCGGCGGCACCCACACCGCCGCCCAGGCATGGGTGGCGTCAGAGCCGACGAGCCGAGGCTGTCCGGGCGGCGGATTGGTTGCCAGATAGCCGGATACGTAGCGCGCCGCGAGCCCCTGCGTACGCAGTGCCGTCGCCGCGATGCGGGCGAAGTCCTGGCACACGCCCTCCCCTGCTGCGAAGACCTCGCTGACCTTGGTGGAAATGGTGGTCGACCCCGACCGATATTGGAAATCGCGGTATATCCGGCCCATCAAATCGACGACGGCCTCTCCGAGGGGCCGCCCTGCGGTGAAACTCACTGCGGCGTAGGCGCGTACCTCGTCGGTAATCTCCGGCGGCACCAAGTCCAGCACGAACTCGGTGGCGAGCGCACCGGCACCTGACGATCCCCCGTCCGCCGGGCGGGCCAGCTCCCATGCCTGTTCCCAACCCGCTCCGGGCGACGGCGGGGTGCCGACATCGACGACCGCGCGGGCGGTCACGCTGAGCTCGCGGTGCGGCGCTGTGACGTGGAAGTAGGAGCTGAGGTTCCCGTAAAGGTCCCTGCCGGTGGAACTGTCCGAGGGTTCCGGTTCCACGATCAATTCATGCGATTCGCAGTGCTGCCAATCGGTGTCACGCGGCGTGAGGTAGCCGCGCCCGTACGAGCTCGTGACATCGTCGGAGTACTTGTAGAGGGTGCGGTGCGTCACCTGATAGCGCATCACGGCAGCCGCCGTCCGGTGTCGGGACCCCACAACGGTTGCATACCGGTCGGCATGGACAGGTGAGTCGCGGTGATCACGGACGACAGCTCGCGTAACACCTGATGGACGTTATCGAGGGTTTCGGCGAGTGCGTCTCGCTGCCCCTGCTCACCAGCGGTGTCGAGATCGGCCGGGTCGAGCCGCCGCAGCTGTGTCACCAGATCCTCCACCAGGCGCTCAGGCCGCGAGGTTCCCGAAGCGCTGGGCAACGACTTGAGGTCATTTCGTAACGACTCGACTTGATACAGGAGCGATCTGGGGTTATCGGCGTCGAACAACAGCAGATCAGCGACGGCCACCAGGCTTATCTTGCCCCGAGTACGGCGGCGGTACATCACCGAGGACTCACAGGCCACCAGGGTGGATTCGGTGACCGACTGCTCGGCCGCACGCCCACGGACCGTCGTGAGGGTGGACCGAAGTAGCGCAGTCAGGCCGAGGCCGCGTTCGATGCGCTTGCCGATGTCCATCATGGTCCAGCCGATATCGTGAACCGTCGACTCCGCGGCCAGGCCCGCTAGGGCGAGAAGCCCTGCCAGTACCTGGGTTTGGGTGGCGGCGAGCACTGTGTCATCGGCCCGACTCTGCCCGCCGCCGGATCGGGTGTACTCGTCGTATTCGGCCGCTGCCGCGACGATGGCTCGGTCCATGCCGCCGAGCACCATCCAGGTGTCGTTGGACATCTGGTCGCGGACGGCACGGGCGGCCAGACCGAGCCGCTCCACCGCCTGCGCCAACGAGCCTGCCCGTTCCTTGTCCACGGTCAAGGACCACACATGCGTGCTCAGATCGCCGGATTCGGTGTCGGTGCCGGTGATATCACCGAGCGCCTTAAGTAGTGCCGGCACGCATTCGCCGGCCTCCATGAACTGCCGATACCGGTACTCGTGGAAGCGTTCCCGGGTAACGGCCAGCAGCCGGACCAGATTCTCGGCACGCTCTCCGTATCGACCCAACCAGAACAGATCCGACAGCACACGCGGTGAGCTGACCGCGTCGGACTCCGGCAATCGTCCGGCGGGCAGGTCCACCGGCGCGACCGTCAGTGCCCGCTCGGTCTGGTCGCGATCCGGCTGCTGAACCCAAATATCTTTGGCAGCAAAACTATTGAGAGTCGAGCCGGAGTATCCGGAAGCGGTCACGTAGCCGAGGCCACCGATCATCGGCGCGTACCCGCCGCGCTGCGCAACTGTGAACAGACGCATACCGATCGGCGCGGCAGTAAGCGTGCCGGGTCGCAGGTAGGTGGGGGCCACCGACAACTCGGGCAGGTCTTGACCGATCCACCGCCAGGGCGCCGCCTCGATCCGCGCCCGCAATGTCTCCAACGCCTGTGCGGACTGGAGGGGACCGGTGTGAACCTCTTCCCCCACTGTCGATTTGACAAGAAGTGAGCTCAGGTTCGCGAGTAGGTGCGAGCGCTCCGTGTCGATACCGCCCCACCAGGTCTCGCCGCCGGACAACCCGAGTGGCTCGTCGAGCAGTCGGTATGACAGTTCTGGCAGGAAACGGGCGAGGCCAGGATTTTCCAGTATCCCGCTACCCAGCGAGTTGACGACGGTCACGGCGCCCCGGCGGAGCACCTCGACCAGGCCGACGACCCCCAACCGCGAATCGGCCCGCAGATCCAGCGGATCGGAGTAGGCGGCGTCCACACGGCGCAGCACCACATCCACCCGCCGCAGAGTGCCCAGCGATCGCATCCACAGCTTGCCATCGCGTACCACCAGATCCGCGGACTCGACCAACGGAAATCCCAGTACCGATGCCAGGTAGGCCTGGTCGAAGGACGTCTCCGAATGGATGCCGGGACTGAGCACCACCACGACCGGGTCTTCGACCGACTCGGGCGCGACATCGATGAGTGCCAATCGCAGCGTCTGCGCGAAGGGAGACGTCGGCCTTGGTGCCACCTTCTCGTACAAATCGGGGGCGGCGTGCGCAACCACCCGACGGTCCGCGATCGCATAGCCGGCGCCCGATGGCGCCTGCGTCCAGTCGGCGTTCACCCGGAAGTCTCCGGTGCCGGTGCGGCTGATATCGCATCCGAGCAGAAAGAGCTGGTGTCGTCCCGGCAGGGCCATGCCGTGTGCGGCACGCACATATCCGGGGTGCGCGAAGAGCAGCTGCGGTGGCAGCGCACCGGACCTGATCAACTCCTGCGGACCGTACAGGTCGCTCAGAATGGCATCCAGCAGCATGGCCCGCTGGGTGAGACCAACCTCCAGGGCGTTCCAGTCGCCGGGATCAATGAGCAGCGGCAGCCCGTCCAGACGCCACGGCACTGGATGAGTGGGCGCATCGGGCGCGGGCGGAGATCCAGGGCTGCGGCTGGGGTCCATATAGGTGATGCCGTCGGTGTCGACGAGCGTGCGCACACGATCCAGCAGCCGGTCCAAACCGGGGCGGCCGCGTTGTGTGATGGCATCGGCCAGGTCGGCCCAGGCCGGGCGCACGGTGCCGTCAGGCGCCAGGAACTCGTCGTAGCCTGCCGGGCTGCCCCGCCGTCCGACCTCGAACAGCGCGCCCTGGGCCCGAGCGCTCCGGTACTGCGATATCAACGGGTTCTCGTTCATGGGGAAGCCGGGGCCGACGGGAGCTCCCTGAGCAGGTGCTGCCACCGGCCGTACCTTCCTTCCCGTTGCTTATCTAGTCCTATCTGCGCCCCACGGTTCTCGCGCGGCGCAGGTCCAGGATGCCGGGCGCTACGGCATCGGTGGACATGCGGGCTTGTTTCTCGCGCAAGTCTGACAAATCGACCCGCCCGGTGGTGTAACCGGTGGCATCGAAACGCCGACCGCGCCGCGACTCGGCGGCCACCGCGTTGACGGGTGGGTCGTCATAGGCCAGGCCGCCCGGGTGCGATACGTGGTACGTGCAGCCGCCACGAGACAGTGCGTTGGCGGTGTCGATGAGCTCGAAGCGCAGTGGATCGTCGACGGTGATGCTGGGGTGCAGCGCGCTCGGCGGCTGCCAGGCCCGGTACCGAATACCGGCCACCTGTACATCCGGGTTGGTTGTCGAGAGCAACGGGATGGGTTCGCCGTTGCAGGTGACGACGTACCGGGAGCGATCCGCTCCGATGACCCGAACCTGCACACGTTCGATGGACGAGTCCACGTATCGCGCGGCGCCTCCGGCGGTGGCCTCCTCCCCCAGCACCCGCCACGGTTCGATGGCTCCACGCAGCTCGATCTCGATACCCTCGAACACCGCGGTGCCGATCCGCGGGAACCGGAACTCGGTGAACGGATCCAGCCAGCTGGTCTCGAAGGCGATTCCATGCGCGCGTAGATCCGCGGCGACTTGGGCAATGTCATGAATAATGAAGTGCGGCAACAAGTAACGGCCGTGCAAGTTGGCACCGTGGCGGATCAGTGGCGCCTGCAGTGGCTGTTCCCAGAAACGGGCCACCAGTGCGCGCACCAGCAGCGATTGCACCATCGCCATCTGAAAATGCGGGGGCATCTCGAATCCGCGAAGCTCCAGCAAGCCGAGACGTCCGCGGGCGCTATCGGGGCTGTACAGCTTGTCGATGCAGAACTCCGCGCGGTGGGTGTTCCCCGTGATGTCGGTGAGCAGATGCCGCAACGCCCTATCGGTGATCCACGGAGCGACGCTCGCGGAGCGATCATCATCCGGAGCGCCGCTCGCGGAGCGGCCCTCATCCGCAGCGCCTTCCTCCAGGTTCGTCAGCCGCTCGATCTCGGCGAAGGCAATCTCCAACTCGTACAACGCGTCCTCGCGTCCTTCGTCCACACGAGGAGCCTGCGAGGTGGTGCCGACGAACCTTCCGGAGAATAGATACGACAGCGCCGGATGATGTTGCCAATAGGTGAGAAACGAGACCAGCAGATCGGGGCGGCGCAGCAGCGGCGATGACGCCGGTGTGCGCCCTCCGAGTGTGATGTGGTTGCCTCCGCCGGTCCCGGTATGGGTGCCGTCGAAGTCGAACGACTCGGTGGTCAATCGCGCCTTGCGCGCCTCCTCGTACAGCACCTGAAGCTGGCGGGATTGTTCGGCGAAACTGCCGGTGGGGGTCACGTTGACCTCGATGACGCCCGGATCGGGTGTGATGCTCATGGATTCCAGCCGCGGGTCCGGCGGTGGCCCATAGCCTTCGATGACCAGCGGGCAGGTCACCGCCGCCTCGACGCGCGCGATGAGGTCTACGAAGTCGTCGAGGCTCTCCAGCGGCGGCAGGAAGAGATACAGCAGCCCCTTGCGGATTTCCGCTACCACGGCAGTAGGGGGCGCCCCGTCCGCCGACACCACAGTGGCGGCCGTTTCGGAGCGTTGTGCGCCGAGCTCGGCTGAGACGCTGATCGGATCCGCTTCGGGCATGTGCGGTGGCGGCTCCCAGGAGATGGCACCCAGCGGGAGCCGCAGTCCCGCCGGCGATTTTCCCTCGGTCAGAACGATACGGCCGCGCCGTAGTCTCCAGTCTGCACTGGCCCAGCCGTTGTCCTCCTCGCTGCGGTGCAGCGGTAGGACGTGGGCGGCCGGCCGGGTCACCGACTCGTCCAGGCGGTTCACCAAATCTGATCGCCATTCCGCCGAATCCTCTTGCGGTGCCGGATCATCGCCAGCCTCCACCGGATCACCTGCGGGCCGCCGAACCGAAGCGGCAAGTCGACTCAGCGGATCCTCGTATGCCGCCCGCACTTGGGTCTCGGGCAGCCCCAGATCGTGCGCGAGGGCAAGCAGCAGGGCACGATCGGCGCCCTCCGGTGCGAACGGCGCTTCCTCAGCGGCCCACGGGTCGGCAAGCAGGTCGGGGTCCGACCACAACGGCCGGCCATCGTGGCGCCAGTACAAACCGATCTGCCACCGCGGCAGTGGCTCGCCGGGGTACCACTTGCCCTGGCTTCGCTGCACCAAACCCGTTGGCGCCCAGGCAGCTTTCAGACGGGCGGCGAGGTCGCCTGCCCGTTCACGCTTGTGACTTCCATCGGCCGCCGTTGTCCATTCCTCGGACACCTGGTCGTCGATCGACACGAAGGTCGGCTCGCCACCCATAGTGAGCCCTACCGCGGCTTCATCGAGCCGGGTGTCGATCTGTGCACCCAGTGTGGTGACGGCCTCCCATGTCGATGCCGTGTACGGCAACGTGACTCGGGGATCTTCGTGGACACGGGTGACGGTATTGGAGAAGTCGAGGGTGGACTCGCATTTGTCGGTGGCACCGGAGATGGCGGCGGATGTCGATGGATGTGGGGTTGCCGAGAGCGGAATATGCCCCTCTCCCGCGAGCAGTCCGGATGTGGGGTCCAGGCCTACCCATCCGGCGCCGGGAAGGTACACCTCGGCCCAGGCATGCAGATCGGTGAAGTCGGCGACCGGTCCGGAGGGGCCGTCGATCGCGGCGATATCCGAGGTCAACTGGACCAAGTACCCGGATACGAAGCGGGCGGCGAGCCCTTTTTGCCGCAGGATGGATACCAGCAGCCAGGCGGTGTCCCGACAGGAGCCGATACCCACCGCCAGCGTGGTGTCCGGGCTCTGGACGCCGGGTTCCATTCGGACCGCGTAGCCGACGTCCGCGTATAGCGCCTGGTTGAGCGTGACCAGGTAGTCAATGATGTGGGTGGCGGGAGCCATGGTGAAGTTGGCGACCCAGGCGCGTACGAGTTCACCCGGCCCCGCGCCGGGCTCCTTTTCATCCACCAGCTTCAGGTAGGGCTCCAGATCGGCGGCCAGCGCGGGCGGATATGCGAATCCGACGTGTTCGGCCCACTCCTCGATGAAGAAGTCGAACGGGTTGACGGATTTCAGGTCGGCGATAAGTCCAACGGTGATGGACAGCCGCCGTGTCCTATTCGGGAACACCAGGCGCGCAAGGAAATTGCCGAACGCGTCCTGCTGCCAGTTGATGAAATGGTCCTCGGGCGTGATCCGTAGCGAGTACGCCTCGATTGGTGTGCGCGTGTGCGGAGCCGGACGCAATCTGATCTCGTGCGGGTGTACCTGAACGAGTCTGTCGAATGTGTAGCTGGTCCGATGCTCCAGCGCCACCTTGATGCCCATCGGCTGATCCCACCACAACCTGGCGCTACCCGCATCGCCTACGGATCGGGGCACAATGAAACCGTGGCCACCTGGGATGACGTGGAAGGCACTGTATCGGGGCTCCCCGACGTGGTCGAGACGTCGCCGCGGGTGTGGAAGGTCCGCAAGAAGCTGTTCGTCTGGGAGCGGCCGTTGCGCAAGCGTGATCTGGCAGCCCTGGGAGATTCGGCCCCCGACGGCGACATACTGGGCGCCCGCGTCAGCGATGAGGGCGTCAAATTGGCACTCATCGCCGACGAACCGGACGTGTACTTCACGACACCGCATTTCGACGGCTACCCCATCGTGCTGGCCCGGTTGGACGCCATCGCGGCGCCGGACCTCACCGAACTCATCACCGAGGCTTGGCTCTGCCAGGCGCCGAAGACGGTGACGCGCAAGTTCCTCGGTTAGTGGCGACGCAGCTCGAAGATCGGGATGGCCCGGTCGGTTTTCTCCTGGTAGTCGGCGAACACGGGAACTCGCTCGACCACCTTCGGATACAGCGCGTCGCGTTCCGCGCGCGAGAGCTCGTGGGCTGACACGTCATAACCGTCGGTTCCGATGGCGATATGCGCATGTGGATTTACCCGCAGGTTGTGCACCCATGCGGGATTCTTGTCGGCGCCGCCGAACGAGCCGACGACGTAGATCGTTCCGTCGATGTCGAAGTACGCCAGCGGATTGAGGCGCTTGCTTCCACTCTTGGCGCCGGTGTTCGTCAGGAGCAGGATCGGCACGCCGGCGAACTGTCCGCCGACCTCTCCGTCGTTCGCGTGGAACTCCTTGGTGATGCCGTCGTTGAACTCATTGATCACCGCGGCGGGCAGTTGGTTAAAAGGGGTGTCATCGGTCACCTCACCAGAGTGCCAGTCCTGCGCCGTGTTTCTCAGGTTGCACTGTCAGGATGGCTGGGTGACGGTGGCTGCCTCCCAGGAACGACGTTGGTTCGGTTCGACCGAGATCCTGGTGGTGGCGCTCATCACTATGGCCCTGGCAGCAGGCTGGTTACGCGGCGTCGTCGACGGCAACGAAAAGCTGGCGACGGCCGGGACCGTGTTCTGCGGGGTGTTCGTCCAGGCCGTCCCGTTCCTTGCGCTCGGTGTGATCGTGAGTGGACTGGTCGCGACGTTCGTTACCCCGGAACGGCTGGCACGGTGGCTGCCGAATCGGTCCGTCGCGGCGGTGGCGGTGGCGGGTGTGAGCGGTGCCGCGCTGCCCGGATGTGAATGCGGTTCGGTGCCGGTCGCCCGCCGGCTGTACGGACCGGGCTCCGTCGGTGCGGCCGCGCTCACGTTCATGTTGTCGGCGCCCGCGATCAACCCGGTGGTGTTGGTCGCCACCGCCGTCGCCTTCCCCGGTCAGCCGAAGATGGTGCTGGCGCGCGCGGTGGCCTCACTGCTTACCGCCATGGTGATGGGGATGGTGTGGTCACGGTGGGGCCGCGACAGCTGGGTCACCCGCAAGCTGCCCGCCGCACACTCCGAATCCTCTTCCCGCTGGACGATATTCACCGAGGCGGCGCGGCACGACTTTCTGCAGGCCGCCTCGTACTTGGCAATCGGCGCAGTGGCCGCCGCGGCGCTGCACGTACTGGTACCGGCCTGGGTGTTCGAGCATCTGGCGGGGAATCTGGTGGTCGGCGTGGTGACCATGGCGCTGCTGGCCTTTGTGCTGGCGTTGTGCTCGGAAGCAGACGCCTTCGTCGCCGCGAGCATCACCATGATGCCGCTCATCCCCCGGCTGGTGTTCCTCGTGGTGGGGCCCGCCGTCGACATCAAGCTCGTGGCCATGCAGTCGGGAATGTTCGGACGGGCCTTCGCCGCCCGGTTCGCTCCCGTGACGTTTGTGGTGGCCACGCTCGTCGCGACCGGTATCGGCCTGGCAGTGCTGGGAACCTCGTGAGGCGCGATACCGAGAACACGCTGCTGATCCTGTTGGGGGTCAGTGTGGCGATGATTGCGGTGACGGGAACGTTTACCCGCTACGTCAAACCCGGACTGCTGCCATGGCTTGCCGCCTCGGCGGTCATTGTGATCGGACTCGGGCTGGCCGCCATAGTCCGAGATGTGCGCCACGGCCACACCGATCATGACGACGCCGCTCACGGGCATGAGGGCCACGGCGATCACGCCCACAAGCATGGCGCCACATGGTTTTTGGTACTGCCGATAGTTCTGCTGATATTCATCGTGCCCCCGGCCCTGAGCCCGCGTTCCATCGCACAGGCGGATATCGCGGGATCCGCCAACGTGTCACGGCGGGCCTTTCCCCCGCTGCCGCCCGGCGCGGCGCCCGCAGTGCCGCTGCCCGAAGTACTGATGCGCATTGCTGCCGGATCCTCCGACACGCTGACCGGACGCACGATCACCGTCACCGGGTTCACGTTCAAGGAGGGTGAGCGCACCGATCTGGCCAAGATCGTCATCGTCTGTTGCGCGGCGGACGCCCAGCTGGCACGGCTGAAGATGACCGGGCCGGCGGCAGCATCGGCATCGGCGCTGCCGGAGAACACCTGGGTGTCGGTGACCGGGACGGTGCCCGGAGGGCAGAGCTATCGCGGCCCCTCCTCGATTCCCGTCATCGAGGTGACCGGCCTCACCCGCACCGATCCGCCCAAGAACACCTACTGAACGGAGCCTCGTTGCGGTACAAGGCATACCTGTTCGACGTGCAGGGCACGCTGCTCGACTTCTTCGAACCGGTGTCGCGCACGGTTGCCGAGCAGGTGCCCGAGGTCGACGCCGGTGCATTCACTCGGGCCTGGCGCGCAGACTATTTCGACCGCGTCTCGAATCTGACGCAATCCGTGGATGACTGGACACGGGTTCAGGATCTCTACACAGACGGCTTCGCGGACGTCTGTGAGACGTTCGGACTCCCGCGCCCGGACGCTGCGACCGCCGCGGCCGCCGCGGCCAGCTGGCAGCGCCTGATTCCGTGGCCGGACGTGCCTGCCGGTCTCGCGGCGCTGCGTTCGCGAGCCACGATTGCCACCCTCTCGAATACGGATATGGCCACCATGGTGAATCTCTTTAAACACCTGGGCATTTCGTGGGATACGGTCCTCACCGCAGAGGTGTTCGGGTGCTTCAAGCCGGACCCGGTGGTGTACCGGCGTGCACTCTGCTACCTCGGTGTGGCACCCAGCGAGGCGGCCATGGTGGCCGCGCATCCCTATGACCTGCGTGCCGCGCGGGAGATCGGCTTGGGCACGGTGTTCGTGTCGCGACCACTCGAATACGGCGATCCCGTGCTGGCGCACACCGACGCGGACGGGGAGTTCGACCAGGAAGTGTCCGGTATTCACCAAATCCGCTGAGACGGTTGAACCAAACCACGGTCCCACTCGTGACCATGTATGTGGACTCGAATCCTTCCTCCGTCCGTAGTCCCCAATCTGCTGCCGCGAAAGTCGCAGCACAGCAGGTAGGGGCCCCATCGATCGCGGCGGCCGCGACGGCCTTTCCGCCGAATCAGTACAGCCAGGCAGACATCTGCTCGGCACTGACCGGCTTCGCCGGACCCGCATTCGAGCGGTTCGCCAAGTCGGCTGGCGTGCAATCGCGGCATCTGGCGTTGCCTCTCAACCGATATAGCACCATCAGCGGTTTCACCGAAGCCAACGACACGTTCCGGGACACTGCGCTGGAAATCGGTGAGCGCGCCATCAAATCAGCCTTGCAATCTGCGGGCATCGAACCATCGCAAGTTGATCTGGTGGTGTCGACAACGGTCACCGGCCTGGTCGTGCCCACCCTGGAAGCCCGGCTCGTCGAGCGGGTCGGATTACGCCCAGACATCAAGCGGGTGCCGCTGTTCGGGCTGGGATGCGTGGCCGGTGCCGCCGGCGTCGCCCGGATACACGACTACCTGCGCGCCTTCCCCGACCATGTCGCGATCTTGTTGTCGGTGGAGCTGTGTTCACTGACCATCCAGCGCAACGACCAGTCAATGGCAAACCTGGTGGCTTCCAGCCTCTTCGGCGACGGATCTGCGGCCGTGGTGGCAGTCGGCGCGAATCGGGCAGCGTCTGGCCCACGCGTGCTTGCCACCCGCAGCAGGCTCTACCCCGATTCCGAGGGGGTGATGGGCTGGGATATCGGTTCCGACGGTTTCAAGATCATTCTGTCCACCGAGGTCGCCTCGATCGCCGAAAAATACCTCCGGGAAGATGTGACGCGCTTCCTCGCCGATCACGGTCTCACCGTTGACGATGTCACCACCTGGGTCTGCCATCCCGGCGGCCCCAAGGTCATCGAGGCCATCGAGCGAGGTCTCGAACTGCCTGAGGATGCATTGATTCACACCCGGAACTCATTGCGGGATAACGGAAACCTCTCCTCGACATCAGTCCTCGATGTATTGAGGGCCACCTTGGCCGCCCCGCCGCCTCCCGGGTCTATCGGGATGATGATCGCCATGGGCCCGGGCTTCTGCTCCGAGCTCGTACTGCTGGCCTGGTAGCGCCGTGTACTACCTGTTGATCCTCGCGGTGGGGATCGAGCGGCTCGCAGAGCTGGTGGTGTCCAACCGGCATGCACGCTGGTCTTTCAGCCGGGGCGGCAAGGAATTTGGCCGTGGGCACTATACGGCGATGGTCACCGTGCATACGGGGCTGTTGGTCGGTTGCGTCCTTGAGGTGTGGCTGCTGAATAGGCCGTTCCTGCCGATTCTCGGCTGGTCCATGCTGGCGATCGTTGTGCTCAGTCAGATACTGCGCTGGTGGTGCGTGACCAGTCTCGGTGAGCGATGGAACACCCGGGTGATCGTGTTACCCGAAGCGCCGTTGGTGCGGCGGGGCCCGTACCGCTGGTTGCACCATCCGAATTATGTGGCCGTGGTCGCCGAAGGAATCGCACTGCCGCTCGTACACACGGCCTGGGCGACCGCGCTGTGCTTCACCGTGGCCAATGCATTCGTATTGGTGACGCGAATCCGGGTGGAAAACAAGGCTCTTGGCTACGCATGACGGACTATGACGCGGACCTGCTGATCGTCGGCGGGGGCCCGGCCGGCCTGGCTTGCGCTCTGCGCGCCAGACGGCAAGGGCTCACGGTCATTGTGGCTGAGCCCCGCACCTCTCCGATCGACAAAGCATGCGGCGAAGGACTGATGCCGGGCGGTCTGGCAGAGCTGCTTGAACTCGACGTAGACCCGGCGGGAATGCCGTTGTGCGGTATCACCTATCTGAGCGAGCGCCGCCGCGCCCAGGCGGATTTCACAGGAGGCACGGGACGCGGCGTGCGGCGCACCACCCTGCATACCGCGCTCGCGGAGCGCGCGAAATCCGCAGGGACGCAATCGATAGCAATGCGGGTCTCGGAAGTCAACCAAGACCGAGCCGGGGTCAGCGCCGCCGGCATCCGGGCCAAATGGATGATCGCCGCCGACGGGCTGCATTCACCGGTGCGCCGCGCTCTGGGCATCGCCACCACAGCGGGTAGACCGCACCGACACGGCGTGCGCAGGCACTATGCGATGGCGCCATGGTCGCAGTACGTCGAAGTGTATTGGTCGCCCTGGGGCGAGGCCTATGTCACTCCGGTGCAACCCGATCTCGTGGGGGTGGCAATCCTGAGCCGGCATAAGCAGCCGGATCTTGCCTGGTTCGGTCAGCTTTCTGCCCGGCTGTGCGATGCCCGGCCCGGTCCCGCCCGTGGATGCAGCTCACTGCGCCAAGTCGTCTCACGGCGGGTCGAGGGTCGGGTGCTGCTGGTCGGCGATGCCGCCGGCTACGAAGATGCCCTGACAGGAGAAGGCGTCAGCCTGGCGGTCAAGCAGGCGGCCGCGGCGATCGATGCCATTGTGAATGACACACCGCAGTCCTACGAGGCGGCATGGCACCAGGTGACCCGGCGCTACCGGTACCTGACACGCGGGCTGGTACTGGCCACGGCGCCTCGTCTCACCCGGAAGGCCATTGTGCCCGCTTCCGCCCTGGCGCCAGCGCTGTTCCGGCGTGCCGTCAACACTCTGGCGGGCTGACACGAGCAGCCGGCGCCTAGCGCAGACCCCTGGGCCGTACCAGCAGCACCAACACCCCGGCAAGGACGATGCCGAAAAGGTTGACCGCCAGCTGCAATGTGGACAGTCCGGCGAGCTCCCATTCCCCCACTGTCGCCGCCACCACCGCGAAACCGGCGGCCGGCACGGTGGTGACCGAGATGAAAACGCCCACCAGTGCAGCCGATTTCGCCGACATCAGCGAGAGCATGCCTGCGGCTCCGGCCAGCAGCGCGACTACCAACGAGAACGGCCCCACCTGGAACACGAAGTCAACCTGCTGCAGTTCTCGCACGCTCTTCAGCGTTACCCATCCGGCACCCTCGGCGGCCAGCGCTCCGACAGCAGTCACCGCCATCGCCACCGGGAAGCCCACCATCAGCGCCAGCAGTGACCGACGCGCCAGCGACCACTTACGCCGCACGATCGAAACCGCCAGGGCGGCAAGCGGGCCGAATTCCGGGCCAACCACCATGGCGCCCACGATGGTGACCGGCGAATCGGTGACCACACCGACTGCAGCGATCAGACAGGCCAGACATAGGAATGCCAGGAAGGTCAGGTTGAGGGTCGACTCCTCGCGGGTACGACCGATCAGTTCGTCCCAGATGACGGCATCGGCCGGATCCCCCTCGGCCTCGTCCTCGGCCTCATAGGCGGTCTGCGAGATCACCGTGTCGAGAACCTCCGCAGTGATCGACCCACGTTTGTCGATATCGATCGACTTGAGTCCGTCGAGCACGTCGTTGGCGGTCTCGCGCGCCACGTCGGCGGTGATCACATCGCCCGCCGGACTGATCGCCGCTTCGGGCAGGCGCACGATATGCGCGACTCCTGTTGTGGTGGAAAGGAATTCCACCACCTGATCGGACAGGTCCGCAGGTGCGATAATCCGGACGTGAAGCACGTGCCCTATGCGTCCGCAGGCTTACCGGGCTTTTCCGGTTTGGCGTCGATCCCGGAGTCCTTGCGTTGCGCCGCGGTAATCGGCGCCGGGGCATCGGTCAACGGATCGACACCGCCACCGGACTTCGGGAAGGCGATGACCTCGCGGATCGAAGACGTGCCGGCCAGCAGCGCGGTCGTCCGGTCCCAGCCGAGGGCGATCCCGCCGTGCGGCGGGGCGCCGAATGCGAAGGCGTCCAACAGGAACCCGAATTTCTCCTGGGCCTCCTCGTTGCTGATACCCATCACCTTGAAGACCCGCTCTTGGACGTCGCGGCGGTGGATACGGATCGACCCTCCGCCGATCTCGTGGCCGTTGCACACGATGTCGTAGGCGAATGCCAGCGCCGAACCCGGATCGGTATCGAAGGTGTTCTCCGACTCCGGCTTCGGCGAGGTGAAGGCATGGTGCACCGCAGTCCACGCACCGGAACCGACCGCCACGTCACCCGCGGCGGTGGCGTCATCGGCAGGCTCGAACATCGGCGCGTCCACCACCCAGGCGAATGCCCAGGCGTCGGGGTCGATCAAACCGAGGCGCTGCGCAACCTCGCCGCGCACCGCACCGAGCAGAGCCCGCGAGGACTTCACAGCACCGGCGGAGAAGAAGATGCAGTCACCCGGGTTGGCGCCGACATGGGCCGCCAGCCCATCGCGTTCGGCATCGGACAGGTTCTTGGCGACAGGGCCGCCGAGGGTGCCGTCCTCCCCCACCAACACATAGGCCAGTCCCTTGTGTCCGCGCTGTTTGGCGAATTCCTGCCAGCCGTCCAGCGTGCGACGTGGCTGATCGGCACCGCCGGGCATCACCACCGCACCCACGTAGGGCGCCTGGAAAACCCGGAAACTGGTGTCGGAGAAGTACTCCGTGCACTCCACCAGCTCCAGGCCGAAACGTAGGTCCGGCTTGTCGCTGCCGTAGCGGCGCATCGCCTCGGCATAGGTGATGCGCGCGATGGGTGTCGGCACGTGATAGCCGATCAGATCCCACAACGCCACGAGGATCTCCTCGGCAAGCCCGATGACATCGTCCTGGTCCACGAAGCTCATCTCGATATCGAGCTGGGTGAACTCGGGCTGCCGGTCCGCCCGGAAATCCTCGTCCCGGTAACAACGCGCAATCTGGTAGTACCGCTCCATACCCGCGACCATGAGGAGCTGCTTGAACAGCTGCGGGCTCTGCGGCAGGGCGTAGAAGCTGCCCGGCTGCAGACGGGCCGGTACCAGGAAGTCGCGCGCGCCCTCCGGCGTCGAGCGAGTCAGTGTCGGCGTCTCCACCTCGACGAAATCGTGGCGGGCCAGCACGCTGCGCGCCGCGGCGCTCACCTTGGAGCGCAACCTCATTGCATTGCCCGGACCCTCGCGACGCAGGTCGAGGTACCGGTATTTGAGACGCGCTTCCTCACCCGGGGTTTCGTCCAGCTGGAACGGCAGCGGCGCGCTCTCGTTGAGCACGGTCAGTTCGGCGGCGTTGACCTCGATCTGGCCGGTGGGGATCTCGTCGTTGGCGTTGCCCTGGGGCCGGACCTCCACGATTCCGCTGACCTCGACGCAGAATTCGGCACGCAGCCGATGAGCCTGTTCGAGCACCGCGTCGTCGCGGAACACCACCTGCGACACGCCGGAGGCGTCGCGCAGATCGATGAAGATGACGCCGCCGTGGTCGCGTCGTCGAGCCACCCAGCCGGCAAGCGTTACCCGCTGCCCGGCGTCGGACTCCCGCAACGTTCCCGCGTCGTGACTGCGCAGCACAAAAGATCCCTTCGAAAAGTCAGTGTTAAGACATTTGAGCCTAGCGGCCCGCGTTTAGCGACCTCGACGGACTCAGTGCACCTGGGCCCAGGCGAGGCGGCGCACCGAGTCCGGATCCTCCACGGTGACGTCGGCACGGGACCGGATGATCCGGGTCCGTCGACCCTCTGCTCCATACGTCGGCCAGCCCTCGGGTCCGTCTCCGACCGCGAAGTCCAGCCAGGCGCGCTGCATGCGGCGGCCGACCGAGGGCATCATCCGCGCCCCCAGCGGGCTCAGCAGCATCCCGACGAATGACCCATAACTGTGCTGGACGTGCACGATCTCGCTGCCGTGGGTAGCACCGAGGCCGAGCACCTTGAGGCCCCAGGCGGTGTGGTCGAACCGGTACATGAAGGTATCGGCGAAGGCACTGTAGGCATCGGCGAAGGCCCACATGGGGGCGGCGAACATGGCATCGGAACCCAGGGCGACGAGCGCCGAACGGCTCGGGTATCTCGGGTATGCGGACACGATCGCGTCTTGATACTCCGGGCCTATCCGGTTGAAGTAGCCGTTGATGGTCGACTCAGTGGTAGGCAGCATCGGCGGTTTCACCCGCGCGAACATCGATGCCTCATGGCTGTTGGACCCGATGATGAGCGGCACCTGATGCACCTCGCCGCGCCGCGCCGCTTCGACGGGGTGGTGTGGCAGCAGGTCAGTGCCGTAGGTGAGCCCGTATCCGAGGATCGGGGTATCGGTCGCGCTCTCGATCTGCAACTTGGCCGCGCCGCGGCGCAGTTCCCGCTGCGGCAACACCTTGAGACGGCTGGGGTCCGTGACGTCGAGCAGCTCCATGTACCGGTGCGCACGCCGGTCTCGCAGGGCCTTGTCGGCAATGAGCGGTAACGCCGGGCTCTGCGCGATGGCGCGACCGAACAGCCCTCCCGCCGCCGGGCTGGCCAACAGCGCCAGCACCGAAGTCCCCCCTGCCGACTCACCGAAAATCGTGACGCGATCGGGGTCGCCACCAAAGGCCGCGATGTTGTCGCGCACCCACTTCAGCGCGGCGATCTGGTCACGCAGGGCCAGGTTGTCGTCAAAACCCTCGCCCAGGGCGCTGAGCTCCAGCCCACCCAGCGCTCCGATCCGGTACGTGACATTGACGACCACGACATTGCCATTGGCGGCCAGTCGCGCACCGCTGTACAGCTCCAGCTGCCCAGCACCAAAAACGAAGGCCCCGCCCGGGATCCACACCATGACGGGCAGGCTGGCGTGGACGTCGGGCGACCATACGGTGACCGTCAGGCAGTCTTCGCCTCGGACCTTGGGGTCGTCCCGCCCGGCACCCACGAACGATTTTCCTTGATGCGGCAACGGCGCGTGCTCTATGGCGTCGCGCACACCGTCCCAGGCCTCCAGCGGAGCGGGTGCCAGGAACCGAAGCTGTTCGACGGGCTGCTGCGCGTACGGCACCCCACGCCACACCGAAACGCCGCGATCGATGGTTCCCCGCAGGTCTCCCAATGGTGTGCGGACGATGGTCGGTAAGGCGACATCAACGGCCACGTATCGAATCGTAATGCGGGCGGAGGCCATAGACCCGCTATGGGCCGTGTGGCGCCGCGGGAAAGTACCGGAGACGGACATGAACTCTTCGCCGTGTAGCGATACGTCGGCCTGTGGAGTATGCAAAGGTATCGGCAGCCGGACGCAGCCGATAACTGAGTAGCAGAGATACAACGTGGGAGTGGCAGACCAATGACCTTCAACGAAGGCATGCAGATCGATACCAGCACCACCTCGGGTGGAGGCATGGGCCGCGGCCCGAAACTGGCCATCGGCGGTGGTGTCGGCGGGTTGCTGATCGCAGTGGTGGTGATGCTGCTCGGCGGCGACCCCAGCCAGGTTCTGCAACAGCAGGGCCAGCAGCAAGCGGGCCCGGCGCAGGAGCAGACACAGGACTTCAGCCATTGCAAAACCGGTGCGGATGCGAACAACGCGTTGGACTGCCGCATCATCGCTACCGGGAATTCCGTCGACGCCGTCTGGAAGCAGATCCTCGGGCCGAAGTACCCACGGCCCGGCGTGAAACTGTTCAGCGGTCAGGTGAACACCGGTTGCGGCGCCGCGACCACCGAGGTCGGCCCCTTCTACTGCCCCGCCGACCAGACCGCATACTTCGACACCAGCTTCTTCCAGGTGCTGGTCGACCAGTTCGGATCCAGCGGCGGCCCATTGGCGCAGGAATATGTGGTCGCCCACGAGTACGGCCATCACGTGCAGAACCTGCTCGGCGTGCTGGGCAAGAATCAACGCTGCGCCGAGGGCCAGGCAGGTGGCGGCGTGTGCACCGAGCTGCAGGCCGACTGCTACGCCGGGGTCTGGGCCCAGCACGCATCGACCACCAAGCAGGAGGGCACCGGGGTGCCCTTCCTGAAACCGCTGTCGGATCAGGACATTCAGGACGCGCTCTCCGCGGCATCCTCGGTGGGCGATGACAGAATTCAGAAGCGTGCGACCGGGCGCGTCAACCCGGAGTCGTGGTCGCACGGCTCATCCGAACAACGTCAGCGGTGGTTCACCGAGGGGTACCGCAGCGGTGATTACCGCGTCTGCGACACCTTCAACGCCGAGAACCTGAACTAGGCACCGGGCTCGGCGGCTTAAAACAGCGTCGGCTCCAGCGCGGGCACCAGTTTTGGTGGCCGCGTAGGGGTTTCCTCACGGTGCGAGGCCAATCCATACTTGTCGACCAACGGGGCCACCCGCTCTCGTAGCCATGACCGATACTCGGCCGGCGCATATGCGCCCTTCCGGTACAGCTCCCGGTATCGACCGACCAGCTCGGGATGCGATTGCGATACCCAGGACATGAACCAGCCCCGTGTCGTCCCACGCAAATGCAACGGAAAAACCGTCACGGAACCCGCGCCGGCATCCGCGATGCGGCCCAGCAGGTCATCGAGATGCTCAATCGAGTCGGTGAGAAACGGAAGCACCGGCGCCACCATCACATGCGGCTCAAATCCCGCCTCGCGCGCCGCGGCGATGAGCGACAGCCGTGCCTGGGGTGAGGGCACCCCCGGCTCGACTTCCCGGTGTACCGCGTCATCGCCGATAGCGAGCGAGACGCCCAGGCTTACCGGCACCTGCCCGGCCGCCTCGGCGAGCAGGGGTAAATCTCGGCGCAGCAGCGTCCCCTTGGTAAGGATCGACATTGGTGTCCCCGAATCGGCCAGCGCGGCAATCACTCCCGGCATCAACTGATAGCGGCCCTCGGCCCGCTGATAGGGATCGGTGTTGGTGCCGAGCGCGACCGTCTCACGCACCCAGGACTTGCGCTGCAACTCTTTCCGGAGCACCGGAACCAGATTGGTCTTCACGACGATCTGAGTGTCGAAATCAGCACCGCTGTCGAATTCCAGGTACTCATGCGTCGGGCGCGCGAAGCAGTAACGGCAGGCATGCGAACACCCGCGAAATGCGTTGACCGTAAAGCGAAACGGCAGCATGGACGCGGCCGGGACCTTGTTGAGCGCCGATTTGCACAACACCTCGTGAAAGGTGATGCCTTCGAACTCGGGTGTGCGGACGCTGCGCACCAGACCGATGCGCTCCAAACCCGGGAGCGCCCCGTCGTCGGCGCCCAGCGCCTGGCCGTCCCATCGCATGATCTATGCGAACATATGTTCGATACGGTGTCAAGCACCAACCGCGCTCGAAAGCCCCCGTGGATCGGCAAAATTCCACTTATGGCCGGCCACAAGAAGATTGGCGTGCCGCAGCCGGTTGTCGCAGCTAAGCGTGCCCGCACCGACCCACGCGACCGCTCCCAGCACCAGCAACAACAGCCATTCCGGTGAGTAGAAGAAATTGCTGAAGAACTCAGCCGTGGACTGCCCCGCGAGCCCAGGAACCACCGATAGCCAGATCGCTCCGGCCATGATTGCGGACAGTGCCAGCGCAGCCATCCAGGTCAGCAGACCCACAATGAGCATGACTCCGGCGATCAACTCCACCCACGCCGTCACGGGCGCCGATATCGACGGCAGCGGGGCACCCCATGCCGCGAAGTCATCGCGAAACCTCCCGAGATTGGCGATCTTTCCCACCGCGCCACTGACAAACATGTATCCGATGCTCACCCGGGTAAGCATCTTCCAGAGTTCGACCGGCCAACGACGCATGCCGGTCAGTGTAGGAGCGCGGTGGTACTGAGATGCGTCGCACGCGAGGGACTGCTTGACTTATCACGTGACGGAATCGACGACAGAGCTCTTGTTTTCCTATGGCACCCTGCAGCAGCCCGAGGTGCAACGCGCCACGTTCGGGCAGGAACTCGAAGGGCAGGGCGACGCCATCGTCGGGTTCGACCTGGACTACGTCACCATCACCGACCCGCATGTCATAGCAACCAGCGGCAACGATCGGCATCCCATCCTGCGTCCGTCGGCAACGGCCGCTGCGGAGGTCCCGGGGACAGTCTTTTCCATTACCCCCGCACAGCTGGCCTCCGCCGACGAATACGAAGTCGACGACTATCGACGCATTTCGGTGCCGCTGCGCTCAGGCGCAACGGCCTGGGTCTACGTGTGGGCAGCCGGCTAGCGCGCTACCACTTACGCAGTGCGCACGTAACGGCGGTCTCGCCATCGGCCTGCGTTGCGAGAGCGCCGTCCACGAACACCTCGCAATGGAACACGGGAGCACCGGTAACGGCCTTGGCCGCCGCGCTCGCGCTGACATAAGCCCACTGCGTCGGATCGTTCAACGTGGTCTCGACCACAAACGGAGCGTCGGGCGAGATACGGGTCGAGTTACGCACCAGATACTTGCTCGACTCCGAGTCGTACGCGGCCTTGCTGGGCGGCTCGTTCTGCAGCACGAGGGTCTGCGAGAGGAACTCACGGTCGGAGCTGATCACGTACTTCACCTGGTGCGGTGCCGCCTGCGCTACCGGGATCAGGGCCGTCACGGACATGGTCAAGGTTGCGGAACCGGCCACGGCGAGCAGACCTGCTGCGATACGTCCCATACGTGTCATATCCGCGATGCTAGCCGCGCCGTTACCTCGTCGACAATCGAACCAATCGGCACCGGGTGCTGAACGCCATCTGCCAGCGTCTTGAGTTCGATGTTTCCCTCACCGATTTCCCGGTCCCCGGCGACCAGTGCAATCGAGGCTCCGGAGCGGTCCGCCGCGCGCATCGCACCCTTGAGTCCACGGTCGCCGTACGCGATATCGGTGCGGATTCCAGCAGCACGCAGCTGCGCCGCCACCTTGACCAACGCCGATTTTCCGTCCTGCCCAAGGGGAACGCAGAACACCTCGCAGCGCCCGCTGTCCCCCACCTCGACGCCCTCGGCCCGCAGGGCGAGCAGAGTTCTGTCCACGCCGAGCCCAAACCCGATACCCGACAACGACTGTCCACCGAGCTGCGCCATGAGTCCGTCATAGCGCCCGCCGCCGCCGATCCCCGACTGCGCGCCCAGTCCGTCATGCACGAACTCGAATGTGGTCTTGGTGTAGTAGTCCAGGCCGCGCACCAGCCGCGAGTTCACCACGTACTGCACGCCCAACGCGTCCAGATGATTGAGAACCTCATCGAAATGCGCCTTGGATTCCTGCGAGAGATGGTCGAGCATGAGCGGCGCGGCGGCGGTCATCTCGCGCACCTCGGCCCGCTTATCGTCGAGTACCCGAATGGGATTGATACGGGCCCGTTCCCGCGTCGCCTCGTCCAGGTCCAGGCCGAAGAGGAATTCCTGCAACAACTCTCGGTACTGCGGGCGGCAAGACGCATCGCCCAGCGAGCTGATCTCCAAGCGGAAGCCGGTAAGCCCCAGCGAGCGGTACCCGGCATCCGCGATCGCGATCACCTCGGCATCCAGGGCCGGATCGTCGACGCCGATGGCTTCCACGCCCACCTGCTGCAACTGGCGGTAGCGGCCGGCCTGCGGACGCTCATACCGGAAAAACGGTCCGGCGTAACGCAGTTTCGCGGGCAGCTGGCCGCGGTCCAGGCCATGCTCGATGACCGCACGCATCACCGAGGCCGTGCCCTCCGGGCGCAGCGTTACCGAACGATCGCCGCGATCGGAGAAGGTGTACATCTCCTTGCTGACCACATCGGTGGACTCCCCCACCCCACGGGCGAACAGTCCGGTGTCCTCGAACACCGGCAATTCGATATAGCCGTACCCAGCCAGCCGCGCCTGTTCCAACAAGCCGTCACGCACCGCCAGGAACTGCGCCGAGTCCGGTGGTATGTAATCGGGAATGCCCTTCGGGGCCCGAAAGGATCCAGCCCCGTATGTCTTCTCGCTCACTGAATTTCCTCGAGGAACGGGTTGGCGCGTCGCTCGTCGCCGATGCTGGTGGAGTTGCCGTGCCCGGGGAGGACAACGGTGGAATCGTCGCGGGTCAGCAGTTTGGCCGCAATCGAATTAAGCAGCTGTTGGTGGTTCCCGCCAGGCAGGTCGGTGCGCCCGATCGACATCTGGAACAGGGTGTCGCCACTGAACACCACATCAACCGGGCCGTTCTCGGTGTCGACCTCGATCCCGAAGACCACCGAGCCGCGCGTATGCCCGGGCGTGTGATCCACGGTGAGGGTGATCTCCGCGAGCTCCAGCTTGTCGCCGTCGCCGATCTCGATGAGCTCCTTGGGCTCGGTGAACTCCACGCCCTGGATGAACTGACCCAGGCCCGGCCCGATCCCGGCAAGCGGATCGGCAAGCATCACGCGATCATCGGGGTGGATGTACACCGGGATCCCGTACTCGTCGGCGATCGGCTGCGCGGTCCACGTGTGATCGAGATGCCCGTGGGTGAGTAGCACCGCCGCGGGGGTCAGATTGCGTTCGGCGAGGATCTCCTTGACACCCGGGATGGCCTCTTGGCCGGGATCGATAATGACGGCAGGGCCGCCTTCGTGGGGCGCCACGATATAGCAGTTCGTGGCGAACATGCCCGCGGGAAATCCGGTGATCAGCACCCGAACAGCTTAGGCGGCGGGTCCTGCACGTTCTCTTAGGTGTGGCTGGCACACTCTCTGGCGACCTAGATTCTTCGATGATTCTTCAGCGGAAGCCCTAGAAGGAGAGCCCGGTGCCGACCAACGAGCAGCGACGTCAGACCGCCAAGCGCAAGCTGGAGCGACAGCTGGAGAGCCGTGCGGAGCGCGCTCGCAAGCAGCGGATCTGGGCGATCAGCGGCGTCGCGGTTGTCGCCGTCCTCGCAGCGGTGGCCATCACCGCATGGCTGGCCATCCGCAAGAGCGATAAGACCGACTCCGCCCTGGCCACCGCCTCTGACACCACCCCGGTCTCCACGGTCGACGCACCACCGACCTCCTCGTTGCCGACACCCGACGAACCGCCTGTCACCGGGCCGGCTCTCCCGCAGTTCGTGGCCCCCGCCAATCTGGGTGCCAACTGCCAGTACCTGCCCGCGGAAAAGCCCTCCAAGAAGATCGAAAAGCAGATACCGCGAACCGGGAAGGTGCCCACCGAACCCGCGACGCTCACCGCCAGCGTGAAAACCAGCCAGGGCAACATCGGCCTGGTGCTGGACAATGCGAAGGCTCCGTGCACGGTGAACAGCTTCGCCAGCCTGGCGCAGGGTGGATATTTCGACGACACCATCTGCCACCGGATAACCAGTGGCGGTCTCTCGGTGCTGCAGTGTGGCGACCCGACGGGCACCGGTTCCGGCGGCCCGGGATACCAGTTCGACAACGAGTACCCCACCAACCAGTACAAGCCGGGTGATCCGGCCGCGGAGAGTCCCGTCGTCTATCCGGCGGGCACATTGGCGATGGCCAATGCGGGACCTGGCACCAACGGCAGCCAGTTCTTCATGGTCTACAAGGATTCGAAGCTTCCGCCGCAGTACACGGTGTTCGGAACCATCGACAAGACCGGTATGGACACCCTGGCCAAGATCGCCAAAAACGGCATCAAGCCGGGTTCTCGCGGCTCGGGCGATGGCACACCCGCCCAAGAGGTGAAGATCATCGACCTGCAGCTCGACTGACGTGATTTCGCGTCGCAAGCTGCTTATCGGGGGCCTCTCCGCAGGTGCGGTGGCCGCGGTGGGTGCCGGGGCGTACGAGTTCACCCAATCCGCGGGAACCGGATGCCGGCTACCCATTGACCCGGCGAGGATCGCGCTGAGTTCCCTCGAAGAGGACTTCGGCGGCCGCCTCGGCGTGTGTGCGGTCCAGGTCGGATCGAGTGCGACATTCAGCTTTCGGGGCGACCAACGCTTCATCATGTGTTCGACGGTGAAGACCTTCATCGTGTCGGCGATTCTGCACCGCCGCCGCAGCGATCCGGGCCTGCTGGACAAGCGGATTCACTACACGCAGGCCGACGTTCTGGAGTGGGCGCCGATCACCTCCAAGCATGTGGCCGACGGCATGACCATTTCGGAGCTGTGTGATGCGACGATCCGCTATAGCGACAACACCGGCGCCAACCTGCTGATCGCTCAGCTCGGCGGCCCCAAGGTCACCGAGCAGTTCGTCAGAGGCTTGGGCGACAACATCTCTCGTATGGATCGCATCGAGGGTCAGCTGAACATTCCCGACGGCGACAAGGACACGTCGACCCCGCTACAGCTGGCGACCACCCTGCGCAGGCTGGTTCTCGGTGACGGGCTGGATCCCCAGGGCCGGGACCTGCTCACCGACTGGATGAAGCGGAACACCACAGGTGATCAATCGATTCGGGCGGGTGTCCCGACGGGCTGGCCGGTCGGTGACAAGACGGGCAGCGGATTCAAGGGCGAGACCAACGACATCGCGGTGATCTGGCCACCCGGGCGTGCGCCCATCGCCATCGCGGTGCTCGCGATCCCCGACGACCCGAAATCCACCAAGGGCAAGCAGACCATCGCCGAGGCCACCCGAATCGCGCTCAAGGCACTGACTTCCTAACCACCGAGTGTCCACACTTGTGCTTGGCGTAAGGGATTACGCGGCGGATGTAACCCGGTAGACGTCATAGACGCCCTCGACATTGCGGACCACGTTGAGGACATGGCCCAGATGCTTGGGGTCGCCCATCTCAAAAGTGAACCGGCTGATGGCAACTCGGTCATTCGATGTGGTCACCGAGGCCGACAGGATGTTGACTCGCTCATCAGCAAGGACACGCGTCACATCGGAGAGCAGCCGATGCCGGTCCAGCGCCTCGACCTGGATGGCCACCAGGAACACCGAGGACGCCGACGGCGCCCAGTGCACCTCGATGATCCGTTCCGATTGCTGCTGCAGGGATTCGGCGTTGGTGCAGTCGGTGCGGTGCACGCTGACTCCCCCGCCGCGGGTGACAAATCCGAGGATCTGATCCCCCGGTACCGGGGTGCAGCACTTGGCGAGCTTGGTCAGCACACCCGGGGCACCCGGCACCGCGACACCCACATCGTCGCTACGGCGCTGGCGCACCAGCATCGTCGATGGAGTGGACCGCTCTGCGAGTTCCTCCTCGGCGCTGTCCACCCCGCCCAGCTGGGCAACCAGCCGCTGCACCACATGCCGGGCCGAAACATGCCCCTCGCCCACCGCGGTGTACAGCGCGGAGGTGTCCTGGTAGCGCAGCTCCCGGGCCAACGATGCCATGCCCTCGCCGTTGACCAAGCGCTGCAGCGGAAGTCCACCGCGGCGCACCTCACGGGCGATGGAGTCCTTACCGGCCTCCAACGCCTCCTCGCGCCGTTCCTTGGCGAACCACTGCCGGATCTTGGCCTTGGCACGCGGTGACACCACGAAGGTCTGCCAGTCGCGCGACGGGCCGGCGCTGGCGGCCTTGGAGGTGAAAACCTCCACCACTTCCCCGTTTTCGAGCTTGCGCTCCAGTGCCACCAAGCGCCCATTGACGCGCGCACCGATGCAGCGGTGCCCAACCTCGGTGTGCACCGCGTAGGCGAAGTCCACCGGAGTGGATCCGGCAGGCAGGGTAATGACGTCGCCCTTGGGGGTGAAGACGAAGATCTCCTGCACCGCCAGGTCGTACCGCAACGCCTCCAGGAACTCACCAGGGTCGGCGGCCTCACGCTGCCAGTCGAGCAGCTGGCGCATCCACGCCATATCGTCGACTTCGGCGCCCGCAAGCGTGAGCGGAACTCCGTTGCGCCCCTTGGCTTCCTTGTAACGCCAATGCGCGGCGATGCCGTACTCGGCGGTGCGGTGCATATCGCGGGTGCGAATCTGCACCTCCAGCGGCTTGCCCTCAGGCCCGACCACGGTGGTATGCAACGACTGATAGACACCGAAACGCGGTTGCGCGATGTAGTCCTTGAAGCGGCCCGCCATCGGCTGCCACAACGAGTGCACCACGCCCACAGCGGCATAACAGTCACGAATCTCGTCGCACAGAATCCGGACGCCCACCAGGTCGTGGATATCGTCGAAGTCACGGCCCTTGACGATCATCTTCTGGTAGATCGACCAGTAGTGCTTGGGGCGCCCCTCGACGACGGCACTGATACGCGAACCATTCAGGGTGGCAATGATTTCCGCACGAACCTTGGCCAGATAGGTATCGCGTGACGGCGCCCGGTCGGCGACCAGCCGCACGATCTCCTCGTACTTCTTGGGGTGCAGGATCGCGAAGGAAAGATCTTCGAGCTCCCACTTGACCGTGGCCATGCCCAGCCGATGCGCCAGTGGCGCAATCACTTCCAGTGTCTCGCGTGCCTTCCGCGCCTGCTTCTCCGGCGGCAGGAATCGCATGGTGCGCATGTTGTGCAGCCGGTCGGCGACCTTGATGACCAGCACCCGAGGGTCGCGCGCCATCGCAATGATCATCTTGCGGATGGTTTCGCCCTCGGCGGCATTGCCCAACACCACCTTGTCGAGCTTGGTCACACCATCGACCAGATGGGCCACCTCGCTGCCAAATTCGGCGGTCAGCTGCTCCAAGCTATAGCCGGTGTCCTCGACGGTGTCATGCAGGATCGCGGCAACCAGCGTGGTGGTGTCCATGCCCAGCTCGGCCAGGATGTTCGCCACCGCGATCGGGTGCGTGATGTACGGATCGCCCGACTTGCGGAACTGTTCGGAGTGTCGGCTTTCGGCCACCTCATAGGCGCGCTGGAGCACCAATCTGTCGGCCTTGGGATAGAACTCGCGATGGACGGCCATCAGCGGTTCGAGCACTGGGCTAACAGCACCGCGCTGCGCGGTCATCCGGCGAGCCAGTCGAGCTCGCACCCGGCGCGAAGCGCTCATGGTGCCGCTGACCCGCAGGGACTCCGAGCTCGGTACCGTCAGTTCGTTCACGACAGGCAGGGATTCCACCGCGACCTGATTCTCGCTGGGTACGTGCTCGTCAGCCACGGTTCACCTCCTCCGCCGGTCTTTGCCTAGATTATCTCTCAGATCACGCGCAGCGCAGTTAATGGCAGTGGCGCCACGGCGGTGCGACCGCCCAGATCAGACAATTCCAGGACCACACCGGCGCCCGTCACGTCGGCCCCCGCACTGCGCAACAGCCTCACCGTTGCCGCGAGCGTTCCTCCGGTGGCCAGCACGTCATCGACGATGAACACGCGGCGACCGGCGAGTTCCACCCCGTCGGCGGGGATCTCCAGCGCCGCGGTGCCGTATTCGAGCTGATAGGACTGGGAATGCACGGGTGGCGGCAACTTTCCGGCCTTACGCACCGCCAGCACTCCCACACCGAGCCGAATCGCCACGGCCGCCCCCAAGAGGAAACCGCGCGCATCAATCCCCGCAATCAGAGACGCACCATCGGCCGCCTCTGCCAACGCGTCGGTCACCTGTGACAAACCATTCGCATCCGCGAACAGCGGTGTCAGGTCCTTGAACTGCACCCCTGGCTCCGGGAAATCGGGAACCTCACGGGTCAGCGATGCCACCAGAAGCGCAATCCGCGGATCCGTATCCGTCACGCGGGCAGCACCCAGCGGTCCATGTTCCAGCCCGCGCCCCACCGGGTGACGCTGGGTGTGCCGGCGTACATCGACTTCGGTGCGATCAGCACGCGTGGCTGTCGGTACAGCGGCAGCGTCGGGAGGTCGTTCCACAGGATCGCCGATGCATCGCCCAATAGCCGGCTCTGGTCCCTGGCATTGGTGGTCACCGCGAGCGCGGCGATGATTCCATCGATCTGACCGTTGGCGTAGTTCGCCGGGTTCTTTCCCTCATGAGAACGCAGGGCGTACGCATCCATGAGCCACGAACCGGTCGACCCACTTCCGGGAGCACCGCCGATCGAGCTGAGCAACGCGTCAATATGATTGTCCCGCAACGACTGTGGCCCGACCTCAGGTGCGCTCACATCCTGCACGGTGATCCCCGCAGGTTCGCAGGCCTGCGCCATCGCGGACACGATCGCCGCGCGACGCGGGTTGGGCGCTTGGTATCCCACTCGGACGGTCAGCGGACGGTTGGCCGCGGCGGCACGGGCCGCGGCCGGGTCCGAACGCATGAATCGTCCCGCCTCGGCCGCAGCTTCTACTGAGGCGAACGAGTCTCCGATACTGGTATCCAGTCGTGCGTTCATCACCGGCGCTCCGGCGATTCCCGAGATGGCGTCGCGTGGGGTACACAGGGCCACCGCGCGGCGCAGATCGGGAGCCCCGACCGATCCGGCGGCACCGAAGATGAGCTGTTCCACACCCGATCCGGGTTCCTCGGTGCGTGCGAATCCGTCAGGCGCGGTGAGAGTCCCGGCCGATCCTGCGGCGACGTCGACAACCTCCAGGTCACCGTCGGACAGACGCTTTTGCACGTCGATCCCGCTGGGCCACACCGTGACCCGCTTCGTGACCGGCGGGTTCCCCCACCACTTGTCATTGGCGACGAGTACAACCGATCCGTCTTCGTTGTAACCGTCGAGCTTGTAGGGGCCTGCTGACGGGAACTTCGACAGGTCCAGGTCCGGCCCGAAATTCCATTGGGTGTTCCAGAAATCGGCGATCTTCTGCAGCGTCGGAACATCGTTGGCGGCGATGGCGCCGATCAGGTCGACACCCCCACCTAGCTTGTCGGCGATCACATGCCACGGCAACATCGTTGTCGCGGTGAATAACTGGGCCCAGTCGGTGAAGGCGCGATCGGGCGCGAAGGTGACCCGCGCGGTCTTCTGCCCCGGCTTGCAGTCGACCGAGGAGATGTCGGCGTATCCGGCCGTGCTGGCAGCATCGAAATCAGGCTGCCTGCCGGATTGCGCGAACCAGGCCAGCACCATGTCTTCACAGGTCACCGGCTTGCCGTCGGAGTAGACGGCCTTGTCATTGATGGTGTAGTCGAGAACCAGCGGAATGCGGCCCACTACTTCCACGGAGCCGAAGTCATGGTCGGCAATCACCTGACCGTCGGGTCCGTGAAAGCCGAAACCGGTGAGTACGCGGTTGAACGCTTGCGCGCCTGCCGAGGCGTTCCCCGCGACGCTGTTGACGTTGTAGGTCGTGAGGCGGCCGTCGACGGCGTAGTCCAGCGTTTTCGCCGCCGAAGTCCAACACGAGGTCAACAGTCCTGACGCGAGGAGCACCGTCGCGGCGATGGCGCCTATCCGCCCGATCCGTCGTGCCCTGGCTCGTGCCTGGCCCCGTGAAACCATCAGTGCCGCCGCGCGTTTCGCTTACCTTGAGGACGAGCACCGGGCTTCGGTTTGGCAGGCCGCACCCGGGGAGCGTCGGAGGCTTCCGAGGACCCAGATGACGCAGCCTTGGTGGCCTTCGTTCCCGAACCCGTTTCCGCCAGCGGCGCAGCGTCGGGCTTGCGACGGCTCAGCACCTTCTTGGTGTGGCTCGCCACCAGCTCCGTGCGCTCACGCAACGCCACCAACAGCGGGGTCGCGAAGAAGATGGACGAGTACGTGCCCACCAGAATGCCGACAAGCTGAACCAGTGCAAGGTCCTTCAGTGTTCCGACGCCCAGCAGCCAGATGGCGACCACGATGAGCGAGAGCACCGGGATCACCGAGATCAGGCTGGTGTTGATCGATCGCATGAACGTCTGATTCACGGCCAGGTTGGCATGTTCGGCGAACGTGCGCCGTGAGGTGTGCTGGAAGCCGTGCGTGTTCTCCTCCACCTTGTCGAACACGATCACGGTGTCGTACAGGGAGAAGCCGAGAATGGTGAGCAGGCCGATCACCGTCGCCGGGGTGACCTCGAAGCCCACCAACGAGTACACACCCGCGGTGACCAGCAGGTCGAAGACCAACGCGGCCAACGCGGCCAACGCCATATAACGCTCATAGCGGACCGCGATGTAGATACCGGCCAGCACCAGGAACACGCCAAGCGCCCAGAGTGCCTTGGTGGTGATCTGACCACCCCAGGTCTCCGATACCGCCGAATCGCTGATGGCATTGATAGACGGCTTACCGTCTGACCCCTTGGGCGCGAACTTATCGAAGATCGCCTTGTGGAGCTTCGTGGACTCGTCGTTGTCGAGCGTCTCGGTGCGAATCTGAATCGAGGCCGAGGCGCCCGTTCCGGTGACGACTACCGATTCGGCATCGCGACCGAGTGTCTGACTGAAGACATCCTCTGCCGCCTGGACGGTGGCCTCACCCTTCGGGAACGACACCTTGGTGCCGCCCTCGAAGTCGATGCCGAAGACAAATCCCTTGATCGCGATCGACAGGATCGCAATGACCATGAACGCGCCGCTGATCCCGAACCACAACGTGCGCTTGCCGACCACGTCGACGGCGCCGGTTCCGGTGTACAGGCGGTAGAAGAACCCGTGTTCTGGTGCGGCACCGGCGGTTTCCACCGCAGTGGACTTGGGTTCCTTCGCGGCGCTCGCGGTGACGTCCGCCGAGTCCTTATCGGCGCCCTCCACGGTGTCCTTTGCGCCGTTTCCATTGCTCACGGTGTCGTTGCTGGTGCTCATGCGTGTGCCGCCGCCTTACGTTCGCGGGCAATCTGCTGGACCGCGCCGAGCCCGTTGTACACGGGCTTGGACAGGGTCGCGGACTTCGAGGACAGGTAGACAAGCGGCCACGTCACCAGGAACACCACGACGACGTCGAGGATGGTGGTGAGCCCCAGGGTGAACGCGAAGCCCTTCACCTGGCCGATGGCCAGGACGTAGAGCACTACGGCGGCCAACAGGGTCACCGCGTTACCCGACAGGATCGTCTTGCGGGCGCGTGCCCAACCGCGCGGCACCGCCGAACGATATGAACGACCTTCTCGTATCTCATCTTTGATGCGCTCGAAGAACACCACGAAGGAGTCGGCGGTGGTGCCGATACCGATGATCAGACCGGCGATGCCCGCAAGATCCAGGGTGTAGGAGATGTATCGGCCGAGCAGAATCAAGATCGCGTAGACCATCGCGCCGGAGGCCACCAGGGACAACGCGGTCAGCAGACCCAACACGCGGTAGTAGAGCAGCGAGTACAGCAGCACGACCGCCAAACCGATGGCGCCCGCGATGAGACCGGCCTTGAGCGAGGTCAATCCGAGTGTGGCCGAGACAGTTTCTGCATCAGAGGCCTCAAAGGAAAGCGGCAGCGAGCCGTACTTGAGTGCCGCGGCGAGCTGCTTGGCCTGGTCGGAGGTGAACTGTCCGCTGATCTCGGTCTTACCGCCAGGGATGGGTTCGCGGATCGCCGGTGCACTGATCACCTTGGAGTCCAGCGTGAAGGCGGTCTGGGTGCCCTGCTGCCAATGCGACGCGGTGTAGTCCGCCCACACCTTGGCGCCGGTGGACTTGAATTCCATGCTCACCACATAGATGCCGCGCTGTTGGTCAAGTCCCGAGCTGGCGTCCTTGATTTCTTCACCGCTGATGATCGACTTGTCCAGCAGGTACGCCGCCTTCCCATCCTGCGAGCAGGTGATCAGCGGGAGGTTTGGGTCATCGTTGCCGACCAACGGATCCTCGTCGGCGCAACTGGCGGCCTGCGCTTGCAGTACCGCGATCTGCAGCCGTGGATCCTCACTCTGCCGCAGCTGCTTGTGCATATCGATCAACGCCTTGCGCTGCTCGCCGTCCTGCTTGGGAGGCAATTGCGTCGGAGGAGTTGCAGGCGTGGTGGCGGCCGGGGTCGCCGGCGCAGTTGCCGGGGCCGGGGGCGGAGGCGGAGTGGTGGTTTGGGCCGGATACGGGCGCGGCTGCGGCTTGGGTGTCGGTGCTGCCGGTGCTGCCGGTGCGGATTCGGCCGGCGCTGCGCCCTGTTCGCCGCCAGGCTTCCCCGCCGGACCACCAGGCTGCTGCGGCTGCTGCGGCGGCTCTGCAGGTATTTCCTGCAGGACGGGCCGGATATAGAGCTTGGCGGTCTGACCGAGGTTCCGAGCCTCGCTGCCGTCGTTACCGGGCACCGTGATGACGAGGTTGTCGCCGTCGATGATGACTTCGGATCCGGAGACGCCGAGTCCGTTGACGCGTGCGTTGATGATCTGCTGCGCCTGTGTCAACGCTTCCCGAGTCGGCTTTGAACCGTCGGGGGTACGGGCCGTCAGGGTGACGCGAGTACCGCCCTGCAGGTCGATACCGAGCTTGGGCTTGGCCTGCTTATCGCCGGTCAGGAACACCAGCAGAAAGGCACCTATCAGTAGCACCAGGAAGGCAGCCAGATAGCGCGCGGGATGCACAGGGGCCGATGGAGAGGCCACGTGTCCGGTCTCCTTGCTTGTCGAGGGCGGGTCGTCGGGGGCTTTCAGGCTTTCGGCAAGGCGAAAGCCACTAGTCCTTGGTCAGCTCGACCCCGGAGCTCTCGACGTCGCGAGAGGTCTCCTCAACGGTGTCATCGGTGTCTTCGTCCGAGTCCTCGATCTTGCCGCGGACGGCGAGCTTCATCCAGCGTGTCACGACGCCCGGCGCGATCTCCAGATCGACGTCGTCGTCGGTGACGGCGGTGATGGTGCCCTGCAGCCCGGATGTGGTGTGCACCCGGTCTCCGATTGCCAGGGAGTCATGCAGCGAGATGGTGGCGTCGAGGGCCTTGCGCTGCCGACGGTTCGCGAAGTAGAGGAACGCGCCCATGACGAGAATGAGCGGTAAGAAAACGATGAACGATTCCATGGCGGCTTTCGGGGTTCTTTCCGTTGGGTCTTCACAAGATCAAGCACGGTCTGCGTGAACGAGCGCGCGACAAGCCACCAGTGTGCCATCCGACTCTGCGGAATCGACGCGAACCCCGTGCCCGCCAGGACTGGAGCGTCGTGTCAATCAAACAGTCCGGTCTGCCCCAGCGCCTGCGGCGGCGGGGTCAGACCCAGATGCGTCCACGCCAATGGGGTCGCCACGCGTCCGCGCGGCGTACGGGCCAGCATCCCGGCACGCACCAGGAATGGCTCGCATACCTCTTCTACAGTGGTCGACTCCTCCCCGACCGCCACCGCCAGCGTTGACACGCCCACCGGACCGCCACCGAAGCTGCGCGTCAGGGCCGAAAGCACCGCTCTGTCGAGACGATCCAGACCCAGTTCGTCTACGTCGTATACCTCTAGGGCGGACTTCGCGACATCGATGGTGATCACGCCGTCCGCGCGCACTTCCGCGTAGTCGCGGACCCTGCGCAGCAGTCGGTTGGCGATACGCGGGGTGCCCCGTGACCGTCGGGCGATTTCCACACCGGCGTCGTCCCCCAGTTCGATACCGAGGATTCCCGCCGACCGGGCCAGCACGAGTTCGAGCTCGGGGGGCTCATAGAAGTCCATATGGGCCGTGAATCCGAATCTGTCCCGCAGCGGCCCGGTGAGCGCTCCTGATCGGGTGGTCGCGCCGACCAACGTGAACGGGGCCACTTCCAGGGGGATCGACGTCGCACCGGGTCCCTTGCCGACGACGATATCGACGCGAAAGTCCTCCATGGCCAGATACAACATTTCCTCGGCGGGCCGGGCGATGCGGTGGATCTCGTCGATGAACAGCACATCGTTTTCCACGAGGTTGCTCAGCATCGCCGCGAGGTCGCCGGCTCTTTCCAGCGCCGGCCCCGAGGTCACCCGTAGCGCGGAGCCCAACTCGGCGGCGATGATCATGGCCAATGAGGTCTTCCCGAGCCCGGGCGGACCGGACAGCAGGATGTGGTCCGGGGTGCTGCCACGATTCTTCGCGCCGGACAACACGAGCTCCAGCTGCTCGCGCACGCGTGGCTGGCCGATGAACTCGTGCAGGGTCCGCGGCCGCAATCCTGCGTCGACATCGCCCTCGCCGACCGTCAGGGCACTGGACATCTCGGCGGTTTCGAAGCCCTCCTCCTCGGCCTCAAGGTCCCCGAACTCGTCGAAGCGACTCATCGCGTCTTACCCAGCAGCGTCAGTGCCGAGCGCAATACGGTCGAGGTGTCGCCATCGGAATTGTCTTGGGCCAGCACGGCATCGGTGGCTTGCTCGGCTTGTTTGGCGGGGAATCCGAGGCCCGTAAGCGCCTCGATGACCTGTGTGCGCACCAGCGATCCAGTGCCGCGGCCCAGCTCGGTGGATCCGCTCGGGGCGGCCGCCACCTTCTCCCGCAGTTCCAGCACCAGGCGCTCGGCGCCACGCTTACCGATCCCCGGCACCCGGGTCAGCGCCGTGACATCGCCATCGCCCAGTGCCTGACGCAGCGTCGGTGCGTCGTACACCGCGAGCGTGGCCATCGCGATCTTGGGCCCCACACCAGAGACCCCAAGCAGCGTCATGAACAGATCGCGGGCATCGGTGTCGGTGAAGCCGTACAAGGTCATCGAGTCCTCGCGGACAATCATCGCCGTGATCAGCCGCACCTGCGTGCCGCGCCGCAGCGTCGACAGTGTCGCCGGGGTGGCGTTGACGCGATATCCGACACCGGCGGCCTCGATCACCACATGATCGAGCGCAATGTCGATGACCTCGCCATTGACCGAAGCAATCATTCGATACCACCTTCTTCGCGCAAGCGGCTCATCATCGCGCCACCGCCTTCATTCGGGCCGCAAAGGCCTTCCGCTGCTTTTCCGCTGCGGCCTCCGCTTTGGCCATCCTCGCCAGCATGGGCGCACGCCAGCAGTGACAGATTGCCAGGGCCAGTGCATCCGCCGCGTCCGCGGGTGACGGCGCCGTCTGCAGCTGCAGGATGCGGGTGACCATGGCTGTCACTTGCGATTTATCCGCCCGCCCGTTGCCGGTTACCGCTGCCTTGACTTCCGACGGGGTGTGGAAATACACCTCGATTCCCCGTCTTGCGGCGCACAGCGCGATCACCCCGCCGGCTTGAGCGGTTCCCATCACGGTGGAGACGTTGTGCTGAGCAAAGACACGCTCGATGGCGACCACATCGGGGCGGTGAGTGTCCATCCAGTGTTCGACGACCTCACTGATCGCCAGAAGTCGTTGCGGGAGAGGCTGATTGGCCGGGGTACGCACGACGTCGACATCCAGGGCAACCACCTTGCGGCCCGAGGAGGCCTCGACCATGGACAGGCCACACCGGGTAAGACCCGGGTCGACTCCCATCACCCGCACGTGTCAGCCCTCTCGCCGTAGAACAACTGTTCGATCAGCATATCGAGGGGTTTCGCCCATCCGGCATATCAACACGCGAGGGCTCTCCAAATGTCAACGCTCGTTGGCCTAAACTCAGCGCATGTCCACCGAACCTCGGCGATCGGACGCCACCCGCGCGGCCATCCTTGAGGCTGCCCAGGAACACTTCGCCGGCGTCGGCTACGAGAAGGCAACCATCCGAGCCATCGCAGCGACCGCGGGTATCGACCCGTCCCTGGTGATGCGCTATTACGGCAACAAGGCAAAGCTGTTCGCGGCGGCCGCCAACTTCGACCTGTGCCTGCCTGATCTCACCGCAGTGCCCCATGCCGAGCTCGGCACGACGATGGTCGAGCACTTCATGGACCGCTGGGAAGTAGACGACACGATGGTCGCACTCCTACGCGCCGCGGTATCGCACGAATCCGCGCGAGCGCGAATGGAGGACATCTTCAGCAGCCAGACGGTTCCTGCCATGGCGCCAGTGATCTCGGATCACATCCTCGAGCGTGCTGCCCTGGTTGGCACGCAGATGATCGGCTTCGCCGCATGCCGCTACATCCTCAACTTGAGTCCCGTGGTGGACATGACGCGCGAGCAGGTCATCGACTGGTTAGCGCCAATCATTCAGCACTACCTCGACGCACCCGCACCTCAGGCCGCGGGCTGAGCCCAGGGGCGCAGCCTCGGAATCCATCGCGGTACGTGCTGGGAGTACTCGGCGTAGTCGCGGCCGAACCGCTTCAACAGGCCGCGTTCCTCAACCAGGGGGAAGTAGATGGCGTTGACGGTAATGAACACCGCCGCGAAGATCAGCAGACCAACAGAGTTCACGGCGAGTGCCTCGCCCACCAGGATGGCGATCACTCCGGTGATCATCGGGTTGCGCACGTAGCGGTAGGGACCGAAGACCACCAGTCGGGTCGGTGGATCGAATGGCGCCAAAGAACCCTTACCGATCTGATGGAAGAGCAGCACCGTCCGCGTCACCAGGAACAGGCCCGCACCGATCAACAGCGTCCCGATCACCGTCGCCGCCATCGACATCTGGTCCGACATCCACGAGGGCACTTCCATGCCCAATCCGTAGAGGATGACCAGTGGAATGAGGACTGTCATGGTGACCGGCAGCGCGAGTACGGCACGCGCGGTGCGCCAGAGACTCGTCGATTCGGGCGCCGAGATGACTGTTTGTGTGGCCATGACGGGCCTCCCTTCACTCCTAGATGTCTAAGATGTACGCCTACTTGACATAGCTGTCAACACATGTTGACCAACAGTCGTTGACATCACAGTAACGCCGCACGGGTGGCGTTACATTCCCGACGATTACTGTCGTCATAGTGTCTGCCGGAAACCTGTCGATCCAGAAAACGATTCAGTGGTGGCCTCCCCTTGGCGTGATCACGATGTTGGTGCTCGGATTCACCGTCGGGAAGGGTTCAACACCCTTTGACATCTGGTTTTTCGATGCGACCCAACAGGTATTCGGGGTGCAGCCACGCTGGCTATTGATCTTCACCGACTGGGCGCTGCTCGGACCGGTACTGCTGGCCTGCATCGGCTTCGAGCTGTATCGCCGGCGCTGGCGGGTGGCGGCGGTGGTACTCGCCTGTCCGTTCGTCGCGATCTGGACCACTCAGGCCACCAAGCTGCTCGTGGGACGCGAGAAGGGCGGCTACCTCGCCTACCCCAGCGGCCACACCACGCTGGTGGTATCGGTGATGGGAATGGTCGTGCTGGTGGCCGGCGGGGCGATGTGGTCCTTCGTTGCCGCTGCGATCGTCAGCACGCTGGGGCTACTCGGGCAGGTTGCCTGCGGGTATCACTACGTCACGGACACCATCGGCGCCGTGCTCGTCACCACCGCGGTGGTGACCCTGGCGGTCTGGGCGGCCGGTCAGTCCTCGTCGAGCGCGGCCAGCACCTCATCGGACAGGTCCACGTTGGTGTAGACGTTCTGCACGTCGTCGCTGTCCTCCAGCGCGTCGACCAGCTTGAACACCTTGCGGGCCCCGTCGACATCGACGGGGACGCTCACCGACGGCTGAAAGCTCGCTTCCGCCGACTCGTAATCGATCCCGGCAGCCTGCAGCGCCTGCCGCACCGCAACGAGGTCCGTGGGCTCGGAGACGACCTCGAAGCTCTCGCCCAGATCGTTGACCTCCTCGGCACCCGCCTCCAGGACGGCCATGAGCACGTCATCCTCGGACAGGTTCCCCTTGTCGAGGGTCACCATGCCCTTGCGGGAGAACAGATAGGACACCGACCCCGGATCGGCCATGGCGCCACCATTGCGGGTCATCGCGACACGCACCTCACCGGCGGCACGGTTGCGGTTATCGGTCAAGCATTCGATAAGCACCGCGACACCATTCGGGCCATAGCCCTCGTACATGATGGTCTGCCAGTCGGCGCCGCCGGCTTCCTCGCCGGCACCGCGCTTGCGGGCCCGCTCGATGTTGTCATTGGGCACCGAGGTCTTCTTGGCCTTCTGGATGGCGTCGTAGAGCGTCGGGTTGCCGGACGGATCACCGCCGCCTGTGCGCGCGGCGACCTCGATGTTCTTGATCAGCCTGGCGAACTCCTTGCCACGGCGCGCGTCTTTGACGGCCTTCTGATGCTTGGTGGTGGCCCACTTGGAATGGCCGCTCATGTACCCGGTTACTTCTTTCTGTCTGTGTTCATTTTCAGCGCTGACCGAGTGTACTCGCGCAACTAGGGTGAACCGCATGACTGTCCTGGTGGAAGACCCGATTGTCGACGCCGTGCTGGACCGATACGCGGAAACCATCGGCGAGAGCCTGACCGACTACCGCAACCATCTGTACCGCGCCATGAACTACCAGCTACGGCTTCTCGGCATGACCGAGGCACCACCCGAGATTGCCTTGGCGTGGGCGACACACGATATCGGGATCTGGACGGCAGGCACCTGGGACTACCTCGATCCGTCGGTGGCGCTCGCCGAGCAGCTGGCGCCGGAATTCGGAGTCACCGACATCGCGCGGGTGCGGTCGATGGTGGCCGAACACCACAAGCTGCGCACCGTTGAGGACTTGTGGGTCGAGACCTTCCGCCTAGGCGACCGGATCGATGCCTTCCGCGGTCTGTACGTCTGGACCGGTCTGGAACGCTCTGATGTGCGCGAGGTCGTGGAGGCGTTGCCCTACGGCGGTTTTCACGGATTCTTGTTGCGTACCGCGGGAAGGTGGACGCTTAAGCACCCGCTGCGCCCCATGCCGATGCTCCGCTGGTGAACCGCACGTGCCAGATCCCCCGGCCGAGCAGACACTTAGTGCACAGAAACCCCAGGACGCGCGTGCAATACGCGTCTGCTCGCGCAACGGGCTGCTACGAAGCACGCACCATATCGACGAAGAACTCGTGCACCCGACGGTCGCCGGTCACCTCGGGGTGGAACGCCGTCGCCAGTGCGCTCCCCTGCCGGACCGCGACCGGATGCCCCTGTGCACTGGCCAGCACCTCGACGTCCTCGCCGACACGCTCGACCCACGGCGCCCTGATGAATACCGCGTGCAGCTCACTGTCGAGCCCGATGAAATCCAGGTCGCCCTCGAAGGAGTCGACCTGACGGCCGAAGGCATTGCGCCGCACCGTCATATCGATGGCGCCGAGTGCCACCGCATCCGGACGGGTATCGAGTATTTCGCTGGCCAGCAGGATCATGCCGGCGCACGAACCGTAGACCGGCAGGCCTTCGCGTAGGCGCTCCGTGAGCGGGTCCAACAGTTCGAACACACGCAGCAGGTTGCTCATCGTGGTCGACTCACCACCGGGGATCACCAGCGCGTCCACCTTGGCGAGCTCCTCGGGACGGCGCACGCTCGCCACGTCGACACCCGAATCTCTCAGGGCAGCAACATGTTCCCTGACATCACCCTGCAATGCCAGCACGCCGACGAGCGGGCTCACGCCATGTTCCCCTTGGCAATCGACGCCTCATCCGGGTTCCGTTCGTACCGGGTGAGACCCTCCTGCACCACCGCCGCGACCATTCGGCCCTCGCGGTCGAAGATCCGGCCCTGGGTCAGCGCGCGTCCGTAGCCGGCAGACGGCGATGTCTCGTCGTACAGCAGCCACTCGTCGGCGCGGAACGGTCGCAGGAACCACAGCGCGTGGTCAAGGGATGCCGTCTGCAGCACCGCATCCCGATGCGGCACTTTGGACGAGCTCAGCAGGGTCAGGTCGCTCATATAGGCCAGCGCACAGATATGCAGCACCGGATCGTCGGGAAGGTGCTTACGGCAGCGGAACCATACGCGTTGCTGCGCGGCAAGCCGTGGATTCCGATCCATCAGCTCATCGGGAACGATACGGATATCCCATTCGGCGAACTGCCGGAACAGATCACTACTGAACGACTCCTCCGCATCCTGTACATCCGGCAGGTCCTCGGGTGCCGGCACCGGTGGCATCAGATCCTGATGCTCGATGCCGCTATCCAGGGTCTGGAAGGAAGCGGACATGCTGAAGATGGGCTGGCCGTCCTGGATCGCGGTGACGCGGCGAGTACAGAACGACCGTCCCTCGCGCACCCGGTCAACGAGAAACACGGTGGGCTCGTTGGGATTTCCGGGCCGCAGGAAGTATCCGTGCAGGGAATGTACGAGGTACTCCGGCTCTACGGTGCGAACCGCCGATACCAACGACTGTCCCGCGACCTGTCCACCGAAGGTGCGGCGCAGGCTGCTCGGGGTCACGTTGCCCCGAAAGATGTCCTTTTCGAGCTGTTCCAGCGTCAGGATCTCTTCGATATCGGCCATCAGCTAGCCCCGACGCTCCTCGCGTAAGCGGCTCATCGCATTACCAGCCGCGCTCGGACAGCCGATGCGGCTGAGCGATGTCCTCCACGTTGATGCCGACCATCGCCTCACCGAGACCACGCGACACCTTCGCGAGCACGTCCGGGTCGTCGTGGAAGGTGGTGGCTTTCACGATCGCCGCGGCCCGCTGCTCCGGGTTGCCGGACTTGAAGATTCCGGATCCGACGAACACACCCTCGGCGCCGAGCTGCATCATCATCGCGGCATCGGCGGGGGTGGCGATACCACCGGCGGTGAACAGGGTGACCGGGAGCTTGCCTGCCCGTGCAACCTCGACCACCAGCTCGTATGGGGCCTGCAGTTCCTTTGCAGCGACATACAACTCGTCCTCGGCCAGCGAGGTGAGGCGACGGATCTCGCCGCCGATCTTGCGCATGTGGGTGGTCGCGTTGGACACGTCACCGGTGCCGGCCTCGCCCTTGGAGCGGATCATTGCCGCACCCTCGGTGATACGACGCAGCGCCTCGCCCAGGTTGGTGGCACCGCACACGAAGGGCACGGTGAACTTCCACTTGTCGATGTGGTTGGTGTAGTCGGCCGGGGTCAAAACCTCCGACTCGTCGATGTAGTCGACGCCGAGGCTCTGCAGGATCTGCGCCTCCACGAAATGCCCGATCCGGGCCTTCGCCATGACGGGGATGCTGACGGCGCCGATGATGCGGTCGATCATGTCCGGATCGCTCATCCGGGACACGCCACCCTGGGCGCGGATATCGGCGGGCACCCGCTCCAACGCCATGACGGCGACGGCTCCGGCGTCTTCGGCGATCTTCGCCTGCTCGGCGGTGACGACGTCCATGATGACGCCGCCCTTGAGCATCTCGGCCATACCGCGCTTGACGCGCGCGGTGCCGGTTCCGGTCTCGGGGGACGTTCCGTTGGTCGTGCTAGTCAACTGAGGGCTCCTGGATGTCGGGTTCTTCCATCAGTCTAATGCCGCCGCACCAGCGATTTTGCTCCGGGAGGTGCGGTGACCGGGCTCACCCGATCAGAATCGGTTCGCGGCGCCCACCAGCGACTACCGCATCGGCCGCCGCGGCGGCCTCATTCAGCAGCTCTCCTAGCTGATTGGGGAACACCTGCTCCCCCGACGCCGTCAATGCGGCGATCTGCTCGGCGTCGCACCAACGGTGGCCGGTGATGTAGCGCTGCTCCAGATTGGTGCGGCCATCGGTGGCCGGCTCGAATCTCTTGGTGCGGTGCACAAAGAACAGTTCCTCGGAACGGATGGTGGTGCCGTTGAAGTCGAAGACGGCGACCCGACGCCACAGCGGCCCGACGAGCCGTCCGGAGGGCACCGTCAATCCGGTCTCCTCGACCAGCTCGCGCACTGCACCATCGGCAAGCTTCTCCCCCGACAGGGTTTGACCGCCGACCGTGAACCACCAGTGCACCGCCGGACTGGGCGCGGCCGGGTCGAAACCACGCAGCAGCAGCACCCGACCGTCCTCGTCCAACAGGATGATCCGCGCCGAGGTACGGAAGTTGGCCAGAGCAGGATCCTCGGAGCCCGCGCCCTGCAGATCAACGATCTCGAAATATGTTGGCATCGGCGCCGTTCCGCCCAGCCGCAGCCACCGCACGGGACGGCGTACACGCAACGCGAGGGTGTCACGCACTGCGTCGTTGTGGAAACGGCGCGCAATCAGCACCCTCGTTTCGGCATCGGCGAGTTCGGCCACCAGCGCGGGCCGCAGCCGGTTTGGGTCGATGGTGGATAGTGCGGAGGCCAGCTGGTTCTCCGCATCCTCGCGCCAGTTGCGTTCAGCACGTTCGGCTTTGGCCGCCACCTTGATCAGCTGATTGTCCTTGAGCGCATCTCCCACTGCCCGCGCGACGACGGCGCGGCGCGCCAGGGCGGCATCGAGCGACTGCCAGGACAGGTCGCTGCGCACATGCAGGCGGTCGAGTCGGTTGGCCACCAGATAGGCCCACAACAGGCCGAAGGCGAGGAAGGTCGCGATGAGGGCGATGACGATGACGGTCAACGCCGAGAAGGTCACCAACTGTCGACCTTCACCCGTACACCGGCGGCGGTCACGGTCTCGTAGACGAGCATGATCTGCTGCGCGACCACCGACCAGTCGTACCGCTGCACCGCTTCGGTACCGGCCGCGACAAGCTCCGCGCGACCTTCGTCGTTGCCGAGCACTTCGATGATGGCCGCCGCCAAGGCATCAGGGTCGCCCGTCTGCGTCAGCCGGCCGGCCTTGCCGTCCAGTAGCACTCGCCGAAAGGCGTCGAGCGAGCTCGCGACCACCGCGGTACCCGCGGCCATCGCCTCCACCAACACGATGCCGAAGCTCTCGCCACCGATGTTGGGTGCGCAGTACACGTCGGCGCTACGCATTGCCGAGGCCTTGGTCGCATCGTCGACCTGGCCGAGAAACCGCAGATGTTTGGCCAATGGACCTGCCTGCGAGCGCAATTCGTCCTCGTCTCCACGGCCGACGATCAAGATCTCCACATCGGAGAAGCCTGCGGTGATCTTCGGTAGCGCCCCCATCAGCACGTCCATACCCTTGCGCGACTCGTCGTAGCGGCCCAGGAACAACACCGTCTTACCCGCTCGCGGGTAGCCCTCGAGCGGCGGCGCCCCGGAGAAGGATCGAACATCGACGCCATTGGGTATCTCGACCGCGTCGGAACCTAGTGCCTCCATCTGCCAGCGCCGTGCCAGCTCGGAGACGGCGATCCGGCCGACGATCTTCTCATGCCAGGGACGCAGCACGGCCTGAAAGACGCTCAGCGTCAACGACTTCGTGGTCGACGTGTGGAAGGTCGCGACGATAGGCCCCTCCGCGACCATGAGCGCCAGCATGGACAGGCTCGGCGCATTCGGTTCATGCAGATGCAGCACATCGAAGTCGCCATCCACGAGCCAGCGCCTGGTCTTGGCATAGGTGGCGGGACCGAAGCGCAGTCGCGCGACGGAGCCGTTGTATGGGATCGGGACGGCCTTACCGCCGGAAACCACGAATTCCGGCAGCTCCAGCTCCGATGACGATGGCGCAAGCAGGCTGACGTGATGGCCGCGATCCCGCATGACCTCCGCCAGCTGCACCACATGCGACTGGACGCCGCCCGGTACATCAAACGAGTAGGGGCAGACCATCCCGATGCGCACTACGCCTGCCCACCGACCGGATCCGTTTCCCGTGTGGGCTCCGACTCCTCTGTAGGGGTGGGCTGGGCCGCGGCGGCGCGCAGCTTGGTGCGACGGTCCTCCGAGAGGTCCTCGAGCCACAACGGTTGGAACATGTGCCAATCCGCGGGGCGCTCAGCGATATTGGCGGCGAACACATCGGCCATCGCCTGGGTGACCACCGCGACGTCCCCCGACGAGGTGTCAATAGGCGAATGAATCCTCACGCCCCATTGACCATGTGGGTCGAACCAGCAGTGCGCCGGAAGCAGATCCGCACCGGTGTCGATTGCCAGGCGTGCCGGGCCCGCAGGCATCCGGGCTTCAGCGCCGAAGAAGTCGACAGAGACACCGCTGCGGCTCAGGTCGCGATCGGCCATCAGACAGACGACCCGGTTCTCCCGCAATCGCTGGACGAGCAGCTCATACGGCCCGGACTGGTCACCGGTGAGCGGCAGCACCTCGAAGCCAAGGGTTTCCCGGTAATCAAGGAAACGTCGGTACAGCGATTCAGGCTTGAGACGCTCGGCCACCGTGGTGAAGGTGCCGTAGGTCTGGGCCAGCCAAACACCCGCCATGTCCCAGTTGCCGCTGTGCGGCAGCGCGATCACCGTTCCCTTACCGCGGTCCTGGGATGCCTCGATGTTCCGACGCCCGAAGGCGCCGCTGTCCAAACGGCCGGCAAGACGTTCCATGTTCTGTGAGGGCAGCCGGAACGCTTCACGCCAGTACCGGGCGTAGGACCGCACAGCGTCAAGCATCAGCCGATCGGGCACCTCGCGGGGATGCACCCCTAGTACCCGGGCGAGATTCTTGCGGAGCTGCTCGGGACCACCATCGCGCGCGCCGACCGTCGCTCCGAGATCGAATATGGCACGGGCGATCGGATCTGGTGTTACCTGTGTCAGTTTCCAGCCGGCGGCGTATCCCCAATCGGCAGCCCGTTCACCCCAGACGCTCATGACTGACTCGACTCCGCCGTGTCCTGGCCGCCATCGGGGTTGGGCAGCGCGTCCAGAGCACCGGCAGATGTGCGCACCGCGTGCATCCGTTGCGCCACGGTCACCAGGCTCCCGACCGCCAGCGCCCACATCGCCACATGCAATGGCCAGTGCACCCCGAGGCCTCCGCTGAAGGTCGCTCCGAGGAGCACGATGATGAGCCGTTCGGGGCGTTCGATCAGCCCGCCGTCGGCACGCAATCCGGACGCCTCGGCCCGGGCCTTCACATACGAGATCACCTGCGAGGTGATCATGCAGATCAGCGTGGCGACCACCAAAGACGTTGATCCCCAACCGAATGCGGCCCACCAGAGCAGACCGGCGAACACCGCACCGTCGGCGACCCGATCGCATGTCGCGTCGAGCACCGCACCGAACCGGGTGCCGCCGCCACGGGCGCGCGCCATCGCCCCGTCGAGCATGTCGAACATCGTGAACAGTGCCACCGCAATGCCACCCCAGAACAGGTGGCCCGTCGGGAACAGGGTGAGTGCCGCGACGACCGATGCCGCGGTTCCGAAGATGGTGACGGTGTCGGGGGTGAATCCGGCGCGCAGTACCGCATTGGCCAGCGGTTTCGTGATCTTGGCGAATGTCTCCCGGGATAGGAAGCCGCTCATGGCAATTGCTCCCAGGCGGTGGCGAGCAGTTTGCGGGTGTCCCGTAGCAGCTGCGGCAGCACCTTGGAATCGCCGATGATGGTGATGAAGTTGGCGTCGCCGCCCCAGCGCGGCACCACATGCTGATGCAAGTGCTCGGCCAGTGATCCACCCGCGGCGCTGCCCAGGTTAAGTCCCACGTTGAAGCCGTGTGGTCGGGAGACCTTCTTGATCACCCGAATCGCCTTCTGGGTGAACGCCATCAGTTCCCGGCTCTCGTCCTCGGTGAGGTCTTCGAGCTCCGCGACCTGCCGGTACGGCACCACCATGAGATGCCCCGGGTTGTACGGGTACAGGTTCAGCACGGCGTATACATGGTCGCCGCGCGCCACCACCAGCCCGTCTTCGTCGGCCATCTCAGGAATGTCGGTGAACGGAGCGGACTCTGCCCCGCTCGATTTCACTGCCTCGACGAGGTAGGTCATCCGGTGCGGGGTCCACAGCCGCTGCAAGTGATCGGGGTCGCCCACTCCCCGGTCGGTGATGGTCGAGTCCTCGTCAGTCACGGGTCCCCAACTTCATGAGCTCGGCTGTCGGCGACACATTCTCGCGTCTGCTTACCCAGTCGATGATCGCGGCGACGGCCTCCTCGCGGGGCACACCGTTGACCTGGGTGCGGTCACGGAAACGGAAGCTGACAGCGCCCGCCTCCACGTCGCGGTCACCGGCCAACAGCAGGAACGGCACCCGCTGGTTGGTGTGGTTGACGATCTTCTTGTTCATGCGGTCATCGCTGGTGTCGACCTCGGCACGGATGCCCTGGGATTTGAGCTGGGAGACAATGTCGTTCAGATACACAGCGTGGGCATCGGCGATCGGGATGCCCACCGCCTGCACCGGCGACAGCCAGGCCGGGAAGGCGCCCGCGTAGTGCTCGGTGAGCACACCGAAGAACCGTTCGATCGACCCGAACAGTGCGCGGTGGATGAGCACCGGACGCTGGCGGGTGCCGTCTGCGGCGGAGTATTGGAGATCGAACCGTTCGGGCATGTTGAAGTCGAGCTGAATCGTGGACATCTGCCAGGACCGGCCCAGTGCGTCCTTGGCCTGCACCGAGATCTTGGGGCCGTAGAAAGCGGCGCCGCCCGGGTCCGGGACCAGCTGAAGGCCGGAGTCGCGCGCCACCTGCTCCAGGGTTCTGGTGGCCTCTTCCCAGTCTTCGTCGCTACCAACGAATTTCGTCTCGTCCTTGGTGGAAAGCTCCAGATAGAAATCGTCGAGCCCGTAGTCGGACAGCAGATCGAGCACGAACCGCAGCAGTGAGGTCAGTTCCTCGTGCATCTGCTCGCGGGTGGTGTAGATATGCGCGTCGTCCTGCGTCATACCGCGCACCCGGGTCAGACCATGCACCACGCCCGACTTCTCATATCGGTACACCGAACCGAATTCGAAGAGCCGCAACGGCAGTTCACGGTACGAGCGGCCCCGCGCCCGGTAGATCAGGTGATGCATGGGGCAGTTCATGGGCTTGAGGTAGTAGTTCTGCCCCGGCTTGCGCACGGTGCCGTCCTCGTTGAGCTCGGCATCGATGTGCATCGGGGGAAACATGCCGTCGGAGTACCAATCCAGGTGCCCGGAGGTCTGATACAGGTTTTCCTTGGTGATGTGCGGGGTGTTGACGAACTCGTACCCGGCGGCGGAGTGCTTGGCGCGCGAGTAGTCCTCCAACTCCTTGCGGATGATGCCACCCTTGGGGTGGAAAACCGGGAGACCGGAACCGATTTCGTCGGGGAAGCTGAACAGGTCGAGCTCGACGCCGAGCTTGCGGTGGTCGCGTCGCAGCGCCTCTTCCAGCAGTTCGAGGTGCTTGTCGAGGGCTTCTTGGGACTCCCAAGCGGTGCCGTAGACGCGCTGCATGCTCGCGTTGGCCTGGTTTCCGCGCCAGTAGGCGGCCGAGCTACGGGTAAGCCGGAACGCCGGGATGTGTTTAGTGGTGGGAATGTGCGGGCCACGACACAGGTCGAACCATTCCCGTTCCCCGGTACGTGGATTCAGGTTGTCGTAAGCCGACAGTTCGTCGCCGCCGACCTCCATGACCTCCGGGTCGTCGGCGCCGGACTTGTCCGAAACCAGCTCCAGTTTGAACGGCTCACTCGCCAGCTCGGCCTGAGCCTCTTCGACCGAACCGTAGACACGGCGCGAAAAACGTTGTCCCTCTTTGATGATCTGCTTCATCTTCTTTTCGAGGGCGGTCAGATCCTCGGGAGTGAAGGCGTGATCGATCCCGAAGTCGTAGTAGAAGCCATCGGTGATCGGCGGGCCGATACCGAGCTTGGCGGCCGGGAAGAGGTCTTGCACGGCCTGCGCCAGCACGTGGGCGGCCGAGTGTCGGATGACGCTGCGTCCGTCCTCGGTGTTGGCCGCGACCGGCTCTACCTCGGTGTCGACCTCCGGGGTCCACGACAGATCCTTCAGGTTCCCGTCGACGCGCACGACAACCACGGCGTCCTCACCCTTACCGGGCAGGCCCGCCTCGCGCACCGCGGTGCCCGCCGTCGTCCCGGCCGGCACCCGGATCGGGGCCACAAGGGAAGACGGGTTGGGCGCAGTCATCAGCAGTTCTCCATCGTCAGAGGCGGGGGTTTGCGAACTCATGCTATCGGTCCACACCAGCGCCTTCCCAGCCTGATGGCGGTCGCTACACTCAGGCCGACCGCATCCGGAAGGTGTTCCGATACGCCAGCGGGGAGACACCGGTGAGCCGGCGGAACTGCTCCCGGAAATTCGCAGGTGAACCGAACCCCACCTCGCGCCCGATCCACTCCACCGGATCCGCGGAACTTTCCAACATCTGTTGGGCGTGACGGACCCGCACCCCTGTCAGCCACTGCATGGGCGTCTGGCCCGTTTCAGCGCGAAACCGCCGGTTGAGGCTGCGCACGCTGGTGGACGCCCGCGCCGCGAGGTCCTCCAGGGACAGCTCGCGATGGGCGTTGTGCTCGATCCACGCCAGAATCTCGCCAAGACCTGCCTCGGCACGCTGACGGTTTCTGATGACGTACTGCGCCTGACCGCCGTCGCGGTGCAGCGGCGCCACTGCTACTCGCGCCGCCGCGGAGGCGACCGCCGTGCCGTGATCGCACGCGACGATGTGCAGGCACAGATCGATACCGGCCGAGGCACCGGCGGAGGTGAGCACCTGCCCCTCGTCGACGTACAGCACGTCGGCATCCAGGCGTACCGCCGGGAACATCTCCCGGAACAGGTCGGCGGCCATCCAGTGGGTGGTGGCCCGCTTGCCGTCCAGGATCCCGGCCTCGGCGAGGGTGAACGCCCCCGCGCAAATGGAGGCGATCCGCACGCCGCGCGCGTATGCGGCCTGCAATGCCTCGATGACACCATCGGGGACGGGTGCGGTCACGTCGTTGCGGGCCGGGACCACGATCGTGTCCGCCTCCGAAAGGGCCTCAAGCCCAAGGTCTGTCGCAATGCCGAACGGCCCGGCGGAGACGACCGGTTCGGTGCCGCACACCCGCACGCGGTAGGGCCGGCTGCCGTCGGCCAGGTGCACGCGCCGGAACACCTCAACCGCGGTGGCGAGGTCGAATCCGATGGTTTCGGGAAGGGCGAGAACGACGACGGAGTGAGGCTTGTCCGAACGACCCGACAGCACGGAGTGAGGCCTGTCCGAACGACCCGACGACACGGTGTCCATGCGGCCAGCGTAAACCTCGATTGGCAATATCTCGTCGGATGCTGACTATCTGGCCACTTCTGCTCGGGTGACCTCTCATCGACCATGGCAGTCATGCAGATAGCGATTCTGGCGTACCCGGGGATGACGACACTCGATGCGATCGGTCCGTTTGAAGTGCTCAGGGGGTTACCCGATGCCGAGTTTCGATTCGTCTGGCATGAGCCGGGCCCGATAGTGACCGACAGCGGGGTGCTGGTGCTCGGGGCGACGCATTCATTCGAGGAAACGCAGACACCCGACATCGTCCTGGTTGGGGGTTCGATACCGGCCACCATGACCACGGCCGCGGATGAGGGCGTGCTGAACTGGCTCCGGAACGTGCACCGGACCACGCAGTGGACGGCGTCGGTATGCAGCGGGTCGCTCATCCTTGGTGCGGCCGGGATTCTGCAGGGTAAGGACGCCACCTGTCACTGGGCCGGGCAACGGATGCTCACCACCTTCGGCGCGAATCCCCGCCGGGACAAACGAATCGTGCGAGACGGCAAGGTGATCACCGCCGCCGGTGTCTCGGCAGGACTCGACCTCGGATTATGGCTCGTCGGCGAGATCGCCGGGCGATCGCGCGCCGAGGCCACACAACTCTGCATCGAGTACGACCCGCAGCCTCCGTTCGACACCGGCCATTTCAGCAAGGCCTCCACACGCAACAAGGCCGACGCGGTTCGAATGATGAAGGAGATGATCTCGACGCGCGAGGTCGGTTCGGAGTTTGTGGCGGGTTCAAAAGTGTTGTGGACAAATGTTATCGATCGCGTGCGGGGACGACGGTCAGCCGCCAAGTCCTAGCGGGCTCTTCAGCCACGGCGTCTCGATCCCGACCAGTGCAGCAACCCAGCCGACCGCGCCCAGCACCCATAGCGTGGCCACGACCACGGCTGCGGTGAAGAGCACCCCGATCCCCCGCACCCAGTGCGGCTGGGTGGAGAACCAGGCCATGAATCTGTCATACCGGGCCCTGACGGCGTGCAGAACCTTGCCTGCCCAGGAGAATTCGGTAGCAAGGATCGCCAGACCGAGGAACACGATCGCCCAGCCGGGTCCTGGATACGGGATGGTGATGATGCCCACAATGAGTACGGCCAGGCCCACGACGGCGACCACCATGCGATACGCGATGTCCAGCGCGGGCCGATCCCGCACCCGGTCGCGCCAACGAGCCCACCTGCGGGTGGCCCGGCGCCAGGCGTTTTCGGTCACGGCTGCCCGGGGTTGAGCTTCACGAAGAGCGCATCGGCCTCGGCGAGCACATCCTCGCCGTCGAGCAGCCTGCTCTTCAAGAACACCTTGCGCCCCTCCACCCGATCCAGGGTGCAGTCATATTGCAACTCCTTCTCGATGGGCGTGACCTTGCGGTAGTTGATGTTGAGGTAGGCGGTGCGCAGCTTGCGCAGATCGGTAAGCAGCATCGTGCCGGTGCCGATAATGGTGTCGAACAGCAGCCCCAGGCATCCGCCATGCACCGCGCCGTTGCGCCCCAGATGGTACCGCCCGAAAGTGGCTGTGCCCGTAAGGACTCCGTTGTCAAAACTATCGACCGTCATCGGGACCAACAGGATGTTTCCGCGCAGCGGAAGATCTGTGCGCCGACCCGATGGCGCGTCCCATTCGGAAACCTCGTGTGGGGCAAGCAGATCATTCATGGCCTCGATCTGATCGGCCAGCCCGGTGATCACCTCGTCAGGAGGCAGGACCGCGCGAGCGCGGTCCTGCAGGGTCCGCAGCGCATCGATGAAGCGGCCGTAGTCAGGGCCGCCCTTGAGGGTGGGATCGGGCGGATTGAACCCGCCACCCTCGTGCGCTGTTACTGCTTCCTCGGTGGTCATGCTCCCCTACGTTATTGGGGTGGATATTGCGCAGCTGAGCCAGCTCCCGTTCACCTACCCCGAGATCGGCGCGACGGCCGGTGAACTGCCCGCCGGATATCACCATCTGCACGAGTCGCAGCAGATCGGGACGGGTAGGGCGCGGTTCGAGGAGGCCACCGCGAGCCTGATGCGGTTCGGCATCCAACGCGGAATTGGACTTCCCGTGCAGACCTCCGCCCCGGACGTCGCCGAAGGTGTGAACGTGGCGACGCACCTGTGGCCGTTCTGGGCGTTGTGCCGTGTTGTGTACGTGATCGACGAGCCGAACCGGCGCGGTTTCGCGTACGGCACCTTGCAGGGACACCCGGAGACCGGCGAGGAAGCTTTTACGGTGCGCTTTGATCCATCCAATGACATTGTGTCCGTGGAGATCACGGCTTTCTCGAAGCCATCGTTCTGGTGGATTCGGGTAGGCAATCTCGTAGCCAGGCAGCTGCAGCGTTTGGTAACCAGGCGGTACCTGCGCGCGTTGTGAGTCGAGCGCCATCGATCGCCCCGACCAGAACCCTCCCCCGGTAGGCTACAGGTTAGCTGTTCATCTCCTTCAGCTACTTACGGCATGTCCGTTCACTAGGCATGTCTACTGGGAGTTCACCCATTCAGATACCCTTTCTCGCAATGCAGCAAATATTCCTTGAGTTGAAATCGTTATGATATGTAGCCTGTTGTTCAGGTTTCATTCATGCATTGTTAGGAGCTCTGAACCTCATGGTTTCGCTGCCCACTCGCATCGCGCTGTTCGCCGGGGCCCTGGGCGCCTCGGCCGCGATGTTCCTCGCCCCGGTCGCGGCCGCGGAGCCGTCATCCCCGGTGTGTTCAGCCGGCGAGACGCCGTACAACCACAGCTGCCGGACGGCCTGCGCCGGCGGCGCGCCGCGTGTCGGCGGGGCCTGCACACAGCCCGGCACCAACTTGTACGACCGCGGTTTCCACGAGCCAACTCACGAGGGCGCGAACCCACGCACTCCCCTGGGCACCAACCCGCAGGTGCCGTTCGGAACGAACACCACGACCGTTCTGCAGTAAGCCCATTACGACACGGTGCCCGGCTGACGATGCCTGTCAGCCGGGCACCGTCGTTTCGGGCGTCCTTCCAATCCGGGAATGAAACCGACCGCAACGGGGTAGACATCGCACATGGAACTCAATGAGGCCGCACGCACACTCATCGGGGCGGGCACAGATGCCACGCTCGTCACCATCAACGACGACGGCAGCCCGCAGGTGTCCGTCGTCTGGTTCGCATTGCAGTCCACCGCCGATGGCGACGAACTGGTATCCGCCCATCTATCCGGCGGATACAAGAAGTTGCGCAACATCCGGCGGGATCCACATGTCGCCGTGACCATCCTCGCGCCCAGCCAGCCGGGTCAGCAGCGCGAGTATCTGGCCGTCACAGGCACCGCGTGGGTCGTCGAGGGCGGGGCACCCGAGCTGCTCAAGCAGCTGGCCGTCTCGATGCTGGGCTCCGATGAACACTTCCCGCCGCCGAACGCCCCCTCCGGGTACCTCACCCGCATCCGCATTGACTCCATCGGCGGCAACGGCCCCTGGGTGTCGTGACACGGGTAGCCGTCAGTCTCGGATGATGCCCTTGTTGCGCATCAGAAAATCTGCAAGGAAGCCGTCGTGTGGGATGCCGGGTGCCGCGTACGAGGTGAGGTGCCCGCCGCTGTAGACGTTGGACACCGTCGGGTCACTGAGCAGATCGTCGATGAGGTCTTCGTCGCCGGTGATCGCATTGATGACGAGCGAATGCCGCAGCGGGGCTAGGCCATCGGCACGGGACCACGGTGAGATCCACACGCACGGAAACGCCAACTCGGTATTGAGTTGGTCGCCGTCGGGCCGCTCCAGCAGATGCAGTGCGGGTCGCAGCGCCGCGGAGCCGTCGCCGAGGTCCGCGACCACCTGATCGGCGCCCAACAGTGGCGTAGCGCCCCGGGCCTTGACCGCGAGGTAGTCCGCGAGGCGCCGCGCCGCGCCGAGGGGCTTGGTGGGCAGGATGGCACGTTCGTCGGTGATCGGAAGCGGTGCAATCGTCGCAAGCCTGGCCGCAACCGCCTCCGACAACGGGCGCGGGTCCCCCTCATAGAGAACGGCCGTGGCGTTGGTGCATGCCATCCCGCCCTGACCGCTGATCGACTCGACGATGACATCGAGATAGTCACGCCAGTCCTGTTCGGCGGTAATCAGGATCTTGGTGCGGCCGGGCCCGTTCGCCATCACCGTCGGGTCGCCGGCGTACTTGTCGACGATGTCTTGCCCGCCGTAGACGATCGCGAGGTCGGCCGCGGTGATGATCTCGGCCGCACCTACGTGGCCGGTGGGCAGATACACCGCGTCCTCGGGTCGAAATCCTGCCTGACGCAACGCATTGACCAGCCGGTGACCGGTGAAGGGCTCACGCCGCGACGGACGTATCGCGACCCGGTAGCCAAGCGCCAGTGCCTGCGCCCACGAGCCGTGAACACCCGGGCTGTTTCCCGATGCGTGCACCGCCAACACCTCGCCGCGACGTGTCCACACCGCGCTCCCCCGTCGGGTGCGCTCATCGCGCCAATCGCGGGCGGCGCCCACCGGCTGGGCGGGTGTCACCGCATCGACCGCACATCGGACGGACTCGGCGACTCCGCGGGCGCTGGACCGCGCCACCGCGATCGGCAGACCCGATGTCCGGCTGACCATCTCGACGTATTGCTCGAAGCCCAAACCGCCGATCACCGCGGTGCCGAAGACCTCGGCGGCGCCGGCCAGCGCGATGGCGCGCTGCGCGGTCGACAGTGGTCTCGCGTTGTGCTGAGCCCGGATGCTGCGGTGCACATACAGCGGGGGCACGATGCTCAGCTCAGCGACCGGCGTCCCGGCCATATCGTTGATGACTTCACGGGTGCGGGTGCGGTATTCGCCGCTGGGGCCCAGCGCATCGAGTGCAATCACGATCAGTAGACGCCCTCGATGACGGCCTCGCCTTCGAAGATAGCGACGGGCGCCACCTCGCTGACGGAATCACCGATCTGGCCCTCGGGTCCGCGCATTCGGATCGCACTATCGCGTTCGAGGTTGTTGGGAATGAACATGCCCTTGCTGATGTGGTTCATCACCACCTGACCGCGCTCGCCGTACGGCACGCGCTCGCCCGTGTCGGGATCGATCACCCAGAAGACCACATAGGGCGTTCTGGGGTCGAACACCAACGCGTCACCCTCGACCCGAGTCTTGGCCTGGGACAAGATCATCGTGCTGCCGAACGCCATCGCGATCTCGGTCGTCGGGAAGATCTCCCGAAGCAGATCCAGGGTGTCCAGATCCACGTGGGCGCCGCTGAGCAGGATGTAGCGGATCTTCTGGTTGACCAGGTCCACCATGGCGTCATCGCGGGCGATGGCACCTAGTAGCGGCGGACTGATGTGCAGGTTGGCCACCTTCTGGGTCTGCAGGACGAATCTGGCTTGTTCCAGGACGTGCTCGACATACGCCGATACCTCGGCGGTGGCACCCCGCGCGGCGATCTTCTTGACCCACCGCGGATCCAGGTCCACCGGGTAGAACACCGACCTCAGCCGCTCGCTGACCGCACGGGAGAAGTGGCCGACCCCGTGCGGGCCGCTGGGCATAAGGAACAGCAGACCCTCTCCGGCTACGAACCCGCCGGCGGTGAAGTCCTCGATCTGCCATTGGGTGACCTGCTCGACCCAGTCGGGCAGCTGTGCCGTGCGTTTGGGTGCACCGGTGGTGCCGCCCGACTCGAAGATCTTGGGCACAGGCGCCGGCGAACCGTAGCCGCGCGGAATGAGGTCTTCGACGGGGGCGTGCCGTAGCTCGTTGACAAGGTTCGGGAACAGCCGGAGATCGTCGAAACCGTTGATGTCGGTCAACGGATCGAAGTCCAGGGTCCGCGCGGTACGCAGCCAGAACGGTGAGCCGGTGCCCTCACGGAAATGCCAGGCGATGGCGGCACGGAGATACGCCTCGGGATCGCCCACCGGCGTGGTTCGTGGCACATCCAACAGTGAGAAGTCGATCTCAGCCATGCCGCCATCCTGGCGTAGTGATCAGGATGGCGGACGTGATGAAAATGAACTCTTGGTGGTCCCGGCTGGGTTCGAACCAGCGACCCCTCGCGTGTGAGGCGAGTGCTCTTCCGCTGAGCTACGAGACCGCGCGTTGATCGGAGATGGCTGATCAATCGAGGTGAAAGGCTAGCACGAGGTACCGGAAAGACCGCAGCCCAGCAGCTTACGAGCCGTGCGCTCAAGGGATTTGTGATTAAACCTCTCGTTCGACTACTGTTTCACTTCGCACCGGGTGACGATCTCATCCGTTGCGCGCGGATGTAGCGCAGTTGGTAGCGCACAACCTTGCCAAGGTTGGGGTCGCGGGTTCGAATCCCGTCATCCGCTCGAAGGTGGACTGGCATCCCTTGCGGTGGAGTGGCCGAGTGGTGAGGCAACGGCCTGCAAAGCCGTGCACACGGGTTCGATTCCCGTCTCCACCTCCATTTAGACAGGCGCGATTAGCTCAGCGGGAGAGCGCTTCCCTGACACGGAAGAGGTCACTGGTTCAATCCCAGTATCGCGCACCAGCAGGATCACGGGTCAAAGGCAATTCTTAAGCCTCTGGCCAGGCATCATCGCCCCACGGATCGTCCGATCGATGTCGCGATCAGCGACCGCGGCTATGGCACCCCGAAGGCATTCAGTGCTGCAGTCGACTACTGCCATAGGCTTCGTTTACCGATAAGGGCAGCTCCTCCTGGCTGGCCGGACGCGGTCCAGCCGAAAGCAGTCTGCGGCGAGGCGCTTCTTAGTCGACCAGGAGGCCTCGGTCGGACAGCTCGGTGAGTGTGGAGTCTGGTAGTTGGAGCTGACGGGCGTGTGCGCGAGATATCGAGGCCGGGATCGCGTGCGTGAAGCTGAAGATGCTGTGCGGATCGTGGCGGTGCTTGATCTGAACCAATCTGGCATAACTGTCGCGGTATAGCCGGTGCGGCCGCGATTCGGTGTCTGTGTTGGTCCAGTTGAGATAAGCACCACTGGCGTGCGGCTGTACCAGATCGTAAAGGCCGCTGACCCATGAGATACAGGCATCGTCGTCGCGTAAGTCGCTCCAGTCCGATCGGATGAGCATCAGCTGCTGCATGTGGCCGTGGGAGAACGATTGGGTTCCCCGGTCAGCGGCGGCTGTAAGTTCTCCGCCACCGGGAAGACACCAAACAAACGAGTTACCTGGCGCTTTGGTATGCCAATCACGAAGTATTCCCATGAGGTTCCGGTCGAGTGGTTGGTCAAAGAACGGCGATGCGGTCGCGGCCCGTGTGTCGACGTCGAAGGACTCACCGCCAATCTTCTGTAGAAGAGCCGCCATGGCGGCAACGAATGTGGTTGGCGTTGTTTGCTTTTCGCTCGGCGACGGCACCGCCTTGAGTAGGGGATCTAACAAGTCTTCGAGTTGTTCAGAGGTGCCCGGAAAGATGCCGGCTACATCGATGCGATTGGCTGTCGTTGTCGGCCACATCACCAGCAGCGGCGTCAGGCGACTATCGGCGGCCGGAGCCCACTGCTGCCACGCCTCATAAACGTGCTCGAACTGACTCCACGGCCACGACAACCGATACCAGACTGCTGCAGATAGGGGCGTCGTCCGCAACGTGAAGGCGGTGATGATGCCGAAATTGCCTCCACCGGCACCAAGACAGGCCCAATACAAGTCCGGGTGACTATCCGGCGTCACATTGTGGATCTGTCCTTGCGCATCGACCAGATCGAAGCAGAGCACGTTGTGCGCCAGCGCCCCCAGCCAACGAGTCAGGCCGCCCAGTCCCCCGCCGGTGATCAACCCTCCCATACCAACCGAGTGACCAACCCCGCCCGGTACCACCCGGTCGATCTCACCTAGCACCTCATAGACATCGTGCAGATGCGCGCCGGCCCCCACTCTGGCCTGCGCACGATCAGCGCTGACGTCAACAGTATTCAGATCTCCGAGGTCAATGATGATCCCGTCGTCGACCCCTGAGAAGCCGTCTACTGAGTGCCCACCCGAGCGGATTCGAAACGGTACCCCCCGCTCTTGCGCATCCAGCAGAGCCACAGCCACCTCGTCAGCGTCGGCCGGAAACACGATCTCCAGAGGATTCGCGTGAAATCGCCGATTCCATCCGCCAGATAACGCCTGGAACTCACGGTCAGATCGAGTAACACGCCGTAGCACACGAGCTGCTCGCATCGGACCTCACCGGGGCTGAAACCATATGGATAACAACGAGTATGACAGGCCGTCAGCCCACACACGACAAAACCCAACAACTTCGTCTTGTGACGCGTCCCGTTCGGTCTGCCGCTCCCAACTACCGGTGGATCGGTCCGTCGGTGTCGCTCAGCGCGCGCCCGGAGCCTCCTGAAGTCTCGGCAATGATCTGTGCCGCAATGGATATGGCGGTCTCCTCGGGCGTCCGGGCGTTCAGGTCCAGGCCGAGCGGGCTGCGCAGCCGCCGCAGTTGGGCGTCGGTCACGCCTTGCTCTCGCAGCCGCGCCACCCGGTCCAGATGCGTCCGCCGCGAGCCCAGCGCACCAACAAACGCGAGCGGCACCACGGCGAGAGACGCCGCCAGCATCGGCACATCGAATTTCGGGTCATGAGTCAACACACACACGACGGTGCGCCCGTCGACACGCTCTGCTTCCGCCTCAGCGCGCAGGTACCGGTGCGGCCAATCGACCACCACCTCGTCTGCATGCGGGAACTGCGCCGGCGTCGCGAACACCTCACGGGCATCCACCACCGTCACCCGGTAACCGAGCTGACTTCCGGTGCGGCTCAACGCCCGCACGAATGCATTGGCCCCCGCCAGAATCATCCGGGGCGGCGCAGCGAACGCCTGTACGAACACCCGCGGCAGGGCGGATTGATCGGGCTCGCAGCGATCGGCCCCCGCCACCGCACTGCGCCCCGACCGCACCAGCGCGGCGATATCGCCATCGATCTGCGGCCACGGCCCCGGCTCGCCCGGCTGCAGCAGTGCCCAATCGGAGACACCCGACAGGGTGGTCACCAATGCCACCGGTTCCCCCGCCTCAACCAAGGCGCGCAGCTGGCGTAACAACGGCAGCCTCTTGGCGCCAACGTATTCGGTGACGATCTCGATCTCGCCCCCGCAGGTGAGTCCGGGTGCGATTCCGTCGTCGATGCCGAACCGCTCGCCCACACATACCCCGGTCTCCAGGACCTCGCGCGCGGTCTCGATGACCGCTGCCTCCACGCACCCGCCGGACAGTGACCCGATTACCCGCCCATCGGCCGTCACGACCATCGCCGCACCGGGCTCACGCGGGGCAGCACCACTGACCTCCACCACGCGTGCGAGCGCGACGGCGCCACCGCCCTCAAGCCGCCTCACCAGATCACCGAGTATGTCTTTCACGAAGGCTCCCCTCCCCCGGATTCGTTGACGGCCCACCACACGCGCGCCGCGTTCATCGGCAAGCGGTGCATCCGCACGCCGACGGCATCTCTGATGGCGTTGGCCAGCGCGGGTGCCACCGGGTTGTACGGGGACTCGCTCATGGACTTGGCACCGAACGGCCCGAGCGTGTCGTAGGTGTCCGCGAAATAGACCTCGGTATCGGGCAGGTCCACCAGCTGCGGAATGTGGTAGTTGCGCAGGGTCGCCGTGCTGACGACGCCGTCCTGCACCAGGATCTCTTCGTAGAGCGCTGAGCCGATGGCCTGTGCGACACCGCCTTCCACCTGCCCGCGGCACTGCTGCGGATTGATGACCACCCCGGCATCGACGGATTGCACCGATTGCAGGATGCGCACGGTGCCGGTATCCGGGTGCACACCGACCCGGAATGCCTGCACATTGAAGGCGACCGACCGCGGTGTGCCCTCGTGGCGCCCCATCGCCGACAGTGGCTGTGGTGCCAAGCGTGCGATATCGGCAAGCTCCAGCAGCTCCGTGCCGATCTGCACCCCGTGCGGGCCCAGCACGCACAGGGAATCCGGTGCCACCAGCTTGGCCGCGGCGAATCGGATGATCTTCTCCCGCAGCCGCTCTGCTGCCTGCTGCACGGCCAATCCGGCGACGGTGGTGCCGGCCGAGCCGAATGCCCCGGTGTCGTGCCCCACCTCGTCGGTGTCGGCCTGGTGGACGTCGATCTGGCCCGGCGTACAGCCCAACACGGCCGCCGCGAGCTGGGCGTGCACCGTGGTGGTGCCGTTGCCGAATTCGGCCGAACCCACAGCGATCCGGTAGCGGCCCCGCTCGTCCAGCTCGGCGCGCGCATCGGCCACGTGCCCACGCGGCGGAACGGTCGCGATCATCGCGATGGCCATGCCCTCGCCCATCTTCCAGCCAGCAGGTAGCGCCGAACCGTCACGTGCCGGGTCGGTCGCCCCCTGGGTCAACGCATTCTGGGCGAGGTCAAGGCACTGGTCCAGCCCGTAGCTGCCGAATTCGAGGTCGTCCTCTTCGACCTCCCAGCTGACAAAAAGATCACCCGGGACAATGACGTTGCGGCGGCGGAACTCGAACGGGTCGATACCGAGCTCGCGTGCCAGCTCGTCGAGGGCCGATTCGATACCGAACAGCACCTGCCCCAGCCCGTAGCCGCGGAACGCACCGGACGGGATGTTATTGGTGTATACCGCCTGTGCATCGACTCTCTTATTGGCACAACGGTATTGGGCCATCGACTCGTTGCATCCGTGAAACATGACACCGACACTGTGATTGCCGTAGGCCCCTGCATCGGAGAGCACGTCAACCGCGAGAGCGGTCAGAACCCCGTCAGGGTCGGCCGCCGCGGTGACATTCACCCGCATGGGATGCCGGCACGGTGCGATGGTGAATTGATCGGTGCGGCTGAACTCGTAGACGGCGGGTGCCCCGGTCGCGCGGACCGCCATCAGTACCAGGTCCTCGGTGAGCATCTCCTGTTTGGCGCCGAACCCGCCACCGACCCTCGGCGCGAACACCCGGACCTGTTCGCGCGCAAGGCCGAAGATATGGCAGAGCTCATCGCGCACCAAGAACGGGACCTGGCTGCTGGTGCGCAGGACATAGCGCCCGCGCTCGTCCTGCCAGCCCACCGAACCATGTGTCTCTAGGTGGACATGCTGCACGCGGGCGGTCTGCCAGCTGCCGCTGACCACCGCACCGGATTCCCCGGCCCGCGCCACGGCCTCAGCGACACTCCCGACCTCACCGTGCACCTCAGCGACGAGATTGCGTGCGGGATCGGCGATCCTGGCGCCGATCCCCTTGTCGCCATGTACAAGGTGCGTTCCCGACCGCTGCGCCAGTTCGGGGTCGAATACCGCTGGCAGCAACTCATATTCGACGTCGATAGAATCCAGTGCCCGCTGCGCATCAGTAGGCGAGTCGGCCACCACCGCCGCAACCCGTTGCCCCGTGAACCGCAGGATGCGATCGAAAACCAGGGTGTCATCGGGGTCGTCGGCACGCTCGTGATGTCGAGCGGTGGAGAACGGCACCCCTGGGTCATCGCGGTAGTACAGCACCGCACGCACCCCCGGCAGGGCGCGGGCCTTTTCAGTATCAATGCGGGTGATGCGGGCCGACGGGTGCGGGCTGCCCAGTACCGCAATATGTCCCACACCAGCGGGCAACTGGTCCATGGTGTACGGCTCGGTGCCGGTAACGACCCGTGCGGCGGCGGGAGCACTGACGGAGTCCTGCGGCGCAGCAGCACCGCGGATGGCCTCTCTGATGGGCCGGTAGCCGGTGCAGCGGCAGAGATTGCCCTTCAACGCGTCCCCCAGGTCGTCCAGCTGACCCTCGGTGAGAGTTGCCGCCGTCAACACCATTCCGGCAGTACAGAATCCGCATTGAAACCCGGCATGGCTGATGAAACAGCGCTGCATGGAATGCAGGTCGTGCTCGTCACCCATGCCGCGGACGGTGCGGATCTCGGCATCGGTGACGCGGTGGGCCGGCACAATGCACGAATGCTGGGAGGCTCCGTCCACCAGCACCGTGCACGCGCCGCAATCCCCGGCGTCACAACCCTTCTTGACCTCGGTGTGCCCGTGCTCACGCAGGAAGGTGCGCAGGCACTGCCCGGGCCGCGGGCTGGCGTCGATGATCTGGCCGTTGACTTTCACGGGCGTCCTCCCGTCAGCTCCTCCGCGACCTCCCGCGCCAGCTGCGCGGTCACCGCGCGGCGCCAGTCGGCAGTGCCGTGCGCATCGGTGTGGAACTCCTGGCCTGGAATGGCCGCCGTAGCCTGGAACACACGTTCTGGTTTGGCGGGGAGCCTCAGCACAATCGGCCTGCGTGTCCCGGCGGAGACCCCGAGCACGATGTCGTGTCCGTCGAGGCGACCGGTGACCAGGGCGCCGGAGCGGCCCAGCGCGGAGTAGGCGATCTTGCGCAGTGCGGTCGGCTGTACAAGCGCGGCGGCGGGAAAAAATATCGCGCGCAGCACATCACCGGAATCAAGCACTGTCTTGTTGATACCGGTCACGAATTCCGTTACGGTGCAACGCTCGTCGGATCCGTCGCGGCGCCAGATCAGCAGTTCGGCATCTAGAGCCGCGCACAGGGAGATCATCGCCCCCGCGGGCAGGCCCAGGCAGATATTGCCGCCGACCGTCGCGGCACGCCAGATCTTGAATGAGGCCAACAGCGCACGCGCACACTGCCCGAAAAGGTCGGTGGCACGCCAGTCAGGCGGATACGAAGCGTTAATGAGCCGTTCGATACTGCAGGTCGCAGCCACCTGCAAGCCGGCCGAATCGACCACGAGATCCGGCCACCGCATTCCGGCGAGGTCCACTAAGCGCCGCAACCCGGGCTGCGGCTGGCTCATCAGCCAGGTACCACCGGCCAGCAGGCCGTCCTGCTCCCCGAGGCCACGCAGGTCAGAACGGTCCTGGGGAACCATCACCGAGTCGATGGTGTGCAGATCCATCAGCGCACCCTGCTCATCAATCCATGATGCGCCGCCTGCACGGCGGCCGCGATCCGGTCGGTGTCGACCGTCGACATCTCCCCGTCACTGACGACCCGTCTGCCGCCCACCCACGAACATTTGACGGGCGGCACCTCACCCAGCACCAGAGCGGCCACCGGGTCCTCGATCCCGCTGTGCCCCAGCGTGCTCATGTTCCACAGCACCAGGTCCGCGCACTTACCAACCTCTATCGAGCCAATCTCACCGTCCCGGCCCAGCAGTCGTGCTCCCCCCAACGTCGCCAGCTCGAGTGCGGTGCGGGTGCTCAATGCCATGGGACCGCCGGTCGCACGGGCCAGCAGCAACGCCTGGTGCGCCTCCTCCAGCAGCCGCCCCGACTCATTGGAGGCCGCACCATCCACCCCCAGACCCACCGGCACCCCGGCCGCAACCAGCTCGCGGGTCCGCGCGATACCGGCGCCCAGGCGCCCGTTGGAGGTCGGGCAGTGCGCGATACCGGTGCCCGTCGACGCCAGCCGAGCGATGGCCGCATCATCGAAGTGAATACCGTGCGCGAACCACACGTCGGCTCCAAGCCAGCCCAGCTCTTCCATGTATTCGAGGGGGCTGCAACCAAAGTGCGCAGCACAGTAATCGGTTTCGTCCACGGTCTCGGCCAGGTGCGTGTGTAGCCGCACACCGTGCTCACGGGCCAGCAGCGCCGACTGGCGCAGCAGCTCCGCGGTCACCGAGAAGGGTGAGCACGGCGCCACACCGATGCGCAACATAGACCCGGGCGCGGGGTCATGCCAGCGTGCGATGGCCGCGACGGTGGCTTCCAGCGCGGTGTCAATCGACTCCACCAGGCTGTCGGGAGGCAGCCCGCCTGCCGACTGCCCGAGGTCCATCGAGCCCCGAGTCGGGTCGAACCGCAGCCCCACCTCCCGCGCCGCCTCGATCCCTGCCTCCAGCAGATCCCCTGCCCGCGAGGGGAATACGTAGTGGTGATCGGTAGTCGTGGTGCATCCCGACAGGGCCAGCCAGCTCAGCGCGCCCTGCGCCGCCACGTGCACGCTGTCGGCGTCGATACCCTCCCACACCGGGTACAGGGCGGTGAGCCACTCAAAGAGAGTGTGATCGGCAGCCAGCCCGCGGGTGATCCACTGGTACAGATGATGGTGGGTGTTGACCAGGCCCGGCGTGAGCAGGCAGCCACGGCCGTCCACACGTTCGACATCGGGCAGTGTCCGCCATGGGTTCTGTTCCCCGGCGAGTAGCACCGCAGCGATCCGGCTGCCGTCGATGACTACGGTCGCACTGTCGATCTCCCGGCGCTCAAGATCGACGGTCGCCGCGAATACGTTCTCGATCAATGTGATTGGGCTCATTGCAGGGCCTCGCCGCCGCACCTAGTGCTGCGGCGGTGACATGCGGTGTGCACTATGGTGCGATGCACCCGATTGCCGCTGCCGTCTACCGCGGGCACATCTTCCACATCACGGGCTCCCCTGACGTGGCGGATGCGGTCGCGCATCTGCAGTCGGTCCCCGATGGCGCGCTGGCGGTCGGGGCCGACGGAGTGATCGCGTACTGCGGCCCCTATACGCAACTGCCCCAGACATATACCGGGTGGCCCGTACGCGACCACCGCTCCGGTTTCCTGCTGCCCGGTTTCGTGGACACGCATATGCACTTCCCGCAGACGTATTGCACCGATTCGTATGGCGGCGGCCAGCTGCTGGAATGGCTCGAACACTGCATCTTCCCGGCCGAGGTGCGATTGGCCGACCCCGCACTGGCGCAGCGCGCGGCCGCCGCGTTCTGTCGACGCCGCATCGCCGCCGGCACCACCGCAGCGATGGTGATGGGTTCGGCGTTCCCGGAGGCCCAGGACGCGTTGTTCGCGGCCACCCGCGCCGCGGGCCTGCGGATGGTCAGCGGGCGCGGCGTGCAGACTGTGGGCCCGGACAGTGCCGCACCGCTGCTCACCTCGACAGAAAGCGCAATCGAACTGTGCGCCAGAGAAATCGAGAGCTGGCACGGCCACTGGCTCACCGATGTCGCGTTGGTGCCGAGGTTCTCGCTGTCGGTGAACACCGACACCCTTGCGGCACTCGGTGAGCTCTACGACGGGGTGCGCGCCGACGGCGTCTACTTCCATTCCCACCTCAACGAGAACGCCCGCCCGGGTACCGGAGAGGTCGATGCCACCCTGGCCGCCTACGGCGTCAGGAACTATCTGGATACCTATGACGGTCATTTCCTGCCCGGCTCCCGCCGGGGCGGCTCAACCTTGTTGGGGCGCAGGAGCATCCTGGCACACGCCGTCCACTGCCAGGACAAGGAGCTGGCCCGGATGGCCGAGACGGGCAGCTCCATCGCGCACTGCCCCACCTCCCAGTTGTTCCTGGGCTCCGGCACCATGCCGTGGCGCCGGACCATCGCCAGCGGGGTCAACGTCGCGCTCGGCTCCGATGTGGGTGGCGGTGACGAATGGTTGTTGGCCCGCGTGCTGAACGACTGCTTCAAGGTCCACATGTCCGAACCAGACCCGGCCGCGGTATCGCTGCACCCGGCCGAGCTGCTGTTCACCGCCACCCTCGCCGGGGCTCGGGCACTGGACCGGGAGGGCACGTTCGGCAACCTGGACGCAGGCAAGGACGCCGACTTCCTGGTGATCGACCCGGCGCGGTGGGAGCCCTTGGCCGACAACCTCTCCCATGCCATCCGGTCCGATGATGAACACTTGGCCACCGAGCAGACACTGTTCGGCCTGCTGATGGGGCTGCGCGAACCGGCCATCAGTTCCGTGCTGGTACGTGGACGGGATATCACCGGGTACCTCGACGGCAACCGCTAGCCCAGCCAGGCCAGGTGGGGGGTCCAGGCCGGCCCGGCATCGGGAGCATCGTCACGGGCGACGGTGGCCTGGATCAGTCCGTACGGGCGGTCATCGGCATGGAATACCTCATTGGGATTGTCCAACCCGAACGGTGACAGGTCGTAGAGGAAGTGGTGCTTGTTGGGCGCCGAGAGCCGGATCTCGGCGATCGTCGGGTAGGCCTGCAGGATCGCCTTGCCGATCTCGTACAGCGTCTGCTGCAGTGCCAGCGAGTGCACGGTGGCGAACCGTTCCAGAATGATCGCCTTTACCCCGAGATAGGTCTGATCCCAGTCGATCTCAGTCCCGACGAAACGCCACTTGGCGACCAGTGAGGTGGCCATCACCCGGTCGGTGGTCGGCTGCAGCACCGTGTACTTGTCCTTCAGGAAATCGCGGAACTCCGATCCCGTCGACTTCAGCACGATGAGGTCCTTCAGGCCGCCGATCACCCAGGTCCTCTGCTGCGCTCCCACACCGTCGACGGTGATCTCCGCGGTGCGCACCTCCTGGCCCTTGCGGACCCAGCTGTGGTCGTGCTCGCGCCCGTCGATAACGACCCTCTCCCAGGCATATTCGTCGATCTCGATGCGCGCACCGGTTACCGGCTCGTACTCGTCCACGAAGTGGTAGGCCAGGTCCAGGCCGTACTGTTCGATGGTGGTGATGCCCTTCTCCTTGGCATACGCGTAGATGGTCTGCTTCTGGCTGTCGGTCGGCAGCACCTTGCGCTGGTCGCCATCGGTGTAGGCAGCGGCAAAATCCCCGCGCAGTGCGCTGCCGACGTTCAGATCCTTGATCTCGTGGCGGGGGGTGTCGCGGTAGATCCGGACCACCCGGTTCTCGGCCTTGCCGTACTGGTTGCCTCCGAGGACGATTCCCATTGATGCTTCCTTTCTCAGCTGCCGCGGTAGGTCGAGTAGGCGTAGGGACTTAGCAGCAGCGGTACGTGCAGGTGACCCTGCCCGTCTGCCTCGAAACTGATGACCACCTCTGGGTAGAACGCGTCGATCTCGTGGTCGCTGAACCACGTTCCGGTGTCGAAGACCAGCCGGTAGCGCCCGGCGGGCAGGATCGCCTCGGCAAGATCGCTGATCCTGCCGTCTGAATCGGTTGCACCGCTGGCCAGTTGCGCATCCACGGCGTCCAGCAGCGTCACCTGCACACCCCGGGCCGGGCGCCCGGACACCGCGTCCAGCACGTGGGTACTCAATCCGGTCATGAATCGCCTTCCGTCTCGAAATCGTCGCCATGCTGACCGGCAGGACCCAGCATCCGTTCCAAGCGGCTGCGGTTGATCTTGCCCAGCTCCATTCTCATGACGCGGCGCTCGTTCTGCGGATCGTTCTTGAGCCGTTCCTCCAGGATCGCCAGTAGCTCCCCGGCGGGCCGGCCATTGGCGAACACCAGGTACACATAGCCGAAGCGCTTCTCGTATTCGGCATTACCCTCCTTGAGCCGGGCCAGCACCGCGGCATCTGCGCCGGCCACACCGGACTGTTCACGGCGGGATGCCGCACTATCGGACCGCTCCCCGATCCTCGGATGCCCGTCGAGCGCCTCGTCCAGGTCGGTCTCGGTGAGCTCGGCGAGTATCAGGTCTGCCCGGCTGTACAGCGCCTGCTCATCTCGGAAGGGCCGCCCCGCAGCCACCCGGATAGCCCATATCCGCGACGTGCAGCATTCGTAAAGCCAATGGATCGCCTGGTTATCGCTGAGCTCGTTGAAGCTCTCGATTCCCCGCCAGTCAACGCGTCGCATGGAAATCCTCGTAACGCCCGAAACGGGCCGCCGTGATGGGGTTGGCGTCGGCCACCAGGTCGTCGAAACGGTAGTTCGCGATCTTCGCGATCTCGATAAGGGCAAAGGACCGTTCACTGGTCGCGGAATTCTCCATGCGGCTCCAGCCGTTGCGCAGCAGCCGCTCGTAGCGTTCGGTCTCGCGCGCACAGACCACCAGCGGAAAGCCGAAATGCTCGCGGTAGGCGGTGGCCAGGCTCACCACGTTGTTCAGCTCGCCCTCGTCAAGGGTCTGCAGGATGGTGTGGTCCACGGCCGCCATCTCTCCAGCTTCGTCCTCGGCGCCCAGATCGGGGAACGATCTGATGAGTTCGAGCTGCTCCTCGTCGCTGCCGGTCAGCATCGCCTCCTGGAAGGCACTGCGCAGATCGTGTGCGTCGGCGAACGGCCGCTGCCGGTAAGCGCGGTCGGCGACCCAGTGCACGTCCTGGACCAGCCCGCCGAAGGTCTCGCGGAACTCCTCGAGCGTCATCTCATTGACCTGCGTAAGCCGGATCGAGCCTCCTCCGGCCACCGCCACACCGCGGCTGCCGGTGTGGAAGAACAGCAGGTTCAGGACGATCGCGGTGATGGCCCCCATCGTGATGCCGGTGCTGAAGGGGATCTGCAGCAGCCCCGGTACGGCCTGGTCGATCCCCGGGAGCGCCGGGACCGCGATACCGCGTCCGTGGTCCAGAACGGTCGACGGACCCGAGGACTGGGAGAACTGCACGTACATCCCCATGGCCAGGGATGTGCTGGCGATGATCAGATTGCGATGGTCGTTGAAGTCGACCTTGCCCAGTGTCTGGATGCCCACCACGGCCACCGTCGCGAACAACGTCATCGCGGCCCCACCCAGTACCGGCGCCGGGATGGCCTCCACCACCTTGGCGGTCTTGGGCAGCACGCCCAGCACCATCATGATCAATCCGGCGGCCGCCACCACCCAGCGGCTCTTGACCCCGGTGAGACGCACCAGCCCGACATTCTCCGAGAACGCTGTATACGGGAAGGAGTTGAAGGTGCCGCCGATCATGGTGGCGATGCCGTCGGCCCGCACCGTGGCGGCGATATCCGCCCCGCGCACCCGCTTCCCGACGATCTCGGCGGTGGCGAAGACCGCGCCGGTGGATTCGACGGCGGTCACCATCAGCACCACGATCAGGGACACCACGGCGATGACATCGAAGCGCGGGGCCCCGAACGCGAACGGCGAGGTGAACCCGATCCAGCCCGCCTCGCCGACGCGGGCAAAATCGGTGTCCCCGGCCAGCCAGGCGATGGCGGTACCGGTGACCAGCCCGAGCAGGACGGCGATGGTGCCCCAGAAACCTCGGAAGAATCTCTGCATCAACACGATCAGCACGATGGTGCCCACCGCGTACATGAGCCAGCGCCCGTTGCCGGGATCGTGCGCGGACACCGAGCTGTGCGGGTTGCGGACGGCGTCGCCAATACCCACCGGCAGCAGCGATACCCCGATGATGGTGATCACCGAACCCGTCACGATCGGCGGGAAAAAACGGATCAGGCGAGCGAAGAATGGCGCGATGAGAAAGGTGAACGCACCCGCGGCAATGACCGCGCCGTAGACGGTCAGCAGCCCCACCCTGCCACCGCCGTGGTCGTTGGCAATCTTGATCACCGGGGCGAGGGTGGCGAAGGTGACCCCCTGCAGCAGCGGCAGCCGCACACCGATCTTCCAGAAGCCCACCGACTGCAGGATCGAGGCGATACCGCAGGTGAACAGGTCGGCGGTAATCAACATGGTCAGCGCCTCGGCGTCCAGGTCGATGGCGCGCGCAATGAGCAGCGGCACCAGTACCGCACCGGCGTAGAACGCGATCACATGTTGCACGCCCAGCGTGACGAGCTTGCCCGCGGAGGGCACCTCGTCGACGGGATGGACTCTCCTCATCGCGGAACCTCCCTGGTCTCAGTGCACCCGTGCATATCCGCCGGCCGCCGAAGCGACGCTAGATCGGGCGTGTTGCGGCCAGGTTGCCGAGTGTCTATATTTTGCTCGACGGGTCAACCTGGCTGCGTTTCGGCGATCACATCCAATTGCCCTGCGGCAGCGACGATTACCGATTCCAAACGGTCGTGGTGAGTGGCCGCGACAGCCAACAGGGCCCCGACATCGCGCCTTGCCACCGCTGTGATCATCGCCTCATGATCGGCATGCAGTTGCAGTTGCGCCGACTCGGACACCGTCCGCATTACCTGGAATGGCTCGGTCAAGTTCCACGTGGCCTCGAACATGTGCAACAGGCGGTGCATACCGCAGGGAGTCACCAATGCACGATGAAAATGCCGGGAATGCAGATGAAATGCACGCGCATCACCCTCGACGGTTGCCCGCTGTAGCAGCTCATGTTCGGCCAGGGCACGGTCCAGATCTTCGGTGGTCGCCAGCGCTACCGCCTGGGTGAGCGCGGCACGCTCCAGAACACCTCGGGTGAAATAGATCTCACGCAGCTCCGGCAGAGTGAGTTGAGCTACGCGGTAGCCCCCGTTGGCCCGGTGGCCGACAAGCCCTTCGGCGACAAGGGTCTTGAGCGCTTCCCGTACCGGTATGGGGCTGATCTGGTAAGTGTCAGCCACTTCGCTGATGGGGATCATCGAACCCGGCGGAGCCGCACCGTCGAGGATCGCGCGCCGCAACCCGTCGAGCACACTCAGCTGGTCGTGCCCGGACCTGTTGGTGCGCAGCTCGTTGATCAGCCTGCGGTACCGGAATGTGCGTGGCATTCACCCTCCATAACCGTCTGCCGAAACCCCGATCCTGTCAGTGGTCGTGCCCCGCCGCCATCGATGGAGACACATAGTTAACGCGAACGTTTCATGGCAGCGCGTTGCGCGGACAACACGATGCCCAGCACCCCACGCCGACGTACCCTGTCGGCCATGCGGATACGCGTGATCAACCCCAACACCACCGAGGCCATGACGAAGGCCATCGGGACGGTGGCGGAATCGGCGGCCTGGCCGGGAACCAGCGTGACGGCCGTCAATCCGGGGATGGGACCGGTATCCATCGAGAGCCACTACGACGAGGCATTGAGCGTGCCCGGTGTGCTGGCCGAGATCCGCCGCGCGGAATCCGAAGGCACCGACGGGTATGTGCTCGCCTGCTTCGGCGACCCCGGCCTCGACGCCGCCAGAGAGCTGGCCACCGGCCCAGTGCTCGGTATCGCCGAGGCCGCTATGCACATGGCAAGCCATCTCGGCAGAGGGTTCAGCGTGGTGACCACGCTGGCACGGACGGCCGGGCGCGCCTGGGACTTAGCCGAACGGTATGGGATGTCGCGTTTCTGCCGCGGGGTGCACGCCTGCGAGATCGCGGTACTGGACCTGGAGCAAAACCCCAGCACGAAGGACATCCTGATCGAGCACTGCCGCCGCGCCGCGCAGCAGGACGGCAGCGATGTCATCGTGCTCGGCTGCGCGGGAATGGCAGGTCTGTGCCAAGACATTTCGGCCGAGATCGGACTGCCGGTGATCGATGGTGTGGCCGCCGCGGTGAACCTGGTGCAGTCATTGGTATCGATGGGCCTGAGTAAATCGGGGCGGGGCGAGTTCGCCACACCGCCGATCAAACCCTATGCCGGGCTGCTGGATTCGTTCGGATCGGTACCTGCGGGGTAAACCCGACGCCAATGCTCGGCGATGTCGATGCGCTTGGCAATCCACACCCGCTCGTGGGATTGCACATGATCCAGGAACCGTTCGAGAGCGACCGTCCGGGCCGGACGGCCTACCAGCCGGCAGTGCAGGCCCACTGACAGCATCTTCGGGCTGCCCGCCTCGCCCTCGGCGTACAGGCAGTCGAATGCATCACGAAGGTGGGTGAAAAACTGTTCCCCACTGGGGAATCCGGCCGGCGAGGCGAACCGCATGTCGTTGGTGTCCAGGGCGTATGGCACCACCAAATGGTCGACCACATTCCCACTGACAGGCACCCTGACCCAGTACGGCAGGTCGTCGGCGTAGGAGTCGGAGTCGTAGGCGAATCCCCCATGCTCCGCCACCAGCTGTCGGGTCTGCGGGGAATCACGGCCGGTGTACCAGCCCACGGGAGCCACACCCGTGAGGCCGCGCAGGATCTCAACGGCCTGCGCCATATGCGCACGCTCGACATCCGGGGAGACCAGCTGGTAGGACTGCCATCGCAGCCCATGGCAAGCGATCTCGTGCCCGAGCTCACCGAAGGCCGCTACCGCCTCCGGGTTGCGCTGCAATGCCCGCGCCACTGCGAAGACGGTCAGCGGCAGTCCGCGGCGCTCGAATACCCGCAACACGCGCCACAACCCGGCACGCGAACCGTACTCGTACAGAGACTCCATGCTCATGTGCCGGTTGGGGAACGGCTCTGCCGGGACGATCTCCGACAGAAATGTCTCCGAGGCGGCCGACCCGTCGAGGATGTTGTTCTCTGCGCCCTCTTCGTAATTAAGCACGAACTGCACCGCGATCCGCGAGTCGTCGGGCCAGCGGGGATGCGGCGGCGTGCGCCCGTAGCCCACCATGTCGCGGGGTGCCGCCGGTTCAGCCTCGTTCTGAGCCATCGTGACGCGATCATAAGCCGCAGCACCGTCTTCGCCGCAGACGCACGCCGAAAATATTGTCTTCGCGCAACACGACGGCAACACCGGCCGCTTAGCTTCGTTTATCACCGGCGTCATTACTCCTTGCCGCTATTCCTGGAGGTTCTCGTGACCGGTGTACTCGCGGCCGATGCCATCGCACCTGCTGTCACCGGGCACAGCGCCGCCGGCGACAGTGTGATCAAGCCCGGGTACGACCCCGCACTGACCAATGGCGACTTGGCCCCGTTACGCAAGCAGGACTGGACCAGCTACAACTTCTTCGCGTTCTGGATGTCCGATGTGCACAGCGTGGGCGGTTACGTCTTCGCGGGAAGCCTTTTTGCGCTGGGTATTTCGGCATGGCAGGTGCTGTCGGCACTGACGATCGGCATTGTGGCGGTGTACTGGCTGTGCAATCTGGTGTCACGACCTTCCCAGCAGGCCGGCGTGCCGTACCCGGTGACCGCACGGATTGCCTTCGGTGTGCGGGGTGCCAATCTTCCCGCTCTGATCCGGGGCCTCATCGCCGTCGCCTGGTACGGCATCCAAACCTATTTGGCTTCAACGGCATTCGTACTCTTGGCGGTGAAGTTCCAGCCCGCCCTGGGACGCTATGGCGATGCCGACGAGTACGGCTTTCTCGGTCTATCGTTACTCGGCTGGGGTGGCTTCCTGCTGATGTGGGTGCTGCAGGCCGCCGTCTTCTGGAACGGCATGGAGGCGATTCGTAAGTTCATCGACTTCTGTGGGCCCGCGGTGTACGCGGTGATGGTGGCACTTGCGCTCTATCTCGTCGTCGCGGCCGGCTGGCAGAACGTGCATTTCGGCCTGGCGTCGGGTCCGCCGAAAACCGGGTTCGCCGCCGTGGCGACAGTGCTGAGTGCGATAGCACTGGTGGTCTCCTACTTCTCGGGGCCCATGCTCAACTTCGGCGATTTCTCGCGGTATGGGCGCAGCTTCGAGGAGGTCAAGCGCGGCAACTTCCTGGGATTGCCGGTGAACTTCCTGTTCTTCGCGGTGTTGGCGGTGTGCACGGTGTCGGCAGGGGCAACGGTCATCGGCCGCGGCGAGGACGGCGCCATCATCACCGACCCGGTGCTGATCGTGGACAAGATCGACAACACCACTGCGGCCGTACTGGGTGTTCTCACCTTCGCGATCGCCACCATCGGGATCAACATCGTGGCGAATTTCGTCTCGCCCGCTTTCGATTTCTCCAACCTGTCCCCGACCCGGATCAGCTGGCGAGCCGGCGGGATGATCGCGGCGGTCGGCTCGATCCTCATCACGCCCTGGAATCTCTACAACAACCCGGACACGATCCACTACACACTCGACACGCTCGGCGCGGTAATCGGCCCTCTCTTCGGAGTCCTCATCGCCGACTTCTATCTCGTGCGTAACCGCACCATCGAGGTCGACGACCTATTCACCCTCTCTCCGTCGGGCGCGTACTACTACCGCGGCGGCATCAACCCGGTCGCGGTGGCCGCGACCGTCGCCGGGGCGCTTACCGCCATCGCGACAGTGGTTTGGGGCAGCGCCTACCTGGCGAGCTTCACCTGGTTCATCGGCGCCGGGATTGGGTTCGGGGTCTACCTGCTCGGCATGCGGCACCTACCGGCGAACCTGATCTACGGCCGATAGTCCCGGTCGACGCCGTCACAGAGGTCATCGCACGGCACCGCAATGACATCGGTGCGGCCCGCCAGGTATGGCCCGGCTCCCCGGTCACCGTCGAGCGCCGCCAGCACGGGCTCGAAATGTTCATAGCCGATATACACCGGATGCCCGGGTCGGCCCGCGAACGTGGCGCGGGCCAATACCGAGCGCCGCCGTCCGGCGGCCTGCAACACCATCCGCACTGCCTCTGGCCCCACGGTCGGCAGGTCCACCAAGTGGACGAGAACTCCCGCCACATCCGTTCTCGGCTGCAGCCGGCCCAACACCGAACGCACCGATTCCGATATGCCGTCCTGCCAGCGGAGGACGTCGATTCCCCTTGCTGGAAAGGGTATCTCGGTGTGCGCCGCACCCTGCGTCACGTAGATCTCGCCGCAGCCACCGCCGTCAAGTGCCGTCACCGCCAGCTCCAGCCAGCGCCCCTGTTCGGCGAGGATCTTAGGTGTTCCGTAGCGGCTCCCGGCACCTGCCGCCAGCACCACGCCGACGACGATATCGGTCGCGAGGTCGGGTTCTGCGGCAGCCATGGTCCCTATCGAACCCCATGACCACGCCCGGCGTAATACGGGCTGAATCCTGCGTTCACATGCGATAAACAGACCGTCGTTACGGTCTCGCACATGTCAGCCGCGATCGAGATACCCGCCAGCGAGATGGTGCGCTTGGCGAACAAACCACCCTGGTACCGGTCGTTGTTCTTCCAGCTCCTCGTCGCGATCGTCGCGGGCGTCGTGATCGGCTGGCAATGGCCGGAGTTCGGGGCCGACCTACGCCCGCTGGCCGATGGCTTCATCAAGCTGATCAAAATGTTGATCGCCCCGATCATCTTCTGCACGGTGGTGCTCGGCATCGCCCACGTCGGAGATCTCAAGTCCGTCGGCCGGATCGGTATCAAGGCCCTCGTCTACTTCGAGGCGGTCACCACCTTCGCGCTGCTGTTCGGCCTGCTCGTGGGGAACCTGACCAAGCCGGGGGCGGGTTTCCACATTGATGCGGGCACCATGGCGTCCGGGGCCGATGCCATTGCGAAGAAGACCAACAACGGGGAGCTACCACACACCGTCGAGTTCCTACTCGGCATCATCCCGTCCTCCATCGTCTCGGCCTTCGCCGAGAACGCACTGCTGCAGGTGCTGTTCTTCGCAGTGCTGTTCGGGCTGGCGCTGGCCAAGTTCGGGGAATCGGGCCCCCCGGTGGTACTGGAGTTCATCGACCATCTCAGCCACCTCTTCTTCACCATCATCGGATGGATCATGCGGCTGGCACCGCTGGGCGCCTTCGGGGCGATGGCCTACATCGTGGGCCAGTATGGGATCGGCGCACTGAGCAGCTACGGCAAGCTCATCGCGGCCTGCTACCTGGCCGCGCTGCTGTTCATCGGCGTCCTGGCGGCGGTCGCCAGGATTTTCGCGGGGGTGAACCTCTGGAAGTTCATCCTCTACATCAAGGACGAGTTGTTCCTGGCTCTCGGCACCGCATCCACCGAAGTGGTGCTGCCGCGCATCATGACCAAGCTGAATCACGCCGGGTGCTCCAAGACGACGACGGGACTGGTAATCCCCACCGGGTATTCGTTCAACCTCGATGGGGCCACCCTGTACCTGTCCATCTGTGTGCTGTTCCTCGCACAGGCGCTGGGAGTCAACCTCAGTATCGGCGAACAGATCACCGCCGTGCTGGTGCTGATGCTGACCTCCAAAGGCATGGCGGGCGTGCCGGGTTCGTCGTTCCTGGCGCTCTCGGCGACCGTGGCGGCGATAGGTCACGGCGCCATCCCGGTGGCCGCGGTGGCCTTGCTGCTGGGGGCCGACCGGATCATGGACTCGATGCGGGTCTCGGTGAACCTGCTGGGCAATTGCGTGGCGACGCTGGTGGTGGCCAATTGGGAAGGCCAGCTCGACAAGGAGCGCATGCGCAAGGTCCTCGCCGGTGACGAGGTGGTCGCCGAGCCCCAAGAGGACCCTGCTGCCCCGCACCACTAAGCACTGCCGTCACAAGTCTGCAAGCATGGGACTCGTGTCATCGGCATCCCCATCGCGCCCATCCGATGCCGGTGGTCCCGGCTGGCTCGCGCCGATCGCCGCGCTCCTGGCGGCCGCCGATGCGGATCTGGCGTCCCGCTATCCGGATGTCCGCAGCGAACCACAGCCCATCCACACCGTCTATGCCAGTGCGGCACTGGCCGATAGCCGAACGCCCGCCCAGTGGGGAGCCTCCGCGCTGGAACTCGCCGAGCTTCACGCGGAAACACTCGCGGAACTGGACCCGCAGGGCGTCCTCCCCCGCGTCAGAGAACGGCTGGGCACCGCTCCCGTACAAGACCTGCGGCTGGATTTCGAGGACGGCTACGGCTGGCGCGAGGACAGCACCGAAGACGCCGACGCCCGTAAGGCGGGCCGGACCTTGCGGGCGCTGTCGGCGGGGGCGAACCCGCCCCGGGCGTTGGGAATCCGGATCAAGGGGCTCACCTCGCTGCACCTGCGGCGAAGCGTGCGCACCCTGGAGCTGGTCCTGGACGGTGCATCGGGGGTGCCGCCGGGATTCGTGACGACGGTTCCCAAATTCCGGGCGCTGGCTCAGGCCGAGGCCGCCCTGCGGCTGTTCGACGAGCTGGAGCGAGTGCATGGACTGCCCTGCGGCTCAGTGCGTTTCGAGCTGCAGATCGAAAGCCCACAGGCAGTGTTGGGTGCCGATGGTGCAGCGACCCTGGCCAAGGCCATCCACATGGCGCAAGGGCGCCTGGTGGCGCTGCATTACGGAACCTACGACTACAGCGCGGCTTGCGGGATCGCGGCCGAACACCAATCGCTGGAACATCCGGTGGCCGACCACGCCAAGGCCGTCATGCTGGCGGCCGCCGCACAGACCGGCGTATGGGTCTGTGACGGCTCAACCCAGGTGATGCCCGAGGGTTCCGAAGAACAGCAGGCCGCCGCAATCGCCAGGCACCACCGGCTGGTCACCCGCGCCCTCGAGCGCGGTTACTGGCAAGGCTGGGACATGCATCCGGGGCATTTGATCACGCGCTGGCTGGCCACGTACGGATTCCACCAGCGGGCTCTGGCAGTGGCCGGGCCGCGCATCGACGCCTACCTCCGGCGGCAAGGGGGCGCCGTAGTCGACGAGCCCGCGACGGCGCAGGCACTGGCAGCCGGAATACTGCGTGGTCTGGACTGCGGCGCCTACTCCGAGGATGAAGTGACGGCGGTGGTCCCGGGATGCGACCGGGCGGTACTGGACCAACTCGTGCAGCGCACCTCGACAGACAGCGTCACAGGAGGAACCGACCAGCGATGACCGGCAACACATCTGCAGGGCTGCCCGATTTCACGATGCTGCCCGACTTGGCGCTGCGACCCCTGGGCGGCGCGGTGATCTGGGCCAACGACGACCTGTTCGCCGAGAAGGAGAACCTGATCAAGCCCGGGCCTGCCGACTATCGGCCCGCGACATTCGGGCACAAGGGGCAGGTGTACGACGGATGGGAGACGCGGCGCCGGCGCGACCCGGACGGTGCCCCCGGCCATGACTCCGCGATCGTGAGGCTGGGCGTGCCCGGTGTGATCGCGGGTGTCGTCGTCGATACCGCATGGTTCAAGGGCAACTACCCTCCGGAAATCTCGGTCGACGCGGCGGAGATCGACGGATACCCGGCTGCGGCCGATATCGCCCGCGACACCACCTGGCACAGCGTCGTCGAGCGCACGAAGGCCTACGGCGACACCCGCAACGTGTTCGATGTCCAATCGCCGCAGCGGTGGACACACGTACGGCTGACGATGTACCCCGACGGCGGTGTCGCACGATTGCGTGTACACGGCCACGGCCGTCCCGACCTGCGCTTGCTCGATGCCGGGCCGTTCGACCTGGCCGCTATCGAGAACGGTGGCCTGGTCACCGACTGCTCCAACAGGTTCTACAGCTCACCGCAGAACCTGCTGTTTCCCGGCGTCGCCCGGGTGATGGGCGACGGATGGGAGACCGCCCGCCGCCGCGATGGCGCCAACGACTGGGTGCAGGTGCGGCTCGCCGGTGAGGGGGTGCTCCACCTGGCCGAGATCGATACCTCGTATTTCGTGGGTAACAGCCCCGGTGCGGCGGGGCTGCAGGGCCTGACCGCCCAGGGCAACTGGGTTCCGCTCTTGCCACATACCCCGCTGCAACCCGACACCCGGCACCGTTTCCTGTTGGGGGGCGGCGAACCCGTCACCGACGTGCGCCTGGACATCTACCCGGACGGCGGATTGTCACGCTTGCGCCTCTTCGGCGCACTGACCGCAGCAGGGCGAGCCTCGGCCGAAAACCGTTGAACAAGCAGATATCCATTGACCTGACGGACACCCGAACCACCGGTCAACTGCACGAACTCTTGAAAGAGACCTTCGGGTTTCCCGATTTCTATGGCCGCAATTTCGCTGCCCTGATCGACTGCTGGTCAAGCCTGCGATATCCCGACGACGGGATGAGCGCCTTTACCCTCGACTCACCCGCCGATTGCCTACACCTGCATGTCACCAATCTGGCTTCCCGCCCGGAGGACGTGATTCGCCTGCTGATCTCCGCGGTGGAGTTCGTCAACCAGCGCGCACTGTGGAACGCCCAGAAACCGGTCATCGATCTGGTTCTCAGCGAGTCTCGCCAGCGGCCTCGTCTCTGACGGTCAATAGACTCCTTGACGTGACTGCACAAGAGAAGACGGAGTCCGCACCAACTCAGGGCGCGGAGCCCGTCCTTGACGTGAACGGCTCCGGAGTTCAACCTCCGGTCTCCGACCGGATACGCCGGGCTTTCTGGTGGTTGGAGCGCTTCGCGCCCGCCATCGGATCGCGGTGGGCCGTCGAACTGTGGTGCACCCCGCCGGTCATCGAGTCGAGTCTGCGCATGCCGCCCGGCGTGCCCCCCGGCGAGCCGCTGGAGGCCCACTGGGACGGGCACCGTATTGCGGGTGAGTCGTGGGGCGAAGGGCCGACGGTCTATCTGGTCCACGGCTGGGGCGGGCAGCGCACACACCTGGGGATCTTCATCAAGCCTCTCCTGCAGGCCGGTTACCGCGTCATCGCCTTCGACCTGCCCAGCCACAACGAGTCCGCCCCGGGCGCGCTCGCACCGGGGCGAACCACGCTCATCGAGTGCGCGCACGCGGTCGCGGCCGTCATCAAGGAGCACGGGCCCGCCCACGCGGTGGTGGCCCACTCCCTGGGGTCCAACGCGACCACGTTCGCCGCTTCCTACGGCGCATCCGTGGGCCGTTTGGTGTACCTGGCGCCGATGGGTGATTTCCCCCTGTACCTCGATCTGTTCGCCGCGCGGCACGGCTTCGGCAAGCGGATACGCGCCGGACTGCAGCGTCAGCTGGAGCGCCGCATCGAGATGACGCTGCCCGAAACCGAGTTGGTCCGCGTCGCTGCGACCGCCGGGCATCCCCCGCTGCTGCTGATTCACGACCCCGACGACCCGGACACCCCCTATGAGTGCAGCGAGCGCCTAGCGGATTCATGGCCTGGAGCCCGTTTGATGGCGACCAAGGGACTCGGGCGCCTGGCGCACTTCCGAATCCTGCGGCACCGCCCCGCGATCAACGCCGGTCTCGAATTCATCGGTCCTGCCTCCGAGCAGCACGCTGACGCCTAAAGCAGCCCGAGTAGCTCCATATCGGTGACGTACTTGACGATGTTCGCCGCCGAGACCTGAGGGATGTCTGGATTATCGCTATCAGGCCCAATCTTGGCTTCCTGCACCGCCGCACGGAAACGATCGGCCGGCGCGAATGAACCGACAGTCGGCACAACGGGACTCACTCTCTCGGGGTCCTGCACCAGCGTCAGATACATCTGCTGCACCGAATTTCGCCGATGCTTATCGGGAAGCGCCTGTAGGGCGGTCCCGAACCGCTGCAACCAATTCTGGAAGTCGTCGATGCGCTCGATCGGGTACCCGGCCTCGATCAACCAATCGACGTACTCGTCGAGACCGATGCCGTCATCGTGCGGGTTCATCACGTGATAGGTCTGGAACCCGTCAACCACTTGAACACCCAAGGTGGTGATCGCCTCGGCGACAAATTCCACTGGCAGCCCATCGAAGTGCGCACGCCTCCGATTGCCGTCGGCATCAAGGCGGTAGAACGACTTGGGTGCCAAGCCGGTGGTCACGATGCTCAGAATCATCTTGCTGAACACATCCGATACGTTCAGCTGACCTGCATAGGTGGTATCGGCCAGGATCATGTCGCAGCGGAAGACCCCGATCGGCAACCCGCACAGGTCATGGGCTTCACGCAGCAGCACCTCTCCCGCCCACTTGCTACTGCCGTAGCCATTGGCGTACGAGTCCTTAATGGCACGCGTGGCACAGATATCGCGGATATCGGCGTCCTCGGTGAAGGCCACCCGTTTGATCGGGTCACCGACATTGGCCGTCGACACGAAGGTGAACATCTTCAGCTTCGTGGTGAACGCCAACCGGATCAGCTCTGCGGTGCCCGCCACATTCGGTCCGAACAACTCGCCATAGGACAGCGCGCCGCTGACAACGGCCGCCGAATCGACGATCACGTCAACGGTATCGGCCAGCCGCTGCCAGGTTTCCTCGGTCAAACCGAGGCCTGCTTCGCCCTTGTCACCGGCGACGACCTCCAAATGGTCTTCGGCCAGTTCATGGAAGTGCCGCAACAGTTCCGGGTCGCCGCTGTCGAAAATCTGCTCCAGCCGGCGACGGGCCTCCTCGTCAGATGAGGCCCGTACCAAACAGATCAGCTTGCCGTCGAGCAGTTCCAGCTTTTCGAGCCATTGCAGCACCAGGTACCGCCCGAGGAAGCCGGTCGCCCCGGTCAGCAGTACGGTGCGTGCTTCCCTGCTGGGCTTCGGCAGTGTCGTTGCCACGCTGAGGGTTTTCGCGTCGATGAACTTGTCCAGCGTCAGGTCGGCGGCCCGCACCTCTGCGCCCTCGGAACCGTGCACGGCCACATAGCGCGGGTCGCTGGCATGCCTGTCCAGCTGCCCGCTCAGCCTGCTCACCGTGGGGGTGTCGAAGAGAGCACGGACGGTCAGGTGCGTGTTCATCGATTTGTTGATGGCGGCGATAAGACGCATCGCAGACAGGGAGTCACCACCCAGATCGAAGAACGAGTCGTCGACACCGACGCGCGGCAGGCCGAGCACCTCCGCGTAGAGACCGGCCAGGGTCTCCTCGACCGGGTTCGACGGGGCACGGTACTGGGTTTCCTGATACTGCGGCTCCGGCAGCGCACGGGTATCAAGCTTCCCGTTGACCGTCAACGGCAAAGCGTCGATGACCACCACGGCCGCGGGCACCATGTAGGCCGGTATCCGCTCGGCCAGCGCCGCGCGCGCCTTGGCCGGCTCGATAACCCCGGTGACGTATCCGACCAGGCGCTTATCGCCCGGACGATCCTCACGCACAATCACCACCGCCTGCTCGACGCCATCGAGATCGGCTAGCGCAGTTTGGATCTCGCCGAGCTCGATGCGGTAGCCGCGGATCTTGACCTGATCATCGGCACGCCCCATATAGTGCAACTGCCCGTCGGTACCCCAACGGACCAAATCGCCGGTGCGATACATACGCAGTCCCGGTTGCCCAGGCTCTCCGAACGGGCACGCCACAAACCGCGATGCCGTCAGCCCTGACCGGTGCAGATAACCGGCCCCGAGCCCGTGGCCCGCGATGTACAGCTCGCCGACCACGCCCGCCGGAACCCGCCGCGTCCAGGTGTCCAGCACGAACAGCGCAGCCCCTGCCACCGGAACACCGATCGCCGGCGTCCCCGAACCCGCCGCCAGCGGCGGACTGACCGTCACACACAGCGTGCTCTCGGTAGGGCCGTAGGCGTTGACCATCAGCCGCCCCGGCGCCCACCGGTCCACCATCTCGGCCGAGCAGGCCTCGGCAGCCACCACCAACGCCATGCCTTCCAGAGCTTCCGGAGACAGCGCGGCTGCGGCAGAGGGTGTCTGGTGCAAGACGGTGACTCGCTCGGAGACCAGGAATTCCTGAAAATCTTCCGGGACCAACGATTCGGGGACCACCACGAGGCTGCCACCGTGCAGCAGCGGACCCCAAATTTCTTCCACCGAGGCATCAAAGGCATACGAGTACCACTGAGACCACACCTGCCCCGGCCCCGACGGAATACCCAGGTGCTCATATCCCAGCACTTGCGTCACGTTGTGGTGAGTTGTCGCAACGCCCTTGGGAATACCGGTGGTACCGGAGGTGTACACGATATGCGCAATATCGTCGGCAGCCGGCCCCGCCAACGCGGTGCTGGGCTGCGCACCCACTGCAGGACCGCTGATATCGATGACCGGCAACCCGTACCCATCGAGGCGCGAACGCAATATCGCACTCGCGATCGCGGTGACCGGACTGGCATCGGAGATCATGAATTCGATGCGCGCATCGGGAACCGCCGGGGCGATCGGCAGATACGCAGCACCGCTTTTGAGTACCGCAAGAATCGCGATGATGGCCTCACCGCGACGCTCCGATAACAACGCCACACACTGTCCCGGACCGGCGCCATGGCCAATCAGTAAGTGCGCCAAACGATTCGATTCTTCGTCCAGTTCACGATAGGTCCACGAGCGCGGCCCGCAGCTGATCGCCACCGCCTCCGGAGTGCGAACCACCTGCGCCGCAAAAAGTTCCGGTATCGACACCGGCGTTACCGGCGCAGACAACGCGGCCCGATTGCCCAACTCATCCAGTCGGGCGCGCTCGTCGTCATCAAGTAGATCCACCGATGACAACCGAGCCAAGGGATTAGCAGTCACGGCCGACAAAACCCGATGCAGGCGCGCGATCAATGACTCGACACTCTGGAGATCGAATACATCGGTGCGGAACTCGACCGCACCGCCGATCCCGGCAGGCTCACCGGCCTCGGTGAAGCGCTCACCCAGAGAGAACGTCAGGTCCATGCGGGCGGTGTTGGTGTGCACCGGTATCTGAGTGATCCGCAGATCGCCCAGCCCTAGTCCGGCGGCATCCTGCCCGGGGAGGTTCTGCCAAGTCAATCCGACCTGAACCAGCGGATGACTGCTCCGCGACCGGATCGGGTTCAGCCGCTCCACCAGCACTTCGAAGGGCACGTCCTGGTGTTCGAGCGCTCCGAGACTGCGGGTCCGGACCTGCCCGAGCAGGTCCGCGAACGTGGGATCGCCGTCGATATCGACGCGCAGCACCAAGGTATTGACGAAGAATCCCACCAGCTCATCAAGCGCGGGCTCATCGCGGCCGGCGACCGCGACACCCACCGCCACATCGGAACTGGCGCTGATCTTCGACAGCAGTACGGCCAGGGCCGCCTGAATCACCATGAAGCTGGTGGCTCCGTGTTCACGAGCCAGCGAACGCACCGCGTGTTGCAGCTGCTCGGGCCATTCCAGATCCAGACTGGCACCGCGATAGTCGGCGACCGCCGGGTAGGGCCGGTCTGTGGGCAGCGAGAGATGTTCGGGCATCCCGGCCAACGCATCCTGCCAATAGGCAACCTGGGTGGCGATGGCGCTCTCGCTGTCTTCGAGGTCGCCGAGCTGATCACGTTGCCACAGTGTGTAATCGGCGTACTGCACAGGCAGCGGTGCCCAACGGGGTGCGTGTCCCCCGCACCGGCTGGCATACGCCACCGTCAGGTCACGCATGAGCGGGGCCACCGACCAGCCGTCGGCGGCGATGTGATGAACCGTGGCGACAAGTACGTGCTCGTCCCCGGGCACCGTGAAGAGCTTTGCGTTTATGGGGATCTCGACCGACAAGTCGAACGTGTGGCGCGCGGCGGCGCCGATCGCTTCGTCCAGCTGCGCGGGCGGCCATGCGGTGGCATCGACCACCTCCCAGCAGAATTCCGCACTTTCGGGTGCCAGCACCTGTTGGTACGGCACACCTTCCTCATCGCGGAATACAGTGCGCAGCGACTCATGACGGCTCACCACATCGAACAGCGCCGCACCCAGAGCATCCAGGTCGAGCTGCCCGCTCAGCCGCAGCGCGACCGCCATGTTGTACACCGGTGAGGCACCGTGCAATTGGTCCAGGAACCACAACCGCCGCTGCGAGAACGACAGCGGAATCACCGCGGGCCGTGAGGTGGGTACCAACGGTGCGCGCCCGCCCGTATCCGTCCGCAGGCCCGGGGCCAACTTGGCGATCGTGGCGGTGTCGAAGAGGGCGCGCACGGTCAGATGTGTGTTCATCGACTTGTTGATGGCCGCGATCAAGCGCATGGCCGACAGGGAGTCACCGCCCAGATCGAAGAACGAGTCGTCGACGCCGACGCGTTCGAGCCCAAGCACGCGCGCGTAGATATCGGCCAGGATTTCCTCGGCCGGATTGGACGGAGCACGGTATTGCGTTTCCTGGTACCGCGGCTCCGGCAAGGCACGGGTGTCGAGCTTGCCGTTGACCGTCAACGGCAAGGCGTCCACCGCGACGACCGCGGCCGGCACCATATAGGGCGGCAGCCGCTCGCCCAGCGCCACGCGCGCCCCGGCGGTATCGACTCCGCCAGCCAGCTCCGCTTCAGGCGACTGCGTGACATAACCGACCAGACGCTTATCGCCCGGTCGGTCCTCGCGCACGATCACCACCGCCTGCTCGACCCCAACCACGTCGGCAAGGGCAGCCTGGATCTCACCGAGCTCGATGCGATACCCGCGGATCTTGACCTGCTCATCGGCGCGGCCCAGGTACTGCAAGTTCCCGTCCGCACGCCAGCGCACCAAATCCCCTGTGCGATACATACGCTCGCCTGGGGCACCGAACGGGCACGCCACAAACCGCGACGCGGTCAACGAGGACCGGCTCACATATCCGAGCCCCAGCCCGAGCCCGGCCACATACAGCTCACCGACCACACCGACCGGCACCGGCCGCAGCCAGGCATCGAGCACGAACAGCGCGGCCCCCGGTACCGGCCCGCCGATCGTCGGCGTCCCCGAACCCGCGGCCAACGGCTTACTGACCGTCACGCACATTGTGGTCTCGGTAGGCCCATAGGCGTTCGTCATCACCCGACCCGGGGCCCAGCGGTCCACCAGCTCCGCCGAGCATGCCTCGGCGGCCACCACCAGCGCCACCGACTCCAGCGCCTCCACGGACAGCGCCGATACGGCCGACGGAGTCTGGTGCAACACGGTGACATGTTCGTCAATCAGCAAGGCCTGGAACTCATCCGGACCGATCGACTCCGGGATAACGAGTAGCCGCGAACCGTGGAACAGCGCACCCCAGATCTCTTCCACCGAGGCGTCAAAGGCAAACGAATACCACTGCGACCACACCTGTCCGGGCCCCGAGGGCAAACCGACATGCAACGACTCCAACAACTGCGTCACGTTGTGGTGAGTTGTCGCCACTCCCTTGGGAATACCGGTGGTGCCCGAGGTATAGATGATGTGCGCGACATCGTCAGAGGCGGGTAGCGGCAGCGATGCGCCGGTCTGCGCGTCGATGGCCGGGTCGTCGATGTCGACAACCACCACATCATGCGCCCCGAACCGGCCGGCCAACGTCGCGGTCGTGACCACCGCCACCGGTTTCGCGTCACCGACCACGAAATCGATCCGCGCGTCGGGCACCGCCGGGTCAATCGGCACGTATGCCGCCCCGGTCTTGAGCACCGCCAAGATCGCGATGATCCCCTCGGCGGATCGCCCGAACATCACCGCCACACAGCGGCCCGGACCGGCACCCAAGCCAATCAGGAAGTGCGCCAAACGGTTCGAATCACGGTCAACCGCAGCGTAGGTCCACGACCGGTCCCGGCAACTCAGCGCAACCGCATCGGCGGTCCTCGCCACCTGGCCCGCGAACAACTCCGGAATCGACACCCCTGCCACCGGACGGCCCAGCAGCGCCCGGTTGCCCATCACGTCCAAACGCTCACGTTCGTCGGCACCCAAGACATCCACCGAGGACAACCGCCGCAACGGGTCCGCCACCATGGCCGCAAGCACGAGCTCCAACCTGCCAACCAACACCTCGACACTCTCGACATCGAAAACATCGGTGTCGTGTTCGATGCTCAGCACCAGTTCATGGCCGGGCGTGACCTGCAGGGCCAGCGGGTAGTGGGTGGCTTCGCGACTGGAGAACCCCGCGATAGCCAATTCGCCTGTGCCCATGACCGTCCCGAATGCCGCCGGGTCGATGGGGTAGTTCTCGTAGACGAACAGGGTGTCGAAGAGCTGGTCCTGCCCTGTCACACGATGAATCTCGGGAAGCGCCACGTGCTGGTGGTCCAGCGTGCGGTTCGAGACACTGTGTAGCTGCTCCAACAGCTCGGCGGCAGTAGTCGTCGCGGTGATACGCGCGCGCACCGGCACTGTATTGATCAACAGGCCCACCATGGATTCCGCGCCTGCCACCTCGGTGGGGCGGCCCGAGACCGCTGCACCGAAGGCCACATCGTGCTGACCGGTCAACCAGACCAACAGCTGCGCCCAGCCCGCCTGCAAGACGGTGTTGACGGTGGTGTGGTGCGCGCGGGCAAGTTCGGTCAGTGCCTGTGTTGCCCGCGCGGACAGACGCCGCGATTGTGTGCCGCGCCGCCCCGATCCCAGCTTGTGCAGGGGGCCCACCAATGTGGGTGTCTCGAACCCGGACAGCACGTCCTGCCAGGCCGTTAGCGCGGCATCGAGATCCCTATCGGCCAGCCACGTCACGAACCTGCGATACGGCACCGCCGGAGGCAGGCTGTGTCCGCCGTAACTCGCGAAGATCTCCTGCAGCAGGATCGGCAACGACCAACCGTCGAGCACCGTGTGGTGGCTGGTGAGCACCAAGCGGTGTTGGTCGTGACCGGTGCGGATCAAAGCCACCCGGAACAGCGGCGGTCTGCTCAGATCGCATACCGCTGCGCGTTCAGCGGCGCACAGCTGCTCAAACGGCGCCTCGGCATCGATACCGCCGTCAAGTTCGGCGTACTGCCAGGGGACGACCGGATCAGCTGGGATGACCTGTACCGGCGGGTCGAACTGAGGGTAGAAGTGTGCCGCCAAGTTGGGGTGACGGGTGACCACCGCGTGCACCGCATCGCGCAGCCGGTGCGCATCGAGCAGGCCGGCGAGGGTCAGATTCAGTTGCACCGCATACACATCGTCACCGTTCACGTGGGCGGTGGCGAGGAAGAGCAGTCCCTGCTGCAGCGGGGTCAGCGGCAGCACATCGGCGACTCGGTGATGCTGCTCGAGTTCGCCGATCTGCTGCTGGGTGAGGTGTGCGGGGGCGATATCCGACGGGGTCAATCCCCCTCCGCCACCACACACATGCGCGCAGATACCCGTCAATGCCTCGATCCACAGCTGGCTCAGCCGGCCGACCTGGGCATCGTCCATCGAGGGCGCCCAAGTCCAGTTGGCCTCCAGATGCGGTCCGGCCTCTGTATCGAGGATGCCCGCATTCAGTGTCACGGTATGAGCCAACGACACTGGCACCGCGGCGGTCACCGCGGCCGCCGACAGGGCATCGGGGCTCGGAAGCCACATCTGATCGGCCGGCCCGACACCGCCGCCCAGCCGTCCCAGGTAGTTGAACCCGATAACCGGTTCTGCCCCACCGAGATCCACCTCGGGATTCGCATACCGCAGCAAGCCGTAGGTTATGCCATCGGGCAGGGCGCGGAGCTGCTCCTTGGCGTCCTTGATCACTGCGCCCAACGCAGGATCACCGGCGCTCACCTGTGCCCAGTCCAACCTGCCGACACTCAATGCCACCGGGTACTTGCTGGTGAACCAGCCCACCGTGCGCGACAGGTCCACCGGAGAATTCGTACTGACGCCCAATTCCTCTTGGCGCCCATGGCCTTCCACGTCGATACCGACCGGCGCACCGCTGTTACCCGACAGCTCAGCGACCGCCAAGCCGAAGGCGATCAACAAGATCTCGCCCACCCCCGCATGGAACGCCGCAGCCGCCTCGCCCAACAAGATGCGGGTGGTTTCGACATCCAGTGGCACCGACAACGTGTGGGCGGTGGCATACGTGTCCAGCTCGGGACGCACGGCCGGCAGCAATGCCGGGGTCGCCGCCACCCGCTTCCACGCCTCGGCATGTTCGAGCACCTCGGCGGTGCGCGCATGCTCGTCGATCAATGCCGACCACCGAGCGAAGGATGTGCCGCCGGGCGGCAAGGCCACCGGCTGCCCGGCGTGATGCTGAGTCCAGCCGATGTTGATGTCTTCCAACAGAATTCGCCAGGAGACCCCGTCGACCGCAAGATGGTGGATGACCAGTGCCAGCTGGGCGGTGGAACCGGCCCACAGTGCGCTCAGCATGGTTCCGGTGGCCGGGTTCAACCGCGCCCGGGCCTGGACCAGCGCCTCATCGGACAGCACATCCACCGATTGCAGGCAGCCGCGCGCGTCCACGCTCCCCGGCTCGGGCACGGTCAACGACCATGCACCCACACTGTTGTCTTCGGCGCGGAGTCGCAGCATGGCATGGCGGTCCAGCAGCCCTTGGAGCACCACCACCACATCAGCTTCGGTCACGGCCGAGGGCACCGTCACAACTATCGTCTGGTTGAACTGGCCGATCTCGCCCTGCGCATCCTGCAGCCACCGCACGATCGGTGTCGCGATCACCTCACCCAAGCCGTCATCGCCCTCGTCGGTATCGCCGGTGACCATCGTGGCCACTTGCGCCAACCGCGCCACGGTCTGCTCGACGAAAATATCGCGTGGTCGGCACAGCACCCCGGCCGTGCGTGCCCGGGACACCACCTGCATCGACATGATGCTGTCCCCACCGAGATCGAAGAACGAATCGTCCACACCAACCCGCTCGAGCCCGAGGACTTGCGCATAGACGGCGGCCAGGGTCTGCTCGACCGCATCGGATGGCGCTCGGTACTCACCGGCTGCGATCTCGGGTATCGGTAACGCCCGGATATCGAGCTTGCCATTGGTCGTCAGCGGCAGTGCGTCCAGGACGATAATCGCGGACGGAATCATGTAGGCCGGCAACCGATCACCGAGCGCGGCACGAATCGCAGCGGAGTCTATGGCGCTGGTGCCGGCACCGGTGACGTAACCCACTAGGCGCTTGTCACCGGGACGGTCCTCGCGGACGATTACCACGGCCTGCTCCACCCCGGGGCCACCGGCCAGCACGGCCTGAACTTCGCCGAGTTCGATGCGGTTACCGCGGACCTTGACCTGCTCATCGGCGCGACCCATGTACTGCAACGCGCCATTCATGTTCCAGCGCACCAGGTCTCCGGTGCGGTACATCCGCGCCCCACCCTGCCCGTACGGGTTGGCCACGAACCGTTCGGTTGTCAGCTCCGCGCGGCCCACATAGCCGGATGCCAGCGCGGCCCCGGCCAGATACAACTCGCCCACCACCCCGATGGGTGTCGGGTTCAGCCCCGCGTCGAGCACCAGCGCGCGCACCCCCGGGATCGGGGCACCGATGTCGACCGGCTGCCCGGCCACCACCGGCGCAGAGGTCGCCCAGATGGTGGCCTCGCTGGGGCCGTAGGCGTTGACCAGCCGCCTGCCCGGCGCCCAGGCGTCCACCAGCTCCCGCGGGCAGTCCTCCCCCGCGGTGACCAACGTGCGCATCGCATCGAGCCGCGCGCGGTCCAGTGACGACAACACCGTCGGGGTCAGCACCGCCGCGGTGACCCGCTGGGTCTGCAAGAACTCCGTCAATGCGTCGGCGGCGTACACATCTCGCGGTGCCACCACCAGCGTGGCTCCCGCCCCCACCGCCCACAAGATCTCAAAGACCGACGCATCGAATGTCGGCGAGGCCACCATCAGCAGCCGCTCATCGACGCCCAGTTTGAGCAGATCGCGTTGCGCTGCGACCACTCCCGGCAGGCCAGCGTGACGGACCGCCACACCCTTGGGGGTACCGGTGGAGCCCGATGTGAAGATCACATACGCGGTGTTCTCAGCCAGCAACGTGACTGGTTCCTGAGACCACTCCGACTGCCCGGACACACCGAGACCGTCGACGCGCAGCACCGGGCGCGCACCCGCCCCGGCCACCTCCCCCGCGCCACAGGTCAACACGCACACAGCCGCAACGGAATCCAAGACCGAGGCGATCCGATCGACCGGATGGGCACTGTCCACCGGCACATAGATTCCGCCAGCCTTGACCACGGCCCACCACGCCACCACCAACTCGGCACTACGGTCCAACGCCACGCCCACTGCGCGCTCAGGGCCCACCCCGGCCTCGATCAGCACCCGCGCCAATCGCGTCGACCACTCATCGAGCTCGCGATACGACAGCTCGCGGGCGCCGTCCACCACCGCCACCGCTTCCGGATCGGCGGCCGCCGCTGCAGCCAACAATTCCGGTGCCACCCCTACCGGGGCCTGGACATCGGTACCGGACCACTCCTCCAGCACCTGATGACGCTCACGCCGGTCCAACAATGGGACCTCACCCACCACCAGCGAGGCGTCGGCCGCCAAGAGCCGACCCAGGAGCGATTCCAAACGGGTTATGTGCCTGTCGATCTCGTCGGTGGTGTACCTGTCGGGATTCCACGCGAACTGAATACGCGAGGTACCACCGCCCGGCCGCGGATAGATATTGACTGCGATGTCCTGAATGGGGAATGTGGTCAACACGTTGACCACGGCCTCCGACGGCCCGAAGAAGAACGCATCCGCGAAGTCGAATACGTTGATTACTTGGCCGAATTCAATGTTTGTATCGCGGCGGCCCGCATCGGCAACCAGCTCCGGCCAGCGCCGGAACTGCTGATGCCGCAACGCACCAATCACGGCCTTGGCGACCTGATCATCGAGTGCACCAATGGTATCCGCGTCGTCGATGGTGACGAACAACGGCACCAGGTTCGACACCATGCCACCGCATCTTTTCAGTGCCGCCGTGGTACGCCCCGACACTGGCAATGATAATGAAACCCGCTGACGTCCAGTTGTTTTCGCGATGAATGTCGCCAATGTCGCGACGACTCTGGCCACCTCGAACTGACCAAGCCCGTTCTGTGACAGCAGCTCATCACAGACCAGCTCACGCACCAGTGGGTGGCGAGGCGTCACGGAACGCTCCATTCCCGCGAGGTCGGCGACCTCGACGGGCCCATGCATGACGGTCTTCCAATACTCGAAATCCGCTGCGCTACGCGAGGACTGCCGATACTTCAGGTCGGCCTCGCGGATCACCGAGAACTCGGAGAAGTCGACCTCCGTCTCAGCGGCTACCGACCCTGAGTAGACATCCGCGATATGCCTCAGCAGATTGTTGGTGGCGTATCCATCCAGCAGCACGTGGTGTGTGCGCATGTAGAAGTACGACACATCGTCCGCAATCCGCAATAGCGCGAAGTGGGTGAGCCGATCGCCGAGCAAGTCGATGGGCCGGCGGTATTCCTCGTCCATCCAGCGGCGAGCAGCGGCTACCGCGTCACGCTCGGCGCGCAGATCGATGCAGTGCATGGTCTCCGGAAACGAGCGGTCGATGACGAAAATCGGTTCGCCGTCCTCGACGGACAGCCGCGCACATGGCGTACCGAACCGTGCGGCCATCGATTCGCACGCGACCATGAGCCGTTCGGCGTCCACGTCGTGATCGATCGTGAGGAATCCCGCGAAGTTGTAGGGCACCTCGGGGCGCAATTGCTGGGCGGCCCATATCGACCGCTGAGCGGCTGTCAGGGGTCCAAGAACTTCTGGATGCGTTCCGTAGTTGAGCATGAGGACGACGAACTCCCTACTTGGGCCTGCATACTGGCTTCTGAAATGTCATCGTTGAGATGCCTTGTCGCGCTTGGCGAACATCACCTGCGAACATGGTCTCTACGCGAGTCTTTGGCGTAGGTCTTTCGGCCGTATGTCGGTCCACTGCTCATCGATGTACTCCAGACACGCCGCACGGCCCGCGCGGCCGTAGACCACACGCCAGCCCGCCGGGGCATCAGCGAAGGACGGCCACAAGCTGTGTTGCTCCTGGTCGTTGACCAGAACCATGAAACTGCCACTGTCATCGTCAAAGGGATTGGTTTGCATCGAATTTCCTCATCATCACGATCTGAGAGCGACGGCGCCGCGCGTCCTGCCCGACAGCACCCGTTCTGCCGTCCCGAGATCATGGGTGGCTGTTGAGATATCCCCCGCGCCGGAAGTACTCTTCGCCACTGCGCTCGACCCCGTCAGCGCAACGAATACGGGTGATCACCAGTCCGCGGTTACCGACGCGATAGGCAGATGACCCGCAGACCACCACCCCGCCTTCCTCCTGGACGATGACCCGGCCCGGCGTCCCGCCGTAGCGGGCCTCGGAAATGCGCGCCTCCAGAACCTCGATCCGCTCTCCGTCGTAGAAGGTGAAGGCGCGCGGATACGGGTCGGACAGCGCGCGTACGAACCGTTCGAGATCCTCGGCGGGCCATGTCCAGTCGATCGCGCTGTCACGCTCTGAACGCTTGTGACAGTAGGTCCGTTCGGCCTTGTTCTGCGGTCGCCAGACGGCGGCGCCGGACTCGAGCGCACCGAGCGCTTCGGCCAGCACACCCGGAATCAGGTCCATGCCTCGCAATACCAACTCGGTGCCGGTATCGGCGGAGCCGATGGGAAGCGAACGCTGCACCAGAATGTCTCCGGTATCCAGCCCACTGTCCATTCGATGCACGGTCAATCCGAATTCGGATTCACCGCTGATCAATGACCATAAGACAGGGGAAAAACCGGTGAATTTAGGCAGCAAGGAATCATGAAAGTTCAGCGTGCCATGCGGCGGAAAGTCGTAGAGTTCGACCGGCATCCGGTTGTACCAACTATTGACGACGATGACATCGGGCTCGGCACCCTTGACCAAACCGATGGTTTCAGCATCGACCCGCTTCGTGATATGCACCGGGATACCGTGCTCGCGCGCGAGTTCCTCGACCGGTGCTGACCAAATCGCCTTGTACGCTTCGTCGCTGGACGGGTGGGTGACGGCGAGCACGACCTCGTGGCCCAGATCGATCATTGCCTGCAGGGTTCGGTAGCCCCAGACCTGATATCCGAACGACACAATGCGCATACACGACCCCTTTAGCTCTTCAATGCTGTTCAGGGGCTTGTGCGCACCGATGAACACGGCCCACTGGCAGATCAGCTTAAGGATTTTCTCAGGTTATGCAAGCCTTCCCTAAGCTGCAGTGGACCTTAGCACTAGGCCACCGGCCGCCCAGATGGCGAGACACTGCAACGATTCTCAGGCGTCGACCTGTACCACCAATTTCCTCGGCAGGAAAACCGCGGGAATTATGGTGACTATCGCTAATGCGACGGTCACCAAGAACACCATCGTGTACGAGTGCGAAAGCCACTGGGAAGCGTTCCCCGCAAATTCTGAACTCACGAGCACCGACGGGCCATCCGCCTCGATTCCACCTCCGGCGCGATTGAACTGATTGGTCAGCAGCACTGCCACCAGCGAGGCCCCAACCGATCCGCCCACCTGGTCGTTGACACTGAGCAGCGTGGTACCCCGCGCCACCTGGGACGGCGCCAGCGACTGCACGCACGCCGCCGAGAGCGGCGTCGACGTGCAGCCAACACCCATGCCCATAATCAGCAATCCGGCCAGCAGTATCGGCGAAAAATCTGCTTGCCGCGCAACTCCGTACGTGAAGATCCCCAGGCCCATCGCAATCCCCGGAAGGCCGATCAACACGATCGCGCCGGGCCCATGCCTATCCATGAACACCCCCGCGAGAGGCACGGTCAGTACGAGACCGATTCCCATCGCCACCATGGACATCCCAGACTGCATCGGCGTCTGGTGCAGTGCCACCTGGAAATAGCTCGGGATGAGCAAGCCTGCGCCGACGAAGGTGGCGGCAAAAGCGAACTGCGTGATGTTGGCCCACTTGACCACACGGTTCTCGAATAGCCGCAGGTCAATAAGCGGGTGGGCCGCCCGGTTCCTGGTGTGCACTACGAAGGCGAAAATCAATGTCACGCCGATAATTACGGGCAGCAGGACATGGCGGTCGGCCACACTGTCGCGCCCGGGGATGGCCGACACCCCGGCAAGTAACGTCGCCACGCCGGGTGACAGCAGCAGCGCACCAACGATGTCGAGTTTCTCTGACGACGCCGGGCGATCCGCCGGGAACATGCGTGCGGCGAGCACAAAGGCACTCAGCCCGATCGGCAGGTTGATCAGGAATATCCATTCCCAGCCATAACTGCCGATCAGCCACCCACCCAGGATCGGCCCACCGATAGGGCCGAGTAAGAAGGGAATCGCCCCTATCGCCACCACGCGGCCAAGCCGCTTTGGTCCCGCCTCGCGGGTCAAGATCATGAAGCTCAGCGGCATCAACATACCGCCGCCGATGCCCTGTACCACACGGAAGATGATGAGCAGCAGAATATTTGGCGCCACCGCGCACAGCAGCGAACCGACCGTGAACACCAGGACCGCACCCAGGAACAACCGTTTGGTGCCGAATCGGTCGGCCGCCCATCCGCTCATCGGGATCACGGTCGCGAAGGCGAGCATGTAGCCGGCTATGGTCCAAGAGACGACGGCCTGATTGGAACCGAACTCGGCGACAAAGGTGCGTTGGGCGACAGCGACCGCCGTGCTGTCCAGGAAGGCCATGACACTCGCCAAACCGCATATGCCGGCGATCCGGAGCAGCGCGGCGTCCAGCTTGTCCGGGTGACCTGGCCTCTCCACACCCAGCTGATCGGCGGGCCCGCTCGGCGCCGGGAGGGCGGTAGGCACGCTGTCCATAGGTCGGCGAGTATATCCACGTAAACGGCCCAGTTGGGGTCTACCTCGACGGGGCGGTCACCGCTTCTGCCGAGGCTTCCGGACTCCGGCTGCGGTTCGAATACCAACGGTAGTAATCGTTCTGCACCCGACTGACGATGCCGGGCACAACCCGATACGAATCCCGGTACAGGATCCCCAGCGGGTTGTTCACCTCACGATGCCGCCGACGGATCGCGTCGAGGACCATGTCGACGCCCTCATCCAAAGACAGCGATGCGTATTGGCTCCAGTCGGTCGGCGCTGTCATATCCGTCGACACCAACGGGAGGTGGACATTGGTGACACGCACCCCGTCGGCGCGGCTCTCGATGGCCGCGATGCGCAGCACCGCATCCATGGCCGCCTTCGACCCGACATAGGCCGAGAAGTCGGGCAGGTTGCCCAGCACTCCAATCGACGAGCTGTGCACGATATGCCCCGACCGTCGGACACGCATTCCCGGCAGTAGCCGCACCAGCAGCCCGACACCGCCGAGGTAGTTGATCGCGATCGTCCGCTCGAAATCGTGCAGCCGATGTTCTGAGTCCGCGAGAGACCGCATGATGGATCGGCCCGCGTTCAGCACCAAAATATCCGGTGCCCCATAGCGTTCGATGACCTCGTTGGCCACCGCATCGGCACCATCGCCCGTCGACAGATCACCGGGCACTGCATGCGCGATACCGCCGCGCACCCTGATCCCGCGCACGACCTCGTCGAGTTCATCGGCACGGCGGGCGGTGACAAGCACGATCGCCCCCGCCTCCGCGATGCGCTCTGCCAGCCGGCGCCCGATCCCACTCGACGCACCCGTGATCAGTACGGTCCGGCCGCTCACACGTTCGGCGAGCGTGGGGGTCCATGGATAGCTGACCCGGATCGGCTTCGTAAGAACGTTGATCATGCGCCTGACGGCCCGCATCCGGTCTCCCATTGCTCGTGTGCTGCCGGTTGTTTCGCGTGACACCGACCGAGCTGACACATGTCAACTCCGGGCAATGATTATGTTGACACCGCCCGTTGTCAAGATGGCATCAGGCCGTATCTCAGGCCCGGCAGTTGCCCCTGCACCGGTCGGCACGATCACTGACCTCGCGGAGCAGCTCCGGGCCCAGCCAGCTTCCCCGACCTCCTGCAGTGATCTCGCGGACGAGGTCGACAAGCGTGGCATTGACCGGCGCGTTCCGCCCGAGTCCCCTGGCCAGCCCCACGACTTCTCCGTTGATGTAGTCAATTTCGGTGGGCCGCCCCGCGGTGATGTCGTCAAACATGGACGAGCGCGCCTGCGGATCAATGGTGATCATCTGGCGAGCCAACCTGGTGAACACCGGGTTGGGGGTCCGCAGCACCCAGGGCATCAGCGAGATCGGGGCGGCGAGCGGGCTCACCACGGGCTGGCCCGCACGACGCAACAGCCCGAGCGCTTCATGCTGCGCGGCCGCCAGCACGCGCCGGAAATCCCTGTCCTCCAGTTCTGCCTTCAGCGGCAGGCCGGACAGCGCGTTGACGGCATTGTTGAGGTTCACCAATAGCTTTCCCCACTGCACCGCTGGCATATCGCCATGCGTGTCGGTGGGCAGCCCGCTGTCGGTCAACGCCTGCGCGACAGTCTCCGCGCCGGTAGCAAGGGCGAGTTTCCCCCAGGTGCCCTGATGAAAATGCCCCGGGCCGACCTGCGCGACGTTGAACCCCACCATTCCGGCAATCACGCTGTGCTGCTTCACATGTTGCGCAATCACGGCCGGGTTCCGTATCCCATTCTGCAAGCTGACCACCAGCGCACCTGGCCGCAACCGCCCCGCCAGTGACTCCGCGATCCCTGCGGTGGCTGCAGATTTCACCGTCACAAGCACGGCGTCGGCCTCACGCACCGCCTCGATATCTTCGGTGAAAGCACAGTCGTCGCCGGGAATTGTGGCTGACGATCCCAGGTAATCCGAGACGGTCAGGCCATGCTCGGCGATGGCTCGGCCTAGCCCCATCCGACCGATGTACACGATGTCGTGCCCGGCCGTCTGTAGCCTGCCGCCCAGATAGCAGCCGATGCTTCCGGCCCCGGCCACGGCGACCCTCATCGAGCGGGCACCCGCGTGGGCTCCCCTGCCACCACGGCACGGTCCAGGTAGTAGGGATGGTGCGCATTGATGATCTGCACATCATCTCGCGCAGCCAACTCACGCAGCCGTTGCGCGTTGTACAGCCGCGACGTCGCATCCGCCTGCACGATGTTCTGGAACACCCTGAACACCATCGGGCAACGCGGGTCTGGCCGCATCTCGTCGGGATGCATAAAGGCGTCTCCCGCATGGACAAGCCAGCGCGGGCGGTCGATACCGCCCGTGTCGATCACCACGCCCACATGACCGCGGCTGTGCCCGGCCAGCGGAATGATGGCAATCTCTTCCGGCAGGCCGGAGAGCTGGCGTACAGCCTCGAAGCCGAACCACCAATCGCCACCGATCGAGTACTCGACCCATCGGTCTTGCCCCCGTTTACAACTCATAAGGTCAAGCTGCCCGGTGTACCTGACCCGGTCATGGAGCGTGAGCAGCGACCGGATGGACTCGGCCTCGATCGCGTGCACATGCAGACGCGCGTTCGGAAAGTCGTCGACTCCGCCGACGTGATCGTGATCGTGATGGGTCAGCACAACGTCGGTGACATCCTCCGGGTCGTATCCCAGTGCATGCACCTGGCGCACAGCGGTCTCCGACTCTGCGAACTCGGGGTTGAGGAGGAGCTGGAGCGGTCGACCGATCCTTCCGACTGGGTCCGCGATATCCCGCAGGCCAAAGCCGGTATCGACGAGCACCAGCCTTTTGCCCGTGTCGATGAGCAGGCAATGACAGACCAGACGGCCGCGCTGCCACGGCGCGCCCTTACCCTCGATGAGTCGCTTACCCAGGGGAGCCATCGTGCCGCAGTTCAGGTGATGGATGCGCATCGCTACTCCCCTGTCCCCGAAACGACTGCCAGTGCGTCGATCTCGACCAGCACACCAGACGGGAGCCCACCGTAAAGGGTGGTGCGCGCCGGGTAGGGCTCACTGAGAGTCTCCTCGAACGCCCGGTTGAGTTCGGCGAACGCCCCGGGTGACTGCAGGTAGACCCGCAGCATCAACACGTCATCGAAATCCGCATCGGCCTCCTGCAAGATCGCCCGAACGTTACGCAATGTCTGGACTGCCTGGCCGTAGGTCGTCTCGCCGGCTAACGAGCTGGTCGCAGGGTGGAGCCCCACCTGGCCCGATACTTGAATGGTGTTGCCGATACGAACGCCCTGAGAGTAGGCACCGATAGGACGCGGTGCCAGCGCTGTCTCGATCTGGGTCTTCACTATCCGAATTCCTTTCTGCACGCACTGGACTGAGCCGCTACGGAGCTCCTGGGCCAACCAGGACCTCCCCCAGGACACGCTGGGCATTACCTCCGAGAATCCCCGAAACTTCGGGCGCACTGAACCCGGTGCGCCGCAACGCCTCGCTCAGCGCGGGGAACCCGCCAGGCCCATCGAATCCCGCGGCGTACCCGGGCACTCCGTTCATATCGGTTCCAACACACAGATGGCCGGCGCCGACGAGCTCTGCCAGATGCGAGGCGTGGCGCGCGAAGTCGTCCAGGTCTCGCATACCGAGGCCGCGAAAGCCCATGGGCCACAATCCGACCAGCCCGCCCGTGTCGGCGATGGCACGCACCTCGACATCGCTGATGTACCGGGGGAACTCCTGCACCGCTGCCGCGCCGGTGTGGGAGCTGATCACCGGGGCCCGGGCGTTCTCACACACCGCCAACGTGGTGGGCGCATCGGCGTGCGCCAGGTCCACCAGCATCCCCAGCCGGTTGGCTTCCGCAACAACCTCTTTGCCCAGTGCCGTCAACCCCGCGCCGTGACGCCCCGAGCGCACCGCTCGGCTGCCCCGGTTTCCGGTCAGCGAGGTACTGATCGTTCCGAGACCGTTGTCCGCATAGTGGACCAGACCCAGGACCCGCACCCCGAGGCGATGCAGCTCTACCAACCGATCCGGTTGTGCCGCCACCACATCGGCGCCCTCGATACCGAGTATCACTGCGGAGTTCTCGGTGCCCTCGGCCTGCCCAAGGCTGTCCACCACCGGGATACCCGCTGCGGCCGCCTCGGCGCGGGCAAGGGCGAGCTGCGCCTTGACGCCACTCCAGGGCGATCGAAGGCGCCATGCGGTGCCGAGCAGCGCATCTCCCACCGCGGTCACCACCGCCAGCCTGCCCTTCGGCAGTGAAGAAAGCGGCTCGGACCGCATGTCTATTGCCTTCTCGCCCAACGCCCGTAGCCATTTAGGGACGATACTCAGCCCGTGCGTGTGCAGGTCGACGGTCAGCGTCTCCCCGCCGTTCAACAGAAGGCCTCCGGAGCGGTCCGCACGATCTCGTCCCAGAGCGGCCGGAACTGGAACCATCCGGCAAGCGGGGTGCCCGTCTGCTGGTAGACCGAGACCGCCGTGTCATGGGCAATCTCTCGAGGTTGCCCTGCAGCCATCGCGAGCAGCTGCGCCTGGCACGACCGTTCCATCGAGATGAACCACCATGCCGCTTCGGCCACCGAATGGCCCACTGTGAGCAGTCCGTGGTTCTGCAGGATCACCGCCTTGCTCGGGCCGAGGGCCGCGCCGATGGCGCGCCCTTCCTCCAGATCGGTGACCACGCCTTGGTAGTCGGTGTACACCGCATGGTCTTGGTAGAACGCGCACGCGTCCTGCGTGATGGGCAGTAACGGCTGCCCCAACGACGAGAACGCCTTTCCGTGTATCGAGTGAGCGTGTGCTGCGGCGACCACGTCCGGCCTCGCCTTGTGCACCTCTGAGTGGATACAGAATGCCGCCCGGTTCACCGGGCGGTCCCCAGTGAGCACGTTTCCCTCATGGTCAACCTGGACAAGGTCCGACACCGTGATATGCCGGAAGTTCATCCCAAATGGGTTCACCCAGAACGTTTCCGGGAATTCGGGGTCACGAACAGTGATGTGCCCGGCCACGCCCTCGGAGAAACCGAATGCGCCGAAGATGCGGAAGGCGGCGGCCAGCTCGCGCAGCCGGAGGTCACGTTCCTCCCCGACCGTCGCGGGCGACGGCTGTTTCAACCACTCGGTGCCCGCGGAACCGACCGCGTATGCCGACATCTCCTCACCCACTGCAATGCCTCCGGCCACCATCTGCATCTCCTTTCGATACATACCTGTATCGGTTCTCCACAAGCTACTGCCGCACCCGGAAGCCCGTCAAGGGGATCCTGAACGAAGAACCGCCTGCCGAGACGGCAAATAGTCATTATTAAAGCGATGTTCCGATGCACCGCACCGACAGCAGGCTGGCGTGTTCATGCACAACTTCCGCGCTTCGGTTCGACAATATTGGATACATATCTGTATTAAAGCTATGGTTCACCTCTGCACCACGAAGGGAAGCCCATGCCGAAAGGTTGGACTCATCGGCGCGAACGCACGCGTGCGCGCCTGCTAGACGCAGCGCTCGACGCCTTCGCCGAGCGCGGCTTCCACGGTGCGAGCATCGAAAATATCTGCGAGAGAGCAGGATTCACCCGCGGCGCGTTTTATTCGAACTTCTCGGGCAAGGACGAGCTCTTCTTCGCCCTCTTCGACGCCAGCAGCGACCAGCTGATCGCACAGCTGCGGGCGGCGCTCGAACAGTGCCGAGACAGCCCGGATCCCCTGGGCACCTTCATTTCCATGATCGATGACAAGGGCCCGGAACAGCGCCGCTGGTACCTGATCAGCACCGAGTTCACCCTCTACGCAATCCGCGAGCCAAGCGCTGCCGCCATCTTGGCGGAGCATGACGCGCGGTTGCGCCGCGAGGCGGCAGGTGTCATCAGCGAGCTGATGTCCATCGCCAATCGGGAGTTGATCATCGACACCGAGCTCATCGCCCGATTGGCCACCGCCTTGCGCGAGGGTGCCGCGGCACAGGTATATGTCGAGCCCGAGGTGGCCGAGGCACGCATGCTCGAGCGGCTCGCCTTCCCCGCCATGCTGCGGACCTTCTCCCAACCCGTTCACCGGCCGGCAGGCAACGACTAACGACGGGACGAAACCCTCTCGAAGTGATCGATTCTCGCCAAATCGCGCCGGTACCCAGAGCTATTCTTCCCAGTAGGTGCGAGTTAGGCGGGCGGATGCGGTTCAGCACGACGATCTTCCTGATTGCCACACTGCTATGCGGCTGCGTCTCACCTAGTAGCTCGGCCCGGCACAGCGAATGGTCCTCAATCGTGTCGATGCTCTCGGAACAGCAGAAGGCTTTACACGAGAAGGACCCCCGCTACGACCTACCCGGCACACCCAAGCCGGCGACACGCGACGACATCCGTGCGAAGGAACGGCAGTGGGGTCGCTACCTCGATGCCGACCACCGCGATCTACTGCAGATTTCCGACGGCCTACGCGCCTTCTGCGGTTTCGAGCACCTGTTTTCACTCGCCGACTCGGCACCCGGCTCCAAGAACTGGAAACGGATGAAGGCGTACATCGAGGGTGCGTCGCTGCCACCCGAGTACTTCGGCGCCCATTCCTTCGATCAACTGATTCCCGTCATCGGCTCCGACGATTACTACGGCATGACCATCGCCGTTTCCCATTCGTATTTCACCGACGAGCCAGGTGTCGTCTTCGAGCTTGCGGGTGACGGACCAACCGGGATCGGCCAATACCCGACGCTGATGGACGCGGTGATAAGCAAGGCGCAGCGGTACCAGCAGGAGCTTGCGAACGTGAACGCGTAGCGGGGCCGGGAACCAAAACGAACGCGCAATCGTCTGATCTAGCAAGAAGCAACACCGGGGGGATCCATGACATCGACATACGCGCTGCGCGCACCGCACCCGCTATTGACTGTCGCCGTCGATAACCTCGCCTGTCACGAGCGTTTTCACGGTAACCAGATAGGTTGAATGTTATGTCTGATCTGCCCACTCGCACCTACGTAGAGTTTCCCGAGATAAGCACCCGCGCCTGGGAGCACCCCGCCGACCGCGCCGCCTTGGCAACGCTGCGCGGCCTAAAGGGATTCGACACCATCCTCAAGGCGTTGGCGGCACTGTTGCGTGAACGGCAGCACCGGCTGATGTATCTGGCCACCGCAATCCGCGTCGACGACCGGCAGTTCAGCACGCTGAACGACACCCTCAACGACTGTGCCCGCGTCCTCGACGCCCCCGAAACCCCAGAGCTGTACGTCATCCAGGGGCCATACGCCAACGCGTACACCATTGGGATGGACCGCCCGTTCATCGTGCTCACCTCGGCCCTGTTGGACCTGATGAACGAGCAGGAGCTGCGCTTCATCGTCGGCCACGAGCTCGGGCATGCCCTCTCCGGGCACGCGGTGTACCGGACCATGCTGCTGCACCTGATGCGACTGGCCGGAAACCTCGGCTGGATGCCGATCGGCGGGTGGGCGCTGCGCGCCGTTGTCGCCGCACTCATGGAGTGGCAGCGCAAGTCCGAGCTCTCCGGTGACCGCGCCGGCATGCTCTGCGGGCAGGACGTGGACACCGCCATCCGAGTGGAGATGAAGCTGGCCGGAGGTTCCCGCCTCGATGAGATGGACACCCAGCACTTCCTGGCCCAGGCGGCCGAGTACGAGCGCACCGGCGATATGCGCGACGGCGTGCTCAAGCTGCTCAATCTCGAACTGCAATCTCACCCTTTCTCCGTACTGCGGGCCGCCGAGCTCAGCAAGTGGATCGACCGCGGAGAGTACGGCGCCATCCTCGGCGGAAACTATCCGCTGCGCGAAGACGACGCGCAGACCGACCTCGGCGCCGATTTCCGTTCCGCGGCAAAGTCATACAAGGACAATTTCGATTCCTCCACCGATCCGCTGATCGCAGCACTGCGCAACTTCGGATCCACCCTGGACGGCGTCGTGAACGTCGTCGGGCAGGGCGTCACCGACGTCGCCTCAGATGTGCGTCGCCGATTCTCGGAGTGGCGCAATCCCGGACCGGAAGACCAAGCACGCGATGACGAATCGCGCGACGACGACGCCTGATTGCGCGCACAAACATGGACGACCCGAACTACATGAACTTCTTCGTGGAGCGGCCCGCATCCGAAGCGTCGGTGGCGGCCGCCTGCACCCGGGCCTGTGGCGTTCCACTGGAGTCCGATAACCACGCCGTCGACGACGCGGACGGCTACGTCCAGATCACCGAGTACATGTACGGATTCGAGATGGGGCTGTGCATCATCTGGTCACCTGCATCGCCGGTGACCCGGTCGCAGGAGGCCGTGGCGCGGGCCATTGCCCTCGAGCTAGGCCAGCGCGTGCTCTTCGACATCGAGGACCCAACCGCCGATTCGGGTGAACGGTGGATCCTCGCGACCCCCGACGACACAATCTCAACGGTGGACGTCGTGGAATACGACGACGGCGTCGGCCTGTCCGGATCTGATTGACGCCATCGGTTATTCGGTGGCCACCACCTATCCGCGTCGATACCCTCGATACCCCATGACATCGACCCACGACCCACACGCATTGCGCGCCGCGATGCGCGCCGATCTCGCTGCCGCGCAGCCAGGCCGTCAGCGCCCTGCGGACCGCAATCGCTGCGATCGACAATGCCGAGTCGGTGGACCAGATAGCAAAAACCACGACGAGCAATGCGCATATCGCCGGTGCTGCAACGGGTCTCGGTGCGGCCGAAGCGGCCCGCCGAGCGCTCTCCCCTGCCGATGTCCGCGCCATCTTGCAGGCCCAGATCGACGACCGTGCCACCGAGGCCAATGGCTACGACGCGCTGGGGCAGGCGCAGGCCGCCGTAAAGCTGCGCGCTGAGGCCGAGGTTCTCGCCACGTACCTATAGCTTCTTGTAGCGCCGCGCGATGCCGTCGCACAAGATCTCGACACCCCGGTCAATCACCTCTCGCGGATTGGTCACCTGCGGCAGGTCGCCCAATCCCACGAGCGCGGCCAGCCGCGGGGACTCCGGCACGTCGACGTTGCCCGCGATCAGCTCCGACAATCCCGAGAAGTCCGTGCGCGCGCCGGGTGAGACGAGCTGACCGCCGACAGCGCCCAGGCCCACCCCCTGCGAATAGCACCACACCTGGAACACCAATTCAGCCGCGTCAGGCACCGACACCCCTAGGTGTCCGAACGCCTCCAGCATCCAGTCAAAGCAGCCGAGCGTGTCCGGCTGCATCCCATTGCGCGGCACGGCATACGCCAGCAGCACCCAGGGGTGAGTGCTGTAGAGATTGAAGTCGTACTCGACGGCGACGCGCACCCGGGCCCGCCAATCCGGGTCTCCGAGCATCTCATCGGGATAGGCGAACCGTCTCGTCACCTCTGCCGTCATCTCAAGCAGGAGCGCGTCCTTATCGGCGACGTGACGGTACAGCGACATGGCTCCCACCCCGAGAGCGTCGGCAATCTTGCGCATCGAAACTCCGGACAGACCGTCCGAATCCGCTATCGCGATCGCCTTAGTGACAATCGATTCCAGCGTCAGGCGCGGTTCCGTCACGATGCTCCCTTCACAACTCGATTGACCCACTGAACCAATTTGCGTACAGTGTACCCAGTCTGCTGCGTACGCCGTACGCGCAAAAATATACCGGAGCGATACCGATGAGCACCTGCAAGACCCCTGCGCCCGAAAACGCGACCACCCCCGAGGGTGCGCGCGCTGGACGCCGTACGTGGTTCGGGCTGGCGACACTGCTGCTGCCCGTGTTCCTGGTGTCCATGGACGTCTCGGTGCTGTTCCTGGCGATGCCGCGACTGTCCGAGTCGCTCAATCCATCAGCGGCCGAACAGCTCTGGATCCTGGATGTATACGGATTCCTGCTCGCCGGTCTGCTTATCACCATGGGCAACCTAGGCGACCGGTGGGGACGACGACGCCTGATGCTCTGGGGTGCAACACTTTTCGGAATCGCCTCGGTACTCGCCGCGTTCGCACCCACCCCGCTGGCCTTGATCGCCGCGCGCGCCCTGATGGGTGTGGGCGGGGCCACGCTGCTGCCCGCGAGCCTGGCGCTCATCGGTGTCATGTTCCCCAACGCCCGCCAGAAGGCGCTGGCGATCGGAATCTGGACCGCGGCCTTCTCCTTCGGCGCGGCCGTCGGGCCCGTCATCGGCGGCATCCTGCTGCACCACTTCTGGTGGGGTTCGGTGTTCCTCATCAACGCACCGGTGTTGGTCGTGCTGCTACTCACCGCCCCCATACTCATCCCCGAGTATCGCAACCCGGTCCCGTCGCCCTTCGACCTTGCCGGCGTCGCGTTGTCCATGGTCGGGATCATGACGCTCGTCTACGCGGTGAAAGCCTTCGCCACACACGGCTTCTCGCCCTCTGTCGCGATCACCGGCGTGATCGGTGTGGTCACGCTCGGGGTGTTCATTCGTCAGCAGATGCGTAACCCGCACCCGCTGCTGGCAATCGACCTGTTCAGTAACCGAATATTCACCGTGACCATCATCGGCACCGTCGGCGCCATGGCCACCTTCGGCGCCACCATGTACCTCACCGGACTCTATGTGCAGTCTGTACTCGGATTCGACGTGCTCGCCGCCGCATTCTTGGGGCTGCCCATGGCGGTAACCATCGCCTACTTCTCGATGGCGGCACCACGGATCGAACACCTGCTCGGACAGCGCTGGACGTTCGTGACCTCCCTGCTGACAATGGCCGCCGGCAATGCGGTGCTGCTCGGGCTGGGTCCGCACGGGCCGGTCGGCGTCTACATCGCCGGGACGGTGATCGCCGGCATCGGTACCGGTGTCATGTTCACCTTCGTGTCAGCGGTCGCACTCGGTGCCGCTCCACCTGAACGGGCCGGTCAGGCTACGGGCATTTCGGAGATGAGCTTCGAACTCGGGCAGGCTTTCGGCCTGGCGGTCTTCGGCGCCCTGGCCTCGGCGGTCTTCGCGGCACGTACCCAAGTGCACGAAACACTCGGGCAGGCCATGGCTCGCGCCAAAGACCTCGGTGGTGACACCGGCGCCGCCGCAGCCGAGCTCGCCAGGACGGGATGGACAGATGGCATCCATGCCGTGGCGGGGTTGTCGACGCTGATCCTGGTGGCCACCGCGATCGCGGCCGCCCTCGCGATGCGCCGCACCCAGGACTAACCGGACTAACCCGGCCTCACCGGGAACCTTCGGCGCTCCGGACTCGTAGAACACGTATGACCCGCAAGATCCGAGACATCGACTCCACCAACGAGGCCGTCGCCCACCGAGTGATCGCCACGGCATTCGCCGAGGATCCCGTGGTCCGTTGGGTCAATTCCGACCCCCGGCGTGATGAGGCGATTTTCCGCGGAATCTCGCTGGCATTACACGGGTCCGGCCAGGGCGAATACCTGCTATACGAGGACGGCGTGGCGGTTGGCGCCGCGCATTGGGATCCCCCGAGCTGGGAGCCGCCGAGCGCGCAGAAAATGCGTGCCATCCCGCTGCTACTCGGCGCACTCCGACTCGGGGTCATCCGCGGTGCGGCAGTCGCACGTGCCGCCGCGGCTGTCCGCCCCAAGCACCCGCACTGGTATCTGGCGACCATCGGCGCCACCATTCCCGGTAAGGGCATCGGCTCCGAGCTGATCAAACATCAGATCGATCAGATCGAGGGGCCCGCATATCTGGAGAGTTCCAATATCCGCAACAACCCGCTGTACGAACGCTTCGGCTTCAAGGTGGTCCAGGAGATCAAGCCAACGTCCGGCGGCCCCACCCTCTGGGCGATGTACCGGGACTGATTGCGCCCCAACATCGCTGATAGGAGACCTGCGAGATTGCTGAGAATCGGTAACGACCGCGATTGTCGTGGCGATGGAATACCTAGAGTTCGGTGTGTATTAGTGCTGATCGGTAGTGCAGAGGGTTGAGATGACGATTGTTCCGCCTCCCGTCGAGGACACGGCGATGCGGATTTGGGAGTTCCCAGAGGACGCTCCCGAACCGCCCCCGCGGTGGAGCCAGTTCACGCCCGGTGAGTCCCAGTTACGGGCGGCGGCCTTCGGAACACTGGTCGGCCTACTGTTCGCTGTGGTTATGGGCGCGGCCTATGGCGCACAGCCCGGCGGCTCGCTGTGGGCGCTGGACAGGACCGTTTTCCCCGCCCATTCGCAGGACGTGGCGGTGCGCGCGGTGGTCTCCCAGCTCAAGAACGCTCAGGACATCCTCGGCACCGGCAAGCAACCGTCGCCCGACCAGCTCACCACCGCCCGCACCTCACTCAACGAAGCCAAGCGGGGACTGGAGTTCGTATCCGCCTCCGACGAACGCACCTCATTGCAAAATCTCTATCTGCAGCTGACCCAGCAGCTGCGCCAGTACACACCGGAGCAGGCGCAGCAGCTCCCTGCGCTGCCCGCGGCCCCGGGCGTAAACGCCGACGCGAATCTGGCCGCCAACGCGTCGCCCGTAGGACCTTCGACGCCGCCGCCGAGCTGGGGTTACGCCGCAGCGGCCAGCGCCCCCTCCCCTGCACCCCAGGCCTATTCGGCTCCCCTGCCTCCTGGCATCCCGGTCGATCCGGTGGCCGACTGGCCGGCGCCCGTCACGCCACCGCTGACGCCCAACCTGGGCGATCTGGGCGGCTACGACCCGTCGTGGATGTTGCTCTACGGATACAACGTCGTGGACTGGTTCAACTGGGGACTGTCCGGGTTCAATCGGTACGGATACGACTTCACGGGCTTCGATCGGTGGGGTTATGACCGCTGGGGTTACGACAGGTGGGGATACGACCGCTGGGGTTACAACTGGGACGGCTACAACTGGTCCGGATACAACCACGACGGCCGCGACCGGGATGGCCGCAATGAGTGGGGTCAGCGCAACGACAACGATCCGCGCGACCAGGGTTGGTATGACAGGTATCACCCCTTCCGGCAGTACTACGAGTGGAAGTTCCAGAACACCAACCCGGTGTTCAGCCGCAATCTCTGGGACCAGTCACATGGAATCGACCCCACCCAGTACCGGGACTGGAACCTCAATCGCAACTGGGATAACCCGTTAGAGCGCGATTGGTCCCCCGTGACCAGCACCGCCCGCGTCGCCGATCGCCCAGCCGCCGCAGAACCAGTTGTGAGCCTGGATGCGTCGCTCGCGCAGTTCCTGGCCGATGACAAGTCGGCCCGCCCGTCGGCGGACCTCGTCAAGGACCTGTCGACGAAGTCGGTCCGCAACTTCAGCAAGGAGCTGGCGGCCCCCGCCTCCGCTCCCGAGCAGTCGCCGAAACCGGCGTCTCCTACCGACGAAAAGTCTTCTACTCCACCGGCATTGACGGTGACGGCACCTGTGGCTCCACCGAAGCAAGTACCCGAGGATTTCACTCCCCCGTCGCTCCCCGCGGTTCCGGCGGTGACGCCGGTGACGCGCACTCCCTCCACAGAACCGCGTGCGACGTCCGGCACCACAAGTCCGGCCCCATCGACGGAACCGTCACAATCACCGACGCCGACGTCCGAGCCTTCCGCCCCGGCCAAGGCCACCACGAGTGCGCCGGCCCCCGCACCGACCTCGGTAGCGCCGGCCCCCACGCCGAAGGACGAGACATCGGCACCGGTGACCACCCCTGCGGCCCCGACTCCCGTAACGCCAGAGACACCCGCGTCGCCGGTGACACCCGCCCCACGTCAAACAGTCACCGCACCCCCTGTGCCAACCGCCGAACCGTCCACCGCACCGGAACCCACCAGGCAACGGAGCACGCCATCGCAGGAAGCTCCGACACCCGAGCCGCGCGCCACGGTGGAACCGGCCCCACAGCAGGTACCCGTCGAGGCCCCGGCGAAGCAAGCACCCGTGGAGCGTGAGGCGCCCCAGTCACGCGCGTCGGCGCCGGAACCCGCCGCGCCAACACGGGAGGCACCAACGCGGGAGGCGCCGACCTACAGCACACCCGCGCAGGCACCCAGCGCGGGCGGCGGCCACCACTAGCGAGACCCCATTCGAGGCATTAATTAGGGTACCCTTAGTTCATGCCTACAACATGGATAGACACCGTGATACACCAGGTGCGTCGGGTTGGCGAGTTCCCCTTTCCCCACCAGGCGGCCTTCTTGCTCGACAATCCGATACACCGAAAGTTCGTGAATCCCGCCGGGGTGATCGAGCAGCTGGCACTGCGCGGTGACGAACGCGTGCTGGAGATCGGCCCTGGACCAGGAATGTTCAGCATCCAGATCGCCCCCCGACTCACCTCCGGACGTCTCGACCTATTCGACGTGCAGCCTCAGATGCTCGACAAGGCCAAGCGCAAGCTCGACGGAGCCGGATACCGGAACACCGGATTTCACTCCGGCGACGCCGGCAACGGACTTCCCTTCCCGGACAACACCTTTGACGTCGCTTTCCTTTCCAGCGTGATCGGCGAGGTCCCCGACAAGCCCGCCTGCATCCGGTCATTGGCACAGGTACTCAAACCCGGTGGGCGGCTGGTCTTCCAAGAGATCTTCCTCGATCCCGATCGCCTGGGCATTGCCGAGCTACGCGCCCTCGCCGAATCGGAGAGCTTCGCGTTCAAGTCGGCAACCGGAAGCCGGTGGCGCGACATTGTCGAGTTCAGCTCCCCGCCGCCGAGATGACATCTACGCGGGTAGATGTCGAGTAGAAGCCTGCGTAGATGTCATGTCGGCCAGCCACACCGCCGCCGAGTGACGTGCAGCCGGCTCGGCAAGCTGCTCATACCGGCCGCTTGCCCGGCCGCCCGCAGGGTTCCGGGTTCGATCATCGATGCCCAGTTCTTCACCCACACCCCGAGCGCTCGGCGCCGAGGGGATTCTGTGTAGCAACCTTTGCCTGTGTCATGACGCCTCCCTTCATGGCTCGCGACGCTGGCCAATCCTGGATTGTGCGAGATTTCCACGCAACTACTTGACGCCACCGGCAAAGGGCGCCGATTGTGAGGAATACCATATCGGGATATATCGTTAGTTTAGGTAATGTACTTTCAGAGTCCCAAAGAGCACCCTGTCGATTAGAGGCTGTCCATGACTGCGACAAACACCGAGACCGTCACGACCGACCCGCAGCTGGAGCAGCTGACCCGTCGTATCGAGAACCTGCGCGAGAGCGATCCCCAGTTCCGCGCCACGCGGCGCGACCCGGCAGTCGCCAAAGCGGTCCTGCAGCCAGGCCTACATCTCTCCGAAGCCATCGCGACCCTGATGACCGGTTACGCCGAGCGCCCTGCCCTCGGCGAGCGTGCGCGCGAACTCGTCGTCGACGCCGAGGGACGTACCACCCTGCGTCTCCTCCCCCGCTTTGACACCGTCACCTACGGTGAATTGTGGTCCCGCACAACATCTGTCGCCGCCTCCTGGCACCATGATCCGTCCCATCCCGTCAAGGGCGGCGACCTTGTCGCGACCCTCGGATTCACCAGCATCGACTACACCGTGCTGGATCTCGCGATCATGATCCTCGGCGGCGTCGCGGTACCTCTGCAGACGAGTGCACCCACCTCGCAGTGGACCACCATTCTCGCCGAGGCCGAACCGAATACTCTCGCCGTCAGCGTCGAATTGCTCAGCACTGCACTGGAATCCGTACTCGCCACGCCGTCGATCAAGCAGATCGTGGTCTTCGATTACACCCCCGAGGTCGACGAGCAACGCCAGGCCTTTGACGCCGCCCGCGCACGGCTCGCGGGAACCGGTATCGCGATCGAGACCCTAGATTCCGTGATCGCCCGCGGCACGGAGCTTCCCGGTGCACCGCTGTACGCGCCGGTCGCCGACGACGATCCGTTGGCGCTACTCATCTACACCTCCGGCAGCACCGGAGCCCCCAAGGGCGCCATGCACAGTGAAAATATCGTGCGCCGCTGGTGGATTCGCGAAGACGTCATGGCCGGTACCGAAAATCTGCCCATGATCGGCCTCAATTTCATGCCGATGAGTCACATCATGGGCCGCGGCACCCTCACCTCCACCCTGTCAACCGGTGGCCTGGGGTACTTCGCCGCATCCAGCGACATGTCAACGCTTTTCGAAGATATGGAGCTGATCCGACCCACCGCGCTCGCGCTGGTTCCCCGGGTCTGCGACATGGTCTTCCAGCGGTACCAGACCGAGGTGGATCGCCGTCTCGCCGGTGGTAACGCCGCCGATGCGGACTCGGTGTCCGCCGAGGTCAAGGCCGAGATCCGCGACAACCTCTTTGGGGGCCGGGTGCTGGCCGTCATGGTGGGCTCGGCGCCGCTGTCCGAGGAGCTAGGCGAATTCATCGAGTCCTGCTTCGAGCTGCATCTGACCGACGGCTACGGATCCACCGAGGCAGGCATGGTGTTCCGCGACAGCATTGTGCAGCGCCCGCCGGTGATCGAGTACAAGCTCGTCGACGTGCCCGAGCTGGGCTACTTCTCCACCGACCAGCCGCATCCACGCGGTGAACTGCTGCTGAAGACCGACGGAATGTTCCTCGGCTACTACAAGCGCCCCGAGGTGACAGCCGGCGTCTTCGACCAGGACGGCTTCTACATGACCGGCGATATCGTCGCCGAACTCGCGCACGACAACATCCAGATCATCGACCGTCGCAACAACGTCCTTAAGCTCTCCCAGGGCGAGTTCGTCGCGATCGCCAATCTGGAAGCCGAGTACGCCAACAGCCCTGTGGTGCACCAGATCTACGTGTACGGCAGCAGCGAGCGATCCTATCTGCTGGCGGTCGTGGTGCCGACACCTGAGGCTGTCGCCACCGCTCGGGGCGACGGGGCGGCCCTTAAGGCAACCATCGCGGACTCGCTGCAGGACATCGCCAAGGAAATCCAGCTGCAGTCCTACGAGGTCCCGCGCGACTTCATAGTCGAGCCGCAGCCGTTCACTCAGGGCAACGGTCTACTGACCGGGATCGCCAAGTTGGCACGCCCGAACCTCAAGGCGCACTATGGCGATCGGCTGGAGCAGCTGTATACCGATATCGCCGAGCAGCAGGCCGCGGAGCTGCGTGCGCTGCACGGCGTGGACCCGGACAAGCCCGCGCTGGAGACGGTACTCAAGGCCGCGCAAGCCCTACTCGGTGTCTCGTCGGCCGAGCTGTCTGGGCACGCACACTTCACCGATCTGGGCGGCGATTCGCTGTCCGCGTTGTCCTTCTCGGATCTGCTGCGCGACATCTTCGGCATCGAGGTACCCGTCGGCGTCATCGTCAGCGCCGCCAACGACCTCAGCGATATCGCGAAGTTCATTGACGACCAACGTCATTCGGGAGGCACCCGGCCGACCGCCGAGTCGGTGCACGGAGCCGGGCACACCGAGATCCGTGCGGCCGATCTGACCCTCGACAAATTCATCGACGAGGCCACACTGCAAGCGGCCCCGTCGCTCCCCAAATCGACCGGCGCACCACAGACCGTGCTACTCACCGGGTCCAACGGCTACCTCGGCCACTATCTGGCTCTTGAATGGCTTGAGCGTCTGGACAAGACAGATGGCAAGCTGATCGTTATCGTCCGCGGCAAGGATGCCGACGCCGCCTACCGGCGTCTAGAAGGTGCCTTCGACACCGGCGACACCGAACTACTCGAGCACTTCCGCTCGCTTGCGGACAAGCACCTTGAGGTGTTGGCCGGCGATATCGGCGACCCGGATCTGGGCCTTGATTCCGATACCTGGCAGCGGCTGGCCGACACCGTCGACCTCATCATCCACCCCGCCGCACTCGTCAACCATGTACTCCCTTACAAACAGCTATTCGGCCCCAATGTCGTTGGCACCGCCGAGATCATCAAGCTCGCATTGACCACCAAAATCAAGCCCGTCACCTACTTGTCGACGGTAGCGGTCGCGGCGTATGTCGATCCGACAACATTCGACGAAGAGTCCGATATCCGTCTCATCAGCGCCGCGCGCCCCGTCGACGAGCTGTACGCGAATGGCTACGGCAACAGCAAGTGGGCCGGTGAAGTGCTGCTACGCGAGGCACACGATCTGTGCGGCCTGCCCGTGGCCGTCTTCCGCTCCGACATGATCCTGGCCCACAGCCGCTACACCGGCCAGCTCAACGTCCCCGACCAGTTCACCCGACTGATCCTCAGCCTCATCGCCACCGGTATCGCCCCCGGCTCCTTCTATCAGGCACAGGCGACCGGTGAGCGTCCGCGTGCGCACTACGACGGCCTGCCGGGTGACTTCACTGCCGAGGCGATCACCACGTTGGGCACGCAGGTGACCGATGGATACGAAACCTACGACTGCGTGAACCCGCATGCCGACGGACTCTCATTGGACAACTTCGTCGACTGGCTCATCGACGCCGGATACCCCATCCAGCGCATCGCCAACTACGGCGAGTGGTTCGACCGCTTCGACAGCGCCATCCGCGGCCTGCCCGAAAAACAGAAGCAGCATTCCCTGCTGCCCCTGCTCCACGCGTTCGAGCGGCCCCAGGGTGCCGAGGACCACGGCGTCGTTCCGGCCAAGCGCTTCCAGCACGCGGTGCAGGCCGCTGGAATCGGTCCGGCCGATCAGGACGGCGGTACCGACATTCCACACCTGTCCGAGGAGCTGATCGTGAAGTACGCCAAGGACCTGGAACAACTCGGTCTGCTCTAACCCGCGCGCTTACAGAATTCGAGGTTTCGTAAGCTCCCCGATATGACCATCGACGCCGCCGCTGACAACACTAAGGAAGCACGTCGTCAGCGATTGGGCGACCGCGTCAGGCGGCTGTTCACCGAAGATCCGCAATTCCTGGCCGCCAAACCCGATCCCGGGGTGGACGCTGCCGTTGCGGTACCGGGCATGCGCCTGGCCGAAGTGGTCACCGCGATCATGGACGGGTATGCCGACCGGCCGGCCCTCGGACACCGGGCCCAAGAACTCGTCACCGACGAGACCGGACGGTCGACGCTACGTGCACTGCCCGAGTTCGAGACCGTCACCTACGGAGAGCTGTGGGGTATGGCGCGCGCGCTGGCCTCCACCTGGTACCACGATCCCGTCCATCCGGTACGCGCCGGAGACTTCGTCGCGATGCTCGGCTTCACCAGCGTCGACTACACCGCGGCTGATCTCGCGTGTATCCATCTGGGCGCGGTAGCGGTTCCGTTGCAGACGAGCGCGCCCGCATCGAGCTGGACCGCGATACTGGCCGAATCCGAGCCCTCGGTGCTGGCCGTGAGCGCCGAATTATTGGATGTGGCAATGGAATCGGTGCTCGCCACGCCATCGCTACGACATATCACGGTCTTCGACTATCACGCTGGTGTCGACGCGCAGCGAGAGAGTATCGAGACGGCGCAGCGCAGGATCTCCGAGGCCGGGCTGCCCATTGCCGTCGAGCCCATGTCTGCGGTGATAGGGCACGGGCGGGCTCTTCCGCAGGCCCCACTGTTCACCGCCGAAGACGATACCGATCCGCTGGCCCTGGTGATCTACACCTCGGGAAGTACCGGTACCCCCAAGGGCGCGACCTACACCGAGAAGATGGTCGCCAAACCATGGCTGCGGGCCGACACCCTGAGCTCCAAGGCCGAAATTCCGTTGATCAACCTGAATTTCATGCCGATGAGCCATGTGATGGGACGGGGCAGCCTGGTTACCGCACTGGCCTGCGGTGGCCTCGCCTACTTCGCTGCATCCAGCGATATGTCCACCCTGTTCGAGGACATCACCCTGACCCGCCCGACCGTGGTGACCCTTGTTCCCCGCGTGTGCGACATGCTCTTTCAGCGCTACCGCAACGAAGTGGAACGCCGCGCCGGTATGGATTCCGCGGCCGATCCGGCTGCCCTCGACGCCGAGGTCAAGGCCGACATCCGTGAAAATCTGTTCGGCGGACGCGTTTTGACGATCGTGTGCGGCTCGGCCCCGCTCTCGGAGGAGCTGGCCGCGTTCATCGAGTCCTGCCTGGATGCCCGCATCACCGACGGTTACGGGTCAACGGAGGCAGGTGTCATCGTGCGCAACGGCTGGATCCAGCGTCCACCCGTCATCGACTACAAACTCACCGACGTGCCCGAGCTGGGCTACTTCTCCACCGACAAACCACACCCACGCGGCGAGCTGCTGGTGAAGGCCGAATCGGTATTCGGCGGGTATTTCAAGCGCCCGGATGTCACCGCCGACGTGTTCGATCCCGACGGCTACTACAAGACCGGGGACATCGTCGCCGAGCTGCAGCCCGACAAGATCCAGATCGTCGACCGCCGCAACAACGTCATCAAGCTCTCTCAGGGCGAGTTCGTCGCGATCGCCAATCTCGAAGCCGAGTACGCCAACAGCCCACTGGTGCAACAGATCTGCGTCTACGGCAGCAGCGAGCGGTCCTATCTGCTGGCAGTCGTGGTGCCGACACCCGAGGCACTCGAACTGAGCCAGGGTGATGACCAGTCACTTAAGCGCCTGCTCGCCGAGTCGCTACAGCAGATCGCTCGAGATGCCGAGCTGCAGCCCTACGAGGTGCCACGCGACTTCCTGGTGGAGGGTGAACCGTTCACGGCCGCCAACGGCCTGCTGACCGGTATCGCGAAGCTGGCGCGACCGAAGCTGCATGAGAAGTACGGTGCCCGCCTGGAACAGCTGTACTCCGATATCGCAATCGCGCAGGCGCTGGAATTGCAGGCCCTGCACTCGGCGGGACACGAGGGCAAGCCTGTCCTGGACACCGTGCAGCGCGCGGCAACGGCGCTCCTGGGTCTGGCCACCGGGGACGTCAGTCCGGACGCTCACTTCATCGACCTTGGCGGTGATTCGCTATCCGCCCTGGCGTTCTCTGATCTGCTCCGCGACATCTTCGCCGTGGAAATTCCGGTTGGCGATATCGTCAGCGCCGCCAACGATCTGACCGCCATCGCGCGCATTGTGGAGACACAACGTGACTCCGGTTCTGTGCGTCCCACCGCCGAGTCGGTGCACGGTGTCGGGCACACCGAGATCCGTGCGGCCGATCTGACCCTCGACAAATTCATCGACGAGGCCACGCTGCAGGCTGCCCCGTCGCTCCCCAAATCGACCGGCGCACCACAGACCGTGCTACTCACCGGGTCCAACGGCTACCTCGGCCGATTTCTCGCGCTGGAATGGCTTGAGCGCCTAGACAAGACGGACGGCAAGCTGATCGCCATCGTCCGCGGCAAGGACACCCAGGCCGCATATGAGCGACTCGAAGATGCCTTCGACAGCGGCGACGCCGAACTGCTCAAGCACTTCCGGTCACTGGCCGACAAGCACCTCGAAGTGCTCCCCGGCGATATCGGCGACCCGGACCTGGGCCTTGATTCCGACACCTGGCAGCACCTGGCCGACACCGTCGACCTCATCATCCACCCCGCCGCACTCGTCAACCATGTACTCCCCTACAAACAGCTATTCGGCCCCAATGTCGTTGGCACCGCCGAGATCATCAAGCTCGCATTGACCACCAAAATCAAGCCCGTCACCTACTTGTCCACCGTCGCCGTGGCAATCTCGGTGGACCCCAAGGTGTTCGACGAGGACGCCGATATCCGCACCATCAGCGCGATCCGCCCGATCGACGACGGGTACGCGAATGGCTACGGCAACGCCAAATGGGCCGGTGAAGTGCTGCTACGCGAGGCACACGATCTGTGCGGCCTGCCCGTGGCCGTCTTCCGCTCCGACATGATCCTGGCCCACAGCCGCTACACCGGCCAGCTCAACGTCCCCGACCAGTTCACCCGACTGATCCTCAGCCTCATCGCCACCGGTATCGCCCCCGGCTCTTTCTATCAGGCACAGGCCACGGGAGAACGCCCACTCGCCCACTACGACGGCCTGCCAGCAGATTTCACGGCTTCGGCCATCACCGCACTCCGCGCCATCGAGGGCTTCCACACCTACGATTCGGTGAACCCACACGCCGACGGAGTCTCATTGGACAGCTTCGTCGACTGGCTCATCGACGCCGGATACCCCATCCAGCGCATCGCCAAGTACAGCGAATGGTTCGACCGCTTCGACACCGCCATCCGCGGCCTGCCCGAAAAGCAGAAGCAGCACTCGCTACTCCCACTGCTACACGCGTACCGGTATTCACAGCACGCGCATAACGGGGCCTTCCTGCCCGCGGTCAGATTCCGTGAGGGCGTGCAATCCGCCCAGAACACCGATATCCCCCACCTCACCCGGGAGCTCGTCGTCAAGTACGCGACGGACCTGAAGCAGCTCGGGCTGCTGTAGTCGCGCGAATTTCTGTGTCCCGCTTTCAATTCCGGGTGACACCGGCGAAAGCCCGGATTTGAAAACGCTCCCGGTGTTACTGTCCCCGCCATGGGACAGTGGTCACGGGACGAACTGCAGAGCATGTTCGACCATCACCTGCGGGTGGTCGAGGAGATAGGCCCGAAGGGCGACTGGGCCAAGTACGCCGATCTGTTCGCCGAGGACGCCACCTATATCGAACCGACTTACGGCACCTTCGAGGGCCGTGCAGCCATCCGTGAGTCGATGGTCAAGACCATGTCCGAATTCCCAGGGGTGGAGATGCCCCACTACTTCTCCAACTGGCACGTGGTCGACGAGGAGCACGGCTGGGTCATCTGCGAGCTGGTCAACCGGATGAAGGACCCCGGCGACGGAAGCGTCTGGGAAGCAACGAATATCAGCATCTTCCGTTACGCCGGCGACAATCACTGGGCCAACGAGGAAGACGTCTACAACCCGATGCAGTTCATGGTGGCCATCCAGGGCTACGTGCAGCGCAGCAGTGAGCTGGGCTCGCTGTCCTCTTCGGCAGAGACGTTCGGGAAAAACATGGGGTGGCTCGGCTAACGCGCGGCGAGGAACCGCCCGGCCTTCACCGTACTGCCAAAGCCATCGACAAAGGTGCCGTAGGAGTAGAGCCGCTGCCCACCGACGACCGTGGCAGCGATCGCCCCGTCGTTGCGGCATACCTGCCGAGATACCCCGAATTCCGTCATGTACTCCTCGTGGTACCCCTCAAGTGAATCATCAAGGCCCACAGGGTCGATCACGGTGATATCGGCGGTATCGCCAATGCGGAGCCGCCCGGCATCCAGGCCGTACCACTCACCGAGCTCACCGGTCAGCCGGTGCACCGCGGCTTCCAATGGCATGAACGGCTTGCCCGCCTCGCAGGCCTCCTTGACGCGCTTAAGCAACCGAAGCCCGGCGTTGTAGAAGGACATGTTGCGCAGGTGTGCACCGGAGTCGTTGTTGCCCAACTGGAAATGCCGATACTTGATGGCTTCGTTGAGAACGTCGGTACGGTCGTTGGCAATGGTGGTATGCCAGCGCACCTTCCCGGGGTGCTCGGCAACCAGGTCGAGGAAGGCGTCCACCGGCTGTACACCGCGGGCGTCGGCCACCTGGCCGAAGGACTTGCCCACCACCGATTCATCGGGGCAGCCGACGATCTCGGTGTCGTACATATCGCGGTTCCAGGCCACCACCCCGTACTTCTGGGCCATCTCCTTGCGGAACCGCCGCCGGTACCCCTCATCCTTGAATAGGTCGACCCGCTGGAGCTGATCGCGGATATCCAACGCCGCCGTGCCCGAGGCGAACTCCTCGAAGATCACCAGATCCATACCGTCGGAGTACAGATGGAAAGGTACCGCCAGCAGCTGAAAATTGACCTGGGAGCGCAGCAGCGGGTTGAGGGCACCGGTCGCCGCCTTGAGGAGTGTTATCACCGACCGGTTGCTCTTCAGATCGAAGGCGGCCAGCAGCGTGGTCTTGAGCGCGCGGCGCCAGGGACGGGCACCGCTGAGCAGGAAATGCATGACCGTCTCGGGCCGCTTCTCCACATCGAGATTCGACTGCACGACGGCGCCGCGCCGCCGGACCACGTCATAGAGAGCCCCGTACTCGCGCCAGGTCGCATATGTGGACGGCAACTGTCGGCCCGCGAACCGCGTGCCTTCCAGCTTGGAGAAGCGCAGCCGGTCGGTGGACAACCCGGCGAATCCGGCGTCGAGCGCATCGGCCACCATGGCGCGCATCCGAGCCAGCTCCTCGGATGTGGGCCGCTCCTCATAATCGGTGGCACGCGCGAGACCCATCACCGCCGCACGGATATCGGAATGTCCGATGAGTGTCGCGACGTTGGCGCCCAGCGGAAGTGACTCGATGGCCTCGCGGTATCCGCGTGGCCCGTCCCAATCCTTGTGCTCCTTGAGGGCCGAGTGCACCGCATCCCAGGGCAGAGCCTCCACCCGGGCGAACAGGTCGGCGACATCCTCCGGTTCGGCGTACACCGCGGACATCGAGCAGTTGCCGTAAACGACGGAGGTGACGCCGTGGCGCACAGATTCGCCGAGCCCAGGACTGACAAGCACCTCGGCGTCGTAGTGGGTGTGCACGTCGATCATGCCGGGGATGACCCATTTGCCGTCGGCCTCGATGACCTCATCGGCATCGGCGCCCGACAGATCGTGGGCCATGGCCACCACTTTGCCGCCGCGGACCCCGATATCCAAGGCTTGGCCGGGCGCACCCGTCCCGTCGAATACCAAGCCGCCGCGCACCAGCAGGTCAAATGTCGCCATAGGCTCCATGGTCAATACCCCGTTCGATCAGCAGATACCCAGCCTATCCCGCAATCCGATTCACATCTTCACAGATGCTTCACAATCGATTGCTACCGTGCGGCATGAACGACAACCTGCCACGCACGCCCATCATTGGACCGGCAGCCTGGGTTGCACATTTCGAGCGGAACCGCCGGCTCAACCGCGAGATCGACGCCGCCATCAACTGGCGTGCCGACACCGCGCTACCATCGGAAACCGCACTGGCAGTGGGGCGTTCCCTGCAACGTTTCGAGATCGGCGAACGCGGCGACGGTGAGGTGCTGTTACGCAAGGCACGCGCAGGCGATCCCGAATACGCGAAGGCGCTCGAACTGTTCGTCGCCGAGGAACAGCAACACGCCCATCTGCTGGGCCGAAGCCTGGAGCACCTGGGTGTGCCGCCCCTCTCAACGCATTGGTCGAACTCGGTGTTCGTGACCGCTCGCAGGATGTTCACGCTGCGATGGGAGGTGATGGTGCTGACGGTGGCCGAGGTGATCGCACTGAGCTACTACGGCGCCTTGTCGCAGTGCGGCGACCCTGCGGTGGAGGCCATGTCGCGGCGAATCGTCGATGACGAGCACCAGCACGTGGCCTTCCAGATCGACTCCCTGCAAAGGGGATTCACGCGCATGCCGATCGGCATGCGGATGCTGGTGCGCGGGATATGGATGATCCTGGCAGCAGGTACCACCGCCGTGGTCCTGCTGGATCACGGCGGTGCGCTGCGGGTGTGCGGCTGGACCCGCGCACGTTTCGCCCGCGCGGCCGGCCGCGATTTCCGGCGAGTGTCGCGAGATGCCCTGCTTAGCCGTCGAAAACGATCTGCACCCGATCCGATTCCGGCAGTGTCTGGCATGCCAAGGTGAACCCCTCGGCCACCTCGCTGTCGATGAGCGATTCGTTCATCAGCATCCGCGTCTGACCCGATATCACCGAACACATACAGGTGGCACAGGCGGATTCGCGGCACACGTAGGGGGCGTCTATCCCCGCGTCCAGGAGCACGTCGAGCAGCTTCTTGCCCGCCGGCCAGTCGAGAACGTGTGTGCTCCCATAGATTTCGACCTCCAGGACTGTGTTCCCGGTGATTCCGCTGCTGGTGATCCGAATTGCTTCGGCCGTCACTGGCCCGCCGCAGTGGCGCGAGTGGGTAGTCGATCGTTGAGTTCGCCCTCGGCGCCGAACAGGATCTTCTGCCACTCATCCAGCAGCGCGTTGGTGTCGACGTCGTCCGGATGGAATCCCGGGCGCAGGTACACCGCGATATCGCGCATCAGTCCCTTGACGAGTGGTCCGCGGTACAGGTCGATGGTCTGACGCAGCACGGATACGGGCTTCCAGCCACTGCGATCGGTGAGGATCGACCCCAGCACCGCGAGAGTCATGACGGGCAGTGTGCCCAACCAGATCGCCGACATCACACCGATGCGCACCGATTCCGGTCCGCCCACCGCGCGGTAGACATCGAAGGCCACTGACTTGTGTTCCATCTCCTCCATCGCATGCCAGTTCAACAGGTGATGAACCTCATCGGACATCGGAATCTCTTGCAGCTCAGAGCTGGACAGCACCCGCTCGGCGAGCACCGCGGTGTAATGCTCTGCGGCCGCCGTCCCCGCCAGGTGCGCGATCTTGGGTATGCGCTTCTCCAAGGCCAGGACAAACTTCTCGCGCCGGCTGCCCTCTTCGAAGTTCATAAGCCTGACCAGCGGGTATCCCATGTTCACGATCTGATCGTTGAGCTTGCGGTGCTCGCGACCGTGCATGGCCTCTTGGCCGATGAAGGCCGCAACACGCTTCTTCAACACCGGATCGGTGATCTGGTCGGAGTAGTTGCGCACCGACCGAATGAAGGACTCCTCACCGGGCGGGAAAACACCCGACAGTAGTGACACCAGGTGACTGAAGACGATATCGCCCTCGACGTAGTGCTTCTTCATCGGAGCCGGCTCACCGAACCGGAAGTTCATCCGGCGCACCTTCGGAAGCGCGCGCGTGACCGACTTTCGACTCCGCTGTTCTACAACTGCCATGACGGAACTCCTTACCTCCGACGTCCGCGTTGACGTCTGACCTGGCTTTTTATACTGGTACTCCGAGTACTACTGCTAGTATCCATACGGCATGGCGTAAGCACAATAGGCAGCAGGATCGTGTCGCCCGAATCAACAAACCGATGACGGCACACACATATCATCAGTGGTGATGGGAGCCGTGGAGAACGTGAGCACAGCCATCGCACCGAAGGCAGGCACGGCCGCTGCCCGGCGCGGCGACCGACGCAAGATTGCACGAGAAGAATTGGTGGACGCCGCCTTTCGCGCCATCAACAGCCTCGGCCCGGCCGTGAGCATGGACGATATCGCTCGCGAAGCCGGGATCGCCAAGCCCAAGCTGTACCGATACTTCGAAGACAAGGGCGACCTGCACACGGCGGTACTTGCACGCGTCCAGGACATGGTGTGGTCGGCCGCCACCGGCCGCATGAATCTCATGACCGATTCAGCACGCCAGCTGGTCGAGCTCGGCGCCAACGAGTACACACGCATGGTCACCGAGCACCCGAATGTGCTGCGGTTCATCGTGCACGGCCATTTCGTGAATTCGGCGGACGGCACCGAGCGGCTCCTCGAGGCGGCACACCAGATGACGCGCGACCTCGCGGAAATGCTGTCGAACGCCATCGATGACGAAACAGTGAGCGCCGATGACGCCGATCTGGCAGTCAGCTCGGTGGCTGGGGCAGTCGGCACCGCCACCGACTGGTTCTTGAGCGCCAACCAGTCACGCGACAATCCCATGCCGATCGAGCGGTTCACTCAATACCTGGCCACCATCTTGTTTGGTATCGCCGAATCGATCGCCGCATTCAACGGGCTGATTCTCGACCCCGAGCTGCCGCTGCACTTGGCCTTCACCGGTACCCGCGGCTAGAGACAAAACTCGATGACTGATCCAATCCCCTTGAGCCGCATAAGCCGTGGCCAGATTTTGGGCAAGCTCGCTGCCGGGCAGGCCATCCGCACCGCCGGAAGCCGGATATCCATGATCGGCCGGTCAGAACGGGCCCGTGAAGTGCTGGCAGAACGATCCTCGCTCCAAGCCGCCGAACAGCTCGTCACCGTGCTGGGCAGCCTGAAGGGCTCGGCAATGAAGCTCGGTCAGCTGCTCTCGATGCTCGAAGTCGATCTGGTGCCGGAGGCGCACCGAGAACGCTTCCGGCAAAAGCTGGCCCGGCTGCGCGACCAGGCCCCACGCGAACCGTTCTCGGTGATGCGACCGATCATCGAAAGAAATCTGGGAAGCCTCAGTAAGACATTCCGCGATTTCGACGAAACACCTGTCGCGGCCGCATCAATCGGGCAGGTCTATCGCGCCACCCTGCGAGATGGCCGCGATGTCGCGGTCAAGGTCAAGTACCCAGGCGTCGACGAAGCGGTGCGCGCGGATATGCAGAATCTCGCGCTCTTCACCAAGTTCTGGCGCAAAGCGATACCAACCCTTGCTAATTCGGCGTTCATGGACGAGATCTCACTGAGCCTGGAAGGCGAGCTCGACTACCTCCGCGAAGCACGCACCCAGCGACATGTTGCCGAGCACTATCGCGGGCATCCCTTCATCGTCATTCCCGACTGTGTACCGGAACTGTGCACACCGCAGGTACTCGTCACGGATTTTGTAGCGGGCGAAGCCTTTCCGTACATGCAAGGACTGCCCGACACCGAACGTAACCGAATCGGTGAACTCATCTTCCGCTTCTACGTCGGCTCGCTGTTCCAGGACAACGAGTTCTGCGGCGATCCCCATCCGGGCAATATCCTGCTCGCCGCCGATGGCACCGTCGGATTCGTGGACTTCGGGCTGTACAAGCGAATGGATCCCGAACATGTGGACTTCGAGCGTCAGACCATGAGCGCAGCATCTGAGGGCCGCGCCGACGATCTATACGACGCCATGGTGCGGCGCGGGGTGGTCGACCCGGACGCCGCGGTAAGCCCCCAGGACTGTTTGGAGTACTGCTATGCGGCGTCCGGATGGAACCTCGTCGATGAAGAAATGACCATTACTCCCGAGATCGCTTCCAGTGCAATGATTCTCGCCGTAGACCCACGCTCCGGCGAGTTCGCCGGCATGAGGCGCCAAAACCTGCCGCCCGAACACATCTTCTCGCGACGCGCGGACTTCTACACCTTCGGCGTCCTCGGCCAGCTCAACGTCACCAACAACTGGCATCGGATCGCTCGCGAATGGATCTATGGTGAACCGCCGACTACCGAGATTGGCTGCGCCATCCAGGAATGGCGCAGCTCCCGGAATTAGCGGCGCAGCAGTCCGTCGAGGGCTCGGCCGAACATCCACTGGCCGCCGGATCTGGCCAGCGTGTCGAAGAATCTCGGTAAACCGCGAATGCGTACTTCCTCACGCCAGACCACCCGAGAACCGCCGTCTGCGGGATGGACCTCGATCTCGGCCCAGCCCAGTATCAACGAACCCGTCTTCTCCAGCCGACACCTCCCAGGCTGCCCGCCCTGCGGCGGTTCCCATCCGGCGACCGTCATCGGATCATCGAAACCTATGCGCCCCAACCCGGTTCGCCCCACGAAGGTGGTACCGACGCCTGCGGGAGGGTCGCTGGTGACGACGACCGTCGTAAACGGGATGTGCTCGCTATGCCGCGGCCAGTCGGTGACCCTCGCGAAGGCGATCGCGGCGGGCAGCACACTGGCTCGCTCTATGAGAAGAAGGGCCATGAGCCGAACAGATTCGAGGTGGCCTTCTTACCGCGCAAGGCGACGATGGTGTCCTCCAGAGTCTCCCGCGGATCCCGGTAGGTGACTCCTAGCTCACGCTCGCTGGGTGAGTCATCCGAGGCGGGCATCTGCGTGTAGTACTGCATACCCGCCTCGGTGACCGGAGTGCCGTGCGGCACGTAGCGGCCGACCTGGTCCAGCACCGTCCCCGCTGCGCGCAGCACCGAGTCGGGTACCGGAACCGCAAGTACGGTACTGCCCGCTGCTTCGGTCAGCAGATCCACCAGCTCGTCGACCTCCAGCCGATGGCCACCCGCGGTGTAGCGGCGGGGGCCGCGTCCGGGTTCCAACAATGCGGTGTGCAAGGCGGCGAGGTCACGGACATCCACCACCAGCCACGCCGCACTACGGCCGGGGACCGACCTCAGCAGCAGGACCCAACGCACCCCCTCGGCGGCCTCCCCGAATTGATCGCCGACGGGTGGTCCCAGCACCATGCCGGGGTAGGTGATGGTCACCGGTGCGCCAGACTCCTGTAATTTGCGCACGTAGAGCTCCACCCGCGCCTTCGACTGCCCGTATCCGTCGCTACCGCCCGCCGCGGGCAGGTCGGCGGCGAACGTGTCCAGGCCCGGCCGAAACAACGCGGTGATGCTCGAGACGTGCACGATCGGATCGAGGCCACGGTCAACCGCCGCCCCGAGGACGTTTTGGGTGCCCTCGAGGTTTATGGCCATCATCCGGTCGGCTTCTTTGGGATCCGTACTGACCATCGCCGCGCTATGCACCACCGCATCGCATCCGTCGAGTGCGGCCTCGACCGACTCCCGGTCAGTGATATCGCCGACCGCGTAGTCGGATACGTCGACACCCAGCGTCGCCACCGTGGTGTGCAGTCGCGCTTGCTTACGCACCAGAAAACGGACCTGATGCCCGGCGTCTGCGATCGCTTTCGCCGTCCACCCACCCACGAATCCGGTACCGCCAGTAACCAATACGCGCATGCTTCACGTCCCATCCGGTTCGGCGGCCCGCGCCAATCAGGACATCGTAGGTCGTCAGGGCTTCTATACCGGGCGAATACCGAAGAGCCATGCGCCACCGACCCCGCCGCGACGTGTGCCAAGATCGCTGGGTGCGTCTACGCCCTGCCCTCCAGCTCATCGCCATGCTCACCGCCATCGCCATCGCCATGGCCCTGGCTCCGACCGCGAATGCGCAACCCGAGCGGGTAACGCCCATCGGACACATCGGTGAGACGCTGCATTTCGACTACGGCACCATCGGCGCGGACGTCACCGTGCACAACATCGAACCCACCGGCGTCCCCGCGGGAATGGCTCCCCCTCGCGGTGTCATCTGGAAGGCATACGTCACCATCCGGCCGACCAAGGTGCCCAATGCGTACGCGATGCTGATGGCGCTCAAGCTCGGCGGCATCTCACCGGAAACCGGGGATGCGTACGAGCCGCAGCGCACCGACGAGCCCGACGATCTGAACTATGCGCTGCGCAACGCGCCGCAGGGATCGACCGTAAGCGGCGCTGTGTACTGGGACGTCTACCGCGGACCGGTGCGCCATATCGTGCTGCGTTCGGCACAGACCCAGGTCCACCTGGCCCAGTGGGACCTCTAGCGCACTTCTCCCGCGCGAGCCCTGGAGATCAGCGGGGCTGGAACAGGTAGTTCCGGAAGGTATCGGTGACCTTGTCCGCGGGCCGCCAAGAATCGGCGCTCCACACCGACATCCGGTAATCGCGCGCGGTGAACCAGGCCACGATGTCCCCGGCGGTGCGTCCGAAACGCTCCATGTGCCGGTCCTCCACCTCCAGCATCATCGCCGGTCGAGTCCGCTCAATCGTCTTCTCACCGCTGACCAGGACATCGAGTTCGGCGCCCTCGACATCGATCTTCACGAAATCGATCCGCGCGATGCCCAGACGTTCACAGAACCCGTCGAATGTCTCGGTATCCACGACCACCCGAATGTGCTCGTCGAACTCGGCATTCGAGCCGAGCCCGTCGGCTCCCGCGTCGACAAAGGACCGGCCGGTGATCGGCTTGCCGTTGCGCAGCGGAACGCTCATCACTTGCTCACCGGCATTGGTGCCGAGCGCGACAGCGTGACGGCGCACGTTCTGTGCGCTGCGCAGGCCCAGGGCCGCCGACGAGGTGGCATGGGCGAACCGCAGCGGCTCCAGGCTGTACACCAGGCCCTCGGCGCCCACCAGCCGTGCCAGCTCCGCGGTGTAGAAACCGGCGGCCGCACCCACGTCGAGGCACACATCCCCCGGCCTGACCACCTGCGCGATACCCACCAACTCGCTTTCCACCCACGGTGTGGTGCGGGCCAGTGTGCGCAGGCCCTGCCCCACCACCGCGTCACGAATCTCGCCGAAGGCCGTCACGCGCCGGGTCATGTGATGCTCCTCCTGAATGGGGTGAATGGGTCGCAGAGTCTGAAACCGGGCCAAGTATAGGTAGCGTGCCGGTCATGACGATTCAGGTCGGCACCGCCACAGCGGCCGACTGCACCGAGCTGGCCGACGTCGCCGCCCGAACCTTTCCTCTGGCCTGCCCACCGTCGTCGACGCCGGACAATATCGCAGCCTTCATCGCGGCCAACCTCAACGCGGACAGGTTCGCCGAACACGTCCGCGATAACCGCGTGCTGGTGGCGCGTGCTGACGGCACGACGATCGTGGGGTACGCGATGCTGGTCGACGGTGTCGTCGACGATCCCGAAGTCCAGCGCGCCGTCACGCTACGGCCCGCGGTACAGCTCTCCAAGATGTACGTGCTGCCGGAGTTCCACCAAGCCGGGGTGGCGGGCGCACTGATGAGCGCCGCCCTCACCGCGGCTGCCGGGCGCGGGGCCACCGGCGTATGGCTGGGCGTCAACCAGGAAAACGAACGCGCACAACGCTTCTACACCAAACACGGCTTCAGCCGCAGCGGCACCAAGACGTTCCGAGTCGGCGAGCGACTGGAGAACGACTATGTGATGCAGCGGGTCATCTAGCGCTCGGCAACGGCGCCGCGCTGAGCGCCAACAGCCGCGAGGTGGCGCGCAGGTACTTCTTGCGGAAGCCGCCTCCGACCATCTCGTCGTCGAAGATCGTGTCCAGCTTCACCCCCGACGCCACCACCGGGATGCCCGCGTCGTAGAGCCGGTCCGTCAGCGCCACGATCCGTAGCGCCACCGCCTGGTCATGTATCTGCTGCACGCCCGCGATGAATACCGCCGTCACACCTTCGATCAAGGTCAGATACCGCGAGGGATGCATGCTCGCCAGGTGGCGGCACAGATCGTCGAACTCGTCGAAGGTGGCACCGTCAATGGAGGCCGCCAGCTCGCGGAGTTCTTCGCTGGTGTGCGGCTCGGGTGCAGGAGGCAGATCACGGTGGCGGTAGTCGGGACCCTCCACCCGCACCGTGTTGAAGATCGCCGCGAGGGTGTTGATCTCGCGCAGGAAGTCCTGCGCCGCGAACCGGCCCTCACCGAGCTGCTCGGGCAGCGTGTTGGAGGTGGCGGCAATGGATACTCCACGGGCCACCAGTTCCGAGAGCAGCCGCGACACCAGCGTCGTGTTTCCCGGGTCGTCAAGCTCGAACTCATCGATGCAGACCACCGTGTAGTCCGACAGCAGCTCGATGCACTCCAGGAACCCGAAAACCCCGGCCACCTGTGTCAATTCGCCGAAGGTCGCGAAGGCCTTGGGGCCCGGCACGGTGTGGTAGATGGACGCCAGCAGGTGAGTCTTGCCGACACCGAATCCGCCGTCGAGATAGATGCCGACGCCGGGCAGCACCTCACGCTTGCCGAACAGTTTCTTCTTGCCCGCGCGGCGGGTGACCGCGTCCTGGCAGAACGCCCGACAGGTCTCCACGGCCGCGGCCTGAGTCGGTTCGTTCGGATCCGGCCGGTACGAGTCGAAGCTCACCGAAGTGAACGTCGGCGGCGGTACCAACTGCGCGATCAGCCGGTCATTGGAGACGGTGGGGTGCCGGTCGGCAAGGTGCTGGAGGTTTATTACGGCACCGGATTGCGGATCAGTCACACGGGCAGCGTAGCGGCGTGTTGAGATCTCCTTGTGGCCGACAACGACGGTGAACAGGCAATTCCGGGCTCTACTGGGACGCAGCTCACACAGCTGACGACGGGTGCATCGGTCGACCCAGGCCAGCTGGTCGATCTCTACGATTACCCCGACGACGCCGGACTCTATCTGCGCGCCAACATGATTGGCAGCTTGGACGGTGCAGCGACGGTGACCGGATCGTCCGGTGGGCTCGGCGGCGACGGCGACCGCGCGGTGTTCGCCGCGATGCGCGCCAATGCCGATGTGATTCTCGTCGGGGCCGGCACCGTGCGGACCGAGCGCTATCACGGAGCGCATCTACCGGTCAGTCAGCGCCAGCGCCGCCAAGCCCGCGGACAGAGCGAGGTGCCGGTGATCGCCGTCGTCACCGCCTCCGGGGCGATCGACCCCAGCACTCCCCTGTTCAACGAGTCGGAGATCGCACCCATCGTGGTGACCTCGGCATCCGGGGCGGCGAACGTCGCTTCCCGCGTATCCGGTGCGCAGGTAGTTGTCGCCGAGCACCACCTGCGCGCCGGGCAGGTCGACCTGCCCGCGGCGTTGGCCGAGCTGCGCGGTCGCGGTCTGACCCGGGTGCTGTGCGAAGGCGGTCCCGCTCTGCTCGGCACCCTTCTTTCCGCACGTCTCGTCGATGAGCTGTGCCTGACCATTGCGCCGACCACGGTCGCGGGTGTCGCAATCCGGATCGCGTCGAGCCCCGCCGAAGCACATACGTCGTGGCGACGGGTGTTGTTACTCGGCGACGCGGACGGGTACCTGTTCGCGCGGCACGTCCGGACCTAGCTAACGCTCTTCACGCAAGCGGCTCATCGCAGCTAACGCTTTTCACGCAAGCGGCTCATCGCAACCCATGCACACCCGATACTCTGGTCCGCATGGGTGCACGGCTGGCGGGGGCGATGGCGGTTGCCATGCTCCTGGCCGGGTGCGCCCCCGGCCCTTCCGCGGGACCGAATTTCGCGATGGACGAGGGGCGAGGAAATATCGGCCCACCCTCGGCGCCGCCGGTGAGCGGACCCCCATCCATCGACAAACCCAAGGTCGACCTGTCCTGGCAGGACTGCACCCGAGAGGTGCTCGCCAGTGCCGGCGTGACCACATCGCCGACGTTCACACTCGAATGTGCCGAGTACAAGGCCCCGCTGGATCCCATCAATGGCGCACCGGGCAGCGTGACGCTGGGCGCAGTGCGCGCCAAGACCTCGCAGACACCTGCCGATGCGGGGCCGTTGGTCTTCACCACCGGCTCGGATATCCCGTCCTCGGTACAGCTGGCGACCTGGCTCAACGGTCCCGGCGCCCAAGTGCTCAAACAACGCCCGGTGGTGGCGGTCGACCGCCGCGGCATCGGGCGATCCGATCCCATCACCTGCCGCGACACCTGGGATCTGCGGGACATGCGGGACCAGGCCCAGAATCGTGGCGGTGACGACCAGGTCGCGAGCCTCGGCAAGATCATCGAGACGGCCACCACCAACTGCACCGACACCATCTCCCCCGGTGACTCGGCCTACAACGACGCGCATGCCGCCGAGGACCTGGAGGCGTTGCGCGCCCAATGGGACGTGCCCAACCTGGCACTCCTTGGCGTTGGCAGCGGCGCCCGAGTGGCCCTGGCGTACACGGGATCTCATCCCAACAAGGTTGCTCGGCTGATGCTCGACTCACCTGTGGCCGCCGATATCGCCGCCGAGGCCGCCGCCGAACAGCGGCTCAAGGGCGAGCAATCTGCCTTCGATGCGTTCGCGGCGCAATGCGTCGCCAACAACTGCTCGCTGGGACCCGATCCGGTAGGCGCCGTCGGCGATCTACTGAATCGCGCCCAAAACGGCGGGCTGCCCTGGTCACGGGCGACCGTCGTCAGGGCGATCACCACGGCATTGGCGTATCCGGTCGGCGACGGCAACGCCGTCGTGCAGAACCTCGCGAACGCACTCAACGCTGCGCGCGGTCCTGACCGCGAGGCACTCACCCCGCTGGTGGAGCGGGCCAACGCGCTGCGCGATGCCGATGGACAGTTCGTCAACTCGTGCAGCGACGCGCTCAGCCGCCCCACCCCCGACCGGGTACGCGAGCTGGTGGTCGCCTGGGGCAAGCAATACCCCCTCTTTGGGCGCACCTCCGCCCTCGAACTCGTGAACTGCCTGCAGTGGCCCAGCGGATCGAAGTCGAATCCGCCGCAGGACTTGAAGATCAACGTGCTGATCCTCGGCGTGCAACACGATCCGATCGCCGGCAGCGAGGGCGTCTCGGCCACCGCCGCGGTCATCATCAACGCCAAGGCGGCCAGCAAGCGCGTCATGTGGCAGGGCATCGGCCACGGCGCCATCGTCTACACCGCATGCGCGCAGCCGCCGGCCCTCGGATATCTCGACAGCGGCAAGCTCCCGGAGACCGACACGTTCTGCCCGGCCTAATCGCACTTGCCAGAGCCCTGCGGGGCGCTCAGGGTACGGTGCCTGCGTGGTGTCAGTCGATGCGTTGTTTTCCGGCCTAGTAGCCGGCTTCAAGAACTCTTTGAAACCTCCCACGGCGGCACCGTCGGTAACGACCATCGTGCGCTCGGCACTGTGGCCACTCGCCATCATGGCGTTGATCCACCGCAGCTATGTGCTGGGCACCAACGGCTACATCACCGACGACTTCGGGCCCGTGTACCGGGCCGTTATCGCCTTCAAGCGGCACCTGCCGGTGTACGGCGAGAACTTCGCGTACGTCGACCCGCATTACATCTACCCGCCTGGCGGGACCCTGCTGCTCGCCCCCTTCGCATACCTGCCGGTGGACGCATCGCGTTACTGGTTCATCACCATCAACACGATCGCGATCGTCATCGCGGCGTACTTCTTACTGCGGCTGTTCGACTTCACGCTGGCCTCGGTGGCCGCGCCCGCACTCCTGCTGGCCATGTTCTGCACCGAAAGCGTCACTAATACACTGGTTTTCACCAATATCAACGGCGTCATGCTGCTGCTGGAGGTGCTGTTCTTCCGCTGGCTGCTGGACGGACGCAAGGGTGCGCAGTGGTGGGCGGGTGTCGCGATCGGCCTAACACTGGTGATCAAACCGCTCCTGGCTCCCCTGCTGTTGCTGCCGCTGCTGAACCGGCAGTGGCGGGTTTTCGCGGCCGCCTTCGGTATCCCCGCCTTCTTCAACGCGGTGGCGATGTTCGGCCCGCACAAGGTCAGGATCGTGGACGGTTGGGACTATCTGCGGCGCACCCTGAAGTATCTGGCGGAAACCCGCGACTACTTCAACAGCTCCATCTCCGGCAATGGCCTGTACTACGGATTGCCCGAGCCGCTGATCGCCTTCCTGCGCATCGCGTTCCTAGTGATCGCCTTGGTGAGCGTGTGGCTGTTGTACAAGTACTACCGGCAGCGAGACCCCAGGTTCTGGGCTCTGACCACCGGTGGCGTGGTGCTGACGGCTTCGTTCCTGCTACTGGGTCTGGGCCAGGGTTACTACTCGATGGCGCTGTTCCCGTTCGTCATGACGATCGTGCTGCCCAACTCGGTGCTGCGGAACTGGCCGGCCTGGCTTGCGATTTACGGGTTCTTCTCCATGGACCGCTGGCTGCTCAACCACTGGCTGACGACCGGACGCGCCCTGGAATACCTGAAGATCACCTACGGCTGGTGCCTGCTGCTGATCGTCGTGATGATGGTGCTGCTGCTGCGCTACCGGGATGCCAAGGCCGCTGGCACACTGGACCAAGGGCTTGATCCCGTGTGGATGCGCGAGAAGGCAAAGACCAAGGAGACACCAGCCGATGACGACACCGAGCGACCCGACAGTGAATCTGAGCGACGAGCAGTGGCGGGAGCGACTGACTCCTGAGGAGTTCTCGGTGCTGCGCCGCGCGGGCACCGAGCGACCGTTCGTCGGCGAGTACACCGATACCAAGACCGAGGGCGTGTACGCCTGCCGGGCATGCGGCGCCGAGCTGTTCCGCAGCACCGAGAAGTTCGAATCCCATTGCGGCTGGCCGTCATTCTTCGACCCGGCCGATTCCGATGCGGTGATCCTCAAGCCCGATAAGTCGCTGGGCATGCGCCGCGTCGAGGTGGTGTGCGCCAACTGCCACAGCCACCTGGGGCACGTCTTCGAGGGCGAGGGATATCCCACGCCCACCGATCAGCGGTACTGCATCAACTCGATCTCGCTGCGGCTGCAGCCGTCCTAATTCCGCGACACGCCGCATTACGGCGGATTCGTATCGCACGTTTCCGCCACGAGACGGCGTGTCGGCGGCTACGGCAGGTTGGCGACGAGGTCCTCGACCGATACCCGCGGGCCGGTGAAGAACGGCGTCTCCTCGCGCACATGCAACCGCGCCTCGGTCGCACGTAGGTCGCGCATCAGGTCGACGATGCGGTGCAGCTCGGGGGCTTCGAAGGCCAGCAGCCACTCGTAGTCGCCGAGCGCGAACGCGGGCACGGTGTTGGCGCGCACGTCCTTGTATGCGCGTGCGGCGATCCCGTGATCGGCGAGCATCTTGCGCCGCTCCTCATCGGGCAGCAGATACCAATCGTAGGACCGCACAAAGGGATACACACAGATGTAGGCGCCCGGATCCTCACCCGCAAGGAACGCCGGGATGTGGCTCTTGTTGAATTCGGCGGGCCGGTGCAGGGCGGCGTTGCTCCATACAGGAGTGCTGGCCCGGCCCAGTGCGGTGGTGCGCCGGAAGTCGCGGTACAGCGCCTGCAGCTGCTCGATGGATGCGGCGTGCGACCAGATCATGAAGTCGGCGTCGGCACGCAGACCGGCGACGTCGTAGATGCCGCGAACCACGACACCGTCGTCCTCGTGCCGCTTGATCAGGGTGGCCACCTCATCGGCGACACCGTCGCGGTCCTCGCCCAGTCCCCCGTCGCGCACCTGGAACACCGAGAACATCAGGTAACGGACGGTGGAGTTGAGGGTGTCGAAATCGAGGCTAGGCATGTCCCCATCGTGCCACGATCACCTGTGCCGCTTGAGAGGCGGAGGCCACACAGGCCGGCACCCCGATGCCGTCCAGGTAGGAGCCCGCCACCGCGATTCCCGGAGGCAGCCCGGCACGGATGGCATCCACCACATCGGCGTGGCCGGGCCCGTACTGCGGCATGGCGTCGATCCAGCGGGCCAGCGCCAAATCGATGGGAACGACCGTGGCACCGAGCACCGTTTCCAGGTCGGCGACGGCCCAGTGCCGCAGCTGCTCGTCGCTGGTGGCCCGAGCCACGGTGTCGCCGAAGCGTCCATAGGACAACCGCACCACCTGGGTGCCCCGTCCACGCAATCCCCACTTGCTGGTCGAGAACGTTATGGCCTTGGTATGCAACGCTTCTCCCGATGCAACGAGCACACCGGAATTGGCGGGAATCGGGGCGTCGTCGGGCAAGGTCATGGCCACCACCACCGAGGAGGCCACCGGGATGCGTCGCGCCGCCACCGCTGATTCCGGTGCCACCGCGTCGAGAATGCGCGCCGCGCGGGGTGCGGGGACAGCGACGATGACGGCATCAAAGTGATCGGCCGTGATGTCCGCTTGATTCTCGCCGGTGAGCACCCATCCGTCGCCCTCACCTGCGATACCGGTGACCGCGAGCTGCCGGTGATCGGCACGGGCGCGGCGCCAGAGCTCCTCCAGCAGCACCGTATAGCCACCGTCGATGGCACCGAAGATGCCGGTGGCCGAGATCGGAGGCAACGCCTGGCGGGCCGCGACGAGCAGACTGCCCGCCCCCTCGTCGAGTGCGCGGGCGATACCGGGTGCCGCCGTGCGCAGACCCGTCGTTGCCGCCGAACCCGCGTACACGCCTCCGAGCAGCGGATCGACCAGCCGAGCCACCACCTGCGGACCGAACCGAAGTGACACCAGGTCGGCGACGGTTGGTTCGGCACCGACGGTCCACTGCATACCGCGCTGGGGCTCGCTGTCGATGCGCGCCACGGTGTCGTCGTCGACCAACCCGACTACTGAGGACCCCGAGGCAGGGATTCCGTTGACCGTCCGCGTGGGCAACGGGCGCAGGCGGCCCCCCGCGTACACCAGCGGGCGCGCCCCCGTGGTCTCGAGTGTGCGGTCCGCCAGCCCGAGCTCGCTCAGTAGATCCACCACCTCGGGGCGCCGGGTGATGAAGGCCTCGGCACCGATATCGACCCGATGCTCGCCCAGGGTGATGGTGCGCAGGATTCCACCGAGCTGTTCGGCCGGGTCGTACACGACGACCCGGGCATCGTCACCGACCGCACACCGCACCCGATACGCCGCCGTCAGCCCCGAAATACCGCCCCCCACAATGGCAATGGAGCGTGGTCCGGCAGACGGCGGCGGTGTCACCTCGGCGTCACAAGGAGTGCACCAACGCCACCGCATCGGTGAGCACAGCCGGATCGGTATCCGGCAGCACCCCATGACCCAGATTGAAGATATGCCCGGCCGCGCCGGCAGCCACGGCCTGACGCCCCTCGGCCACGATTCGGCGCACCTCACTCTCCACCACCGGCCAGCCTGCGAACAGCACGGCCGGATCGAGGTTGCCCTGCAAGGCTTTTCCGGAGCCGATCCGACGCGCGGCGACATCCAGCGGGGTACGCCAATCCACGCCGACCACCGTGGCCCCGGCCTCGCCCATCGCACCCAGCAGCTCGGCGGTACCCACCCCGAAGTGCGTCATGGGCACGCCAACGCCCGCAAATTCATCGAAAATTCTTGTGCTATGCGGCAATACAGCGGAGCGGTAGTCGGCCAGGGACAGTGCGCCCGCCCAGGAGTCGAATAACTGCAGTGCATCCACGCCGGCGTCGAGCTGGGCGCGCAGGAAAGCGATGGTGATATCGGTCAGCGCCGTCATCAGCGCGTGCCAGGTCTGCGGATCGCCCTGCAGCAGAGCCTTGGTGCGCTGATGGTTGCGACTCGGACCGCCCTCGACGAGGTAGGAGGCCAGCGTGAAGGGGGCGCCCGCGAAACCGATCAGCGGGGTCGCGCCCAGCTCGGCGACCAGCAGTCGCACCGCATCGCCGACGGCATCGACCTGACCGGGTTCCAGGCGAGGCAGCGCCGCCACGTCGGCGGTGGTGCGCACCGGGTTGGCGATCACGGGTCCGACATCGGGAACGATGTCCAAGTCGATCCCGGCGGCCTTGAGCGGAACCACGATGTCGGAGAAGAGAATGGCGGCATCTACATGGTGCCGACGGATCGGCTGCAGGGTGATCTCGCAAACCAACTCAGGATTGAAACAGGCGTCCAGCATCGCGTGATCGGCCCGTATCGCGCGATACTCGGGCAGCGAACGTCCGGCCTGCCGCATGAACCACACCGGAGGGTGGCTGGGGGCCTTCCCCGAGGCAGCCGCCAGGTAGGGAGAAAATGGCAGGTCACGTCGTATTTTCGAAGGGGTTCGCGGCCCCGTCGCGCGATCTTCGTTCAATCCGGTCATCACGCCCCATGCTGCCATGGCGACCTCGCACGGCGCGCCTCCGGGAGCATGTCGGCCCGGCGCATTACCGTTCATTGCTGTGACGTCTGCCGAACCAGCCCCGTTCCGCGCGGCGGTCGACGCGATGAACTCCGTGACCGCGCGTCCGGAGATCGAGCTGGGCACCATTCGTCCCCCGCAACGGCTGGCCCCGTTCAGCTACGCACTCGGCGCAGAGGTCAAGCACCGCGATACCGATAACGTGCCCGAACAATCCGAGGGCGACGCGTTCGGCAGGCTAATTCTGTTGCACGACCCCGAGGGCGACGAGGCATGGAACGGCACCATGCGGCTAGTCGCCTACATCCAGGCCGATCTCGATGCTTCCGAGGCCGTCGACCCGTTGCTGCCCGAGGTTGCGTGGAGCTGGCTTGTGGATGCGTTGTCGACCCGCTCCAGTGACGTGACGGCGCTGGGCGGAACCGTGACCGCAACCACCTCGGTCCGCTACGGCGATATCGCCGGTCCGGGACGTGCCCACCAGCTGGAGCTGCGGGCATCCTGGACCGCCACCGGCACCGATATCGAAACCCACGTCGAGGCGTTCTGCGAGGTGCTTGAGCATGCGGCAGGCCTGCCGCCGGTGGGTGTGACGGATCTGGGGACGCGTCATCGCGCCTAGCACTCGCGCTGCTGACTCAGATATATGAAAACCGACGATATGGACGCCGACGATATGGACGCCGACGCCGAGCTCCCGGAACCGACACCACTACGGCTCCCCGCCGACGGGGTACCGCCGATCACCGCCTCTACGGATGAAATCCGATCGGCCGCAAAATATTTGGCATCCGGCACCGGCGCCTTTGCCGTCGATGCCGAGCGGGCCTCGGGGTTCCGTTATTCCAACCGTGCCTACCTGATCCAGATTCGCCGACGCGGCGCGGGAACGGTCCTGCTGGATCCGACGAATGTTCCGGAAGCCCTGGAACCGATTGTCGAGGTACTGGGCAGCGACGAATGGATCTTGCATGCCGCCGACCAGGATCTGCCGTGCCTGGCCGAATTGGATATGAGACCGCCGTCGCTATACGACACCGAATTGGCCGGGCGTCTTGCAGGATTCGAGAAGGTGAACCTGGCCGCGATGGTGCACCGGCTGCTAGGCCTGGGCCTGGCCAAGGGACACGGGGCCGCGGACTGGTCCAAACGCCCATTACCGGATGAATGGCTCAACTACGCCGCACTCGATGTCGAGGTGCTCATTGAGCTCCGCGAGAAGATCGCCGAAGTGCTTGCCGAACAAGACAAAACCGAATGGGCCCGGCAGGAGTTCGAGCATCTGGTGCATACCCCGGCCTCGGCGACCCGGCGGGACAACTGGCGCCGCACCTCGGGCCTGCACAAGGTACGCAAGCCCGCACAGCTCGCCGCTGTACGCGAATTATGGCTCAGCCGTGACGAATTAGCGCGTACACGGGATATCGCCCCCGGACGGATCTTGCCGGATTCGGCGATCGTCGAAGCGGCGCTGGCCGATCCGAAGACACGCGACGAGCTGATCGCGCTGCCGGTGTTCGGCGGCCCGCGACAGAAACAGCAGGCCAACCGGTGGCTCGCCGCACTGGCAAAGGCGCGCAGCGGCGCGACTCCTCCACCGGTCAACGAACCAACTACGGGGCCACCGCCGGTATCGCGGTGGTCGCGGCGCAAACCCGAGGCGTACGCGCGCCTCGAAGCGGTGCGGACGGGCCTGACTGCGCTCTCCGAGCAGATCTCGGTGCCCGTGGAGAACATCGTCACCCCCGAGATCGTGCGGCGGATCTGCTGGGACTGGGACGGAAACGCAGACGTCGAGGAGCTACTGGCCGGTCACGGCGCGCGCCCGTGGCAGCGCGAGCTGACGGCCGCGATCCTTACCGAGGCGTTGGCCGACTAACTCGGGCGATCTCACCGCCGGCGAAAACTAAGTTGCACGGTCGCGCGGAACACGCTGTGCTGGTCCCCATGGCGACACTTCAACCCGTCGACGTGCAGCAGTGGCCACGAGGTGAATGGTTCGCGCACTATCTCGACCGTTGTCCCACCTACTACTCGATGACGGTGGAGCTGGATGTCACCGATCTCCTCGGGGCGATTCGCGCATCCGGCCGCAAGACATATCCGACTCAGATCTGGGCATTGGCGTCCGTCGTGAACCGTCATCCGGAGTTCCGCATGGCCCTCGACGATCAGGGAAATCCAGGAATCTGGGATGTCGTGGACCCTGCATTCACGGTGTTCAATCCCGACCGCGAGACCTTCGCGGGGATCAGCGCCAACTACACCAGCGACTTCGACGCCTTCCACACCGAAGTCATCGACCTTATGGCCGAATATCGTTACTCCTCAACCCTTTTCCCGCAAGGATTGCCCCGGCCCCGGAACGTGTTCGACATCTCTAGCATTCCGTGGGCGAGCTTTTCCGGCTTCACGCTCACCATCGCTCCCGGCTGGGAACACCTGGCCCCTATCTTCACCATCGGCAAGTTCCACGAGCGGGACGGCCGAACCATCATGCCGCTGGCCCTGCAGATTCACCATGCCGCGGCCGACGGGTACCACAGCGCACGCCTCGTGGAGGAACTGCGCGAAATCCTCGCCACTCCGGACTGGGTACGGGGTTAGTCGACCTGTTCGGAAACCGGGCTGTCGGTGCTTTCCCGGCTCATCGCGGCCACCCAGCCGGTGATCTTTCGGGCAATATGCTGATCGGTCAGGCCGAGCGCTTCAAGGATCTGCCCGCGCGAGGCGTGCTCCAGGAACTGCTGTGGCACACCGATATCCCGGCTCGGCACATCGATATCGGCATCCTGCATCGCCCTCGTCACCGCGGTGCCCGCACCGCCGTGCACGCCACTGTCCTCGAGAGTTACCACCAGCCGATGCTGGCGGGTCAGCTCTACCACGTACTCGGGCACCGGCAGCACCCAACGCGGGTCGACCACGGTGACCCCGATCCCCTGCTTTCCCAACCTCTCGGCCGCCGCCAGTGCCGTCGATGCGAACGGACCGACCGCCACCAACAGCACATCGGCATGTAAACCGCTCGCCGGCCGGGCGAGTACGTCGACTCCGTCACGCCGCTCGACCGCCGGGATATCCTTGCCGACTTCACCTTTCGGGAAACGCAGCGCTGTCGGCCCATCTTCGATGGCCAGGGCCTCGGTCAGCTCTTCGCGCAGCCGTGCGGCATCCCGCGGGGCCGCGACGCGCATTCCGGGCACCACGTTCAGGATCGACAGGTCCCACATACCGTTGTGGCTGGCACCGTCACTGCCGGTGATGCCCGCCCGATCGAGCACAAACGTGACCGGAAGCCGGTGCAACGCAACGTCCATCATCACCTGATCGAATGCGCGGTTAAGGAACGTGGAATAGATCGCCACCACGGGGTGCATGCCACCCATCGCAAGCCCGGCGGCGGAGGTGACGGCATGCTGCTCGGCGATACCCACATCGAACAGTCGATCAGGGAAACGCTCACCGAACGCGCTCAGACCGGTCGGCCCGGGCATGGCCGCGGTGATCGCCACGATATTGCGGTGCTCGCTGGCCACATCGATGAGCGACTCGGAGAACACCGATGTCCAGCCCGGAGCTGAAACACTGATGGAGCGGCCGGTTTTCGGGTCGATGATGCCCGTAGAATGCATCTGGTCGGCCTCGTCGTCCTCGGCCGGGCCGTATCCCATGCCCTTGCGGGTGATCACGTGCACGATGACCGGGCCGCCATAACCACGGGCGCGGCGCAGCGCGTCCTCCACCGCGTGTTCATCGTGTCCATCAACGGGCCCAACGTATTTCACTCCCAGATCGGTGAACATCAGCTGCGGCGAGACCGCATCCTTGACCCCAACCTTGAGGCTGTGCATCAACGCGTAAGCCAACGGCCCCACCACCGGCATACCGCGCAGCAGCTTCCTGCTCTCGTCGAGCACCTTCTCGTAGGTGGGCGTGAGCCGCAGCCCCGCCAGATGCGAGGCGAGCCCGCCGATGGTCGGCGCATAACTGCGCCCGTTGTCGTTGACGACGATGATGATGCGCCGATGCTCGCCGGCGGCAATGTTGTTCAGCGCCTCCCAGCACATGCCGCCGGTAAGCGCGCCATCACCGACCACGGCGACGACATGACGACGTCGTTGCCCGGTCAGTTCGAAGGCCTTGGCAAGCCCATCGGCGTAGGACAGTGCAGTGGACGCATGGCTGGATTCCACCCAGTCATGTTCACTCTCGGCGCGCGACGGGTACCCCGATAGTCCGTCCTTCTGGCGTAGCGTGTCGAAGTCTCCGCAACGTCCAGTCAGGATCTTGTGCACGTACGCCTGATGGCCAGTGTCGAAGATGATCGGGTCATACGGTGACTCGAAGACGCGATGCAGCGCGAGAGTCAGCTCGACGACACCCAGGTTGGGTCCAAGGTGGCCGCCGGTGGCAGCCACCTTATGGATCAGGAACTCGCGGATCTCGTCAGCGAGCAAGTCCAGCTCTCGCTTGGAGAGACCCTGCAGGTCACCCGGTCCCCTGATGTCGTCAAGCATCTGGTCAGTCTACGCAGCGATTCAGATCTGGTCGCTTGGAGCGGAGCCAAAAACATCGGGCACTCCATCGTGGTCGGCATCAAGTGTCTCCTTGGCCTCAATCCGCTGATATGCCCGGTTCCGCAGCCTCAGCACCACCGCCGCCACGGCCGCCGAGGTAAGCGATCCGGCAAGGACACCGACCTTGACGTGTTCGGCAGCCGGCCCGGTCCCGAATGCCAGCTCCCCGATCAGCAGCGACACGGTGAACCCGATCCCGGCAAGCAGCGTCACACCAGCGATATCCAGCCAACTCAGATCGTCGTCCAAACTGGCTCGGGTGAATCGCGCCAACAGATACGTGGTGACGAAGATCCCTATCGGTTTGCCCACCAGCAGGCCGAGGACCACGCCGAGAGCCACTGGATCCAACAGCGCCTGGCCCAATCCGGTGAAGCCGCCCAGGGTCACCCCCGCAGCGAAGAACGCGAATACCGGTACCGCGACACCCGCCGACAGTGGTCGTAGCCGATGCTCGAACCGCTCGGCCATTCCGTGCACGTCCGTGCGTCCGTCCCGCCTGAGAACCGGCACCATAAAGCCCAGCAGCACGCCCGCCACCGTCGCGTGCACACCCGAGGCATGCACCAACGCCCAGGTCGTTACCGCCAGCGGCACCAGCAGCCACCATTCCCGGCGACGACGCTGCACCGCCAGCGCGAACAGCGCCAGCGGGATGATCGCCAGGCCCAACGGTCCCCAGTGCAGTTCATCGGTGTAGAAGACCGCGATCACAATGACGGCCAGCAGATCGTCCACCACCGCCAGGGTGAGCAGGAATGTGCGCAGCGCCGAGGGCAGATGCGTGGAAATCACCGCGAGTACCGCAAGCGCGAAGGCGATATCGGTGGCCGTGGGGATCGCCCAGCCTCGCATCGCCTCGACGCCACCGGATGCATTCACGGCGAGATAAATGGCGGCCGGAACAAGCATGCCGCCCATGGCAGCAACGATCGGCAGCGCGGCGCGACCCGGGTCCCGCAGATCCCCCGCGACGAATTCCCGTTTGAGTTCGACGCCGACGACGAAGAAGAAGATCGCGAGCAGCCCATCGGTGGCCCATCCCGCCAGCGTGAGGTTCAGGTGCAACCGCTCCGGCCCGACCACGAATCCCGCCAGGCGGTAGTAGTGGGCGCTCCAGGGCGAGTTGGCCCACAGGAGTGCCGCCAGTGCCGCCAGGACCAGCAGCACGCCGCCGACGGTTTCCTTGCGCAGGATCTCTGCGACACGAGACGACTCCGCCCACGATCCGCGGGTGAAGACGCGTTGGCGCAGGCGCATGAGTTTAGGTGTCCGTCCTCGTGAGTTACGTCAGCTTTTCTGCAGAGCTGTACAAACGCCGACCAGACTTCCCGGCACACCTGCTGGCTACTTTATAAGATCTTGACGCTCGGCGCCCGATCACCGGGTGAGGAGCGCAAAGCTCTCGATGTGATGAGTCAGCGGGAACGCATCGAACATTCGCAGCTCACGCACCTGATATCCCTGCTCCAGGTACAGGCCCACATCCCGCGCGAATGCCGCTGCCTCACAGCCGATATGAATCACCCTCGGCACGTTTGCCTCGGCGATTCGTCCGATGACCTCGCGTCCCGCCCCCGCTCGCGGCGGGTCCAGCACCGCGACATCGGCCTCACCCAGGTCCCGCACGGCATGGCGTACCGACCCGCAGATCATCGTGACCTGGCGCAGATCTGCAAGCGCACCCTTGGCGCTGCGGAACGCCGGGCGCGAGGTGTCGACGCTCACGACGCGTCCCGTGGGACCCACCGCCTCCCCCAGCACCGAGGCAAAAACCCCGACGCCGCCGTATAAGTCCCAGGCACTCATCCCCGGTTCCAGCTCGGCCCATTCCGAGACCAGCCGACTGTAAGTGCTCGCCGCGTCGCGATGTGCCTGCCAGAAGGCCGTCACCGGCACCAACCAATGCCGGTCCCCCACCTTCTGCACAGTCACGTCCTCGCCCTCGGCGACCGTGCGTCCGCGCAGCACATGTCTGCGGCCCTGATCGTCCATCACGGCATGTAACGGCCCCTCGGAACCGAGATGCGGTTCATCCAGCCCGTCAAGCAGCCCAGGTACCACTTGGGCACACCGCAGATCGGTCACCAGCTCGTCACTGTGATAGCGGTGAAAACCAGGTTGCCCCAAGGCATTCACATCCAGACGCACCCGAGTCCGCCAAGCGGTGGGGCCGCCGGTCCCCACCTCCTCGGCCACACCCTGCCAGTCGTACTTGCCGAGCCGGGCCAGCTGCTGGCTCACCACGTCGCCCTTGAGCTCACGAAGATACGCGGGATCAGCGAAAGACAAGTCACAACAACCGGATTCACCGCTACCGTGCGCGATCGGACACAGCGGTTCAATTCGGTGCGGTGATGGATCGAGGACCTCGATCGCTGCGCCGTGCCAGAAGCTGGCTTGCCGGTCGTCGGTGATCTGAACGCGTACCCGTTCTCCCGGTAACGCGTATCTGACGAAGATGACCCGCCCGTCATGTCGGGTCACCACGCTGCCTCCGTTGGCCGGCCCGCCGGTCTCGACCTCCAGGATGTCGCCTATAGCCATCTATTCAGCCTCTACGAATCGAAACCGCGGCGTGAGTCACCGGGTGCGGGCTGCTCGTCGAGCTCTCGGCGACGTTCGGACGAGTCGAGCTGCCACGGAACGGATGTAACCATGACGTTGGGGACGAACAGCAGACGCCCCTTGAGCCGCAGCGCACTCTGGTTGTGCAGCACCTGTTCCCACCAATGACCCACCACATACTCGGGGATGAAGATGCTGACGACAGTGCGCGGCGCTTCGTTACTGATGCGTTTGACGTAATCAAGGATCGGCCGGGTGATTTCGCGATATGGGGAGGCGATCACCTTGAGCGGGGTGCTGATATCGCTTATCTCCCATTCCCGGACAAGTTCGCGAGTGTCCCGATCGTCAACGCTGACGGTCACCGCTTCCAGCACGTCGGGGCGGGTGACCCGGGCGTAGGCGAGTGCGCGGAGGGTGGGCTGGTGCACCTTGGAGACCAGTACTACCGCGTGGGTGCGGCTGGGCAGCACCACTTCTCCCTCATGGTTGTCCAGCTCACGGGCCACGGTGTTGTAGTGCTTGTGAATCATCTTCATGAGCACGAACAGCAGGCCCATCGCCAGGATCGCGATCCACGCTCCGGCAAGGAATTTGGTGACCAGAACGACCAGCAGCACCGCGCCGGTCATCAGAAAACCGACGGTGTTGATGACGCGCGAGCGGAACATCTTGCGGCGCACCGCCGGGTCGGTCTCGGTCTTGAGCAGCCGGGTCCAGTGCCGCACCATGCCGATCTGACTGAGCGTGAAAGACACGAAGACACCGACGATGTACAGCTGGATGAGAGCCGTCACCTCGGCCTTGAATGCCACCACGAACAGGACCGCGACGGCCGACAGGAAGATGATGCCGTTGGAGAACGCCAGCCGGTCACCGCGGGTGTGTAGCTGCCGCGGCAGGTAACGGTCTTGCGCCAGAATCGATCCAAGCACCGGGAAGCCGTTGAAGGCGGTATTGGCGGCCAACACCAGGATCAGCGCGGTCACCACGGTGATGAAAAGGAATCCAATCCGGAAGTCCCCGAACACCGCCTCCGCCAACTGGGCAACCAGAGTCTTTTGGTGATAGTCCGCGGGGGCGCCCACCAGCTGCTGGGCCGGATCCTCCGCGATTTTCGCACCGGTGCGCTCGGCCAACAGGATGATGCCCATGAAAAGCGTGATGGCGATGCCGCCGAGGAGCAGCAACGTGGTGGCCGCGTTGCGTGACTTGGGTTTCCGGAATGCCGGCACGCCGTTGCTGATCGCTTCCACACCCGTCAACGCGGCACAACCAGACGAGAACGCGCGGGCGACGAGGAACACCAGCGCGAATCCCATGATGCCGCTGCCCTCGCCGTGCATCTCGAAAGACGCCGATTCGGCCCTCAGCGGGGTATTGAGCACGTAGATCTGGAACAGACCCCAGCCCAGCATGAGATACATGCCGATCATGAAGGTGTACGTGGGAATCGCAAACATGGCACCCGATTCGCGGACACCTCTCAAGTTCATCGACATCAGGACCACGATGGCCACTACGGCGAATGCGACCTTGTGCTGAGCGACGACAGGAATGGCCGAGCCGATATTCGACATCGCCGAGGACATCGAAACGGCAACGGTCAACACGTAATCCACCAGCAGCGCGCTGCCGACCGTCAGGCCCGCAGTGGGCCCGAGGTTGGTGGTCACCACCTCGTAATCACCACCGCCGGAGGGGTAGGCGTGCACATTCTGCCGGTAGCTTGCCACCACCACCATCATCACCGCGGCCACCGCCAGCCCGATCCATGGCGTCAAGGCATAGGCGGACATCCCCGCGACGGAGAGCACGAGGAAGATTTCCTCGGGCGCATATGCCACCGAGGACAACGCGTCGGAGGCGAAAACCGGGAGCGCGATCCGCTTCGGCAGCAGGGTATGGCCAAGGCTGTCACTACGGAACGGCCGGCCGATTAGCAGGCGCCGAGCCGCCGTCGACAGCTTGGAAAGCGTAGACACGAACGCCAACAGTAGGCCACGCGAGCAATCGCGGTACGGTCTCACTTGACATCGCTGTGTCTGATGCCGCGACGCGGCGTTAAGTAGTGCGACAAGCACTAAGCCGAATGCTTTATCCGGAAAGGTCTACTGGTGCGAGTAGTGGTGATGGGCTGCGGGCGCGTAGGCGCAGCGCTGGCCGGCGGCCTAGCCAGAATCGGCCACGAGGTGGCGATCATCGACAAGGAAGCGTCGGCGTTCAACAGGCTCAGCGCCGAGTTCACCGGCGAACGCATCGTCGGCATGGGTTTCGACCGCGATGTCCTGCTGCGGGCCGGAATCGAGCGGGCACAGGCCTTCGCCGCGGTCTCCTCCGGTGACAACTCCAACATCATCTCGGCCCGGGCGGCCCGTGAGACCTTCGGCGTGGACCGAGTGGTCGCCCGTATCTACGACGCCAAACGCGCCGCCGTGTACGAGCGCCTCGGCATCCCGACCGTAGCCACCGTGCCGTGGACCACCGATCGCCTGCTGCACGCGCTTACCCGTGAGAGCGACACCACCAAATGGCGTGACCCGTCCGGTTCTGTCGTGGTCACCGAGCTGGCCCTGCACGAAGAGTGGATCGGCAAGCGCATCACGGCATTGGAAACCGCAACCGGCGCCCGAGCGGCCTTCATCATTCGGTTCGGCACCGGTCTGCTTCCCGACGCCAAGACTGTGATCCAAGACAGTGACGAGGTCTACGTATCGGCCGTATCGGGCCGGGCCGCCGAGGCGATGGCGATCGCGGCGCAGCCACCGGGCGAAGATGCCGATGACGACCACGGAGGTTCCCGATGAAGGTCGCCATCGGAGGTGCCGGCGCCGTCGGTCGGTCCATCGCCCGCGAGCTCATCGAGAGCCGGCACGAAGTCACCCTGTTCGAACGCAACCCCGAGCACATCGATCCGGAGTCCGTGCCCGAGGCGAAGTGGCGGCTCGGTGATGCCTGCGAAATCAGCCTGTTGGAAGGCGAGCAGCTACATACCTTTGACGTGGTGATCGCGGCCACCGGTGATGACAAGGCCAATCTGGTGCTGAGCCTGCTGGCCAAGACCGAATTCGCGGTCCCGCGCGTAGTTGCCCGTGTGAACGATCCACGCAACGAGTGGCTGTTCGACGACGCGTGGGGTGTCGATGTCGCGGTCTCGACACCGCGGATGCTGGCCTCTCTCGTCGAAGAGGCCGTGGCCGTTGGTGACGTGGTGCGGCTCATGGAATTCCGCCGCGGGCAGGCCAATCTGGTGGAGATCACGCTTCCGGACGACACCCCGTGGGCCGGTAAGCCGGTACGGAAACTGGAGCTCCCCCGCGATGCGGTGCTGGTGGCGATTCTGCGCGGATCACGGGTGATCGCGGCGCAATCCGACGAGCCCCTCGAGGGCGGCGACGAGCTGATCCTGGTGGCCACCGCGGATATCGAGGACGAGCTACACCGGGCCGTGCTACCCGAGTAAACCCTCGGGCGGGTAAGCGCTATCGCCCCGGGTTTCGGCCGGTTCCTCGGCCACTGGTTCGGTGTGGCGCCGCACGTAGCGGATCACCAGCAGGGTGATGAGTGCGCCGACCGCCGTCAAGGGCCAGCCCATCGCAATCTTCGTACCACCGAGCCAGGCCGTATTACCGGCGAGGTAGAGCCACTGCTGCACCACAAACCTGGTGGCGAACAACACGATCCATGACACCGTGGCGATATCGAAGGCCAGCACGATGCGCCGGTTGTTGCGCCACGACATATCACCCCCGGTGGCCCAGCTGTAGGCATAGCCGACGATCGGTCTGCGGATGACGACCGAGGCCAAAAACACGATGCCCCAGAAGAAGTTGGCCCAGATCCCAATGAGGAAGTAGCCCTTGGCCTCTCCGAGCAGGTAGGCGATCAGCGCGCTGATGCCGACGCTGATGAACCCCGAGACTGCCGGTTGCAGTGATTCGCGCCTTACCAAGCGCCAGAGCAGGATCAGGGTCGCGGCGGACAGCGCCGAGACGATCGCAGGCGTCAGTGAGGACACGCTGACCGCGATGACGAACACGATCACGGGGATCGACGAATAGACGATTCCCTGCCATCCCCCGGCCTGATGCCACATCTCGTGCAGCGGCGAGCTGCCCGGCTCCTCGGGCTTTGTCCCGGGCACACTGATCTTCAGCTGTGGCCCGTTATGCGCGTCGGGGTCGCCCGAGCCGCGGTCGGGCTCGTGCAGTGGGGTTTCTGGCACTTACCGCTGAATCTCGTAGTACGGGTTGTGAATCACCTTGCCGCCGTTCTCAAGCTTGCCGAGGCGACCGCGCACCAGCAGGGTGCATCCCGATTCGATACCGGGGATGCGGCGCTGGCCCAGCCACACGAGCATCACGGTATCGGTGCCGTCGAACAGCTCGGCCTTCACGCCGGCCACACAGCCCTTGGAGTTGGTTTCGACGGTGCGTAACGTCCCGACCATGGTGACTTCTTGGCCGCGTTGACAATCGATGACACGCTGAGCACCGGTGGCGGTGGCGGCGTCACAGATTTTCTCGGCGTCCACTTGCTCCAGGTCCTCTGTCAGTCGACGAGTCAGTCGACGCAGATAACCGCCGGTGGTAGCCACTTCCAGTCCTGGCCTCTCAGCATGCGCAATTTGATCGGTGCATCCGCCACGGTAGACCTTTGCGCCGCGCGATGCCAGGCGACTCTCAGGGTGTCCCGCCCACCGGGCAGTATCACGTGTGTGACGCCCATCAACGGTCTTCGCGCAAGCGGCTCATCCATAGAAATCGATGGCCACACGGCTGTTCTCATGCCCGGTACCGGCTCCGACGACGACTACATCACACGGGCGTTCGGCCCCGCTCTTACCGCCGCGGGGGCCACCCTGCTCGCGGTGCGCCCTGAGCCGAATGACCTGGTCAACGGCTATTGGCGGGCGCTCGATCGGGCCGCTCAGAATGGCCCGATCATCGTCGGCGGGATGTCCATCGGCACCGCCGTGGCCTTGACGTGGGCATTGCAGAACCCCGATGCGACGGTGGCTGTGCTGGCAGCTATGCCCGCGTGGACAGGCGCGCCGGAGAACTCTCCTGCCTCGGTGTCCGCCCGGATCACCGCCGAATCGCTGCGTGCCGACGGGTTGCAGGCGGTGACCGCCGCGATGCGGGCCAGCAGCCCCGGCTGGCTCGCCGCCGAGCTCACGCGCTCATGGGCCGTCCAGTGGCCGGGCCTGCCCGATGCCATGGAGGAGGTGTCGGCGTTTGTGAACCCGTCCGCCGACGATCTCCGCGGATTGACCGTGCCCTTGGCGGTGGCAGCGGCCACCGATGACCCGATACATCCGCTCGCGGTCGGCCGAGACTGGGCATCCTGGGCGCCGCGCGCGGCGCTGCGCACATTCACCCTCGATCAGCTGGGCGCCGATCCGTCCTGCCTGGGTGCGGCCTGTATCGGCGCGCTGAGCGATATCTGATTCAGAGTCCGCGAGCCGACGGGTCGGCAGTGGCCTCGATCTTCAGCACCAGACCGTCCCGTGTCGTGAGGGTGACGACCGCAAACAGCCTGCGCTGGGCGAACGCCAGCAGTACCGGCTGCCCAAACGGCCCACCGACCAAGGTGGCACCGTGGCCGAGATAGACGAGCAGGTTGGTGGCGACATCGGTGCGTCCGTGGTTGACCTGCGGCGGGGGCGCGGGATCTCCGATGATGGTGCCCACTCCCCACACGCTTGGGTCCAGCACCGCCATCAGCCCGGTCAGGTCGCCGTTGGCGCATGCGGTGACGAACTTTTCGATCAGCTGCTGGTGTTCGACACCCGTGACATCACCGGTTCGCGAGGCGGACTGCTGGAAGCGGCTCCGCGCCCGTCGGGCCAGCTGACGGCAGGTGCCTACCGGACGGCCCACGGTAGACGCGATCTCCTCGAAGGGGACCCCGAACACGTCATGCAAGACGAAGGCCACCCGCTCACCAGGGCTAAGCGTTCGCAACACCTCCAGCAGAGCGCTGCGCACCTCATCGTCCAGGGTGGCTCTCTCGGCGGGATCAGTACTTCCCGAAACATGCAGCGGTGCGCCGGATTCCACGATCAACTCCTCCCCCGTCCGCTCGCGACGCATCCGCGCCGAACGCAGCTGATCCAGGCACAACCGACCGGTCACTACCGATAGCCAGGCGCGCGGCTCGTCGATCTCCGACTCCTCGGCCCGCGCCAGCCGCACGAAGGCCTCCTGAGCGGCGTCCTCGGCGTCCCCGATATCTCCGAGCATCTGATAGGCCAGGTTGACCAGATAGGGGTAATGGTCGCGCCAGGCGGCCGCCACCAGTGCGTCGTGGATAGATGAGGAACCACTCATGTCACTACGACGATTCCGCGCCCAAAAAAGTTACCGGTCCAGCCCGAGTAACTTGCGTAACTTTCTATGTCCCCGCCTCGTCGTAGTCATGTGGCCATCCGGCCATCTCGAACCTCCCGAAATGGAGAACCCGATATGACAATTCTCGTCACCGGCGCAACAGGCAATGTGGGGCGTCCACTTGTCGAGTTGCTCGCCAAGGCCGGAGCCGACGTACGCGCGGTCACCCGGCAGCCCGAGCACGCGGATTTCTCACCGGAAGTGAAAACCATCGAGTCGGCCCGAACCGGGCTCAGCGGCGCCACGGCAGTCTTTCTCAATTCACGGGCGTTGGGCGACGATCTCGCCGGCTTTGTGAACCAGGCCGTGCACGAAGGGGTTTCGCGACTCGTCGCACTGTCGGCCATCAACTGTGACGACGACTTCTCCCGACAGCCGTCACGGTTCCGCGGAGATCGGAACAAGGAGGTGGAGCAGTACGCCGTCGAGTCCGGAGTGGAGTGGGTGAGCCTGCGTCCGACCGTCTTCGCATCCAACTTCCGCGGAATGTGGTCCGGCCAGCTCAGCGCGGGCGATGTGGTCCGCGGACCGCACGCATCCGCCTCGACCGCCCCGATCGCCGACCGGGACATCTCCGAGATCGCGGCCCACGCGCTGCTGACGGACGATCTCGTCGGCCGACGCATCCCGTTGACCGGCCCGCAGGCCTGCACGAACGCCGAGCTGGTCGCGATTCTCGGAGACGTTCTGCACCGCCCGCTTCAGTACCACCAGGTCCCCGACGATCTTGTGCGCCAGCGCTTCACCGGCCTGGGGTTTCCGGACGGATTCGCTGACGCGTACCTGGCGATGCAGGCGTCCACGGTCTCCACGCCGGCGGTTGTCACGCACGAGGTGGATCGGATACTCGGGCGCCCTGCAGAGACGTTCGCGGCCTGGGCCAACAGGTTTCGGGCCGAATTCACACCCCAGAAAGGCTGATCGCCATGTCCAACGTGCCTGACGGCCTTCGCGCCAGCGGCTCATCCAACCACCCACCGCGGTGGCTCAAACCGATGAACAAGATGGTGCGGGCATTCCACCGCCTCGGCATCCCCACCGGTCCGGCCATGGTTCTGACCGTCCCCGGGAGGAAGACGGGACAACCTCGACCCACACCGATCACACCATTCGAAATGGACGGCCAGCTCTTCGCCGTCGGCGGCTATCCGGGCTCAGATTGGCCCCGCAATGCCGCCGCAGCCGGTTCTGGAACCCTCACCAGACGAAACCGTGTCCAGCACGTCAGGATCGTCGCTGTACCGCCCGAGACGGCGCGACGGGCGCTGCGGGAATTCGCCATGAAGGTTCCGGTGGGCGTGCGGTTCGCCAAAAACGCTGGACTCGTTCGGCATGGAACTCCAGACGAGTTCGAAGCACTGGCCGGAACACTGGCGGTGTTCCGGTTTGATCCGGACTAGATCCCCAAGGTCGCTTTGGCTTCCGCCCGCCGGACCTAGCCGCCGGTGATCGTGGACCGGAGCTGCTGCATGGCAGAGCCCGAGACACTGCGGCGAGCGACCGGCGTCGGATCATCCTGTGGGGCCGGATCCTCGACAGCGGCTTCCGCCTGCGCCTGCGCTTGTGCCTGGGCCGCCTGTAGCTGTTCCAGCATCGGTTCGGGCAGTGCCACCGGCAGCGGGGTCCGTACCGGGTACGGGTGATCGTCACGGCGGACGACGGTGTCGGCCACCGCCTCGCGCGCCTCCTTAGTCAGCGCCTCGATGGTTTCCGGCGGGCCCGTCAGCACGCAGCGGATCATCCATCGGTAGCCGTCGACGCCGATGAAGCGCACCGAGCCTCCGGCGGTGACACCGGCGACCTCACGCCCCCAGAGACCATCGACGATCGACACCTCGGCCGATTCCTTGCGCAGGGAGTCGGCCAGCTCGGCGGCGATCTCGCGCCAGAGCCCGGTCGACTTGGGTGCGGCGTACGCGGCGACCGAATAACGCCCGTTGGGCGTCAGCACGAAGACGGCCCCGGGCTCGCCGGAGGCGGTCAACTCAACCTGAATCTGCCCGGTTTCAGGCACGGGAATGAGCACCGAGCCCAAGTCCAGGCGTCCGGTTCCGGCGTCCTCCGGACTGTCAAAGTCTTCGATTTCGTATGGGCCGTCAAATGTTTCGCCCGATGCCGCGCCGGACGACACATCGACTGTGTCATCTAGGTCGTTGAGACCGCCACTACGGTGTAAAGCCATCACAAACTCGCATGTCCGCCGCTGGACCCGTGTCCACCCACACCGCGGGTGGTCACGGCCAGACCGGCCTCGTCAAAGGAATCCACTTCAACCAGCTCCGGCAACTCGACCTGCTGAACCAGTAGCTGCGCAATCCGGTCGCCTCGGGTGATGACGATCGGGGTCTCCGGATCCAGGTTGATCAGGCTGAGCTTCACCTCGCCACGATACCCGGCATCGATCGTGCCAGGGCTGTTGACGATCGAAAGGCCCACGCGCGCAGCCAGGCCCGAACGCGGATGCACCAACCCGACCATCCCGCTCGGGACGGCCACAGCGATACCGGTGCCCACCAGCACCCGGCGTCCGGGTTCGATCACGACATCTTCGGCGCTGTAGAGATCGACTCCCGCATCATCGGCATGCGCACGGGAGGGCAGGGGAAGCTCTCGATCGAGGCGAACGATCGCCAATCTCGTAGGTGTGGGCACGATCGCCCAGACTACCCTTGGCCGCGTGACGGCATCCCCCAGCAACACGACCGATACCCGCTATATCGAGCGGCTGTGGGTTCCCTGGTGGTGGACGCTGCCCGGCTTTGGTGCGGCAACGCTGCTCGGGCTGGAAATCAATCAGGGCATGCGTCAGCTTCCCAGCTGGGTGCCCTACCCGATCCTGTTCGCGATAGTCACGGGAGTCCTGTTGTGGTTCAGCAGGATCCGCGTGGAGGTTGCGACCGGACCGGGCGGGATCGCCGAGCTGCGGGCGGGATCCGCGCACCTGCCGGTCAGTGTGATCGCCAAGTCCGCGGCGATTCCGGACACCGCGAAAAGCGCAGCACTCGGCCGCCAACTCGATCCGGCAGCCTTCGTCGTACATCGGGCGTGGATCGGTCCGATGGTGCTGGTGGTGCTCGACGACCCGGATGATCCGACGCCGTACTGGCTGGTGAGCAGCCGCCACCCCGATCGGGTGCTGGCGGCCCTGCGGAGCTGAATGTCGCCGACGTTGCGGCTCCAGAGCTAGCTCGTCACGCCGCGCAGTCAGTGCAGATCAGCTGGCCGTTCTTCTCACTCGCCAAACGGCTGCGGTGATGCACCAGGAAGCAGCTCGAACAGGTGAACTCATCGGCCTGCTTCGGGATCACCCGTACCGATAGTTCCTCGCCTGATAGGTCGGCGCCCGGTAGCTCGAACGATTCGGCGGTTTCCGCCTCATCGACATCTACCACCGCCGACTGTGCTTCGTTGCGACGAGCCTTGAGCTCCTCTAACGAGTCCTCTGACACATCGTCGGCGTCAGTTCGCCTCGGAGCGTCGTAGTCGGTAGCCATGCGTCCATCCCCTTATCAACATCTCGTCATCTAGCTTCTGCAATAGGCGCAGCAAGGCTTTGTACCAGGCTGAAACGGACATCACAAACTATTAGTGCCCGGATTCCGCCGGTTCTTAGTGTGATTTGCATCACACAGCAGTGGACACCCGGTCTATTTCGCCGTCTGTCGCGAAGAAGTCCGCTGGCCTAGAGTGCCATCCGTGGTCGCAGACATCACCGAGGGCACCTCGGTAGACAAGCTTGGGCGCCCTTTTCGACGCCGGAACTATTTGCCAGCCCTATGTGTCGGGTTGGCACTCCTGACCGTCACCGTGTTTGTCTGGGCTTCGGCGCTCACCCGGGAGGCGCCGGTCAAGGAGGCGACGGCATGCAACTCGCCCGCTCAGCAGACCGAGCCGGGTGGCGCCGGCATCGGCAACCCGATATCTCGCTCCTCGCTGGCAGGCACCAGCCCGGCCACTCTTAGCGACGTCAAGGTGCGTGTCCTGAACGCCAACGGCCAGGCCGGTCAGGCCGGAGAGGTATCCACCTCGCTGCGCGATGTGGGGTTCCCCTCACCAACCGCCGATAACGACCCGTTCTACCCCGTCGGTTCCCGCCTGAACTGTGTCGGCCAGATACGTTTCGGGGAATCCGGGTACGCCACCGCCGTAACGCTCTCGCTGGTGGCACCGTGTGTCGAGTTCGTCGAGGACGAGCGATCCGACGATTCGGTGGATCTGGCACTCGGCAGCGAGTTCACCGAACTCGCCTCGGGTAATGCGGTCACCTCGGCACTGAGCAGCCTCAAATCCGGTAACCAGGCCAACTCCGATTTCATCGCCCGGGCGCGACAGAGCACCTGCTAGCCGGGAATCGGTGACCTGGCGTCGATGTCCGTCAGGAGCTGCCCGAACTCCCGGGCGATTCCGGGTGCCATCGCCGCGATGAGTTCGCCATCCGAGCTGGGGGCATCGGCGCCCGGCAACACCAGCACCGCACCGGCCTCACGCGCGATGAGGGCGCCCGCAGCCCAGTCCCAAGGCCCCAGCCCATGCTCGTATTGGGCATCGACACGCCCCTCGGCCACCGCGCACAGATCCAGCGCCGCCGAGCCGATCCGTCGCACGTCCCGCACCCGAGGCAACAACTGCGCCACCAACCTGGCCTGACGTTCCCGTCGCGCCGTCGAGTACGCGAAACCCGTGGCCACCAGCGCGAGCCGTACCTCGCTGACCGGATTGCATCCCAGCGGCCGCTGCAGACCATTGGCCTCACGGACTGTCGCGCCGCTGCCGGACGCCGCCGAGAAGACGCGGTCGGCCGCGACGTCGGCGACCGCTGCCGCCACGGATACACCTTCGACCTGTGCGGCCACCGAAACCGCGTAGGCGGGGATGCCGTAGACGAAGTTGACCGTGCCGTCGATTGGATCGATCACCCAACGCACCTGGGACTGGCCGGCGTCGCCGGTCTCCCCGTCCTCCTCGCCCAGGATCGCGTCATCGGGTCGCAACGAAGCCAACCGGCGGCGCAGCAGCCGCTCGCATTCGGTGTCGACAAGCGTCACGGGATCTGTCTCGGTTGTCTTGGTGCGCACGGACGCCGCCCAATCGACGGCACTTCGACGATGCCGCACGAATTCCGCGGCCTCAGACGCCAGCCGCACCGCGACCGAACGCAGCGCTCCCGGTTCGATTCCCATGCCTCTATCGCAGCACACCAGTCAGGGTCACGCGCATCGTCCCGGAGGGCATTAAGGTGTCACTCGCATTCAGTGTGTTCCGGCTGTGTTCGCCAGCCACGTATATCCAGGACCAAGGAGCGCCGATGACCACCACCGAATCCGGACCCTCCGCACCCGCAACGGGAGCAGGTGACGCCGAGCAGCGAGGGTTCGGCATCGACGTCGGCGGAAGCGGTATCAAGGGCGCGATCGTGGATCTGACGACCGGCGAGCTGATCGGCGAACGGGTCAAATATCCGACTCCACAGCCCGCCACGCCCGAGGCCGTCGCGGAGACCATCGCCACAGTCGTCCGCGATTTCTCGTGGACGGGGCCCGTCGGCGTGACATACCCGGGCGTGATCGTGCACGGCGAGGCACGCACTGCGGCGAACGTCGACAAATCGTGGCTAGGCGTCAACGTCCACGACATCGTCAGCGCCGAATTGCACGGCCAGACCGTCACCGTGCTCAACGACGCCGACGCCGCCGGACTGGCCGAGGACCGGTATGGCGCGGGCAAGGACCAGTCGGGCGTGATCGTCCTCTTGACCTTCGGAACCGGAATCGGATCCGCCGTCCTGCATAACGGGATTTTGTTGCCCAACACCGAGTTCGGACACATCGAGGTCGACGGCATGGAGGCCGAACACCGCGCAGCGTCGTCGATCAAGGAAAAGAACGAATGGAGCTACAAGCAGTGGGCACCCGAGGTCACCAAGGTCTTGGTGGCGGTGGAGAACGCGGTCTGGCCCGACCTGTTCATCGTAGGCGGAGGCATCAGTCGCAAGGCCGAAAAATGGGTGCCGCTGCTAACGAACCGCACCACGGTGGTGGCTGCTGCACTGCAGAACAGCGCGGGGATCGTGGGTGCCGCGATGGCCGCACACGCTGGCGTTTCACCTTAGCTTTTTCACAGGTTCCCCACTCTTATCGTTACAATGGCAGTCAGACAGCCGCATGCAGGGCCACGCAGGTGCTCCGAGGCAGCGACGAACATCAAGCAGACAGCCAATTTTCTCGATTTTGCATGCCCATGCGCGTCGAAGAAGTAGCCAGGAAAGGGCGTACGTGGCAGCCACGAAAGCAGCTCCGGTAAAGCAGGCCACCGCCGCAACACCTTCGAAGACCACCGCCACCAAGGCAGTCCCCGCGAAGGCACCGGCCAAGAAGGCGCCCGCGAAGGCCGCCGCCAAGAAGGCCGCCCCGGCCAAGGCACCCGCCAAGAAAGCCGCGGCCAAGAAGGCACCCGCCAAGAAGGCCGCCGCCAAGGGCACCGATCCCGCTCTCGAACCGCAGGGCAGCGCCGAGGACACCGAGGTCGAGCCCGGCGAAGATCTCGAAGCCGAGCTCGGTGATGACGCCGAGATCGAGGTCGACCTCGTCGAGGTTGTCGCCGAGCCCGAGGCAGAAGCCGAAAGCGACGAGCCCTCCGATAAAGACAAGGCTTCAGGGGATTTCGTCTGGGACGAAGAGGAATCCGAGGCGCTGCGGCAGGCCCGCAAAGACGCCGAGCTCACCGCGTCGGCAGACTCGGTGCGCGCGTACCTCAAGCAGATCGGCAAGGTGGCCCTGCTCAACGCCGAAGAGGAAGTTGAGCTGGCCAAGCGGATCGAGGCCGGTCTGTACGCAACCCAGATCGTCACCGAGCTGACCGAAAAGGGCGAGAAGCTTCCGGCCGCACAGCGCCGCGATATGTCGTGGATCTGCCGTGACGGTGACCGCGCCAAGAACCACCTGCTGGAGGCCAACCTGCGTCTGGTGGTGTCGCTGGCCAAGCGCTACACGGGCCGCGGCATGGCGTTCCTGGACCTCATCCAGGAAGGCAACCTGGGCCTGATCCGCGCAGTCGAGAAGTTCGACTACACAAAGGGTTACAAGTTCTCGACGTACGCCACCTGGTGGATCCGTCAGGCCATCACCCGCGCGATGGCCGACCAGGCCCGCACCATCCGTATCCCGGTGCACATGGTCGAGGTCATCAACAAGCTCGGCCGCATTCAGCGCGAGCTGCTCCAGGACCTGGGCCGCGAGCCCACGCCCGAAGAGCTGGCCAAGGAAATGGACATCACGCCGGAGAAGGTGCTGGAGATCCAGCAGTACGCGCGTGAACCCATCTCGCTGGACCAGACCATCGGTGACGAAGGCGATAGCCAACTCGGCGACTTCATCGAAGACAGTGAGGCCGTTGTCGCGGTGGACGCGGTGAGCTTCACGCTGTTGCAGGATCAACTGCAGTCGGTGCTGGAAACGCTGTCCGAGCGTGAGGCCGGCGTCGTGCGTCTGCGGTTCGGTCTGACCGACGGCCAGCCGCGCACGCTCGACGAGATCGGTCAGGTGTACGGGGTGACCCGTGAACGCATCCGGCAGATCGAGTCCAAGACCATGTCGAAGCTGCGCCACCCCAGTCGCTCACAGGTGCTGCGCGACTACCTCGACTAATCCCCCTTCGCGCCGACACGCCCTGTTCTGCGCGCGCTACTCGCGTAACGCTTCCTAAACCGGAGTGTCGGCGGTCGGCGCGGGCAGCCGTCGGTCCGAGTTTGGATCACGTCAACCACAACTCGCTGCCCAGAACACGTTCACGGCTAATGTCGGGACTTCCGCTAACCGCGCAAGTCCCGCCAGGAGCGAACCCTCTGTGATCAAACTTCTCATCTTCACCCTCGTGGGTCTCGGTGCCCAGATCGTCGACGGAACGCTTGGCATGGCGTTCGGCGTCACGGCCACGACCCTGCTGGTGCTCACCGGTGTCGGTGCCGCCCACGCGAGCGCCGCGGTGCATTTCGCGGAGGTCGCCACCACACTGGCGTCGGGTGTCTCGCATTGGCGGTTCGGGAACGTCGACAAACGTGTCCTGCTGCGGCTGGGCATACCCGGCGGCATCGGCGCATTCTTGGGTGCCACCGTGTTGTCGCGACTGTCCACCGAAGCCGCGGCCCCGATCACGGCGGGAATCTTGCTCGCCATCGGCGTCTACCTGGTGTACCGCTTCAGCACCAACCCGCCCCGCGGGAACTACGCGCCATCGACGCCATTCTCGGCGAAGTTCCTGGCCCCGTTAGGCCTGTTCGGTGGATTCATCGACGCCTCCGGTGGCGGCGGTTGGGGGCCCGTGACGACAAGTACGTTGCTCACTCGTGGAACGGCTGCACCCCGCACAGTGATCGGCTCAGTGAGTGCGTCGGAGTTCATCGTCGCCGTCTCGGCGAGTATCGGCTTCCTGTTCGGACTCGGCTCGGAGTTCTTCAACAACTTGATCGTGATCGCCGGGCTGGCCTTGGGCGGCGTGATCGCCGCGCCGATCGCCGCCTGGCTCGTCTCGCGCGTCAACTCGGTGGTGCTCGGTACCGCAGTAGGCGGAATCTTGGTGCTGACCAACACCCGCACACTGCTGCGGTACTTCGACACTCCTGACTCGGTGCGTACGCCTATTTACCTGGTGATTGTCATCGCCTGGGTGGCACTGGTCGCGTACACGTGGCGCAAGGCCAAGCTCACGGCCGCCGAAGCCGCGGGAGACCTCAGCGAGATTGCAGAGGGCGTGGAACCCGTAGGGGCGCTGGCAGACACGCCCGACGACGATGTCGCTGCCGCACCGAAGTAGCAGCCAATAACAAGACCCGCGGCGATCAAAGCGCGAATGGAGTAGCCCGATACGCATGTCGAGTGGATCCCCGTTCCAGCAGCATGGTGCCACCCCGGTGACCGTCACCAGGGCTGGAAGATGAGGACCCACCATGACCGCAACACTCGACACGGAAGTGACCGCGCCGCCGCCCTTCGACGGCGAGGTGGCCGACCGCCGAAGTAAGTTTCGCAAGCTGACCGCCGAAACCGTCAGGGACCCCTACGCAGAGCGTGCGTTCCTTGCATCGAAACTGGCTGTACTGCAATCACATCCGAAGCTCTCGGCGGCTACCCGCCAGGAGGCCGAGGCAACGCTGGCCGAAGCCGCGGGAGTGGCCGACAGCGCCGAACTCGCCGCGGCGATAACCCCGCCACCCGGCGGTGTCGGCTACGGCATGTTCTACACGAACAGCTTTCGCACACGCTTCGCGCGCGGTACCTCGTTCTATTACGAGATCGTCTGCCCGCACCAGCCCGGCGGGAACGTGAGCGACTACCTGTACCTGACCGCCACCAACCGAGCACAAAAAGGTGTCGAGGCGTTCGTCTCGTACCACGCTCAGGACATCGCCCGATTCAAGGTATTCGACTGGGCACGCTCGGATCATTGGCAGACCGACATCCCGTTCGCGAATCTGACGTCGTATCTGCGTAGTACCTCATCGCACGGCTGGGGTCTGCAGACGCTGCTCGTGTGGAATCAGTCGTTTGAAATCGCACCAAACCGGTGGCGCAACGAGGTGCTGCTGCACAACCGGGCGGCCAACCGTTGGGATCTCGTGTACCGCTTCGACTATCAGTCCTCTACCGCCGAACAGACATCCGGCTGGGTCGGCAGCTGGGGACCGATCGTCGAGACATTCCAGAACAGCTACACGAACACCCGCTGGCTCGGATTCCTCAACACGATGCTGGTCGGCCGCGACGCGGCCGGCAACTGGGGACAATGGGCGCTGTTGCGCGCGGCCGACTCGACCATACGCAATGACGGACATGGATTCTCACCACTGTTCCTGGACCCGAACTACTCATTCGTGGTCAAGAGTTGACCGAGCAGGAGCAGCCGTTCATGAGTGATGACGGATCACCTCCCCCTCCCGGTACCGGCCCCATCGCCGACCGGCGGCAGCAGTTCGAAGAACTCAGCCGCCGGCACCGGGAGGGGTCGGATGACCGCGCGTTTATCGAGCACAAGATCGAGATCGTGAAGAGCGATCCAGATCTCACTGCCGAGGAGAAAGCGGCCGCAATCGAAGAACTGAGACGTGCACTCGAGTGATGGCCACGATGACGCCGGGACGCACCCACCCATAGCCATTGGTTGTCGGTGGGTGCGTCAATACTGGGCGCTATGCCAGTAGTCGGTTACTGCCTGTTCGACACCGCCATCGGCAATTGCGCCGTCGCGTGGAGCGCCGAGGGCATCGTCGCATTGCAGCTGCCCGAGGGCGATGACGCCACGACCCGTGCGCGCATCCGACGGGGCGCCGGCGAACTCGACCCGCCTCCGTTGGTGTCCGAGGCGATAGACGGCATCCGACGGGTCCTCGCGGGCGAGGACGACGATCTGCAGTGGGTCCGGTTGGATCTCGACGCGATCACCGAGTTCGATCGCGATGTGTACGCCGTAACCAGAGCAATCGGACCCGGCCGGGTCCGCAGCTACGGTGAGGTGGCGGCCGCCGTCGGGGCACCGGGCGCCGCGCAGGCCGTGGGACAGTCGTTGGGCCGCAATCCGATTCCGCTACTCGTCCCGTGTCACCGGGTGCTGGCAGCTGATCACAGCCTGCACGGCTTCTCCGCCTACGGCGGTGTCGTGACCAAGCGTGAACTGCTCAGACTCGAGCACGCTCCCGGTTTCGACGACCCCACGCTGTTCTGACGCGAAAGCCGTACTGCGGGTCTACGCTCTAGCAAGATCACAGGCCTACGCATCGGGAGAACTCATGACCGGTTTGTACCTAGCTGCCCTTCTCATCGGAATCGTCGCCGGCCTGCGTGCGATGACTCCCCTCGCCGTGTTGAGCTGGGCCGCATTCGCCAAATGCCTTCTAGTAGAGGGCACCTGGGCATCGTTCTTGGCAAGCCTGATCGTGGCCATCGTCGCCACGGTGCTGGCCGTCGCCGAGATCGTCAATGACAAACTGCCCAAGACTCCGAGCCGCAAGGCACCGCCTGCTTTCGCGGCGCGCGTGGTACTCGGCGGCTTCTACGGGGCCGTGTTCGGCACCCTGGCCGACGGCACCTCCCCCGGACTCATAATCGGGCTGCTGCTCGGCGCCGCAGGCGCGGTGATCGGCACGCTCGGCGGGGCGTGGGCCCGCGGCAAGCTGGCCGACGCCTTCGGTAAGGATCTGCCCGCGGCACTGACCGAGGATGCGATAACGGTCGCTGCGGCACTTGCCATCACCTTCACGCTCGCCGGATGAGCACCCACTTCGACGCCATCGTCGTCGGCGCCGGACAGGCCGGCCCCTCTCTGGCGGCCCGGTTACGTGGCGCGGGGATGACGGTGGCGATCGTCGAGCGACATCTGTTCGGCGGTACCTGTGTCAACACCGGCTGCCGCCCCACCAAGGCGCTGGTGGCCAGCGCACATACCGCACACACCGCCCGCGACGCCGCGCGCTGGGGTGTCGTTGTCGCCGGCTCGGTGAGCATGGACATGGCCCGGGTGAGGGAGCGCAAAGATTCGGTGATCCTGCCCTCGCGCAATGGTGGTGAGACATGGCTTAAAGACCTTGGCTGCACGATCTACCACGAGCATGCCCGCTTTATCTCCCCCACCGAACTCGCCGTGGGCGACGAGATCATCTCTGCCGAAAGGGTTTTCCTGAACGTCGGCGGCCGGGCAGTGGTTCCGGACTGGCCGGGTGTCGGCGACATTCCGCTGTTCACCAATAGCTCACTCATCGAATACGACGGGATCCCAGCGCATCTCATCGTCATCGGCGGCAGCTATGTCGGGCTGGAATTCGCGCAGATCTACCGACGGTTCGGTAGCAAGGTCACCGTCGTGCACCGCGGACCACGGCTCGTCGAACGCGAGGATCCCGACGCCTCGGCGATCATCCAGGAGGTGCTGGAGCGCGAGGGAATAGCCTTCCGCCTCAACGCCTCCTGTATCAGCCTGTCCCGGCGAGACGACGGGGTCGCCGTCGGCGTCGACTGCACCCGGGGCGCACCCGAGGTGGCCGGGTCTCACGTGCTCGTCGCGGTGGGCCGCCGACCCAACACCGACGACTTGGGCCTGGAGAATGCCGGGGTCGCCACCGACGATCGCGGGTACGTCACGGTTGACGATCAGCTGCGCACCAACGTTCCAGGCATCTGGGCGCTGGGAGACTGCAATGGGCGCGGGGCATTCACCCATACCTCGTACAACGATTTCGAGATCGTCGCCGCGAACATGCTCGATAACGATCCTCGACGGGTCAGCGACCGGCTGCCCTGCTATGCCCTGTATACCGATCCTCCGCTGGGTCGGGTCGGTATGACGGAGACGCAGGCGCGCGCCTCAGGTCGCACCGTGCTCGTCGGCCGCAAGCCCATGAGTCAGGTGGGCCGCGCCATCGAGAAGGGCGAAACCGACGGCTACATGCAGGTTTTGGTTGATGCCGATACCGATCTCATCCTCGGCGCGACCATCCTCGGGGTGGGCGGCGATGAAGTGGTGCACTGCCTGCTCGACACCATGCAGTACGGCGTGCCCGCGCGACAACTTCAGCGCACCGTACACATTCATCCCACTGTGGCGGAGTTCTTGCCAACCGTCTTGGGTGAGCTTCAGCCACTCGTTTGACCTCAAGGGCGCTTGAGGTTATAGCGTCCTGGCGTGAAGATTCACGATGTGCAGATCACCGCTACCGACGTGCCCGGAGCTGCTCACTTCTACTCCGAAACCCTGGAATTGCCGGTAGAACTCGACGGAGACCGGGCGTCGGTTCATATCGGGGACAGCACGCTCACGATGCTGCCGGGCCACGCGTATCACGGTGCGCATCACATCGCCTTCACCATTCCCGCGGGCAGCCTGGCTGCGGCCAAGGAGTGGCTGTCGCAGCGCGTCACGCTGCAGACCGATGGTCAATGGCATGACGAATTCGACTGCGCGCCCAATTGGCAGGCCCGCAGCATCTACTTCACCGGTCCTGACAATGCCGTCCTCGAGCTCATCGAACGCAACACGCTCGACAACCGCATCGACCACCCCTTCGGCGTCGACGACATCCGCCATCTCAGCGAGGTCGGTTTCGGGGTATCCGATGTGCTTGAGACTCAGAGGCTCATGCACGACAAGCTCGGACTGCCGCCTTTCGGGGAGCCGAGCCCCGGCTTCGGTCCGGTGGGCGATCACGACGGCCTTTTCATCCTGGTGCCCTCCGACGCCACGTGGCGCCCGGAAAATCGGATCCCACCACCTGCCGCGCCCACCGTGGTGACGGCCGATGTAGCCACCGCACTGGAGATCGGCGAGTTTTACGTGATTCGGCCGCTAGGAGCGTGAATCACGCCAGGCCAAGGGCGCGTCCAGCACCGACAAGTCATAGTCCGGGTCTGGATTGATCCCCACCGTGAACAGCGTTGCTCCGGCGTCCGCGTAGGCGTCGGCTTCCGCGGGGGTCAAACCCCGATCAGGATCCAGCCCCCAACTGGTCGACCGTTCGATCTCGTTGTGGTCGCGGCCGATTCGCTCGGCCTGGGCGATCAGGATTTCGTTCTTGCGGCGATAGGTGTCGATATCGGCGAAGACATGCCAGATATGGGCATGTCGGGCCACCAGCGGAATGGTGCGCTTCTCTCCCCCACCGCCGATGAGGATCGGGATCGGACGCACCGGCGGCGGCAACAGCTGATCCAACCGGTTCTCAATCCGAACCAGGCTGTCCTCGAACAGATCGAATCGCGAACCCGTCGTACCGAACTCGTATCCGTATGTGGTGTAGTCCTTTTCGTACCAGCCGGCACCGACGCCGAGAATCACCCGCCCGTCGCTGATGTGATCGACGGTGCGAGCCATATCGGCAAGCAGGTCAGGATTGCGATAACCCACGCCGGTGACCAGCAGTCCGATCTCCACCCGCGAGGTGATCTCGGCCCACGACCCCAGTGCCGTCCAGCCCTCGAAGTTGTTGACATCGGGCTGTACCGGATCGAGCACCACTCCGTCACTACCGATGGTGCCGGCGGGCCAATGGAAGTGGTCGTATCCGAAGACGACGTCCACTCCCTTGTCCTCGGCGCGGAGCACCGCGTCTCGCCATTGCTTGTAGCTCTGCGCCTGGGCGGGCCGAAGCTGGATACCGATACGAATGGGTCTCGTCACATGGAAGTCCAATTATTCGATGGCCGCCGGTATTCCCGCCACTTACGCTGCGGCCATGGACCGCATGACGATTTCCTCGGACGGCGAGGGGGAAGGGACGGTCGGATATTCACGCGCGGTACGCGTCGGCAGTCATATCGCCGTGGCCGGCACCACTGCGGCGCGGCAGGGAGAATCCCCGGTCGGTGGCGACGACGTCGCCGAACAGACCCGCGAAGCGCTCCGTCGTATCGAATCAGCGCTCGGCCAGGCAGGCGCGTCACTGGGCGATGTCATACGGACCCGCATCTTCGTCACAGATATCGGGCGGTGGCGCGAGGTCGGTTTGGCGCACGGCGAGTTTTTTGGCGATATCCGCCCGGCCGCCACGATGGTCGAGGTATCAGCACTTATCGATCCGGCGCTGCTGGTGGAGATTGAGGTCGACGCCATCATGAATTAAACTGGTCGGACCACTAGACCTCCTACCAATCGCGGTGCTACCGTGACGACATGGCACTGCAGCCGATCGCCCGTCAGTCGATACCCGACGAGATATTCAGTCAGCTCGCGGCGCAGGTTCTCACCGGTGACCGCACCCCCGGCGACACCCTGCCCAGTGAACGAGCCCTTGCCGAGGCCCTCGGGGTGTCCCGCACCGCGGTCCGCGAAGCATTGGGCCGCCTGGAGCGCTCGGGCCTGATTCACATCCGCCAGGGCGGGTCGACGGTGATCCGGGATTACCGCAGCGAGGCCGGTTTCGACGTGCTGCCACTATTGCTCGCCTATGGCGGCGATGTGGACCGCCGCACGCTTGCCAGCGTCATCGAGGCCAGGGCCATCATCGGCCCCCAAGTGGCGCGACTGGCCGCGCAACGATCTCGCCAAAATCCCGGCGTCGCCGATCGCCTGCGTGCCATGACCACCGATCTGGAATCGGAAAGTGATCCACTGCAACGAATGTGGCAGGCGCTCGCGTTCTGGGAGCTGGTTATCGACACCGCAGATTCGATTGCCTTCCGGCTGGTGTTCAACACCATGCGCGACTCGTATGTGAGGGCGCTGGATGTGCTCGTGAACATCATGGCCGCCGAGGTCGGCGATATCGGCCACTACCGAGCGCTCGCCGATGCGATCGCCGACGAAGATCCCGATGCCGCACAGGAGGCCGCCGCGGCGATGCTCGCCCTGGGCACCAAAGCCTTTGACAATCTCCTACTCGAGATGGAGAACCAGAAATGACTTCTGAATCACCTACTCCGAGAAGGTCGAACACCGCGATTCGCAAGGGCATGACCCTGCGCGATGCCTTTGTCGAGTTCGCCAAACACCCCACCCCATGGATGCTGGTGGCGTGGTCCGCGGCGTTGCTTGGCGCGCGAATCACTGTGGGCGGCTGGACAATCATCGATGCCATCACACCCATCCTGCTCGTGGCCATCTCGCCTGTCGCCGAGTGGCTGATCCACGTCGGCATCCTGCACTGGCGTCCGCGTTCAGTCGGACCGGTGACCGTCGATTCCCGGCTTGCCCGTGACCACCGTCTTCATCACCAGGATCCCCGGGACATCCCCCTGGTGTTCATCCCATGGCCCAGCCTGGTCGTGGTGATCGCCGGATTGACCGCAATCGCACTATTTGCGTTCCCGCGCACTGGACTTGGACTCACATTCGCGCTCACTGTGGCACTGTTCCTGGTGTTCTACGAGTGGATCCACTACCTCGTCCACACCGACTACAAACCGCGTCACGCGATCTATCGCGCGGTATGGCGAAACCACCGGTACCACCATTTCAAGAACGAAAACTACTGGTTCACCGTCACCAGCTCGGGAACGGCCGACCGCCTACTGGGAACCTACCCCGATCCGCAGCAAGTCCAGTCATCACCAACGGTGCGGAATCTGCACGCGCCCAGCATAATCGGCTAGCTTCCGCCGCCACAGCTGCTGCCGCCGCCGCAACCGCTTGATCCGCTACCGCAGCCGCTGTGACCGCTGCCGGAGTCGCTGTTGCCACCACCGCAGCCGCTACCCGAGTAACCGGTGTACCCGTTACCTGAGGAACCGTCCCCGCTGCGCGGCCGGCTTCCGGAATTGGACGACACGACAACGGCCCCCGCGATGATCAGCAGGAGAATCACCGTCGCAATGACGATGATCGCGACGATCACGCGTCGACCCGCTCCGGCCGTAATGCGAAGTAGCGCAACTTCTTTCCAAACGCGATCTGAAGTTCCCGACGGCCACCGCGGCGCACCAGGGCAATACGACGAAGACCCTCGGCGACCTCGCGGTCCATCATCCAGTTGCGCAGATGCGGCAACTCGTAGGTGTACTGGCGGAATTCCTTGGCATCACACAGCACACAGCACTGCATCGCGTGCAACCGCGCGTACTGCTCGAATTCGTGTTCCCAGTTGGGCAGTTCAGCGAGCCAGGGCAGCGCCTTGGCGGTGTCGAAGCGACGCTTAATACGCAGCTGCGCACCCGCGGTCAACGCCGTGTACTCATCGAATCCCGACGGGGCATTCCCGGCGAGCAAATCCGACAGCACCGAGAATTGACGGCGCCGCAGCATCTCTCGGTTGTCAAGCATGAACGACACCAGCCTTGATCGCCTGCCGGACCACGGAAAGGTCCGCGCTGACGCTCGCTTCGTCGATCGACCCGTCGCGCTCGATCAGTACGCCCAAGCTGCGTCCCGAAGTGAGCACCACGAGCTCGGTGAGCAAATCGGCAACCGGATCGATGATGGTGTCGGCATGGGTATCCCAGTACAGGTCGCCCTCAAATCGGCCGCCCGCGATGTGCACGTACGCGACACGCTCGATGGGGAATCGGCGCAGCATAGCGACGGGATCGGTACCCGAGGCCACCGCAGTCGCGTAGAGGTTGGCAACATCGAGCACCAGCCAGCAGCCGGTGCGCCGGGACAGTTCGCGCAGATAATCGGGCTCGCTGAGCTCGTTCTCGGGCCACTGCAGCGTGGTGGCCACATTCTCGAGCGCCAGCGGCACGCCGAGGTCGTCTTGGACCCGGGACACGTTGTCCACCAGCACATTTAGGGCCAATGTGGTGCGCGGCGGAGCCACCAGGTGGCCCGCCTCCAGCGCACCGCTGCGCCGGTCGCTCTCAAAGCCTGCCCGCACAAAGGCCACGTGCTCGCTGACCAGAGGAGCTTTCAGCTCGGCGGCGAGAGCGGCCAGGTGCTTCACGCGCTTGGGATCCGGCAGGTCGGCCCCGGCAAGACCCAATGACACACCATGTGGCACGACAACGGTGCCGGCCTCACGAAGGCGCATCAGTTCGACGGGTAGCTGTCCGGGGCGAAAGTTCTCGGCGACGATCTCGGTGAAAGCGAGGTTGAGGGCGTCATCCGTGACGGCACCCTGGTTAAACATTCCAGCAAGCTCGGGACGCCACGAGGCACCGACCGCGGGCTCATCGGCCAGCACGGTCGTAAGCGGGTGATTTGAAGAGGCCACCGCGGTTACCCCCTTATCTAAAGACCAACGAACTAGGTCAGTCTAGCTACCACGTTGGTAGCTTAGGAAGTGCTAGGTGCCAGCGGCTTGAAAAAGCCGTCCGATCCCGGCCGGAATGTAGCCACAGAAGTAACTGCGGCGATCGGCAGTGGGCCGTACAGGTGAGGAAACAACATCGATTCAGGGTCGCTGGGCACACCCGGTTCCCAACGTACCGGAGAGTCGAGCAGATTCAGGGCGACAGACAATACGACCAGATCACACCTTCCGCGATACAAGCGGTTGGCCGGAAGGTGAACCTGGTATGGCGCGGAAAGGTGAATAAATCCGGTTTCAGCCAGTGACGTGGGCCGATGCTCTCCCCGTTCGCGCGCCAGTGCCCACTCCTCGACCGAACACATGTGAACGAGTTCGGGTTCGCTCGGCGACGTCGAATACATCACACCAGCCTGCCTCAGCCCAGTAACACAACGGACGTGAGCCGCGACACACCGGAGACACATGGGGAACAACCGAAACCCCCCAAACGTCTGACAAAGTACATACATAGGCGCCGAGCGGTTCACCGGACCGCAAAGCGGAGGAGAGATTACGGAGGAGCCATGAACGCAACTCTGACCAGTCCAGAACTCACGAAGGCTGACCGCTGCGATCGTTGCGGAGCGGCTGCCCGGGTTCGCGCCACGCTCCCCTCCGGAGCCGAGCTGCTTTTTTGCCGGCATCATGCAAATGAGCACTCCGACAGGCTGACCGCCATGTCGGCGGTTCTGTACATCAGCAGCGCTGTCGAGGATTAGTCACCGCGGTTTCACCCCCGGTAGTCACCTCTGACCGCCCCATCAGGAATGCTGGTGTGGCCATGAGTGAGAAGCCGCGCCATGTCTCGATAGGTCGGGACGTCCTCCACGTTATGCGCCGCACCGCCGTAAAGAGTTGGGACGACTCGATTTTCGCGCAGTCGGCCCAGGCTGCTTTCTGGCAGGTGTTATCGCTACCGCCACTGCTGCTCGGCATCCTCGGCAGCTTGACGTTCGTCGGACCGCTGTTCGGTCCGGACACGCTGCCCGAGATCCAAGAGCGACTGCTGCGGGTGGCCAACAGCGTGTTCAGCAAGAGCGTGGTCGCGGAGATCATCGAGCCGACGGTCACCGACATCATGCGTGATGGGCGCGGTGAGGTGGTGTCGATCGGGTTCGTCATCTCGCTGTGGGCCGGATCGTCGGCGATATCGAGCTTCGTGGACTCCGTCGTCGAGGCGCACGACCAGACACCCCTGCGCCACCCCGTTCGTCAGCGGTTCTTTGCGCTGGGGCTGTACGTCGCCGCGCTGGCGATGGCGGTAGTGACCTTGCCGGTCATCGCACTGGGACCGAAGCGGATCGCCGAGATCGTGCCCGACTCATGGAACGGGCTGCTGCGGTACGGCTACGCCCCTCTCCTGGGCATCGCGCTGGTGGCCCTGGTGGCGCTGCTATACCGGGTATCCCTACCCAAACCGCTTCCTTCGCACCGCCTTTTGATCGGCGCGCTGCTGGCGGTCACATTCTTTGTGATCGCCAGCCTGGGGCTGCGGTTTTACCTGAACTGGATCACCCGGACGGGCTACACCTACGGCGCATTGGCCACTCCGATCGCGTTCCTGCTATTCGCTTTCATGCTCGGATTCGCGATCGTGCTGGGTGCGGAGCTCAACGCCGCCATCGAGGAGCGCTGGCCGGCCGGGGCGACCCACGCGCGGCAGCTGCGCGAGTGGCTGAGCCCCCAAAATGGCCAGAACAGCCCAGCAGAGGTGACGCCAAAGGACTCCCCTGAGGGCTGCTAGTCCTCCCGCTTCATCATTTCGTAGATGCGCTTGCAGTCGGGGCACACCGGGGAGCCGGGCTTAGCCGACCGGGTGACAGGGAAAACCTCACCGCAGAGGGCCACGACGAAGTTCCCCATGACCGCGCTCTCCACGATCTTGTCTTTCTTGACGTAATGGAAGACCTTGGGCGTATCGCTATCAGTGCTTTCGTCGACGGTGGTGTCCGGACGCTCGATCGTCTGCGTGTCCATGTGTTCATTGTGCAACAGTGGAGGCATGAGAAAAGAGCTGTCGTTCGATGACGACGGCCGACCAGTACTCATCACTGCGGCCGCGGTCTCGGTCGAGGACCAACATCGCGCCCGAGTACGCCGCTATTTGTCGCTCATGGCGTTCCGGATTCCGGCCCTGATCGGCGCCGCATGGGCCTACAGCGCATGGCACAACGGGTGGATCTCGCTGGCCATCCTGGCGGCATCGATCCCACTGCCATGGATGGCCGTGCTGATCGCCAACGACCGGCCTCCCCGGAAGTCCGAGGAGCCGCGCCGTTACGGGCCCCAGACGCAGCACCACCCGCTGTTCCCCACCGCAGAGCGCAGAGCGATTGATCCCGCTTCCCCGCCGCAACCGCACACCCCGCCGGAGGACTCCGCCGGCTCGTCTTAGGTACAGCTATGTCAATTCTCAGGACATTCTCAGCTGTCGACGATGAATCCGCAGGTCAGTGACACCGCTGTTTGGGAACCTCAGGAACTTTCTGGGCCGACCGAGCGTTGCACCACATGAGAGCTACGGATCAATTAGGAGGCAGCGATGGCAAACGCCACCACCCGTCCGGCCCGCACCACCGAGTCCGAGGATCTGGACGCTCAAAGTCCAGCCGCCGACCTCGTGCGAGTGTATTTGAACGGCATCGGCAAGACCGCGCTACTCACGGCGGAGGACGAAGTCGAGCTGGCCAAACGGATCGAGGCGGGGCTGTACGCCCGGCACCTTTTGGACACCAAGAAACGACTCGGCGAAGCACGTAAACGCGACCTGGCAGTCATCGTGCGCGAGGGCAGTGCCGCGCGCAGCCACCTGCTGGAGGCGAACCTACGTCTGGTCGTGTCGCTCGCCAAGCGCTACACCGGCCGCGGCATGCCGCTGCTCGACCTCATCCAGGAGGGCAACCTGGGTTTGATCCGGGCGATGGAGAAGTTCGACTACGCCAAGGGGTTCAAGTTCTCGACGTACGCGACGTGGTGGATTCGTCAGGCCATCACCCGCGGTATGGCCGATCAGAGCCGCACCATCCGCCTGCCGGTTCACCTCGTCGAGCAGGTCAACAAGCTGGCCCGCATCAAACGCGAACTGCACCAGCGGCTCGGTCGCGAGGCCAGCGATGAGGAACTGGCCGAGGAGTCCGGCATTCCCGTGGAGAAGATCGGGGATCTGCTGGACCACAGCCGGGATCCGGTGAGCCTGGACATGCCGGTCGGAGCCGACGAGGAAGCGCCGCTCGGCGACTTCATCGAGGACACAGAGGCCATGTCGGCGGAGAACGCCGTCATCGCCGAGCTACTGCACTCCGATGTGCGCAGCGTGCTGTCCACCCTCGACGAACGCGAACAGCAGGTCATCCGGCTCCGGTACGGGCTCGATGATGGACAGGCACGCACGCTGGATCAGATCGGCAAGCTGTTCGGACTGTCCCGCGAGCGCGTGCGCCAGATCGAGCGCGAGGTCATGAACAAACTGCGCCACGGCGACCGCGCCGAGCGCCTGCGTTCGTACGCAAGCTAGTTCACCCACTACCCTGCCCTCGGGGCGCTGCGTTATTTAGCCCGATGCTCTTCGCGTAAGCGGCTCATCGGAAGCGCAGCGCCCCGATTTGCGTTGTACATCGGTAGACTGAGCACGACCGTAAGGGGCGAGTGGTGAACGATCTTGTCGATACGACAGAAATGTATCTGCGGACGATCTACGACCTCGAGGAAGAGGGCGTGGTGCCGCTGCGTGCCCGCATCGCCGAGAGGCTGGAGCAGAGCGGCCCGACGGTCAGCCAGACGGTGGCGCGGATGGAGCGCGACGGCCTGCTGAACGTCGCCGGCGACCGCCACCTCGAACTCACCGACAAGGGCCGCGCGCTCGCGGTCTCGGTGATGCGTAAGCACCGGCTGGCCGAGTGCCTGCTGGTCGATGTCATCGGATTGCCCTGGGAGGACGTACACGCCGAGGCGTGCCGCTGGGAGCACGTCATGAGCGAGGATGTCGAGCGACGCCTGCTTACGGTGCTCAACAACCCGACCACCTCACCGTTCGGTAACCCCATTCCGGGCCTGTCCGAGCTCGGTGTCACCGGCGACCGGTCCGAGCATGCCAGCGCGGTGCGACTCACCGAGATCCAGGCGGGGTCGCAGGTTGCCGTAGTGGTACGCAGGCTGGCAGAGCACGTGCAGGCCGATACCGGGCTGCTGTCCCGTCTCAAGGACGCCGGTATCGTGCCCAACGCCCGCGTCACCGTGGAGTCCTCTCCCGACGGCGTCATCATCGTCATTCCCGGTCATGAAAGCGTTGAACTGCCGCACGAAATGGCACATGCCGTCATGGTCGAGAAGGTCTGACCTGCGCGCCGAATTTCTAGATCTCCCTGGGGGGCAGGCTGATTCCCATTTCGTGGGCAAGCCGGAAACCGGTATCGGCCAGGGTGCGAATCTCATCGGGACGCATGCCGGAATGCAGCGCGGACATCAGCAGCTGCCCCAGCCTGTGACCCGAATCGAGCGCGAGAGCGGTATCCAGCACAACACCCGCCAGCGGACCGTCGCCGCGCGCATAGGCACTGAAGCCCAGTAACACCAACACTTCCGCCCGCCATGGCGCCGGAAGCAGCCGACTCAGCACCATCCACAGCCGCTCCACATCGACCGCCAACACACCGACAGCCAATGCGCACACCGTGTCTCGAACGCGGAGGACGGTCAGGGAACGCGCAATGGCAAGGACCTCGCGGTTCGTCAGCGGGTTGCCTTCTGCCGTCCGACAGGCCGCCCGCATGATGCGATTCACCGCGCGCCGGTCCTGCACCCCTTCGTCACCCTGCCTCCGGAATGACCGTCGTAGTGAGTCAGCCAGGACGGCGGTGCGGCGACCGTCGGTGGGCGCGATCATCGCCACGAGATCCTCGCGGCGGCGATGCACGGTCCTGCCCGCCAGCACCGCGGCCGCGGTGAGTGGTGAACACCCCGGGTCGTCGACGGGCCCGCCGGCACCGCACCCGTCGTAGCACCGCCACCACCCGTCCGGGGCGACCCGGTCCACCGTGTGGCCCGCGAGTAACGAGATGCCGTGAGGTTCCATGTGTTTGGCCAGCCGACGAATGATGTCGCCGGCCTCCAGATCGTCAAGATCCGCACTGATAACGACCACGATTACCGCATCGGTCGGACCCAAACCCACCATCTTGGCCAGTGCCGCGAAGGCCTCGCCATCCGGGTCATGAAGATCGCAGAGGTCCCTGCGCAATATCGCCTCGACCAGCCCATCGACGAGCGTGACGACCACGAGGGAGTCTTCGGGGGCGAATCCCAGCATCGCCGGCAATGCGGCGATCAGGGCGGAGGGCCGGTTCAGTCGAAAGTCGGGGCGACCGGGGAGCCCGGGAATGAGCGATGTCATGACCGCAGGGTCACAGCGACGGCCGTCACCGCCCCGAAGACGACCTCGCATTATGGGGCGCGTCCGACGATCTGTGGATATCGCGGGAATTGTGGACGGGACGCCCGAAACAGCCGTCGTTAAGCAGAAGTTGTCGTGCACCCTGAGTACGGCGGTGATGGTCAGGCTGCCCGCATATCGTCTTGCTCCCGGTCAGGGCGTGCGGACGCACCGCATGGCTCAGGGTCGACGAAAACAGGACAGCCAGCGCAGATCGGGTATCATTAACATGTCGGTAATCTTGCCGACCCTCAGGGCAGACCACTCGCTGGACGTTGGGCTCACCGCCCCGCCTCGATCCCGTCGCCTTCTCTGAGACTTCTCAGAGGATCTTATGTCTTCGCTCACCAGCGGTACCTCGTCTCTCAACGCGTCCGAACACAGCGAGTCGATCCTTCCCGCAAATCCCTTCGCGCTGCCTGCCGGTTCCACCGCGATCGTCTACTGCGAGGGCCAGTTCGGCGAGCAGGACGGTAAAACCGCCAACGGCCTGGTCCGGCACTCGGAGAAGTACGAAATCCTCAGCGTCATCGACAGCCTCCGCGCCGGAGTGGATGCCGGGAACTTCCTCGACGGCACCGCCAACGGCATCCCAGTGCTGGCGTCACTTGCCGAGTCCATAGCTCACGCCGGCCACGTACCCGACTACCTGATCTGTGGGGTGGCGCCTGCCGACGGCCTGCTGTCGAACGAGCAGCGTGTCGTGCTGCTCGATGGCATTGCCCGCGGGATGCACATCATCAACGGCCTACACGAGTTCCTCAACGACGACGCCGAGTTCGCTGCGGCAGCCGTGATCGCCAGCGTCACCATCACCGATGTGCGCCGGCCCAAGGCTAAGCGCGACCTGCACCTGTTCTCCGGCCGGATCTTCGATGTCACCTGCCCCAGGATCGCGATCCTGGGTACGGATGGGGCGATCGGGAAGCGCACCACCGCCACCTTGCTGGTCCAGGCGCTCAACGCGCGCGGTATCAAAGCGGTCATGGTCGGCACCGGTCAGACCACCTTGATCCAGGGCGGGAAGTACGGCGTCGCGCTGGATGCGCTGGTCCCCCAGTTCTGCTCGGGCGAGGTCGAGCACCAGGTCGTCGCCGCGTTCGAGGGTGAAGACCCCGACGTGATCGTGGTCGAGGGCCAAGGCGCGCTCAGTCACCCCGCGTACATCACGTCGGCTCACATCCTGCGCGGCAGCCAACCAGCCGGCGTGATCGTGCAGCACGCGCCGAAGCGCAAGGTGCTCGGCGACTTCCCGATGGTGCCGATGCCGACTGCGGCCAGCGAGATCGCGCTGATCGAGGCGTTCGCCGACACCCGCGTCATCGGAGTCACGATCAACCACGAAGAGATGACCGACGAAGAACTGAGCACCGCGATCTCCGAGCATCATTCGCGGCTCGGCCTCCCGGTAACCGACCCCCTGACGCGCCCCTCCTCGGATCTGGTCGACATGGTGCTGGCGGCCTTCCCCGCGCTCGCGGTGGTGGCCGACACCGCCACCCCCGTGTGACGCTTCGGCTCGAGACCGATCTCGACAAGCTCGAGCAGAACACGCGGATCCTGGTTGACCGGCTCGCCTTGACGGGCATCCGGGTCACCGGGATCACCAAGGCCGTGTTGGGCTCGCCGGGAGTCGGCGCGGCGATGCTGCGCGGCGGCGTCTGTGGCCTCGGTGATTCCCGGGTGCCGAACCTCGCTCGGCTGGCCAGGCTCGACCGATTACCGCTACGCACGTTGATCCGCTCACCCATGCTCAGCCAAGTGGCACGGATCGTTGACGTCGCCGACATCAGTCTGAATACCGAAGCCGTCGTGCTGGCGGCGCTCGATCAGGCCGCATCCCAGCAGAAGAGGATGCACGCCGTCTTACTCATGGTCGAGTTAGGTGACCTGCGTGAGGGCATTGCACTCGACGACGCCCCCGAGGCCGTGCGGGCCGTCCTCGGTCACTCCTCGCTGCGGCTCGTCGGGATCGGCGCCAACCTAGCTTGTCAGAACGGTGTCGTGCCCGACGACCGCAACATGGGCATCCTCACCGGGCTCGCAAACGACATCGAGTCACTGCACGGGATCACGCTCGACGTCATCTCTGGCGGCAACTCGGCGAACCTGAACTGGGCTCTGCACACCCATGACGTCGGCCGGATCGACGAGCTCCGACTCGGCGAAGCCATCCTTCTCGGTGTCGACCCGCTGTATCGGACACCGATCCCCGGCCTTCACACGGACGCCTTCACCTTGACCGCCGAGATCATCGAGGTCGCCATGAAACCTGCTCAGCCCTGGGGCGATCGCGCTCAGGCGGCCTTTGGCGAAGCGCCTGCCCGCACCGGCTGCAAGACCGTGCACCAAGCAATACTGGCCCTCGGTCGCCAGGACGTGGACGTGGACGGGCTGCAACCGCCCGCTGGCATCACAATCCTCGGGATGAGCAGCGACCACCTGATCGTCGACCTCGGCGATCACCCCGCCGCGGTCGGCGACGAGATCGGCTTCGGTGTCGGCTACGGCGCGCTCGTGCGGGCGATGACATCGCCCTTCGTCACCAAGATCGAGCACCTTGGCCGTTCCGTCGCACCCGAGGCGACCCGGGTGCCGACGCCGATCCAGGTTTAGATCGCCCGCTCGGTACCGGCCGCTGATGCCGGTGCCGACCCGCCTTCCCCACCTTCAGTGCCTACGGCCGCCTTCACGGCTGCCGGTCAGCGGAAGGTGTCGTGCACCTTGAGTACGGCGGCGGTGAAGGCCTGATCCAGGAGCACCGCGTCGGGCTCGGTTCCCTGAAAAGTCATGTACGTGGCCTGGATTCGGATATCGGCGATCTGCGCTATCAATGACAGCGTGGTCCGGCTGCCGCTACCGACCCCCGCCGGGGACACCGTCTGGTTGACCGCCACCGAATCGTCGGCATTGATGGGCGGCGCCACCGCCTGAGATGCCGTCACCGTGCTCTGGATCTGATCCGTACCGGTGAAGGTGAACGAGGTACAACGCTCCACCTGGGTTTTGTACGTGGCGAGCGGCTCTGGCACGCGCAACACCGCCACCGTGATGCTCGAGCTGTCGGAGTCGTTGGTCCCCACAACCACCGCCGCATCATGCGGCACGGCGGGAACGGGCGCGGGCGCGCAGGCAGCCGGCGCGACCGTCGCGGCATCGGGCACACCCCGGATATCGCGAAGCGCCAAACCTGCGGCATCGGGGTCCAACGTGGTGGCTGGATACTGGTGCGGGAAGTCCGTAGGCGCCAGTAGCAGCGGTCCCACCGGGCCCGCCGGTGCCCGCAGCGTCGTGGTGGCAGTTGTCAGTGGGCCAGGCGCGCCACCCGCACCCTCAACGGGGGAACCATCGATCGCCCGCGTACACGCGGGCGCCGACAAGCACACAGCAGCGCAGCACCCAGCCACAACTATCGTCGCTACCAGCCGCGATGCCTTCACGCTCACATGCTGCCATCGGCATACCCCGGGTCTGAGGAGGCGCGCGCGAGATTGGTGGGGACAACTGTTCACGTGGTCGTGACGCGGACGGCATGCGCGATTCGGCGAACCGGCGTATGAGTACTCCCATGGCTGCAGACACCCCCACTTACGATCTCGTCGTCATCGGCTCCGGCCCCGGTGGCCAGAAGGCCGCCATTGCCGCGGCCAAGCTGGGTAAGACGGTGGCAGTGGTCGAACGCGACAAGATGCTCGGCGGCGTCTGCACCAACACCGGAACCATCCCGTCCAAGACGCTGCGCGAGGCCGTGCTGTATCTGACCGGGATGAACCAGCGCGAGCTGTACGGCGCGAGCTACCGAGTCAAGGCCAACATCACCCCCGACGATCTGCTGGCCCGCACCGAACACGTCATCCGCAAGGAAGTCGAGGTGGTGCGGTCCCAGCTGCTGCGCAACCGCATCGACCTGATCACCGGGATCGGCCACTTCGTCGACGAACACACCGTCGTGGTGGAGGAACCCTCTCGCGGCGAGCGCACGACACTCCATGCCGACTACGTCGTGATTGCCACCGGCACCAAACCCGCCCGGCCCGATGGCGTGGCCTTCGACGAGCGGCGCGTTCTCGATTCGGACGGCATTTTGGATTTGCGCTTCATCCCCGGTTCGATGGTGGTGGTCGGTGCGGGCGTCATCGGCATCGAATACGCGTCGATGTTCGCCGCCCTGGGCACCAAGGTGACCGTGGTGGAGAAACGCGACACGATGCTCGACTTCTGCGACCCCGAAGTCGTTGAGGCCCTTCGCTTTCACCTACGGGACCTGGCGGTGACATTCCGCTTCGGCGAGGAGGTGACCACCGTCGACGTCAACGACTCCGGCACCCTGACGACACTGGCCAGCGGTAAGCAGATCCCGGCCGATACCGTGATGTATTCGGCAGGGCGACAAGGCCAGACCGATCAGCTAGACCTGGCCCATGCGGGCCTGGAGGCCGACAACCGCGGCCGGATCTGGGTGGACGCGAACTTTCAGACCAAGGTCGACCACATCTACGCGGTAGGCGATGTGATCGGGTTCCCCGCGCTGGCGGCCACCTCGATGGACCAGGGCCGCCTGGCGGCCTACCACGCGTTCGGCGAGCCGTCGAAGGGCATGACCGATCTGCAGCCCATCGGCATCTACTCGATCCCCGAAGTGTCCTATGTGGGCGCCACCGAGGTTGAACTCACCAAGAATTCGGTCCCCTACGAGGTGGGTATCTCGCGGTACCGCGAACTGGCGCGCGGGCAGATCGCCGGAGATTCCTACGGCATGCTCAAACTGTTGGTGTCCACCGAGGATCTGAAACTACTCGGGGTACACATCTTCGGCTCCGATGCGACCGACCTGGTCCACATCGGCCAGGCGGTGATGGGTTGCGGCGGCACTGTTGAGTACCTGGTCGATGCTGTGTTCAACTACCCAACCTTCTCCGAGGCATACAAGGTGGCCGCGCTCGACGTGATGAACAAGATCCGCGCGCTCAACCAGTTCAAGATCTGAGGGATTTCGCGCTCGGCGAATACTCCCTGTTCCCGGAATTAGCATCCCGTCTGGGCCGTTGACACCCGCAGGTACATTCGCCGTTTGTCTGCCGGTAAGGGACACTGGTAGGACAAGGACGCGAAGGGAGGCGAAAGCGATGTCAGGCACTGACGACGGAGAGCAGCGACCGTATCGACCCGATCAGACGGGTTCGGACGGTCTGCGCGCAAGCGGCTCATCCAGCATGTACGAGCTGGAGTTTCCCGGTCCACAACTATCGTCCCCCGACGGCCGCGGCCCGGTGCTGGTGCACGCGTTGCAGGGCTTCTCCGACTCCGGCCACGCTGTCCGACTGGCGGCCACCCATCTGCGCAGCACCCTTGAGAGTGAGCTGGTGGCGTCGTTCGCCATCGACGATCTGCTCGACTACCGGTCGCGTCGACCCCTGATGACGTTCAAGAGCGATCACTTCACCGAGTACGCCACCCCCGAGCTCAATCTGTACGCGCTCAAGGACACCAAGGGCACGCCGTTCCTGCTGCTCGCGGGCCTGGAGCCAGACCTGAAGTGGGAACGGTTCGTCAACGCCATCCGGCTGCTGGCCGAGCAGCTCGGCGTCCGTAAAACCATTGGGCTGGGCGCGATTCCGATGGCAGTTCCGCACACTCGCCCCATCACCCTGACCGCGCACGGTAACGACCGCAAGACGCTGGAGGAGCATCCCGGCTGGATCGACGAGGTGACGGTGCCGGGCAGCGCCTCCAATCTGTTGGAATTCCGACTCGCTCAGCACGGCCATGACGTCGTCGGCTTCGCCGTCCACGTCCCGCACTACCTGGCGCAGACCGACTACCCGGAGGCCTCGCAACGCCTACTGGAGGAAGTGGCCAGGACCGGCGATCTGGATCTGCCGCTGCAGGAGCTCACCGAGGCGGCCGCCAAGGTGCGCAACCAGATCAACGATCAGGTGGACGGTAGCGACGAGGTAGCCCAGGTGGTCCACGCGCTGGAACGCCAATACGACGCCTTTGTGTCGGCACAGGAGAACCGCTCCCTGCTGGCGCGGGACGAGGAACTGCCCAGCGGCGACGAATTGGCCGGAGAGTTCGAGAAGTTCCTCGCCGAGCAGGCCAAGTTCGGTGAAGACCCGACCAATCCGACGGCGGACGGACCGATTCTCTAGCCGAGTTATGCGCTCACCGCGCCAAATTTGCGGCGACGGGTGAAAATACTCCACATGAATCCACCACCGCGCCTATTGCGTCCGGTGCCGGATGCCGGGCACGCCGATACTGGCGACAAGGCGGAACCTGCCGTCGATGCGGCATTGCGGCCGCGGCTGGCGTTCCGCACAATCCACGGTTACCGTCGCGCCTTCAGGATCGCGGGATCGGGACCTGTGGTGTTGCTGATCCACGGGATCGGCGACAACTCGGCAACCTGGGACAGTGTCCACACGCAGCTCGCCGAGCATTTCACCGTAATCGCTCCGGACCTCCTGGGGCACGGCCAGTCGGACAAGCCACGCGCCGACTATTCGGTGGCGGCGTACGCCAACGGCATGCGGGACCTGCTGGCCGTACTGGACATCGAGAAGGTCACGGTAGTCGGACATTCGCTCGGTGGCGGCGTCGCGATGCAGTTCACCTACCAGTTCCCCCATCTCGTCGAGCGGCTCATCCTGGTCTCGCCCGGCGGGGTCACCAAGGACGTCAACATCGTATTGCGTTGCGCATCATTGCCCTTCGTCGGCGATGCGCTCGGGCTGTTGAGACTGCCGCTGGCCATGCCGATCGTTCGGCTCACGGGCGCCTTGGCGCGAGCGACGCTGGGCCGCGCGGGAATGGCACGCGATATCCCCGATGTGCTGCGGGTTCTCTCCGATCTCCCCGAACCCCGGGCCTCGGCCGCATTCACCCGAACACTGCGTGCCGTGGTGGATTGGCGAGGCCAGGTGGTGACCATGCTGGACCGATGTTATTTGACTGAATCGGTTCCCGTGCAGCTGATTTGGGGTAGCGACGATTTGGTCATTCCCGTCAGCCATGGCCATTTCGCACACGCCGCGATGCCCGGCTCCACCCTGGAGATCTTTGACCGGTCGGGACATTTTCCGTTCCATGACGACCCTGAGCGGTTCATCCGCATCGTTCGCCAGTTCATCGCTTCCACCGAACCCGCCGAGTACGACGAGGCCGAGTTACGCCGCATGTTGCGCACCGGCGTCACCGAACATGCGATCAGCGGGGCCGCTCGCACACGCATGGCAGTACTCGACGCCATGGGCACCGACGAACGCAGCGCTACCTAATCGCACGAGAGACCAAGCGCTGTTAGAGGTTTCCGCAGTTCACGGGTACCCGAGTACGGAGCGCTCGGGAGACGTAGAGTCGAAGAATGAGCGTTGCTGTTGCGGTTGTTCGCGTATTCACCGACGAGACAGGCAAGTTCGGCAATCCCCTGGGGATCGTCAACGCAGCCGACGTGGCCGCGACGGAACGCCAGGAGGTCGCCACCCGGCTTGGTTTCAGCGAAACAGTTTTCGTCGATCTTCCTGCTGAAGGATCCAACACCGCACATCTGAGGATCTTCACTCCGGCATCCGAACTCCCCTTCGCCGGACATCCGACCGTGGGATTGGCGTGGTGGCTGCGCGAACGCGGGACGCCGGTCAATACCCTGCAGGTCCCCGCGGGGGTCCTCCAGGTGAACTACGACGATCGCACGTGGATACGGGCACGGTCCGAGTGGGCCCCGGAGACCGACTTCCACGAGTCAGACTCCCCCGCCGATGTGGAAGCCGCCGATCCCGCCGACTACGCGGATGAATTGCTGCATTGCGTATGGGCCTGGCAGGACCGCAACGCCAGCCTGGTGCGATCACGTGTGTTCGCCTCCGACCTGGGTCTCGCCGAGGACGAAGCGACCGGGGCGGTGGCAGCGCGGTTGACCGACTTGTTGAGCCGCGACCTGATCATCAATCAGGGCAAGGGATCGCAGATTCTCACGCAGTGGAGCCCGGAGGGCTGGGTGACGATCGGCGGCCACGTCGTCGCCGATCAATCGTTGACGTTGGACTAGAGCGGCCAGAGCGCACGACCAAAAGGTCAGGATGCCGTCGGTGCGTCCCGGTGGGCCCGCAGTGCGGCGATCTCGCGCTCGAAGTCTTCGGCTGAGCTGAATCCGCGATATACCGAAGCGAAGCGCAGGTAGGCGACCTCATCAAGATCGCGGAGCGGGCCGAGAATGGCCAGACCTACTTCATTGCTGGGAATTTCCGGGGATCCGGCAGCCCGGACGGCATCCTCAACCTTCTGGGCGAGGAGATTCAGTGCGTCGTCATCGACATCACGCCCCTGGCAGGCCCGACGCACCCCCTTGATCACCTTGTCGCGACTGAACGGCTCGGTGACGCCGCTGCGCTTCACGACGGCCAGCACAGCGGTCTCGACGGTGGTGAAACGACGGCCGCACTCAGGGCATGAGCGCCGTCGACGGATCGCCTGACCTTCATCCGCTTCGCGGGAATCGACAACGCGTGAGTCGGGATGACGGCAGAACGGACAGTGCATTACTGCTCCTTCGCCGGTTCTAGACTCCAAGTCGTTGGTCTGGATGGGCTGACGCACAGTGCAGCGCGCCCAGACCGGTGTCGAGGATACCCGTGCTCCGGCTCGTTCGAAGGTCACGTCCGTGCGCCGATCAGCCGACCGGGGAAACCAACGTCTGACCCGCTTGCACTGTCGCTGAATCGAGTTCATTCAGTTCACGAATCTTGGACACCACCGCCGCGCGCGGCGCATCCGGTGCGACACGCGAGGCCACGTCAGCCAGGGTCTCTCCTGGAGCGACCTGGACTACCGCCACACGATCCGGCAGGCCGGATCCTCCGATTCCGGCGGCGCTGATCTGTCCGAGCATCAGCAGCCACATCGTCGCCACCGCAGCGCCCACCGCAACGACGACGGTGGCCTTCAGGCTCACCGGTCGGCGATGATGCACTGCGGTCGAGACTCGAACCCCGGTGCCTCGGTACGCAACCGGCCGGCCGGCGGGCCTCCGGTATGCGACAGTGCGCACAGGCAGCGCACGACGTTGCGTCAGCGGGTATTGCGCGCTGTACGCACGTGCCTGCGGGGCGCACTCGCGTGGCGTGTATTCACGGCGTGTGGTGAGAACGTTTGTGCTCATCTGTATGCCCTTCCTGTCCTGTCGATCGGGAGGTCCGTTCGCTCTTATGTTCGAATGTACTCGATCATGTGTTCGATGTCCGAACATGTGATCGATTTGTAGCATCCACCACCGACAAGTGCTCCTGACCAGCGCTAATCACCACGCCAGCCGGCCACGGAGACGTAAAATGCGACACGCATCGAACACATGTTTGATAAAAGAGGTCGACAGGTCTAGATTCGGGCCCATGAGCGATACACCCAGCAAGGGATCCGCCACCGGTTCACTGACAGAGCGCCAGCGGACCATTCTGGAGGTCATCCGCGCATCGGTGAATGAGCGGGGCTACCCCCCGAGCATCCGCGAAATTGGTGACGCCGTCGGCCTCACATCCACTTCTTCGGTCGCCCATCAGCTACGCACGCTCGAACAGAAGGGCTTCCTGCGACGCGATCCCAATCGCCCACGTGCCGTTGATGTGCGAGGGATTGGCGATCTACAGAGGACATCGGCCACCACTGACGTGGCCGGTTCCGGCGATCTGCCCGAGCCGACATTCGTGCCGGTCCTGGGGCGTATCGCCGCCGGTGGGCCCATCCTGGCCGAGGAGGCCGTGGAGGACGTGTTCCCGCTCCCCCGCGAGCTGGTCGGCGAGGGATCACTGTTCCTGCTCAAGGTGGTCGGCGAATCAATGATCGACGCCGCGATATGCGATGGCGACTGGGTCGTGGTCCGCCAACAGAACGTCGCCGACAACGGCGATATCGTGGCCGCGATGATCGACGGTGAGGCGACTGTCAAGACATTCAAGCGGACAGCGGGTCAAGTCTGGCTGATGCCGCACAACCCACTGTTCGAGCCGATCCCCGGTAATGACGCCGCCATCCTCGGCAAGGTCGTCACCGTCCTCCGCAAGATCTAGGCTGCGCCCGGCGGCGCCCCGGGGGCACAGCCATCCTCTGTGTTCCTGCCGTCCGGAGACGGCAGGAACATCTGGAAATGCGCGACATCGTGCCAGGCGCCTAGCTTGTGCCCGATCTTCCGGTAGAGCCCAACCTGCTCGAATCCCATTGCTCGGTGCAGCTTTTCACTTGCCGCGTTGGGCACCACCACTACGGCCAGCACCGTGCGGTAACCCAGATCGCGGAGCCGATCGAGTAGCGCGGAATAGAGCCGGCGCCCCGTCCCCCGCTGGTGCCGAGTGCCGTCCACGTACACGCTAACTTCACACGCCCATTGGTAGGCGGTGCGCGATTTCCATGGCACCGCATAGGCATAACCAAGGATCTCGCCGCCATCCTCGGCCACTAGCCAGGCGTGCCGGTGGGCCGCCGACCGGATGCGTTCGGCAAGAACGACATCCGACGGCGGCACCTCCTCGAACGAGATGGCCGTATCGGTCACATACGGCGCATAGATCGCCGCACAGGCGGCCGCGTCGTCCGCAGCCGCGTCACGAATGATCATTGGGCGCTAGAGCGAACGCCCGATGATCTCCTTCATGATCTCGGTGGTTCCGCCGTAGATGGTCTGGACGCGTGAGTCCATGAAGGCGCGGGCGACCGGGTATTCACGCATGAAGCCGTAGCCACCGTGCAGCTGAAGGCAGCGGTCGATCAGGTGAACCTGCTTCTCGGTGCTGTACCACTTGGCCATCGCGGCCTGCTCGACACTCAGTTCCTTCTTGTTGAGCAGGGTGATGAACTCATCGACCATGATCCGGATCATCGTGGCATCGGTGGCGAGCTCGGCCAGCAGGAAGCGGCTGTTCTGGAAGCTCTTGATCGGCTTACCGAACGCCTTACGCTCGGACGTGTACTGGATGGTCGCCTCAAGCATGGTTTCCATGGCAGCGGCGGCCACGACGGCGATCGACATGCGCTCCTGCGGCAGGTTCTGCATCAGGTACACGAAGCCCTGGCCTTCTTCACCCAGCAGGTTGGCGGCGGGCACCCGAACATCGGTGAAGGACAGCTCGGCGGTGTCCTGCGCATCCAAGCCCATCTTGTCGAGCTTGCGGCCGCGCTCGAAACCCTCCATACCGCGCTCCACGACGATGAGGCTGAAGCCCAATGCACCCTTCTCGGGATCGGTCTGCGCCACCACGATCACCAGGTCGGCATTGATGCCGTTGGTGATGAAGGTCTTGGAGCCATTGAGAATGTAATGATCGCCGTCCTTGACGGCCCGGGTCTTGATGCCCTGCAGGTCACTACCGGTGCCCGGCTCGGTCATGGCGATCGCCGAGATCAGCTCACCGGAACAGAATCCGGGGAACCAGCGCGCCTTCTGCTCGTCATTGGCCAGGTCACGGAAGTACGGGCCCGAGACATCGTTGTGCAAAGTGAAACCGATACCCGACTGCCGGGCCTTGGTGACCTCTTCGCCGATGATGGCGTTGTAGCGGAAATCGATGAGGCCGCCGCCGCCGTACTCCTCGGGCATGTCGGTGCCCAGAAAGCCCTGTTTGCCAGCCTCAACCCAGAGGGAGCGGTCGACAATCTTGTTCTCCTCCCACTCCTCCCTGTAGGGCTCGGCGTGCCGAGCAAGGAAGGTCTTGAACGACTCGCGGAACAGTTCGTGCTCGGGTTCGAAGATGGTGCGTGTGAACTTAACGGCGCCGGCCATGATCACCTTCCGGTTTGGGTTTACGTACTCGGCAGAATGTATACCAACCCACTGGTCGGTCGGTACTCGCCTACTCTGCTTTGGCAGAGAGAAAGCCTAGGGTTATTCAGATGACCGTTGGTGCGTTTTCGGCTCTTCACGCAAGCGGCTCATCGCAACTTTCACACACGCACTGGGGTGCTTTCACACCTCAGGTCCGCGATGGAGAGGTCGTCGGTGTTGTTCCCATCGCCACCGACCTGGATCCGTCACCGCTGCTGCAGAACATTCCCGGTTCGATCCGACATCAGGCCCGAGTAACCGCGCCGTCCGTGCGCCGCGGCTGGCTACGGGACGGGCCCGGCCCCAGCGCGGCCCGCGGCTCTGACGAGTACGTGGAAGTGTCCTGGGGGGAGCTCACCGAACTGCTGGCCGATGAACTGCGGCGCATTGTCGATACCCACGGCAATGAGGCCATCTACGGCGGCTCTTACGGCTGGGCCAGCGCCGGACGCTTCCACCATGCGCAGAGCCAGGTGCATCGCTTCCTGAAACTACTTGGCGGGTACACCTTTTCGCGCCATTCGTACAGTCTGGGGGCAACTGGCGTCATCATGCCGCACGTCATCGGCACCCACGACGGGCTGTTCAAGAGGTCGACGTCATGGGACGTCATCGTCGAGAACACCGATCTGCTGGTGTCATTCGGCGGAATCGCCCTCAAGAACACGAGCGTCAATCATGGCGGCACCACCGCCCACCCGGCGCGCGATGCGCTCAACAGGTTCCGCGCCCGCGGTGGGCACATCGTCTCGTTCAGTCCGTTGCGCGACGATATCGACGGCGAATGCGCATGGCATGCACCGATTCCCGGGACGGACGTCGCGGTCATGCTCGCCCTGGCCCACGTGTTGGCTACCGAGAATCTGGCCGATCGGGCGTTCCTGAGCACCTACTGCACCGGTTACGAGCGATTCGAACGCTATCTACTGGGCACCGACGATGGCGTGCAGAAGAGCCCGGAATGGGCGGCGCCCATCAGCGGGCTCGATGCCGACGAGCTGCGGATCCTGGCGCGCCGGATGGCGGCGGGGCGCACCCTGGTGACGGTCAGCTGGTCGCTGCAACGGGTACGGCACGGCGAGCAGGCTCCGTGGATGGGTGTCACCCTGGCCGCGATGCTCGGCCAGATCGGGATTCCCGGCGGCGGTTTCGGCCACGGCTACGGCTCGATGAACGAGTCTGGCCTGGCTCCGCTCAGCTGCGGCCTGCCGACCCTCCCACAGGGGCCCAACCCCGTCTCGACGTTCATCCCCGTCGCGGCGATCAGCGAGCTGCTGCTGCGCCCCGGCCAGACGCTGGCCTACAACGGCCAGACGCTCACCCTGCCGGATATCAAATGCGTCTACTGGGCGGGCGGAAACCCGTTCCACCATCACCAGAACCTGCCGCGGCTGCGCCGCGCGCTGGCCCGTGTCGACACCGTCGTGGTGCACGATCCGGTGTGGACGGCGATGGCCAAGCATGCCGATATCGTGGTGCCGTCCACGACGGCCCTGGAACGCGATGACTTCTCGGGAAGCCGCAATGACCCGCTGCTAGTGGCGATGAAAGCCGTTGCGCCGCCATATGCAAACTCGCGCGACGACTACACCACCTTTTCGGAGCTCGCCGACCGCCTTGGGTTTGCCGAGGAGTTCACCGAGGGCCGGACAGCCGACGAATGGCTGCGCCACCTCTACGCCGAATGGGCCGGCACCCTGAACTTCTCGGTGCCGTCCTTCGATGACTTCTGGGCGCAGGGATACCTGCAGTTACCCACCGATGAGGGGCTGACGCTGCTATCGGACTTCCGGGAGAGCCCCGACGTACACCCACTACACACACCGAGTGGACGCATCGAAATCTTCTCGGAAACCATCGATGGGTTCGGGTACGCCGACTGCGGCGGATACCCCCAGTGGTACGAACCCACCGAGTGGCTGAACGGGAAACGCGCCGAACGCTTTCCGCTGCACCTGATCGCCAACCAGCCACGTACCCGGCTACACAGCCAGCTCGACTTCGGCGGCACCAGCCAGGGGTCGAAGGTCCAGGGTCGCGAACCCATCCGCATTCACCCCGATGACGCCGCCGAACGCGGTATCGCCAGCGGCGAGGTGGTGCGGGTGTTCAACGACCGTGGCGCCTGCCTGGCCGGAGCGGTTCTCGACGAGGGGCTGCGACGTCAGGTGGTTCAGTTGTCGACCGGGGCATGGTTCGACCCCGTGGATCCGTCCGACCCGGATTCGCCCTGCGCGCACGGCAATCCGAATGTCCTCACCGACGACTCGGGAACCTCGTCCTTGGCGCAGGGATGTACCGGTCAGCATGTGCTGGTGCAGATCGAGCGATTCGAGGGAACGCCGCCTCCGGTCCGGGCCCACCAGCCGCCGACGTTCGTCTCACGCGACTCAACCGGCCCGACTATCGCACCGGTGAGCGACTAGCCTCCCAGTTCGGCAAGGACAGCGGCCAGGGCGTGCGGCACCCGGGCGATCACACGCGTGCCATCGGCCAGATGTTCGGTGGATTGCACCTGACCGTCGGCATGGATCCGGGACACCAGATCGCCACGGTCGTAAGGGATGACCACGTCGACGGGCACATCTCCGCGTGGCACCGCTTCGGCGATAGCCGCACGCAGCTTCGCAATGCCGTCGCCCGTATGCGCCGATACGAACAACGCGTTGGGTAACGCCCGGCGCAGCTGCGCCAAGGCCAGATCGCCCGCCGCGTCGATCTTGTTGATCACCATGAGTTCCGGGGACGCCGATCCGGTATCGCCCAAGTGACCGGCGACCACTTCGCTAATCACCGCGCGTACCGCCTCGACCTGCGCCAGCGGCGCCAGGTCGGAGCCATCCACCACATGCACCAGCAGGTCCGCGTCGGCCACCTCTTCCAGGGTGGACCGGAACGCCTCTACCAATTGGGTGGGCAGGTGCCGGACGAAACCCACGGTGTCGGTGATGACGAATTCGCGTCCGTCATCGAAGGTCCCGCGCCGCGTCGTTGGCTCCAGCGTCGCGAACAGCGCGTCTTGGACCAGCACTCCGGCCCCGGTGATCACGTTCAACAGACTCGACTTACCGGCGTTCGTGTATCCGACGATCGCGACCGACGGGGCATCGCTTTCGAGCCGGCGGCTGCGTTTGGTGTCGCGGACGGTCTTCATCTCGCGGATTTCGCGCCGCAGCTTGGACATGCGTTCGCGGATACGGCGTCGATCGGTTTCGATCTTCGTCTCACCGGGGCCACGGGTACCCACACCGCCTCCGGCACCGCCGGCACGCCCACCGGCCTGGCGAGACATGGATTCACCCCAGCCGCGCAGCCGCGGCATCATGTACTCCATCTGAGCCAGGGCCACCTGTGCCTTGCCCTCTCGGCTGGTGGCGTGCTGGGCGAAGATGTCCAGGATCAAGGCGGTGCGGTCGATGACCTTGACCTTCACCGCCTTTTCCAGCGCCACCAGCTGCGCCGGGCTCAGCTCGCCGTCACAGATCACGGTGTCAGCGCCGGTGGCGAGCACGATCTCACGCAATTCGATCGCCTTGCCGGAACCGATATACGTTGCCGGATCGGGTTTTTGACGACGCTGAATCAACCCTTCGAGCACCTCGGATCCGGCCGTTTCGGCGAGCGCGGCGAGTTCGGCCATGCTGACCTCGGCCTCGTGGGAGGTCCCGTCGGTCCAGACGCCAACGAGCACAACCCGTTCCAGCCGCAGCTGCCGATACTCGACCTCGGTGACGTCGACGAGTTCGGTCGAGAGCCCCGCCACACGTTTGAGCGCGGCTCGTTCTTCAAGAGCGAGTTCACCGTCGGTGGGCGTCTGAAATGTTCTCGATGACATAGCAGGTCCCGATGATTCCACTCGCCGGCCCGCTATCGCATCCGAATTATCCGCAGGAACCAATGCCACCCCACCACTCGTCGGAAATCTCACCATCGGCGAGCAACATCGAGGGCCCGCGCAGAAAACTCGACTCCCCCGTGATCGTCACCTGAACCTGTCCACCGGGGATGTTGACGACGATCTCGCCGGTCTCGTGCCCCAGATTGCGCAGCGCCGCATAAGCGGCCGCCACAGTTCCCGTTCCGCAGGAACGCGTCTCGCCGACACCGCGTTCATGAACCCGCATCTGCACCGCGCCTGCGGGGGCGCCTGGGCCGTTCACGGGGGCCGTCAGCACTTCGACATTGACCCCGTCGGGGAACAGCGCTTCGTCAAACGTGACCGGAGCACCCACATCGAGCATGCGTAGCGCTTCGGCGGTCAGATCCGCGTCTACGCAGGCCAGGTGCGGGTTACCCACATCGATGGCCAGACCGGAGAACCGCCGGCCGCCGACGGTCGCCTCGCCCGCGCCAAACTCCTTCACCGGCCCCATATCGACGGTGATGTCGGCCGCGAGCTGGCTCCAGGAATTGATCCGCACCGGCCGCGGTCCGGCCAGCGATGCGACCACGAACTCGTCGCGGTGTTCCAGTCCCATCGACCGCAGGTAATGCGCGAACACCCGGACGCCGTTACCGCACATCTCGGCGATCGAACCGTCCGCGTTGCGGTAGTCCATGAACCAGTCTTCGCTGCTCACACCTGGGGGTTTCTCCGTAAGAACCGCACCCTCGATGGCAGCGCCCACCGTGGTCACCCGCAGCACGCCATCGGCCCCGAGACCTCGTTGCCGATCGCACAACGCCTGGACCGCGGGCACCGACAGATCCCGCTTGATGTGCACGTCCGGCAACACCACGAAGTCGTTCTGGGTGCCGTGCCCCTTGGTGAACTTCACGTATTCGAGGATAGGCGCCAGCGCGACTCGATTTCGCCGCAGAGTCCTGCCGCGTCTGCCAAGCCACCGGTCAGCCACATGATGCGATGATCGCGACCAAACCATGATCGCTGCCGGCGTACATAGCGTCGGGTGCCGATGAACGTCAGCTCACGCGCCTGCGCCAGGTCATCGGGCGCTCCCCCGGCATCCAGCGCGGCAATCACCTGGGCATACCCGATGGCCCGTGATGCGGTCACGCCGTCACGCAGCCCGACACCCAGCAGATGCTCGACCTCCGCGACAAACCCTTGCTCGAACATCAGATCCGTCCGTAGCGCAATCCGTTCATCGAGTTCCTCGGTCTTCCAATCCAATCCGACGATCACGGTGTCCCACCGTGGGGTGCCGATGGTCGGCGCAGACGCCGCGAACGGCTGGCCGGTGAGCTCGATGACCTCCAGCGCACGCACCGTGCGACGTCCGTCGGTCGGCAAGATGATGGCGGCGGCCGCCGGGTCACGCACGGCGAGTTCGGCGTGCAGCGCGGCCACTCCAATCTCCGCCAGCCGCTGCTCCCAGCGCATCCGCACCTGCGGATCCGTCGCGGGGAACGTCCAATCATCAAGCAGTGCTTGGATGTACATCATCGATCCACCGACTATCACCGGCACATGACCTCGCGCCTGGATGTCCTCGACGACGGCGGAAGCCTGCTGCTGGTAGGTCGCGACCGTGGCGGTCTCGGTCACCTCGAGCACATCGAGCATGTGGTGTGGAATGCCCCCGCGTTCCGCGGTCGGCACCTTGGCCGTACCGATATCCATACCCCGATACAGCTGCATCGCGTCGGCGTTGACTATCTCCCCGCCCAGGCGCTCGGCAAGATCCAATGCGAGCGCCGACTTGCCGGTGGCGGTGGGGCCGATGACGGCGATGGGTCGCGTCACGACACCCGCCACGTGCCCGCGAAGTACCCGACCCCGTACGGAGAGCCTCGGTACAGGCACTGGGCCTGGACGAGATCTGAGCCCACCAACCCGGCAAGCACCTGGTATGCGGCGCCCCCGGTGATGACGTCCGGCAGGCAGGTCAACGCGGCCGCGTCCCCGTGCGCGAGTGCATCGGCAAGGGCCCGCTGCGCCCCTTCGGCCTCGGGCCGGTAGCCCCCGGGCGCCTTGTCTGTGAGGGTGTTGGCACCGTCGGCGATGATCAGAACGCCGAGCGCCTTGGCCTCGAAAGTCTCGATCTCGGTACGCAATGCCCGACCGAAAGCGATGCCGTCCCCGTCAGAGACACCGACAAGTCGCACCTCGACCTCGACAGCCGCGACGCGTTCGCGCAGCCATCCCGCGACCAGCACCGGTAGCGGCAGTTCGGCGGGCCTCGCGGCCAGCCCAATGACCGGGGCCGTGAGTGAAACGCGCACGTCAACCCCGTATCCGGCGAATGTGCCCGACATATCGCCGCCGTACCGGCCGTCCCCCACCCCGATGGCGATCCATTGGGTGGGCAAGCTTCGTGCTGCCGCGATTGCCGCCGCACGCAGGTCGGCTGTTTCCTCGGCGGCCTCCCCGCCGAGCTCGGGCACGAGCAGCGGGGTTGACGGGCAGATCGCTATCGACAGATTCACGACGCTACGTGGCCTTCGGGATCGGGGCTACGCCATTTCCCGTGGGGACGGCATGCGCGGTGCGCTGGTGAACGACATCGCCGAATGCGACACAGGCCGCGGCTCCAACGGCGAAGGCCGACGCGATATCCGCCTCGGACATCGCGACCTCCTCGCGGAATCATCTGGCATATGTTCGCCGTGTGGCGATGACACCTGTTTGAATGAACGGTGTAGTGAGCTTACGGGCGCCGTGTTGCGCGGCAACAATTGTAGGAAGAGGTTTCGATGCCGGATCAGTCATCACAGCACGACAGTGTTGCTCCCGCCCCCCAGCCCGGAGCTGCACCCGTCCCCCGGCCCGGGCCGAAACCTCATCCGATGCCGCGGCGTCCCGCGGCATCGGCGCCCGCTCCAGCAGCCCACCATGTTGATCCGCACAAGTTCGGCCGCGTGGATGACGACGGCTCCGTCTGGCTGATCACGAGCGCCGGCGAGCGTCAGATCGGATCGTGGCAGGCCGGAGACGCCGACGCCGCATATACGCATTTCGGCCGTCGATTCGAAGACCTGGAGACGGAGATCCAGCTGCTGGAGCTGCGGCTCGGCTCCGGTTCGGGCGATGCACGCAAAATCAAGACCGCTGCCGAGCACCTCGCGGCGACGCTGCCGACCGCCGCCGTCCTAGGCGATGTGGACGCGCTCTCGGCGCGGCTGTCAGCACTCCTCGAGTCCGCGGACACGCAGGCCGCAGCGATGCGCGCGCAACGCGATGAGGCCCGCTCGGCGAGCGTTTCCCGCAAGGAGGAGCTCGCCGCCGAAGCCGAGGAGCTCGCCAACAACTCCACGCAGTGGAAGACGGCCGGCGATCGGATTCGAGCCATTCTCGACGAGTGGAAATCCATCCACGGCGTCGACCGCAAGACCGACGATGCACTGTGGAAGCGGTACTCGGCGGCACGCGAGACGTTCAACCGCAGGCGCGGCGGGCACTTCGCCGAAATGGACCGCGACCGTGCCGGGGCTCGGGAGAAGAAGGAAGAGCTCTGCAAGCGAGCCGAAGCACTCTCGGACTCCACCGACTGGGGTGCCACCGCGGCGACATTCCGGAGTCTGCTCAATGACTGGAAGGCCGCCGGACGGGCGCCTAGGGAGACCGACGACACCCTGTGGCACCGCTTCAAAGCCGCCCAGGACAAATTCTTCTCGGCCCGCAACGCCGAATCCGCTTCCCGCGATGCCGAATTCGTGGCCAACGCGGACGCCAAGCGTGCACTGCTGGTGGCGGCGGAGAAGATCGATGTGGACGCCGATGTGGACGCCGCTCGGACGGCGTTGCGCACCATCGGCGATAAGTGGGATGCCATCGGAAAGGTGCCGCGCGAGCAGCAGACCGATCTGGAAAGACGGATGCGCGCGGTGGAGAAGAAGGTGCGCGAGGCCGGCGAAACCGGCTGGGGCGATCCCGAGGCGGAGGCGCGCGCCGAGCAGTTCCGGGACCGCGCACGGCAGTTCGAGGAGCAGGCCACCAAGGCGGAGGCCGCCGGTAAGACCAAGGATGCCGAAAAGGCTCGGGCCAGCGCCAAGCAGTGGCAGGAATGGGCCGACGCGGCCGTTGCCGCCGTCAAGAGCCGGTCGCGCTAGTTCGGTTCCTCGTCGTCCCCGAAGGCGTCGTCGAGGAAGGTGCGCTTATCGCGCTGCGCGGCCTCGCGCCGCTGCTGCTCGGCTGCCAGCTGCACCGCGGTGCGTGACCACACCACACGCGCCCAGTGGAAGGTCAACAGGATGACCGAAATCCACGCGACCACCAAACCGATACCCGGACCCGGATGTCCGGCCCCGGCGGTCTGACGCGTCCAAATCGCCAGCATGCCAATCACGCTGGCAACGAATGAGCCCGCCAGTGCAATCCAGGACAGCACCCATCGGCGGGTCAACAACGCCAGCATCGAAAAGCCGACGCCGAAGACCATCGCGAGCCACACGAAGATCCGGGATGGCACCCGCACGGATTCCTGATCGGCGATCGCGCCGTTGACGAGGACGTCGAATCCCCTGGCGTGACCGGTATGCGGCAGCACGAAGGTCAGCAGCAGCACAAAGACCAGGACGGCCACCACCAGCGCGCGAGCACCCGGATCGATCTCGCCCGCGACTTTCCGCTCCGCCGCGTCGATCTCCTGGCGGAACTCCTCGAATTCGGCGTCGTCTTTATCGGGTCCGGACTCATTACGTTCAGCACCGTCGTTCACAGCCCGCACCCTGCAACCTCAATCTTTGGTGGCGCACCGATTGCCGGCATCCCCAAGCTCGTCTCTCCGCCGGTTCCTGGTGTGCCCGGCTTCTTTCCGGATTCGTGCGCATCGCCCGCCTGGGTGCGCCGGTGGCTCAGCAGTCCCCCATCGGCGATCAGGTGATGCGGCGCCGCCCCGGTGACCTCGACGGTGACGATATCTCCGGGACGCAGGTCGCCGTTGAGCTGCCCCTGCGGCCGGAAGTGCACCAGACGACCGTCGCGGGCGCGACCACTCATCCGGGCGGTCGCACCATTCTTGCGGCCCTCACCGGTGGCGATCAGCAGTTCGACCTCGCGGCCGATCTGCCGTTGATTCTCTTCCAGGGTGATGGACTCTTGCAGCTCGATGAGCCGCTCGTACCGTTCCTGCACAACGGCTTTCGGCAGCTGATCGGGGAATTCGGCCGCCGGGGTGCCCGGGCGGATCGAGTACTGAAATGTGAAGGCGCTGGAGAACCGGGCGCGACGCACGACCTCAAGTGTCTGCTCGAAATCCTCTTCGGTTTCGCCCGGGAAGCCGACGATGATGTCGGTGGTGATGGCGGCGTCCGGCATCGCCGCCCGCACGGTGTCGATGATCGACAGGAAGCGCTCCGACCGATAGGAACGGCGCATCGCCTTGAGGATGCGGTCCGAACCCGATTGCAGCGGCATGTGCAGCTGTGGGCACACGTTCGGGGTCTGCGCCATCGCCTCGATGACGTCGTTGGTGAATTCGGCCGGGTGTGGCGAGGTGAACCGCACCCGCTCGAGACCCTCGATGCGACCGCAGGCGCGCAGCAGGTCGGCGAAAGCTCCACGGTCGCGGGGAATTTCAGGATCGGCGAAATTGATGCCATATGCGTTGACGTTTTGGCCGAGCAGCGTCACTTCCAGCACACCCTGGTCCACCAGCGTCTGCACCTCGGCGAGGATATCGCCGGGACGGCGGTCGATCTCCTTGCCGCGCAAAGACGGAACGATGCAGAAGGTGCAGGTGTTGTTGCAGCCCACCGATATCGACACCCAGGCGGCATAGGCCGACTCGCGGGTCGCGGGCAGTGCCGACGGAAAATGTTCGAGGGCCTCGACGATCTCGACCTGGGCCTCTTTGTTGTGGCGCGCACGCTCCAGCAGGGTCGGCAACGACCCGATGTTATGGGTGCCGAAGACGACGTCGACCCACGGCGCCTTTTTCAGCATGCCCTCGCGGTCCTTTTGCGCGAGGCATCCGCCAACGGCGATCTGCATGTTCGGGTTGGCGGCCTTGCGCGGCGCGAGGTGACTGATGTTTCCGTACAGCTTGTTGTCCGCGTTCTCGCGCACGGCGCAGGTGTTGAAGATGACGATATCGGCGTCGGTGCCCTCGGGGGCTTTCGCGTATCCGGCCGCATCCAGCAGACCCGACACCCGCTCGGAGTCGTGCACATTCATCTGGCAGCCGTAGGTGCGGACCTGGTACGTCCGGACCGCCGAGCGCTCGGAAGTCGCAGTACTGGTCACCGGCTTATGGTACGTGCCCGCCGTCAGATGGATTCCGTCGCCGATTGGTGACGTCTCGACCACCATCAGCGTCGCAGGGGTACTGCTGGATCCCGTAGAGACAAAACGCGCCACCGTGCCTTCATCGCGCGGTGCGCTCTGGCACATGCCAGCCCTGCCACCAATCGTCGATGCTGCAGACGGCGTTCACACCCATCCATATCCACCAGCCGGCCAACACCCACGACTCTGGGAGCTCGGGCTCCGCGAATGCTCCGCGAACAGTCACGACGACGATGACCCCGATCAGCCCGATAACGATCGCGAACGAGATATCTCGCCTGGGCCGCGGCCGATCGAGGATCTCGCTGCCTCTGAGATGCCGCCCCCCATCGACAGTCACCTGCCCCGATGGCGTGACTAAGCGCATTAGCGAGCTGGGCAGCAAGCACAACCCGAAAACCAGCCCAAGACTCGCCATAATCCAGCCCCAGGAAGTTGCCCCATCTACCACCGCGACTGGAAAAGAAGCGATGAACAGAACGGATGCCAGGACCGTTGCGAACGCCCTGATTCGCGGGCCTTCAAAGGAAGGCCGTCGTCGCGTCCACATGGACTCAGTATCGCAGATGTTTGCTGAGGCCGATCACACGGTGCACCGGGTCGCCCGCCGTCGAATTCGCCTACCCATTCGTTCCACCCTGCAAAACTGTGAGGAACCCGTATGGTCTGACCATGCCGGTGAGCACCGACACATCAACGAGCGGGGAAAACGCCTCCGCAACAAGTGCCCCAATGATCTCTCTTGAGCATGTCGACAAGCATTTCGGCGAGCTGCACGTCCTCAAGAACATCACCCTCGAAATCCCACGCGGTCAGGTCGTCGTCATTCTCGGGCCATCCGGTTCGGGTAAGTCGACGCTGTGCCGGACTATCAACCGTCTCGAACCCATCGACACCGGCACCATCCGGATCGACGGCGATGTGCTTCCCGAGGAGGGACGTGCGCTCGCCAACCTGCGAGCAGAGGTCGGCATGGTGTTCCAGTCGTTCAACCTTTTCTCGCACAAGACAATTCTCGACAACGTGACGCTTGCGCCGCTAAAGGTGCGCAAAAAGAACAAGGAATCCGCCCGCAAGCACGCGATGGAACTACTTGAGCGCGTCGGCATCGCGAGCCAGAAGGATAAGTACCCGGCGCAACTGTCCGGTGGGCAGCAGCAGCGCGTGGCCATCGCCCGGTCCCTGGCGATGGGCCCGAAGGTCATGCTCTTCGACGAGCCCACCTCGGCGCTGGACCCTGAGATGGTCAACGAGGTTCTCGATGTCATGGTGGCGCTGGCCAAAGAGGGTATGACGATGCTGGTGGTCACCCATGAGATGGGCTTCGCCCGCAAGGCCGCGGATCGCATCATCTTCATGGCCGACGGCGCCATCGTCGAGGACTCGGACCCGGAGAGCTTCTTCACCAATCCGCAGTCCGACCGCGCCAAGGACTTCCTCAGCAAGATCCTCGGACACTGATGCGGCGGCACACCGCACTGGTGGCGGCTGTGGCCTTGGTTGCCACCCTGATCAGCTCCTGCGGCAGCAATGAGCCCCGGCAGCTGCTCGAATCGATCCGCGGCGGCACCGTCATCCTCGGCACCAAATTCGATCAGCCCGGGGTAGGCCTGCAACACCCCGACAAGAAGATGAGCGGATTCGACGTCAAGGTTTCCGAGTACGTCGTCAACGCCATCGCCGACGAGTTCGGTGTCAAACACCCAACCATCCGCTGGTACGAGACGCCCTCGGCACAGCGCGAACAGCTCATCGACAACGGCACTGTAGACATGATCGCCGGGAGCTACTCGGTCAACTACAGCCGAGCCCAGAAGGTGTCGTTCGCCGGCCCGTATCTCATTACCTACCAAGGGCTCCTGGTACGCAAGGAGGATGACTCGCTGACCAAACTGGATGATCTGAACCGGGGCAAGAAGCTCTGTTCGGTATCCGGCTCAACGCCCGCGCAGAACGTCAAGAACCTGCTGGCGGGCACCCAGCTGCAGGAGTTCGACTCGTACTCCTCCTGCGTGGAGGCACTGCGACGAGGCAAGGTCGACGCCCTCACCACCGACGAGACCATCCTGGCCGGCTACGCCAAACGCTACGAGGGCGAGTTCAAGCTGATTCAGATGAACTACGAGCTGAGCCAGCCGTTATGTATCGGGAAACCCAAGAAGCAGAAGAAGAACGGCGACCCGTTCTCCAGAGAGGTCTACGGGATCGGTCTCGCCAAGGGCGATACTGCCGCCATCGAGGCCATCGACCGGGCGCTCGACAAGATGATCGCCAGCGGAGCCTGGGACGCCGATCTACGGGACGCACTCGGCGACAGCACGATCGATGATTGGGAGAAGCGCGCCGAGAGCGGCACTTACGGTCTGCGGCCCGATCCCTCCCCGGCCGCGATCGAGAAGATCACCGGTGTCAAGCCCGCCGCCGACAAGGCTTGTGAGGCCGCATGAACGCGCTGTGGGCCAACATGGGGTCGCAGCTGTGGCCTGCGTTCTGGACCACCATAAAATTGTCGTTCTTCTCCGCCGTCGGCGCGCTCATCTGGGGCACCGTCCTGGCGGGGCTCCGGGTATCGCCGGTGCCGATCATGCGAAGCTTCGGAACCTGGTACGTCAACATCATCCGCAATACCCCGCTGACGCTCATCATCATCTTCTGCTCGGTGGGCCTCTACCAGAATCTCGGCATCGCATTGGCCCCAGAGAATTCGACCTTCATCAAGAACAACAATTTCTGGCTGTCGGTCCTCGGGTTCGTCCTGTACACAGCGACTTTCGTCTGCGAAACGCTGCGCTCTGGTTTCAACACCGTCCCGCTGGGTCAAGCCGAGGCCGCCCGGTCGCTGGGACTGTCGTTCATCAAGGTGCTCGGGCTGATCGTGCTACCGCAAGCAATACGGTCGGTGCTGGCGCCCATGGGTAGCGTGCTGATCGCGTTGGTGAAGAACACCTCGATCGCCTCCGCGATCGGTGTCGCCGAGGCGGCCCTGCTGATGCGATCGGAGATCGAGCTATTCGCCGATCAGATCGTCTGGATCTTTCTCATCATCGCCGCCGGGTACATGGTGATCACGCTGACGATCGGGCTGACCTTCGGATACTTTGCACAGCGACTGGCGGTGAAGCGATGAGCGACAGCGCCACCGTCATGTACGACGCGCCCGGCCCCAAGGCCCGGGCTCTCAACCGTGTCATCACCGTGGTCTTCACCGCGCTGGTGATAGCGATTGCGGCATGGGTGATCTGGACCCTTAACGCCAACGAGCAGTTGACCGCCGAAAAGTGGTCGCCCTTCCTGCATCTGGATACGTGGACGACGTACATCCTGCCGGGGCTGCTCGGGACGGTCTCCGCCGCCGCGCTGTCCATTGTCTTCGCCTTGGTGCTCGGTGCGGTGCTCGGTATCGGACGCCTATCTGATCACCGTGTGGTGCGCTGGGTTTCGGGTGCGTTGGTGGAGTTCTTCCGCGCTATCCCGGTGCTGATCCTGATGATTTTCTCCTACTACCTGTACGGGCAGCAGGCCGTCTTCCCCTCCGAGTACCTGGCGTTTACGGCGGTGGTGACGGGCCTGACGTTGTACAACGGCTCGGTCATCGCCGAAATCCTGCGCTCGGGCATCCAGTCACTACCGAGTGGGCAGTCCGAGGCTGCGGTCGCGCTGGGCCTGCGCAAGTCACAGATGATGCGGCTCATCCTGCTCCCCCAGTCCATCGCCGCCATGCTGCCCGCGCTCATCTCGCAGATGGTCATCGCGTTGAAGGACTCCGCGCTGGGATATGCCTTCGGCTACATCGAGGTGGTGCGTTCGGGCATCCGCTCGGCGTCCTACTATGGGAACTATCTGCCCGCGCTGGTGGTGGTCGCGGTCATCATGATCGTCATCAACTTCGCATTGTCCTCGCTGGCCACCAATATCGAGCGTCAGCTGCGCGAGGGGCGAAAGAAGAAGAGTCTCTTGGAGGTTCCGCACGCACAGCCCGAACCGGGGTTGGTCACCAAGGATCTACTGGAGACCCGCGGCGTGGATCTCGCGCACAAAGATCTACGTCAGGACTACGGCGAGTAGTCACTGGATCGGCAACGGTGATTCGTCACCTGCCGGACGCGGACCGAAGATGCGACGTTCTGCTTCGGCGATCGGAGTGTCGTTGATGCTGGCCTCACGGCGTGACATCAACCCTTCGGGGGTGAACTCCCACAACTCATTGCCATAACTGCGCCACCACTGCCCGGCCTCGTCGTGCCACTCGTACTGGAAGCGCACGGCCATCCGATTCTCTCGGAATCCCCACAGCTCCTTACGTAACGCGTACCCGTTCTCCTTGGACCATTTGCGGGTCAGGAAGGCGACGATCTCGACGCGCCCGGTGATGAACTCATCGCGGTTGCGCCACAACGAATCCTCGGTGTAGGCGGCGGCGACATGCTCGGCGTCGCGTGTGTTCCAGGCATTCTCGGCGGCGCGGACCTTCTCGCGGGCGGAATCGATATCGAAGGGCGGAAGTGGTGGGCGCATGCCATATCTCCTTGTCATATTTCGTTGTCAGAGCGGCGGATTGGCGGGCGATGGTTCAGCCTCCCCCCACCGTAGGGGGCTGGCATTGATCGTCTCGACAACCTCGTCGATGGTGAAGTCGACGGAGCATTGCGCGCCGGGAGCGAAGGTGCCCTCGTCCCAGTTCAAGCGCGCAGTTCCGGTGAGCTGCACTGCCGATCCGGTGTGCCAGTTCGGGATCAGCAGCCCACACCGCGGATCGACGTGCAGGTTCCCGAGCGTCATGAACATCGAGTTCCCCAGGTAATCGGGCCAACGTAACTCGTTCGGCGAGAGCACCTGCAGGAAACCGGGGTTGCCGCCGCGGTGGGATGCGTCGGCGTTGCCTTCTCCATCGGCGGTGCCGATGATGAAGGTGTCCGCTGTCGAGATGGTGCGCTGTTGTTCATCGTTCAGGGAGGTTGCGCGGCGCGGTTCCCCGGGCAGTCCGGGGCCGATGCCTGAGATGTCACGACGCGCGATGTACTTGGGGCAGTTCGAATACACCTGATCGGTGGTGACAATGAGCCCCGCGCCCGCTGGCCGCGCCGTACCGTTGACGCGCATCCGGCGCCGACGCTGCGGCTGCAACGCGATCATGCCGATCTTTCGCTCCGACCGCAGCGCCTCGGCCAGTGGATCACCGAAAACCGGCACGCTGTCGATTGCGATGGTCCGGGTATCGGTGGCGTGCGCGAAGCCGGGTGGCCCGACGATCTGACTCGCCCACATCCGGTCGTCGCCATCCCGTGCCGACACGAACACCATCGGTTGGGCGGCCAGAAAGGCCGCCGCAACCTCCGGTATTTCCGTCGAGATGATCCGGCCGACTCGAATAGCACTGTCGGACTGCCCCATTCGCCGTTGAACGGCGAGCTCGCCGGCGTGATAGGTCATCTCAGAAGAAGCCACATGTCGGTGCTTCGCCGGACGGCGCCGCATGCTGCTCGATACTCGCGGCCGCGAACACCTCAAGGCGAATCCCATCGGGGTCGGTGAAGAAGATCCCCCCAGAGGATGCACCTTCCTGATGGGCGACGACACCGTCGTGGATGAACACCGTCGATAGTTCCTTCAGCACCGCCTCCACCTCCTGCACCTGCTGCACCGAATCCACCTGGAACGACAAATGGTGCAAGCCTGGCGTGGCCGCCGAGAATTCCCCACGGCTCTGTTCCCAAAGCGTCAGCACCGGGATGCCGTCGGATCCGAGGAACGCGAATCGCTGTGTGCCGTCTGCACGCAGAACGAGCTGGTCGAATCCGAATGCCTGACGATAGAACGCGACGGACCTCTCCAGGTCGCTGACGTTCAACCCGATGTGACCGGTGACCACCCGGGGTGCGATGGCAGTGCTCATGAACAAACCCTTCCTAACTGACAAATTATTATTACCAGTTAGAAGGTAATCGTCAGCCGGAAGCATTGTCAACCGTCTATCTGGTTTTATCAGTTAGACTTTGTGGCACACACTCTCCCCAAGAGGAGGCGGCTAACCTCAGGCCATGTCCGATCCACGTCCCCATCTCGGCGAACCGCTCGCACTGGATCTACTGAACACCCGGTGGATGAGCGGCGATGGAGCGCAGGATCTGCTCACCGATCTCGACGGCTTACGAATCTGGTTGCATACCAATAATCTTCACGATCGCTGCACCGCCAACGAGACGACCCGAGAAGCCCTGCTCACTGCGCGTGACGCCATCTACCGGGCGGTGAAGGATTCCCAGATCGACGACATCAATGCCGTGCTGTCCCGGGGCGCGATCCGTCGCTCGCTGACCGTCGGCGGGCCGGTCGACACGGCCGAGGTTCCCGAGCCACACTGGCTACCCGCTTGGCTGGCCGTCGATGACCTGCTGATCCTGCTCGCCGAGTCTCCCGATCGGATCAAACAGTGCGCCCACCCGCAATGCGTGCTGTTCTTCTATGACACATCCAAGAACGGGGCTCGACGCTGGCATTCCATGGCGACTTGCGGAAACAGGGCAAAGGCCGCCCGGCACTACGCCAAGAACGCATGATCATCCTTCACAGCTGCATCACACGTTAGATTCTTACTCAACTATCACAATCGAAGTATTATGTAACAGGTACCACTCCGTTACCATTGTTCCCATGCGAAACATCGTATTGACCATCGGCGTGTCGGCCGTTTTCGGAGCGGCGTGCGCGGGGGCAGCACTCACGGGTGCACCGGTGGCCTACGGAGCGCCGTTGAGCTTCGATTGTCTGCAGGTTGCGACACCCGTGGGAATGAACCTGACCTGCGTGAATCCGACGCCCTTCACCATGGACGCACACTTCAAGGGTAATTGCGGTCCGCTCCCCATGCTCAATGAGGACACCGAGATCGGGCCGTTCAAAACGATCTCGCGTCAGGTGCCGTGCCTGCCGGGCGTTCAGTCACCATCTGCCGAAGCCTCGATGATGATGCGGTCCAATGCCACGGACGAGGACGCGCCGCCGCCCAACCCCCCGGCACGCCCGTTCGGTCTCTAGGGCGAGCGGCGGTCACCCGACGTCGCGACGGTCCTGCTCGGTGGCAAGGGCGTTCTTCACGACGTCATAGGCCATGGACTGGCCGTATCCGCGACGCGCAAGCATGGCAACCAATCGCCGCGCAGCCTTGATCCCACCGTCGTCGAGACTCTCGGATCGGAGTTTCTTGGCGACAAGCTGCGCTGCGCGCGAGCGTTCGGCGTCTCCGTCGATGTGCGCGAGCGCGGCGGCCGCATTCTCGGCCGATACGCCCTTGGTACGAAGCTCTGCCGCTAAGGCGCGCTTGCCTTTTCCGGCGTAGGTATGCCGAGACTGCACCCACTGTGTTGCAAAATCGGCGTCGTTGATGAGCCCGGCGGTGGCCAGCCGATCCATGACCCGCTCGGATATGTCATCGGGGTACCCGCGCCGGGCCAGCCTTTCGGTCAGCTCGGCGCGGGCACGCGCCCGACTTGTCAACAGGCGAAGACAATATGACCACGCCTGCTCGTCCCGCGAGTCAACCGGTTCATGCGTCGGGGCTTCGGGTACCGACGCGACCCGGGCTCGCAGTTCGTCTAGGGATTCCTGAGAACCCGATGCGGAAGCCGAATCAGAAATCGACTGGGGCCGGGACGACTTCGTCATCGGTCAGCACCGCTCCGATACCGAGCTTCTCCTTGACCTTCTTCTCGATCTCGTTGGCGACATCGGCGTTCTCCAACAGGAAGTTGCGGGCGTTTTCCTTGCCCTGGCCCAACTGCTCACCCTCATAGGTGAACCAGGAGCCGGACTTACGGACGAAGCCATGCTCCACGCCCATATCGATGATCGACCCCTCCTTGGAGATGCCCTTGCCGTAGAGGATGTCGAACTCAGCCTGCTTGAACGGCGGCGCCATCTTGTTCTTGACAACCTTGCAGCGAGTCCGGTTACCCACTGCATCAGTACCGTCCTTGAGCGTCTCGATCCGGCGTACGTCCAGACGGATCGAGGAATAGAACTTCAAAGCCTTACCACCCGTAGTGGTTTCGGGTGAGCCGAACATTACGCCGATCTTCTCACGCAGCTGGTTGATGAAGATGGCGGTGGTGCCCGAGTTGCTCAGCGCACCGGTGATCTTGCGCAGCGCCTGGCTCATCAGGCGGGCCTGCAGACCGACGTGGCTGTCACCCATCTCGCCCTCGATCTCGGCGCGTGGCACCAGGGCGGCCACCGAGTCGATGACGATGATGTCGATGGCACCCGAGCGGATCAGCATGTCGGCGATCTCCAGTGCCTGCTCACCGGTATCGGGCTGGGATACCAGCAGCGAGTCGGTATCGACACCCAGCTTCTTGGCGTAATCCGGGTCGAGCGCATGCTCGGCATCGATAAACGCCGCAACACCGCCGGCGGCTTGCGCGTTGGCCACCGCATGCAGCGCCACGGTGGTCTTACCCGAAGATTCCGGTCCGTAGATCTCGATGACACGACCGCGCGGCAGGCCGCCGATACCCAGCGCCACGTCTAGGGCGATGGACCCGGTCGGGATGACGGAGATGGGGACGCGTACCTCGTCGCCGAGGCGCATCACCGAACCCTTGCCGTGACTCTTCTCGATCTGTGCGAGCGCGAGCTCGAGAGCCTTCTCGCGATCCGGTGCCTGCGCCATGGTGTTCTCCGTTTCGTATCGGTGTTCGAAGATCGGCGTTCCGATCAGTTGAGGCAGACGCTAGGACACAGGTCTGACAAGTCACCTGACCTGCTCGGGAGACCCGTAACCGTCGTGCTCGAACATGACTACCGTAAGCCGAACACCTGTTCGATTCAAGGAGGCGCGCCGGACCGGCGTGTCGCGCCTTAACACGGAAACACGGAGGTCGCAGCGACCCGAATAGCAGCTGGTTCGCTACTTCTTTCACGGCACTTGTAGTGGTTAATTCTTGATTTCAGCAACCCAGCTTCCCCAGCTCAATACAGTGAGAATCATGCGGCAACGAATTTCGTGGGGTCTTCCGCTCGCGATCACGGCCATCGTTACCTGCCTGGCCTGTCTGACCATTGCACTTGCCGCTGCCGCACCAAACCCGGACTGCGGCACGATCGTCACGGCAGCCAATCAGCTCGAAGTGGCCTATAACCAAGTCCAGCCGTACGGATACACACCGTTCGGTATAGAGAACCAGATCCAAACCGCCGCAATGCCGTTGATGTCGTTGGCCAGCCCTGCGGCATTCGACATGCGCAACTGGGCGTTCCGGCTTGCGTCCGAACTTGGCAAGAATGACGCACAGGACCCCGACGAGCAACGATCAGGTACGTGGATCTCCGGCACGCTCTCTGGAGCGCGCCAGTCGCTACAAGCTGCGCGTGCTGCTTGCGCGTAGCTTCACCATTGATCTCGAGGGACGTCGAAATCTGCGCACAAAGCCCGCCATATATCCCGCGGCTCCATCCCGGCTTCGACAGCCTGTGCCGCGGTGCGCCCGCCCATCGCGGTCAACACATGGTCAACCAGCACGGATGAGCCGTAGATCGCACCGAAACGCCCAGTGACCAGCTCATGAAACTCCGTCAGACGCACACCGTCACCTTAGGGCCGCCACTACGTCCTGGCACACCCGTACCGGATCTTCGACATCGACGGCGCCTGCGGCAGCCCGGCGGGCAGCTTCGGTGTACCGCCGCTCCCCCAATACGCGACCGACGGCCGCAGCCAAAGAATCCCGGTTCAGCGGCCGCACCAGCTCGGCGCTTCCTTGCCGCACAACACGATTCGCCAATTCCCACTGGTCGCCACCACCGGGAACCACCACCACCGGCACCCCAGCCAGCAGCGCCTTGCTCAGAAAACCATGTCCCCCACCGCAAATGGCCAGATCGGCCCCGGACAGCAGCAGGTCCTGACGTGCCAGCCCCGCAACCGCCCACGACGGCAACCCCGATGAAGATGGATCCAGCGCAGAGACGACCACTCGTGCACCTGCCGATTCCAAGGCCCGCAATGCCAGCTCGGTCATCCCCTCGGCGCCGGTGAAGGCCGTCGACGGCGCGATCACAACCACCGGACCCGAACCCGCAGGCGGTTGCAGCACAACGTCCGTGGGCTCCCAGTGCAGCGGCCCCACTAGCACCGCCTCACCCGGCCAGTCGGGACGCGACACCTCAAGTGCGGGCACAGTCGCGATCAACCGTCGAACGGGCCCGGGGTCATGGGCCGGCAATCCGATCTCCACCCGAACCTGCGAGCGCTGTCGCAGTCCCTGGTCGATAGACCTCTGTGTCAGCCGGCGCATCAGCCCATCGCGCAGCCTGCCGCGTAGCCCAACACCGGGAGCCAGTCCACTTCCCAATGGCGGCAATCCTTTTGACGGCAAATACAGCGGGTGCGGATTCAGCTCCACCCACGGCACACCGAGCAACTCGGCGGCCATGCCGCCACAGGCGGTGATGACATCGGAAACAATCAGATCCGGCGCCAGTTCCCTCAACTGATCGAGATTGGCCTGCGCCATATGGGCTGCACGCTGATGAATCTTGGCGCCCGCGTCTCCGTCGTCATCGGCAACCCGAGGCTGCAGCCCCAGAAGTTCCACCGACTCCAGCCCAACGGCACGGGCTTGATCGAGCCAGCGCGTCCCCGTCAACAGCACCGGATCGTCCCCGGCGGCGGCGAATTTCAGGCATAACGCGATAGCAGGAAAGGCATGCCCGGGATCGGGACCGGCGACCACGGCGACACGCACGGCCCTACCCTGCCACAGCGATTCGGGCTACGTTGAAACGCATGACCGACACCACGCTGGAGCGCCTCACCCTGACCCCGGCCGAAACCGTCACCCGCTTCCTGGAGGCCGCCCAGAACGGCGACACCGAGTTCGCCGAGAAAGTCCTGGACGAACGCCTCGTCTACCAGAATGTTGGCCTGCCGACAATCCACGGTAGCCGCGCAGCGCTGAAGATCTTCGAGCCGCTCAAACGCCCGGGGTTCGGGTTCGAGGTGCAGATACACCGCACCACCACCAACGGGAACACCGTGATGAACGAGCGCCATGACGCCATCGTCATCGGCCCGCTGCGCCTGCAGTTCTGGGTGTGTGGGGTCTTCGAGGTCTCCGATGAGGGCACCATCACGCTGTGGCGCGACTACTTCGACATGTTCGACATGTTTAAGGCGACGGTGCGAGGTCTGATCGCCATCCCGTTCCCCGCACTGCGACCGAGGTTCTGAGATGACGGAAACACTCGCGATACGCGACGCCACCACCGTCGTCGAAGGCTTATGGGATGCCCTGCGGTTGGGTGATCTGGCTGCCATCGACGAATCCCTCGACGAGAACGTGAGCTGGGAGAACGTCGGGCTGCCCGCGGTGCGTGGACGACGTGCGGTCATGCGGTTCATGGGGCTGATGAACAGCCCGTGGGCCGGGTTCGACGTGAAGATCCATCGAATCGCCGCCGAGGGCAACACCGTGATGACGGAACGGACCGATGTGATCATCGCGGGCCCGCTGCATATCGGGTTCTGGGTCTGCGGGGTCTTCGAGGTCTCCGACGACGGCAGGATCGTCCTGTGGCGTGACTACGGCGACGTCCTGAACATCACCAAGGGTCTGGTGCGGGGCATCCTCGGGATCGCGATCCCTGCGCTGCGCCCGAAGCTCTGACTATCACGGCAGCGGAGTTTTGTCGGTATCCATCACCGCGCGGTACAGCATCACACCGCCAAGGATCAGCACGCCGACCACCAGCATCGGGACCAAGAGTTTGAAGATGGCGCCCACCACGAGGAATGCCAGCCACACGACCAGCAGCACGCCAATGATCTTCCACAACACAGGTACCCACCGTTCTCTCGACTTGCTGCGATAGAGCAAGCCTGGCAGGGGGATCAGCGCCTGAGGAACCCCGGAACCCGAAGATCAGGGAAAGATCGGGGATTACCCTGACAGCTGGCCGAGCTCGTCGAGTGCACCCGCCCAGCCGGTGAGACGGTCGGTGGCCGATACCAGGTCATCGAAGAGCGGGCCACGTGACATCGGCGATGCCACCACCGCACCACCGTTGCCGGCCGATACCAACTGCGCTGCCGCGGTAACCAACTCGTTGTATTGCCGCACACCGGTATCGAGCTGCGCGGTGAACGCGTTGATGGTGGGCTGCAGGAACTCCCGGGTATGCGGGGCCTCGACGGCGGCTCGCTCCATGGACACGACTTCCTTGGCGGTCGCGGCCATCACGAAGGCTGCCTCATTGGCGGCCGAAAGAACCTGACGTCCTTCACTGTCCGGAATCATGTTGCCGCGCTCCACTACTCCGAGGAGGGAGAACAGCCCGCGTTCGGCAGCATCCAACGCGGCCATGGGCGGACGCGCCGCCGATCCGGGCGGCGGCAGTCGCCGCTCCACACCGGGACGGGGCGGTGGCAGCGGCTCGGCCTTGAGGAAGCGGTACCGCACAAACAAATAGGTCGCCGGAATCGCGCAGCCGGCGGCAAGCAGACCCGGAATGATCAGCATCCAGAACGGCGCGCCAGTGGTCGCAAGCACTGTGGTGACGAGTACCAGGGCCGCGCAGGCCAGCGCCCAGCGGATACTCCAGCGCTTGGCTCGCAGCCGCTTTCGCAACAGCTTCTCGCGCTTATCGGACATCGCCCGCAAGCGGGCGGCAAGCTCCTCACCGAGATCGTTGACATTGTTCAACACCCGGCGCATCAGCTGCTCCCAGCTTCCTTGCACCGCGGCGCGGAGGGGTGGCTGGGGCGTCATGTTCACATTGTGCCCGAAAATTTCGCCGCCGCCGAGTGTGCATGTCAGCACAACAAATCCGCCGAGTGGGCGCGGGCGCTCACTCGGCGGATTTGGGAAGACAGGAAGTTACTGCTGGCCCAGCGGATTGGCCGGTTTGGCCGTCTCGGCCGCCGCGGGCGCCGAGATGGCCGAGTCGCCGGTGGGCAGCGCCTCACCCTTCATGGAAGCGCGGATCTGCTCCAGACGCGAATGCCCGGCCATCTGCACACTGGCCTGCTGCACCTCGATCATGCGGCCCTGTACCGAGCCCTGCGCCAGCTCCGCCGAGCCCAGAGCATTGGCATAACGGCGCTCGATTTTCTCGCGTACCTCGTCCAGGCTCGGGGTGTTACCGGGGGCGGCCAGCTCGCTCATCGAGCGCAGCGAGGCGGACACCTGCTCCTGCATCTTCGCCTGCTCCAGCTGGCTCAGCAGCTTGGTGCGCTCGGCGATGCGCTGCTGCAGCATCATCGCGTTCTGCTCGACAGCCTTCTTGGCCTGGGCTGCGGCGGCGAGCGCCTGGTCGTGCAGCGACTTGAGGTCCTCGACGCTCTGCTCGGCGGTGACCAGCTGGGCGGCGAAAGCCTCGGCGGCGTTGTTGTATTCGGTGGCCTTCGTGCCATCACCCCCACCGGTGGCTTGATCGGCGAGGTTGAGGGCCTGACGAACGTTGACCTGGAGCTTCTCAACATCGGCGAGCTGACGGTTGAGTCGCATCTCCAGCTGACGCTGATTCCCGATGACCGAGGCGGCCTGCTGTGAGAGCGCTTGATGATTCCGCTGGGCCTCCTCGATGGCCTGCTGAATCTGCACCTTCGGGTCTGCGTTCTCGTCGATCTTCGCGTTGAACAGCGCCATCAGGTACTTCCACGCCTTGACGAACGGGTTAGCCATGGGATCGATCCGCCTTCTGTCGCAATCGTCGATGTCTAGGTGGTGCGTGGGGTCCAACTTATCTGTTGCACGTCGATCCCCACACCCCCTACCGGGCGCAAAACAACGCGATCGCCACAGTAGTTAGGCGGCCGCCATTGCGCGAACCTGCGGGATGACGACCTTGGTTACGACATCGATCCCGCTGAGTGAGCCGGCCGTTGACGCCGACGCGGCCTGCGGAGCTGCATCGGGGGCCTCACGACGCGCCAGTCTGACGCTGACCTCGGATAACACCTCCGAAAGCGGGAGCTCGAGCGCACCGCAGATCGCGGCCAGCAGCTCGCTGGAGGCTTCCTTGCGGCCGCGTTCCACCTCGGACAGGTATCCCAAGCTGACGCGTGCCGTGTCGGACACTTCACGCAACGTCTTGCCCTGCCCGGAGCGAGCACGCCGCAGGGTGTCGCCGATGGCGTCTCGAAGCAACAGCGCCATGTCTGTCTCCTTTTCCGGCAGCGTCCTGGACCGTCCGCGTCCGTACTGCGTAGTAGTTGAGTCTGACCTACTCAACGCTGTCCCGCAGCCGGAGGTTCCCGATGCCGATAGTCATGAAGGTCACGGGGAGGTGATCGATACCGATATTCGATCGGGGGACGTCGTGAGGGTGATCCGGGGCGGGCCGGTGCGGCGCGTTCATACAGCAGCGGGTAAGAAGCACTACACGGGTGGGTTCTGGTCAGCAACCAGATAGCTGCGCCCTGTCGTATGAAAGCAGGCTTGAGCTGGACCGGCTGTGGCTTGCCGATTTCGACGACGCTATCGCTTGGATTTCGACACAGCCGTTTTAGCTTCACGGAAGGACGACGCTGTACGTGCAGCGCCATGTGGCAGATGCTGCTTCAGCTTCCTGCCGACACTGATCGTGTGGGGTGACGCCAGATTGGATTCCGCTCCAGGACCGCGCGCGTTTGGAAGCCAGTTTCCCCGAGCTAGTCGCCGGCAATAGTGTTCTGAACATGTTCACTGAGCAGGCTCAGTCTAGGTCTGAGAAGCGGGAGTCGACGCGCCTCGGGGTGCTCGCTGGCTTCGTCATAGCAGCTCGTCGCAGAGTGGGTATCGGCCAACCCTGACTGTGAACCAAATACAGGGCACCCCGCCAGTAACCGCGGTCGCCGGAAACGACTACGTCGCGCTAGTCCCCGCACCGGCGGGTCCGGCCCTTCGCGGCCGCGTCGCGGTCCGGACACTGACCGACCCGCCGATGGTCCCGATCCAAGCCTTATGGCTGCCGCACAACATTTCCGAACCCCGCACACGTTCTGCTCGCCGGCACTCAGGCTGGGTAAACCACAAACCCGTTGGCGCGCCTGGGCTTTACGACAACCGCTCTGGAAATCGGCCTGGACCCATCCGATCTCGAGCAGCACTGCTGGCGGATGCAATGCGGTCAGCCCAGCGCAGCAGACGAGACGCCCCCTATGTCGAGCGCCGACGCTCAGCCACCGACCGTCGCCGGCACATCGTCGCGCTGACAGACGCCGGTGCCCGGATGCTCGACGACGTCGAGCACGTGGTGGCATCCATCGAGAACCGGGGCGGCGCCTCCCAGCGGTTCTTCCTCGCTCTGGCTCGGCATACCGGCATGTCGCCGGACAATGGGGCGCTGTCACAGCTGCGCGCCGCCACCGACCCGACGGCCAAAGGCGGCCAGTTCTACGGTCCGCTGTTTGCGAACAACGGAGCACCGATCAGCAAGCCGATCCTGCGCCGGTTCGAGATGTCGCGGGCCATCGCCAAGCTCTGGGAGGTGTCCGAGCGGGAAACCGGTGTCCCACTCAACGTGCACACCTCGGCCGGCGCGTGACAAAGCGCCCGCTGATTCTCACGCCGAAGACGCGAAGTCGTTGACTCGATAGCAGCTGCTGCTGTCGATGACGATCCGTTGGATCTCGTCGATGCCGTGGGCGGAAGTATCTCCGGCCCCTCAACCACATTGTCGCGACATTCGAGATGCCGCAGAAGCTCACCGATTTGGCGACCGATGATGGCGCGTGGTTGGTCGAATCGGGGCGCTCGCTCATCGTCTATCCCATGCGCGACCGCATGCCGACAGCGCAGCTCTCGTATCTGACCGATGACGTCGATGCGGAGTTCACCGAACCTCCGGCAGTACGGCTGCGCAAGGTGTTCGGATCGCGCCCCTACGGCCGGTTACTCACGGAAGTGCTTGATGCATTTGACGCCGCCGATCAGTACCTCTTCGACTCCGTGCAGCAGGTCCACATGGACCGCTGGCACAACGATCGCGTGGTGCTTGTCGGTGACGAGGCTTGGTGCGAAACGATGTATTCCGGGCTCGGGGTGTCATCGGCGCTGGCCGGACCGGACCTGCTGGGAACCATGCTTGACCGCTACCCCACCGACCTGAACACGGCGTTTGTCGAGTGGGAACGCACCCTGCGGCCATTCATCGACGCCTACCAACGCTTTGGACTCAAGCAACGTTTCTTTCTTCACACCCGAGAACCGCACGGAATTGGTCATGCGTCGCGTACTGGCGCGGCTGACCCAGACGCCTTTGACCCGAACGCTGCTCACGCTCCTGACCCGTCGCAGCAAGACCGCACGCCTCAAGGAGCACGACATCGGCGCATACCGCTGAGCTCAGGCGGGTTTCACCCGCGGACGCAGCGCTTGCACCAAATAGTCCATGCCGGTGATGAGGGTGAGCGCCACCGCCAGACCCATCAGCACCACGGCGGCGGTATGCCAGTACCCGGTCAACGGCAACAGATAGCCGGCAATCGCCAACGACTGCACCATCGTCTTGAGCTTGCCGCCGCGGTTTGCGGGGATTACGCCGTGGCGCAGCACCGAGAAGCGCAGCACCGTGATCCCGACCTCGCGCACCAGGATGACCGCGGTAACCCACCACGCGAGATCTCCGAGCACGCTCAGGCCCACCAGCGCCGCACCGATGAGCGCCTTATCGGCGATCGGGTCTGCAAGCTGGCCGAATGGGGTAACCAGGCCGTAGCGGCGGGCCAGCACTCCGTCATATCGGTCCGTGGCGATGGCCACCGCGAACACCCCGAAAGCGGCAATGCGCCAGGAAGTTTGGTGTCCTCCCGCGGTGAAAAGGACGACGATGAACACCGGCACCAGCACGATGCGCAGCATCGTCAGGATGTTGGCAATGTTCAGCAGCGGCACGGGCGCAGCAGATGCCTCGGAATCAGGCTGGGTTTCCGGTGGCATCGGCACGTCAATCACCCTATCTGTTCTAGAGCTGGCTACTGTTCACGCATGAGCGCTGAAGGTACATCCGGCATCTCAGGGAATCCGGGGCACACCGCCCCTGCGGTGACCGTTCGTCGTGCCCGTACCTCCGATGTACCCGCCGTCAAGGCGCTCGTCGACGTCTACGCCGGGCGCATCCTGCTGGAGAAGAACCTGGTGACGCTCTACGAGGCCGTCCAGGAGTTCTGGGTTGCCGAGGTCGACGAGGAGATCGTGGGCTGTGGCGCCTTGCACGTGCTGTGGTCCGACCTCGGCGAGGTACGCACCATCGCGGTGCACCCCCGGCTCAAGGGGGCCGGTGTCGGGCATGTGCTTGTCAGCCGCCTGCTCGAGGTGGCCAGGGAGCTCGAACTCCAAAGGGTGTTCGTGCTGACATTCGAGGTCGACTTCTTCACCAAGCACGGGTTCAGCGAGATCGACGGCACCCCGGTGACAGCCGAGGTGTACGAGGAAATGTGCCGCTCCTACGACACCGGCGTGGCCGAGTTCCTCGACCTGAGCTACGTGAAGCCGAACACCCTGGGTAACACCCGGATGCTCGTCCACCTTTGATTCCCCTCACAAGAGGGCAGGTGTCGTCCATGATCGAGGCATGCCAAGACTGCGCCAAGTTTCCCGTGCCGACACCAACGATCAACTCGTACATCGCATGTATGACCAGATCTTCGGCGACCGCGACCCCGTCACCGAACCGGGAACAACCACGGGCACACCGGGTGACTGGTGGTCGGTTTTCGCTCTCGTGCCCGATGCTCTGAAACACGCGGTCCAGGGTTTCGCGTTCTACCGCAGTCCCGATCGCACACTGGACCCGGTACTGCGTGAACTCGGCCAGACTCGGGCCGGTTGGGCTCGCCGCAGCCAGTTCGTCTTCTCCCAGCACTGCAAGTCGTGCCGCATCGTTGGCATGACCGAGGAGATGATCGCCGCCATCCCGTCCTGGGGCACGGCCGACTGTTTCACACCGGTACAGCGGGCCGTCCTTGCCTACACCGACTGCCTGGTGCTGGACGGCGGCCGCGTACCCGACGGGGTGTTCGCCGCGCTGCAGGCCCATCTCTCTGATGAGGAGATCCTGGAGCTCACCTACATCACCGCCATGTACGAGATGCATGCGGTGATGAGCACCGCGTTGCGTTTGGAGTGGGATGACCGCGACGAACCGATAGTGGAGATCGCCGCGCCCGAGGGATTCACGTCGTTCGACGTCGGCGACGCCATCGCGCTACGACGGGACGAGTAGTAGCTCAGCGCCTTATCTGTGCGTGCTCTGCGAGCACTGCCGCAACGTCCGGATGGCCGGGCACCCACTGGCCCGCCATCGCGTGCGTTGTTGTCACGCTGCCTGCCTCCTTGACTCCTCGAACCTCCATGCAGCCATGGGCTGCGGTGATGAAACAGGCGGCACCCACCGGTGAAAGTTCTTCTTGCACCGCGGTTGTCACCTGGTATCCGATACGCTCCTGCACCTGTAGGCGCCGCGCATAACCGTGCACCACCCGGGCCAGCTTCGAGAGGCCGACAACCTCGCTACCTGTACCGGGCCGGTAGGCAACCGTCGCAACCCCGGTGATGGGCAGCAGATGATGTGCGCACGTGGACACGAGCCGTATCCCAGCCACGATCACCAGACCGGGATCGCTCGGCGCCGGAAAGCGCCGGCGCAGGTGGACGGCGGGGTCCTCGTCGTATCCGGCAAGCGATTCCGCCCACGCCCTGGCCACGCGCCCCGGAGTGTCCTCCGTGTGCTCGTCGTCACCGACTCCGGTTGCCAGCAGTAGATCGGTAACAGCGGATTTCACCTTCTCCACATCGATCATCGAAGTGTGCTCCTTCCTCTATTCATGCGCTCAACGACGGCCATTCGGTCAATTCCGCTGCATTGACATGCGTTTCGGTCACCTTGACGCGGTGCACTGTGACATTGGGCCAACCGGCCTCGGCAATGAATCCGGCGGTGACCCGGGCCAGCAGTTCGGAAACGTTCTCCACCGTGGGCCACTCCAAACCGTGGGAAGGTGCATCGAGGCCGAATCGGAAAAGCTTCGATCGCTCTGCCTCTAGAGCCGGCACAAGCGAATCCGCGTGTCCGAGCATCGCGCCGTGATCGAGATTGGCGTCGATCCAGTCTCGCAGCCGTGCCTTGAGTATCCCGAAGTCGACGAGGATCCCTTGCTCGTTCAATGCCCCGGCCACCGTGATCTCGGTCCACCATGAATGCCCGTGCAGGTTGACGCACTTTCCACCAAGGATGGGCAGCCGATGCGCGGTCTCGAAATTGTGTCTCACCGTCACTGTCCGTGTCGCTGTCCGGCCGCTGGTCGGGAACAACCCGAACTCCCTTGAACTCGAATGCAATTCGCGCATCTGCACAAGCTTCGCGACCTGCAACTTGCACCATGGCGACACCGAACGGGTATCGGTGAGCACTTCATCGCACAACTGCGTCCACGGTAGCCACCGGTAACCCGCCACCTCGTCCGGGTTCGGAATCGGGACCTCAGCGATCGTTCCCACATAGACCGGGCAGACTTCGTTCTCAACGACACCGTTCTCCATGGCCGCCCGATAACGAAAGTCTGGCAGCACCAGTTGCGGTGGTGACATCTGGACACCAAGCTCGTAATGCACGCGTTCGATGATCGCTTCGGAAACATCCGCGCCCGGAGGTGGATGTCCGCAGCAGCTATTCGACCAGATACCCGGCCAGGTCGGCTTACTCCAGGCACGCTGAGTAAGGAGCACGAACCGATATGACGGATCGAACAGGTAGCAGGAAAAGGCAAGGTGCAGTGGAGTGTTGTCGTCATGCACGGTGGCCTTGGGTGCGATGCCGCACACGCGCCCGGTCTCATCCAGGAGAACCACGTCGTCAGTCATGGCTGCGCCGTTCCCATCGAATCGGCAATGCGTCGCGCACGTTGACCATCGGCAGAGCCGCACGCCACGTGGCCGGGTCGGGCAGAACTGGGCAGGTGAATCGTTGTATCAATGCCAGCAATGCTTCTTCCAATTCGATTCGGGCCAAGCCAGAACCGAGGCAGCGGAAGATCCCCCCGCCGAAAATCAGTTGGCGCTTCTGGTGTTTGGCGAGAATGTCGAAAGTGCCCGCACCGTCATACGCTCTCGGATCTCGGGTTGCGCTCGGCGGGCAGAACATCACGAACTGGCCCGGCTCGAGGGTGAGGTCACGGTAGTCGATCCGCTCGGTGGCGAAGCGGAAGATCGCACGGATCTGCGGCGCGAAACGCAATACCTCGTCGACCGCCTGGCCTATCAGCTCCGGGTTTCGATGAACCAACTCCCACTGCCGCGGGTGGCGGTGAAATGCGATCAGCGCCCGGCCCAGCTGACGAGCCACCGATTCCTGACTGGCCCAAGCGATATCCAGGACAAGCCCCTCTGCTTCTGCCCTGCTCAGCAGGGCCGTTCCGGAAACCTCTGCGGCAAGGAAAGATACGAAATCCTCGCCAGGCTCTCGCAGCCGAAACTCAAAGAGACCGTGGACGTACTTCTTGAGCTGCTCGATACCCTGATCAATGATCGGCAACACCGCAGGCAGGTCACTCCATACGAACACCAGACCGGCGTCCTTCGACACCAATCGGAACATCTCATGATCGCCATCCGGAACACCCAGCAAGCGCGCGATTGCCCCGCTTGCATAGGGGGATCCGAATCGCTCCGCGAACTCGACGATTTCGTCGGCCGGCATATCTTGAGCCAGGTTCTGTGCCAATGTCCGCAACGCTAGGCGCAGCGCCTCAACTCGCTTGGGGCTCAGGCCCGGAGCGGCCACGGACCGTAGGCGCAGGTGGTCTTCCTGTGGGGTGTTGCGCACCGTAGTGATCCACCAGTCGTACATCGGACCTGACGTGACCCCGTTCATACGCAGGAACCGGCGACCGTCTAGACCCAGGCGGGGATCTTTGAGAAGCTCCGCGCACTCTTCATAGCGCAGAACGACCGGGCCCTGTGGACTCTGCGCGAACCAATACTGCTCGCGGGCCCGATCAACCTCATCCGAGGCGAGATCGAAGTCCCGACTCAAGAGATCGAGAAAAGGCACCGAAGGTGCTGAAAGCATGGCGTTCTCCTGCGTAACTATCTGCTGATGAGGACGTAGACGGCGGGTACCACGGTCGACCAGGCCAGGATTGGCGCGTAGTAAGGCAGATACTTCGTGTATGAGCGCACCACGTCGACACCGTCGGCGACGGGCTTGCCGATCACGCGGCGCAAGATGCTGGCGTTGACCGCCAATGCGATACCAACACCGAGTCCATACGGCAGCAGCGCCCACGAGAATCCGCCAAGCTCGAGCACTGCCCACGTGACCAGTCCGGCGCCAAGCCCCACCAGAACGGTTCCCAGCACGAACGCACGTGTAAGACCAAGAGCGCGAACCGAAGTGAGCACACCAAACTGCTCGTCCTCGGGGATGTCCTCGGCTGTTTTGGCCACCATCACGCCGTTGAGAGTCAGACCCATTCCGAAAATCGCCACGAGCGTGAACCATTCAATCGGATACGGCAATGAGCGAATGACGATCAGCCCAGGCACGATCGTGAGAGTGATGTTCAGCACGGGAATCTGCCAGATCCCCCGGCCTTTCAGCCGTAGTGGCGGCAACGAGTACTGGGTTCCAAAGAACAATGCCACCAGGCCAATACCAACCAGATCCCAGTGCCGGGTGGTGAACATCAGGTACATCCCGAGCACCACGCAGAGCACAATGGTGGCGTTGATCTCACGCCGTACGCGCGTTTCACCTAAACCGAACACCGCAGTGGCCTGCCGCGACTTGTGCGCGAGATCTTGCTCACGGTCGGCCAGGCAGTTCACCATATTGCATATCTGTTCGCCCTGAATGACCAGCACCGCAGCGGCCAAGAATGGCAGGGACACTAGGTCCGTCCACGAATGTGCGCTGAGAAACCCGGCAACCAGAATGGTTGCCACGGTGCTGGAGAGGAACTCTGGACGACGGATGTGCACGGAGTACCGCATACGTATCCGCCATGATGTTGGCGTCTCTTCGTGGACGAGTTGAACCATTATGCGATCACTTTCCTGGGGTGGGCATCCGGTACGGCTATGCAACACGAGTCGCCATATGCTGAATGAGATTCGAAAATGCCTGGCGTGCAGGATTTTCCGGAAGCTGCAACAGGTCGCTCTGCGCCTGGCCGCCCAGTTCAACAAGCTTTTGTGCAGCGAGTTTCACTCCTTGCGCCTCGTTGATAAGAGACAGTGCCTCGTCGACGAGACGCGGGTCGTCGATCGGCCCGTGGAGTAACTCACGCAGCCGGCGGCCGGCAGGGCCGTCATCGCGCATGGCATAGAGCATGGGCAGGGTGACAATCCCCTCCCGTAAGTCAGTACCGATGGCTTTCCCTGACTGCTCGAAATCAGAAGAGACGTCGATGATGTCGTCGGAGATCTGAAACATCGTTCCGAGCAGATCGCCAAATCGGTACAGACAGTCGACATGTTCCTTACGAGCACCTGCAAGCTGCGCCCCCAACTGACCTGCCGCCGCAATGAGCACGCTTGTCTTGCGCCGAATGGTGATCCAGTAATGAGCCTCTGGATCGGTCTCCGCAGAAGCCCCCATCGTCTCCTGCATCTGCCCGGCCACCAGCTCCGTGAAGGTCACACCGATGATGTCCATCGCCTGCTCCCCCAATGCGGCCGCGATCCGCAGTACACGGCCAATCAGATAGTCGCCCGCGAGAACGGCGATTTTGTTGTCCCACATCACATTCGCGGAACGCACCCCGCGGCGCACCAGCGCACCATCCATCACATCATCGTGATAGAGCGTTGCCAAATGAGCGATCTCGATCATCGCCGCCGCGAGCACCACCTGAGGATCGTCGGCACGGGGCCCGAACTGCGCCGCCAATAGCGTGAACAGCGAGCGGAAACGCTTCCCGCCGGCCCGCGAGAGATGCGACACCGCGTCCAGGACGCGCTCGTCGTAATCGGCTAGCTCAATGGCGAACCGCTGCTCAACATCCTGGAGCCCTTGCCGCGCAATCTGCGTAAGCACCGGATCACCCAGATCAATCCCGCCCACCAAGACGCCGCCGCTAACCGACACGGATGACCCCCTTCAACGACCTTCTCGGGGATATCGCCAGGCGCATACCATGTTTGGGGCGGAGCGTTATCTTCGATAACATCTCCACTCGGTGCCCGGGGTCATGCTCGAATCGGTAGTTCTGAATCAGCGCAGCCAGCACCAGCTGGCCTTCCATCAATGCGAAATGCTTGCCAATACAGACATGCGGGCCACCGCCAAACGGCGCGTACGCACGGTGATGAACCCCAGCCGGTTTGTCTCCAATGAAACGAGCAGGGTCGAACTGCCCAGGGTCGCGCCACTGCTCGGGATCACGCCCGATGTTGAAGACGCTGATAAGCAGCCGCGCACCCTTAGGTATCCGATAGCCCCCGAGCACGGTGTCTTCACTGACCAACCTCGGCAGGATTGGCGCAGAAGGATAGAGCCGCAACGCCTCGCTCACTACCTGCTGTGCGTAGGGCAGGTGCGCCAGGTCATCCAGCGTGGGTAGACGGCCACCCAGCACGCTATCCACTTCCGCCTCCAGCACTTCGCGCGCACTGTCGTTCTGCGAGAGCAGGTATAGCGCCCAGGTGAGGGTTTGTGCCATCGTTTCGTGGCCCGCGGCGAAGGTCGTGATCACCTCGTCCCGGATTTCGGTGTCGCTGAGCCCCTCACCGGTTTCCGCATCCTGCGCACTGAGGAGCATGTCAAGTAGGTCCCCTCCAGTGCCAGGGCATTCCCGCCGCGACCGAATCAGCCCGTACACGAAATCGTCGAAAGAACCCATAAGCGCCCGAAACCGCCGGTTGGCCGGAGTGGGCACAACCAACGGGGGACTGAAAGGATTCTGCTGCCGGTTGAATGCGTACGTCAGGATCTCCTCGACCGATTCCGGTGTGACGACGATTTCCGCATCGGCCGCCTTCATGCCAAACATGCAGCGCGACACAATATCCAGGGTCGCCCGGATGATGACCGGATGGATGTCCACGACAGCGCCGCTCCGGGAGACCTCCGCCAGATCGGCAAGCATGGCCTCCGCGCACTCAACCATCGTCGAGTACATCCCCGCGATACTGGGCCGCGAGTAAAGGGGCTGCATCATCCGTCGATTGCGTTTCCAGTGATCATGGTCGGCGGTCGTCAGCAACCCCTGCCCGAGCACCAGACGCAATGGGCTGGTGTTGCCGAGCTTGCCGTACACGGCCGTGTTGGCAAGCGCTTCGGCGGCAAGTTGGTAGTCCGAGACGCAATAGACCTGCAAGGGGCCCAGACGGTAGCGGACCACTCCTCCATGGCGTTCCCACCCGATCCGGGTCGCTTCGAGAATGTCCCGACGGAACGCAAGGATGCTCCCCAACAATGGGGTTCCGGGAGCCAGCGGCGCGAGAGAACTACCCGACGATCCGCCATCGGCAGCATTAGCTGAAGGTTTATCCGTACGCGATCTCGAGAGCCTCATGCAAGCAGCCTTCCACTATGGCGAGAACCACATCTGTACATCCGTGCGACCTAAGTCACACGCCGCTTGGGGAGGAACACTGTCACAACACCGGCGGATATCCAAGGGAAGGTTATTTGCTGAACGCTGTGTCAATCGTCACTTCGCCTTAGTCTTGACAAGAGTATTCATCAAGACTACAAGCGCAGTGATCGTCTCATTAACTCGGCAGCGCAATAGTACAAATCTTTACTCATGCCTATTTACCTGCACAAATGGCAGACTTCCCATCACGGAGTCGCCGGCCGATTAGTTCCGTTTCCCTTCGAGTGACCGGGGTGGCTCATTGGCCAGAAATTGTCGACAGCCCAGCGAAATAGTTACTGCGAGCGAGTCGGCCGAAGTAAATCTGGCTAACGCCCGTATCCAGTCCTGAGTAATGAAACCCCAACGGGCTTCCCGTTCCACAGGAGCCCACTGCGCACGCTCAGGGAAGTACTCACCAAGATCTCCTTCGTTGCTACAGCAACGAAGGAGATCATCGTCGACGGACCCCGGCTCGCATAATCGACACCAGGAAATACACCCAGTGGCTCAGAAGTCTTCGGGGACGCCGCCGTCGTCTTCGTCCTCGTCGGATCCCCCGCCGCCTCGAATGGAGGCGAGCACCGCCGCGAGTTCGTCGGGTTTTGCGAGCACCTCGCGGGCCTTGGATCCCTCGCTGGGGCCCACGATTCCGCGGTTTTCCATTAGATCGATGAGACGGCCGGCCTTGGCGAAGCCCACGCGCAGCTTGCGCTGCAGCATCGAGGTGGAGCCGAACTGGCTCGATACAACCAGCTCGACGGCCTGCAGCAAGGCATCCATATCGTCGCCGATATCGGGGTCGACGTCCTCTTTGCCTGGTCCGCCACCGACCTTGGCCTTGGTGACGCCCTCGTTGTAGTCGGGTTCGGCCTGCTCCTTGGCGGCGGACACCACCGCGCTGATCTCTTCGTCGGTGATGAACGCACCCTGCATGCGGATGGGCCGCCCCGCCCCCATCGGCAGGAACAGCGCGTCGCCCATACCGATGAGCTTTTCGGCGCCGGGCTGGTCCAGGATGACGCGGCTGTCGGTGAGCGATGACGTCGCAAAGGCAAGGCGTGACGGCACATTCGTCTTGATGAGGCCGGTGACGACATCCACCGACGGACGCTGAGTGGCCAGCACCAGGTGGATACCGGCCGCGCGCGCCTTCTGCGTGATGCGCACGATGGCTTCCTCGACATCGCGGGGGGCGGTCATCATCAGGTCGGCGAGCTCGTCTACGACGGCGAGAATGAATGGGTACGGACGGTACTCACGCTGGCTGCCCAACGGTGTGGTGATCTCGCCGGAGCGCACCTTCGCGTTGAAGTCGTTGATGTGCCGGACCTTGCTGGCCTGCATATCCTGGTAGCGCTGTTCCATCTCCTCCACCAGCCACGTCAGGGCGGCCGCCGCCTTCTTAGGCGAGGTGATGATCGGCGTGATCAGGTGCGGAATGCCTTCGTAGGGCGTCAATTCCACCATCTTCGGGTCGATCAGGATCATCCTGACCTCCTCCGGGGTGGCGCGTGCCAGCAGAGAGACGAGCATCGAGTTGACGAAACTGGATTTACCCGAACCGGTGGAACCGGCGACCAGCAAGTGCGGCATCTTGGCCAGGTTGGCCGAAATGAAGTCGCCCTCAATGTCCTTGCCCAGACCGATCAACAGCGGATGGTGATCCCGGCGGGTCTCGGGCGCGGTCAGCACGTCGGCCAGGCGCACCATCTCGCGGTCGGTATTCGGCACCTCGATACCCACCGCGGATTTACCAGGGATCGGGGCCAGCAGGCGCACGCTGTCGGTGGCCACCGCGTAGGCGATATTGCGTTGCAGCGCGGTGATTTTCTCCACCTTGACGCCGGGGCCGAGCTCGACCTCGTAACGGGTGACGGTAGGACCGCGGTTGAAACCGGTGACCGCGGCGTCGACCTTGAACTGCTCCAGCACCCCGGTGATCGCGGCGATCATGTCGTCATTGGCCGCGCTGCTCTCCTTCGGCGGGTCTCCTGCGATGAGCAGATCCAGCGAGGGCAGCATGTAGGGACCCTCGATCACCCGATCAACAACGGGCATCTGCGGTTTCGGCTTGGTCTTCTTGGTCGATTTGACCACCGGCACGGGCTTGGGTGCGGACGGAACGGATGCGGGCGCCGCGGCAACGTCCACGCTGTCTTCCTGGAGGGGGTAGTTCTCCATCGGCGTTGCCCCGCGCGTGAATTCACGTGTCGCCTCGTAATCGTCTTCCGGCTCCACGGCGTCGTCCGCGTTCTCGTCGTCCTCGTCCCAGTCCTCGTCCCATTCGTCATACTCCCGGGGCGAGAACATGTTCCGCAGCGTGTCGGGGATATCGCGAATGGTGGTGCCGGTCAGGAGCAGCACCCCGAAGACGATCGCCATCAGGAGTAGCGGTGCGGCGATCCATGCGGTGAGGCCTTGTGCAAGCGGTCCACCGATCACAAAGCCGACGAAACCGCCCGCGATCGAACGTCCCTCGGGGCCATCGGGTGAACCGGCGAACAGATGCCACAGGCCGAGGATCGGCAAGGCGACCATCGCGAAGCCCAGGAGCAGACGCGGACGCTCCTCGGGATTCGGCTCGGTGCGCATCAAGAACACGGCGATGACGAGAGTGATCACCGGAACCAACACCACACCGGAACCGACGACGGCACGGAAGACACTGTCGATCCAGCCGCCAACTGGTTTGGCCGCGTGGAACCACGAGCTGGCACCCACCACGAACGCCAGACCCAGCAATGCCAACGCAACACCGTCGCGCCGATGGCCGTGCTCGATGTCGCGAGCCCGGCCTACCGACCGAAAAAGGGTTCCCACTCCTTGCGCGCAGGCGTGCCAGCCTGCGCGGGCGCCACGACCCACTGCCACCAGCGGCGCCGACCAGTGCTGGTTACGACGCTGGTTACGGCGGCGCGGGGCCGGACGACGGGTGGGCGCAGTGTTACGCGACCGGGTTCCCGATTTGGTGTTCCGGCCACGTGAACGGCTGACAGTCTTACTCGCCATGGCCGACAGCCTAGTCGCAATAGCCACATCTGCACCATCTACAACACGGATAAAAGCGCATGTAGGCAAATGTTTTGTCACCTACGCGAGGCCGCCCTGAGACGGTCTCGTGACCTTCGAAACGCGGCTTAGCGGTCGGGACGCGGCTTCGTCTCACCCAGCCAGGACTGATTCGCCGCGATGTAGAACTGGTCGCCGTTGTAACTGCTGGCCGAATGGCCCCGGAAGCAGTAGACGCCGGCGTCCTTGGTCACCGCGCATTTCACGGCACGATAGTTGAGGTAGTTGCCCGGTGTAAGCACCGGCGGACGCGTCCCTGGGGCGAACAGTGGTTCGTTGGTGGTGTCGAAATGCGCGCGCCAATCGCCAGGAAACCAGGCCACCTGGTTCGCACCGGGAGGTGCCCCGGGGAACGAACCATTGCAGCCAAAGCTGCCGTCGATCCAGATCGCACAGGTCAACCCTCGTGGCGTCGAGAACCAGGCGCCATCGGTGTCATCGCGCAGAAATGGCTCGAAGTCGGCCTGTTTGAACTTGGTGATGTTGTTGACGTCGGGATACGGATTCGGATCCCCGGAGATATCTGGATCCGCAGCCGCGGAGGCCAGCGACCCCAGGACCATTCCCAGTGTCAGCGTGGCGACGCCGGCCAATCGAGTTAGAAACCGCACTCCAACCCTCCCCATATTTGTGGTTACCGAGTCAGCAAAATAGCGAGACTGATTGTAACCAGACCTTTTGGCTCGCCGAAGGAAATCCGACGAGACACTTGACAATGACTGTTGCCAACATGGCCGGATGCTCGCTAGCCTTCTCCCATGAGTGGCAACGGCGCCCTATCAACCGCATCACCTGTCGAAACGCACCCCTACGACTGCTACTGGCGGCCCGGCAACAAGCTGCGGCCGGCGCCGCCACGGTTGCGCTACGACGCCATGTGGACGCAATCACGCGAGGACATCCTGAAACCGTGGATGGAGTTCCACGAGATCCCACCGGAGACACCGCGGACCCGGCTGCTCGTCGATCACCTGTGGCAGGGCGATGAACTCATGGACGCCGTGGTGGACCGCATCCGCAAGATGCCCGCGCGCCAGGGGCGCGCGATGCTCAACCAAGCCCTCGACCATGGCATCGAATCGGTCGAGAATCCGCCGGCGGAGTTCGTGGCGCTGTTCGAGCAGCTCGACAACCCGCCCGACTGGTACGACCCGAATCTCTGGGAGCAGGGGCGCCAACTGTGGAACGACTCGTCGCTCGCCGCGAAGTTCGGCATGGGATTCGGGGACACCTTCGGCACCTTCGTGGGCGATGAGGTCGCCTACGCCACCGGTGCGACAGGAAGATTCGTCAACGACACACTGCGGCGCAACCTAGAAACCACCGCATGGTTCCGGAAGATGACCTATCGCGGTGCCCTGGAACGCTTTTCGGAGCCCTTCAAGGACACCGTGCGGGTGCGTTTGATGCACTCACAGGTGCGCGCCGGACTGCGGCGGTCCTGGGGTAACGAGCAGTTCGCTCATCACGGCAACCCGATCTCCAATTCGATGATGATGGGTGCGGCGATGACCTTCGGGCTCATTCCGCCGCTCATCGACCACCAGCATGGGCGCACGCGCACGACGGCTGATCTCGAGGCAGCCGTGATGTATTGGGCCTACATCGCCTATGTCTTCGGCGTGGCCGACGAGCTCATTCCGAAGTCGGTGGCCGAGGGCATGGAAACCATGGACTACATGGTCGCCTACGCCGGTGGACCCTCGGAGTGGACCGACATCATGATGAACGCAGCATTCGGCTTCGTGGACAAGGGATTTACCGGACGCGTCGGTCGACTGGTCTTCACTCCCGTTCTCGGTATCGCCGCGTACTACGGCGGCGAGGACCTGGTGCGAGCGCTGGTGCGCGCCACTCCCCTGCGTGACGCCCGACTACAGCCGTGGACTGCGTTAACGGGTATCGCTGTGCACGCCAACGTGCAGTTCCGGCGCGTCCTAGACAAGCTGCCCGGCGCCAAACAGCGTGCCCGGCAACGCAATGGCGAGCTGCTCTGGTGGTCTGCCACCGTGCTGAACCAGGCACTGGCCAAGTTCGGCGGGATGCACGACGCGTCCTATACCCACCATGACGCGACAGCGGCGACACCGGCAGGATGCCCGGTGCCGCACGCGCCGCATGTCAGCGGCTAGGCGCGCCAATCTGGGTCTTCATCTCTTCCATAGATTCACCTATGGTTAGTGCATGGCCGAGAAGGTCTCGCGTGACGACTATTTCCGGGCCGCCTTCGAACTGCTGGCCTTGGGCGGTAAACCGGCGCTCACCACCACCGCCGTGTGCCGAAGGATCGGTGTGACAACCGGCTCGCTGTATCACCACTTCGGCAGCGGGGCAGAGTTCTATAAGGCCGTCATCGACCATTGGGAGAACGAGGTCACCGCCGCGCAACGCAAGCGCGTGGATGAAGTCGCCGATCCACAGGAACGCCTGGAAGTCCTGGAACAAGCGGCTCGCGATGCCGACCACGAGGTTGAGAAGGCCATTCGGGTGTGGGCCACGGCCGACCGGTATGTCGCGGCGGCACAGCATCGTGTCGACCAGGTTCGGCACAAGCACCTCACGAAGCACTACATCACGGCGGGGTTTGGCCCGAACCGTGCCGACACCCTGGCGCGCATCGGTTTCAGCATCCTGGTCGGCGCCCAAGAGATCGGCACCCAGGTTGACCGCACGCGGCTCAACGCCGCTCTCGACGAGTACTCCGTCTGGCTCAATTCGTCGGTGCCGACGGAGACTGCCACTTCCCGGTGACCTTGGCGTATCGGGATATCAAGGCGAGGGCCTCATCGGGAAACAACGCACGGGGGAAGATCTCGCGCGTAGCCGGTCGCGCGGAAAAGATGATCCCCACGACAGCGTCGTTCGCCACGACATTCTGAATCTCGGCATAGTCGCGCACGCTCATGAACCGAGCCGTCAGAAACGATTGCCCAAGCAGCGCATTCGTCGTCGCACGCAGCGTCCAGTAGGTGAAATCGGCCGATCTGAACTCCGCGCGCTGCACCGTACCGGCCGGTATCGCCTGCATCGACCGCCGGGTACGTGAGCGAAGCACCGCGGCGACAAGCACCACTGCCGCCGCCACTACGACCAAGATGACGACACCTGCGGTCGTGCCCACGAAGGCGAAGAAATAGGCGACGTACACAACGCTCAGAACGAGGAGAATCCATACGCCCCTAGACCGCAAGACCGTCCGGAATGCACCCTTGGCAAGGGTCTGCAGTCGCTCCTCGGTGACGACGACCTCGGTCCGGATCGGCAATCCCGGCGACGGCTCTGGATCGGTCAATGTTCCCTCGCGTCTCCCGGCGACTGCTGATTATTGGAAAGCCTATCGAGCGGTGGCTGCCAGCCAGCTTCGGTACGGTGGAAATCGATCCACTCCCAACGACGAGAGGTGTTCCATGCCCACTGTGGTGGCGTTCCTGTATCCCCAGCCAGACAAGCGCGACGAGGTTCGCGCCGCGCTCCTCGAAACGATCCCCTTGGTCCACGACGAGCCAGGCTGCGATCTGTACACCCTGCACGAGGCCCATGATCGGTTCGTCTTCGTCGAATCCTGGGCGAGCAACGAGGCACTGGCAGCGCACGGCAAGGCACCCGCGGTCACCGCGATGTTCGGCAAAGTGGGCCCACTATTGGCCCAGCCACCGGAAATTGTTATCGCCGAACCTCTTCCAGCGGGCGATCCCGCCAAGGGAGATCTGACGCACTGATATGGGAAAACTCGACGGCAAGGTCGCGTTCATCACCGGCGCGGCACGTGGCCAGGGCCGCGCACACGCGATCAAGCTGGCCTCCGAGGGAGCCAGCATCATCGCGGTCGACATCTGCTCGCAGATCGCGTCGGTGGAGTACGCGATGGCTACACCCGAGGACCTTGATCTGACGGTCAAAGAGGTTGACGCGCTGGGCCGTAGCATCACGGCACATCGGGCAGACGTCCGCGATAGGGATGCCCTACAAGCGGCCTATGACGCCGGCGTCGAGGCGCTTGGCCCGGTCGACATTGTGGTCGCCAATGCCAGCATTGCCACGCTGACTCCCGAGAGCGGCGAAGCCGGCTGGACCGATGTTCTCGACGTCAACCTCACCGGGGTGTATCACACCATCGAGGTGGCCCGGCCATCGTTGGTGGCGCGCGGCGTCGGGGGCTCGATTGTGTTGACAAGCTCGGTCGCGGGACTCACCGGGATGGTGATGAACTCCCCCGGCGGACTCGCCTATACGGCCGCCAAGCACGCACTAGTGGGCCTCATGCGGTCCTATGCCAATATGCTTGCGCCACATAATATTCGGGTTAACACGATTCACCCCGGGGGTGTCGCGACACCAATGCTGGTGAACCCGGTGACGGAGGCGCTGTTCACCAACGGCGCACCCGAAGGAATGTCCGATACCGGACACGCACTACCCGTGGTGCTTATGGAGGCCGAGGATATGGCCAACGCGGTGGCATGGCTGGTCTCCGAGGATGCCCGGTACGTCACCGGCGTCGCGCTCCCCATCGACGCCGGCTTCACCAACAGGCGTTAGGCGTGACACGATCAAATCCCGCCGCGCAGACCGCCTTCGGTCCGATGGCCATCGCGGCGATCGAGCAGCATGAACCACGGGGCGGCCGGATTCTCGACGACGACCTGGCGGCCCCGATCCTGCCCGGCGGGCTCCGGCGGTTCGTCCGTGCCATGGCATGGACACCGCTGCGGAATCTTCTGGTGCGTCTGGCCGAGCGCAGCGGCCAGGGCGCCTGGTCGATCTTCGTGTGCCGTAAGCGCTATATCGATGACCAACTCGCTTCTTCCGCAGGCACATTCGATTCGGTGGTCAATTTAGGCGCTGGGTTGGACACCCGCGGGTGCCGGCTGGCCCGAACCTCTCCGGTCCCGGTGTTCGAGGTTGACCAGCCGGTGAACACGGCGGTCAAGCGGCGCGCCATCGAGAAGGCGGTGGGCGCGGTACCACCGTCGGTTCACCTGATCCCTGTCGATTTTCAGCAGGACGATCTGGCCGACGCGCTGCAACGGGCCGGGCATGACATCACGGCGCGCACCTTCTTCATCTGGGAGGGCGTGACGCAGTACCTCTCCGAGCCCGCGGTCCGCGCGACGTTCGCCTTCTTGAGCACGGCAGCGCCCGGCAGCCGCCTCGCGCTTACCTACGTTCAGCGCGACTTCATCGACGGTTCGAATTTATATGGAAACACGATGCTGTACAAACGGTTTCGGGTACGCAGCCAGGTATGGATGTTCGGCCTATCACCCACTTCGGTGGCACCGCTGCTTGCCGAGTACGGCTGGCGAGTGGTCGAGGATGTCAGCGGCCCCGAATACCGGGACCGCTATCTGACGCCCGCCGGACGGCGGCTGTCGACCACCGAACTCGAACGGACCGTGCTCGCCGAAAAGAACTAGCTCGCCGGGATCAGTCCACGGTGAGCACGGTCGGCACGATCATCGGCTGACGCCGATAGACCTCACCAACCCACTTGCCCACCACTCGCCGCACGGCCTGCGCGATGCGGCCGGTATCGGTGACAGCTTGCCCAGCAAGAGAATTCAATTCCGCGATGACCAGTTCAGTCACCGGGTCAAGCGCCTTGGCGTCATCGGAGAAGCCGCGCGAGAACAGCTGTGGCCGACCAACGGTGCGTCCGTCGCTGCGCACCGCGACGGTGACCGCGATGAAACCTCCTCCACCCAGGACCAGACGCTCACCCACGGTCACATCGGAGACATCGCCGTCAACGAGGCCCTGGACAAACATCTTGCCCACCGGAACCCGCCCCGAAATACGAGCGCGCTCGTTGTGCAGGTCCACGCTCACGCCGTTCTCCGCCAAAACGATCCGGTCATCGTCGACACCGGTCTTGACTGCGAGCGCCGCATTGGCGCGCAGGTGCCGCCAGGTGCCGTGCACCGGCATGACATTGCGCGGCCGCACCGCGTTGTATAGGTAGAGCAGCTCACCGGCGTAGGCGTGGCCCGAAACATGGACCCGTGCATGGGTATTCGTCACCACCCGAGTGCCCACCTTCGCGAGGGAGTCGATGACGCCGTAAACCGCCTCCTCGTTGCCAGGCACCAACGAGGAGGACAGGATGACCAAATCGTCGGTGGTCAGTGTGATCTGACGGTGGTCGCCACGCGCCATACGCGACAGCGCTGCCATCGGTTCGCCCTGCGTACCGGTGGTGACCATCACGACTCGTTGCGGTGCAAGCTCGTTCGCAACCTCTACGTTGATGAGATTGCGATCGTCGATATCGAGGAAGCCCAGATCGCGTGCGATGCCCATATTGCGCACCATCGATCGGCCCACAAGTGCGACACGGCGGCCGTGCGCCACCGAGGCATCGACGATCTGTTGCACCCGCGCCACATTGCTGGCAAAACACGCAATGATCACTCGGCCACGGGCGGTCTCGATGAGCCGGTTGAGCGTCGGGGCGATCTCGCTCTCCGACGGGCCCACCCCCGGAATCTCGGAGTTGGTGGAGTCGACGAGGAACAGATCGACGCCCCGATCCCCCAGCCCGGACAGTCCGGGCAAGTCGGTCGGACGGCGGTCCGGCGGCAGCGGATCGAGCTTGATGTCACCGGTGTGCAGGATCGTCCCGGCTTCCGTGTGCACGGCGATGGCGAGGGCGTCGGGAATGGAGTGATTGACCGCGAAGTACTCGCATTCAAAAGCGCCGTGGGTGGACCTTTCCCCCTCGGCGACCTTCACGAACCGTGGGGTGATGCGGTGCTCCCGGCACTTGGCCTCCACCAGCGCCAACGTGAACGCCGAACCCACCACTGGGATATCGGGGCGCATCTTGAGCAGGAACGGGATCGCACCGATGTGATCCTCGTGCGCGTGCGTCAGGACCAGCGCCTCGACATCGTCGAGTCGATCTTCAATAAGGCGAATATCGGGCAGGATGAGGTCGACGCCGGGCTCGTCATGGCCCGGAAAAAGCACTCCGCAGTCGATGATGAGTAGACGTCCGCGCAGCTCGAAAACCGTCATGTTGCGGCCGATTTCGCTGATACCGCCGAGTGCCGTCACACGCAACGCGCCATCGGCGAGCGGTTTGGGCGCGCGCAGATCCTCGGATGGGGTTAACGGCACTTACAGCACCCCGGCAGCGCGCATATCCGCTGCCAATCCTTCGATCTGTTCCGCGCTCGGTGGCACGTTCGGTAGGCGGGGATCGCCAACCTCGATGCCCTGCAACCGAAGTCCGGCCTTCACGGCCCCCACGGCACCCAGTCGTCTACATGCCTCGGTCAGGGGCGCCACCTGGGCATTGAGCTTGCGGGCAGTCTCCACATCCCCGGCGTTGTACGCCGCCAGCATCTCCCGCAGCGGCCCGGCCACAAAGTGCGAGATAACGCTGACGAATCCGACCGCCCCCACCGACAGCCACGGCAAGTTCAGCGGGTCGTCGCCCGAGTAGTAGACAACGTCGGTGCCGGCGATGATCTGGGCGCCACCGTGCAGGTCACCCTTGGCATCCTTGACGGCCACGATGTTCGGGTGGGCCGCCAGTTCGCGGATGGTGCCGAAATCGATCGGGATGACCGAACGCGGCGGGATGTCGTACAGGATGACGGGCACGTTCACCGCATCGGCAACGGCGGTGAAATGCGCCAGCAGCCCTGCCTGTGAGGGCCGCGAGTAATACGGGGTGACAACCAGCAGGCCGTCCGCTCCGGCAGCCTCGCACTCCCGGGACAGCTTGATGGTGTGCGCGGTGTCGTACGTCCCCGACCCGGCAATGACGCGGGCACGGTCGCCGACAGCGGCCACTACCTCGCGCAACAGGGTCAGCTTCTCGGCATCGGAGGTAACGGGCGACTCCCCGGTGGTGCCGGAGAGCACGAGGCCATCGCATCCGGCGTCGACTAGGTGCGCGGCCAACCGGACCGCGGTATCGACGTCTAGGGCGCCATCGGCATCGAACGGGGTCACCATCGCGGTGAGCACGGTGCCGAGCCGCGCCACTGTTTCACCTGCTGTCACGGCATGAGAATACCCGCCCCGACCAAGCGAATATGCCGTGCCCTCTGTGTCTTATCCCTCGTAGACCAGCGGGGAGATCGCGACCTCTGTGCCGTCGGCCAGTGTTGCGATATCGAAGTCACCGAATATGGACGGCGCCAGGTCGGCGAGCTGGCGCAGACAGGCGATCGCCAGGCGCCGAATCTCCACGTCGGCATGCTCGCTGGCCCGCATCGCGATGAAATGCCGCCAGGCCCGGTAGTTCCCGGTGACGACAATCCGGGTCTCGGTGGCATTGGGCAGTACCGATCGGGCCGCCTGCCGCGCCTGCTTGCGCCGCAGGACGGCATTGGGGACGTCGGCGAGCTTGGATTCCAGCTTCTCCAGCAGCTCGACGTAAGCACTGCGGCTGGCATCGGTGGCCTTGCGCAGCAGCTCCACCAGCTCCGGGTCCTCTTCGACGGCAGGCGGCAGCACCACGTTGGAGTCGGCCTCGGGGACGAACCGCTGCGAGAGCTGCGAGTACGAGAAGTGGCGGTGTCGAATCAGCTCGTGTGTGCAGGAGCGTGAAATGCCCGTGATGTAGAAGGTGACCGAGGCGTGTTCGAGCACCGACAGGTGTCCCACTTCGATGACGTGACGCAGGTAGCTCTCGTTAGTGGCCGTGCGTGGGTTGGGCTTGGCCCAGCTCTGGTAGCAGGCCCGGCCGGCGAATTCGACCAGCGCGGATCCACCGTCGGCATCGGTGCTCCAGTCGATGTCTGGAGGTGCGATGAAGTCGGTCTTCGCTATCAGCTGCACACGCAGCGGCACGATCTCAGCCACGCGCACACCCTACTTTCCGCGTGAGTCCTCGCCGACACGCCGTCTTGCGGCGGCAACGTGCGATACGAACCAACCGCCACGCGGCGTGTCGGCGGCACAAGCGGTCACACATACGATCGACCCGTGAGCTCCTGGACGCTTGGACCCCAGAACGGCACGCTGACCCTGCAGACCGGTGTCACCGGGCGGGCCGCCCGCATGGGCCACCGGCTGACGATCGTCATGGAGTCCTGGACCGTCTCGATCGACGACTCCGACGACCTGCCATCATCCGCCAGTCTCGTGGTCGATGTGGAGTCACTGCGGGTCGCAAGCGGCGAGGGCGGACTGACACCGCTCACTGCACCCGAGAAAATCATCGTGCGATCCAATGCGTTGAAGACGCTGAACGCCAAGCGATTTCCCACCATCGAGTTCCATGCCGAGAGGATCACGCAGAGCGACGCGGGCTACCGACTGCATGGTCCCCTGACAATTCACGGAGTGACGCAGATTGTCGATCTCGATCTTGTTGTCGTCGATAGCGGTGACGACCAGCACCTGAGCCTCACGACGGAAGTGTCTCAGCGGGCGTATCAGGTCAAGCCGTTTTCGATGGCGATGGGATCGCTGAAGGTCGCCGACCTGGTCACCGTGTCGTTCGAAGGACGCCACCAAGGGGCTTGATCAGATCGCCGCGCTTCCCCACCGCGACAGCGTCGAGGTCCAGCCAGGAGGCCATCGCGCCCAGCTGCTCGGCCAGGGGCGCGGCGATGCGTGACGGATCCTGCCCCGCCTCGGCGAACGCTCCCACTACATTGAGCGTCCCGGTTGTGCGATCGGCCTTGAGGTCGACCCTGCCGACGAGATGCCCGTCGAGCAGAAACGGCCAGACGTAGTACCCGTACTGCCGCTTGGGCGCCGGCGTATAGATCTCGATGCGATAGTGGAAGTCGAAGAGCCGCTCGACCCTGGGACGAAAGAAGATCAGCGGATCGAAGGGGCACAGCAACGCGGTACCACGGTCGACACGCGGAATCGTCTGCCCAGCAGCCAGATACGCCGGGGCACTCCACCCGTCGACCGCCACCTTCTCGACTTCCCCCGCGTCGGCGAGCGCGGCCAGCGCTGGTTTGATCTGCCCGGCCGACAGCCGGAAGTAGTCGCGGATATCGGCCTCGGTAGCGATGCCCAGCGCGCGCGCCGCGCGGCGCGCCAACTCCAGCACCGCCTCCTCATCGGAGACCTCACGTTGGTAGATCTCGGCGGGAATCACCTTGTGCGCCAGCTGGTAATGCCGCGAGAAGCCGACCCGCTTGTCGGTGGTCAGCTCGCCGGAGGAAAACAGGGCTTCGGCGATCCACTTGGTCTCGCTGCGATCCCACCACGGGCCTTTGCGGCCCGGCGCTTCCCTCTCCAGGTATGCCTCGATCTGTCCGGCGGTACATGGCCCGAGTTCGGCGACGGCTGCGAGCACATCGTCGACGAGCTGTGGATTTTCCTCGACGAACTTTCGCGCCCACCGCCCGTGCCGGTATTCGCGCATCCGCCACCGCATCAGCGGCCAGTCCTGGATGGACATCAGTGCTGCCTCGTGCGCCCAGTACTCGATGAGCAGCCGCGGCGTTCGGGCGCTGTGACTCCAGGCAGCGTCGTCCAGAAGCGCGCGGTCGTAGGGTCCGAGCCTGCTGAACACCGGCGCATAGTGTGCGCGCACCGCAACCGATACCGAATCCAGTTGCAGAACCTGAATTCTGGCGATGAGCCTGCGTAGATGCGCGCGCGTGATCGATGTCGCTGGTGTGTCGGTGAAGCCCTGGGCCGCAATTGCAATGCGCCGCGCCTGCCCGACGTTCAACGTCGACCGGCTCACCGGGCTCCCACAAGACGCGCCAACCAGTCTGGATCGGACGGGTCGACGATCTCCCCCGAGCCATCGACGACGCCGGGGACACCTCCCAGCCCCTGGTCGGTCAGCTGCTGCTCGTTGCCGGCAGTCCGTCGGTGATCGGCATCGGCGATCTGAAGAGACGAAATCTCGCGCAGCACATCGCCCGTCACCCCGGCCCCGGCGGCTATCTCACTGATCTGCAGATTAGTGAGGTTCCCAATGCCTTCGGCCGGCTGCCTACGAAACATCTCACCGATGAAGCCCAGGATCACCGCATCGGAGGCACCCGACTTGTCGATCAGGAATAGCGAAGCCGCAGCGCGTGACGAGTAGTCGCCGCTGGCCGAGATCGGATCCAGGAAGCTCACCGGCCGGTAGGTCACCCGCAACCGACCTTCGGTCACGTATTTCGTGATGTCCTCGCCGTATTCGGCCTCGAATCGCTGGCAGAACGGACATTGGAAATCGACGAACACGGTGATACCGGCGGCGACATCACCGGCGCCACCCACCGTCACGGCGGCACCCTGGCTGCTCCCCCAGCCTGCGGCTTCGGCGGGCGCCGACGCGGCTCCATCAACAGTGCGGGTGCAACCGGCGAGAGCCAGCACCGCGGTGGCCATCAGGATGGCCAGCGGGAGCAGCACACTGGGGGCCCCTCCCGCTCGCGGGGGACTCACACGTCGACCTTCCGGTAGCTCAGGAACTGATACCGGACCCCGGATTCGCTTGTTTTCCAGTCGTTTTCCTCAACAACCCAGCTCTCATCGAGCTCCGGCGCGAGAGCATCGCCCGATACGTCGACGTCCACCACCGTCACCTCGCATCGCTGCGCGAGAGGCAGGAACAGCCGATAGATCTCCCCGCCACCGATGACCCAAGGCGCCTCATCGGAAGCGGCCATCGCGGCGTCCACACATCCCACTGCCAAAGCATCGTCCGGTTCGAACAACGCATCCCTGGTCAGCACGATATTGGGCCTACCCGGCAATGGCCGAACGCTCGCCGGCAACGACTCCCACGTCTTGCGCCCCATGATGACGGTGTGCCCCATGGTGATTCGCTTGAAATGCGCCTGATCTTCCGGTAGCCGCCACGGTATAGCACCGTCCGCACCGATGATGCCGTCGCGCGACTGCGCCCAGATCAGTCCGATGGTTCCGGTCATACCGCGACAGGCGCCTTGATGGCCGGGTGATGCTGGTAGTCCTCGACGGAAATGTCGTCGTACTCGTAATCGAATATCGAATTACGCTGCGCCAAAACCAATCTGGGGTACGGATAGGGATCGCGGCGGAGCTGTTCGGTGACCTGCTCGACATGGTTGTCATAGATATGACAGTCACCACCCGTCCACACGAAGTCGCCCACTCCGAGCCCGGCCTGCGCGGCCATCATGTGCGTGAGCAGCGCGTAGCTGGCGATATTGAACGGAACTCCGAGGAACAGGTCGGCGCTGCGTTGATACAGCTGGCAGCTCAGCTTGCCGTCGGCGACGTAGAACTGGAAGAAGGCGTGGCATGGCGGCAGCGCCATCTGCGGGATCTCGCCGACGTTCCAGGCCGAGACGATGTTGCGTCGCGAATCGGGGTTGGTGCGCAACACTTCCAGCGCGGAGCTGATCTGGTCGATGTGCTCACCCGACGGGGTGGGCCAGGAGCGCCACTGCACCCCGTACACCGGACCCAGCTCCCCGGTCTCCGATGCCCACTCGTCCCAGATGGTGACTCCGTGCTCTTGCAGCCAGCGGACATTGGAGTCGCCACGCAGGAACCACAACAGCTCATAGATCACCGACTTCAGGTGCACCTTCTTGGTGGTGATCAACGGGAAGCCGTCCTCCAGGCGGTAACGCAGCTGGTGGCCGAAGATGCTGCGGGTGCCGGTGCCGGTGCGATCCGACTTCGGTGTGCCCTGATCGAGCACGAGGCGCAGCAGATCCTCGTAAGGGGTGGGTATGGACACTCGGTCAGCTTACGTGGCCCCTACGACGATCACGTCGATAGCAATCCGGCGCGTGCCGCTCTCTTACGCCATCCCTTGCCGCGATATTCACCGTGGGATGACGCCGTGCCGTTCTACGGATTCGCGAGCGCTTCGATCCCGGCGACAATGTCCGCGCGCAATGCACCAGCCTGTTCGGCGGTCAGGGATGCGGCGGGGAATTTGCAGACGATGGTGAATTCGTCGCCGATGGAATAGACCTCGTATCGGGTGGCGTGCGGCAAGGGCGAGCCTGCCGCGATCGCGACCGGGGGTGTTGCCAGTTGGACGTCGAAGTCCTCCATGATCAGGCCTGCAGGCAGGGGCGGGGTGGGCAGAATTCCAGGGTTGGTGATCCGGATAAACGGTCCGAAACGACCGGTCAGGAACGTGTCAGCGATGTGGTGAACGCATTGCAGGAGAAACCCGCTGCTGATGTCCTCGATGATCTGACGTGTCACCTCGGAGCCGACCTGCACGGGGTCATCATGTGCACGGACCATTACCTGGCTCCGGGCGATCATGATTCCGTTGGCGATCTCTCCGAGTTCGGCAGGCGGTGTCAGGTGCTGGCGATAGTCCACAAGCGACTCGAATCCCAGGTTCACCGGCTCGCCGGAGTCGACGGGGATCAAAGCACGTTCTGCCAGCGCGATAACACCCGTGACCAGGCTATTCACGGTGGCGTGCCGTTGCCGGGCCGCCGCCCGCAATCTGGCGGACACTTCGGGGTCAAAGCGTTGCTTCCACCCCAAGACCGTTCCTGGGGAGGTGGATATCTCGTGCTGCTGCTTGCCACCCCAGTAGGTCGGCGCGAACCACGGCTTCTCGGGGAGAGGAGTCTGTTGAAGACCCCGGCTCGCCATCGCGGTCTCCGGAGCCACGGGAAAACGCTGAGACTGCGGCTGAGGAATCTCTCCTGTGCTCACGATCCAGGTGTAGAGCTCCCACAGTTCGTAGAAGTAGACATAACTGAGGCGCGCATCCGCGACCGAGTGGTCCACACCGACTGCGACAGCACTGCCGGCTTCCTGCGGGTGGACCAGGATCGCAAAGGTCCCGTCGTCGAGCGAGAGCACCGGCAGCGTCGCGATATCTTCGAGGGGCTCCGTCCGCAGCGACACGACGGTGTCGCGCACCGGTTCGGTGGTGACCCGGAAACGGCGGCCGACGGGTTCGACCCGTGCCGCAAGGTAGGGGTGCTTCTGCTGCAAGAGCGTCGCGGCCGCGCTCAATGCTGCGATGTCCAGGTCACCCTGCAGCCACGCGACATACCAAATGGTGGTGTACCTCCGCAGATGGTTCAATTCCGATTCGGCCGCCGAGAGCATCCGCTGAATACCGACTGTTTCGGTCGCGCCTAGCGTGGCGTTACCTGCAGATTCCGCCATATCGGAATTCCCCTCCCAGAGCTGAATAGCTAACTCATCACCTTTTCTACAATATAGATAGGTGACGAGTCGCCCCGGGTCGACCCATGATTAAAAATACGTAATAACGTAAGTCGAATATGACAGACTACGGTGCACATGACCGATTCGAATTTATTTATTGCGAAGTTCCTAATTACCTGCACAATGGCGGAGCGAGTCATATGAACTCCGCCATTTCGGCACCCCACCGCTATTCGGTATGGCGCCGCGCCCGGCCCGCAAGGCTTTGCATACTGCGCAGCATCGTGCGCGTCGCGTAGAACCCGGCGACCAGCGCCAAGGCCAGCATCACCAGGAACATGACCAGCCAGTTCGTCCGCGTGTGCTCGACGTTCCACCAGATCACGGTGAACAGAACGGCTCCGACGAACACCAGGATGTCCCGCCAGCCCCCGCCATACGACAGCGCCGCCTCCCGTAGCGAGCGGCTTCGGTCGCTAGTGGCGATCAGATCATCGATGCGTTGGTCGATGCTGCGCTGGAATGCCGCGCGACGTTCGGTCTGTTCCGCGGGGATGCGGTCCAACAAGTCGAAGTCCTTGGCGATCATCGCGCGGAAGTCCGGGGGTTTGAGATTGCCTGCTACAGCTCCCAGCAGTGCGCCACCGGCGATAGGTGCTGCCCCCAGGGCAAGTTCGGCAAGTCCGGGCATGCCAGTCTCCTTATTGCATCAAGATCGCGGCGAGCGTGCCGCCAAGGTTATAGGCCCGCTCGCGCACGGATGCATCGATCGGCCCGACAACCTCAAGCACGTCTGCCGCCTTCTCCAGCGCCAGCCCGGTCACGATCTTGTCCACCGCGGACGCCGCGCCCACCGTGTCATTGTTGCCGTGCACCCACAGGCCATAGGGACGTGCGGCGACGTGATCCAGGCTCGGGTAGTAGACGGTGTCGAAGAAGTGTTTGAGCGCGCCGGACATGTATCCGAAATTCGCGGTAGTTCCGAATAGGTACCCGTCGGCCTCGAGCATGTCGGGGATCGTCGCGGCCAGAGCGGGACGGGCCACCACCTCGACCCCCGAGATATCGGGGTCCTTGGCCCCTGCCAGCACCGCTTCCAGCAGTTCACGGGTGGCCGGTGACGGAGTGTGGTGCACCACCAGCAGGCGGCTCATGGGGTTGCCGCCTCCTGCTGCATCAGCACGGCGGTGTGCATCGTCTCGCGGGCGCGACCGCGATCCCCGGCATAGTCATAGGCGCGGGCCAGCCGATACCACCCCACCCAGTCGTCGGGTTCGGCCTCGACCTCGGCCTTCACGGTCGCGAAGAGTGCGTCGGCGTCCTCCCGGTTGACGCGTCCGGACGGTGTCCTGCGCAATGCGCTGACATCCAGTTCGCGGCCCCGCTCTGCTGCCAGCCCCGCGAGTCGCTGATGGGCGAAGCCCGCACGCAAAGTGGCGACCATGGCCCACAACCCGATGAACGGAAGGATCAGCACCCCGATCCCCATGCCGATCGCCGCAGGCTTCCCGGTTTCGACGAGGGCGACACCCATCCGGCCCAGGATCAGGAAGTACGCCACCATCGCCGCGCACATGAACGCGATGAGGATCTTGACCCGGGCGGCGGCGGACATTACAGCTCCAGCAGGGGCTCGATGCCAATCGTCAGGCCCGGCCGTGCCGCGATGTTGCGCACGGCCAGCAGCACACCCGGCGCGAAGGACGACCGGTCGATGCTGTCGTGCCGGATGGTCAACGTCTCGCCGGTCGTCCCGAACAGCACTTCCTGGTGCGCGACAAGTCCTGCGACACGGACCGCGTGCACCCGCACTCCGTCGACATCGGCACCGCGCGCTCCCTCGATCCCGGTGCTGGTGGCGTCGGGGCTCGGCGGCAATCCCTTACGCGCCTCGGCGATCAAACGCGCGGTGCGGGTCGCTGTTCCCGATGGGGCGTCCGCCTTGTTGGGGTGGTGCAGCTCGATGACCTCGACCGATTCGAAGAATCGGGCGGCCTGCTGGGCGAACTTCATCGACAGCACGGCACCGATCGCGAAGTTCGGGGCGATCAACACACCCGTTCCCGGGCTTTCGGCAAGCCAGACCCGCACCTGGTCCAGACGCTCGTCGGTAAAGCCGGTGGTGCCGACGACAGCGTGGATACCGTTGCCTATCAAGAACTTCAGATTGTTCATGACGACATCGGGATGGGTGAAGTCGATGACGACGCCGGCCGCCGTGAGCGCTTCCAGCGAGTCGTCCTTGTCAACAGCGGCCACCAGGTCAAGATCGACGGCGGCATCGACGGCCTGACACATGGCCTGGCCGACCTTTCCCTGGGCTCCGAGCACTCCGGTCGCGATGGTGGTCACGCGGTCACCTTATCGTCGGCGGACACACTCAGCAGACGCCCTCCGTGGTGCCCGACTACGAGCGACACCTCGCAGACGCAATCGTGCGCGTCGCTCGCCGCCGGGCACACAGGATGTTCACCGGACAGATCCCCCGGCGATCACGTGAGCTACGAAATTCCTGTCATACGCTCAATTTGCCAGTAGATTGCATCAACTCCTGGTTGAGGCTATTTCTGAGTGCACCAGCGCGTGTGACAACGCCCCGTCGAGCAATCGGCTGTGACCGCTCTCACGATTCTGGCAACCATTTGCCGGCATTACGCGATGCTCTCAGGTTCCTCTCAGAAACGTATCTCTAGCTGCGATACGATCAAGATCACGCATCCACTGGTACTCTAAAACCCATGTCGGGCCGCAAGCGATTGACGCGTATGGGGGGCGTTGCAATCGTCCTCCTAGCGGCCCTGTGCTTCCTCGGACCGGCCACGCACGGGCAGATGTTCGGGTGGCGAGCGGCCGTTGTTGGTGCTTCGCCAGCGTCGAGCCTGTCGCCCGAGGAGATTCACGAGCACGCCAAGAGCTCGGTGAGCGCGGCCGCCACACGAATCCGGCAGCAGCCCAGCGCGTTGTCGCTGCGATTGCCCGTGGCCCTTTACATGTCCGCCCTTTTGGGTGCCGCTCTGCTGGCACTACTGGCCGCGCGAGGCTCACTGTTTTCTCGTGCGCCCGACAACTTAGGACGACAACGCCTTATCACCCTCGGGATAGATCGACGCTGAGCCGTCACCGTGACGGCAAAGACGCCGTCATACGCGTCTCATCATCCATATCTATCCACTAGTCGCGCACGCGCATAGAGCTGCGGCTGCTGCGACCCTTAATCCCGATAGGGCTTACTAACATGGCGACTCCTGCCACCGAGCAGGCCTCGAAAGCGTCGTTCCTGCAGAACCTGCGGCACGACCTCCCGGCCTCCCTCGTCGTATTCCTCGTCGCGCTACCGCTTTCCCTCGGTATCGCGATCGCCTCCGGTGCCCCGCTCATGGCGGGCCTCATCGCGGCCGTGGTCGGTGGCATCGTCGCCGGCGCCATCGGCGGATCACCCCTTCAGGTCAGCGGCCCCGCCGCCGGCCTCACCGTGGTGGTGGCCGAGCTCATCAATGAATTCGGCTGGCAGATGACCTGCCTCATCACCATGGCTGCGGGAGTTCTCCAGATCCTGTTCGGGTTGAGCAAGATGGCCCGGGCCGCCCTTGCCATCGCGCCGGTGGTGGTGCACGCGATGCTCGCCGGTATCGGCGTCACGATCGCACTGCAGCAGATCCACGTTCTGATGGGCGGCACATCGCAGAGCTCCGCGTGGCTGAACCTCAAGGCGCTGCCACAGGGCGTCCTCAACCATCACCTGCCCGACGTGATCATTGGCGTGATGGTTATCGCCATCTTGCTGCTGTGGCCCAAACTGCCGCCCAAGATCCGGATGATCCCCGGTGCGCTGGTGGCGATCGTCGGTGCCACCGCGCTCGCATACGTCACCAACTCGCCAGCCGAGCGAATCAGCTTGTCAGGTAACTTCTTTGACGCGCTGAGCCTGCCCACGCTGGTCGGACCGGCCAACGGCGAATGGGGTGCGGTGATCCTGGGCGTGGTGACCATCGCCCTGATCGCGAGCGTCGAGTCGCTGCTGTCCGCGGTCGCCGTCGACAAACTGCACACCGGTCCCCGCACCAACTTCGATCGCGAGATGATCGGTCAGGGCAGTGCGAACGTGGCGTCCGGCTTTCTCGGCGGTCTGCCCATCACCGGTGTGATCGTCCGCAGCTCCACCAACGTGGCCGCGGGTGCAAAGACTCGGACATCGGCGATCATGCACGGCGTCTGGGTCTTGCTGTTCGCCTCACTGTTCAGCAATCTGGTGCAGCTCATCCCCAAGGCCGCTTTGGCGGGTCTGCTGATCGTCATCGGTATCCAGCTGGTCAAGTTGGCACACATGAAGCTCGCCTGGCGCACAGGCGATTTGGCGGTGTACGCCATCACCATGGTCTGTGTCGTCTTCCTCAACCTGTTGGAGGGCGTGGGCATCGGCCTGCTGGTGGCCATCGGCATCCTGGTGGCCCGGGTCATGCGGGCGCATATGGAGGCCAGGCCGTTCGGCACCGAGGGCTCACGCCAGTGGCACGTCGAGCTGGACGGAACCCTGAGCTTCCTGTCGATGCCGCGACTGACCAAGACACTCAGCACCGTCCCGCCGGGTGCCCATGTCACGCTGGCCATCAACGCCGATTATGTCGATCACGCCATCTCGGAGGCCATCTCCGACTGGAAGCGCGCCCACGAGGCGGGTGGCGGCACCGTGATGATCGTCGAGTCCTCACACGCCAAGCTGCACCACGCGCATACCACTCGGCCGCAGCGCCATTTCGTTTCTCGCGCTGTCGGTTTGGTGCCGTGGCGGTCGTGGCGCCGCAGCGATAACGACGGAGCGGGTGCGTCGATCATCGATGGCATCAACGAGTACAACGCGCGAGGCTCGAACGCGTTGCGTCCGCACGTCGCCGAGCTCGTCGACAGCCAGAATCCGGACGCGCTGTTCCTCACCTGCGCAGACTCGCGCATCCTGCCGAATGTCATCACCGCCAGCGGTCCGGGCGACCTGTTCACGGTGCGCAATGTCGGAAACCTGGTGCCCACCGATCCCGCCGACGGTTCGGTAGATGCCTCGCTCGATTTCGCGATCAACCAGCTGGGCGTGAGCTCAATTGTGGTGTGCGGACATTCGTCATGCGGGGCCATGAAGGCGCTGCTGTCGGAGTCCACAGACGCGCCCACCACCCCGGTGGGCCGGTGGCTCGATTACGGCCGGGACAGCCTCATCGCCTACCAGGAACACCATCCGGCCCGGGCCAGCGCTGAGGCATGCGGGTTCAACGAGGTCGACCAGCTCGGCATCGTGAACGTGGCAATTCAGGTGGAAAGGCTTGTCCACCACCCGATTCTGGCCGGAGCCGTCGTGGCGGGCCGGGTACGTGTAGTCGGCACGTTCTTCAACATCGCGGAAGCACACGTGTACGAGGTCGACGAGAACGGGATCGTGGGCCAGGACGGCGCCACGAACGACGTTGTGGAGGACCCAGCGCCGGCCACGAGCTGATCCCCGGCATCTACAGGGGCGCTCCCCCACGTAGATGCTCGAAGATCAACGACGTCTGCGTGCCCGCGACATCGGGCTGTGCGTTGAGTTTCTCAACGACGAAGGACCTCAGGTCCTCGGTGTCGCGGGCCGCCACGTGCAAGATGTAGTCGTCGGCGCCGGCCAGGAAGTACACGTCGATGACCTGCGGCAGCTGACGGATGTCCCGGATGAACGTACGGATCCTGCCCCGGGCGTTGGCTTGCAGGCTGACCGAGATCATCGCCTGCAGCGGCCGACCAATGGCCGCCGGATCGACGTCGGTGAAGAATCCACGGATCACCCCGGTTTCCTGGAGACGTCGAACCCGTCCATGACACGTGGACGCCGCAATCCCCACCGCCTCGGCTAACGCGCTGTTGGGTATACGTGCGTCGTCATGCAGTTCCAGCAGGATGCGGCGGTCGACGTCATCGAGCTCCACGCGCCGAACATCATTCGGTGTGGGGACCGTGTCAAGCTGCGATTCCGGTGATTTTGCGACCATATTTGCAATGTACCGAATCTTCGTCAGGAATATTGCATGTTTCTCGACGCTTCTTCACACTTGAGGTGAGAAATGGGGCGATCCCCGAACAGGAGACATCATCATGCGCGTAGGCATCCCTACCGAGATCAAGAACAACGAGTACCGCGTGGCCACCACCCCGGCCGGAGTTGCCGAGCTGACCCGCCGCGGACATGAGGTGATCATCCAGTCGGGGGCCGGCGAAGGCTCCTCGATATCCGATATCGACTTCAAGGCGGCCGGCGCCCAGGTCATCAACGGCGCCGAAAAGGTGTGGGCCGAGGCAGATCTCCTGCTCAAGGTCAAGGAACCGATCGAGCCCGAGTATGCCCACATGCGCCGCGGGCAGACCCTCTTCACGTACCTGCACCTGGCCGCCTCGCTGCCCTGCTCGGAGGCGCTGCTGAAGTCGGGAACCACGTCGATCGCCTACGAGACGGTGCAGACATCCGACGGCGCACTCCCCTTGCTCGCACCGATGAGCGAGGTGGCCGGGCGGCTTTCTGCACAGGTTGGCGCCTACCACCTGATGACTCCAGCAGGCGGGCGCGGTCTGGTGATGGGCGGCGTTCCCGGCGTCGGCCCGGCCGACGTCGTGGTGATCGGCGGTGGGGTTGCCGGATACAACGCCGCCCGTGTCGCCGCCGGAATGGGCGCTCATGTCACGGTTTTCGACGTAAATCTCAACAAGCTGCGCGAGCTTGACGCGGAATTCGGCGGACGCGTCCGGACCCGCTACTCCTCCTCCCTGGAGCTGGAGGGGGCCGTCAAGCGGGCCGACCTGGTGATCGGCGCGGTGCTCATCCCCGGGGCCAAGGCCCCCAAGTTGATATCGAATTCGCTTGTAGCCCAGATGAAGCCGGGCTCAGTGCTGGTGGATATCGCGATCGACCAGGGTGGCTGCTTCACCGACTCCCGCCCGACCACGCACGACGAGCCGACCTATACCGTGCATGACAGCGTCTTCTACTGCGTGGCCAATATGCCGGGTGCGGTGCCGCGCACGTCCACCTTCGCCTTGACCAACGCCACCATGCCGTATGTGTTGGCACTGGCGGACAAGGGCTGGCGCCGGGCTTGCCGCGAAGACACCGCACTGGCCAAGGGGCTCTCGACACATGAAGGTGCGCTGCTGAACGCGCACGTCGCCGAGGATCTCGAGCTGCCCTTCACCGATCCCGCGGGCCTGCTCACGTAACGCGGCAGTCCTGTACCGGCTACACCTCGGTATCGGGTGTGAGATCTTGTGTCCACGTGGGCATCTTGACGTTCTTCCGATAAGGCACTTTGTCGTTGAACTTGTTCACCGCCCGGCCGACCTTGTGCAGCGGATGGTCGAAATCGCTGAAGTAGGTGCTGTTGACGATGGGTGAACGCAGCAACCGGAAGGCCGGCAACCGGCGGGCGCTACTGCTGTTCCTGCCGCCGGATTCCGCATAGCGGTCGAACGCACGCTGGATAAGTATCGTGTCGATGCCCATGTTCCGCATGGCGTCACCCACTCGGGTCAGAAAGCCCGCGAACCGGATGATGTGAGGGTTGGCCAGCCCGATAGCGCGGACGATGGTGACCGGCTTGAGTAGCGGCGCCACATCCTCGACCAGCATTTTGGAGAATTTGCGGGTGCCCAACATGTCGATGACCGCGAAACCCACTGCCAAATGGCGTGATTCGTCGGAGTTGATCTTGGCGAAAACCTCGTGAAACAGCGGGTCCTCGATCTCGCCGGAGAGGAACTTGAGCACCGCACCGTCCAGCCCCACCTCGAAGAACGGGATGGCCGTCGCCATGTACATGAAGGGCAGACGCCGGTCACCGATAGCGTCAAACCCGTGCATTGCTTGCAGCAGGGCCTTGATATCTGCTGACTGCGGAGGGATCTCGCCCTCTTCCAGCATGCCCCACCGGTGCATCAACGCTATTTCGGCATTGGCATGCCGCTGCTCCTCGGCATGAAAGTAGCTATAGATCTCACGCAAGGTGTCGTTCGGCGCCGTCACACCCAACGTGCCCATCATCCGGCCGCCGATATGCTCTATCCACACCAGATCGGACATAAACCGCTTCAGATCGTCGAACTGCTCGGGGTTGATCGTGTCCGCACCTGGCTTGTCCCAGTCGAAATCGGCCAGGGTCCATTGCCTGGCCTTGACCTTGCCGAGAACGTTCACGAAGAACTCGTCGTTCTTTGTGATGTTCTTGGTGTTCTCCCGGGTCGGGTCGTCCGCCAGTACGGTCGTCATTGAGCTACCCCTATCTTCGTTGAGTGAGCAGTCGAGCTAGAGATGCCACTGAGTTCCTGCTGGGTGAGAATCCGGTAATCGGCGGTGTCGAAGTCTTCGAGCCGCCGCCGGAATTCGCTTGCCGTGCCAGGGAACAGCTCACTGGCCGTCGTCTCGATCTGGCGGTACCAGCGGAATGCACCGTCGCGCCAGGGGCTCTTGCCGAATCGCTGGGCCGACCACGCCCGCTCGCGTTCCAGAGCCTCCGGACGCACCTCCACCGAGACGAAGGCCAGTGAATCAACCAGCGCCAACGATGCTGCTACATAGTCGATTTGAGCCTCGGTATGCGACAGGCCCGCAAGTGCGTTGGAGCCCGAACCAGGACCGGCGAGTAGAAAAAGGTTGGGGAAGCCAGGAACATTCACCCCGTGATATGCGGACGGTTCAGCACCCCAGTGCGCGTCTAGCGTGCGGCCACCCGCACCGCGGATGGGGAACGGCGGCTCAAGCATCACCTCGGGAGCATCGAGGGCGAAAACCAGACAGTCCGCCCTGTGCGTCATGGCATCCGCCGATCGAACGCCGATGGCGCTCACCCCGGTGACAGGCCATGGCACGAGCTTGCAATTGTCCTGTTGCAGTGCCGGATAGAACTCGTCCGAGAACAGGATGCGGCGACTGCCCGCGCGGTAGGCCGGAAGGAGGTTGCGGCGCAACCAGGCATCTTTCACGTTGCGGTTGAGATGACCCTCCGCCACCGCCTCGACGAGGCGAGTACCCACACCGCGCCGCACCAGACCCCGGCTCAAGATCTCCTGGTAGCGGGCCGTCACCCGGCCCGCGATAGTTCCCGAGGCGTGGGACAACAGCCGCCCGGCGAGGCTCGGGGATTCACCGCCCCAGCGCGGTAACACCCAGTCGGGCGTGCGCTGGAAAACCCGCACCCGCGCGGCCTGCTTGACCAGTTCCGGTACCACGTGCACGGTGCTGGCACCTGCCGCAATCACCGCCACGTTGCGGCCCGAGAAGTCGAAGCTCGCATCCCAGTCCGCGGTGCTCAGCACCGGCCCGTCGAACTGATCGATTCCATCGAGTTCTGGTGGCAACGGCGTCTTTCCGGCGCCAACCGCCAGGACCACCTTTCGTGCGACAACGGACTTTTTCCCCGCCACGGTGATCCGCCACGTGGCGCTGGCCGGCTCGAAGGTAAGACCAGTCACCCGGTGCCGCAACCTCAGCACGGGTTCTAAATCATGCCGTGCGACCAGATCCCGGTGGTACTGGAGAACGCCCTTACGTGTCGCCCAGACCGCGCGCGAAGAGGAACTTGGCGAGAACGAGTAGGACTGCTGCACTGCTAACTCATCGCCGATGGTGGCCGCGTAGCTGCCGGCCTGCCAGTAGCCGCCGATCTCCTGCGCCTGCTCAAGAATCAGCAGGTTCTCCACCCCGGTCTGGCGCAGTTTGGCGGCTATACCCAGACCGGCCGTGCCTGCTCCCACGACCACGACGTCAACAGGACCATCAGCTGCCATCTGCGCGGTACCACCCTTTGTGCTTGTTGACGAATTACTCGGTTACGTCAACGCTAGCAGGAAGGAGTGGCGATACGACAAGAGGAGCTTTAGTCACATGGGTTATGGATATGTGATTTACATCACATTCTCAGCTCAGAATCTGAGCTTCCAGAATTCCCTGATACCTACGCATACCGGCGATCCACCGGTCGTAGTCGGCGCCCTTCTGCCGGTACATATCGAGCACTTGCGGGTGCGGCAGAACCAGGAAATTCCCTTCCCGGATGGCGTCCAGGGTTATCGCCGCGACGGCAGCCGGCTCCAGTACCTCGCCGGCGGCGGTGATCGAGGTACCGGCGACCTTCGTGGCGGGGTCCTCGGATTCGGTGAGGCCGTCCAGCAGAGCGGTCTTAACTCCCATCGGGCACAGACAACTCACGCCGATTCCCTTGTCGCCATAAGTAATCGCGAGCCATTCGGCGAACCCGACGGCGGCGTGTTTGGTCACCGAATAGGCCGGCGAGCCGATCTGGGTGAGCAACCCGGCCGCCGATGCGACCGCGAGGAAGTATCCGCGGCCCCGTTCCACCCACTTCGGCACCAGCAGAGTGGCCGCCCGGATATGTGCCCGCAGGTTCACATCGATCGTGAGATCCCATGCCGCTTCGCCAATTTCCAGCCCGAGGCCACCGCCGATGCCGGCGTTGGCGATGTAGAGATCGACCGAGCCGAATTCCTTCTCCGCCACGGCGATGAGGTTTTCGATATCGGCGATGGAGCTGGCATCAGCGCGCCGGCCAATGATCTGGCCCGCCCGCGCCGACGCGGTGCCCGCGGCGGCGTCCGCGTCGATATCGGAGGCGACAACCCGTGCCCCGGCATCGGCGAGCGCCCAGGCCAGTGCTTGCCCAATACCCGAGCCGGCTCCGGTGACGATGGCGACGCTGCCGTTGATATCCATACCCGGGACCCTAGCGCGGCGTTATTGGAGCGCTGCGAACGCGGCAGCAGCAGCGGCCGCCGCGGCGAAGAGGACCGCGAGAATGCGTGTGGTCCGGCGGGGATGACCGGTGAACCGCTCCCAGGTGACGGCGGCCGTCAGCGGCACCATCAACAAAACATGTGCTGCGGGGGCCACGGCCGTCGCCAGCATCACGGCCCAGCACGACCTGGCGCAGGCCCAGCCACTCAACCCTCCGAACCTCATGACCCCCTTGGCCGCTGGCCAACCGGAGGGCGGCAGCGGGCTTGACCTATGGCAGTCGCCGAGAGCCTGACACTTCAGCGGGGTGAGCTGCCAGAGCGCAGTCGCCAACAGTGCGCCTGCAAACAGCCACCAGGGCGCGGCGCCGGTCGCCGCGGATTGAGCGAGGGTGATGACGATGCCGACCGCAGCCCACACGGCAAGCCAGACCGCCGCATAAAGCGCTACTGCCCCACCGCGACGGCCGCGCGGGGCATGCTGCTCCACGAACTGCACGGCAGGCAGGGTGGCCGGCCCCATCATCGCGATCGTCATGACTATCCAAGCGGCGAAGGCTGCCCACAGCGCGGGATGGTGGGCGGCGGGCATAGGAGCCATAGGAGCCATCGGTGCCATGGTCTCGTGGTTCATACCGTGCATGTGGCCTGCAACGGGCGGTGCGGTATGAGCTTGGGAACCGTGCTGAGGCAGGAAGGTAAAACCCAACCACGACAACAGAATTACCGCAGTTGCAAGCTGTGCGTATCGGCCAGCTGTTAGTGCCCTAACCCGCTGGATCGCCTTGGCAACCATCAGCTGGAGATGATACCGACACCCGGCACGCCTAGCGTGCGGATTCAATCATCGCCCGTAGCGCCCGCGGCAGCGTCCGCTTGGATCGATACGGTCCGACGACGGCCGCCCCGGCAGGACTGCCGAGCAGCTGACGTGCGATGACATTGACCTCGTCGGCGGTCACCGCGTCGATCTTGTCCAGGGTCGCCGAAATCGTGCGGTGCTTGCCGTTGTTGAGCTCACTGCGGCCCATCCGATTCATGCGCGATGCCGAATCCTCAAGCCCCAGAACAAGTCCACCGGATAACGCGCCCTTGGCCCGGTCGATCTCCGCTGCGGTGAATCCACCCTCGACCACCGACTTCAACACCTGTGAGGTCACCTTGGCCACCTCGTCGAGACGCTCCGGCGAGCAGCCAGCATACACCGACAATGCACCGGTATCGGAGAAGGTATCCACCGACGAGTAGACCGCGTAAACCAGCCCGCGTTGCTCGCGAATCTCTTGGAACAGACGGGAACTGAGACCGCCACCAAGTGCACTGTTGAGCACAGACAGCGCCCAGCGGTGCTTCCAGCCACGTCCCGGCGTGCGCACGCCTAGCGACAGATGCACCTGCTCACCGTCGCGGGGCACCAAGACGAGCCCCGGCTTGGCCACGACCCGACCGTTCCCTGTTCGTGGCGCCACCGTCGCGACCGATGGGTTCAGATGCGACTTGAAGTACTTGCGCGCCAACCGCACCACGCGATCGTGGTCGATGTTCCCGGCCACGGCCAGCACCATGCGTTCGGGCCGATACCGCCGCACATGGAACGAACGCAACTGTGCCCGCGTCATCGCCGATATCGAGTCCGAACTCCCCAGCACGCTGCGGCCGACCGGATGATCGCCGAACAGCGCTCCGAGGAACGCCTCCCCCAGCAGGTCCTCGGGGTCATCGTCGCGCATCGCGATTTCCTCGAGCACGACATCGCGCTCGACCTCGACATCTTCGCTCGCACAGCGTCCACGCAGCACCACATCGGCCACCAGATCGATGGCCAGTTCCAGATCGGAGTCCAGCACATGTGCGTAGTAGCAGGTCTGTTCACGCGCGGTGAACGCGTTGAGCTCGCCCCCTACGGCATCGATCGACTGCGCGATATCGACCGCGGACCGGGTCGGCGTCGACTTGAACAGCAGGTGTTCGAGAAAGTGTGCCGCACCGGCAACGCTGCGCCCCTCGTCACGGGACCCGACATCGACCCACACCCCCACGGACGCCGAGCGCACCGAGGGCATTGCCTCGGTGACGACTCGGAGACCGCCGGGAAGAACCGTGCGGCGTACCGCGCTGGGGAACTTACTGGGTGACGGCATCAGCCGGAACGGCCTCCGCCGGAGCGGGCGCGGAAGCCTCGGCTGCAGGAGCTTCGTCTTCGCCGACCGGGACCAGCGAGATCTTGCCGCGGTTGTCGATATCGGCGATCTCGACCTGGATCTTGTCGCCGACCTTGACCACGTCCTCGACCTTGGCGATCCGCTTGCCCCTGCCGAGCTTGCTGATGTGCACCAGTCCGTCGCGGCCCGGCAACAGCGACACGAACGCGCCGAAATCGGTTGTCTTGACGACGGTTCCGAGGAACCGCTCGCCGATCTTGGGCAGCTGCGGGTTGGCGATCGCGTTGATCATGTCGATCGCGGCCTGCGCCGACGGGCCGTCGGTGGCGCCGACGAACACCGTGCCGTCATCCTCGATGGAGATGCTGGCACCGGTCTGCTCGGTGATCGAGTTGATCATCTTGCCCTTGGGCCCGATCACCTCACCGATCTTGTCGACCGGCACCTTGATGGCGGTGACACGCGGTGCGTACGGGCTCATCTCGTCGGGCGCGTCGATGGCCTCGGCCATCACCTCGAGGATCGTGCTTCGCGCGTCCTTGGCCTGCGCCAGTGCGGCCGCCAGCACCTTCGACGGGATGCCGTCAAGCTTGGTGTCGAGCTGCAGCGCGGTGACGAAGTCCTTGGTACCGGCGACCTTGAAGTCCATATCGCCGAAGGCATCCTCGGCGCCCAGGATGTCGGTGAGCGCGACGAAGCGACGCTCGGTGGTGCCGTCGGCGAGCTCGATGTCATCGGACACCAGACCCATCGCGATGCCGGCGACCGGGGCCTTCAGCGGCACACCGGCGTTCAGCAGCGACAGCGTCGATGCGCAGACAGACCCCATCGAGGTCGATCCGTTGGAGCTCAGCGCCTCCGATACCTGGCGGATGGCGTACGGGAACTCCTCGACGCTCGGCAGCACCGGCATCAACGCACGCTCGGCGAGCGCACCGTGCCCGATCTCGCGGCGCTTCGGCGAGCCGACGCGCCCGGTCTCACCGGTGGAGAACGGCGGAAAGTTGTAGTGGTGCATGTAGCGCTTGGACTTCTCCGGCCCCAGCGAGTCGATCTGCTGAGCCATCTTGACCATATCGAGGGTGGTGACGCCCATGATCTGGGTCTCGCCGCGCTCGAACAGTGCGCTGCCGTGGGCCCGCGGGATCACGGCGACCTCGGCTGACAGGGCGCGGATATCGGTGAGACCGCGGCCGTCGATGCGGAAGTGGTCGGTCAGGATGCGCTGGCGGACCAGCTTCTTGGTCAGCGAACGGAACGCCGCGCCGATCTCCTTCTCGCGGCCGTCGAAGCCCTCCTGCAGACGGCCGAGAACCTCGACCTTGATCTCGTCGGTCTTCTCGTCGCGCTCAGCCTTGCCCGCGATGGACAGTGCCTGTGACAGTGGCTCGGTGGCCACCGCGGCGACGGCAGCGAAAACGTCGTCCTGGTAGTCCGGGAACAGGGGGTACTCGGCGACGGGCTTGGCGGCCTTCTCGGCCAGCTCCTGCTGTGCGGTGCACAGCGCGGCGATGAACGGCTTGGCGGCCTCAAGGCCCTCGGCGACAACGCTTTCGGTCGGTGCACCGGCGCCACCCTCGATAAGAGCGATGACGTTATCGGCGGCCTCGGCCTCGACCATCATGATGGCGACATCGTCGCCCGCCTTCCGGCCCGCGACCACCATGTCGAACACGGCCGTCTCCAGCTGCTCGACGGTGGGGAACGCGACCCACTGGCCGTCGATGAGGGCGACCCGGACGCCACCGACGGGGCCGGAGAACGGCAGCCCGGAGATCTGGGTGGATGCCGATGCGGCGTTGATGGCCAGCACGTCATACAGGTCGGCGGGGTTCAGGCTCAGCACCGTCACCACCACCTGGATCTCGTTGCGCAGCCCGCTGATGAAGGTCGGACGCAGCGGCCGGTCGATCAGACGACAGGTCAGGATGGCGTCGGTGGAGGGACGTCCCTCACGGCGGAAGAACGAGCCGGGGATGCGGCCCGCGGCGTACATCCGCTCCTCGACGTCAATCGTCAGTGGGAAGAAGTCGAAGTGGTCCTTGGGGCTCTTGCTGGCAGTCGTCGCCGACAGGAGCATGGTCTCGTCGTCCAGGTAGGCGACGACGGCGCCGGCGGCCTGCTGGGCTAGGCGTCCGGTCTCGAACCGGATGGTGCGGGTGCCGAAGCTCCCGTTGTCGATGGTCGCGGTGGACTCGAAGACGCCTTCATCAATTTCTGTAACAGACATGGGTTCTGGAATACCTCTCATACGTTCTCAGTTAGCAGCAAGTGCTGCATTGGGCATATGTGCCATCACGCGGTCAGCGCGCGGACGTACCAGCGCGAGGTGGACCCGGAAGGTGATCGGCCACGGCCATTCGATCGAAGCGGCCGGGGCTGGCGAGGAGCCGCTTGCGCGAGGAGCGCGAGCCGCGAAACGCAGAGTTCCGGCTGCCACTACCGAAGACCGCCCGTTACCCGGTGGGACCAGCATGACAACCCCGACACCCTATCACCTGCGGCGTTTGCGGCCATGCAGCGTGATCAGGGCAGTTCCTCCACACACACGGTGAAATTGCGGTCGATGTACGGGTAGCCGAGCGCGGTCATGCAATCATCCGCCGTCGAGACTCCCTGCAGGACCTGGGTGGCACGCTTCTTGTTCTGCGCGTTGCGGTCGTTGCAGTCGACGCGTACGGGATCGCCGTCCCATTTGTCGGGGACGTTCATACAGCTGCCGACCACCCAGTCGATGTCCAGGCATAGGGCTTGACTCTTACGACCGAATCCGCGCTTGGCGTAATAGGACGAGTCGGCGTCCCGGGGACAGTCCGTATCCGTTGCGGTCTTGGCGAAGACCTTAAAATTGGACTGGGGACTGCCGCACGGTTTTTTGACGATCTTGGCCTGCTGGTCAGTACCACTGAGGTTGACACAGTCACCGACAACCAGGTCGTCGGTGGCGGCTGCTGCCGAACACGCCGACACCAGCCCAACACCCACGACAACCAGAACGATGGATGCGGCAGCCGTGAATCCGGGGCTGCCGCATCGTCGAGGAGAAACCAAAGTCAGCGGCGCAGACCCAGGCGCTCGATCAGCGAGCGGTAGCGCGCGACATCGACCTTCGCGATGTACTTGAGCAGGCGGCGACGGCGGCCGACCAGCAGCAGCAGACCACGACGGCTGTGGTGGTCGTGCTTGTGAGTCTTGAGGTGTTCAGTCAGATCGACGATGCGCTTGGTCAGCATCGCAACCTGGGCCTCGGGAGAACCGGTGTCGGTCTCGTGCACCCCGTACTGGGTGAGAATTTCTTTCTTCTGCTCGGTAGTCAATGCCACGGCAAGCTTCTCCATCACTGGGGTTCGCGTCGAATGTTTCTGGCGGGCCACCGCGAACTGCAGCTCACACCGATGTTGAAGTGTACCGGCGGGCTAGCCCCGGGCCAAAATCGTGCGTGCCTTCTCGGCATCGCGGCCCATTTCGTCCACGAGTTCATCCACCGAGTTGAACTTCTCCATGCTGCGAACCCGCGCCACGAAATCGACCGCCACATGCTGGCCGTACAGGTCCGCGGCGGTGTCCATGATGAACGCCTCGACGGTACGTGCCTTGCCGGAGAACGTCGGGTTGCTGCCCACCGAGACGGCTGCCTGATACCGCTCACCGGGAACGACGGTGCCCATGGTGGGACCGTGTCCGAGCAGCGTGAACCAGGCCGCGTACACCCCGTCCGCCGGGATGGCGGCGAACATCGGCGGCGCCACGTTGGCGGTCGGAAAGCCCAGTTCCCGGCCGCGGCCGTCACCACGGACCACGACACCCTCGACCCTGTGTGGACGTCCGAGTGCCTCGGTGGCAGCGACCATGTCACCGGCGTCGACGCAGGACCTGATGTACGTCGAGGAGAAGGTGACGGCGTGTTCACTGAGCAGTTTCACAGCGTCGACAGCGAAGCCGAACCGATCCCCCGCCTTTTTGAGCATGGCGACGTTCCCGGTCGCCTTCTTGCCGAAGGTGAAGTTGTCCCCGACCACGACCTCGGCAACGTGCAGTCGCTCGACCAGCAGTTCATGCACGTAGCGATCGGGTGAGAGCTTCATGAATTCGGGGGTGAAGGGCACCACGAGGAAGACGTCAACGCCCAATTCCTCGGCCAGCTCCGCGCGCCGGGTAAGGGTCGTGAGCTGTGCCGGATGGGTGCCGGGAAGCACCACTTCCATGGGGTGGGGGTCGAACGTCATGAGGACGCTCTTGAGGTTGAGCTCGCGTGCGGCCTTCACCGCGCGCCCGATGAGTTCGGCGTGACCTCGGTGCACACCGTCGAATACGCCGATCGTCAACACGCACCGACCCCAGTCGGACGGGATTTCGTCTTGCCCGCGCCAGCGTTGCACGACATGAAGCCTACTTCGGAAGATATGAGAGGGCCGATCAGGCTTTCGGTCTTCGCGCCGGCGGCTCATCCAAGGCTGACTAGGCTGAGCTTCGTGAGCCCCTCTCGATCCGACCGGCCCGCCGGATCCTCCGATGCCGACCTGACGACGGTTGCCCAGGACTACCTCAAGGTGATCTGGACCGCGCAGGAGTGGTCACGCGAAAAGGTGAGCACCAAAATGTTGGCCGAGGCGATGGGCGTGTCGGCGAGCACCGCCTCCGAGTCGATCCGCAAGCTGGCCGATCAAGGTCTGGTTGATCACGAAAAGTACGGCGCGGTGACGTTGACGAACCAGGGCCGCAAAGCGGCCGTGCTCATGGTGCGTCGGCACCGACTACTGGAGACGTATCTGGTCAACGAACTCGGATACGGGTGGGACGAGGTGCACGACGAGGCCGAGGTGCTTGAGCATGCGGTCTCCGACCTTCTGCTGGCCAAGATTGACGCGAAGCTTGGTCATCCGCAACGCGATCCGCACGGCGACCCCATTCCCGGGCCGGACGGGCAGGTGCCCACCCCCCCGGCGCGCCAGCTGTCTGACTGCGCTAACGGCGATGCCGGTGTGGTGGCGCGAATCTCTGATGCCGATCCGGAGATGCTGCGCTACTTCGACACTGTAGGCGTGGCACTGGACGCTCGGGTGACGGTGGACGAGCGGCGTGACTTCGCCGGAACCATCTCGGTATCGATCAAGGGCGACGGCAGTGGCCGCGGGGAAAAGAAGCTTGAGTTGGGAAACCCTGCAGCGCAATCAATTTGGGTTGTACTCGACTGAAATGGCCGGCAACGCGACGTGTGAGTGCCTGCTGTGCGTCGACTACGGCGATCGCGGTGATTACAACGAGAGCGACCGCGGCATCATCGGCAGCGTCACCGAATACGGCTGGAGCGCGCTGGGAATCGGTCCGACCTCGTCGGAGGAGAGCCCACCGTTCGCATACACCGTCGGGATGTGGCACACCATGCGATCGCCCGAGCTGGCGATCTACGGAGTCAACGACGTTGCGATGATGCAGCGCGCTTTGAATGCGGTTGCCGAACAGGTACAGGACGGACGCCGGCTGCAGGTGGGCGAAACGTTTGGTGACGTGCTCGCACTGCCGGCCGTCGACGACTACCAGGTGAAGCTGTCCCCCGTCGATCCGAGTTGGTATCACAACGAATTCGGGTTCGGGCTGTGGTTCAACCGGACCAACCATGTGCGATATCTGCAGATTCTGTGGCCCGACGGTGATGGGCGCTTCCCCGGGAATCCCGAACTCGATCCGCACTTTGCGGACCGACAGCCGCTGATGTGGATGCCCAGAGAGCTTCATCCTCCGAGCCGGTGGGTCCGCGACTGAGCTGCGGTTTCGGGCGGGTTTGAACAATCTTCAAAAAGATGGAACCGAATCACGACTAGCCGCGTCAGATCTACAAAAGATCACGTCGAATCCCGGGAGGGGCGAGGTAATGACATCAGCCGGTGACGCGCCGCTGCAGGTGGTAATCGACGAAGTCAGTGCACTCAGCAAGTTCGCCGCCGGCCTTGCAGACCAAATGAGATCGGGTTCAACTTCGCTGGATCGCGAGGTTCAGGCGTTGTTCGGTGTCTGGAAGGGCACCGCAGCCGACTCCTACCGGTCCGGATGGGACGAAATGCAAGACGGTGCAACGAAAGTGTGGGACGCACTCGCTGATATCGCCTCTACGTTGGACTCTAACGCGGCGGCATTCCAGGCCCAGGAAGTCTCGACGGCATCGTCGATCGACTCAACACAGAGGGGCTGAGCTGTGCCCGCTCACATCGAGTCAGAGTTCTCGTTCGATCTGGATCACATTGATCAGGTCACCGTGCGCGCTCGCGGATTCAAGGAGTTCGTCACCGAGAATCTCGATCAGCTAGAAGCACGTGTCCAGAAGCTGGTGCAGAGCGGGCAGTGGACAGGCGCCGCCGCCGCTGCGTACACGGAAGCGCATCAGCAGTGGATAGATGCGGCACGCGAGCTCGTCGAAGGACTGAACCAGATGGAAGAGGCCGCTAGAACAGCACACGGCGCCTACTCGGAGGCCCAGGAAGCCAATCTTCGGATGACGAGGGGATGACGTGGCCGTCGTTGTTGAATCAGCCGCGTACTACGCCGCCGCGGAAACCTGCTACAGGCTCTCGACCGACGTCCAGGCCGCGTTCAAGCCGCTTTCCCGTGTCCTGACTCTGGAAACCAGCGGAATGGCGGGCGGCTATCAGGCCGTCATGGCTTGGTCGAGCGGCTACGACGAACGTGCGGGCGCTCTCGTGATGGTGACTACTGATTACGCCAGGGCGCTACAACGCTTGGGAGACATTCTCATTGCGGCTGGCTACAACTGGGCAATCGCCGACTGGCGAGCGAATCGCGATCCCAACAAGGGAACGGGCCCGGCCTGCCCTCGGACAATCCCGTCGGAATTACCTTATGGGGCAGATGTTGTCGTCGGTGTGGCATCGTCAAAACACAATGGCCCAGGTCTTGAGTCGGATGTGCCCGACCTGTATAAGAAGGTCGTTGCTCAGGTAGCGGGCGGCGAGATCCCGGACGGCGATACAGACAAGCTCGATCGTGCGGCCAAGGCGTGGAAGACGTTTGCCGACAATGACGTGATCTCAAGGGGCGAATCCGACCTCAGGCTCTCGGCTAACGCATTGAGCAATTTTCATGCCCCAGATATCCCGAACCTCAGCGAGCATCTCACGACGCTCTCCACAAGTGCGGGCAGAATCAAGCTGGCCGCAAGCGATCTCGCGACCTCGACGACCGCCCACTACGCGGCGCTCAATCAGCTGCGATCAGATATGCAGTTCGCAATCGCCAGCACTCTCGGTGTTGGAATAGCCGCCATCGCCGCCATCGCCGTCATCACTCGCGGGCGTGCTACCGCAGGAGGCGCGGAGATCGCGGCCACAGCGGTAGACGCCTGTGCATCAGCGCTCGCGGCATGCATCCGCCCATTCCTTACGACATTGGGCGGCATCACCTTTGGCGCGGGATCAATCACCGCTGCGGGTCTGGGCGCGATCATAGGATTATCGATCGCAACGATTACTGGCGAAACGACGGTCTACTCGAACCGCAAGCCGCCCAACGACGCATTTGACAAGAACGGAGCCAAGGCGCCGGGCTATCCGGGTGACTATCCGGCGGGATCATTGCCACGGGATTTCGTACCACCGAAAGATGGCCCCAAGTGGGTACCGAATCCGAACCCTAGAGGCAAAGGTTTCGGCTGGGAGGATGCCAACGGAAACGTCTGGGTTCCCACCGGCCCGCGCCCAGGACTCGCTCACGGTGGGCCGCACTGGGACGTACAACATCCCGATGGCACGTACGACAATGTTCGGCCGCCACTACCAGAGCCAGAAGCTAGCGGAGGAAAACCATGACCGACGGACAAACGGTAGCCCTCGAGGCGACAGGCATTAGCTACGGCTCCCAAAATGACGAAGCTGTATTCTTCGGCCGATTAGACAGCATCGCCGCTGTCCAGTCGTACGCCGGAGGCCATGGGCGGACGGAAGTGATCACCGTAAGCCTTGACTCCATCGATGAGGACGACTTACGTGAGTTCGTCGCGCTCTTTCGTCGGTACGACATTGAGCCGAGGGAACTACGGGTCTTGAACACTGGGCGGTTCGGAGCTTGGTTCAGTGACCCAGATCGGTGGTGGTACAACGAAGTTTTCGGCCAGAGGCCGACAGACAATGAGTTGCAGTCAAGCGCAGAAATCGACCCCTGGGAAGACAAAAGTCACAAGTGGGATGCTCGAGAAGCCTACGACAGTCATACAAACGTCTGGCCTAACACTGACGGTTCCAGCGATAGCAAGGTAGACCTCGCCGCACGAGACGTCACTTTCTACTCCCACGGCGACGAAGAGGCATTCTTTCAGTGGCTCAACAGAATACCTGGTGTTGAGTCCTATCGAGGGCAGGGTTCCACACTGCGCATCGCCGTTAACCCGGACATAGGCGAGGAATGGGACCCCGCCGAATTCGTTGCCCTATATCGCAGATACAACATCGACATAAAAGAGCTACGAGTTCTTTTCACGAGTCGCCTCGACCCCTGGTATAGCGACCCCAAACGTTACTGGCACAACGAGATCTTCGGGTAGTCGCTACAGATTGGCCGGGCGCAGCACCACAACCGATGTCGTGCGAGAACCCTTGTCCGCCAATAACGCAATGACCCGATTTTCGGAATCCACCGCAGCGTAGGTGCCTCCGATACCGGCGGCCGACAACGGCCGCCCATTGCGCACCGAATCGACCTCTGCCGCATCCAGATCGCGTCGGGGGAACCCCTCAAGACAGGCGCTATCGAGATCCAGCGTCAACGTCGCGCCCTCGGCCAACTCGTCGAGTGTGCGCGCCCGATCCAGCCTGAAATCACCAACTCTAGTGCGCCGCAACGCCGTCAGATGCCCGCCCACGCCCAGCGTGGCCCCCGCATCGCGAGCCAACGCTCGAATATATGTCCCGGAGGAGCAGTCCACCGCCACGTCCACATCGACAAACCCATCCCCCGGTCTCCGCGCCGCCAACACGTCGAACCGCGAGACACGCACGGGCCGCGCCGCCAACTCGACGGTCTGCCCTTCCCGCGCCAACTTGTACGCGCGCTGTCCGTCGACCTTGATTGCACTCACCGAGGATGGCACCTGCTCGATGTCCCCACGCAACGCCGCCACTGCCGTCTCGATATCCGCATCGGTCACCTGTGAGGCCGAAATAGTCTGCAACACCTCACCTTCGGCATCATCGGTGCTGGTGTTCTGCCCGAACCGAATCGTTGCCGCATACGACTTGGTGGTCAACGTCAGCAGTCCCATGATCTTGGTGGCACGTTCGATGCCGATCACCAGCACCCCCGTCGCCATCGGATCGAGGGTGCCTGCATGCCCCACCTTGCGAGTGGAAAACAGCCTGCGGCAGCGCGATACCACGTCATGGCTCGTCATCCCGGCGGGCTTATCCACGATCACCAGCCCCGCGCGGCTCAACGGATCCGTCACGGCACCACGATCGCGGTCAAAATCAGGCCCTTGTCGATGATCCATCGCCCATCGAACGTCGACAGCACGCTGCCGTCGTTGGCCGTGCCGTCCACCAGGATTCGCGATGTGAAGGTCCCATCCGGGTCCAGCGTAATGTGCGCGTCTTCGAAGCCAAGCCAGCGTGCGGTCAGCGGGAACCAGGCCTTGTACGTGGTTTCCTTGGCGCAGAACAACAACCGGTCCCAGTGCGTGCCATCGGGCAACGCGGCGAGCTCGTCACGCTCGACCGGCAGGGCGATTGACTTGAGCACCCCTTTCGGAAGCACATCGTGCGGTTCGGCGTCGATACCCACCGACCGCACCTCCCCCACGCGTCCCACCACGGCACCGCGGAATCCCTCGGTGTGCGTCATGCTGCCCACGACCCCACTGGGCCAGAGCGGTTGCCCCTTGTCACCCTTGAGAATCGGAGCTTCGGGGACCCCCAAGACGGCCAGGGCCTGCCGCGCGCAGTACCGCACGGTGATGAACTCGTTGCGACGCTTGGCCACCGATTTGGCGATCAGCGGCTCCTCTTCGGGCAGCGGCACCAAACCGGGTGGGTCGTCGTACAGCTCCGCCGAGGACAGCACATCGGGAACCACCGACGCAATCAACTGATCAGTACTGCTGTCTCTTCGCGCAAGACGCTCATCAGTCACTGGCACGCTCCTTGGCAAGCCGTTCACGGAATCGCTTGGCCGTCACTCTCATCTGCTCGGTGATCTCGAAATGGCCCCCGAATTCGTTGAGGTAGCCGGGCGGATAGTGCGGATCGGGCAGGATCTGCCGTAACCACGAATACGGTTTGCGCTGCGCCCATTCCCGTGGGTAACCAACCGACACCTCCTCGAACCGCACCTCGTCGTACCAGGTGGTCCGCGGAATGTGTAGATGTCCGTACACCGAACACACCGCGTTGTAGCGGGTGTGCCAGTCGGCGGTCGCGGTGGACCCGCACCACAGCGAGAATTCCGGATAGAACAATGCGTCGCAGGGTTCACGCACCAGCGGAAAGTGATTCACCAGGACGGTCGGAGTCATCCAGTCCAGATCTTCCAGCCGCTTCCTTGTGTACCGCAACCGATCCCGGCACCAGGCATCACGCGTCGCGAAAGGCTCACTGGAGAGCAGGAACTCGTCGGTGGCCACCACATTGCGGTCCCGGGCTATCTTCAGACCCTCGGCCTTGGAATTGGCCCCCTCCGGCAGAAATGTGTAGTCGTACAACACGAACATCGGCACGATAGTCGCCGGTCCACCCTGCTCTACCCACACCGGATACGGATGCTCGGGTGTGACGATGCCCATCTCGTCGCACATGTTGACCAGGTAGTCGTAGCGGGATTGCCCGAAGATCTGCATCGGGTCGCGCGCCGTGGTCCACAGCTCGTGGTTCCCCGGCACCCAGATGACCTTGGCGAACCGGCGGCGCAACAGATCCAACGCCGCGCGGATGTCGTCAGTCTTCTCTGCCACATCCCCGGCGACGATCAACCAGTCCTCCGGTGAGGCCGGATGCAGTTCTTCGAGAACGGACTTGTTGGCCGACTGCCCGACATGCAGGTCGCTGATCGCCCACAAAGTGGGCTCCCGTTCCTGCGTCATCCGGCCAATGTACCTACAGGGTTAGCGTGCAACTCTGACCAACATCGAGAACCCGCAGCGCGCGCCCGCTTCCAAGCCAGAACGCACAGGACAGCGCAAGGTCGGTCAGCAGCCCGTCATCGAAGTGTTGACGTGCCCGCTCCCAGAACTCGTCGTCCTCGCGCAGCCCGGTGTGATCGGTGGCGAAGCGATGTGCGAACTCGGCGGCCAGCCGTTCGGCCTCGCTATACCGCGGCGAGGTGCGCCACTGGTCGGCGTCCGCGTAGAAGTCGGCGTCCAGCTCCCCGCTCTGGACGAAGCGAGTGTTCTGACAAACCGTGCATTCGTTCGCGAAGGCCACCGCCATGCGTGCGAGCTCTCGAACCCCGATGGGAAGCCGGCTGCGGTTGTAGACGGCATCCGAAAACCCTGCGAAGCCGGGCGTCATTTCGGGTGAAGCCATCAGCCAGCCGGCGACATCATCGTCCGCATAATTCCCAATTCGTGCCATAGCGTCACGATACTCCCGGACTAGAACGTGTTCTAGTGTTTTGAAAGTTCCGTAATGAGGTGACGACGGGCACGGCTAGACTTCGGCCACCGCGGCCGACCAGATTGAGGTGACTTCGCATGGCCCTACGGGTAGGCCTGACCCGAGTTGGATTGGGCACCGCCATCATGGCGCTGCTACTGAGCGGCCTCGTCGTGTGGCACACCGAACCGGCGGAACACGCCACCAGCGCACCGGTTCAGCTGCGGTTCTCCACCGCGCCCATGACGAACGGCGCCACGACGACGATCAAATGGCCAGTTGTCGCCACCACCGACCCGCGCCCCTTTGACCCCTGCTACGAGATCCCCGGCTCGGTCATCGCTGCGGCCGCGCTGGACCAGACACCGCCCTCCCCCGAAGAGGGGCTGCGCTGCCGGTACGACTCGCGCAACAACTACCAAATTGCCGTAGAGGCGATCGTGTGGCGCACGTATGACGACTCGCTGCCCGCGGACGCCGTGGAGACGACGATTCAGGGTCACCGCGCGGCGGAGTACAACATCATGAAGCCGACCGACTGGAACAACCAGTGGTGGGTGTCTTGCATGATCACCTTCAAGACGAGTTATGGCGTGGTCCAGCAGTCTCTGTACTACGCATCAGCGAAGTACTCCCCCGACGGCCCCGGCTGCCTCGTGGAAAACCGCCGGGTCGCCAACATTCTCGCGCCCTCTTACAAGTTCTAGCTCTGGCCGCGCTCCGCCAACCGCGCCAGCACCTCGGGACGCCGCAGCGGGGGCACCGTCCTAGGTGGCTGACGGCGCGCAGGCAATAGGCCCAACAGTCGCATCGTCGTGGCCGTCACCTCCGCCACCGCATGCTCGAACGCTTCCCGGTTGACATCGGAGGTCTTCTGAATACCGCTGATCTTGCGGATGTATTGCCGCGCCGCCGCCTCGATCTCCTGGTCGGTCGCCGCAGGTTCCAGCCCGCGTAGTTCGGTGATGTTCCTGCACATGCTTCGACGATAGGCCTGACGATGCCGATCCGACTGTGCCCCACCCACCGGTTAGTTCACCTACGCGTGTATACGTAATTCATGCCAGTGACGTCATCGGAGCCGTCTAGCGCGGGATCCAACGCTCTTCACGCAAGCAGTTCATCGCAACGCGACCGGATCGCCGCCGCCGCGCACGAGGTTCTCGCCAAACATCCCCCTGCCTCCACATCGGTCACCGAACTGCTGGGCGCCGTCTATGACGCGGGCCTGGCCTGGGTCCAGTTCCCGGTCGGCCTGGGCGGACTCGACGCCCCACCCTCCCTCCAGGCCGTCTCCGACACCATCCTGCGCGCGGCAGGCATGCCAGACCCCCTGTTCATCAACGTAATTGGTTACGGCATGGCGGCACCCACGGTGCTCGCACACGGACAGCCCGAACTGACCCAACGGATTCTGCGCCCGCTGTTCACCGGTGAAGAGCTGTGGTGTCAGCTGTTCAGCGAGCCGGGCGCCGGTTCCGATCTGGCGGGCCTGGCCACCCGCGCGGTGCGCGACGGCGACGACTGGGTCATCAACGGCCAGAAGGTATGGACCTCGGGTGCCCACCAGGCACGCTGGGCACTCCTGGTGGCCCGAAGTAATCCCGAGGTGCCCAAGCACCGCGGCCTGACCTATTTCGTGGTCGATATGACCGATCCCGGCGTCGAGGTCCGTCCGCTGCGCCAGATGACCGGTGACGCCGAGTTCAACGAGGTGTACCTCACCGATGTCCGGATCCCGGACGCACACCGCCTGGGCAATGAGGGCGACGGCTGGCGGGTATCGATGACGACCCTCATGAACGAGCGCAGCGCGCTGGGCGGCGCATTCGACCACGGCCGCGGCGGCGGATCGATCGGCAACGCCCTGAATCTGTGGAAGCAGCGCCCCGACCTGCACACCCCCGAGCTGCGGGCCAAGCTGACGAATCTGTTCGTGCGCTCGGAGGGAAACCGCTACGGCACCCAGATGCGCATCGCCGCCCAGGGCGACAGGCCCATGGGTCCGGAGGGATCGATCGGCAAGCTGATGGGCGCAGAGCTCAATCAGCAGATCTACGACTTCTGCGTCGAACTGCTGGGCATTGAGGCGACTCTCTACGCCTCGTACGACATGCGACGCGTCGTCGAAGACGACCGCCGTGCCGACACCATGTGGGCCTTCCTGCGGTCCAAGGCCAACACCATCGAGGGCGGCACCTCCGACGTGATGCGCAACATCATCGGAGAGCGCGTCCTCGGATTGCCCGGCGATATCCGGGTCGATACCGACAAGGCCTGGAAGGACGTGCCTCGAGGATGAATGAATTCGAGTTCACCGAAGAACATGGCGATCTACGCGGACTGGTTCGCAGCTGGTGCGAACGTGTCTGGACACCCGAGCACGTACGCGAGATCGTCGATGCCGGCACCGTCGACCTGGACGCCTGGCGTGCGCTGGGCTCCGAGCTGGGTGTGGTCGGCCTGAGCCTGCCCGAAGAATACGGCGGGGGCGGTCTGGGCGTTATCGAATTATCCATCGTGGCAGAGGAACTGGGACGCGCACTGGCCTGCTTGCCGTGGATATCCAGCGCGGCCCTGGGCGCCACCGCGTTGGCGGCCAGCGGCGACGACAACGCCCTCGTCGAGTTGGTGCCCGCGCTGGCTTCCGGCGACAAGACGATCACTCTCGCGGGTGGCCGCACGCGGTTGGCCGACGCGATCACGGTATCCGCGGAATCCGATGCGGACGGGTGGAAGCTCACGGGCGACACCGAGCATGTGCCGGATGGCGCCACTGCCGACGTGATCCTGGTGCTGGCCGATACCGACTCCGGTCCAAGCCTTTTCGCGGTCGACGGGAACGCATTGGGTGTCGACCGGCATGCACTGGCCACCCTGGACCTGACCCGTCGTCAGGCCAATATCCACTTCGACTCCGCTCCCGCGCGCTTGATCGGCGAACAGGGCCAGGGCGCTGACACAGTCGGTAAGGCACTCGACGTCGCAGCCACCGTACTGGCGGCCGAACAGGCCGGTATCGCCGCCTACATGCTGGATGTGACAACCGAATACGCCAAGTCTCGTATCCAGTTCGGGAGAACCATCGGGTCGTTCCAAGCCGTCAAGCACCGCCTTGCCGACATGGCCGCGGCGGCCGGGAACGTGCGCGGCGCCGCCTACCACGCGGCCTGGTCACATGACGACCCGAGCCTTGACGATCCCGCGCTGGCCACCAGCATCGCTCAGCAGGTAGCGTCCGCGGGTACCGTCGAGGTGACCGCGAAGGCCATCCAGAGCCACGGTGGCATCGGATTCACCTGGGAGCATCCAGCCCACCTGTATTACAAACGGGCCGTCAGCAATTCGGCACTCTTCGGGGGCCGTGCCGTCCACGCCGAACGTATCGCCAAGGAGGTTATCGACGCATGACCGAACAAATTCTGTTGACGCAGACCGAAGACCGGATCTGCACCATCACGCTGAACCGCCCACAGGCCCGCAACGCGCTCAGCAAGGCACTGGGCGAGGAGATCGTAAAAGCCGTCACCGCCGCCGATGTCGACGACGATGTCGACGTGATGATCCTGACCGCCGCCGACCCGGTGTTCTGCGCGGGCGTCGACCTCAAGGAGCTGGGCAGCGGTGACCGTGCCGACACCTTGGACCCGTGGTGGCCCGAGCTGTCCAAGCCCGTCATTGGCGCCATCAACGGCGCCGCCGTCACCGGCGGCCTGGAGCTGGCGTTGGCCTGCGACATCCTGATCGCCTCGGAGAAGGCACGTTTTGCCGATACCCATGCGCGCGTGGGTATCCTGCCCACCTGGGGGCTGACCACACTGCTGCCGCTCTCGGTGGGGCGCGGGCTGGCACGGCGCATGAGCCTTACCGGCGACTACCTGTCGGCCGAGGATGCGCTGCGCGCCGGTCTGGTCACCGAGGTGGTTGCGCACGAGGAGCTGCTGCCTGCCGCTAAGAGGCTCGCCGCGACGATCGCCGGGAACAACCAGTCCGCGGTACGCGAGCTCCTAGCCTCTTACCGTCGCATCGAGTCCGAGGTCATCGGCAACGGCCTGCAGGTGGCCCTCGATGACGCCCACCGGTGGATCGCCCAGAACTCCATCGCCGAGGGTGTGGAGGCGCGACGCGCCGCCATCATGGAACGCGGGCGCAGCCAAAACGCTTAGACCCTGGCAGACCTAAGGACGGTCGAAGCGGTACAACGCGATCCGACGGTCCGGCCGGATATCGAACTCGCCCAAGGCAGTCCACTCAAGGCGGGCGAGCACCTTGTGGATCGGCGGATTACCGGCCGCCGGTTCGGCCATCATCCGTCGGCAATCGGGATCGGCGGCGAACACGGCGAACGGCAGCAATCGGATCCACTCGGAGATGACGCCGCGGCCCAGATACTCGGCGGCCGCCGTGGCTATGTGGAAGCCGGTGTCGTGCGGATGCGACGGGTAGATCCGGGAGATCTCGTCGCGCGCGGCGCGGTACATCTCGACGTAGCCGATCTCGGCCCCGTCAACCGACAGGATGCAGGGCAAGGAGTAATGGCCGGCCAGTCGATAAGAAGCGTCCTCATGCCAGCGTGCAGCCGACCATCGTTGCTCCCAGGTTTCCAACAGATGCGGGCGCGCGAACCACTCGCTGAGCATGTCCGGGTCTGATCCTGCGGGGTCGACCACACGCATCGCATACCGGGTGCCGTCGAACGACGGCAGCGGTGGCGCCCCGGCCTCGATGACCTCGACTGCCACATCGGTGTTCTCTCTAGCGATGCGGTAACCGGTAGGGGTGTTCATCTGCCAAGAGGCTCCGTTCGATCAATAGGCCCAACTTAGGCAAGCCGTATTCTACGAAGCGTTTCTGAGACAGCAGCCCTACCCCTACATCAAGTGCGGCGTCTCCTTATGGATCTTGTGGTCGTGATGCACTGTGCCGCCTACCACTGCGAATCCGAGGCCCGCGGTGACCAGTAAGGCGATCGCCGCGGCCATTCCCCATCCGTGACGTCCGGCCGCCAATGCCGCCAGCCCCAACGCGGTGATCGTGACCGACATCAGCCCAAGGAAGTAGCCGGTCCACACGGCAAATCGATCAAGGTTCATTTCGAAACACCTCCTCATCCAGCGTTTCCCAGAGTACTCCGCACGTGACCTGGATCACATAGCCGACTGTTGAGCAAACCCCGATATCATCGGATGGCGTCACACGATCAGGGGAGGAATCATGTCTTATCCACAGCAGTACCCTGCCGCGGCGCCGCCACCCAGGTACTTTCAGGTCCGGCTGACCAAGCACACCGGGATGCTGATCATGTTCAGTACCCGGTCCTACACGATCACCGGGACGCTGGAGCAATGCGAGACCGCATACAGCGACGCGCAGATCCACAATCTGGCGGCCGGGTGGTGGAGCTTTCTGTCCATCCTCGTCATGAACTGGATCGCGATATTCGGAAACATGGGGCAGATCAAGCAGATTCGTCGCTTGGCCGCGCAACCCCCGGCCTACCAGGGCTACCCGCCAGCGGGATACCCGCCGTCAACCGCTGGATATCCCTACCCGCAGCCGCAGCATCCCCAGTACCCGCCGGCGGCGCACTGATCAGTGGCCGGGCCCCAGAACGGCCCAGCGGCCCGACAGCGCGCGCCAGCCGACCAACACCAGCCGCAGTATCAGGAAAAGGGTGAGCCCGGACCAAATTCCGGTAAGACCCCACCCGAAGACGAGCGACAACCACACCAGTGGCAAGAATCCGCACAAGGCGCTGACCATGGTGGCGTTGCGCATGAACCGGGCGTCTGCGGCCCCCAACAGCACACCGTCGAGAGCGAAAACGAGACCGGAAATCGGCAACTGGCACACCAGGAACCACCACGGCACGTACATCTCGTGCAGCACCGTCACATCGGAAGTGAACAGACCCGGAAGTACAGGCGCACCGACAGCAAAAAGTGCTGCCAACACCACCGCGAACCCCAGCGAGAAGGCCGTCACCCGCCAAGCCACCGACTTGGCCTCCGCTACCCGGCCCGCTCCCAGCGCGGAGCCGACGAGAGTCTGCGCCGCGATGGCGAGTGAATCGAGTACCAGCGCAAGGAGACTCCACACCTGCAGGACCACCTGATGCGCCGCCAGCGCCGCCGCACCAAATCGTGCGGCCACCGCCGCGGCGCTGATGAAGCAGGCCTGAAAGGCCAGACTGCGCACCAACAGATCGCGGGCCAGCACCAGCTGCGCGCGCAGCACGGGCGGGTCCATGCGCAGCCGAACGCGTTCGGAGTACAGGGCACGTAGGAAGAGGATCGCGGCCAGCCACTGCCCCACCAGGTTGGCCACCGCCGACCCCGCCAATTCCATGCGAGGCATCCCGAGTAACCCATAAACCAGCACCGGACACAGCACGGCCGAAACCGCAAAGCCGACAATCACGTACCGCAACGGCCGGACCGTGTTCTGCACACCGCGCATCCAGCCGTTCCCGGCCAGTGACACCAGGATGGCCGGTGCCGCAAAGATGGCGATACGCAACCACGTCAGTCCTTGAGCAGCCACATCGGGTGCCGCGGCGATGGCCCGCACCACCGGTGCGGCCACCGCGTTCACGATGAGCGTCAGGGCGGCTCCGATCAGCAGCGCCAGCCAGGTTGCCTGCACGCCCTCATGCACCGCCCCGGCACGATCACCGGAGCCGAACAGTCGTGCCGCACGGGCCGTGGTGCCGTACGAAAGGAAGGTCAGCTGCGTGCCGACCAGCGAAAGCACCAGTCCCCCAACGACCAAACCCGCCAAGGGCACCGCACCCAGGCGGCCCACCATGGCGATATCGAAAAGTAAGTACAGCGGTTCGGCCGCCAAAACTCCCAGCGCGGGCAACGCCAAAGCAACGATTCGGCGCCTTAGCCCAGACGGCGCGGCAGCATCGCCCACATCAGTCAAGGGCGCGAACCAGCGCCGCCACTAACTCGTCGATGGGACCGGTGGCCGAGAACCCGGCGGCCAGCCGGTGTCCGCCGCCGCCGAAGGTTGCCGCTACTGCCGACAGATCCACCGCGGACTTGGCACGCATCGACACCGACCAATGCTCGGGCTCGATCTCCTTGAACACCACCGCCACCTCGGCCTCGGTGGTGGCGCGCACGATGTCGACGATCGACTCGACCTCCTCGGCCCGCGCGGAGGACCAGACGTCATGGGTGACAACGGCATAGACCAGTCCCGCACCCCGAACAGCCTCAGGAATCAGCTGGGCGGTGCCCAGCACACGCGACAAGATAGGCAGCCACACGAACGGATGCGAATCCATGAGCGTGCGGGTGATGTTCACGCCGTCGGCACCCAAGTCCAGCAGCCGGGCCGCCAGCCGGTGGCCTTCCGCGGTGGCCCAGCGGAAAGACCCGCTGTCGGTGACCAGACCGGCGTACAGGCAATGCGCAATCTCGGGGGTGATGCCCACCCCCCAGGCGTCGAGCAGCCGGGCCACCATCATCGTCGTCGAATCGGCCTTGATATCAAGATAATTCGCCGTACCGAAGAGCTCATTGGACGCGTGGTGGTCGATAACCAGCACCGGTGCGGTCCCGTCGACCAGCTCGCCCAGTCGTCCCAGCCGCCGCACGCTCGGGCAGTCGACCGTGACCACCAGATCTGGATCCGTGCACAACTCATGCGGGGGCACCAAAAGTTCTGCGCCCGGCAGGGTGCCGAGTGACTCCGGAGGGGCCGCCGGTGCCCCGAAACTCACCTGGACGTCAACCCCCTTGGCCACCAGCACCTGTCCGAGTGCCAGCCCGCTGCCCACCGTGTCGGCGTCGGGGTGCACATGGCAGATGATCACGACCGTCTTGGCCTTAATCAGGAGCGCCACCGCGCCCTCTGCGTCTACGCGTGCCCCCACCGCACCCGTCTCAATCGGGACGGCGCTCATCGTCCTCGTCAGATGCGGGGTCCTCGTCCGAGGATGCCTTGTAAGGATCGGCATCACCGGCATGTAGAGCTCCCTGCCGGACCTCGGCGAGTGCGGCGTCAGCCACACGCGCGCGCTCCAACAGCTCCTCCATATGCCGGGCCGAATCCGTCAACGTGTCGAGGACGAATGCCAGGGTGGGCGTGAAGCGCACCCCCGTACCGGCACCAACCTTCGTTCGGAGCACACCCTTCGCTTTCTCTAGCGCCGCCGCCGCGCCGGGATAATCCGGCTCGTCGGAGAGAGTCTGCCCGATCACGGTGTAGTACACGGTCGCATCGTGCAGATCGTTGGTCACCCGGGTATCGGTGACCGTGACCATCGTCAGCCTCGGGTCTTTGATCTCGTACTCGATCGCCGAGGCGACGATGGCCCCAATCCGCTTGGCCAGCCTGCGTGCGCGGGCGGGATCAGCCATATCTAGACGCGTTCCTTTTCACGGAGCTCGTACGCCTCGATGACGTCGCCTTCCTTGATGTCGTTGTACGTCAAGGTGAGACCGCACTCGTAACCGTCACGAACCTCGGTGACGTCATCCTTCTCACGCTTGAGCGAAGAGATGGTGACTGTCTCGGCCACCACGACGTTGTCACGCAACAGCCGAGCCTTGGCGTTACGCCGGAGGATGCCCGACTGCACGAGGCAACCGGCGATATTGCCGACCTTCGACGAGCGGAAGATGGCACGGATCTCGGCACGGCCGAGCTCCACCTCTTCGTAGACCGGCTTGAGCATGCCCTTGAGCGCGCTCTCGATCTCGTCGATGGCCTGGTAGATCACCGAGTAGTAGCGGATGTCCACACCCTCGCGGTTGGCCAGCTCGGTCGCCTTGCCCTCGGCCCGCACATTGAAGCCGATGATGATGGCATCCGAGGCCGAGGCCAGGTTGACGTTGGTCTCGGTGACACCACCGACACCGCGGTCGATGACGCGCAGCTGCACCTCGTCGTCGATGGCAATACCGAGCAGTGCCTCTTCCAGAGCCTCGACCGTACCGGCGTTGTCGCCCTTGAGGATCAGGTTCAGCTGACTGGTTTCCTTCAGCGCGGCGTCCAGATCGTCCAGGCTGATCCGCTTGCGGCTGCGTGCGGCCAGTGCGTTGCGCTTGCGCGCGCTGCGCCGATCCGCGATCTGCCGGGCGATGCGGTCCTCATCAACAACGAGCAGGTTGTCGCCTGCGCCGGGCACCGAGGTGAAACCGATGACCTGGACAGGACGCGAGGGCAGCGCCTCTTCGACATCGTCGCCATGCTCGTCGACCATGCGCCGCACGCGACCGTACGCATCGCCGGCAACCACCGAGTCACCAACCCGCAGCGTGCCGCGGGTGATCAGGACGGTGGCCACTGGGCCACGACCACGGTCCAGATGGGCTTCGATCGCCACACCCTGGGCTTCCATATTCGGGTTGGCCCGCAGATCCAAGGCGGCATCGGCGGTCAGCAGCACGGCCTCGAGCAGCTGCTCGATATTGGTGCCGGCTCGGGCCGAGATGTCGACGAACATCGTCTCGCCACCGAAGTCCTCTGCCACCAGTCCGTATTCGGTGAGCTGGCTGCGGACCTTCGTCGGATCGGCGCCTTCCTTATCGATCTTGTTGACCGCCACCACAATCGGCACATCGGCCGCCTGGGCATGGTTGATGGCCTCGACCGTCTGCGGCATCACACCGTCATCGGCAGCCACCACCACGATCGCGATATCGGTGGCCTTGGCACCGCGGGCACGCATGGCGGTGAACGCCTCGTGGCCGGGGGTGTCGATGAAGGTGATGGGACGCTCGTTGCCGTCGTGCTCGACGGTCACCTGGTAGGCACCGATGTGCTGGGTGATGCCACCTGCCTCGCCCTCGCGGACGTTGGCCTTACGGATGGTGTCCAGCAGGCGGGTCTTACCGTGGTCGACGTGACCCATGACGGTCACCACCGGCGGCCTGGTCTGCAGATCCTCTTCGCCGCCTTCGTCCTCGCCGTAGGTGAGGTCGAAGGATTCCAGCAGCTCGCGATCCTCGTCCTCAGGCGAAACGACCTGCACGACGTAGTTCATCTCGCCGCCCAGCAGCTCCAGGGTCTCGTCACCCACAGACTGGGTGGCGGTCACCATCTCGCCGAGGTTGAACAGGGCCTGCACCAGCGATGCCGGGTTGGCGTCGATCTTCTCGGCGAAATCGCTCAGCGAGGCACCGCGGGCAAGCCGGATGGTCTCACCGTTGCCGTGCGGCAACCGAACGCCACCGACAACCGGCGCCTGCATGTTCTCGTACTCGGCGCGTTTCGCCCGCTTCGACTTACGACCCCGCTTCGGGGCACCGCCGGGACGACCGAACGCACCTGCCGCACCACCGCGCTGACCGGGACGGCCACCGCCGCCACCGCCGCCACCGGGGCGACCGCGGAAGCCACCGGCACCTGCGGCACCCGGAGGACCACCGGCCGGTGCGCCGGTACTGGCACCACCGCCGCGGTAGTTACCGCCGCCACCACCGGGACCACCGGGACGACCGCCACCCGGACCACCGGGACGACCACCTCCGGGACCACCGGGACGACCGCCACCCGGACCAGCGGGACGCGGCGGGCGCGGGCCCATCGATCCGGGAGACGGACGGGGCGGCATGTTGCTCGGGGACGCGCCACCGGGACGCGGGGCGCCCGGGCGGGGTGCCTGTGGACGTGGGATCGGCCGCTCGGTCGGCTGTACCGAGGAGAACGGGTTGTTGCCGACGCGCGGCACCCGCGGAGCGCCAGGCTTGGGCCCGGGCGTCGCGCCGCCGGGCCGCGGGGCGGCCGGAGCGGGGGCTTCGGCTTCTGCTTCGGGCCGGGATGGGACTTCCGGCTTGGGGCTTGGGGCAGCCGGAGGCGCCGGGGGTGTCTCCGGCGCGGGAGCCTCAACAACGGGCTCAGCAACCTTCTTCGGCGCGGGCTTGGGGGCCGCGGGCTTGGGAGTGGACGTCTTGGCGGGTGCCGCAGTCTCTGCGGCCGCACCATTGGATCCGGCGGCGGCGGGCTTATCGCCACCACCGAATGCCTCACGAAGACGCCGCGCGACGGGGGCTTCCACCGTCGAGGATGCGGACTTAACGAATTCGCCCTGATCACTCAGTCGGGCGAGAACTTCTTTACTGGTCACACCGAGTTCTTTAGCTAACTCGTGTACCCGGGCCTTGCCTGCCACTGCTCTCCTGTCTGCGAGGCAGCGGCTTCAGGCGCCGTGCCTCGTGTTAGCTGTGATGGACGATCATCATCGACGCTTCACGGTGTGCTCATTGTTTGTCGTTGCCAATCTCTTGGTATTGCTCAACATGTTCGAAGACCGCGTTCGTATCCGGGTTTCCGGCGATCCGGAGCGCTCGCACGAATGCTCGCCGCTTTACCGCAAGGTGATAACACTGTGCCGACGGGTGCAACCACGCACCGCGGCCGGGCAGTCTGCGCTGGATGTCGACGACAACGTCTCGACCATCCGAAGCACACACAGCAACCACACGAAGCAGATCTACGGCCAGCTCTCGCTTCCGGCATCCCACGCATGTCCGCACCGGCTGACCGGTGCGGGAATGCGCGAACACCGAAGTCTCGCGCTGGATCACGGTTTAGTCTACCGTCCGCAGCACCTGATTTAAGAATCGCCCCACACCACATCAGCGGGGATGGCCAGAGAAGCCCCTCAGACCACGGTCAACATGGTCGTGACCACACAAATCAACGCCAACACCTTCAGGCACTCCAGCCCCACGTACCACAGATGTCCACGGGTGCGGCCCTGATAATCATCGCCCGCCCGTATCGCATCAGACCTCTTGACGATCACCGGCCGCACCACCAGAAGCTGAACCGCCAGACATGCACAGGCACCAGCAACGGCCACCTCCGACACGATCGAGGGTCGCCCGATGACCAGAAGCGCGATCAGCGCCGCCGCGAGCAGACACTCGACCGTGTTCAAAGCCCGAAACACCGGGCGGCCTATCGCGAGCCCCAGCTGAATCGTCATTCCCGGCGCACGGAACTTCAGCGGCGCCTCCATAAAGGAGATCGCCACCACCATGCCCAGCCAGAATGCGGCCAGGGCCACCGCTGCCCCCGCGTGTGTCACGCCACTGCTTCGGCCAACGGTCCGAACAGCTCGTGGTTAATGCGCTCCTGCGGGATACCCAGGGACACCAGATCCTCGTTGATGGCCGACATGAACAGCCGCGGACCGCACACGAACACCGTGGAGGACTGGTCGAGGGGAAGCCGATCCAAGTTCATACGCCCAACACCGTCCGCCGGATAATCCACATGCGCCCGTTCGTACCACGTGTGCAGCCGCCCGGCGGGCAGTCGGCCGACGAGATCTGCCAGCTCGTGTCGGTAGGCGTGCGCCGCCGCCGACTGATCCGCGTGCAGAACCACCACCTCCCGCGACGACTGCGTAGCGACCAGCTCTTGCAGCATCCCCATGATCGGCGTACATCCGATACCCGCCGACACCAGAACCAACGGGTCCGTCGAATCGTCGAGCGTGAACTCGCCCATCGGTACCGAGACCCGCAGCTGCTGACCCTCGAAGACGTTGTCGTAGATGAAGTTCGACACCTCACCGGCCGGGGTGTCACCCGCGTTGATCCGCTTGACAGCAATACGCCAGTCACCCGGGTGGGCGCCACGCGACAAACTGTACTGCCGGATCTGCCGCGCTCCATCCGGCAACGCCACCTGGATCGATATGTACTGTCCGGGTAGGAAACTGGGTAATCCGGCCGATAACCCACGTAATTCGAATGTGGCCACATCTGCCGATTCCAGCCGACGGCGCACCACGGCGGCCTGCAGCCACACGTCACCCGGCGCCACCCCCGCGGCGTCGTACAACGCCTTCTCGCGGGCTATCAACTGGTCGGCCATCGCCCAGTAAAACTCGGTCCATGCGACGGCGACCTCCTCGGTCACCGCATCCCCCAGCACCTCCGCAATCGCGGCGAACAGATGCTCATACACAATCGGATACTGCGCGGCGACGATCCCCAGTGAGACGTGCTTATGGGCGATGCGATCGAGCACTGAATCATATTGGCCGGCATTGCCTTCCAGCACCGCAACGGCGAATGACGCAATCGACGCGGCGAGCGCCTTCGGCTGCTCCCCCGCCGCCTGGTTTCCACGGTTGAACAGATCGCGGAGCAGCTCCGGGTGTGCGGCGAACATCTTCGAGTAGAAGAGGGGTGTGATCTCGTTGATCGCACCCGCCACCGCGGGGAGGGTTTGACGAATCACGGCTAGCGACTCTGCTGATATCACTTAACTGTTCCTTTCTATTTTCGGATGCACTGCCGGACGGGCGATTTCAGCGACCGTCCACTGATCCAGGCTCATGTAGAACGATTCCTGCGCCGTACGCAGCGCGGCACGCAGCCGACAGCCCTGCCGCAGCGGACAGGGGTTGGCCCCGTCGCAGTCGACGACCTCGCCCCCACCCTCCAGCTGTCGCGCCAGCTCGCCTACTCGCTGCTGCAGCCCGACGGGTGTGATGCAGATTCCCCCGTGCCGTCCGCGTGCGGACTCGACGGTCCCCAATGCCACAAGTCGGGCAACGACTTTGGTGGAATGGGCATACGACACACACAGCTGTGTGGCCAGGTCATCAGTGCGTGCCTGAGCGCCCGGCCCCTCGACGGCCAGGCGCATGACGATGCGCAAGCCCAGATCGGTGAATCGCGTCAGCTGCACATAACTTGTATATGAGATACAAGTTATGTGCCGATAGGGACTTTGGTCAGTATCTGTGGCTTACCCCGCGTTAATCGGTGCTAACTTTCGGGGTCTGCGTCACTCCTGATGTCGATACGCCATCCGGTGAGTCGCGCGGCAAGCCGGGCGTTCTGCCCTTCTTTGCCTATCGCCAGGGACAATTGAAAGTCGGGGACGATGACGCGGGCGGCCTTGCCCACCTCATCGATGACCGATACCGATACCACCTTCGCCGGCGAGAGCGCATTGGCGACGAACCGCGAGGGGTCTGGGTCGTAATCGATGATGTCGATCTTTTCGGCGGCCAGCTCGCTCATCACATTGCGCACGCGCTGACCCATGGGACCGATACAGGCGCCCTTGGCGTTGAGTCCGGGAACCTTTGACGCCACCGCAATCTTGGATCGGTGCCCCGCCTCACGGGCGACCGCGATGATCTCTACCGAGCCGTCGTTGATCTCCGGTACTTCAAGTGAAAACAGCTTGCGCACCAGATTCGGGTGCGTACGCGACAGGGTGATCAACGGCTCGCGCGCACCCCGGGATACGCCAACGACATAGCAGCGCAACCGGTCTCCGTGGTGATATTCCTCCCCCGGCACCTGCTCGGCCGACGGGATGACCCCTTCGGATCCCTTCGTCTCACTGCCCATCCGAACCACGACAAGCCCACGGGCGTTAGCTCGAGCGTCGCGCTGGATCACGCCACTGACGATCTCGCCCTCACGCGTGGAGAATTCGCCGAACTTGTGCTCGTTCTCCGCGTCGCGCACACCTTGCTGGAACACCTGCCGCGCGGTGGTGGCCGCGATACGGCCGAATCCCTCAGGCGTGGCGTCCCACTCGGTGATGAGGTTGCCGTCTTCGTCGGTCTCACGGGCCATCACGCGAACCACACCCGTCTTGCGGTCGAGTTCGATACGCGCGTTGGGCTCATGACCGTCGGTATGCCGGTAGGCGGTCAGCAGCGCCGTCTTGATGATGTCAATCGCCTCGTCGACCGTGATGCCCTTATCGGCGGCCATCAGGCTTACTGCTGCGGGATCGATGTTCATGCGCCACCTCCAGTTTCGGCTGCCCCGGCCAGTTTGAGTTCTTGCGGGTTGGGCGTTTTGAACTCCACCTGCACTACCGCGCTCTCGATATCGGAGAACGCAAGATCACGCACGGTCCAGCCGGTGCCCTTGACGGGTTTACGCAGCACCACCTGCACCCCGTCCTCGTTCGTCACGCCGATGCGCCCCAGCAGATCCTCACCATCGGTAAGGCGAATCTCCGCCAGCCTCGTGTGTGCACGTCGGAAGTGGGCAGGAGTGGTCAGCGGTCGGTCGACACCCGGCGTGGTGACCTGCAGCTCGTAAACCTCCGAGCCGGTGTCCATCTCGTCCAACAATGCCGATGCGGTGCGGCTCAGTGCGGCGACGGCGTCCAGGTCCACCGGAGAATCCGAGTCGACCACCACCGTGATGCGGGCGGGAACGGTTTCTTCATCGACGGAGACACTTTCGATCTCGACGCCGGACCGGGTGAACTCGGCAGCAAGCAGCTCGATCACCTGGTCATCGGATGGCAGCCCCATGGCGTTTTGCGGCTCCTCATCTTGAGTTATCGGGCGTTCGGCTTGCTCACATTAGTCGGACGATCATCCTGACCAGCACTCCACCTTACGCCCGGCGAGGGCTGTCATGCCGCAACCGCGTGCACTGGCAGGATGGGCGGATGCCCAGAAGCCTGTCGCGCCGCGACGTGTTGATCGGAGGCGCCGCACTGGGCGTCACCGTGCTGGCCGCCGCGTGCCAGCAGACACCGGATACCAAACCCGAGGTGGACGGCCTGCTGACCCAGATCGACCTCGCGCAGCGCGACACGGCCTCGGCAACCTCAGCGGCCGCCGTTAACGCTGAGCTCGCGCCCGCACTGACGGCCGTCGCGGCGATCCGCCGCGCGCACGGCGCCGCGCTGTCCAAGGAACTCGACCGCATCCCCGGCGCGACCACAACCACCAGGGCTTCCAGCAGCACGACCACGTCATCGGCCCCGCCGCCACAGGTCGATCAGCTCAAGGCCCAACTCAAGGACTCGTCGCGCGCCGCGCTGGACCTGGCAACCAAATACAGCGGGTACCGCGCCGGGCTGCTCGCGTCGATCAGTGCCGCCTGCGCCTCGGCCGCAGAGGTTGATCTGCCATGACTTCGACCGAACCCACTCCGCAGCCGGCCACGTCGGCCGAGGACACCGCGCTGGCCAATGCCCTTGCCAACGAGCACGCGGCCATCTACGCCTACGGCCTGGTCTCGGCGCATTCACTGCCCGATAACAATTGGCTGGTAACCGAATCCATCATCGAACACCGCCAGTGTCGCGAGGAGTGCATCGCCAAGCTGCACGGTCGTGCGGTCGCTGCACCCGTGGCCGCCGCCGGCTACAAAATCCCGTTCCCGGTGAACACCCCGGCCGGCGCCACCAAGTTGGCCTTGCAGGTCGAGACCGACACCGCGACCTCCTGGCGGGCCGTCGCTGAACAGGCCAGCAACGGCGATGACCGCGGATTCGCGGCGCGGATGCTGACCGAGAGCGCAATTCGCGCGGCACGGTGGCGGGTTACCGCCGACATCACGCCGGCGAGTGTCCCATTCCCGGGAGGGTCAGAAACCTAGGCGAAGTGCTTCTGGGTGTCGGTCATCAATCCGGCCAGCCCACGCCGGATGACCGGCCTGAGGTACTGAGTGAGACCGAGCGATGGGTCGATGAAGAAGCTCCAGGTGAACAGCGATCCGGTCGCGGTGCCCACCACCTCGTAGTACTCGCCGAACCGCTTGGTCCCGGGGAACGTCGTCGTCTCGACGGTGAAGGCGTTGCGGTACCGCTCGGGGCTCTCCTCCCAGAGGATGAACCGCTCGTACAACGTCGTCCCGGGGACGACCAGCTGCGCCGTCCGGGTCGAACCGACACCGCGCGGCTCCGGTGAGGTCCAGCTGATCTTCTTGATGGCCTTGCACCAGTGCAGCGGACTTTCACCATTGAGTTCAGCCCACACCGTCGCCGCATCCTTAGCCAGCGGCGCAGAGAAGGTATACACGAAATCGCTTGAGTTGAAGTCGCTTTCAACTAGCGGGGCGAGCTTAAAAGACGGCATGTCGATTACCCTATCGCTCTACCGAATCGCCTGTGTGATGGACGCCACGGCATCGGTCGCCGCGATGGCTTGCACCTCCCCCGTGAGCCGATTTCGCAGCTCGACGGTTCCGTCGGCCCAACCGCGGCCGATCACCACGATCCAGGGCACTCCGAGCAGCTCGGCGTCCTTGAACTTGACCCCCGGTGAGGCGGTCCGATCGTCGAGGAGCACCTCGTGACCCAACCGGTCCAGGTCCGCGGCCAGCTCCTCGGCACCCGCACGTGCTGCGGCGTCCTTGTTGGCGATGACGACGTGCACATCGAACGGCGATACCGCGGCGGGCCAGCGCAGCCCGAGCTCGTCGTGCTGCTGCTCGGCGACGACGGCTACTAGCCGCGAGACGCCGACACCGTAGGAGCCCTGGGTGAGCCGCACCGGTTTGCCGTTCTCGCCGAGCACGTCGACGGTGAACGCATCGGTGTACTTGCGGCCCAACTGGAAAATGTGGCCTATCTCGATCCCGCGTGCCGACACCAGCCGGCCGACGCCATCGGGTGATGGGTCGCCGTCGCGCACCTCGGCGGCCTCGATGGTGCCGTCGGGGGTGAAGTCGCGCCCGGCGACGAGGTTGACCACGTGCTTGCCGGGTTCATCGGCACCGGTGATCCAACTGGTGCCCTCCACGATCCTCGGATCCACGAGGTAGCGAACCCCGTTGGCGATCAATCCCTTCGGTCCGATGTAGCCGCGCACCAGGAACGGATGCTTGGCGAAGTCGGCGTCACCGAGCATCTCGTACTCGGCGGGCTCCAGCGCGGCGCCGAGGCGCTTGTCGTCAACCTCACGATCCCCGGGTACGCCAACGGCGAGCAACTCCCACTCGCCACCTGGCTGACGCACCTTCAGCAGAATGTTCTTCAGAGTGTCGGCGGCGGTGACAGACCTGCCGAGATCGACCGAGTTGGCCCAGTCGACCAGCGTCGCAATGGTCGGGGTGTCGCCGGTCTCGTGCACGACCGCTTCCGGAAGGCCCTCGATGGGCTGAGCCGGCGGTGCCGGTGTGACGACCGCCTCGACGTTGGCGGCGTATCCAGATTCCACGCACCGCACGAAAGTGTCTTCGCCAGTGGGGCTTTCGGCGAGGAACTCCTCGGATGCACTACCGCCCATGGCTCCCGAGGTGGCGGCCACAATCACATAGTCCAGGCCCAGCCGGCCGAAGATCCGTTGGTACGCCTCACGGTGCGCGTGATAGGCCGCCTTGAGCCCGTCATCGGAGGTATCGAACGAGTACGAGTCCTTCATGACGAATTCGCGGCCACGCAGAATGCCCGCGCGCGGACGCGCCTCGTCCCGGTACTTCGTCTGGACCTGGTAGAGGATGACCGGGAAATCCTTGTAGGAGCTGTACTCCCCCTTCACGGTGAGCGCGAAGAGCTCCTCGTGCGTGGGGCCGAGCATCATGTCGTTACCGCGCCGATCCTTGAGCCGGAACAGCGAATCGCCGTACTCGGTCCATCGGTTCGTGGTCTCATACGGCGCGCGCGGAAGCAGAGCGGGCAGCAGGATCTCCTGGCCGCCAATGGCATTCATCTCTTCGCGGACGATGTTCTCGATCTTGCGGAGGACCCGAAGGCCGAGCGGTAGCCAGCTGTACACACCCGGCGCAATGGGGCGCACATAGCCCGCGCGGATGAGCAGCTTATGGCTGGGAACCTCTGCGTCGGCCGGGTCGTCGCGCAGCGTGCGTACGAATAGCTCGGAAAGTCGGGTAATCACGGTTGCACAGCATATCGGCGCGCCGTCGAGGCCTCCGGCTAGCATCGAACGCATGCGTGCGTGGGCGATCATTCCGGCGGTGGCGATGTTCGGCCTGGGAATCGCGGCGCCTGCCGACGCCTCCCCGGCCACCGTGAAGTATTCGTTGTCGGCAATCGGAATCGGCAACTCTGACTTCACCGTCCAATATCAGGATGGTGGCCGGCTCCGGGAAGAGTCCGGACACACCTTCGCCGGGTACTACTGGGAGCGCACTGCCACGCTGAATGGCACGCCGCCCGTGCTGCGCGTGACCGCGGTCGGGGCTCCGAGTGTGTTCCGAATGTCGTGCCACATCACGGTGAATGACGGCGTACCCATCACCAACGGACTACTGTTCCGCGCCGGAGACGACACCCCGCAAGACTGTTAGGCCGGTTGTTCTTCGTCTAGACCCTGATCGTGCGCGGTCTGCGCCTTCTGTGCATGCGCGACATCGCCGGCGCTGTAGCTGATGAACAACGCTGCCACTCCCACCAGGACGGCCGTTCCGGCAATCCACAACAGGCCGTAGGTATAGCCGTGATCGAGGGCGTGCAACTGCGCTTGGTTCATGTTCTGCACCGGCCCCGTGACGCCGCCCAGGTACAGCGTCCGCGAGGTGATGATCGCCTGGATGATCACCAGAACTATTGGGCCACCCAGATTTTGCAGCATGAGGGCGATGGCAGACAGCGGCCCGATACGGTCGACATCCACTCCGGTGATGGCCGAGAGGATCACCGGCACCACGATGGTGCCGATACCGAGTCCACCGACGAAGATAAGCGTCGCAAAATCCGGGAAGTAATCGATGGCCCGGTCAACCGTCGAGCCGTACAGCATTGCCGCGAACACCACGACACCGCCGCACAAAATCAGCACCCGAGGCGCCACTCGCGTGACGAGTTGTGAAGACAGGGCCAGGCCGATCCCCATGCCGACGACGAACGGAATGGCGGAGACTCCGGTTCGCAGCGGGCTGTATTTCATCAGATCCTGCATGTACAGGCCGATGGTGATGGTCAGGGTGAAGAGCACGCCGCCGGCCAGGAAGATCGCCGCGAAGGTGGCAACCCGATTGCGGTCCTTGAACAGGCTAAGCGGCAGCACCGGGTTCTCCGCGGTGCGTTCGACGACCAGGAATGCGATCAGGAGCACAGCCGCGACGACCAGCGCCACGATCGTGTAGGCCGAATCCCATCCGCGGTCGGGTCCCTGGGTGAAGCCGAACACCGCGGCGGTACAGCCGAGGGTGGCCAGCACCGATCCCGTGACGTCCAGCTTCATCGGCTCGCGTTCGGTCTCGGTCAGTGATCGCACGGCGAGGTAGATCATCAGCGCACCGGCGGGCACATTGATAAGGAAGGCCAGACGCCAGGACACCTCCGCCAGCGCGCCGCCGACGATCAGTCCGGCGATGGAGCCCACCCCCGTCATGGCGCCGAACACCGCGACGGCGGCGGTGCGCAGCGGCCCCTTGGGGAAGGTGGTCGCGACCAATGCCAGCGCTGTGGGAGATGCGATGGCGGCGCCCACACCCTGGATGAGACGGAAGACGGCCAACCCGATGTCCTCTTGTGCGATACCCACCCCAATGGAGGCGAGGGTGAACAGCGCAATGCCGCCGATGAACACGCGCTTACGGCCGAAGGTGTCACCGAGGCGTCCGCCGAGCAACATCAACCCACCGAAAGACAGCATGTACGCCGTGATGACCCAGCTTCGGGTGGCGTCATTGAGGTGCAGCTCGGCCTGAATCTTCGGCAGCGTGACAACCGCGATGGTGCCGTCCATGGTGGCCAGAAACTGCATACCGGCGATCGCGATGACGGCGTACAGATAGTGCCGGGAAGGCAGGAGTTCTCGCGCCTTTTGAGTGAGCTGCTCGACGCTGAGGGCAGGCATGGAGGACACCTTACCGTCCTCTTAACGTGCGCTTAGGTCACAAAGAGGCGCCGTAAGCAGCAACGGGGCCGATGACGATTATTGCCGGCGGCCTAATGCCCTGAGAGCGAATACGCTCTGGCGCACTGGCAAGGTCCGCGCGTAACACGCGTTGCTCGTCGGTGGTGCCGTGTTGCACCACCAGTACCGGAGTATCCGCAGGTCGGCCACCCTCAATGAGCACCTTCGCGAACTGCTCGATGCGCTCAACGGCCATCAGCAACACGATGGTTCCCTTGAGAGCAGCAAGCGCATCCCAATTGACTAACGATTCCGGATGCCCCGGTGCGACATGACCGCTGACGACCACGAACTCGTGGTTCACGGCGCGGTGGGTGACGGGCACCCCTGCCGCCGCAGGAACGGCGATTGCACTGGTAACACCGGGTACAACGGTTACCGCGACGCCAGCGTCGATGCAGGCCAGCACCTCCTCGTAACCGCGCGCGAAGACGAAGGGGTCACCGCCCTTGAGACGAACGACAAACTTTCCGGCCTGCGCCCGCTCAATCAGCACCCGGTTGATTTCCTGCTGGGCCATCGCGCGGCCGTACGGGATCTTCGCGGCGTCGATGACCTCGACATGGGGGCCGAGATCAGCAAGCAACTCGGCGGGGGCGAGCCGGTCGGCGACAACCACATCGGCCTGCGCGAGCAGCCGGCGCCCACGCACCGTAATGAGGTCAGGATCACCCGGCCCTCCACCGACGAGTGCCACACCGGCAGGTTTCTCGGTGGTCACATCCTCAGCGATAAGCCCGCGTTGCAGTGCCTCGTGGATGGCCGAACGTAGCGCCGCCGACCGTTTGTGCTGACCACCGGTCAAGACACCGACCGCGATGCCGTCGTGGTTAAAGGAGGCAGGAGTGACGGCGGTGCCCTCCCGGGCGGAATCGGCCCGGACGCAGAAGATACGGCGTCGCTCGGATTCCGACACCACCGCGGCGTTGACGGCCGGGTCATCGGTGCAAGCGATGGCGTACCAGGCCCCGTCGAGGTCGCCGTCCTCGTATGGCCTGAGATTGAGGGTGATCGAGGCCATGCCTTCGACCGCCGGGGTCGCACTGGGAGCGATCACGTGGACATCGGCACCGCTGGCCACCAGCAAGCCGAGACGCCGCTGCGCGACGGATCCGGCGCCGACAACTACGACCTTGCGTCCCGCAAGACGGAGGCCGACGAGGTAGGCGTCATGAGTCACCGCGCGAGTTTACGTGGGGATCAATCGACAGGCACTGCAGCCGTGCTCTAATCGGCCCAGTGCAACCGAATCGCATGCAACCAGCGGAGTTGGCCCAGGCCGCGATGACCGCTGCCCTGATGGGTGCGATCGCCGTGGTGTCCATCGTGCTGCCCGGCGCGGTGGTCTTCGCCTGGCTGGGCTCGGTGCCGATGGGAGTGCTCTGCTACCGACACCGGCTACGCGTGGCATTGGCGGCCTCCGTCGCCGCCGGCCTCATCAGCTTTCTGATCGCGGGCTTCGGCGGCCTGGTATCGGCCTTGACCTGCGTGTATATGGGCGCGATTGCCGGCCAGGTGAAACGCCGGAGTCGTGGCGCGGCAACGATGTTCGCGGTCGCGGCGGTGTGGGGCGTGGTGGTCTCCACCTTCTGTGTCGGTATCTTCGCGGCCCTCGCCGCGCTGCGCGAGGTGGTTCTGGGCGCCGTCGCAGCCAATGTCGGCGGGTTCGCGACGCTGCTGCAAGGAGTGCCGGTGCTCGGCGACGGCGCGGCGGGGCTGAACCGCGCCGTGCAGGGCTGGCTCGTGCACTGGCCGTGGTTCTTTGGCGTCTCGGTGTGGCTCATCGTGATCTTCGGCACCTCATTCGGATGGCGAGTGCTTACTCCGGTCCTGCGGCGGCTCGAGGAGGTTACCGATCTGTCGTCGGTCGGGATACTGCCCGCAGCGCACGATGACGCTCCCCCTGGTCCGTTGCCTGTGGTCCTGACCCAGGCCGCCTATCGATACCCGGGAGCCGACCGTGACGCGCTGGCTCCGGTGACCATGCGGGTCGACGTCGGTGAGCACATCGCGGTGACCGGCGCCAACGGCTCCGGCAAGTCGACCCTGATGCGCATCCTGGCGGGTGTCGCGCCCACCACGGGCACCGTCGAGCGCGCGACGGGAGTCGGACTGGGCCGCGTGGGTGGTACGGCCCTCGTGCTGCAGCATCCAGAAAGTCAGGTGCTGGGACTGCGCATCGCCGACGACATCGTCTGGGGATTGCCGCATGACCGGCAGATCGATACCGAAAGCCTGCTCGACGAAGTTGGTTTGGGCGGCATGGGCGATCGCGATACAGCGGGGCTCTCGGGCGGGGAGCTGCAGCGGCTTGCGGTGGCCTCGGCGCTCGCCCGCGAGCCCGCACTGCTGGTCGCCGATGAGGTAACCACCATGGTCGACCAAGATGGTCGCCAGACCCTGATCAGCGTCCTCGACGGGCTTACCGCACACCACCGCCTGGGGCTCGTGCACATCACGCACTATCCGGAAGAAGCGGCCGCCGCCGACCGCGTGGTGGCCCTTGGCGGGGGCGCCGCCGCCTTGCGCGGGCCCTGGCCGGATGTCTCCCCTGCCGAATCATCTGGCGGCGGAACGATTCTCGATGTACAGAACGTGTCCTTTGACTATGCCGCGGGCACCCCCTGGTCCACACCTGTACTGCGGGATGTCTCATTGCGCATCAACTCCGGTGACGGCGTGCTGCTCTGCGGCGGCAACGGTTCCGGCAAGTCCACGCTCGCCTGGATCATGGCCGGCCTGCTGGACCCCTCGGCCGGCCAATGCCTACTCGACGGAAAGCCCACCGCTGCGCAGGTAGGTGCGGTCGCATTGTGCTTCCAGGCGGCGCGATTGCAGCTGCTGCGTGGCCATGCCGGTGCGGCGGTGGCCGCGTTGGCGGGATTCTCGGTTACCGATATCGCCAGCGTCCACCGGGCACTTGCCTCGGTCAGCCTGGACCCTGAGATCTCCGGCGTGCTGATCGACCGGCTCAGCGGAGGACAACTGCGGCGAGTTGCCCTGGCCGGGCTGCTCGCTCGCTCTCCGCGACTGCTGATTCTCGACGAACCCCTCGCGGGCCTGGATGCCGATGCGCAGTCCGATTTGATCGAGCTCCTGGCCGGCATCCGCACCCGCGGCCAGAGCGTCGTCGTGATATCTCACGACACCGACAGCCTGTCCCCGCTCTGCCCCCGCACCATACGACTGGAGCGGGGCACGCTGGTGGTTACCGAATGAGTCAACGTCGTCCTTTGATGCTGATGCGACCCGTCCCCGGTCCGTCACCCGTCCATGCGCTCTGGGCCGGTACGAAACTCATTGCCGTGCTGGCCATATCGGTGCTGCTGACCATCACCCCGTCGTGGACCGCGATCGGGCTCATCGCCCTGCTCATCCTGGTCACCGCGGCGCTCGCCGGGATCTCCCCCAGGTGTGTCCCTTCCGTGCCGCGCTGGGTTTGGGCACTCGTCGTAGCGGGCAGCCTGTTCACGATCGTCAACGGCGGCGCCCCGGAACTTGCGCTCGGACCAGTCACCCTTGGGGTGGGCGGCTTCCTGGATTTTCTGCGCGTCACCTCGCTGGGACTGGTCCTGATCGGCCTCGGCGCGGTGGTCTCATGGACCACCCAAGTCGCCGATATCGCGCCCGCGGTGGCGCTCCTGTGCCGACCGCTGCGCATCCTGCGGCTACCCGTCGACGACTGGGCGGTCACCATATCCCTGGCGTTCCGAATGTTCCCGATGCTGTCCGACGAATTCCGCCTGCTGGCCGCCGCCCGCCGTCTCCAGCCACCGCAGCCCGAGAAGCTCTCGCGCCGTGCCGAAGTCGTCGATCTGTGCACCGCAGCGATGGTCGTCTCACTGCGCCGCGCCACCGAGATGGGTGATGCGATCACCGCTCGCGGCGGCGCCGGTCGTATCTCCGCGCACCCGTCGCGGCCTGGATGGCGCGACATCCTTGCGGTGACAGTGCTCGCCGCGGTCTTCACGCTCACGCTTGTGCTGCGCTGAAATAGGACTCGAATTAGCTTATTTCACGCCACGCAGTCCTCCTCAGCCTGACGCCTCCGCAGTAGTGCCGATCGCCGTGAATGCGCCCATGGCTCACGTCGTATGGATCGGGACTGCGACTTCGTTGCGTCGAGCACATGGAAATGTCCACGGCGGGTCATAGAACCAGGCTTGAGGATCCCCCACGGTCTGTATCTCTTTGTTGCGCAATATATTCAGCAGTTCATGGATACGTCTGTCGATCGTTGTGGCTGATCGGTCCCCACTGAATCGCAGTACGGCGAGTGTTTCGGCGGGCACCTCACTGAGCCGGATGCGGTTATCGCTGGGGGTGGGCAGACTCGCCATCGACCAGTTTGACGGCATGTAGAACCGGATCACTGAACTACCTGTAGCGCTTGATAATTGGGCAACAGGGGCCGTCATCGCGATGGTCTGATTTTGTTGCTCTACTGGCGCGGTCATGGCAATTTTGGCCTGCCGGTGGTTCTTACCGAATATGTAGCCGGCCAGGCGGCGAAAGCCTTCGCTGCGGGCTTGGTTGTTATTAGCCCGGACCTCTGTCTCTGCTGCGATTCGGCGGCCATACTTTCTGATCTGCACCGCAGTGGTCAGCGGCTGCGTCTCGTACTGGGGCTCTTCAGTGCCCGCGCGAATCCCGATAGTGTTTCCTGCCGCCTTGAGCAGTTCGGCACCCAGGGCGGGCACCGTCGTGAAGACACTCATTTTCTCCTCATTCCGGTGTCCGTTACTTCTTGAAGTAGGGAAGGTGCAGCTTCTCGAGGGTGAATTGTGCGACGTCGATGTAGCCGATGCGGAAGTAGTTTGCGCATCCGGTGAGGTATTTCATGTAGCGCTCGTACACCTCGTTGTCCTGGATGGCGATGGCTTGGTCTTTGTGTTCCTCGAGTGCGGCTGCCCAGATGTCGAGGGTTTTGGCGTAGTGGAGCTGCAGTTGTTGGACTCGGGTGCAGGTGAAGTGGGCTTGTTCGGCGTGTTCGCGGACCATTTGGATGGATGGCAATCGGCCGCCGGGAAAGATGTCGGTGAGCATGAACTTGATGAAGCGTGCCAGCTCGAAGGTCAGCGGCAGTCCCTTGGCGGTTACCTCGTTGGGGAGCAGCCCGGTAATGGTGTGCAGCAGCATCACTCCGTCGTCGGGCAGGGCGTTGTAGGCGAACGCGAAGAAGTCGTTGTAGCGATCGAAACCAAAGTGTTCGAACGCGCCGATCGAGACGATCCGGTCGACGGTGCCGTCGAATTCTTCCCAGCCGTGCAGTTGGACGCTTTTGTGGCGGGTGCTCGGCGATTTGGCCAACAGTTCTTCGACGTGGGCTTTCTGGTTTTTGCTCAGGGTCAGGCCGATGACGTTGACGTCGTATTTTTCCAGGGCGCGGTTGATGGTGGCGCCCCATCCGCAGCCCACATCCAGCAGTGTCATGCCGGGTTCTAGCCCCAGCTTGCCTAGCGCCAGGTCGATCTTGGCCAGCTGGGCTTCTTGCAGGGTCATATCGTCGCGCTCAAAGTACGCGCAGCTATAGGTTTGGGTGGGATCGAGAAACAGCCGAAAGAAATCATCCGACAAGTCGTAATGCGCCTGCACATCATCGAAGTGCGGCCGCAGCCGCGGTGAGTCTGACATCTGAGCGGGACTACCTTCCGTAGGGTGCTGCGCTGCCCGCCGTGAGGGTGCACGGCTGGAACTCTGCTCTTCTATTCGGCGCCGAGAGCTATCTGGATGGGTCCGACTCGAAAAAAGCTGGGCACGTCGATATGAGGAAAATTCGGCCCCACACCAATCCAGGCGCCGCCCCACTCCGAATACTGGATGTGACCGCAACATCTGGCCGCAGTGAATCCCGAACTATTGCCGTTATCGGAAGCGGTGTGGCCGGGTTGACCGCAGCCCACGTGTTGTGCGCTGACGACCAGGTCACTTTGTACGAGGCAGATGGCCGTTTCGGAGGACACGCTCATACGCAGTTCGTCGACGATGGCCGTGGTGGCACGGTCGCGGTGGACACGGCGTTCTTGGTGCACAACGACCGGACCTACCCAACCCTGTGCCGGCTGTTCGATGAGCTCGGCGTCCACACGGCTCCAACGGACATGTCGATGTCGGTGCGTGATGACAGGGTTGGCCTGGAGTACGCCGGTGCGCGCGGTGCACGTGGTCTCTTTGCCTCGCTCGCCGCAGCATATCCTCGCTATCTCTGGATGCTGTTGGAAATCAAGCGTTTTCACCATAGTGCGCGCCGATTGCTCGCGGGTTCCGGGGAAGGTGATCAAACCCCGATCCTCGGGGAGTTTGTTCAGCAGCACGGTTTTTCGCAGTTCTTTATTGACTGCTTCTTGACGCCACTAGTCGCCGCTGTGTGGTCGTGCCCGCCCGGGCAGGCCATGGGTTACCCGGCGGCGTACTTGTTCAGGTTTCTTGACCATCACGGCATGCTCTCGGTGTTTGGATCTCCTCAGTGGCGGACCGTGCGGGGCGGCTCGGTTACCTACGTCGACGCTATTGTGAGCCGCCTGCACGAGGTGTTCACCAACACCATCGTCGTTCATGCGGCACGCACATCGGATGGTGTTGTTGTGACCGCCGACGGGCACCCGCCGAGGCTGTTCGATGCTGCCGTGATCGCGACACATTCCGATCAGGCGCTGCGCCTGCTGGCGCAGCCAACCGCTGCAGAGCGCGAGGTATTGGGATCTATTGGATACGTCGCTAATTCCGCGCAGCTGCACACCGATGAATCTCTGTTGCCTCGCCACGCAGGCGTCCGAGCGTCATGGAACTACCTGAGCCAGACCAGCGACCAGGGTGTGGTGGTCACGTATGACATCACCCGGCTGATGCGATTGACTGGGCCGCAAAGATTTTTGGTTACCTTGGGGGGATCGCATCTAGTCGATCCCTCGACAGTGCTCGCCGAAATGACCTATAGACACCCGGTCTACACTTCGGAATCTGTTGCTGCTCAGCGTCTGCTGCCAAGCCTCAACGATGGCCGCATCGCGTTCGCGGGTGCCTACCACGGCTGGGGATTCCATGAGGACGGCGCGATCGCGGGTCTGCGGGCCGCCCAATCGTTAGGCCGGTCTTGGCTGCCCAGGACTGCCGACAGGCAAGGGGCGGCCGCGTGATGACTTCGGTACCGATGGTTCCGTGCCTGTACCGCACTCGTATCACCCATGTGCGGCGATCGCCGGTATCGCACCGTTTCACTTACCGCGGATACAGCTGGTACGTCGACATAGACAACCTGCCAAGGCTTCCTCGCGGCCTGGCGAGCCTGGCCAATTTCCAAGTGCGGGACCATCTCTGGGGGGATGCTGATGACACGCTGCGTCAGCGCGTTGACCGGTTCCTCGCCTCGCGCCAGATCGCCGGGAGCGGCGGGACTATCACGGCGTTGCTTCAGGCACGGGTGCTCGGGTACGTCTTCAACCCGTTGAGCCTGTACTGGTGCCACGATCGCGCGGGGAATCTTGTGCATGTGATCGCTGAGGTTCACAACACCTACGGCGGCCGTCACGCGTATCTTTTGCCGCCGACTGCTGATGCCGTACTGACCAAGCAGTTGTACGTGTCCCCGTTCAATGGTGTTGACGGCCGATACCGGGTACGCGCCGACCGTCCCGATGCCACGTTGAACATCAGTATCTGGCTGTATCGCGATGGCCAGTTGCCGTTCTTCGCCTCGATGCGCGGCACCCGGCGCCCCGCCTGGATCGGTGAATTGTTGCGGCTGCAGGCCATTACGCCATTGGCACCGCTGATGGGTGCGCTGGCAATCCGTGTCGAAGGCATCAGGCTGTGGCTGCGGGGCCTGCCGGTAACACAACGCAGGCTTTCAGCCGGAACGGACGGCGTGAAGTGAGTGGGCACCTCGATAGCACCGCAACTGATGTGGTGGCAACCGATCCGCACCGCTGGCCCGATATCGCGGTAGTGCCCTGCGGGCCACTGACGGCGGCGCGGGCGATCATCGCCGACAAACTGCTGCGCCGCGCCGCTGCACGGCTGCCGGTGCGATTGCAGTATCCGGATGGCTCGGTCGTCGGGGCGGCCGATCGATCCCTGCCCACGATGAGAATCCGGCGGCCCACGGCGCTAGCACGCCGCCTGGGCCGGTTCGGCCTGATCGGTTTCGGTGAGGCATACATGGCCGGCGACTGGGACTGCGACGATCTGACAGGCTTCCTGACCCCCTGGGCCGCATCGGCGGGTGAGCTCATTACACCTGCCCTGCAACGCTTCCGGCGTGTGGCTGTGCCACGCAGTCCGCGGGCGCAGCGCAACGAGCCACGGCAAGCCCAGCGCAACGTTGCATACCACTACGACCTGTCGAATGACTTTTTCGCCCTCTTCCTGGATGAGACGCTGAGTTACTCGAGCGCCCTGTTCGATCACATCCCATCTTCCGCAACGGCATTGGCTGATGCTCAGCGCCGCAAGATAGACCGCCTCCTGGACCGCGCGAAGGTAGGCCCAGGCACCCGAGTGCTGGAAATCGGGACCGGCTGGGGACAACTGTGCGTGTCTGCGGCTGCCCGGGGTGCTCACGTGCGCTCGGTCACCTTGTCGATCGAACAACAGAAACTGGCCCGGCAGCGGGTGCAAGCTGCCGGGCTAGCCGATCGGGTTCAGATTGAGCTTCGCGACTATCGGGACCTGGACGGCCAATATGACGCCATCGTGTCGGTTGAGATGATCGAAGCCGTCGGATTCGATTTCTGGACAGCGTATTTCCAAACCATCGACCGCTTGCTTATACCGGGTGGACGGTTGGCTCTGCAGACGATCACCATGCCCCACGACCGGATGCTGGCCAGCCGCAACACCCTCACCTGGATACAGAAGTACATTTTTCCCGGCGGGTTGCTTCCCTCCATGCCAGCCATCGCCGAGATCACCACCCAGACAACGCAGCTGCGGACCGTCGATACGGTGTCACTGGGTCCCCATTACGCCGAAACACTGCGGCTGTGGCGCCAGCAGTTCACCGCGCGACGCGACGCCGTCTTGATGTTGGGTTTCGACGAGGTGTTCTGCCGCATGTGGCAGTTGTATTTGGCCTATTCGGAAGCTGGTTTCCGTTCCGGCTATCTCGATGTCCAGCAGTGGATTTTGCAGCGAGGTCGAGAATGAACTTCTTGATCATCATGGCGTCCTCGCTCGGGGCCGTCATTGCCGTGCATTGCGTGGCTTTTGCGATCGGCCACCGCATCGGCCGCTACAACGTGGTCGACGTGGCGTGGGGGCTGGGATTTGTGGCCGTCGCGGCGGTGTGCGCTGCACTTGGCACCGGCGACTGGCGGCGGCGGGTGCTGCTGCTGATTCTTATCGGGATCTGGGGAGCACGGTTGTCCTGGCACATGGCCGTCAAATCGGCCGGCAGAGGTGAAGACCCGCGTTATCGGGACCTGCTTGGTGGGAACTTCTCGGTGCCGCATGTGCTGCGCAAGATCTTCGGCATCCAAGCCGCCGCGACGTGGCTGGTGTCGATACCCGTGCAGCGGTCCGCTGTGGAAGGACCCACCCCCGAGCTGCTGCACCCTGTGCTGGCCGCCGGCGTAACTCTCTGGCTCGTCGGGCTGCTTTTCGAGGGTGTAGGCGATTATCAGCTGCGCCGTTTCAAACAGGACCCGACCAACAAGAACACGATCATGGACCAAGGTTTGTGGGCCTGGACCCGGCACCCGAACTACTTCGGCGATGCCTGCTTGTGGTGGGGACTGTGGCTGATCACCATCACAGGATGGCAATCCCTGGCGACGGTGCCTTACCCGGTGCTGATGACATATTTTCTTGTCTCCGCCACCGGGGGCCGGCGCACTGAGAGGGTGATGGCTGGGCGGCCCGGATTCGATGACTATCAGCGCCGGGTTTCCTTTTTCCTGCCACTTCCCCCGAAGCGGGGATAGTTATGAGGATTCTTCAGGATCCGTTTAGGCTCACGGGCGTGACCGGCGACCTGGATGCTTTGTTGCGCAGTGTCGCCGACGGCGATACCGGTGCATTTGGCGCACTCTACGATCGCACCCGCGCGCAAGTTTTCGGACTAGTTGTGCACGTATTGCGGGATCCCGGGTACAGCGAGGAGACGACACAAGAGATCTATCTTCAGATCTGGCGTTCGGCTCAAAGCTACGACCCCACAGCCGGTTCGCCCCTGGCTTGGATCATGACCCTGGCCCATCGTCGTGCCGTCGATCGCGTGCGTTCGGAGCAATCCGCGGCGGAGCGCGAGTCACGCTACGGTGCCGCCAACATCGAACGAGCCTCAGATCAGGTGGCTGAATCGGTGATCCTGGATGACGAGCAGCGGCAAGTCACCGAATGCTTACAAACGCTTACCGATAACCAAAGGCAGTGTCTGCACTTGGCCTACTACGAGGGCCTGACCTACAACCAGGTTTCACAACGGCTTACCGCAAACCTGGCAACCATCAAATCTCGGATGCGCGACGCAATCAAAGCGCTGCGCCGATGCCTGGGGACGCCATGACCGAACCTGACGACCTCATCACTGTCGCGACCCCCTATGCACTGCACGCGCTGCACGATGATGAACGAGACCAGGTCGATCAATGGCTGGCCGCTGCCGCACCCGAAGAGAGCTTCCCCTTCATCCAGGAAGTCCGTGCCGCCCGCGAAACAATGGCGGCAGTAGCAGCGAGTACCGCGATCGAACCGCCTGCCAGGCTCCGCCCTCGGCTGCTTAAGATCGTGGCCAAAGACGCCCGAAGATCAACCGGGACAATGAATGTCAATCGCTGGAGAGCCCCTCTGGTCGCGGTCGCAGCGGCCACTGCGATCGGGCTGGCCGCCGCCGGCCTCGGCGGCATCCTGCGGCCCCAGCCGCCAAATGCGCAGCAGATATTTGCCGCAACTGACGTCCGGACCGTCACAGGCAACATCCCCACGGGCGGCACCGCGACTGTCGTCTACTCGCGGGAGAAGAACACGGCGGTGCTGGTTATGAATAACGTCGCGCCCCCGGAACCGGGGACCGTCTACCAAATGTGGCTGATCAGTGACCGCGGCCCGCAGTCAGCCGGAACAATGGACACTCATGCCGTCGCACCGTCGACCACCGCTGTGATACCTCACCTCAATGACTCCACTGCGCTCGCATTCACCCTCGAAAAGGGCACGGGCTCAACCGCACCCACTGGCCCCGTCATCGCACAACTACCGCTGATCCAATAGCGAACCGTTGCGCGGCTAGTTGTTCAGCTGCCACACCGAGAAGTTCAGGACTGCCGCGAATGTGGTCCAGGCCACGTATGGGAGCAGCAGGGCTGCGGCCCAACGGTTTCGCTGCCAAAACAACAGAACAGTCGCAGCGATGAAGCCCCAGAGCACGAGGATCTCAATGAATGCCAGACCCCGCCAGCCCAGACCAAAAAATAGTGGTGTCCATGCCATGTTCAAAACGAGCTGGATGCCATAAACAATCAGTGGCGTGCGGTTGTCCTCCGGCGAGCCTGACCGCCACACCAGCCAGGCCGATACGGCCATCAACGCATACAGCGCTGTCCACATAGGACCGAATAGCCAGGCAGGCGGGGCCCACGCGGGCTGTTGCAGCCGCCCGTAGGAATCTGCAGCGTTGATCGAAGCAGCCGTGCCGATCGCGGCGACCACCGTTACCGCCACACCGGACACAGTGAGCCCAGCTAACTCCCTGGGCCATCTACGCGAAATCCCTTGAGTCATAGAGAGAGCGTACTGGCCGCGCATCAATCAAGTGTCCTGGGTTTAGGTCCGTCCCTCGTCGAAGTGGAGACAACGCCACTCAGCCTCGAAGCAGACCGATCACTCCGAGCATGAGCATGAGCAGACCGAGCACGGCGACAATGGCCGCGATATCGATCCGTCGACGTGACCGGACCCAGGTATGAAGCGCGGACAACATCGTGTAGGTCCTATCGGGCATAGCCGCGTAGCTCAACAGCGGCAGTGCCACCATCGAGAAGGCCACCACGTTGAAGAACAGCAATGCCGCGGTCTGGATTGACTGCGTGGCACCCGAGGAATGAATGAGCGCGATTACCGCGAGAAAGTCCGCTGATGGCAAGGCAATTCCCAGTCCGCTTACCCCCGCCACCCACAGCGAGTTGTTCTTCAGGAAGCCACGCACCCGCGTCGACATCTTCCCGACAAGGGCGGGTGCCGGCGCGGGAGTCCTCCGGGCCCGGTGGGTGGCTGCCAGCACCGCCGCAACCACCAGCGCGAGCAGACCCAGCGCGAGTTGTATGTGCGGCCCGGAGATGTTCGTCTCCCCTGCCGGTGACACCCGGAGGAGAAACAACAGCGTCAGCCCCAAACTCAGCCCCATGGCGAAGGCACCACACAGGAAGACGAACAGTTGCAGCAGCGGCCGCGGCCTGTTCAACATCAGGACCGTCAGGCCCAGCCGGGTGGGCTCGACGCTCACCCCAAGCGCCATCAAGAGAACAACGGTCCACATGACGACCCCTCTGACAGTGAATTCGATTCGCCCGGTGGCGGTCTACCTCTCAGTTGCCGTCAAGTCCGGACGACGGACCGCGCGGACACGGCCTCATGCTGCCCGGCGAAACGGGCGAACATGGACTTCAGGAGCGCGACATAACGGGTGATCGACTCACGCGCGATCGCGTTATCCGGGTACGCAATGGTCAGTGCCGTCTCGGTGGGGAATCGCGAGATGAAGATCGTCAGCTGGTAGACCGACTTGCTCTCGGCGTAGAGACCGATGGGGTTGGTAACCAGCAGCGGGTTGGTGAACAACTGGGACAGCGGCGGCGCACCACCATCGAAGAAATTGATCATCGGATGGTATGGCCGGGGCCAGTTCAGCTGGGGCGCCAACTCCAGGACCCGGTAGAACGGGACATTCACCAGTTGCCTGCCCCGGTCGAAAGACTCCTGTGCGGCCCGGGCCGCGGCCCCGAAGGACCCGTCGACCGGGACGGTTATCGGGACCAGACCCGTGAACCAGCCGGTGGTGAACATGTCCGCTTCGTCACGGGCATCACTGGGGGTGATGCCGTAATACGTATCCGCACCGGTCAATTCACGCTCGACAAAACCGATGGCCGCCATCACTCCACCGATGAAGCGTGCACCCGATTCCAGGCAGGTGGACTCGAATTGCAGTGCCTGTTGCTCATCCAACAATTGTTCGGTCACTATCGCTGTCCCGCACGGCACGGAATGATCGCCCATTGGCAGTGGGAAGTCCGGGAGGCTGCCACGGTTGTTCTCGGCGAACTGGACCCAGTCGCGGACAGGCAGCGAATCCGGAGTCAGACTGGAGAGGAAGTCGTGCTGCCGGATGCAGTAATCGCCATAGCTGCCTGCAGGCGGGAGATCGATGGGGGCGCCGCCCTGGACAAGCGCGTTGTACCCCATGAGGATCTCCATGATCAGCAACCGCGCGAAGGTCGCATCCAGATGGAGATGGTCGACGCTGAAGTAGAAGGTGAAATGACCAGCGCTCTGGACGATCCCGAAGCGAAAGCAGTCCCACTGGAACGGGTTCGGCGTCCCCGAGACCACCAAATCCCGCACCTCTGCCGACGTCATCTCGCCCAGCCTTACCGGAGCAAACTGGACGTCTGCCGGATCGGCGATCGTACGGCGGACAATGTTCTGCTCATGGTCGAGCGAGAACCAGCTGCGATACGTGTCATGCCGGCGAAGATGGGCGTTGATCACGTGGCCCATGGCACGCTTGTCACACCGGCCCGGCATATCCAATGTAAAGACAAGCACCCGCGAGAAGTCGAGGCCCTTAGCGGCTTGCCGAACATAGTTGCGCAGATGCTGCACCTGCATGAAGCTCGGCGGCACGTCACTCACCGGTGCTTCGAGAGCCTTTGCGTACGACGACGGCGAGGGCTGCCAAGACATGACCGAGCCGGGAGCAGGCTCCCACTTGTCGGTCAGAGACACTGTGACTGGTCCACTACGCATTGTTTCCCCTTCTCTGCCTTGATAATTGCGGTTGCGTCAGGAAGTCGGCGCGGCCGCGCCGACCGTGCCACTCTCGGGCTCCTGCTCTGCCAACCTGTCGAACAAGTGCGTCGCCAAGGCGCGCACGGTCGACACATCGGCCGGGCCGATACGGACGCCAGTGTCCGCTTGGATACGGGTACGAATTTCGAGATTGCCCAACGAGTCGAGGCCGTAGTCCGGAAGCGAGCGGTCCGGGTCGATCGAGCGGCGCAGCACCAGACCGACCTGCTCGCCGACCAACCGCCGAAGCAGGGTCGGCCATTCCTCACGAGGCAATGCCTTGAGCTCGTCGAGGAACTTGTTTGTCTCCGTCTGAGTTTGGCCCGAGGCGCGGAACGCCTGCGCGAATGGGCTCCGTTCCACAAAGTCGGCCAGCCAGGATATCCCAGCCATCGGCGCGTACGCGGTGTAGGCACGGTCGTGCCGTAGCACCGCGTCAAAGGCATAGGCGCCCTCATCCGGGAGGATGGCCGCGTCCGCATTCGCCAGGTGGGTGCCCTGCCCGATCTCAGACCACGCACCCCAGGCAATGACCGTAGCCGGCAAGCCCTTTGCCCGCCGCCAGTGCGTGAATCCGTCCAACCAGCTGTTGGCCGCCGCGTAGGCACCCTGCCCCGGGGAGCCCACCAGCGCGGCGATCGACGAGAACGAGCAGAACCAGTCCAGCGGTTGTTCCGCGGTGGCCTCGTGCAGGTTCCACGCGCCGTGCACCTTGGGCCGCCAGTCACCGCGATCGATGAGCTCATCGGTGATATTGGTGAGCGTGGCATCGTGGACAAGTGCCGCGGCATGCAGCACACCGCGTACCGGGAATCTCGACTCGGTCGCGGCCGCAACCAGCCGCTGCGCCGTCCCCGGCTCTGCGATATCGCCAAGGACCACATCGACCTGGGTACCGTGCTCCCGAATCCCGTCGATGATGTCCAGCGTCTCCGGCTTGGGGGCACTGCGGCCGTTGAGAATGATCTGCCCGCATCCAGCCGCCGCCAGCTTTCCGGCGAGGAACAAGCCCAGGCCGCCAAGGCCACCGGTGATGATGTACGCGCCGTCCGTGCGGAAAGACCGCGCGTGCGAAGGCGGTATCACCGCGGCGACTTGACCGACCTTGGGCAGGTCCAGCACCAGCTTGCCGGTGTGCCCGGCGGCACCCATCACCCGAATCGACTCGGCAGCATCCTGCAGCGGAGAGAATGAGATCTCCGGCAGCGGGAGCACACCATCTGCCATCTGCTGATACAGGGCACTCAGAGTCCGGTGAATCACTTCTGGCCGGGTCTTCGCCACGAGCACCAAGTCGACGGCATAGAAGGCGAGATTGCGCCGGAAGGGGTAGAGCCCGAGCCGGGTGTCACCGTAGATATCGAGCTTGCCGATCTCGATGAAGCGGCCACCGAAGGTCAGCAGCTCCAGGCCGGCCCGCTGGGCGGCACCGGTGAGCGAGTTGAGCACGATGTCAACTCCGTACCCGTCGGTGTCGCGACGGATCAACTCGGCGAATTCCGTACTGCGCGAGTCATAAACGTGTTCGATACCCCAACTGCGCAACAAGTCCCGACGCTCGGCACTGCCCGCGGTGGCATAGATCTCGGCACCCGCGGCGCGCGCGATGGCTATCGCTGCCTGTCCGACACCACCGGTACCGGAGTGGATCAGCACCTTGTCCCGTGCGGAGATCCTGGCCAGCTCGTGCAAGCCGTACCAGGCGGTGACGTGGGCGCCGGGGACCGCCGCGGCTTCCTGATCGGGTACTTCCGAAGGAAGTGTCGCCGCGAGGTTCTCATCGACCACGACGAAGCTCTTCCAGGCACCGTGGGGCGTCATACCGCCGACGCGGTCGCCGATCCGGTGTTCGGTGACACCCGGACCGACGGCCGTCACGACACCCGCGAAATCGACGCCGAGCTCCTGTCGCCCTTCGAAACTCGAGTACCGGCCATACACGTTCAGCACATCGGCGAAGTTGATGCTGGTGGCCGTGACCGAAACTTCGATCTGTCCCGGCCCCGGCGGCACCCGGTCAAATGCGACGAATCCGAGCGACTGCAGGTCCCCGGGCGTGCGGACCTCGAACTGCACGCCCTCACTACCCGGAGCAGCACTGGTGGTGTGCCATTCGTCGGGTCCCAGCGGGCCCAGGTTCAGGCGCGCCCGGTACCACTGCCCTCCGCGCCACGCCGTCTCGTCCTCCTCGGAGCCAGAGACCAACTCCCCCGCCACATTCTGGGCATCGGTGTGGCCGTCGACATCGATATGGGTGACCCGCAAATGCGGGTACTCGGCACCGATGACGCGCACCAGACCGCGCAGACCCGCCTGCTCAAGGTTGGTCACATCGCCGGGCACCACCGTCTGCGCGTCGCGAGTCAGCACATACAGCCGCGGCGATTCGCCCGGCAGGTCGACTAGTTCGCTGCTGATACGCACCACATGCCGCACCTGCACCGCACCCTGGAGCGCGGCGCCGGGCGGACCGGCAGCGTCTGCCGGCGCCGTCACGATGAGCACACCGCTGAAACTGCCCGTCGCGAGCTGCTCACGCAGGACCTCAAGCACCGCAGCATGATCGGCGTCCGGCCGCCACTGCACCGGAGTCACCTCGCCCTCGCGCAGCTTCAGCGAGTCGATCAACTCCGCCGCCCAAGGATCTACCGTCTCGCCCGTGCTGACCAGCAGCCACCGGCGCCGCCCAGCCGGCGTTTCCTCCGGCAACCGCTGCTGTTGCCATTCGATGGCCAGCAGCCGGTTGTTGAGCAGCTGATCGCGTTGTTCGTCTTCGGACGCTCCTGCGCCGAAACGGAAACCACGCACTGCCAGCAGCACGGCGCCATGCTCATCCAGCACGTCGATATCGGCTTCCACTTCATTGCCGTCCACCCGCGTCACCCGCGTGTAGCAGTAGTGCGCCTTGCGTGCGGAATCGTAGGCCTGCAAGCTGCGTACGCCCTTGGGAAGTGGCAGCGCATTCTTGCTGGCCTCCTGCACATCCGGTAGGGCGATGACAGATTGGAAGCAGGCATCCAGGAGCGCCGGGTGAACGATGTAGCTGGTCTGCTGCGCGCGAATGGCCCTGGGCAGTGCCACTTCCGCCAGCACCGACCTCACGGACTCGTCGCCGCCGTATGCCGCGGCCAGGCCTTGGAAGGCCGGGCCGTACTGAACCCCCCTCTCGTCAAACGACTCTCGAAGCTCGTCGCCCGCGGCGAGATGTGGGTGCTCCGCGCGCAGGGCGGCCACGTCGTAGGCGGCGGGGGCGTCTGCCCCGCCGTCGTTCCGCAAGATGGCGGTAGCGCGTTTTGCGCTGTCACCCTCGCTCAGGGTTTCCACCACGAAATCGACCGCACCCGGGGTCTTCACCGTTGCCGTCGCCGATATCGGCGTCGTTTCACCCAGCGTCAGCAGTTGTTCAAACGAAACATCATGAACCGCAGCAGATTCACCAAACACGGCACGGGCCGCCGACAAGGCCATCTCGCAATACGCGGCACCCGGGTACACGGCGACATGGCGAACCTGGTGATCGGCGATCCACGGTTGGGCGGCCGTACCGACGTCTGCCTGCCAGATATAGCGCTCTGGCTCCTCAGCCAGCCGCACGTGGGCACCAAGCAATGGATGCACGGAAACGGTGTGGCCGCCCTGGGCCTGTTGCGCCGAAGAGGCAGAACTCAACAGATAGGACTGGCGGGTCCAGGTGGGCAGCGGAACATCCACCAGCTCGCCGGACGGATAGAGCACCGAGAAATCCACGGCGCTACCCGCCGCATGCAGATCTCCCACGAATCCGCGGAGGCCGTGCGGCAGCGCCTGCTCACGACGCATACCTGCCAACGCCACCATGGGAATCTCGAGGCCCCGGGCGGTTTGTTCTGCCGGGTACACCAACAGCGGGTGGGGCGCCAGCTCCCCGAATACGCGATAGCCGTCGTCCAGCGCTGCCTGTACCGCCGTCGCGAACCGCACCGTGTGGCGCAGATTATCCACCCAGTAGTCGGCATCCATGACGGCCTGTTCACGCGGATCGAACGTGACCGAAGAGTAAAGCGGGATAACGGGTGTCTGCGGTGTCAGGTCTTCGAGAGCGTCGGCCAGGTCATCGAGAATCGGGTCGACCTGCGGCGAATGCGACGCAACATCGACCGCGACCTCACGTGCCATCAGCCCGCGATCCGACCACTCGGCGATCAGCTCACGCACCGTTTCGGTGGCACCACCGACGACCGTTGACTGCGGCGAGGCGACCACGGCAAGAACGACATCGTGGATCCCGCGATCAGCAAGCTCGGAAACGACCTGCTGGGCAGGAAGATCCACCGAGGCCATGGCACCGGAACCGGCGATACGGGACATCAACCGCGAGCGGCGGCAGATGACACGGACGCCGTCCTCCAGCGAGAGCGCCCCTGACACCACCGCGGCGGCGACCTCGCCCATCGAATGGCCGATGACAGCTCCCGGAGTGATCCCGTAGGACGTCACGGCGGCGGCCAGCGACACCTGCATGGCGAACAAGGTGGGCTGGACCCGGTCGATACCCGTGACTGTCTCGGGCGCCGAGATCGCCTCGGTCACCGAGAACCCGGACTCCCCGGCGATCAGCGGCTCGAGCCGCGCGATGGTTGCGGCGAATACCGGTTCTTTGGTGAGCAATTCGGCGCCCATGCCCGCCCACTGGGACCCCTGGCCCGAGAACATCCACACCGGGCCCCGGTCGTCTTGGGCGACCGCCGGCTGGTGGGGAGCGTCCCCACCCGCCACCTCGCGCAGCCCTTCGAGCAGCTCCTCAATTCCGTCGGCCACCACGGCGGTGCGCACCGACCGGTGGGCCCTGCGGCGCGCCAGGGTGTATGCCACATCGTTGAGTGAAATATCGGGGCGCCCTGCCACCCAGTCGGCCAATTGTCCTGCGGTTCGACGCAGTTCATCGACCGAGGTGGAGGACAGCGGAAAGAGCAGCTGCTCCCCCAGTGGAGAGTCCGCGACGACGCTGGAGGCGTCTGCAAGCGGAGCCTGCTCCACGATGGCGTGCACGTTCGAACCCGACATCCCATACGAAGACACCGCCGCCCGGCGCGGAACGCCTGCCTGCCCGGGCCAGGGGGTAACTTCTTGCGGTACAAACAGATTCGTCTCGACATCGGCAAGCTTGCCCGGTATCCCCGTGAAGTGCAGGTTTGGCGGGACCTCGCCATGCTGCACGGCAAGAACGGCCTTCATCAACCCCAGCGCGCCGGCCGCCGACATGGTGTGCCCGAAGTTCGTCTTCGCCGAGCCCACGGCGCAGGGGCTACCGACCCCGTATACCTGTGCAAGGCCCTTGAATTCGATGGGATCACCCACCGGGGTGCCGGTGCCGTGCGCCTCGACCATCCCGATGGTGTCGGCGTCCACACCTGCTACCGCCAGTGCCGCGCGGCAAGCCGCCGTCTGCGCCTCCGAGGACGGAGTCGACTGATTCACGGTGCGACCGTCTTGGTTTGAGGCGCTACCGCGCACTACCGCCAAAATCCGGTCTCCGTCGCGCACCGCATCCGGTAGCCGCTTCAGCAGGAGCACGACGCAGCCCTCGGACATCACGAAACCATCGGCCTGCTCGTCGAACGTGTGGCAACGGCCGGTCGGCGACAACATGCGCTGTTGTGAGGCGCCGACATACCTGCGTGGCTCCAGCACCAGGTTCACACCTCCGGCGAGCGCAAGGTCGCTCTCACCCGATGCCAAACTCTGGCTTGCCATATGCACTGTGAGTAGGCCGGAGGCACACCCCGCATCTACCGCATACGACGGCCCGTGAACACCCAGCGCGTAAGAGATCCGCCCCGAGGCCATGCTGAGATTGGTGCCGGCGAAGCCATAGGTGGCTCCCAGGTCGCCCGCGTCTGCGGCCAGCAGCTGGTAGTCGTTGTGGGTAACCCCGACGAACACTGCAGTCTGCGAACCGGCCAGTGACCGCGGATTCAGGCCAGCGTGTTCCACTGCCTGCCAAGAGGTCTCGAGCAATACCCGGTGCTGAGGGTCTATCGAGGTGGCTTCCCGCTCATTGATGCTGAAGAAGTCCGCGTCGAATCCCCCGACGTCGTCCAGGAAGGCTCCCCACTTGGAGGGCGACTTGCCCGGCACACCGGACTCTGGGTCGTAGTACTCGCTCAGGTCCCACCGGTCCGGCGGGACCTCGGTGATGAAGTCCTCACCGCGTAGCAACGCCTGCCAGAACTGTTCGGGAGATTCGATTCCTCCCGGGAGTCGGCATCCCATCCCGATAACTGCAACCGGGGTTGCAGACGCGTCCGTCATCTTGCTACGCCCTCCTCGAACACCATAATCCGTCTGGTAGTAGAACTGGAGATAACTAGCAGTCGATCTCGATAGAGCTAAAGATAAGGCTGCCGAACGGAATTCGCGACCCAAGAGATCAGCGTCACACCGCCTCCAGAACCAAGGCGGCACGATGTCCAAAAAACACTCGCGTTCAATGCTCGAGAGCCGCACGATTTACGGTCCATTGATAGCCGCGAAACACAGAATTCACGAGATGTTGGCGATCGTTAACAATTCGCTATATATACACCCCGGGGCAACGCTGCCCATTCAGACAGCTTGCTCCCATGCTGGCGCCGATATCAAATGACGTGCACATAAATGTCATGTCACCTCGCAGTATCTCCATATTTTCTACCCCATGGGGGTATCCAAAACGCCAGGCCCCGGATCCGACACAGGATATTCACAGCAGTTCTCAAGATTTGCTATCAGTGCAATAACGCAGGTCGGCTAATAGCTTAAAGAGCGCTAGAAATATTTACGAGATTTGTTCAGCATGAATCTGGGGCTCGTGTGCACTAGCGGCCCCAATCGAATTGGACACGGGATCATTCACCGCGGCCGCGGATCGTGCCGGTCTCAGGGCGCCGCGGCGGCGGCGGTGCAGCTGGTTTCCAGCACCAGGGGTGCCGGTGACGGCTCGCAACCAAGGATCGCGGGCAGCCCCGCCACCGGAAGCCGGGAGGCGCCAATTTGTTTGCTGTTGGAAGCGTATCGAGTGGCCGGGACGCCTCCAGGCGTATCTGCCGCAGGCGAACCCCACCCGGAACTTCGCGCATGCCCGCCCGGGAGCCGGCGCCGATCCGGGCCGCAGCACCCGCGCTCTCACGCAGCGGAGCCCCCTGCACCACATCGCCGGAGTGCCAAGATTGCAAATACTGGCTGCTGCAACGGATCTCCCCATCGAGCCGTCTACACCAGCGAGGACATCGCTCGTGTCGCGCGCGTAACAGCTAAGGAGTAGCCTCCCCAACGACAGGCGGAACTTGAGTTCCGTGCGTGGCCGGGGCGACGATGCCCGACACGACCAGTGACGGCAGCACTCCTCAGCGAGATGCCGACTATGTGCCAATTCCAATGAGTGCAAAGGGGTTTGGTGTGCTTCGCATTGTAAGACGGATATGGATGCCGCTGCTGATCGCGGTTGTGGTTGCGATCGGGGGCTTCGCGGTCCTGCGGGTCCGGGGAATCTTCGGGTCGGAGTCGTCGATCTCGTCTGCAGACAACAACGCGAAAGACGCCGCCCCGTACAACCCCAAAACCTTGATCTACGAAATTTTCGGGGAACCCGGCGCCATGGCCGATGTGAACTACTTCAACGAGGATGCGCAGCCGACCCGCGTCGATGCGGTGCAGCTGCCGTGGTCATTCAAGATCGTTTCGATCTTGCCGTCATTGAGCGGAAACATCGTCGCCCAAGGCAATGGCAACCAGATCGGCTGCCGGATCACCGTCAACGGCGAAGTCAAGATGGAACGAGTCGCCAACGAGCACAACGCCTACATCTACTGCCTGGTGAAGTCCGCATGAGCGGCCACGCTGCGGGGCCTCCCCGGATCGCACGACTGATCCGGATTCTGTCGGTCCCGATCATTCTCTTCTGGCTTGCCCTCGCCATCCTCCTGAACGTCCTCACCCCCTCCCTGGACGAGGTCGGCAAGGCGCATTCGGTGTCAATGTCTCCGAAGGATGCACCATCGATGATCGCGATGATGCATACAGGAAAGGTGTTCGGGGAGTTCGACTCTGACAGCTCGGTAATGATCGTTTTGGAGGGGCAGCAGGAACTCGCGGATGAGGCGCACCGTTTCTACGACGGGATCATCAAGAAGCTGAAGGCCGACCCGACCCATGTCCAGCACATCTCGGACTACTGGGGCGACCCGCTGACCGCCTCTGGCGCGCAGAGTGCCGATGGGAAAGCCGCCTATGTCCAGGTGAACCTGGCCGGTGATCAGGGCACCACACTCGCGAACGAATCCGTCGATGCCGTCCGCAAGATCATCGACGAGTCTCCGCCCCCACTCGGAGTGAAGGCATACGTCACGGGAGGGACTGCCGCCAGCGCCGATACAGGCACGGCAGGTAACAAGAGCATGCAGAAAACGACGCTGATAGCGGTGGGTGTCGTCCTCGTGATGCTGTTGCTTGTCTACCGGTCCGTGATAACCACCGTGTTCGCGCTGGTGATCGTCGGGGTGGAACTGATGGCGGGGCAGGGAGTGGTCGCAACATTGGGCAATACCAATGTGATCGGCCTGTCGACCTACGCCGTCAGCATGGTCACGATGCTCGGCATCGCGGCAGGGACCGACTATGTGATCTTCCTATTCGGCCGCTACCACGAGGCCCGCCATCGCGGACAAGACCGGGAAGCGGCCTTCTATACCGCCTATTCCGGTGTGTCCCATGTGATCCTGGGATCGGGACTGACGATCGTCGGCGCCACGCTCTGCCTGAGCCTGACGCGTCTGCCACTATTCCGGTCGATGGGCGTGCCATGTGCGCTGGTCATCCTTGTGATCGTCGCGGCGGCGCTCACCCTGGCCCCCGCAATACTGGCAGTAGGCAGCCGTTTCGGGTTGTTCGAGCCCAAACGCAAGTATGACGAACGCAGCTGGCGACGCATCGGCGCAGCCGTAGTGCGTTGGCCCGGACCCATTCTCGTCGTGACAATCGCCATTGCGCTCGTGGGGTTGGCCACTCTGCCCGGATACACCCCGGGCTACGACGATCGTCAGTACATGCCCGATAACGTGCCATCGAAAGTTGGATATGCCGCTGCGGAACGGCATTTCTCGCCGGCCCGGATGAACCCCGAAATGCTCATGATCGAAACCGATCACGATATGCGCAATCCGGCGGACATGCTGGTTATCGACAGAATCGCCAAGACCGCATTCCATGCGCGCGGGGTGGCCCGAGTGCAGGCGATCACCCGTCCGCTGGGGACTCCCATCGAACACAGCTCGATACCGTTCCAGATCGGCCTGCAGGGTGCCGGTCAGATCCAGAACATGAAGTACATGAAAGACCGCATGGCGGACATGCTGACCATGGCGGACCAAATGGGAACCCTGATCGGCACCATGGAACGCGTTTACGACATGATGCGCGAGCTCACCGACATCATGCACGATATGACCGGCCAGATGAAGGTGATGCAGGGCAAGATGCACGACATGCGCGACCTGATGGCCACTTTCGACGATTTCTTCAGGCCGATTCGCAACTACTTCTACTGGGAAAAGCATTGCGCAGATATTCCGATCTGCTGGGCGAGCCGGACGGTGTTCGATGCTCTCGACGGCGTCGACGCGATGGTTGAGGACATGGACGGCATGCTGGTCAACATGGACAAAGTCGATGTGCTGATGCCGCGCATGCTCGCCGAGTTTCCGCCCATGATCGCGATCATGAAGTCCATGCATGGCACGTTGCTGACCATGCATAGCACCATGTCCGGGATTATGAACCAGATGGATGAGAGCACCAAGAACTCCACCCTGATAGGCAAGTACTTCGACCAGGCCAAGAACGATGACTCCTTCTATCTGCCGCCTGAGGTATTCGACAACCCCGACTTCAAACGCGGATTGAAGATGTTCCTGTCCCCCGACGGGAAAGCCGTCCGGATGACCGTCTCCCATCAAGAGAACCCGGCCTCGGTCGAGGGAATAGCGACCGTCGGCAATATCAAAGAGGCAGTGGCGGATTCGATCAAGGGCACACCGCTCGAGAACGCGAAGGTCTATCTCGGCGGCACGGCAGCGTCAAACAAGGACCTGCAAGACGGAGCCAAGTACGACCTCATCCTCGCGGGCATCGCGTCGCTGTGCTTGATCTTCATCATCATGCTGCTCGTCACCGGCAGTGTGGTCGCCGCTCTGGTCATCGTCGGCACAGTGGCGGTGTCGCTCGGCGCCTCCATTGGGGTGTCAGTACTGATTTGGCAGGACCTGCTGGGTATGGACCTGCATTGGTTCGTGGTCCCGTTGTCGGTGATCATCCTGTTGGCCGTGGGCTCCGACTACAACCTGCTGCTGATCGCCCGGTTCAAGGAGGAACTACACGGCGGGCTCAAGACGGGATTCATCCGGGCCATGGGCGGCAGTGGCAAGGTGGTAACCAATGCGGGTCTGGTGTTCGCATTCACCATGTGCGCCATGGTCGTCAGCGATCTGCGCATCGTTGGGCAGCTCGGGACAACGATAGGCCTTGGCCTGCTCTTCGACACTCTGATCGTGCGGTCCTTCATGACCCCGGCCATCGCGGCCCTGCTCGGCCGCTGGTTCTGGTGGCCGCTGAACGTCCGTACTCACGGAGGGATCCGATGACGAAAAGCGCAGCGGTTCAACGACAGCGAACACCTGGGCGCCTCAACAGGTCACTGGACGTAGCGATCCTCGAAGCGGCATTCGTGACGCTGGCCGAGCAGGGATACGACACCATGAGCATGGATGTGATCGCCGCCCGCGCCGGTGTGGGCAAGGCAGCCATCTACCGGCGTTGGTCTTCGAAGGCCGCGCTCACCGCGGATGCGATCCTGCACGGGCGCCCTTCGCTCGGCCGGCACGACGACGTACCTGATACCGGGAGTCTCCGTGGCGACCTGCACGCACTCTATGAGGCAAGGGACTTCGGCGACAACGACATCCTCACGGGCAACCTACTCGCGGGGATCATCGCCGAAGCCGTCAACGATCCCACCCTGGCGTCGGCGTTAGACGACCTGTTGGTGTCGCAGACCCAGAAACGGATGGAACTCGTGTTCGCCCGTGCTGTCGAACGTGGCGAGATAGCCCGGGACCGCGACTTGTCCCTCGTCTACGACATACCTCTGGGCCTCAGTTTGACCGCCGCCCTCAAAAGAACGGTCATCGACGAAACATATATGCGCCGCATGGTCGACGAGGTCATCCTTCCCTTGGTTCAGGCTCCTGTCAGCTCGACGTAGATCTTCGAAACCCCTTCTATCACAGTGGTTTCTACAGTCACATCGGGGCCCGTTTTGTCGGTGGGCGTCTTTACGATTCATACATGCATTCGATCGACGCCCTTAAGGTGGCGGCTTCAGAAGCCGCTGCCGAGTCGTTCGATGGGCTCAGCTGCAGCGAAAAGCTCCTGACGCTGGCCAAGCTGGAGGAAGTTCAACGCCAGCTCTTGTCCGTCTCCCACACCTTGACCGCGGGAATCGTTGCGCAGGGTTCCCCCATAGAGCTCGGTGGCACATCGTTTCCGGATGTGTTGTCCCGCAAGCTGCACATCAGCAAGTCCGTAGCCCGGCGACGGATCGGCGATTCCGAACAACTCGGCCCACGACAGGCCCTGAACGGGGAACCTTTAGCACCCATGTTGCCGAGTGTGGCCGATGCGTTGCGTCGCGGCGAGGTCGGCGAGGAGCATGTACGAATTGTGCGCGGCTTCTTCGACAAGCTGGCGAGTGCGGTCGATGCACCCACTCGGGAAGCCGCTGAGAGGCAACTCGCGCAGATGGCAGTGCAATTCGGGCCTGATCAGCTACGGATGGGTGCCGATCGCATCATGGTGCTGCTGAACCCGGATGGTGAGTTCTCGGATGTGGACAGGGCCCGCCGACGCGGTATGACGATCGGCCGCCAGGGTTTTGATGGCATGTCCCCGATCACCGGCTTACTGGATCCTGAAACCCGCTCCTATCTCGACGCGCTGCTGTCCAAGCTGGCCGCACCGGGTATGTGCAACCCGACCGACGAATCCCCCATCGTGGATGGTGAACCCGCGCGCGAGGCGGCAGATCACCGCACCGATGCTCAACGCAACCACGACGCCCTCAGAGCCGTCTGCCGCAGCACGCTGGCCTCCGGACAACTCGGCAGCCACCATGGGCTTCCCGTCACCGTCGTGGTGTCTACCACCCTTGATGAGCTGGAATCAGCATCCGGCCAGGCGGTTACCGGCGGCGGGACACTCCTACCGATGCGTGATGTGATCCGCATGGCGTCTCACGCTCTCCATTACCTGACAATCTTCGATGACGATGGCCGCCCCTTGTATCTGGGTCGCACCAAACGCATCGCATCGGTAGATCAGCGGATTGTTTTGCACGCCAATGATCGCGGCTGCACCCACCCCGGCTGCAGTGTCCCGGGATACCTCTGCGAGGTGCACCACGTCGACGACTGGGCAGACGGCGGCGCCACCGACATCGACAGGCTGACGTTCGTCTGCGGACCGCATCATCGATTATTGGCTCAAGGCTGGACGACCCGGAAGAATCGAAAAACCGGGCGCACCGAGTGGATACCGCCACCGCAGCTTGGCCTCAACGAGGGTCTCACCAATGAGTTCCACCATCCGGAACTCCTCACGCTTCAACCGGATTGATGCGCGCGTGTGCTCGGCCGTATGCCGATACGATCCGGCGGCTGTATTCCGCGGCAGCCATGTGAGTTCTATGCTTCCGCGGCCGCGCGCGCGACGAAACGAGCCGCCGCCCGCGGGTGCGCAGCCGGGTGCGTATGCAGATACGAGGCGTGGATGCGACCACCCTCCCCCGCCACAATGCCCTCTCGACGGATGCCGTCGGCGGTGCTCCAGGCCCAGGCGGAGTTCCTGGAGTCATCGGGGCAATCCACGGTGGTGCGGTGAAACTCATGCCCGCTCAGCCGTTCCCCCTCGTCGAACAGCACCGAACCGCTGATCGCCACTGCTTCCCGGTATCCGAGGGTGAGTCTGTCGGTGAATCGCGCGCTGGCATCGATCACCCCGCACATCGGCGCGCCATCCAGGTTTTTGCACAGGTACGTGAGCCCGGCGCATTCGGCGTGAATCGGGCCGTTCATCACGCGAACCTGTTGGCGTAGAGGTTCGTTCGCCGACAGCTCCGCGGCGAACTGTTCCGGGAATCCACCCGGGATCACCAATGCCGCGGTGTCTGCCGGCAACAAGTCGACCAACGGGTCGAACTCCGCCACCACCGCGCCTGCCGCCACCAACAACTCACGATGTTCGGCGTACCCGAAGGTGAACGCGTGTCCGGATGCCAATGCCACCACGGGATTCCCGGCAACCGGGCTCCCGACAACCTCCACCGGATCCCATGCCGGGCCGTCTACCCCACTGCGTGCCGCCCCGACAATCGCCGACACATCCACATGCGCGGCGACCAGCTGTGTCATCGCCTCGATCGCATCGAGCGCCGCCTGGCCATGCTCGGTGGCCGTTACCAGGCCCAAATGCCTTGACGGAACAGATAATTCCTCGGTACGGGGCAATGTTCCTAACACGGAAAGTCCGACACGGTCCGCTGCCGCCGTGAGGATCTCCCGGTGCCGCGCCGACCCGACACGGTTCAGAATGACACCCGCGATCCTGATCCCCGTCTCAGCGGCGTGCACCGCAAAACCATGCAGGAGCGCGGCCAGACTGTGGCTGTAGCCCTTCGCATCGACCACCAACACCACGGGCGCTCCGAGCACGGCCGCGATCTCGGCGGTGGACCCCTTCGCATCGCCGATCCGCCCGTCGAAGAGACCCATCACCCCTTCGACCACTGCGATATCCGAGTCCCGGGAGCCGTGATTGAACAGCGGCCCGATGAGATCGCTGCCCACCAGCACACTGTCCAGGTTGCGGCCCGGCCTGCCCGCCGCCAGGGCGTGATACCCGGGATCGATGTAATCCGGCCCCACCTTGAACGGCGCCACCCGGTGCCCCGCCTGTCGCAGTGCACCCATCAAACCCGTTGCCACCGTTGTCTTTCCACTACCCGAGGCGGGCGCGGCGATCACAACGGCCGGAACGCTAGCGGACAATACGGCTTACCATCCCTACCACTCAATACCGCGCTGGCCCTTGCGGCCGGCATCCATGGGATGCTTGATCTTCGTCATTTCGGTGACCAGGTCGGCGGCATCCAACAGTTGTTGTGGCGCATCGCGTCCCGTGATGACCACATGCTGCGTTCCGGGCCGGTCACGTAGTACGGACACCACCTCGTCGACATCCACCCACCCCCACTTGAGCGGATAGGTGAACTCGTCGAGAACATAGAAGCCGTGTTCCTCCGCGGCCAGCCGCCGCGAGATCTCCGCCCACCCGGCCGCCGCATCGGCGGCATGGTCGGTCTCGGTGCCGGCCTTACGCGACCAGGACCACCCCGACCCCATCTTGTGCCACTGCACCGAGCCGCCGATCCCCTGTTCGTCGTGCAGCTTGCCGAGCTCACCGAAAACCGACTCCTCGCCCACTCGCCACTTGGCACTCTTGACGAATTGGAACACCGCGACATCGGCACCGTGATGCCAGGCTCGCAACGCCATACCGAAAGCGGCTGTGGACTTGCCCTTTCCAGCACCGGTATGCACCGCCAGAATCGGCGCATTGCGCCGCGCTTTGGTGGTGAGCCCGTCCTCCGGTATCGCCGACGGTTGTCCCTGTGGCATCGAAACCTCCTCCGCTATCTCACGCAGCGGCAGTGGCGCCGCGCACCACGCCGGCGAGCCGGTCGGCATTCAAGTGGTCCAGCTGGATCACCGGCGCGTCCAACTGCTGGGCCAGCGTGACCGCCAGATCCATTCTCACGAATGATGTCTCGCAGTCGATCACCACGGAAGCAACATGTTCGGCACGCAACATTCCCGCGGCACGACGTGTCTGCCCCAAGGGATCCGGACCGCCGGTAGCGCGGCCATCGGTGAGCACCACCACTAATGCTCGGCGATGCGGATCGCGTCCACGCTCACGCGCCACCAGATCTCGTGCCGCCAGAAGTCCTTGTGCCAGCGGCGTCTTGCCGCCCGTATCGAACCGCTGCAGCTTGCGCCCCGCGATATGCGTCGAGCTGGTCGGCGCCAACAGTGTCGTGGCTTCCTGACCGCGGAAGGTGATGACCGCGACCTTGTCGCGGCGCTGATAGGCATCCCGCAGGAGCGACAATGTGGCCCCACCGACCGCCGACATCTTCTGGCGTGCCGCCATCGATCCGGAAGCATCTACCACGAAGATCACCAGATTGCCTTCGCGCCCTTCCCTAATCGCCCACTGCACATCGGAGAACACCGGCTTGGGCAGCCTGCCGGGTTCGGTCACCCGGCCTGCCGCAGACATCAGCGTGCCGATCAGGTGCACCCCGAAACCCGCATCGGAGCTCGGGGCGATCACCTTGCCCGCCCGGTTGCGCGCGACCGAGCGACGTCCCGGCGCGCCCATGCCGACGCCGGGCACTCGGAGCGTCTTGGTGCGAAATGTCGATGACGGCGCCGGGCTGGGCCGGGAGGCCGCGCCGGACCCACGCGCGGAGTCGCTCGAATCCTGTTGTGAATCATCTGCTTTGCCAGGATTCGGGGAGGGCTCGGGAGCACCCCCCGGACCATCTGGACCTGGACCATCCGGATCGGGATCTGGGTCGTCCTTGCTGGGATCCTGATCCTCCGGCGGCGCACTATCGCGCATCGCCTGGTCGAGCTGATCCGGATCCAGACCCGGCTCGTCGAACGGGTCTCGGCGCCGACGGTGCGGCAGCGCCAACTCGGCTGCCACCCGGATATCGGGCTCGCCCACCACCTCGGCACCCCGCCACGCGGCATGGGCGATGGCGGCACGCGCAACCACCAGATCGGCACGCATCCCGTCCACATCAAACGCCGCACACAGGGCCGCAATACGCTGTAATTCCGCGTCGGGCAATGTGACCCGGGACAGCAGCAGCCGGGCCTCGGCTATCCGGGCGGCCAGCTCGGCCTCCTCGGAGGCGTAGCGCGCGACGAACCCGGCAGGATCTGCCTCATACGCGAGACGCCTACGGATGACCTCTGCCCGCACCGCCACATCGCGCGAGGCGTGTACATCCACCGCGAATCCGAAACGGTCGAGAAGCTGCGGACGCAGCTCGCCCTCCTCGGGATTCATGGTGCCGATCAATACGAATCGCGCATTGTAGGAATGGGATACGCCGTCACGTTCCACATGCACCCGGCCCATCGCCGCCGCATCCAGGATCACGTCGACCAGATGGTCGTGCAGCAGGTTGACCTCGTCCACATACAACACGCCGCCATCGGCGCGCGCCAGAAGCCCTGGGGAAAAAGCATGTTCGCCGTCGCGCAGCACCTTCTGCAGATCGAGTGATCCGACTACCCGATCCTCGGTGGCACCGATCGGAAGCTCCACCAGTCGCGCAGTGCCGGTTCTGTCCGTCGCGCTCAACACCGACGCCAGGGCACGTACCGCCGTCGACTTGGCGGTGCCCTTCTCGCCGCGGATGAGTACGCCACCGATATCGGGCCGCACGGCCGAGAGCACCAACGCAAGGCGCAATTGGTCATGCCCCACGATCGCACTCAGCGGATACCCCAGAATGCTTGCCGTGTCAGTCATTTCCGGCCGCCCATGTCATAGGTACGTGCGGTATCCCGTCCTCAAGAAACTCGTCACCGGCGACCACGAATCCCAGCTTGCCATACATGTCCTTGAGGTGGGCCTGCGCATTCAACCGGCAGCGCGCACCGCCGATCTCGGTCAACACGGCACGAACCAATCGCGCCGCGTGCCCCTGCCCGCGTTCGGCTTCGGTGGTACACACCCGGCCGATCCAGAAACCCTCGCCCGCAGGATCTTCCAGGAGCCGCAAACCGCACACCACGTTGCCGTCGGAGTCTCCTATCCAGAAATGCCGGGTTCCCGGTTCCAGATCGCGTCCGTCGAGATCCTGGTAAGCGCAGTTCTGCCCGACGATGAACGCCTCGGCGCGCAGCCGCAGCAGCCCATAAAGCGTCGCGGCGTCCAGGTCCGCGGACCAGGACCGGGCCACAAAGGGCTGTGCCGGCTGGGCCGGCAGCATCACTTCTCCAGGCCGAGAACCTGTGTCCCCCAGTCCCATACCTCACCGAACAGCGACGCCTCGTCCGACAGGTTGATACCCAGCGACGGAATCATTTCCTTGAGCTTGGGCATCCAGTTGGCGAATCGGTCGGGGAAGCAACGCTGCATGACGTCGAGCATGGCCGGCACCGCCGTAGACGCACCCGGCGAGGCGCCGAGCAGGCCGGCAATGCTGCCGTCGGCTGAATTGAGCACCATAGTGCCGAACTCAAGCGCTCCGCCCTTGCCCTTGGCTGGGCGGATGACCTGCACACGCTGACCGGCGGTGATCAGCTCCCAGTCGGAACGCTGTGCCTTGGGCGCGAAATCGCGCAGCATGTCGATCCGGTCGTCCGGGGTGAGACGCAGCTGACTCAGCAAGAAGTTCACCAGCCCGAACTCGGTGAGACCGACACCGAGCATCGGCACGAGGTTGTTGGGCTTCACCGTCGACGGCAGATCCGTGATCTTGCCCATCTTGAGGAACTTGGGCGACCATCCGGCGAACGGCCCGAACAGCAGCCATTCTTTGCCGTTGATCACACGGGTGTCCAGGTGCGGGGCCGACATCGGGGGCGCACCGAGCGGCGGGAAGCCGTACACCTTGGCCTTGTGGCCCTCGGTGAGATCTGTGTTGTTGGTACGCAGGAAGGCACCGCTTACGGGGAAGCCGCCAAAGCCCTTGGCTTCCGGGATTCCGGCCTTCTGCAGCAGACCCAGCGCACCACCACCGGCGCCGACGAAGACGAACTTGGCCTTGAGCTTGCGCTTCTCACCCGTACGGCCATTGACGAGCTTGAGAATCCACCCGCCGTCGCTGTCGCGGCTGATGTTGCGGACCTCGGTGCCGAAGATCGCACTGGTACCGGTACGAACCCCATAGCCCACCAACTGCTTTGACAGTTCACCGAAGTCGACGTCGGTGCCGTCCTGGCTCCAGTTCAACCCCACCGGATCGGAGAAATCGCGTCCGGCCGCCATCAACGGCAGACGGCGTGCGAATTCATCGTCATCGTTGATGAATTCCATCTTCGCGAACAACGGGTTACCCACCAGGGCGTCGTGGCGCTTACGCAGGAACTCGACCTTGTCGGCGCCATGTACGTAGCTCACGTGCGGAATCGGGTTCAGGAAGCCCCGGACGTCCGGAAGCACACCGTTCTCCACGGCGTACGCCCAGAACTGGCGGGACACCTGGAACTGCTCGTTGACCGTGACCGCCTTGGTGGTATCGATCGAGCCATCCGCTTTCTGCGGGGTGTAGTTGAGCTCGCACAGCGCCGAGTGACCGGTGCCTGCGTTGTTCCATGGGTCGCTGCTTTCGCTGGCGGCCGCATCGAGGCGCTCGATCAGGGTGATCGAGAGGTCCGGTTCGACCAACCGCAGCAGGGCGCTGAGCGTCGCGCTCATGATCCCCGACCCGATCAGGGCAACGTCCGTCTGCTCCACCTGCGCTTTTGACACCGTTCACTGTCCTTTTCGAATCTGATTGGGTGGCGATACTCCCTCAAATACTGATGAGTACACACAGGTTATCGCGCGAGTATTTCCATACTCACTTCAACTAGGCTATGCCCGTGACATGGGAATCCGATGTCCTCGATGGCTACCTCCGACAGACCATTGACCTGGGCGTCGATCCTGACGGCGAAGGTGTAATAACCGCCACACTGGTGCGGCCGGAAATTCAGCCCGATACCGGGCGCGCGGTGCTCATGGTGCACGGATATACCGACTACTTCTTCCACACCACACTTGCCGAACATTTCCTGGCCCGCGGTTATCGTTTCTTCGCGCTCGACTTGCGCAAATGCGGGCGTTCTCGCCATGAACACCAAACCCCGCACTACATCAGCGATCTGTCGCTCTACGACACCGAACTCAACGCCGCGGTGAGCATCATCTCCGGGCAAACCGCGGGCGCACCGCTGCTCGTGTACGGGCACTCTGCCGGCGGTCTGATCGTCTCGCTGTGGCTCAACCGTCTACGGATGGCCGACGGCCTCCACGACGGAGGCCTCTCCGGCCTGATCCTTAACAGCCCGTGGCTGGACCTCCAGGGGCGTCCCCTTCTCCGCAGTGGCAGCACCACCGCAGCCGTTAAGGCGATTTCGAGATTCCGTGCGAAACAAGCGATCCCGCTACCACACGAGGGCGCGTACGGAGCGAGCCTGCACAAGGACTTTCACGGTGAGTTCGATTACAACCTCGACTGGAAACCCGTCGGCGGGTTCCCGGTGCGGTTCGGGTGGATCAGTGCGATCCGGCGCGGACATGCCGAGCTCCACCGCGGCCTGGACGTCGGCGTGCCCAACCTGATCCTGCGCTCGGACCGCAGTCTCCCCGGGGACGTCGACCCCGCGGCCGCCCTGTACGGCGACGCGGTCTTGGACGTTCAACAGATAGCGCGCTGGGCGGGGTGCATCGGCAACTATCAACGGGTGGTTCCGGTCCCGGACGCCAAACACGATGTGTTCCTATCGGCGGCGGACCCACGTATACGGGCCTACCAGGAGCTGAATTCCTGGCTGGACTGGTACGAGGCGAGCGGCTAGCTCACCACGAGCTGCTGCGCAGCACCACCTCGGCGGCCAACTCCGGGGTGAGGTCACGAGTCGCCGACCGGCGTCCCATCAGTTCGACAATCCGGTAGTCGCCGTACACGAAGCGCTGGCTGGCGCGGGCGATAGCCCGAGTGGTGTCCGAGGTCACCAAAACCGTGGTGTTGATCTCCACCGGTGGGCAGTGCTTGTCGCGGATCTGCCCAGTACGGTCGGCGACCCGCGGATGCCCGCGGTCGATCGCCACCAGGCCGATGAATCTGTCGAGCTTGCTTGCCGCCAGGTCCCAGGCCAGCTCACCGCCGGCACGGTCTCCCACCAAGAGCGCGACCTTGACACCGATATCGTCGAGCACTCCGGTGATGGCCTTCGCATGGAGGTGCGGGTCATGACCGATCACCGCGGTACGCAGCCCGGCGGTATGCAGCCGCTCGCACACCGAGCGATAACTGAGCGCGAAATGCCCGGCGGCGGCGAGCATCACGACGGTGGTTCCCTTATCCGGCCCCGACACGTTAACCTGCACCGTTCGGCCGTCGATCGTGACGACCTGATGGAGCTCACCGTCGCGCGTAGGCGGGTGCCCCGGGCGCGGGCGACGAAGCTCGGGCGTCGAACTCATGGGCGCACGGTACCTGAGTACGGACCCTCCGGTTGGGCTTTTAACCAGCCCTATCAGGAAACTTTCACCTGGCCCGTTAGTTACGTTCGATCTTGTCGATCTGTTTCTCGACGATGTCCAGGAAGGTCTTGGGCATCGTGGCGGTGGCCTTGACCGACGGATCACGCAGGTCGAAGGATGTCGCGACCAGCGCCACCCCCTGGACATTCGCAAAAGCCATGTACCGCGAGGTCGTGCGCTTGGGCATGATCATCGTCTGCTTGTAGATAAGAACGCCAACGGGCCCGCCCTGTACCGGTTCGGTTGTCATCTGCGTTCCCGGCGAGTTCTTGTCGAAGAACACCTCGTATTTGGCGCATTTGGTCGCCACGTCCTTGACGTTGGCCAGGTCGATGGTGTCGCGCAACAGGCTGACGATGATATTCGCACCGTTGAACCGGGCAATGTAGCGCGCCGTGTTCTCGGGCCCAGCTTGACCGGCATTGGCCAACCGGGGAGACAGACCGTCCGCGCAGCCCGCCGGATTCGAGGGCATCGCACCGACTACCTGCTGGTTGTTGACGGTCACCGGCCCCGGGTCGGCGACAACCCTGTCGTACTTGGTGCCCTCGGGCAGCTCATCGGCGGTGAGCAGCGATTGCGCGATGCGCTCCCCCGGCCAGGTGGCGGTCCCGGCCACCGAGTTGGTGCAGCCGGCAAGCGCCAGTGTGGATGCCGCGATAGCTATCAGTCCCCGGTGCACCCGCACAGGTTATTCGACCTGCGTCGCAATTACCGACTGTGCGCAATTACCGGAGGCGACGTGGCGGATCCTCGCCACCCGGATTCTTCCCACACGGCCTTCAGCGCATCGATGTCGAGGTGGGTCTCGATGAGGTCGGCCAATCTGTCCAGCTGAGCTGTGCGGCAGCCGCCGACATTGGTGTCTGCCGCAACCACGAATCCGGAACGCCCGGCCGCGGCCGCCGCCTCGGTGAGCCACGTGCGGCGGAAGTCGTCGTTGTCCAATACCCCGTGCCAGTGAGTGCCCCAGACCGCCCCGTCGACGGCACCCTCGTGATGATCGGTCAGCCACGGCGCCACCGCTGAGCGGGTGACGGTGCCGTGGTGGATCTCGTAGCCGGTCAGGCCGGGAGGCTGCCAGCGGCGCAGGTTCTTGGCCGGTTCGAAGGCGATGTCGATATCGAGCAGGCCCAGCCCCTGAACGGCCCCGACCCCGGACTCGACACGGTCATCGATCCACTTGGCCAGCATCTGGAACCCACCACATATACCCAGCACCGGCCCGCCCGAGCGAGCATGTGCGACAACCGCATCGGCAATCCCGTTCTGCCGCATCCACGCAAGATCCGCAACAGTGGCCTTGGTTCCCGGGATGACCACCACATCGGCATCGGCGATATCGGCGGGATGGGCCGCCCACCGCACGATCACTCCCGGCTCGCAGGCGATGGCCTCGATATCGGTGGAATTGGAGATCCGGGGCAGCCGCACCGCGGCCACGCGCAGCCATTCCCGCCCGATGGGGGTAGCAGCGTGACCAACCTGGGCCGATGCCACTACAGACACCGAATCCTCTGCGTCGAGCCACAATTGGTCGTCATAGGGCAGCACACCATAGGTGGGCCGGCCGGTCAGCGCGGCAAGCTGCTCCAGGCCCGGGTCCAGCAGTGTGCGATCACCGCGAAACTTGTTGACGATGAAACCGGCGACGAGTCGTTGGTCCGCGGGGTCCAGCACAGCCACCGAGCCGAACAGGTGCGCCAGCACACCGCCTCGGTCGATATCGCCGACCAGCACCACCGGCAGATCCGCGGCCTGCGCCAACCCCATGTTGGCGATATCAGTGGATCGCAGATTGATCTCGGCGACGGAGCCGGCGCCCTCGCAGATCACCACGTCGAATTCCTCACGCAGTGATAACAATTCCTCGGCAACTACCTGCCGCAATTCCTCGCGATGCTCGACATAGGAACGGGCGCTGACGTTTCCAGCCACCTGTCCGCGCAGCACCAGCTGTGAGGTGCGATCACTGCCGGGCTTGAGGAGTACCGGATTGAACCGCACCGAGGGTTCCAGTCCGCAGGCGCGAGCCTGGAGGGCCTGTGCCCGGCCGATCTCTCCCCCGTCGATCGTCACCACGGAGTTGTTGGACATGTTCTGCGCCTTGAACGGTGCGACGCGAATCCCCTGGCGGACCAGCAGCCGGCACAGACCGGTGACGACCAGACTCTTACCGGCATCGGAGCTGACGCCCCCGACCAGCAGTGCCCCTGTCATGGCAGGGTCAGGATCTCTACTCCGTCGTCGGTGACCACCATGGTGTGCTCGAACTGCGCGGTCCACTGCTTGTCGATGGTCGCCACAGTCCAGGTGTCATCCCAGATCTCGTACTCCAGTGATCCCAGGTTGATCATCGGTTCGATGGTGAATGTCATACCCGGCTCGATGATGATGTCCAGGTTGGGGTCATCGTAGTGCGGCACAATGAGCCCGTTGTGGAACGTCGGACCCACACCGTGACCGGTGAAGGCGCGAACCACGTTGTAACCGAACCTCTTTGCGTACGCCTCGATCACACGGCCAACGACGCTGAGCGCCCTGCCCGGTTTGACGGCATTGATGGCCCGCGTGGTGGCCTCCCGGGTCCGCTCCACCAGAAGGCGGTGTTCCTCGGAGACGTCTCCGGCCAGGAAGGTGGCGTTGGTATCGCCGTGCACACCGTCGATATAAGCGGTGACGTCGATATTGACGATGTCGCCGTCCTGGATCACGGTCGAATCCGGTATCCCGTGGCAGATGATCTCGTTGAGTGACGTGCAGCACGACTTGGGGAATCCCCTGTATCCCAGTGTCGACGGGTATGCGCCCTGGGAAACCATGTAGTCGTGGGCAATTCGGTCCAGTTCGTCGGTGGTGACGCCGGGGGCCACGGCCTCACCCGCGAGCGCCAGCGCCTGCGCCGCGACCCTCCCGGCGACGCGCATCTTTTCGATCACCTCGGGTGTCTGGACGTACGGCTCCCCGATGGCCTCGGCGACCTTGGACTTGCCCACGTACTCGGGCCGGTCGATCGACGCGGGAACCTTACGCTCGGAAGAGAGCTCTCCTGCGATCAACGCAGCACGAACAGTCATGGATGCAGCGTAGCTGGGCCTACCGGGCGGCTACGCGTTGATGACGATGGGGTCGCCGATGCCGACGGTGTTGTAGTACCACGAGGCGTTATCCGGGCTCAGGTTGATGCAGCCGTGGCTGACATTCGAATTACCCTGTGAGCCGGTGGACCAGGGGGCGCTGTGCACGTACACGCCGCCCCAGGTGACCCGGACCGCGTAGTAGACCGTCAACTTGTACCCCTCAGGGTCATTGAGCGGAATGCCGATGGTGCGCGAGTCCATCACTACCGGGCTCTGCTTCTCCAGCGCGGTAAACGATCCAACCGGCGTGGGGTGCTTCGGCTTTCCCATCGATGCGGGCATCTCTCGCATGGTCACGCCATCGATCTTCACCGTGAACGTGTGGGCGCTGATGCTGCCGATGCCCAGCACCTCCGAGCCCGTCTGGAACTTGTACTTCATTTCGCCGGCGGCCACCGAGATGGTCGAATGCGCGGGCCAGTACTCACTCGGGGTGAACCGGACGGTCGAATCGTCGATCCAGCTGAAGTCGCCTGCCGGGACCTTCGGGGCGGAGAAGGTGATGGACCGCTCCGCCGCCGCACGGTCACTGACCGGACTCGCGAAATGGATCGTCACCGGCATAGCCACACCGACCACGGCTCCCGGGGTGGGCGACACGGATGCGATACCGCTGGGACTCGCGGCCGAGGCCGCGCCTAGTAGATACGGATGCACCGGTGCGGCGATCACGACGTTCATCAGGAGGCTGGCGAGTCCAGTCACTACAAGCACACTCCGAAATGCTCTGCGCAAGCTTACTTTCCTCCCTGGCACGGTTTTGACTACATGGTAGTTCGTGATCGACCTGCAGAACGTTAGCGACAACGCGCACAATCGCGTACATGGGTGTCAGATTGGAATCCATCGTCATCGATTGCCGCGACTCCACCACGCTCGGGCGTTGGTGGGCCGACGTGCTCGAATGGCCCTACACGGTCGACGAGGACGGCGATGTGGAGGTCTTTCAGCCCGACAGACATCCACCGTCACTGTTCTTCCTGAAAGTCCCCGAGCAGAAGGAGGCCAAGAACCGGCTGCACCTGGACTTTCGCGGTGCCGACCAGCAAGCCGAGGTGGAGCGGTTTCTGGCCCGCGGCGCTACCAGAATCGATATCGGGCAAGGCGATTCAAGTTGGGTCGTGCTGGCCGATCCGGAGGGCAACGAATTCTGCGTGCTAGAGGCGCTTGCGGACTAAGCCAGGTACCCCGGTGGCAGTGACTCGAACATGATCTTGGTGGCACGCACCGCGGCCTCAGATCCGCCGCCCCCGACGATCAATGTGGCGAAGGCCATATCCCCGCGATACCCGGCGAACCAGGCATGCGATCCGCCCGGGAACTCGGCCTCACCGGTCTTTCCGTAGATCTCACCTTCGCCCTTGACATCCATGGCGGTACCGCTGAGAACCGTCTCGCGCATCATCCCACGCAGGCCGTCGACCATTTTCGAGCTCACCAGTGGTCGCTCACCCGTGACCTGGGTGGCCTGACCCGAAATCAGCTGCGGTACAGGCGTCTTACCGTTTGCCACGGTAGCCGCCGCCAGCGCCATGCCGAACGGTGTGACCAGCACCTTGCCCTGCCCAAATCCGTCCTCGGTGCGTTCGGTCAGATTGACGGTGGGCGGCACATCCCCGGAGATGGTGGGGATACCCGCGACAACGTAATCGGGACCGATACCGAATTGGGAAGCGGCGATGGTCAGGCCGTCCAACGGCATCTCGCTGGCCAGCTTGGCGAAGGTGGTGTTACACGAATTCGCGAAGGCACGCGCCATCGGCACCGTACCGAGATCGAACTCGTTGTAGTTGGGGATGCTGCGATCGCCGATGGTGATGCGCTTCGGGCAGCCCAGCATGGTGTCGGGAGTGGCCATGCCGCGGTCCAGCGCGGCACCCGCAGTGATGATCTTGAACGTCGACCCCGGTGGAAACAGCCCCGTGGTGGCCAACGGTCCATCCGCATTAGCGGCGGCGTTCTGGGCGACCGCCAGGATCTCTCCCGTCGACGGCTTGATGACCACCAACATGGCCTTCTGGCCGCGCGTGTTGACGGCATTCTGCGCGGCGTTCTGCACTGGACGGTCCAGGCTGATCGTCTTCGAAGGTGCTGGGGTGGGTTTCACCTCGTTGAGGACGACGGCGTCGACACCGTTCTGGTTGACGCTGACGGCGCGCCAACCGGCCTCACCATCGAGTTCGTCGAGCACGGCCTTCTTAACCTGCGCGACGATATCGGGCGCGAACGAGTCATCGGTGGGCAGCAGATCCGCGATCGGTGTCATCACCACGCCGGGGCGCAATGCTCCCGGCCGGGTCTCGAGCGCAATGGAGACCTTGTCCCAGTCATCCTTGCGCAGCGTGATCAAAGTCATCGGCGTGGTCTGCGCGCTCGCCTGCTCGGCGAGGGCGGCGGCATTGATCTGGTCGTCATAGGGCCTGATGGCATCGGCCAGCGCGGTGGCGGTGCTCATCAGCGCTTTACCGGCCTGCGAAGCGTCGAACGCGATCCGGTACAGGTTGGCCGGTGCCAGCACGGTCGTACCGCCCGCCTCGTTGACCGTGGCCCGCTTGGCCGGTTCGGTGCGCAACGAAAGCGATTGACGCTCACCGAGTTTGGGGTGCAGATCACTGGGCGCCCAGCGCACCTCCCAGCTACCGGCCGTGCGCAGCATTTCCAGGCGCCCGTTGTAGGCCCAGGTGCGCTTCCTGGGCAGTTGCCAGGTATACGTCGCATCGGCACTGCCCGTGTCCTGGGTGTACTGCGAACCGTTCACGATGGCCTTGAAGGACGTCGCCTGCAGGCCCGAGAACGCCTGATCCAGACCTACTTTCGCGCCATCCGGGTCGTCGGTCATTTTGGCGGCCGCGGCGGTGTCACCGCTGGCCAGTGCCTGGAAAAACTTCTCCGCCACAGGGCCGGGCCCGTCGGGGCGCGGGGTGCACGCGACCGTGCCGACCACCAGCAGCGCGGTACCGAACAACGGCAGGGACCAAACACGTCTGGACATCGGGTCGATGCTATGACCGCGAGCCCCCAAAACCCCGGAGGCACACGGGTCTAACGAGGATTAGCTGACAAGAACCGTCGCGAAAGTGCCGATACGGGTGAATCCTGCCTTGGCATAGGACGCGCGGGCGACCTCGTTGAAGCTGTTCACGTACAGGCTCGGGATTCGTCCGCTGCGATGGACCGCGGCCGCGATGGCGGCCACCCCCGCGGTGCCGAGCCCGCAGCCACGGAACTCCGGGTCAACCCACACGCCCTGAATCTGACTGACGCTCAGCGATTGTGATCCGATTTCGGCCTTGAAGATGACGCGGCCGTCCTCGAAACGTGCCCATGCCCTACCCGCGTCGATGAGGCCGGCCACCCGTCGCCGATACCCCCGTCCCCCGTCGCCGTTGCGCGGGTCTACGCCCATCTCGCCGATGAACATCTGGACCGAGGCCTTCAAATACTCGTCCAGCTCCTCGGCGCGCACCTGGCGGACCGCGGGGTCGACGGCGCATGTCGGCGTATCGAGCATTGCCAGCAAGGGCTGACAGGCGCGGACCTCGCGCGCCGGTCCCCAGACCGGATCAAGGTGGCACCACATATCGAGAACCACATCGGCGGGGCCGACCAGGGAGGGGCAGATCCGGTGCTGCTCTATTGCCCGTTCGGCGAACAGTCGGGTGGCCTCGGGTCCACCCGCCAGCGGAATAATCGTGGTCCCGACGAAGCACAGCGAGTCTGCCAACGCACCCGTCGACCAGATTTCACCGCCGATGGCGGTGGGATCGGCACCACGGGCCTCCACCCGGGCGGCCAGCATGCAGGAGGCCACCGGGTCGACATCAAGAACGCTGCGGACCGCGTCAGTGTCCGATAACCCGAGCACACGCACGGCATCAGAGGACGGCGCTCCGGGTGCTCCAGGCGCCGGCAGTGTTGTCGTCATCGGCAATCGCTCCCGTGTCCGTTGCGCCGAGCTGCTTTCAGCTTACGGTGACGACCGGCTGGCCTGGAGGGGATTCACCGGAGCCAATCCCTGTGCCGTTTTCCAAGCCCATCTGTTCGGCCAACCGCATGGCCTCATCGATCAGCGTTTCGACGATCAGTGCCTCCGGCACGGTCTTGATGACCTCACCCTTCACGAAGATCTGCCCCTTGCCGTTTCCGGATGCCACGCCCAAGTCGGCCTCGCGGGCCTCCCCCGGTCCGTTGACGACGCATCCCATGACCGCGACGCGCAGCGGTACATCGAGTCCGTCCAGGCCAGCGCTGACCGCGTTGGCGAGCGTGTAGACGTCGACCTGCGCCCGACCGCAGGACGGGCAGGACACGATTTCCAGCCCACGCGGCCGCAGGTTGAGGGACTCCAGGATCTGGTTGCCCACCTTGACCTCTTCAACGGGCGGCGCCGAGAGGGATACTCGGATGGTGTCCCCGATGCCCTTGGACAGCAGCGCACCGAAGGCGACGGCAGATTTGATGGTGCCCTGGAATGCCGGACCGGCTTCCGTGACACCCAGGTGCAGCGGGTAGTCACATTGCGCGGCAAGCTGTTCGTATGCGGCGACCATGACCACCGGATCATTGTGCTTGACACTGATCTTGATATCGCCGAACCCGCATTCCTCGAACAGTCCGGCCTCCCACAGCGCCGATTCGACGAGCGCCTCGGGCGTGGCCTTGCCGTACTTACCGAGAATGCGCGGATCGAGGGAGCCTGCGTTGACGCCGATCCGGATCGGGATTCCGGCCGCACCGGCCGCCTTGGCGACCTCCTTGACGCGCCCGTCGAACTCCTTGATGTTTCCCGGATTCACCCGCACCGCGGCACAGCCGGCATCAATCGCGGCGAAAATGTACTTAGGCTGAAAGTGGATATCGGCGATGACCGGGATCTGGCTCTTACGGGCGATCTCGGAGAGGGCGTCGGCGTCCTCCTGCCGCGGACAAGCAACGCGCACCATGTCGCAGCCGGAGGTGGTCAATTCGGCGATCTGCTGAAGAGTCGAGTTGACGTCGTGGGTCTTGGTGGTGCACATCGACTGCACCGACACCAGGTGATCGCTACCCACCCCGACATTTCCGACCATGAGCTGACGCGTCTTACGCCGCGGCGCCAGTGTCGGCGGCGGTGCACTCGGAATGCCCAGGCTGGTCATGTATCTCCTACTGGAAGAGTCTAATCGGGTTGACGATGTCAGCGGTGATGGTCAGCAGCATGTAGCCGACAACCACCACCAGGACGAGGTACGTCGCCGGCATCAACTTCATGTAGTTAACGGGCGCGCCCACCGCCATCCCGCGCGCGGACCGGATCATGTTGCGGATCTTCTCGTAAGTGGCCACCGCGATATGTCCACCGTCAAATGGCAGCAACGGCAGCAGATTGATAGCGCCGAGCGCAAAGTTGAGCTGCGCCAACAGTATCCAGAACATGATCCACATGTCGTGCTCTACCGTCTCGCCGCCCATGCGGCTCGCACCGATGACGCTCATCGGGGTGTCCATCGCTCGTTCGCTGCCGGTGATCGAATCCCACAGCGCGCCTACCTTGGTGGGGATCTTCCCGATGGCCTTGACGGTTTCGAAGGAGACGGTTCCGATGAGGTTCCCGGTGGCGGGAATCGCCGTCACCGGGTTGTAGTGAATCTGCGGCACATAGGTTCCCAGGGTGGCGCCGACTGCGCCCACCGCGATGAGCTTGCCGGCCTTCTCGTCCCAGCGTTGTGTCTCGGCCACGGTCACAATGAGCGATTGCTGCTTGCCATCGCGCACGATCTCGAACACCTGAGGACCGCGCAACCCTCGAATAGCGGTGACCAAATCGCTCGACGTGCTGACCTGCTTGCCACCGGCGGTGAGCACCTGGTCGCCGGCCCGCAGCCCCCCGGCCGCCGCAGGTCCTTCGCCCGTGCACGGAGCCATGTCCTTAGGATCCGCACCCTTTTGCGGTGCCACACAACTGGTTTGAGCGATCTCGGGGTGAGTGGGCGCATTGTTGTCGGGTAGACCCCACGTCAACACCACGACGTAGAACACCACGATGCCGATGAGAAAGTTCATGGCCGGCCCGGCGACGAGCACCGCCACCCGCTTCCAGACCTTCTGCTTATACATCGCACGGTCGGCTTCCTCGGGGGTGAGCTCCTCCACCGAGGTCATACCCGCGATATCGCAGAATCCGCCCAGCGGGACGGCCTTCAGGCCGTACTCAATAACGTCTCCTCCGGGTGCAGGACGTTTGGTGGACCACAGCGTCGGCCCGAAGCCGACGAAGTAGCGACGCACCTTCATACCGGTGGCACGCGCCACCCACATGTGCCCACACTCGTGCAGCGCCACCGATACCAAGATCGACAGCGCAAACAACGCAATACCTATCGCGTACGCACCCATCAGGCCAAATCATCCTCTTCACGCAGGCGGCTCATCGATTTTCCTCCGCCAAGATCAGTTGCGCAGCCAGCTGGTCAGCCCAGTGCTGCGCGTCAAGTACATCCTCAACGGTAGCCGGTTCCGCGACCCACTGGCCTGCGGCGTCGAGCACATCGGCAATTGTTCGCACGATGGACCTGAATCCGATACGTCCGGCCAGGAAGGCGGCGGCCGCGGTTTCATTGGCGGCGTTGTAGACGGCGGTCATGCATCCCCCCGCTTCACCGGCGCTCCGAGCGAGGTCGACGGCGGGAAACACCTGCGCATCCAGTGGCTCGAACTGCCAGGTAGAAGCGGTGCCGAAATCGCAGGCGGCGGCCGCTCCGGGCACCCGCTCCGGCCATCCCAGGGCCAAGGCGATGGGCAGTTTCATATCGGGCGGGCTGGCCTGCGCCAGCGTCGACCCATCGGTGAACGTCACCATCGAGTGCACGATCGACTGCGGGTGCACGACGACACCGATCTGGCGGTAGGGCACTCCGAACAGCAGGTGCGTCTCGATGAGTTCGAGCCCCTTGTTGACCAGCGAGGCCGAGTTGAGGGTGTTCATCGGCCCCATCGACCAGGTGGGATGCGCTCCCGCCTGCTCGGGGGTGACGTCCTCGAGCTGTTCGGCGGTCCAGCCCCGGAACGGCCCGCCGGATGCGGTGAGGATCAGCTGAGCAACCTCGCCATGGGTTCCACCGCGCAGGCATTGCGCGAGCGCGGAATGTTCGGAGTCGACGGGCACTATCTGTCCCGGGGATGCGGCCTTGGTGACGAGCGGTCCCCCGGCAACCAGGGACTCCTTGTTGGCGAGGGCCAGCCGCGCCCCCGTCTTCAGTGCGGCCAGGGTGGGACGTAGTCCGAGAGCGCCGACGAGTGCGTTGAGCACCACATCGGCCTCGGTGTTCTCCACCAGCTCGGTGACGGCGTCGGGCCCGCTCAGCACGGGTACGTCGAGCTGTGCGGCGGCCGCTGGATCTGCCACCGCGACGTTGGTGACCCCCGTGGCGTTGATCTGCTTGCGCAGCAGGTCGATGTTGCCGCCGCCTGCGGCCAGGCCGACGACCTCGAATCGATCGGGGTTGGCGGCGATGACCTCAAGCGCCTGGGTACCGATGGACCCGGTGCTGCCCAAGAGCAAGACCCGACAGACCTCTGAACCAAGTGTCACCCACGTATTGTGCCCCCAGTACGGGCCCGCTCTAGCTCGTGAGCACCACGGGACGGTGCAGCTCCACATCACCGGAGGCCGAACGCACCTGGACGAGGAACCTCTCGTCCCCTTGTAGCGGTCCGTCCACGGAATCCAGCGAGTTGGTGACGACGCCGTTGGCGGTGTCGATCGCCAGTTTTGCAGCGGTGCCCGCCGGGATGCCGACGGATGTGTTCCCACTGGCCGTGTCGAAGATCAGTCCGCCGACGATCGCGGACCCGATGGTCACCGAGCCCGAGGATGAGGCCGCTTTGATATTCCCGCGCAGTTGCTTGATGGCGAGGTCTCCCCGGGCCGTCTGAAAGCCGATATCGCCGGTGAGCTCCCTGATCGATACGCCGCCCGAGGCGGAATCGATCTTGGCGTCCCCGGTGATCGTGTCGATCAGCAGATCACCGCTTGCCGATTGCAGTCGCACGTCTCCGAAGGCACCGTCGGCGCGCACTTCCGCCGAGGCCACCGAGATATCCAGGACCGACTGGGTGGGCAGTTCAATGATGATGTCCACGGTGCCGGTGCGGAAGGTCAGGCCCGGTGACGACTCCACCGAGAGCAGGCCCTTTCCGAAGGTGACCCGGGTGCGCTCGGCGGTCTTGATGTCCAGCGCCTTGGATACGTCTCGTGGCCTGACGTCGACGGTGGTGTTCGTACGGTCACTCGCAATGATCTGCAGCGTGCCGCGCGCCAGTGCGACCTTGGCAGCGACGGGGTTGAGGGTTTCGAACTTGGACATAGCGATATTCCTTTCTTTGTTAGCGGACCCAGCCGCTTATGGTGTTACCTGAACTGAATGTTGTTGAGCTATAGGGTTTTTTGATCGCAGCGGCCGCCGCACGCACCAGCCAGGCGTTGAGCGAGATCCCCTCGTTGCCGGCGGCGGCCTCGACGATGGCCCGCAGGCTTTCCGGTAGTCGCAGGGTCACCCGCCAGGTGCCGGCGCTGTCGTCGATCGCGAAGGCCGGTTCGGCTTGCTGCTGAGTGGCCGGCCGGTTCACCACAAACTGCGGTTCGCGGCCGCGCAACCGCACGTCTACCGAGGTGGGCGCCAGCTCGCGGGTGATCTCCTCGGTGGCCGCCGAGAGCGCGTCCAGTAGCGCGAGCCGAATGGCGGAGTCGAGCGGCGCGGTCAGTCGATCGGCGAGCTCCTCGGCCTCCGACCCCCCGGCTTTCGCGGCGATGGCGAGGTCGTGACGCACCGAGTCGACGTACGGTTGCAAGTCCATGACGTCATAGTGACACCATTTTGGTGTCATCGCAAGTGTCATGGTGACGACCGGGTATTGGCCGAATATCTACTACCGGTTCCGTAGACTCACCCGACGACATGGCAGACTGACCACCGAAGACGGTCAAGAGTTCGGATCGAGATTCTGAGGAGGGCTGGCGGTGGCCACGACTGAGGTTGTCAAGCACGACGGAGTCGATGTCGAGGACGTGCCGTCCGCAGCGTTCGGGCGCGGGCTCTCCGGCCAGAACCCCCGCGTCTTCCACATCCTTGGCATTGCCATTGCGGGCTTCTTGCTGCTGATGCTCAAGGGCAATCACGTCGGCAAGGTCGAGGACATCTTCCTCATCGGGTTCGCCGCCATCGTGCTGGCGTTCACCGTGAACGATTACTTGGGCCGTCGCTCGGGCCGCATCCGCTAGCTAGCGCTCGGAAGCCGCCAACTGGCCGCATGCGGCGGCAATCTCCCGACCGCGGGTGTCACGCACCGTGCAGGAGACCCCCTGCTCACGGACGCGTCGTACAAATTCGCGCTCGACCGGTTTCGGGCTGGCATCCCATTGGCTGCCCGGCGTCGGGTTCAGCGGAATCAGGTTCACATGAACCATCTGACCCAAGGCTTTTCGCAACTTCTTGCCGAGCATGTCGGCACGCCACGGCTGATCGTTGATATCGCGGATGAGCGCATATTCGATCGACACCCGCCGGCCCGTGACGTCGGCGTAGTAGCGCGCGGCATCGAGCACCTCGGTGATCGCCCACCGCGTGTTGACCGGCACCAGGGTGTTGCGCAGCTCGTCATCCGGACAATGCAACGAGACCGCGAGCGTGACGCCGAGCCCCTCGTCGGCAAGTTTCCGGATGGCCGGTGCCAGCCCCACCGTGGAGACCGTGACACCGCGCTGCGATATGCCGAAACCGTCGGGGGGTGGTGCGGTGATCTTGCGCAGCACCGTGAGCACCCGGTTGTAGTTGGCCAGGGGCTCCCCCATGCCCATGAACACGATGTTCGACAACCGGCCGGGGCCGCCCGGTAGCTCGCCATCGCGCAATGACGATGCGGCATCACGAACTTGTTCCAGAATCTCGGCGGCCGACAGGTTACGCGTCAGCCCACCCTGGCCGGTGGCGCAGAACGGACATGCCATACCGCACCCAGCCTGCGAGGAGATGCACAGCGTGTTGCGGTCCGGATAGCGCATCAGCACCGATTCGACTGTGCTGCCATCATGTAAGCGCCACAAGGTCTTTCGAGTATCTCCGGAATCACAGGCCACCTGGCGCAGCGGATCAAGCAGTCGGGGAAACAGCGCCTCGCCCACGGCGTCCCGCGCGCCTGCCGGCAGGTCCGTCATCGCCGCCGGGTCGCCCACCAGTCGTCCGTAGTACTGGTTGGCGATCTGCTTGGCGCGAAACTCCGGAAGCCCCAGTGAACTCACGATCTCACGGCTCTGCTCCAGGGTCATATCCGCCAGATGGCGCGGCGGCATGGCCCGACGCGGCGCGTCGAACACCAGCGGGAGGGACCTGTTTTCGGCAGACATAACCGACTCAGTATCCCAGGTCTGCGCTAGTCCCCGGAACCCGAACGTGCCCGCACGTGCATCCGCTCCCCCTGCGGGCCGAAAATGTGGAGCACTTCGACGGGCTTGTCGGTCGAATTTCCGAACCAATGCGGAACATGAGTGTCGAACTCGGCGGCTTCACCCGCGGGCAGGATGAGGTCGAGCTCACCCAGCAGCAGGCGCACTTTCCCGGAGAGCACGTACATCCACTCGTAGCCGTCATGGACCTTCAGGTTCGGTTCCCCCTTGGGTGAGTGCGGCGGGATGATCTGCTTGTAGCACTGCACCCCGCCGGGCCGGCGGGACAACGGCACATAGATCGATCCGTCTCGTTTGAACGGTTTGAGGTGAATGCGCGGGTCTCCCGTGGCAGGTGCGTTCACCAGCTCGTCGAGCGGTACTTGGTGTGCCTCGGCGAGGAGCAACAACAGCTCCAGTGTGGGTCGCCGCCGACCGGATTCCAGGCGAGACAGCGTGCTCTCGGAAATTCCCGTCGTCTCGGACAACTGCGCCAGGGTTACCTGACGATGCAGGCGCAGCGCCCGCAGCCGCGGCCCCAGTGCATCGAGCACGGCCTCCAGCCTTTGATTCTGTTCGTCCATACCCGCCATATTGCCACTTTGGCAAGAATACTTGCGTATTTCGCCGGGTCGCCCCAATAGTGGTGTCATGAACAAACTCTGGGATGTAGCCATCGTCGGTGGTGGAGCCGCAGGCCTGTCGGCGGCCATCACCCTCGCCCGGTCGCGGCGGTCCGTCGTCGTGATCGACGATCACCGGCCGCGCAACGCCCCGGCGGATCGGGTCCACAACTATCTCGGACGCGAGTCGACGCCGCCGGCCGAGCTGTTCGGCATCGGAAGAGATGAAGCGGCGCAATACGGCGCCACATTCCATGATGCGCAGGTCACCTCGGTGTCCCACGCGGACAACCATTTCGACGTGTCAGTGAATTTTCAGGACAACAGGACCTCGACGGTCCATGCGCGTCGGGTCCTGGTGGCCACGGGTGCGGTAGATGAGTTACCCGAAATCGAGGGGCTGGCCGAACGCTGGGGCCGTGACGTGTTGCACTGTGCCTACTGCCACGGTTGGGAGGTCCGCGACCGCACCATCGCGGTGCTGGGCACCGGCCCCCTCGCGGTCCACCACGCGCTCATCTTCCGTCAGCTCAGCGAGAACGTCACCCTGTTGCGGCATAACGACTTTCCGCTATCGGACGACGAGGCAGCGCAGCTGGCCCGCCGGGATATCGGCGTCATCGACGGACCTGTGACACGGCTGCGCATCACCGATGACGCACTCGCCGGGGTGGAGCTGGAAACGGGCGCCACGGTGGCGTGCGAGGCGCTGGTCGTCGCGACGGTGGTGTCAGCGCGTATCGACATGCTGGCCCCCGTGCGCTTGACGACGCAGGAGATGAGACTCGGGGACCATCTACTGGGGACATACCTACCGGTCGCCAGGGGCGCCACGGCAGTCCCAGGTATCTACGCCGCCGGAAACGTCACCGATATCAGGGCACAAGTCATCACATCGGCGGCGGCCGGAACCGAGGTAGCCGCCACCATCAACGCCGACCTCGCGGTCGTCGACGCGCAGGAGCTGCAGCATGCATGATCACAACAACCCACCCTCCGATGAGAATTCTTGGGACGACTTCTACCAGTCACACGATGCGCTCTGGAGTGGGAATGCCAATCCACAACTGGTGAGAGAGATTTCGACACTGCCTCCCCGTACCGCGCTGGACGCAGGCTGCGGCGAGGGTGGCGACGCGATCTGGCTCGCGCAGAAGGGCTGGCGGGTCACCGGCCTGGATTTCTCGGAGACAGCACTGGGCCGCGCCGCCGATAACGCCGCGAAGGCCGATCCCGAGCTCGCCAACCGGATCACTTGGGCGCACGCCGACCTGACCACATGGCAGCCGCGTCGTCTATTCGATTTGGTGACATCGCATTTCATGCACCTACCCACCACGCTCCGCGAGCCCGTGTTCGCGTCGCTGGCCGACGCCGTCGCTCCTGGGGGCACGCTGCTGATCGTGGGGCACCATCCGTCGGATATGCAGGCGGCGATCGGGCGGCCGGATCTGCCCGACTGGTATTTCACCGCCGAGGATATCGCCGACACCCTCGACCCGGGCCGATGGAACGTTCTTATCGCCGAGTCACGGATGCGGAAGTTCGCGCGGGACGGCGAGGAATTCGAAATCGCCGACACGGTGCTGCGGGCCGAGCGCAAGCCGTCGGAGGGATCGAGCTAGGCGATAGCCGCGGATTCTCCCGAAAGAGCCTCACGTGCAGCCTGTTCCACGGCTGAGAGCACACCTGGGTCCAGCCCGCGACGGCCGACGACCGACAAGGTCGCCAGGTTCGCCGCGGGCATGACGTCCACCGGTGCAATGCCGTCGGGCAACCAGCCGATGATGGGTAGCAGCGCCATCCCGAGACCCGACCGCAGGCCCGCGTACAGGCCTGACAAATCCGGCGATTCACCGGTGATCTGATACGGACGCCCCAGCGTGTGCAATGCACTGAACATCGGTGCGCGCAGGGTGCACGGTTCGGTGAAGGTCATGATCTGCAGGGGCTCACCGGAACTCACCTTGTAGCCACGCGCCGCCACCCATTGCAGGCGAACGGTGCCCACCGCGTTGGCGCGATCCAGGCCCGACCCGTCCAGAATTACCGCCAGGTCCATGGTTCCCCGGTCGACGGATTCGGCGAGATAGACGTTGCGATCGAAACGCACGCGCGCCGACCAGTCCGGGAGATGATCACGTAGCGCCGTGGTGATGCTCGGCAATATCAAGTCCGCGCCGTGCTCGGTGACTCCGAGAACCAGGGTGCGCTCTTGACCGGTAATCAGATCGTCGACCGCCACATCATGGGCGTCAAGAATGCGGCGGGCATGCGCCAACAGCTGCGCGCCCCTATCGGTAAACACCACGCCGCGCCCCGAACGCCGGACCACCGGTTCGCCGATCGCGGCCTCCAGCTTGCGCACGTGCTGACTGATCGCGGACTGGGTCAGGTGCAGCACCGCGGCGGCTCGGTGGAAACCTCCACAGTCCGCGACCGCGACAAGTGACCGCAGGGGTGCGATATCGAGTGTCGAACTCGCCATATCGCCACCGTAGTCCGATCACAAAACCTGATCAATATTCTCCTCCGCACACGAAGAACATTGATCTGGCTGGCAGCCAGAATCACGACCGATAAGGACTACTGATTGATTCTGATCAGTAATTATCGTTGGACATCAACCGCCCGGACCGGCGACCATGGCAGTCATGCAGAAGATGACCGTGCCTATGCCGATCTCCTCGGCCGCGGCACTCACGTTTCTGTACGCGCTCGGCTACCCCATCGGCGCGCTCTCGGTATCGGCCATGACACCCATGCTGGTTCTGGTCGCCCGCTTCGCCCTCGCCGGCGCGATTCTGGCCGCCTGGGCGCTCGCTGCGAAGGCCGCCTGGCCAACGGGCCGCAAGCTGGGCCACGTCATCATCACCGGGCTGCTGATGCAGGCCGTGCAGTTCTGTGCGCTGTACGAGGCCCTGGAACATGGGGCCCCTGCGGTGTTGGGCGCGGTCGTCATCTCGATGAATCCCGTTGTCACCGCGGTGCTGGCCGCCCTCTTCCTGGGCGAGCGCCTCAGCGGCCGGCGGCTTGTCGCGCTTGGCCTAGGCGTGGTGGCGGTGTTGGCCGCCTGTGCCAACCGGCTGCTCGCCACCGGCGGAGTCGACACCGTACTGGTGCTGCTGCTGGTCGCTTTGTTGGGTCTGGCCGCGGGCGGCGTCTATCAGCAACGTTTCTGCGCCGATGTCGACTTCCGCGTCAACAGCGCCATCCAGAACCTCGCCGGACTGCTACCTGCCGGCGCTCTAGCCCTGCTGACGCCCAGCGTCGTGCACGATCCGTGGAAGGCGGTGGGCGCGGTCGCGGCGGTGGTGCTGTTCAACGCCACCCTGTGCACCTCGCTGTACGTCCGCTCGGTGAGCAAGTTCGGCGCGGCGGCCGTCGCCATGCTGTTCTGCGTCATCCCGGCCGTCGCCGGGTTGCTGTCCTGGGTTCTACTCGGCCAGCGCGTGGACATCGGCATGGGAATCGGCCTGGTGATCGGCGCGCTCGCCTGCTGGCTCAATGCCCGGGCCAGCCGGCCTGCCGCGGCGCAGGACAAGCCCGCAATCGACGGGGCCACCGCCGCGCCTACCCGTCAGCCGCTAGTGGCCAGCTAGCCTGGCTGCATGCGTGCCCTGTTACTCGGTGGTCTGATCCTGCTCGGAGCTCCGCTCCTGGTCGCCGGATGCTCGAGAGGGGCGACGGTTTCTCCGACCACTCCCTCATCGAGCCAGTCAACATCGAGCAGCACCACCAGCAAGGCCCCCACCACGACTACGACCACGACTCCCCTCGACTTACCCGAGCCTGCCGCAGGTGCACCGTATGAGGCTGTGGCCCAGTGGATTTCCAAGGGAGCCCCGGTAGCGGCCGCCAACTTCCACGCAGCCATCAGCCAGGATGGACAAAAGACCGATCTCGGCGACAACGTCGCCTTTAAAACCCCTTCGGGTAAGACCCGATGCATGACGAGCAATATCGAGCCGGACACGCTGTCCTGCCTGGTCAACCTGACGAGTCCGCCGAAACGGCCCGCCGATACCGAGGGGAACTGGGTCGGCGGTTGGACCGATTTCAACGGCCGTCAGGTCACGGTGGGTGGACTCCATGGCGACCCGGGCCCCTTCCAGAGCGGTGACGGAAATCCACTCGATTACGGTGGCCGCCTGACGTTCGGAGACTTCGGTTGCCGCAGTGAGACTTCCGGATTGTTCTGCGCGAATACCAAGGTTAAGTCCGCCATTCGGATCAGTGATGCCGGGATCGAGCCCTTCGGCTGCCTGAAAGAGGTCACTCCCTCCGAGGGCAATGGTCGCGAGTTCAGCTGCTAGCGCGGCAACAATTGGGCGAAGTACTCCTCACCGCGCGGTGAGAGCCGGTAACCCACCGGCAGGCTCAGTGTCAGGCCTAAGTTCTTGAGCTTGCGCACATGCACCTTGAAGGTGGCCAAATCGGGCCAGCGGGAGCAGGATTCGAGGTCCTTGGCGCGCACCTCGGGACGCTGGGCGATCTCGCGCAGCACGTCACGGGTCCAGGGGCCGGGCTTGGCACTGCGGTCCATCCGGTTCAGCCGCGCGTCGATATCGGCAAGGTCTTGGGCCGAAAGCGCCGCCGACGAAGCCAACTCTGCACGCGGATCCGCCATCGCGATCTTGCGGAATGCCAAGCGGTACAACTGATCACCGCCGTTTGCGCCGATATCGTTTAGCGCCGCGGCTGCGGAAGAGTAGCCGGCCAGCAGCGCATCGGCATCGTCGATATCGCGTGCGGTGATCGCGTCGACGGCATCCACCTCTATAAAGTCGAACTCGGTCATGGAACGGATGCGATCCGAACCCACCCGGTAGCGACCGCCCACCTTCACCTGCGGCCGCTTCCAGCGCCGGTAGGCCACCGAGATGGTGCCGTCGTGGATTCCGGTGCGCAACCTCGGTTCGAACAGCATTAGATCCCCCGGTCGCTTCGCTCCTGCCTGCCGAACCAGATCCCCAGCGTCGCACCGTAAAGCTCTTCGAGGGCCCTCCAGTGACGTTCGGCCGCAGCCTCGTCATAGGTGGCGTTATCGGTGACGGCGTAGCCGTGTTTGGCGGGATACGTCTCGATGGTGTGCCGTACGCCGGCAGCTGTCAGCACCTGCCCCAGCAGCTGCGCCTGTTCGGGAGGGAAGGAAGCGTCCTCCTCGGCAGCGGCCACCAGCACAACGCCGGTGATCCGGTCGGCGATGCGGTGCGGACTGTTCGGATCATCGGCGTTGGCGAGATTGCCGCCATGAAACGAGGCGGCCGCGCCGACCTTTTCCGAATGAGCCGCCGCTACCCGCAATGAGATTCGGCCGCCCATGCAGTAACCGGTCAGCCCCACCTTGTCCCCGATCACCTCGGGCTGCTGCGCGAGCACGTCCAGGAACGCCCCCGCGTCGGCCTCGATCCGATCGGGGGTGAGTGTCCCCATTACCGAAAACAGCCGGGCGCGTTCCTCCGGATCACCGAAGGCGGTGGACAGATCGAACGGCGCCCAATCGCCCTCGCGGTAGTACACATCGGGCACCAATGCCACATACCCCAATGCGGCGAGCCGGTCCCCCATCTCCCGCATGACCTCGCGGGCGCCACCGGCATCGGGATAGAGAATGACACCCGGGCCGGGTGCATCCGGCAGGTGCAGCGTCGCGTGGCACTGCCCGTCGGGTGTGGCGATAAGAACGTCGCGGCGAGACATGGATCCATCAAACCAGCCACCCCTCCTCGTAGCTACCGCACTGGTATCTTGGGCCTCACTCGTTCGTCAATACCAGGGGGAATCTGATGGCCTTCTTCGACACGCTCTCGACATCGTGGCAAATCTTCAAGACATCTGCGAAGGTGCTCGCCTCGCGCAAGGAGATTGTCGTTTTCCCGATCCTGTCCGGGCTCACCTCGGCGCTCGTGCTGTTCGGGATGGTGGCCCTCGGGGTCGTGTTGTTGCCCGCCACGGCCGGCGATTCGCTACCGCCGCTCTTCTACCCCGTGCTTGCCATCGGCTACTTCGTGGTGGTGTATGTCGTGACGTTCTGGCAGGCGGCGCTCATCTCGCAGGCGAATATCGCGTTGGAGGGCGGAGATCCGAGTGTCGCCGGGGGCATCTCGGCAGCCACCCAGCGCGGCGGTCGCCTACTGCCCTGGGTTCTCATCACCGGCGTCGTCTCCTGGATCATCAGTGCCATCGAGGAACGGGTGCCGTTCATCGGGAGGTTCCTCGACGTCGCGTGGCGCGTGGTCTCCTTCCAGGTGCTGCCCACCATCGTGCTGGAGAACCTCGGCGCGATCGACGCGGTCAAGAAGACCAAGGAAACGCTCAAAAATGCGTGGGGCAAGAACGTCGTCGGCGTTGCGGGGCTTGGCCTTTTCACCGGGCTGTTGACGCTGCCCGGGGTTGGCCTGATCTACCTCGGGGTTATCACCAACGTCGCTTCCGCGATGGGCGTGCTCGCCGGAATCGGCGTGCTCTGGATCCTGGCGGCCTCCATCATCGGCGCAGCCCTCACCGGAATCTTCCAGACTGCGCTGTACCGGTTCACGGTTGACGGCCAGGTTCCGGGGCCGTTCGCCGGAGTCGACCTGCGTCAGGCGCTCAAGACTCGTTAGACAGAGCTGAACAGCGCCGCGCCATCGAGTGCCCCAGTGGCACGTGTCGCCCGTCCCCACGCCTCAGGTGCCACACTGATGACTTGTGCGCAAAGGTAACTAAGTATCAGGGGACTCGGTGGCTTCTTCCAACGCTCTGTCGACATCGTGGGACATATTCAAGACATCGATACGTCTCCTGCGCCGACACAGAACACTCGTGCTCTTCCCCGTCGCGGCCGGCATTACCGTCGTGCTTTTCATCGTGGTGTTGATAGCTCTGGGGCTCTTGCTACCGCCGAACATCGACAAGACCACGCCGCAGTTCGTCCGTACCGCCCTGGCCGTCGACTACGTCATCCTCTTGTATCTCACGATGTTCTGGCTCACGGCCCTCATCGCGCAGGCGAACGACGCGCTGGAGGGTAGAGAACCGAGCTTTGCCAAGGGTTTCTCGACCGCCACCCGCTACCGCAAGCGGCTGATTCCCTGGGTTCTCATCGAGGCGGCCGTCACGTGGGGCATCGGTGTCATCGACGAGAACCTCCTGTATGTCGGAACCCTCCTGCACGTTCTGTTCATCGGACGGTTCCTCGATCTCATGTGGCATGCGGTCTCATTCCAGGTGCTTCCCACAATCATTCTGCGAGACGTCGGCTCCGCGGACGCCATCAAGGCCTCCACGAGAATGCTTCGGCGCCTGCTGGCCAAGAACGTCCTCGCCCAGATATGCCTTCGCGTCTTCACCCTCATGCTGGTACTGCCGGGTGCGGGCTTGCTTTTTGCAGCCGCCGCCGTGGGCCAAGGAGGGCTCTCCGGGGTGCTCGGACTGTGCGGAGGGCTCTGGATTGCGGTCGCAGTCCTTATCGCCGTAACCGTTAGCGGGATCTATCAAACGGCGCTGTACCGAAGTGCAGCCGCGTCGAGCACAACCTAAATAAAGAGCGTCAGCACGATCCAGGTGGCGACGGCCGAGGGCAGTAGGGAATCGAGACGGTCCATGATGCCGCCGTGGCCCGGCAACAGCGTGCCCATATCTTTGATACCCAAGTCGCGCTTGACCTGGGATTCCACCAGGTCGCCCAGCGTTCCGGTAATGACGAGCATGACGCCCAGGGCGATACCGACGAATGGGTGATGCCCCAGCAGGAACGTCACCGCCAACGTAGACGCGGCCGTGCCCACGATCAACGACCCGGCAAGCCCCTCCCAGGACTTCTTCGGGCTGATGGCCGGCGCCATCGGATGCTTGCCGAACAGGACACCGGCGGCGTAGCCGCCAATATCGGAGAACGTAACACCCAACATCAGGCAGAACACCTGGGCCGCACCGTTTTCCGGGTACACCAGCAGGGCTCCGAATGACGCGAAGAGCGGAATCCAGGCCGCGACGAACACCGTAATGGCGACATCACGCAAGTAGTTCACCGGCTGCTGACTCAGCCCGTGGCCCACCAGGCGCCAAATCATGCACACCACAACGGTTGCGGCGAAGGCACCAAGAGCACCCGAAGTCCCCCACGGCCAGGTCAGCCAGATCATGGCCTGCCCGCCGACGAGGAGGGGGATGAACGGTACGGAGATCTCTGCCTGGCGCAGCCGCTTGGTGACCTCCCACGTGGCAATCGCCATGAAGAACGAGATGATCCCGACCCACAGTTTGGGCTCGTAGAGCAACGAAAAGATGATCAGCGCCGCCAGCAGTGCCCCAACGCCGATGGCGGCCGGCAGGTTGCGTCCGGCCCGGGACTTCGCCCCTGAAGGGGGCGCGTCGGGCGCTGGAGCCGCGTCGGTATCTCCCATGGTCGTCATCACCGGCGGCCCTAGACCTCCAGTAGCTCGCCTTCTTTGTGCTTCACCAGCTCATCGATCTGGCTCACGTACTGGCCGGTGGTCTTGTCCAGATCCTTTTCCGCGCGGCCTACCTCGTCCTCGCCGGCCTCGCCGTCCTTCTTGATCCGGTTGAGCTCGTCATTGGCCTTGCGCCGGATGTTGCGCAGAGTCACCTTGGCGTCCTCGCCCTTGCCCTTGGCCTGCTTGACGAGCTCCCGACGACGTTCCTCGGTGAGCTGCGGGACGGCAATGCGGATGATGCTGCCGTCGTTGCTCGGGTTAAGCCCCAGATCCGAATTGCGGATGGCCTCTTCGATGGCCTTGAGCTGATTGGCCTCGTAGGGCTTGATGACCACAAGGCGCGCCTCGGGCACATTGATGCCGGCCACCTGGGTAATGGGGGTCGTGGTGCCGTAGTAGTCGATGACAACCCGTGAGAACATGCCGGGGTTGGCACGCCCGGTGCGAATCGTCGAGAAGTCGTCGCGGGCCACCGACACGGCCTTTTCCATCTTCTCCTCGGCGTCAAGAAGAACCTCGTCGATCACGAACGACCTCCTATGTAGTCCTGGTTGCGCACCATCACGGTGTAACCAGTGTTCCGATCTTCTCACCTGCGACCGCTCTGGCGATATTCCCTTCAGTCAGCAGGTTGAACACCAGGATCGGCATCCGGTTGTCCATACACAGGCTGAATGCGGTGGCGTCGGCGACCTGCAGTCCACGGTCGATGACCTCGCGGTGGGTGATCTCCGGAAGAAATTCGGCGTCCGGGTTGGCGCGAGGGTCATCGGTGAAGATGCCGTCGACCGCCTTGGCCATGAGCACCACCTCGGCGCCGATCTCCAGCGCACGCTGCGCGGCGGTGGTGTCGGTGGAGAAATACGGCAGCCCCATACCGGCACCGAAGATGACGACGCGGCCCTTCTCCAAATGCCTTCTGGCCCGCAGCGGGATGTACGGCTCGGCGACCTGCCCCATGGTGATGGCGGTCTGCACACGCGTGACGATGCCTTCTTTTTCCAGGAAGTCTTGGAGCGCAAGGCTGTTCATGACGGTGCCGAGCATGCCCATGTAGTCCGAGCGGGTCCGTTCCATACCGCGCTGCTGCAACTGCGCGCCGCGGAAGAAGTTGCCACCGCCGATGACGACCGCCACCTCGGCACCGGTGCGGACCACCTCTGCGATCTGGCTCGCCACCCTGTGGACCACATCAGGGTCGAGGCCGACGGCTCCCCCGCCGAACATCTCGCCGCCGAGCTTGAGCAGCACCCTTTTATATCCGGTGCGGCTCACGTCGCGAGTCATCACGCCTCCTGGGTACGGGGATCACACAAAGCACAGCCATCGGGGCCCTGCAGGCCGCGATGGCGTTGTCCATCCTGCCCTATTGGGCGACGCTCGTTGGCACGACCCGGCGAACCGAATCTCCGTCGGGTGTGGTTTCGGTGAGGCCGACGAGGACCTGTGGCAACGGTGCCACGTGCAACACCCCCAGACGCTGGGTGGCACGGGTGAGCGCCACATAGAGCTCGGAGGCACCGCGTGGGCCGGCGGCGAGGATCCGTTCCGGCTGCACCACCAGGACGGCATCGAATTCCAACCCCTTGGTCTCCGAAGCCGGCACCGTCCCCGGCACACCGGGCGGCCCGATCACCACACTGGTGCCCTCGCGACCGGCCTCGTCGTGCACGAACTCGTCGATGGCCTTCGATAATTCTGCCTCGGTCAGTTGCCTGGACCATGGCAGGAATCCACTGGAACGGACCGATTCGGGCGGCTGGGTACCCGGCGCGAACTCGGCCAGCAGCGCCGACGCGACCGCCATGATCTCGGCGGGAGTGCGGTAGTTCACCGACAGCGGCCGGTAGACCCACCGACCCGGTACATACGGCTGCAGCATGGAGTCCCAGGATGTGGCTCCGGCTACCGATCGGCGCTGAGCGAGATCTCCGACCACGGTGAAGGAGCGGCTCGGGCAACGGCGCATCAGCACTCGCCAGTCCATTTCGGACAGCTCCTGAGCCTCGTCGACCACGATGTGGCCGTATGTCCAGTCACGGTCCGCGGAGGCGCGCTCGACGAGGTCGCGAGTGTCACGCTCGGTGAAACGTTCCGCGAGGTCCTCGCCGTCGAGCAGATCGGTGGCGAACAGATGGTCCTCGTCGTCCATCATGTCCTCGCGGCCGGTCATCATGTCGAGCACACCAGCGGCATACGCGGCCTCGGCCCTGCGTTCACGTTCGGCAGCCTCCTCCGCCGCCTTATCCCGGCCCACCAGGTCGACCAGCTCGTCAAGCAGCGGCACGTCTGAGACCGTCCAGGCGTCACCAACGGCCCGGGCCAGCGCCGGATCAGCACCGGCCGCGCGCAGCCGCTCAGGTGAGGTATACAGCTCCGCCAACAGCGTCTCCGGTGTCAGCATCGGCCACAGCGCATCCAGTAGGGCGGCGAACCCCTCATGATCTCCCAGCTCGTCGAGCAGTTCCGCGCGCAGATGCTCCCAGGCGTGGCGGTCCTCCCGCGTCAGCCAGCCCTTGCCGATGCGCGGGATCGCCCGCTCGGTGAGCGCCCACGTGATGACATCGGTGAAGACCGTCCGGGCCTCGTTGTGCGGAAGCTTGCTCGCGCGCGCCTCGTCGATGGCCCATTGCGCGATATCGGTATCGATACGCACCGAGACATCGGCCAGGTCGATCTGCACGGCCTGCTCGGGTGTCCGCTGCCGATCCGCGATCGCCGCCGCAAGCACACCAAGGATCTGCAGCGAGCCCTTGAGCCGCGCCGCCTCCGCGTCATCCTCGGTGGTGACCTTCAGACCCGGCAGCAGGTCGCCCGCCGTCGTGAAGACCACATTCGTCTCGCCCAATGAGGGCAGTACGCGCGAAATATGGCCGAGGAAGGCCGCATTGGGCCCGACGACCAGCACACCGTGGTGTTCCATCCGCTTGCGCTGGGTGTACAGCAGATAGGCGACGCGGTGCAGCGCCACGACGGTCTTGCCGGTACCGGGGCCGCCCTCGATCACCAGCACACCCGGATGATCAAGCCGGATGATCCGGTCCTGTTCGGCCTGGATGGTCGACACGATGTCGCGCATCCCGTGACCGCGCGGTGCGTTGACAGCCGCAAGCAGCGCGGTATCGCTCATACCGCCGCGTTCGCCGTCGCCCGCCTCGCCGTCCGGGCGGCCAAGGATTTCATCGGCGAAATCGTCGACGTGACGTCCCCGAGTTCGGAATTGACGCCGCCGCCGGGTGTTTTCCGGGTTGGCGCCGGTGGCGGTGTAGAACGCCTGCGCCACCGGCGCTCGCCAATCGATCAGCAACGGCTCGTATTCGTTCTGGCTGTCGAGAAGGCCTATCCGACCGACGTAGCAGCGTTCCCCCGTGATGGCGTCCAGCCGGCCGAAGCACAGGCCGTCATCGGCGACCTCCAACCGTTGCGTCTGCCTGGCCAGTGCGCGCACCTCGTCATCGCGCTCAACCATGGCGGCGCCGTTCTGCAGATCAACGGACTCGCGCAAGGCCGCGCGGTACCGGCCCTTCACGCGGGCGCGTTCGGCGTCGAGCCGCGTGTAGAGCCCGGCGATGTACTCCTGCTCGGACTGCAGTTCTTCTTCGTGGGTCGGCACCCGGATTTCTCCCCATTCTCCTTCTAGTTCATGGCATCTGATATTCGGCCAGCGATTGTGCTCCATGACCGGGGCCTTGCCGCAAGCCCCACCATGCGATATATGTTTAAAGGGTAGGGGAATCAGACCGAGCCGACATGGGTCGGAACCGTCGGCCCCACCCTTTCATGCACGTCTTTGAGCAAGATCTGCAGCAGTTCGGCCAGTTGCGTGCGTTGGGCGGTGCTGAGCCCGGTGATCAATTCCAACTCCTCGGTCAGCAGCTGATCGACGGTGGATTCGACCAGCGCGTGCCCGGTCTCGGTAAGCGATACCGAGACGCTGCGGGGTAACGGCCCGGGCTCACGGGTCACGAGCCCCTCACGCTCAGCCCGGGCGACCCGCTGCGATACCGCCCCGGCCGTCACCATTGTGCGCTCGGCGATCTCGCGGGTGGTGAGACGGTAGGGCGATCCGCTACGGCGCAGCGTGCTGAGCAGATCCAAGGTGGCCATATCCACGCCAAGCCCGGCCAAAAGCTTTCGTCTCTGGGCCCCGAACAGCGTCGCGAGATGCCAGATCCTGGTCACCACACCTATGGAATCGGTTGGTGCGCTCGGCCTCTCCCGCTGCCAGGCTGACGCGATCTCGTCAGCGGCGTCTTGACACTCCATATGAATCATTCTACCGTTTAGACCTAAACATTTAGACCTAAACGAACGGAGCGTCGCATGCGCACAGCAGTGGTCACCGGTGGCGGGACTGGGATCGGATTCGCCATCGCCTCAGCACTCATCGACGCAGGTACACGGGTATTCATCACCGGACGCCGAGCGGACGTGTTGGACGCCGCCGCAGCAGCGCTCGGCCCACACACTCAAGCACTCCCCTGCGATCACACCGACCCGGATCACGTCAGCCGCCTCGCGGCGCAGTTCACCGAACCTATCGACATCCTGGTGAACAACGCCGGAGGAAACACCGACTTCGACGCCGATGCCCCCGATGGTCTGCACGAGTTGGCCGACCGGTGGCGCACCAACCTGGAGGCCAATCTCATCAGCGCCGTACTCACCACCACCGCGCTCGGCGATCGATTGGCCACCGGCGGCGCCGTGGTGCATATCGGCTCCATCGCAGCACACAACGGTGCGGGGTCATACGGTGCGGCCAAGGCAGCACTGGCTTCGTGGAACGTCCAGCTCGCCGCCGAACTCGGCTCCCGCGACGTCACCTCGAATGTCGTCGCACCCGGCTATATCGCCGAGACCGAGTTCTTCCGCGACAAGCTCGCCGATACCCGACGCACCACACTCATCGCATCCACGCACACCGGACGTGCCGGCACCCCAGCCGATGTGGCGAACACCATCGGCTTCCTCACGTCATCGGGCGCGCGCCACATCACCGGACAGGTCATCAACGTCAACGGCGGCGCGCTGACGACCATCTAGTCGGCGGTCGCCGCCGTCCGCAGCTCTTGTCGCCAACTCCACAAGCCGACCGCGGCCATGACGCTGAGGAACGCGTAAAAACCTGCCGTGAGGTTCAGACCCTTGAAGAGATAGACCCCGACAGAGAACGTGTCGGTGACGATCCACAGGGCCCAGTTCTCGATCCATTTTCGGTTCATCATGAATTGGGAGACCACACTGAGCCCAGTGATTATCGAATCAAGCTGTGGGACATTGGAATCGGTGAAGGTGACCAGGAAGGCATAGAGCCCCGCGACCAGGACCGCCAGGGACAATGCCAACGGCAGCCATGCCCATTGCGGCGTCCGCCGCACCGCCACCCCATGCCGGTCTCGGCTTCCCCGCCGCCACAGATACCAACCCTGCACTGCTAACGCAATAAACATGATCTGCAGGGCCGCATCGGCATACAGGGTCTGCCGACCAAAGACCACTATGTAGAACAGCGAGCTGACGATCGCCACCGGGAAGGTCCAAATATTTTGGCGGACAGCAAGGATGACGAACAGCACACCGGCCAGGCTCCCGATTAGCTCAGTCCAGTCCACGGCAACAGGCTAGCCGAGCATTAAACTCGCGCCATGGCGACACCGGCCCAGCAGCGGAGCTTCTCGTGGCTGGCCAAGCTCATCAACGAGAGCGAGCCACGTTGCGGTGACGTGCGCGTCGTAGCCATCGACGGCCAGGGCGCTGCCGGTAAGAGCACCTTTGCTGCGCGATTGCGCACCGCGCTGTCAGCGACAACCCCTTCGACAGTGGTCCTGCACACGGATGACTTCGCGTCCTGGGACACGCTCTTCGGGTGGTGGCCCCGGCTCGAGGACCAGGTACTGACGCCCTGGGCGCACGGCGAACAGGCCCGGTATCGACGCTATGACTGGGAGACCCGTGAATTCGGTCTATGGGAGCGGTGCTCACCGCCGTCGGTGCTGATTCTCGAGGGCGTCGGGTCGGGCCGATTGGCCGCCGCCAGTCGGTTGAGTTCGCTGATCTGGGTGCAGACCGACCAGGCAACCCGCCGTCGCCGCGCCGAGGCTCGCGATGGCGAGCAGCTCCGCGAGTTCTGGCAACTGTGGATTGATGCGGAGGAACAGCACTTCCGCCAGGATCCCACTGCGGGACGCGCCGATATCACCGTCGACGGCGACCCCGCTGTGGTCCTGGACGACCCCGAGCACTATTTCCTTCCCGGCGGTTAGACCTTTAGAGGGGAAGCTAGCGCAACGGGACCGTCGGACCGTTCGGGTCGAGCGAGGCGCAGCTGTCCTTCCCCACCGTTGTCGAGCATTTCGCCGCCGGGATCGCAGGACGATAGCCGGGTGCAACACCGCCAGCCCGGGTGATCTGGGTATAAGTCTGCACAGCATCGGTGGGCACGCGCTTCAGCGCCGGGTCACCCAACGCATCGACGGTATACAAGCCGAAACGTGGCCGGTAGCTTCCCCATTCGTAGTTATCGACCAATGACCAATAGTTGTACCCGACGATCGGGATGCCATCGGCCTTGGCCCGCTGCAGCCAGAAGACGGTGTCGTTGAGGTACTGCGATCGAGTCACTCCATCCGACCGCGCCTTGCCGTTATCGGTGACCATTCCGTTCTCGACGATGTAGATCGGCAACCCGGGATATCTCTGCGCGTAGTGCCGAGACACGTAGTAGATGTCCTCGGGCTGCAGCTTGATATCCCACCGCGCCGCCATGCTCTGGCTCGATGCCGGATTATCCGCTGCGGTACCGGTGTAGTAGTCGAACCCCAGGTAGTCCAGACTGCCCTTGACCCGATCGAAGAACGACCCCTCAATCCCTTGTATCCCGTAATCTGCGAACTGCGCCAACACATCTGGCGGGATGTAGGCCTCGTTGGTCGTCACCTTGGCATCGGGGTCGGCCTCGTGGGCGGCGCGGTACACCGCGCGATGCGCGTCGGCGACGCGGTCGAGGAATCCATTGAATTCCTCCGGCTTGATCGCCCCGGTCAACATCTCCATGCCCGCGAAGGCCACCGGCTCGTTGATGCTCACCCACAGCACACCTTGTCCGGCATAGCGTTTGGTGATCGCCGTGGCGAACTCTTCGAATGCCGCGAGGTTGTTCATGAATCCGCCGCTGTCGGCAACCCAGCCCGGATACACCCAGTGCATCAGGGTGATCATCGGCGTCATGCCATTTTCGCGAAGCGTGGAGACAATGGAGTCGTAGTAGGCCAATTCCTTCTCGTCCCACTTGCCCGGCTCCGGCATGACTCGCGACCACTCCAGACCGAATCGAAACGTATTGACGCCCATCGCATGCGCGTTGGCAATGTCCTCCTGGTAGCGGTGCCGAAAATCATCGGCCTGCTTGTACGGGTCGACAGGCCCGTGCGCGAGTGGATTGGAGTTGTCGGTCGGCACCGGCTTGCCCGCGGTGCGGTCGACGTAACGGCGCCAATTGCTGTCCGGAGCATCCCCCTCGACCTGGTAGCCCGCGGTGGCGGTGCCCCAGTAGAACCCGTGATCCCAGGCCGAGTCGTCCTTTGCAACCTCTTGTCGAGAACTGCACGCGGACATGCCTAATGCAAGTACGACGGCCGACGACAACAGCACCCTTATCCACCTCATACCAAAACAATACACTGTATGGTTTTCTAGGTGAGCAGCCGCTCCCACACTCGGCGCATGTGACTACCCATATCGATGGACGGGTCCGACATCCACTGGATCTGAATACCGTCGGCGGCGGCGATCAACGCAGTGGCCGCGAAATCGGCATCCACATGCGCGGGGACAACGCCTGCGGCCTGACGGCCTCGCACGTACCCGGCGATGAGTGCACGCATCTTCTCGTACCGATCCCGCAGGTACGTCCCGGCAGGATGCCGCGGGTCGACGGCCGCAGCGGCGGCCAACGACAGATACACCGTCCCCGAGCCAGGCTTGCTCGCCTTGTCGAGCATTGCCTGGGCAAGTGCCTCACCGGGATCGATATCTGTCTCCAGATTCGGATTCCGGTACCACTCTTCAATACCGGCATCGGCGTCGCGCTGGATCTCGGTGAGGATCACGTCCCGTGTCGGGAAGTAGTGCATAAGCCCGGCCAGGCTGATGTTGGCTTCTTTGGCTATGACGCGCATCGAGGCGCCGGCCTCCCCGTCACGCTCCAAGACCGTCAGCGCGGCGGCAAGGATCTCCTGACGTTTGGCTACGCCCTTGGGATACCGCTTTGCATTCCGCCCGACAGCTGGCATTGCCCGAGGCTAGCGCACAAAATAGTTCGGCCCCGCACAGGAACGAATCCTGGCGGGGCCGAACGTGATAGATCGAACTAGACCTGGCCAACCTCGAACCGCGCGAAGCGGGTCACGGTAACACCGGCCTCATCGAGCAGTGCCTTGACGGTCTTCTTGCTATCGGACACCGACGGCTGGTCCAGCAGCACGACGTCCTTGTAGTAACCGTTGACGCGGCCCTCGACGATCTTGACCAACGCCTGCTCGGGCTTGCCTTCGGCCTTCGCCGTCTCCTCGGCGATACGACGCTCGTTCTCAACCACATCGGCCGGAACATCCTCGCGCGTCAGGTACTTCGCCTTGAGTGCGGCGATCTGCAGCGCCACGGAGTGCGCAGCCTCGGTGTTCGAGCCGGTGTACTCGACCAGCACGCCCACAGCCGGCGGCAGATCCGCGGCACGCTTGTGCAGGTAGGCCTCGACAGTCCCATCGAAGTACGCCACCCGGCGCAGCTCCAACTTCTCGCCGATCTTGGCCGCCAGGTCGGCGATGGCCTGCTCGACCGTCCGGCCGTCCTCGACCTTCGCTGCCTTGAGAGCCTCCAGCTCGCCGATCTTGCCGGCCGCGGCTGCACCGACGATCGCGTCGGCGAGACCCTGGAACTCGGCGTTCTTGGCGACGAAGTCGGTCTCCGAGTTGAGCTCGACGAGCACACCGTCACGCGCGGCGACGAGACCCTCGGCGGTGGCGCGCTCAGCGCGCTTGCCAACATCCTTGGCGCCCTTGATACGCAGCACCTCGACGGCCTTGTCGTAGTCACCGTCGGACTCGGCTAGGGCGTTCTTGCAGTCGAGCATTCCGGCACCGGTCAGTTCCCGGAGCCGCTTCACATCGGCAGCAGTGAAATTCGCCATTTAGCCTTCCTCGGTTACGGTTTCGGTCTTCTCAGCAGCCTCGGCCGGAGCCTCGACAGCCTCGGCCGGTGCCTCGGCGGACTCAGCGGCAGCCTCGTCGGTAGTTGCTACGGCAGAGGCAAGCAGCTCCTGCTCCCACTCGGCCAGCGGCTCGGCGGCCTCGGGCTTCTCGTCGCCACCGGACAGACCGGAACGGGCCTGCAGGCCCTCGGCGATAGCAGAAGCAACGACCTTGGTGATCAGTGCAGCACTGCGGATCGCGTCGTCGTTACCCGGGATCGGGTAGTCGACAACATCGGGATCGCAGTTGGTATCCAGGATCGCAATGATCGGGATGTTCAGCTTGCGGGCCTCGGCAATAGCGAGGTGCTCCTTGTTCGTGTCCACGATGAAGATCGCCGAGGGCACCTTGATCATGTCGCGGATACCGCCGAGGCTGCGCTCAAGCTTGTTCTTCTCACGCGTGAGCATGAGGATTTCCTTCTTGGTGCGACCCTCGAAGCCACCGGTCTGCTCCATCGACTCCAGCTCCTTCAGGCGCTGCAGGCGCTTGTGGACGGTGGAGAAGTTGGTGAGCATGCCGCCCAGCCAGCGCTGGTTCACGTAAGGCATGCCGACACGGGTCGCCTCTTCGGCGATGGACTCCTGGGCCTGCTTCTTGGTGCCGACGAACATGACCGAACCACCGTGGGCGACGGTCTCCTTGACGAACTCGTATGCCCTGTCGATGTAGGTCAGCGTCTGCTGCAAGTCGATGATGTAGATGCCATTGCGGTCGGTGAAGATGAACCGCTTCATCTTGGGGTTCCAACGACGGGTCTGATGCCCGAAGTGCGCGCCGCTGTCAAGCAGCTGCTTCATGGTCACAACAGCCATTTCGGCTATTTCCTTACTTAGTCGGTTGTCGCCCGGGATCGGGTGATCCTGGACCCTGGCGTCTGCTGATGCCGGAACCCGTCTGGAGAATCTCTCCCCATCTGGGACCGCCCGGCTTGCTGATCACGTACTCGTGTGCAGACGCGCGAAGTCAACCCGCTAGGCGAGTTGCGGTAATGACTTTACATGCTTCCGGTACGTGGTTTTCCCACGTCCCGGAAGCCACGGCGAGTTATCCACAGAAGCCGGAACGGCCCTTTCCCCTGCGCCATCTTCCCCTGACGATGACCTTGTGCGGTTCAGAGGGCTCGGCTGTCTGGTATTCGGCCTCACACTGGCTGCCGCCGCGTCCCCTGCGGCGGCGGCCGCCCCGGGCGATATAGGGAACCGTTTCGACTGGCCGCTCAGACCCCGACCTGCAGTAACCCGGTCATTCGACAAACCGCAGGAGCGCTGGAACCGAGGGCACCGCGGGGTCGACCTGGTGAGTTCTGCCGACCAACGCGTGTACGCGGCCGGGCCGGGAACCGTGGTGTTCGCCGGGTCTCTCGCGGGGCGGCCGCTGGTATCGGTCGAACACGAGGGTGGCCTACGCACTACGTATGAGCCCGTCACTCCGCTGGTGCGGCCGGGCCAGCGCGTTGCAGAAGGGTCCGCCATCGGCACCCTGCTGCCGGGACATCAGGGCTGCGCCGCGGCGGCCTGCTTGCACTGGGGTGCGCTGCGCGGGCCGGCGTCCGCTGCGGACTACCTGGATCCGCTGGGACTGCTCAGATCAACACCGATTCGGCTCAAGCCGCTTCAGGCGGGCTGACAGACGTCCACGTGTGCCGGTTTACCGGTGGTCTGCGAGATCCGGGAGACCGCGTCGTGAAAACGATCGAGCGCGTCCTGCTCGGTCACCACTTGATAAAACGCGCGCATCTCACCGCCGTTGGCCACGCATACCCACCATGGCGGGTAGACATCGGCAGCCGCGGTGCCCGGGGCCACGGTTCCGAGGCCCAGCACGGCGGCCGCAGCCGCCACCAGAATTCCCGCGCGCATGCTTGGCATTTTAGTCACCGGACCGAGGCCGACCAGGCTCTTGCCCATAATTCCAGCGGGGCCAAGGCGACGAGCAGACCCTTCCCGACTGCCGTCAGGGAGTACCGCCCGTCCCGGTTGCGCACGATATGCGCGGCGGTGAGTTCATCGAGGCGCGTGGTGAGCACACCGCTGGACGCATCACCTATCCCGTTTCTCAGTTCCGGGAGGGTCTTTGTCCCCGATCGCAACTCCCATATGACGAGGATTGCCCAGCGCCGGCCGAAGAGGTCGAATGCCGCCATGAGTGGCCGTCCGGAACCGGACCCGCGTACCGGAGTCCCGGGCCGTGGCGTGACAGCACCGGCGGGTGCCTCCGCCTCGGACACCCCGGCACTCGCGATGATCGCGATGAGCCGACTGGCGCGTTCGGCCATCTGCTCGGCGCTCTGCTCGGGATGCCGGATCCACCAGGTGATCATGGCGCCGACCATTCCCATCCAGCCCTGGGTGAGCACACCAATGTCCTTCTCATCACGCAGCTGTGCGGCGGCGTCGCCGACCGCGGCGACGCCCTGACCGGCCAGCGCGGCGAGCCGGATTCTGGCAGCCCGCGCCGCGGCGAGCGCTTCGCTCTCCTCCGGGAGCGTCTGGTCCCAGATCACCAGCCAGTCCGAGGGGCGCGGCGCCAAGGCTTGGAAGACGGCTTGCAGGACCGCGCGCGGCAAAGCCAGCGTGGGCGGAGCAGCCTCCATGGCCGCCTCGATCTGGTCGCCCACGATCACTCCGGCGCGCTGCACGCATGCGATGTACAGCTGCTCCTTGGATCCGAAATACGCCAAGACCATAGGCTTGGAAATGCCCACACTCGAGGCCACGTCGGCCAGGGACATGCCTGCGTAGCCGTTGCGCCCGAACTCCTGACAGGCGGCATCCAGGATCTGTTGCTCGCGCTCAGCGCGTGGCACACCCTTAGTACCGGCCCTTGTCACCAGTCCCTTCTACCAGTTCCGCAGGCTCGCCACCCCAAAAGCAGTGTGCTCCCCGTCACAGTAGACCGATCGGTGTGATATTGATATGACCGACTGTTAAATTAACGATCGTCCAGTTAACGTCAACGATCACCGACCGGATCGATGAGGAGCTGGAATGCGTGGCGCATGGGTGTATTTGGTATCGATTGCGATCCTCTGTATCGCCGGGGGGTACATAGCCCATCTGCGGCTGAGTGATATCCCCGACCCGGCGATCGGCCATTCGGCCAAGCGACCGTCGATCGGCACGCCCCGTGAAAAGGTCGTCGAGTACCGGCTCGACGGGCCCGCCGGTGCCACCGTCTCGGCGTCGTACCTCGATGTAGACGGAACGGTGCGCGAGGTATCGGGCACGCTCCCCTGGCAGACCACGCTGCGCACGGCCCAGCTCACCATCCCCACTGGCGTCATCGCACAGTCCAGCAGCGGGCAGGCGTCCTGTCGCATCACGATCAACGGCCAGGTCCGTGACGAGAAGGCATCCGACTCGCCGGCCGTCTCCTGCCAGGTGGTGGTGGCGTGAACACCCAGAACAACCGACGCCCCCTCCTCGCCCGATTGCTCTACCGGTTCTCCCTACCCGTCGTCGTGGTGTGGCTCGTCGCCGCCGGGGCACTCAATCTCGCTGTCCCCCAGCTGGAGACGGTGATCAAGGGGCACGCCCGCTCGTTCCTGCCCGATGACGCCGCCTCCGTGCAGGCAATCGTCAAGATGGGCAACTACTTCGGCGGTGCCGGTACCAACAACTTCGTCTATCTACTCCTGGAAGGCGACGCGCCCCTGGGAACCGAAGCGCACCAGTACTACTCGTCGGTCCTCGAACGGATCAACCAGGACAAGCAACACGTCAACTCCTCCATGGACCTGTGGTCCAATCCACAGTTCTCCCCCGCCAACGAGAGTGCGGACGGCAAGGCCGCCTACGTTCTGATAAACCTGGCCGGCAACATGGGAACCGCCCTGGCCATGGAATCCACCCAGGCCATCCGCGATCTCATCGCGGAATATCCACCACCCCAAGGGCTTTCCGCGCATCTGACGGGGCCATCCGCAGTGGTCAACGACGAGCTGGTGTCGATCAACGACTCGATCCTGTTGCTGCTGATCTCCTGTGGCCTGTTGGTCGGCGCCATCTTGTTCCTTGTGTACCGCAACCCGATCACCATCGCGATGCCGTTGCTGGTCGCGGGCGCGGGGCTCGGTGTCGGACGGCCCCTGGTCGCGTTCCTCGGCGAACATCAAGTCATCGGGGTGTCGATCTTCGCCTCAGCCCTGCTGGCGGTGATTGTGCTGGGGGCCGGAATCGATTACGGCATATTCCTTCTCGGCAGATACCAGGAAGCGCGCCGGGCCGGAGCGGACCCGGAGTCCGCGTACTACACGGCTCTGGCCGGGGTGCAGCACATCATCATCGCCTCGGGGCTCACCGTCGCCGGGGCCACGGCCTGCATGGTCTTCACCCGCTTGGCCATCTTCAGCACCTCCGGGCTGCCCTGCACCATCGCGGTGATGGTCACCCTTGCCGCGGCATTGACCCTCGGACCCGCACTCCTGGCCCTGGGCAGCCGGCGCGGGTTCTTCGAGCCGCGCCAAGATAAGTCACAGCGTCGGTGGCGCCGCATCGCCACCTATGTGGTGCGCTGGCCGGGGCCGGTGTTGGCGGGCAGCATGGCTGTCCTCGCACTCGCGCTGTTGGTGCTGCCGGGATTCCGGCCCAGCTACGACGAGCGGCGGGCGCAGCCCAGCGACTCTCCCGCGAATCTCGGCTTCGCCGCGGCGGACCGTCATTTGCCACCAAACATCATGGCGCCCAGCCTCTTCCTGATCGAGTCGGATCATGACATGCGGAACTCGGGGGACATGATCGCGCTGGCGAAATTGTCCAACGCGGTGTTGGCCATTCCCGGGATCAACAATGTGCAGGGCATCACCCGTCCACTCGGGGCTCCACTGGAACAAGGCGCGCTGACGTCCCAGGCGGGCTATATCGGTGGCCGCCTCACCCAGATGACCAATCTGCTCGGCCAGCGCATCAATGACCTCACCGCGCTCAGTGGCCAGGTCGGGCAGCTGTCTCTCACGGTCAAGGGCCTGGAGCAGGCATTGCAGAACGGCACCCGCGGCGCGACTCAGATCCATACGGGCGCAGCCGAACTGCGCACTAGCCTGGCCGCCGTCGTGCAGAAGGTCGACACGCTACGGGAAACCGCCAAACCCGCCGAGCAGTTCGTGGGCTCCATCCCGAACTGTCGGGACAACGAGTACTGCCAGGCCGCGCTCACCGGTTTTACGCTCTTCGACGATCTGCACCGTTTCGACGGGCTTGTCGGCAATCTGGTGAACGGAACCGGGGCTCTAGCACAGACATTGCCTCAGCTCGGCGCGCAGCTGTCGGGCCTGAAGGCCTTCATTACGCAGGTCAATGCGGTCACCGCACCATTGCAGAGCACCCTGCAGGTCCTGGTTCCCCAGGTCACCGAGATCACGCAATTCACCGACGAACTCAGCAAGAGCTTCGCGGCAGGCGACCCTGGCTCATCCTTCTTCCTACCCAGCCAGGCATTCGACAACCCGCTCTTCAAGAACGCGATGCCGTTCTTCTTCTCCACCGACGGCAAGGTGACGCGGATGATCGTCACACCGGATATGGAGGGGTTCAGCCGCGAAGCAATGGACCTGAGCTCCAAGATCATTCCGACCGCACTGCAGTCCATCAAGCAGACTTCGTTGGCTGGTAGCACGGTGAGCATCGGCGGCCCGGGCGGCACGTTGCTGAACATCGAGGCGTTCACCCGGGAGGATTTCATCACCAGCGTGGTGGCCGCGTTCGCCTTCGTGTTCTGCGTGGTGCTGATCCTGCTGCGCAGCCTCGTCGCCGCGATGGCGGTCATCGGCACCGTGGCACTGTCCTACCTATCAGCACTGGGGCTGGCGGTGTTCGTCTGGCAGGACATCATCGGCAATCCACTGCACTGGTCGGTGGCCCCCCTGTCCTTCGTATTCCTGGTCGCGGTGGGGGCGGACTACAACATGCTGCTGGTGGCCAGGTTCCGCGAGGAAATGCATGCCGGGATCAAGACGGGCATCATCCGGTCGATGGCCAACACCGGCGGCGTGGTCACCATCGCGGGACTGGTGTTCGGGTTCACCATGTTTGCGATGATCGCCGGTTATGCGCACAACATCGCGCAGCTCGGCACCACCGTCGGACTGGGTCTGCTGCTGGATACCCTCGTCGTGCGTTCGTTCGTGATCCCGTCCATCGCAACGCTGCTGGGGCGCTGGTTCTGGTGGCCGGTGGTGGTGCACGACCGAGCCACCGGCCGGGACACCAGCCGCGACACGATCACGCCCGTGGATGGGCCTGGTCGTGGACAGCTCGTAGGCGCGCCACGGTGACATGCGTGTACAGCTGGGTGGTGGCCAACGTGGAGTGCCCGAGCAACTCCTGAACCACCCTGAGGTCTGCGCCACCCTCCAGCAGATGCGTTGCGGCACTGTGCCGCAACCCGTGCGGGCCGATATCGGGGGCACCGGGCACGGCGGACATGGTCTGGTGCACCACGGTGCGGACTTGACGCGGGTCGATGCGCCCACCGCGGACACCGACTAGCAGAGCCGCACCGGAGCCCGTGGCGGCCAGATGCGGTCGTCCGCGTTCCAACCAGGCGGTCAAGGCGTCGGCGGCGGGACCCCCGAACGGCACGGTGCGCTCCTTGTCCCCTTTGCCCAAGACGCGCAACACCTTTCGCGATTGGTCGATATCATCCACATCCAGTCCGCACAATTCGCTGACCCGGATCCCAGTGGCGTACAACATTTCCATGATCAATCGGTCGCGTAGTGCCATCGGATCGTCTTGTTCCGCGCCGGAATGCGCCGCCTCCATAGCCGCCACGGCCTGGTCCTGTCGCAGCACGGCGGGTAGCGTTCGACGAGACTTGGGTTGTTGCAAGCGAATCGCGGGATCTGTCTCCATCAATCCGCGTCGGGTCGCCCAGGCGGTGAAGATCTTCACCGCCGAGGTGCGCCGCGCGATGGTGGAACGCGCGGCCCCCTGCCTGCCCTGAGCGCCGAGCCATGACCGCAGCACCGGTAGCGACAGGTCGGCCAGTGTGGCTGTGCCGATCGCGGGATTGGCTGTCGAAAGATGCTCGAACAACGAGGTGAGGTCACCACGATAGGCGCGCTGAGTGTGTACCGACCGCCCGCGTTCCAACGCAAGATACTCGGCGAACTCGTCGAGAATCGCGGTCAGCTGAGGGGTCACTCCCCCACGGTGCGTGCAGCAGCCCTCGGATGCAAGCTAACTCGCCGGGGCCTCGGCTACTGCGAGTTCCTGCTTCCAGACACGGAAGGTCTCCTCGGTACGGCCGCGCCGCCAGTATCCGGAGATGGACGACGCCCATTTCGGGCCCACCCCGCGCTCCTTACGGATGTATGGACGCAGGTTATGCATGACGGTCTGCGCCTCGCCGTGGATGAAGACCTGTACCTGCCCGGGCAACCATTCGGCGGCGCGTACCGCCGCGATCAGCGGGGCGTTGTCCCCCGCCTGGCCCTCGCCGACCTCATCGGCGTCGCCGCCGCGGTGTACCCAGACAACGTCGACATCGCCGCGGGTGTCGAACTGGATCTCGTCCTGCGGACCGGCCACCTCGATGAACACCTTGGCGCGGACATTCTCCGCGAGTGCCTGTAGCGCCACGCTGATGGCCGGGATCGCCGACTCGTCCCCGGCGAACAGATGCCAGTCGGCGGCGGGATCGGGCGAATACCCACCGTTGGGGTCGGTGGCGTACAACCTGTCTCCGGGCTTGGCCCGGCCTGCCCACGGGCCTGCCACTCCGGTATCGCCGTGCACCACGAAGTCGATGGCGATCTCCCGACGATCGGCATCGACGGAGCGGATGGTGTAGGTGCGCACCGTGGCCTGCATCTCGCGCGCCTGGTCGATATCACGCGGCCCCGGCCCTTCGTGGCCGTCCGGAAGGAATATCAGCTTGGCGTAGCTGTCGGTGAACGAACTGGCCTCGAATCCGTCAAATCCGGTACCGCCGAGCACCACCCGGGTGATATGCGGGGTCACCTGCTCGGTCCGAACTACCCGAAACTCATGTAAAGGGCGCGTCATATCGCCTCCTGCGTCGAATCCCCTATGTCAATTGCCTTGACTATACGTAGGAATGTCCGCCGCCGGGTGCCTCCGTCACGGCAGCATGCCTCTGACGATCAGCTCGGCCGCGGCTTCGGCGTGGGCATGAACTTGCTCCGGAGCGAACACGCCATCGCCGAATACAGTGCGTGCCAGCGCTTCGCTGCTGAACAAGGCAGCGGTGCCTGAGGTGATGAGAAAAAAACTGGTCTGCAGCGGCACATCACGCAGCTCCCCCGCCTTGACCGCCTCCTCGTAGACCGGGCCGAGCCGTTCCTGCATGGGTATGACGTAGGCCTTACAGATGTGCTGCAGCCTGTCGCTGTCCTGGCCCGCCTCGATGTCCATGATGCGGATCAATTCGGGGTGTTCGGCGGCGAAGATCACAAACATCTTGATGAATCGTTTGATCCGTTCGGCGGAACTTAAGCTCTCGTCGTCGTCGGCCAGGACCTTGTCGATGATCGCCTGGAACCCCCAGTCGACGGCGGCATACCAGAGCTGCTCCTTGGAGGAGAACCGTTGATGTAGGAGGTTGTGGCTCACGCCAAGCTCACGATTGAGCGTGCGCATCGACATGCCCTGATAGCCGTGGGTGGCGAATGCGTGCAGCGCCGCGGTGAAGATCGCGTCAGTCGACACTCCTTCGCCGCCCTTGCGCGGTCTGCCACGAGGGCGCCGCATGAGCTCACCGGTATCAGTCACAAAATCCATCATCCCCTTCGCTCGTCGGCAACGTGGTCATCGTGTCCACACACTGGTCATGATCTTTATCGGGTTCGCCGAATACGGCCGTTACACCCGGGCATACTGACGCGATGGATACCTGGTTGTGGATCTGTGCCGGCGTGCTGGCGGTCGCGCACCTGGGAGCGGGCGTGTTCAAGCTGGTCACGCCGTACGAGAAGATCGCCGGGAACCCGAACCTTGCCTGGGCCACCGATTTCTCACCCAATGTGGTGAAGGCAATCGGTGGATTGGAGGTGCTCGGCGCCATCGGCGTGGTGGCCCCGCACGCGACCGGCATCGCCCCGGTTCTGAGCCCGCTGGCCGCCGCCGGGCTCGCGGTGTTGCAGGCCGGCGCCTTTGGTGTCCACGCCCGCCGCGACGAATGGAAACTCGCCCCGGTCAACGTGATCCTGATCGCGCTTGCGGTGTTGGTCGCGTTCGGCTGGTACGCGTGACTGAATCCAGCCAGCGCTAGGGTGCGCCAACAAGATTGGCCTCCTTGCGGAACTGTTCACTGATATGGGCCGCGAAAGCGACCGTTTCCGGTGTGACGGCCTTTCCTCTCCACACGAGGGCGAGGCGCCCGCGCATCACCTGATCGGACAGGTCAATCTGCCGGAGCCCGTCCAGGCGGTCGCGGGGAAGCTCCGGCGCGACGGCGATGCCGAGACCCCGGGTAACGAGATGGCTCATCATGTCGACTGAGCTCGTTTCAAAGGCGATACGTGGCGCGAATCCTGTTGCCAGGCAAGCCTGGTCAAGAATCGCCCGAACACCGGACCCTTGCGGGTGACTGATGAGTGGGCGATTCTGCAGTTCCGCGAGGGTGATTGATGCGCGTCCCGCCAGGGGGTCGTCGCGATGGACTATCGCCACGATGTTCTGTTGGGCGACAAGCTGCTCGCAGAGTTGAGGAGGCGGTGGCGCGGCCCGTCCGACTACCGCCATGTCGAGGTGCCGTTCGAGCACTGCGGCGGTGAGCTGATCCGAGCTCGCTTCGGTGAGGGTTATCGACACCGCAGGGTGCGCCTCATGGAAGGCAGCCAAGGCGTCCGCGAGCAGAGGTAGCGGGTGAGCGACCGTTCCTATCGCCAAACGCCCGCACAGTATTCCCGCCATGGCATCGGCGGTGGTCCGTATCTCACCAACGGTCTGAAGTGCCATTTCAGCAAGCGGGACCAGCGCCTTCCCAAACTCGGTCAGCTTAAGCGCTCTGCTCGAACGGTCGAACAGCTCGTGGCCGAGCTCCCGTTCCAGCCGACGAACCTGTGCGCTTACCCAAGGTTGAGCGACATGGAGAGCTTCAGCTGCACGAGTGAAACTCGCGTGATCGGCCACCACGAGGAAGTACTCAAGCTGCCTCAGTTCCATACAAATCACCTATACCCGACAAACCTGATGAGAGTTGATGAAGGCATCCCTGCCGAGGGAACCCTCAGTAGTTGATGGGCCAGAAAGACCCGAATTTCGCTATTCCCAGAGCAATAAAGAGGATCGATATCAGTGTCGCCGTCACAAGGTCGTTCATGTGCTCGAAGAGGAATGGTCCGTCACTCTTCCGTGCCTCATAGATCTGAAATCCAGGTTCCATCACATATTCCTTTCAGCGGAGCTCACATCTGTTTCTAGAGATTTACCGACTCTGGGCCCCTGGCACAGGGCCTCCGCACTACTACGCAGCGCGCCGTTCACCCGAGAATGGTCTTCCTGTCGGAGTAGAAGAATGTAACCAGAGTCGTTGCGCCACAGATCAATCCGGCAGTGAGGATCACCTTGGACCCGTTGTAGGCCGAAGCTATGACCCCACCGCTGGCAGCACCTAGAGCGAAAGACATGTACAGCAGCGCATACCCCAGCCAGTCATAGACAGAACCTTTCCCAAAAAGGTGCCTCTCGATTCCCTGCCCAAGCTTGACGACCGTCCCCGTTACGTAGCTCAACGGAATCGCGACTTCGCCCTTCTTGACAAAAGAGGTATTCAAGGCGCCAATTGAGAAGGCCAGCAAGAGGATCGGCGTGAAATGCACGTCAACGTTCGCGTTGAAGCCACGGTCTTGAAGAAAGTCGACTGCGGCAGCCGCAAGAAGCCCGAATGTCGTGAGCACAGTGGCTCCGTGCGGGTGATTCTTCCAAAATTTGCGCCTGCAAAACGAGGCCACCATTACCCCGAAGAGAAAGGCCGCGATCATCGAAATCGCGGCGACAGGGCCGGCGCCCGCGACTTGTTGCCTATCGGTGACCCTGAACCAGGTCAGAACCGAACGCTCTGTGTTTCCGGTCATGAACGTGACGAAATATCCCGCGCTATGTAAGAAGGCCACGGCGCCAACCATCCCGGCAAGCCCGGCAAGCAACCAAGAAAGCCGAGCCTCGGAGCCAAGTGCGGCGTCACGGGTCACTACCGCCTCGGCAGGCTTCGGAGTGACCGCTTTCTCCAACACCGCAGTCTGCATACCGCTCTTCTGCTTCATGGCAGCCGGCTCAGGACTCATCGATATCGCCGACGTGGCCGTGCAGCACCACATTCCCGTCGGCAAGCTTGTAGGTCAGATACACGATGGCCAACTTCTTGGCACGGACCGCATCAGCCACCACCTGGGAACGCTGCAACAACTTGACCCCCGTCTCCTGCACATGACGCGCCTCGAACTCGTCCACTCGCGATAACCCGTCCTTACGGCCGCCCAAGATCGACGGGATCACCCGCACCACCAAATCCCGGATGTACCCACCGGGCACGTCGCCGGTCTCCAGCGCCGCCAACGTCGCCGCCACCGCACCACACGAGTCATGCCCCAAAATCGCCATCAACGGCACCCCCAATACCGCCACCGAATACTCAATCGAACCCAACACCGCCGAGTCGATCACCTGACCTGCCGTGCGCACGATGAACATGTCACCCAGGCCCTGATCGAAAATGATCTCCGCAGCGACCCGACTGTCCGAACACCCGAACAACAACACATCAGGACTCTGTCCATTCGCGAGCTCCGCACGCCGGGCCACACTCTGGCTCGGGTGCAGCGGAAGCCCACCCACAAAACGCTGGTTACCCTCTTTGAGTGCCTTCCAGGCGGACTTCGGATCAGATGCCATATTTCCTTCATACCCTACCTGGGTATTGTATGCCTGTGAGGCTCGACACACCCCAGTGCGGAGCGGCGCTACCCTGCGCCCCATTGAAATACAAACTGCTGAAAGCGAACTCCCCGACTACCAGGCCGCTTCGACCGCACTATCAGGCCACATGTCACTCCTCGGCGTGCGCCGCAGACATTGAAAGCAACCGACTCCAATATGCCTGGAAACCATGGATGCTGCAACGCCTATTCGCGATCAGTTGGCAAACACCCACTGCCATAACACACCCGGACACCCCACGGCCTCGCCGTGCTACCGGCACATTCTCTCCCCCAAAAATACAGCGGTGGAATGCATTTCACCTGGTCGGCGACAAAACAGCTGCGCGCGAATCCGGCATGTCTGGCCGCCGCCGGGAAGAGCTCAAGCTGTCCCACTCCAGAGCAAATCGTTCTGGTTACCAGGATATCGCTGCCGTTACCGCCCACGCATTGCCAGCCAACGACGTCGGAACACACAGCATTGAAGTATCCGGCCAGGAGTTGCTCAGCTTTGAACAGAGAGTCTCGATAGTGGGAGATGTCACCGGGCGCGAATTGAACTATGTACCAATAGGCCTCGACGAATGGCGCAGGAAGCGCTGCATACGATGCCCCCCGAACCATTGCCGAATCTCAGATCGATCGCGTTCGGCTGGCACGGGTGATCTTCCAGGCACCGTCTGCGTCAATCACCAACTGCTCAAGTTCCAGAATCGCCAGCGCGCCCTGGACCCTTCGACTGGTCAGCCCGGATTCAATGACCAACTGCTGCAACGAGGCACTACCCCGGCCAGGCAGCGCTTCGTAGACCCGCTTTTCATCCTCGCCGAGTGCGTCTAGTGCGCAGGCGGGTCGTCCCGATTCCTGCGCGAATTCCCCCAACCGACCCGCCAGTTCAACCACATCCTGGGCGGAGACGACCAATTGTGCACCGCGTTCCGCGATTTCGATATGGGTACCGGCCGATGCGGTGGAGGTGACGGGCCCTGGCACCGCACCAACCGGCCGTCCAAGCGCCCGCGCCCAGGCCGCCGTGTTCGCCGCCCCGCTGCGTACACCTGCCTCGACGACAACGGTCGCACCGGACAGCGCCGCCACCAACCGATTTCGAGTGAGGAAGCGGTATCGAGCCGGCCGAACTCCCGGCGGATACTCACTGACCACCAGCCCGTGCCGGGCGATGCGATACAACAAAGCCGAGTGGCCGGCGGGATACGGCACGTCCACACCACCGGCCAGCACCGCGACCGTCATGCCGTCACTGCCCAGGGCCGCGCGATGCGCCGCACCATCGATCCCGAACGCGGCGCCGGAGACCACTGCAACTCCGCGGGCCACCAATCCGGCAGCCAGCTCGGCCGCCACATGCTCGCCGTATCCGGTGCAGGCGCGCGTACCGACCAGCGCTGCTGCGCGCGCCGAGACCTCCGGCAGGGATTGCTCACCGATCACCCAGAGTGTAAGCGGCTCTTGTGCATTCGGCATCCGTTTCGTATCCGCCAGTGCGAAACCCTGGAACTGCCACGCCGGCCATTCCGCGTCATTCGGCGTCACCAGCCGCCCACCGAGTCGGGCCAGAATCTCCAGATCCTCGCGACCGCGGTCGATATCGTGCCGGGCCTGCACGATGCCCCGCAGCCGATCCGGCACATCCAACCGGCGGACCCGCTCGGCCGTCTCGTGCGCACCGAACACCGACACCATCGCCGCCAGCTCGGCACACGGCGCCTCGGTAACCCGTGACAGGTACGCCCAGTCGGCCAGATCGCCGCTCATCGCTTGTCGCGGAACGTCAATGCGAGCTTGACATCTTCAACACCCGGTACATCTCGTCCGCCGAGATCTGACAGAGTCCACGCGACACGTAGACGTACCAAATAGCTGATGTCAACCTTCGACCGAAAATCGAAACCCCTTGAAAGGAAACATATATGACCACCGACAAAGAGACGGCCCCCGAGACCCCGGTGTTGGAGCACCGGGCGGGGGCCGTCAGCGGAAGCAAGAGCAAGCTAGCTGCAAGTTCCACATCGAAGGTACCCGGTGATGGGGCGCGATGGAACCCATGGGAAGCGCTGGTCACGGATCACTCGGATGTGCAGTGCAGTTTCGATTATCGGCTGCCACCGCGTGTGCTGGGACTGAGCAGGCCATCGCAGATCTGGGTATGCAAGACGCTGACACAATTCGAGCGTGAAGCGACGTTGGCCCACGAGCTAATCCATGTTGAGCGGGGCATCTTCGGGTTGCGCGATCCCGACGAACGGGCCGCCGAAGAATGCGAAGTGGAGGCGATCACCGCCCGCCGACTGATCCCCCTGCGGGAGCTCATCGGCGTGGTACTCAAGTATCCCAATTCAAGTCTTGACGATTGGGCGCAGCAGCTCCGCGTCGATGTCTGGCTTGTGCGAGTGAGGATATTGACTCTCACTGACACCGAAACTATTGCGCTGGAGCAGGTAAAAGGTGGGCCGTTACCAGCGCTAAACCTGTTGGGGCAGTACCCATTTCAGATGAGAGATCGCCGGTAAATCGTCAATCACAGTAGCACCCCCTCCGCAAGAGAGCATCGGTGGGGGTGCGTGCTCTGCACCGTACCGCGACACTGCCTGTCGACGCACCCACGCGCGCTTATCCGGCGTCGGCGAATTCCGGTTGCTCGCGCAGATTCCAACCGGGAGCGGCGTCGTTGTGATCGTAGTAGTGCAGAAACAGTCTGATAGCTTCTGTCGGCGCCAGAACCTCCGACGGGCGTACTGGGTATGCGCTATCGCCGTTGTAGACCACTTCAGTTTCGGATTCGTCTGCTGCGGAAGGTCTTCCGATGGTGTAATGGCGCCGCACGCCGTCAGCCTCCAGCCGTTTGATCTCAACCGTGAGCCTGCCATCCCTGCCGCAGGCTTGGATTCGCTCAGGCGAGTATGGGAACTCGTCATATCGAACCTCGGGCGCAACCGGGTAGATCGAGTAGTACGTGTATCCCTTTGTGCCTAAACGGTTTATGCCTGCGGCAAGCTGACCGGGTATCTCTTCCGTGAAGTCACTGGTACGCATCTTGGCCAGGTTTGACTCTGCGATGTGCGTTGGCTTGTCGATCCTCATTCGCCCGGAACCTCCACAACCCTCACCGAGGTGATCTTCACTGTTTCTACGATGCCCTGTTCATTAGTGATCGTCACATAGGCCGGATTCTCGTACGACACAGCGTCATCAAATACCCTCTGCTGGCCGTCCCTGGAGGCGCCGCCCGATTTCACCTCGACGCCTTCGTACGTGCCGTCTGGCTTCCGCGCATGTCCGTCGTAGTAGCGGCCATGGTCAACGCCGTCCACTCTTGACTTTTTCGTCTCTGTGTTCACCGAACGCCCGGTCTCGTCTTTGTACTTGGCGATGCCTTCCGCCTCTGGCTGGCGACCGTACCCACGGCTAGTACCTCCACGTCCGGTGAAGGTCCCAGCGGAATCGCGGTCGTCGCCACGATTGATACCTTCGCCAGGGCGGCCAGTCCTGGCCTCCATGACGACGACACCCTTGGTCATCGCCTCTGTGGTGAGATCCAATGCCGGCGGTACGGCAATCGCTGCACCGCCAGCCATCAGGAGGCCACCGGCAGCCGCTACGGGCAATGCAACCGGGGAGGCCGCCCCACCGCTAAGCAGTTCTGCAGCGCCGCCGACACCGAGCATGTCGTAGCCGACGCCAAACATTGCCGCCCCTGCAGCCATCTGAATCGTTTGGCCGGGGTTGTCGAGCATGGCTTGCCCGAATGATGCTGCGGCGTTCACCACGGGCGCTACGGTGTCGTAGATCTCGTTGCCGAAATGCTCGATCTGCATCTGTACCAACGACTTCAACGTGTTGATTACCATCTGGGCCGCCGCGATGATCGGCTCCAGCATCATCGCCAGTGAGGCAACCTCGGACTTGAATTGGTTGACGATCGTGCGGATGTCTTCCGCGATCTTCTTGATCTCGTCGTCTTCTTCGCCGGTCATCCAGTCCCACACCTGCTTGACCCCGGTGAGCGGATTTACCAAGCGGGACAACAGATCTAGGATCGACGCGTGGGTGGCGTCGATTTTGCCGGCATAGTCATTGAGCTTGCCGCCGATGGTGCCGCACATCCCGCCGACCTCGCCGACCGCACCATCGATCGTCTTGAAGGCACTGTCAATCTTGGGGCCTTCGGGAATCTGTTGTGCCTGCGCGGTGGCCTGCGCCCCTGCCAATCCGGCTTGCTGACCGGAAAACGCCGTGCCAACAGCAGACCATGCGTTAGCAGCGGCGCGCAGTTTCGCGGAATCGCCGTTGGGCCAGATCATTCCGATGAATGGCTCCACTAGGAACCAGCCCGGAGGGTCGCCGACATCGTTGCCTACCGCAGTAGGCGGTGTACCCGTCTTCACCGTGCGTGTGGGTGACGCTGCCGGAAGCGGTGTGCCGCCCTTGCCATCGACGTTTGATGCGACCTCGGCGCGTGAGTAGTTGGTGGCCGAGGCGCGGATGCCGTCAGCGGCTCGCCCCGCACCGTTGGACACATCGACCATCGCCTCAAGCAGTTCCTTGGCTGATGAGTCATACGAGCGGGAGAACACGACGCCAGCCGGATCATCGCCACCCATGCCGGAGGTGCCCGACAGCGCCGATTGCAGCGTGGAGACGGCCGAGCTCCAGCCATCAACTGATGTCGAAACGGTCCTACCCGCCCCATCAAGGGCCACCGGGTCGACGTAGATCGGGGGAGCCATCCGCTATGCCCAGTTCTGCTGGTTCTTGGCGGCGGCACCGGAGTAGTTGCCGTGTGCGACGTGGCCCGCGTTGGCCAGCCCCTTGAGTGCTTCGCGCATCTGCTGGGCACCCTCGGCCCACTTCTCATGGGCTTGTGCCTGCGCGGTGGCAGCTTCGCCGGTGAAGGTGGCGTGCAGGTTGCGCACCTCGCCGTCCATCGCCGCGATCGATGCTTCGGCGCGCTGCTCGACCTCGGCCATGCGCTCGATAATCCGCATCAACTCGTCGGTGTTGACCCCAAACTCTCCCGACACCCGTCGTCTCCCTACAGATCCGTGGCGGCCGCATCTACGTTGGCCGCAGTTGTTGATTCCTGATTCACGAATGCCTGCTCGGTGCTCGCCAGCAACGAGGACATCTGAGTCAGCCCCTGGTGCACCAGCTTGGCGCCTTCGTACCACTGAAACCAACGTTCGGTGAAGGCGCTCGCTGACCCACCGGACCAGCCGGAGCCCATGAATTTCGACACCTCGGCATCGAGCGCATCGAGCTCAGCTGCCAGACCGCCGCCGGTCGCTGCAATCAACCGCGATACGCGGTGCAATTCTCCTGGGGAGACACCAAGGATTCCGCCGCCTGTTGAGCCGGTCATCGACACCCCCTTAGCTAACTAACAAGCCGAACCCTACACCGCACATAATTGGACTGCGACCGGTCTCGGGCTACCCAACCAGCTTTATGGCTTTCACCTCAGAAACGGATAGGCACGAAACGTCTCGCCTCGCTGCATACCGCTCTAGGCTTATCCGACGGCGGGTATATCGGAGGGGAACCATGCGAGGCGAGAACCATTACGTCCCGATACTCAAAGGTCGGCTAGGCGAGTTCAGTGCACTCAGCCACATGCAAAGCGAGGGAACACCTCGATACACACCTCTCATCGAGTTCGTGCCAACTGGTGACGAACTAGACGACAACGGCGATCCGCGCCTGGAGGCGGTGAAGACCACCGTCACCAAGACGCGTGACCGCCTCCTAAAGAACTGGGTGGACAACTCGGACATGATCGTGGATGTCCACGGACTCCCCCCTATCCCTGGCTACTTCCCCGTTGTCGAACTTGTCGAGTGGTTTTTCACGAACCACGCTGAAGCCCAAGTGATTCCAACATGTCGACCCACGGACGCCAACGATCCCCTGCTAGTTGACCTGCTTAGGAACGCGCTGAGTGAGTTCTCCGACCGCAAGGTATGCATCCGGCTCGCAGACGAGGATCTCGACGAGCGAGACGAACCGATCGCCATAACACTCGACCGACTCCTAACTGGTCTGCAAGCTGATCCGAAAGACGTTGACCTAGTTGTCGATTTCGGTGCGATCAACGAGTCTTCAGTATCGTTTGCATCCCGCGTCGCACGCCTCATCATTGCCGATCTCCCCGACCTTGACGCCTGGAAATCGGTGACCCTGGCCGCAGGTGGATTCCCCACAGATCTGCAGGACGTAAAGCCGTTGACCATCACAGAGCTACAGCGCTGGGAACTCGTCATGTGGCGCGAATTGAGAGACAGATTCACCGGCAGACGACGCGTGCCCTCGTTTGGAGACTATGGTGTCGCCTACCCCCGACAACTCTTCTCTGGCGTTGCCTTCGCGCCGGCGCCACAAATCAGATACACGGCGCCTGAAGCATGGCTGATCCTGAAGGGGCGAAGGAACGATCGCCGCGGATTCGCACAATTCCTAGACATCTGTCGAAAGATCACCGAGCATGCCGCCTTCACGCCCGGTCTATCTTGGGGCGATCGGCAAATCGCCGAAAAAGCACTGTTCGCGGATCAAGACCCACCTCCCGCGGAGGCTAGGCCGGGGAACCCGACGACGTGGCGCGCGATCGGGACAAGTCACCATATGGCCTACGTCATCGACAGACTCACCACGCAGGGCGAGCCTTGAGCTGCAACCGCACACTGAGCTGCAACTCACCAAGCGGCCATTCAGCGAGACGATCCCATAAGTTCCAACGGGTTTCGCGGCGCTTCACGTGCTCGCCACGCGCCACGAGCAGCGATGCAGCTTCGTCGCGCCACAGGAGCTGCGCTATAGCCAATGAGTCGCACTCGCGATTCTTCCGAGGCTTCCGATGCCGCTTGAGTACCACAGCGCCGTCGATACATCTGGTCTCAACAATCCCCCAAGTCCGAGGTACCGCATCGCGGATCTTCCCGACATACTTCGGGCCGCAAACAATCGTGCTGAAATCCAACACCCTGTTGTACAACTCAACCTGCCCAGGAAGACGCACCAATGTGTCCCTGTCGCTCTTGATCTCGTATCCGTGCAATGAACCGTTGATAACTGCAACGTCAACTCGCGTGGCACCCAAGCAAAGGCCCATCTCGTTGACGATCTTGTCGCCGCAGAACTCGCCGCGAAGTTCGTCCAGCAATGCGGCGCGAATATCGACGTCACGCATACCCGGACTATACGACACCTATAGCTCCGTTCCTACTAGGCATGCGGCACTCAAATGAGTTGGGAATGGGCAACAACAGCGACTGCCATATACGGTGCCGCCACCGCTACCTACGCTGCGGTGGTCTCTACGTTCGGCCGCCTAGACGTGAGGTGGCAACGTGCCGAAAAGCAGCTCCCCGCGATCAAGCCTGCGCTAATAGCATTACGCGATGCTGTTGCAGAAGCACAGCAGAAGACGCGGACTCTTGGTTCCCTTCGCGAAACCGCTCTCCGCGCGCACCTCGACAAGCTCCAGGATGAACGTAATAGTCTGTCTGACAAGAGCTTAGTCCGCGCCATCGTCGAGGTCGAGCACGCATACTCGGCATTACTTGCCCTTGATTCAGAGTCGTCTGAGCACAAGAAAGCCGAGAAACTTGCGGAAGCCACCACGGCTTTAGGGAGTGCCCTCACTCGCGTAGCGCTGATTGTGCGCAAAGCCCCGTAGCCCTCACAGTTCACGCAACACATCGTCCACTCCAAGCACTAGGTAGTCCCCAGGGGCGCCTGCATGTCGGTCTGGATGATCGTCAGGCAGGTCCGACCGATGTAGCGAGACCTCCAGGCCCGCCGCCAACGCATCGACCGGCTTAGAGCATTCAGCAGCTAAGGCATCGGCCACTGAGCTGTATCCCGACTCTTGGAACATCTCTACGAGCCAGTCTCGGAATTCGCTGGCGTCTGCCAGCAGGTGCGCCCGCACACCACGGGTGCCGCCGCGGCTGATGAACCTAGCCATCGACGGCCACCGGCGGGTGCCACCGCGTCATCGCGGCCTTCTGGTGCTTGGCAGACTTCGGCCGTGCTGCGCCTTTAGGAGGCTCGTTCGGATCTGGGGCCAAGCCGGCCACCAGTCGCGTGATCATCGCTTCGGTCTGGCGCACCTCGGCGGCCACCTCGGTGACGCGCCGGGTCGACACAGGCGACTTGGCCACCTCGGCGTCGAACAAGCGCTGCAGCTCGGACGCGCGATCGGCCGCCTGCTCAATCTGCGCGAGCGTGATGAGCTCGGCCTCGGTCCACTCCGCGCCCTGCGCAAGCGATGCATTCAGCGTCTTTACGAGCCGTTTTCCGTGCGTTATCCGTGTAGTTCTGGGCGGCATCGGACGTATTCCAATCGATCGTTGATCGGCGGAATGCCTTCACAAGAAGGCAATCCGCGGGGATATCAGGGTCTGGGGTTGGGGCGATGCATGCACTGAAGACGAGAGGCTATGACCCTTTGGGTGGCCAGACGAGCAGCAAGGGAGTCACCCCCCTGGGGGCTGTGCGCCTCGTATGCGGGTGTTCGCGCCGCGCGCATACCCTAGTGTGCGGACGGATTCGAAGCCGTCAGAATCGACTGTGGGGCTTGTCTTCTGATTGCGCAACGGCCTGTCTTTCATTGTCTCGGCACAGATTTCACGCGGTGGAGAGTGCGCCGCGGCAGGGAGGAACGCAACCTGCCGCGGCGCACTGGGTCACCGGCTTCTCGGCGCGGTGTCCCATTCGGGCGGATAGGCCGGATCGGCCACCACCTTGGTTGCTTCTCTCTCGTATCCCCAGCCGGGCGGATACACGGGCTCAAACCGCTGTTCGAACAACTGGCGCTGTTCCATCAGCCTGCGTGGATCCTCTGACCTGCAGGTGCCGTCTTGGTCGATCATGCGGGCACCGACTCACTTTTGGCGTACGGGTTCTGAATTGGGGTGGCCTTCCAGCCCTCGGGAGTTATTACTCCCCTGGCGTTCGGGGATGGGCTCGTCGCTTCCCATTCACCTTCAGCGGCCTCGCGCAGCTTCTCGCGCGCTTCGGCGATCGTGCACAGCGACAGGAACGGCGCGGCACGGAACCACGGCGAGTTGCGGTGCCTGCCAGTCGTGTTGAACAGTGCCGAGGCATTTGTGAGTTCCACGTCAGGCCCGGTGCACAGCAGCGCCAGATCGCTGAGCTGTGTACAGAACCAGCCTCCAGCCCTGCTAGGAGGGGCAATCAGACTAAAATCTGTTGACTTGCAGCCAAACTGGGCGACCAGGCTGCCGATCGCGGTCAGTTTCGCTACGTGCTCATCGATTGATTTCCATGCGGCTAGCTGCTCGGATGTTGCACTAGCCAAGAATGACTCGGCATCCACCCCTGGCGGAACCAGCGCCAGCGCGGTGACCAGCGCCGTAGCGGACCCGTTGAACGCAGGTCGCAGCGAATCGATTATCTCGTCGGCCGCTCCGTCGTTGAGAGCGTGCGCGAACAGCCTCGCGGCCCTGCGGTCGAACATCACAACCAGTTCCGACTTGAACACCGAGACCTGACGGGCGTTGGCGGCTGCGGTGATTGCGTCGTCGAGTTCTTGCCCGGCCAGCTTGCCGCCTGCAACGTCTTCCACGAGCTGGGCGATGGCATCGCCACCTGCCTGGATCGCACCGAGCCGGCCAGCGGCGGCCGCGATATCGGTAAGGGCCGCCGGCGCTGCGACACCACCACTGGACAGCTGGTCGAGGAATGCGCGGCAGTGCCTCATGCCGAGGTAGGGCGAACCTAATGCGGGGATGGTCAATTGCTTTGTCCTTTCGAGTGTTTCTTGTTTCGGCGGCTCCCGGCCGCCAGCGTTTGGGGTGCCTGCTCGGCATCAAGGTCGTCCGGGTCGGGGATCAAATACCCGCCACCGCCACCGGTGGCGCAGTGCGCAACCCGGTGCGAGGGATAGGGGTCATCCTTGGAGGCGCTGTGGTGGTGCCTCTTGCCGCACAGGGGGCACTTGATCTCCACTGTGCGGGCGCCTGCACCATTTCGGCTTACGCGGACGATCTGAGCCATCGAGGGGGCGGCAGGCTCGGCGGGCGCCACCGGCTGGGGGTCCGGTGCGGTCAAGCCCGCGATTACCTCCATCGCCCGCATCCACTGAGCCCTCTTCGTGGCCTCGTCGAAAACATCATCGAAGTGGCCGCGGTCGAGGAGGTGGAGCATCTTGCGGGCGTCGGCGCGAGTCATCACCGCGGTCATGCCGCATCCCTATCTGTTTTGGCGTGGCATATCTCCTGGTCAGGGGACTCTGACACGGATGTCACGGATGTCACGGATAAATCGGAAGACAGGGGCGAGGTCATGCGGCCTCCTCGAATACGTCGACAGCTTCCTCATCTGTGAGGTACCTCGTCCAGGCGTCACTGAACTGCCCCTTGACATACCCCCGGAACCTGCCACCCCGAACGTCCCGCAGTTGCTTGGACTCGATCCCGTAGTCCCTGAGTATTGCTGCTATACCCCGGGGGTCGAGCGGCATGCCCTTCTGGCTTACCCCCCACGGCGACTCCTCAAGGCGATTCAGTTCCCCGAGTAGCTGAGTCGTCGACAGCATGGTGTCTTTCCCGTACACACTGCGCACATCGCGCAGTAACCGCACTCCCATACTCGGGGTACGTGCCTTCGATGCTGCGACCATTGCCACCGCGGACCCGCGGGCAGCAGCGGGCCAGTCGCCCCCGGCGAGGTCTGCGACGGCGAGTAGTGGCTCCCATATATCGGCATCACGGTCTTCGACACCTTCAGGCATATCGGGCCAAGTCTCACGTGCCGTCTGCCTATGGGCGGTGGTCCACTGCTGCAGGCGAGTGAATAACGCCTCGCCCTCGGGGCGGTTGATCCTCGCGCGCCACGGCTCCACCTTCTCGTCCGGCTTTCGGCGCCTCATCCTCACGATGACACTGCGTGTCATGATTGTGTCCGGCAGATCGTTCAGGCCCGCCAGCGCGACAGCGCAGTACGCCGGGATCTCCTCTGTCTCAACAGTTTTCCCCCGTATAACACAGCGCCCCGCCACCGCACCCTTGCGATGGCCTGCGTTGAGCATTCCGCGGATGTCCTCGTTGTCCTTCGCCTTCGGACCGAAGACGGTGTCTATCTCGTCGTAGAAGACAGTCGGAGCACCTGCTGGGTCACTCACCTTCCGGAACAGATATGCGGGGGTGCAGTTCACGGCATGAACCGCACGCGGCACCAAGGGCTCTGCTACTTCGAGTGCTCTGGTCTTACCCGACCCCGGCTCTGGTGACACGAACAGGATCCGCGGTGTCGACTCCCATTCATCCATCAGGTGCGTGTGCACAATCCAGAGGACGTACGCGATCCGTGCGTGACGTGAGGGGAACGAGATGAAGCGTGACAGGTAGGTCTCAACTTCGTTGAGCAGTTCCCCCCCGTCTTCTGATTTATCCGTGACATCCGTGACATCTGTGTCAGAGGCCCCCATATCTACCTCGCCCCTGTCTACTGATTTATCCGTGACATCCGTGTCATCCGCGTCACGGATGACGAAAGGGGGCGGTGCTACCACCTGATACTTGCCCATCAGGTTGATGTGTAAGCCTTTCTCGACATGCCTGCCTGTCTCGGTGGCGACCTGTTGGGCGCTCATTGACGAGGCCCGCCACTGACCGAACTCCACCGCATCGGAGAACTCGTGGGGCGGTACCGGCCGGGTGTCGCCGCTGCGCCCACATAGCCGCACGAACTCTGCCTGCAGGGTCGCCAGGGCGTACTGGTGCAGATCACTCGTGAGGCAGCCGAGCCGGTGCATGACAGCGATCCGGGTGGCCTGTGCGACCAGCCAGGGGTGCCTGCCGCTGGGGTTGTCGACCTTCCAGCCTTCGATCGTCTTGATGGCATACGAGCAGGGGTTATCGGTGTACGTCCACTCGGCGGGTGCTGAGATCTCGGCGGCCGTGGATGCGCCGACCCGGGTGTCGTCGTCGACTTCGAAGATGCCTGCCTCGGTGAGGCGTTCGTCCAGTTCTTCAAGGGACAGCGGACCGCCCGTGTCGACGGTGTAGGTGACGGGGACGGGTTCGCGTTTGCAGTTCCTGGTGCCGGGGAGCCGCATGACGCGCGGCAGATCAAACACCGAATCCAGCTTGACGCCTTGCCCTCTGGCGACGGCGTGCACCAGGCGCCCGAACCGCAGCAGCAGCCTGGCGGCCTGTGCCCGCGTCTCGTTATCGACGATCTGGCCGTCCTCTATGGGCCAGTACGGCTGCAGTCCGTGGCCGCTGGACACGATGGCCGACGGCCTACTACCAAGCAGGCCCGAGAGTGCGTTGATGACGACGTGGGCTTGATCGAAGTCGCGGCACGCACCATCCTTGATATCGATGTCGGCCCACACCGCGGCGAGCCGGGTTACGTCGGGCGCCGACCCGCGGCCCTTGTTCCTGCGTACGGGGCCGGTGACGGGGTTGACCGAAAACCAGTAGTTAGCATCATCGTCCGGGGTGAGGCCCGGAGCCTGGTCGGCGGTGATCACCGAGGATGCGAAGACTCCGCTGGCATCGGTGCAGACGGCGACGTGTTCGTCTGGGGCGTAGCCGAGGATCTGGAGCAGGTCGGGGAAGCTGGTTTCGGTGAAGATCACGCGACCGCCCTCAAGGATTCACGTTCAGGCAGCCGGGCCGCGCGCAGCACTGTGGCGATACGGTCGCGCTGCGCGACAGTCAGCGGTGGGCATTGAGCCGCAGCGTGTTTGGCCGCCGAACAGATATCCTGCGAATTCGCATCCGCCGCGCAACGTGAAGCATCAGCACCACGCGGGGTGTCTTTGATTGCTGCAGTTGAAGTGCCGGGCCGGTGCCAGCGGCCCGGTAGTTTGTGCTCCGGGGTCATCACGCAACGGCACCGCCGAGACGCTGTGAACGCGTGTCGATCTTGCCGCGGTCAGGCGTCGCCAGTTCACTTCGGCCCACATCGCCTTGCCCTACAGCCTGATCTGCGCATAGGCCGCGGACGTACTCCAGGATGCTCTCAGCCGTGATGAATGCGCGAGCACCAATGTTTACCCGGGTCAACAGCCCCTGGTTGATCAGTTCATACACCGTGGTGCGGCTGATGCCACCGAGCACCGTGCAGCATTCAGGAATGGGGGTGAGTATCCGCTCTGTCTCGTCCATGGCTCCGCTCTTCGATCGTATTCGTGCGTACAAGCCGACGTTCGTGCCTGTACGTACTGTCTACGGGCAGAGGCGCATTCAACGAAAGGGACCGTGACACCCTTACGAACACAGACTCGCGGGCCATTCCGCCGGCGCCGTCCTCGTAAGGGACGACCGAATCACGCTGAGGCTAGGCCCGGTCCATCAACCATCGCCGTGATGCCAACGGAAGCCGACCGTTGCCGGATCGAACCGCCGAACACCTCGGCCTGGCGAGTGCAGCACCGGCGTACAGAGGGTGGCGATTACCGCACGTCTCTGCGCTGTCGTCAGCCTCGACCATGCATCATCCACGTCTTTTGCGGCGACGATTACTAACGGCGACGATGACCCCGCAGCAGCCAGTTTGTTCTCAATCTCGTTCAGCCGGTCGCCGACTCGGTCGTTGGCGATGCGGAACTGATCGCGGGACATGATGCCGTCGGCATAGTCAACCGCTAAGTCGTCGAGACGCTTGCGCAACACATCAGCTTCGGCCATGAGTTGGGTGGAGTTGGGCAGACCCTGCGGCTTCCAGAGCTCTGCCGCGTCGGGCCGCTTCAGCACCTCGACAATGGTCGCCTCGACATACTCGTCGACCGGCATGGCACGACGCGACACGTGCCGATTTGACCGGCAGCGGTACATCGGATAGTCCCCCGCCGCACCGCCGCGGTGCACAGTCATGTCGCACACGCCGCACACGGCCAGACCGGTAAGCAGACCCTTGCCGCCTACAGGTGCGCGACGGCGCGACGGGTCGGCGAACAGCTTCGCCACCGCCCGCCAGGTCGGCTCATCGACGATCGCGGGCCACTCGGCGGTGCCCACGATGCCCAGCTCCGGATTCTTGCGCATCTCGTCCCGTTCCGCCTCTGGCCGATGGCGCCGCAGGCCGGCGTACCGCGGGTTGGAAAGGCAGTCGCGCACTACCGCACGCCCCCATTCGCTGGCCTGCTGCGGCGGGGGTATTCCAGCCGTATTCCACGACCGCGCAACTGCAGCAATCGATTCCCCAGCAAGGATCATTTCGTAACCCTGCTTGATCAAGGCTGCTTCGTCTGGCCGTACCGTCACTCCATCCTGCTCGTATCCAAACGGGCGTCGCCCACCGACCCGGCGCCCCTGCTTGGCCGCCTGGGCGACCGCGGCGCGCTGTCGTGCCGACTTTCGTTCGACCTCACCCTGCGCCACAGACGCGAGCAGACGCGCTACCAGGCGCCCTCCGTCGTTACTGGTATCCACCGAATCGGCGGCGGTCACAATGGCCGCACCAACCGCTTCGCACCGCGCGAGCACCGACTCAAGTTCAGCCAGTCGCCGCAGCAGTCGATCCATGTGCCGGGCGACGATCACGTCGACACCGCCACCGTCCACCGCAGCCATCATCGCCTCGAATTGTGGGCGCGGCTTGCGTGACAGTGCAGATACATCGTTGTCGACGAACTCGCCGACGATCACCCAACCGCGTTGCTCAACAAGGCGTTTGCACTCTTCACGCTGGCGCTCGATACCGTACGCGTTTCCATCGCGATCCTGCGACTGGCGTAAGTAAATGGCAACTCGACGGGGCTTGGTGTTGTCACGGGCCAGCATAAGAGCTATCGTACCCGACATCTGCTATCTTGTCGTCCATGCAACGCGCAAGCAGCGGTCCAAGGCGCGAACACTGATAAGGCCGCGCTCCATGGCGTTGCGTAGCGGCTCCATGACCACTCGCGAGGGCCGGAACTCCTTGCGTAACAGCGGACCCGGGGCATCAGCGTTGACCCGAAATCCGTACGCCGACCATCGAAGCGCCGCGCGCTCGCGGGCCAGCGTGACGCGCTCACGTACCAGCGCGGTGCCCTCAGTGTCATCGTTGAGGGCGTTTTGACTGACCGGGTGCATCCTTACCCGAAGGTCCACCCGATCAAGCAGCGGCCCCGACAACTTACCCAAGTAGCGTCGGCGCAGCGGCGCGGCGCACGTGCAATCACGTGGGTTCGCCGGAGCGCATGGGCACGGATTAGCGGCCAGCACCAGCTGGAACCGAGCCGGGTAGGTGACCACGCCGTCGCGCCGGGCCAGCCGAATTTCACCGTCCTCCAACGGTGTACGCAACGCCTCCAGCGCCGCCGTGGACAGCTCGGCGCATTCATCGAGGAACAACACACCTCGGTGAGCCCGGCTCACCGCACCAGGTTTGGCAGTACCGGAACCGCCGCCGACGAGCGCGGCGACACTCGACGTGTGATGCGGCGCGACGAACGGCGGTTGGGTGATCAGCGGCTGCCGCGCCGTCAACAGGCCCGCCACCGAATGGACGGCCGTCACCTCGAGCGCCTCCTCAGCAGAGAGTGGCGGCAGCAGTCCCGGCAGCCGTTGCGCGAGCATGGTTTTCCCAATGCCGGGAGGCCCAGTCAGCATGAGGTGATGCGCACCGGCGGCCGCCACCTCGACAGCGAACCGCGCATCAGCGTGGCCCACCACATCCGCCAGGTCCGGACTATCAACCTGCTGCCGAAAGCTCCACTGCGGCACCGGTTGGAGCTCGCCCGCACCAGTCAGCCATGCCGTGACCTGGCGTAGGGTCTGCGCCCCCAGCACCTCGATACCGTCGACCAGACCCGCCTCCCCCAGATTCTCATCGGGCACCACCACCGTGGGCCACCCGTCACGTTTGGCGGCCAGTACCGCCGGCAGCACACCACGCACCGGGCGTACGCGTCCGTCGAGCGCCAATTCCCCCAGCAGCAACGTCTTCTCCAGACGCGTCGGCGGTAGTACCTTGTTGGCCGACAACACTGCTGTCGCCAGCGCGAGGTCGTATAGTCGTCTAGTACGCTGTTAAACATGCTGGCTGTGATCTATACACGTATCAGTAAGGATCGTGCGGGTAGTGAGCTCGGTGTGGAGCGTCAACGCGAGGACTGTATGCGGTTGGCCGACAGCCTCGGTTGGACGGTAGTAGAAACGTTCTCGGACAACGATATTTCGGCGTTCTCAGGCAAGGCACGACCGGCCTACGAGGCAATGTTGGCGGCGCTAGAAGCCGGTAAAGCACAAGCGGTGATCGCATGGCATACCGACCGATTGCACCGGCGACCGATCGACCTGGAAGGTTTCATCGAACTGTGCGAGCGCAAGAAGATCGACGTCCGGGCGGTCACGGCAGGCACCTTGGATCTGTCCACGCCCACCGGCAGGGTGACTGCCCGCTTGCTCGGAGCGATGGCCCGCCATGAGGTCGAGCACTTGATTGAACGGGCCAAGAGCGCGAAAAAACAAGCCGCCCTTGACGGTAGGTTCCGGGGTGGTCGGCGCGCGTTCGGATACGAGACGGACGGGCTACGTCTACGCGAGCCAGAAGCCGAGGCCATCCGCGCCGGGACACAACGCGTTTTGAGTGGGGTATCGCTGCGCCAGATCGCACGAGACTGGAACAGTGCCGGGTTGCGCACAGCCTTTGGCGGCAAGGAGTTCACGTCACGCGAAGTGCGCACCATCTTGTTGCGACCTCGCAATGCCGGAATCACCCTGCACGAAGGCCAGCACGTCGGGCAAGGCCAGTGGGAAGCGATCATCGACACCGAGACGTTCGCCGCGATAGAGGCCCTGTTACGTGACCCTACGCGCGCCAAACACATCAGCTATGTCCGCAAGTACCAAGGCTCCGGGGTATACGTGTGCGGCAAGTGCGGTGCCCGGATGGGCAGTGCCTCCCAAGTCGGTTCAAAACGCAAAGCCGATTGGCGCAAGGTCTACGCATGCAGCCAGGTTAAGCACCTTGCGCGTGTGGCCGAGTACGTCGATGAATATGTGAGCGAGCACGTCATTGCCCGTCTCAGCGACCCCAATGCCCGTCAAGTCATCCTGGGTGCCGAACCCGATGTGAGCGCCCTACACGCCCAACGGGAGGGCCTGCGAGTGCGTCTGGACGAACTGAGCGCCTATTTCGCTGATGGCAGCATCGACGGCCCGCAATTGAAACGTGGCACCTCCGATTTGCAGGCCAAGCTAGCTGTAGTGGACGCTGAACTTGCGTCGATACGTTCGTCGTCGGCAGTAGCCTCGATCCTGGCAGAGGATGATGTGCGCGCAGCGTGGAAGAATGTGCCACCTGATGTGCGGGGCAAGGTGATTGACACGTTGATGACTGTCACGATCCTGCCTGTTGCGCCTGGCAGACAACCAGGCGGCGGCTACTTCGATCCGACGAAAATCCAGATCGTATGGAAGTAGCCTAGCCCGACACGGCGTGGTGTTGATAGGCGCCGGACTGGCGAAGTTGCCGAAGCGAGACTAGTGCAACCGATTTCGGGTGCGCTCCCTTAGTCTTAGTGCTTGTTGGCATGGCTCACAACGGCACCCGTATACCTGGTAGGCGTGCAGGGTGCCGTGCAGGTCATCGGGCACCGATTTGTTGTCAGCACTGTGCAGGACGCGGCGACGGCGCACCGCGTTGATCGTGCGCCCTAAACGGCGGGCAGCTTCGGCAGCCGGTAACGACTTGTCTACTGCGATCGCAACCTCAGCAGCGGTCCATTCCCTGCCGTGTTCGGTGGCGTGATCGGCGCTGGTGTCGGGTCGGCGGTAGCGGTGTCGAATGTCTTTGACTGCCGCGACCGAGCGCCCCAACCGCTGCGCGGCTTGCGCAGTGGACAGCGACGCGTTTAGCGCCACCGCCAACTCTTCCGGTGACCATTCCCGCCACGGACGCTCTGCTGCCACTGCGCCACCGAGGTACTGTCGCCGCGCCCACTTCACCGCGTTCTCAGTACATCCGAGCCTTTGCGCAGCTTCCCGGCGCGGCAACGACCGATCTAACGCCACCGCAAGCTCATCGGCGGTCCAACGATGCCGCGCCCCCGTATCGACACCAGCACGGGCTAGTTCGGTGTGTTCGGCTTGTTTACGCGCGTGGTAGCGCGCCTGCTCGGCCCCACGGCGTGCCTGTACACAATCGGCGCATCGGCACCCGTACACCTGATAGGCGCGCGTACTACCATGCAAACCCTCGGGAACCGGCTTACCCCGCAACCGCATAACGGCTCGCCGCTGTTTGACCGCCGCCACCGAACGCCCCAACCGTGCCGCTACTTGCGCGTTCGACAACGACACATCAGCAGCCACCGCAAGCTCACCGGCAGACCAAGCACTACTCATCAACCACAGAATCTAACCCCTAACCAGCCAACACAACCCGCTCACCGCACCAGCCGAAAGCCGCCAGCCTCGGCAACCAGGGCCAGAGCTGGCTGCCTCGGGTACACGGAGCATCTGAATTAGTAGCTGGACCTCGGTTAGACCTCGGTTCCATAACCGTTACTGACGTCTGGGTCGACATATTGCCAGGTGGCAGCAGGTCACTAACCCGGTTCGCCCGCCCCTTGCGCCGAAAAATCTAAGACAGCAAACAAATATTTTTGCCCTTTGTGTGGACATAAGCTGGTCTTGTCTGCCATGCTCCCAGGAATAGCTACGCGCGTTCTCCGCGTGGGGCAAGGAGTGGGAGGGTCTACCCAAGATGGCTATGAGTGACCGTTGGCGCATGTCGCCAGGTTTGCGCAGGGTATCGGCAGTTGTAGCGATTGCGGCCCTTGCTATTGGCGGGGCGAAGGTCGCTAGCGACCACACCATGCCCGGCACAGGTTTTTCCACTGTCCAGACCGCCGCTGCCGATCCCACAGGCCCCACAGGCGGACCCGGCGGCGACGGAGGGATGAACGGAGGCCAATTCTCCCCGCCTCAAATGCCTGCGCAGCAGCCCGATTACCAGGGCGGCATCAACCGGCCGCCCCTCAATCAAGACAACGGTGTGTCCATCTACAACAGCGGCACCCCGCAAGCACCTCAGCAAGGTGGTCAGCAAGGCGCGCAACAACAGCCAGGCAATCAGCAACCGATTCACGGGACGCAGCCGCCGGACTACCAGACCGCCACCCCCTACACCGAAGGCCCCGGCCAGGCCAACCCCGACTACCAAGCACCACAACAGGGCAACCAGCCACAACAGCCCCAACAGGGACAGCAGCAGCCACAACAACAGAGCCAAGCGCCCACACAGACCCAACAACCCAACAACAATGATCAACAGCAAGACCAGCAGGACCAGGAAATGCGGCAGCAGTGCGACAAACAGGCCCAGTACTACGGCAACGTTGAGCAATACCGCAGCGTCGCATCAACCAACGCAGGCGGCGCCGGAAGCGTCTTCCAGCAGCCCAGCCGCCACTGGGCACCGCCCGGGCAATGCTGCGTCACCGACGAACAAACCGCACCCCAAGACCAGCCACAAAACCAGAACAACAAACAAGCCAACAACCGCAACAAAGAAGACCAACCCACAGAACCCAAACAAACACCAACCCCAACGAAATCAACAGAACCCAAAAAGGATTGCACTCCGCCTGGATTTACCGAACATCCGCTGGAGCCTGAAGGCCAGAGATCTGCGAATCACGGGCCTCGAACTAACAAGCCGGGTGATCCTGCTGGCGTTCAGTGGATCGTTCTCCATACAGAAGGACTCGAGCCGGGGAATCCAGAAGGCCGTACCGCTGCAAATCTCGCGAATGGGTGGCTCAAGAATGAGGCAGGAGGTCTCAGCTATCATTTTGCTCTCGACAACACTGATGTCTTTGACGTGGTCGATACAGCTTTAAAATCGTACTCCGCCTTTAGTTTTCCGAATGACCATGGCATCCACATCGTCATCGCAGATGCCCGCGAGTATTGGACTCCTGAGCAATGGATAGAGAAGATGGGAAACGCTCTAGACGTAATGGCATATATTTCGGTCCGTGAAGCATTAGCCAATGGCATTCCTGCGAAAGTTCTCACCGCTGATGAGTTGAAGCAGGGCGAGAAGGGGATCGTTGATCATAATTTGATTAACGAAGCATTCTGGGAGCGAATTAAGCAAGAAGATAAGGCTACAGATTCAGATCGCCACTTCGACATGGGAAAAAACTTTCCCTGGGACTCATTCAAAAATTCCGTAGCCAAATACGGGCAGTGTCTGGCAAAATAGACCCGACAGCGGGCATTGGACCACTGGGCTTCGCAGGAGGATTTTATGGAAAGAAAACTGAGTAACAAGCTTGGCGTTTGCCGGACTCTAATGGCTGCGACCACCCTAGTGATTTCACTGACAACGGCTGGATGCGATTTTAGCCCTGGCGGCGATGCGCCAGCATCCGCAAGTACAAGTACAAGTGCGCCGAGTCAATCATCAGATTTGCGGGCAAAGACTAACGATGAACTAACCGCATTAATGCCTCCAGCTAGTGATTTTCCGAACAAAGTAACAATTGATAAAGGTCCGCGGACTATTCCAGAACTCGGCAAACCAACCGCACCAAAGGATCCTTTGGCCTGCGGCGAAAATGCATTGGGATACTTCCTGGCCTATCGGGACCTGGTTGTGACATACAATGCATCATCGCCCAATGGTTGGATTTCCGTTTCTATAGATCGGCAGCTTCCAGGTCCTGACTACGTGAATAGTGTGGACGCTTACGTCAAGAAATGTCCAGAATACACTCCCCGCCTTGATCGAGAAGTACCCGCTATGAGGCAGGAACTAACTCCCGTACCGCAGACCTCTGCAGAGAGAACGGTTGGCGTGAAAACTGCTAAACAGACTAGTTACGTAGGATATCTTCGCGGCATTATCGTCTCGGTAACCTGGCAGGGCGATGCAGGCGATACAGCCGCAAAGCTGTTCGAATCCACTCTTGACAATACTAAGAATGCTAAGTAGTTCGCCTGCTATGCCGACTTCAAGACTTTCGAATTTATTGGCACAGGCCACGCTGTGCACTTTAGCCATTAGCGGCTGCGCCACCGATTCGGTAGATAAAGGCCGGGAGTCGACTGACTTTTCGAGTATCTCTGGTCAGTTGGTGTCCCCGGGGGCGTTGACGGCGAATGGTGAGCAGGATGCGCCGGTGGGGGGTTGTTTGAATTTGGGTGGTTCAGTGGTTGATGCGAAGCCGGTTTTGGTGAATTGTAGTTCTGTGGCGCACGCGTATAGGATTGTTCGCCGGGTGAATCAGCCTCAGGAGTGCGGGGATGCCGATCATTCGTATTTCTTCAATTCGAAAGCAACTGGCCCGTTTGCGGTGTGTTTGGATTTGGCGTGGGATGCGTCGTCGTGTTTGAGTTTGGGACAGCCCGTCAAGAAGGTGTCGTGTGATGATCCGCAAGCGCCGAAGAAATACAAGCCGCTGAAGGTGATCGTTGACACCATGGGGCTAGATGGGTGCACAAGCGGTGGGTATACGCATCCTCAGCGCCGGTTCACGGTTTGTACACAACCGGAGACGTAGCACCACCGCCAGCGGCAAGGTTGCTGCAGGCTTGGACACCCGGGGCGAGGAACCCTCGACGACGCCAGCATGTTCGGATCGCGTTATTAGTCTTCGCCGGGATGGCTATGGCGTTAGTAGCGCTAGGGTGGTTTGCGCCGAACACAGTGATGGGCTGGGTATTGTGGTTCACCGGCACAGTTCATGCGGGTGCGGCGGATTGGACTATGCGGATCGCGGTCGCGACTGTGCTTGCGATAGCTACTAGGTATGCGCTGGGGCGTGGCATTGACTGCCTGACTAGCTGTACTGATGTCAGCAATACCCAGGGCATGACAGATTTAGAGTTGGTGCAGTCGCGGCGGATGGTCGCACCCTTCCGCCGTGCGCGACCATTCTCTGCGACGATATTTCTCACCTTCGCGGTATGGGGGTTAATTGCGACTGCCGTATTGGCTATACGCCCAGTTGAGTGGCCGGGAAAACCGTTACTAGTTAGTGACTGGGCTGGTCGCGCAATTTTGGAGCACTATTTCGTCGGGAACGGCGCAACCTGGATCATTGAGAATGATTCTGCCTGGTCACAATACATGATGAGGAACAATTTTTTAGCGCACAGCGTCGCGGCACATATGTCGCGGCAGGTGGAAAGATTTTTATCCGAAGACGGCTCACCGGAGGGTGGTATATCGAAATTTTCTGAGCGTTTCTCAGTAAAAATCGATAATGGTGAGGATGCCATCGGATATCAATACCTACACATTCCCTACCCAGACGCCGGCGATTTCGAATTTAACGGCACATTGAATCTAACGCCCCACACCGACGGCTCGTTCCGGGTTGCCGTTCATGCACGGTATGTCTGGAACGACATAATTCGTACCAATATTGGCTACAGGTCCGATATCAAGAAATCGGCTCTGGCGTATCTGCTGTCCTATGGCCGGGCTGCTCCTTACATAATTCACATAGCATGGAACGGTGACACCGTGTTCGAGTTCGACAGGCGCGGCACCATGACCGACGCGTACGGGTACCCCTATCTGTGAGCTGCAATTTTACCGAAGAGAGAGGGGGCGCTGGCCGAGCGAGGCGTGCGCTAAGAACGTTTGAGGGCCTCCCCCCACCCCCCCTTTATTGCCCGTAAGGCCATTCACGGAGAGCGTTACTACGGCATTCTTTCGGCCAGGCACAGGGATAAATCCCATAGTTATGCAACTCGGGATCTTCCGGGCCGTCTTTTGCCGTGACATATCCGCGTTTGGCTTGGCTCGGGTATCCAACGATCCGGAATGGCTTTCCGCTACTGCTGTACACATTGACCGTTGACTTGTCATCGAATGAAAACGTCAGGTGGTAGTCGATGTCTGTGCCATAGAAGGGCGCGATCATCATTGCGTTGAACCCGACAGATTCGCCTTTTGACAGGGTGACGGTTCTCTTACCCAGGTAATGGACCTTGGTAGGTGCACCCTCGTCGTCCTGAATACGGGCATTGAGGTCTGGCGAGCCGAAATCAATCGCGAAGTCTTCCTTACCACCCGCGCCCTGCGGAACAGCATAGTAGACGGTTCCCGCTGGTGGAGGCCGCTGTGCGTCGATCACAGCTTTGATACCCGTTATTCGGACGGGGTTGTTGTGCAGACCTGTAAGGGTAAATGAGATTCGCGATGAGACTTGCGATGTTTGGGAGTGATGGTTGAAGGGCATTGCGGTATTGACAACCTGCCGATCAGTCGGTTGTCCGGTGTTCGCAATTCCTCGTGTCTGTCCGGGTGGAATATCAATCTCATCGCTCGATAGCCACGAAGGCCAATCCGATGGCCCCTGGTCTAGATAGACCCGCACTGCCGGAGTTCTGCTATCCATAGAGTTTTTGTCTTCGGCGATGCGGCGCTCATTGACGACGGCCTGCTTCGCGCCGTAGTAGTGCTCGTAGAACCACGTTCCCGTAAAAGCTGCGATAACAGCGAAAACAATGCTGACTAGGACCACACGCGAGGCGGAGCTAAGTAGGTTCCTAGCCCTTGAATCGGGCTCCCCGTGACGCGGCATCCGTACCCCCTAAACCTGACGACAACAGCGTGAACACACACTAGCCCGCTAGCTGTACGCGCAAGCAGTCAAGCGCCATCGAAAATGCAGTTCTTCCGAGCCATGCCAAACTCTCCGAGCTACCCGTCCATGGCAGGCCAGCAAGTCGAGCGGCAGTGTCCATCAGGGGTAAGGCCCATCTAGCAGCGCCTAGAACGCATGAAAGCCGCAATCCAAGTCATCGAAAACGAATACGCCGACCGCATCCGACAACTGCCCCACACCACACCCATTCCCCCAATGCCCGATGTGCCATCTGAACCGCAAAAGATGCTGCGCACCCTGCCCTCCGGTGAACTCGTTTTCGACTACGAACCCACCGACACACCACCTCAAACCTAAGAACCGCTGACAGGTGCCCTATCAGCCGTTTGGCCAGAGAGAGAGCGAGCGCTGGCCGTGATAGGCGTGTTCCGGGCACGTTTCGAGGCACCCCCCACCCCCCTAAGGCTTACGGGGTCTCGTTGAATAGCTTGGCGGGTGGAACGGGGCCTGTTTCATGCTCCATCGGAGCAACCGAATCGCTGATGCAGACGTGTGTTGAGCCCTTTGGCAGCGCGGCGCGCCGGGGATTGCAGATGGCGGGGTAAATTATTTTTCTGGGCTAGTGTTTGTCATTGTCCACACTTAGCTCACAGCTTGTACACAAGCGTTGGATAGCATCTAGCAGCTAATTTGGGACTTATCCACAGCTTGGGCGTTGGCGCTGTTCCACAGTGTGGGATTCTTAGATTTCCCGTGTCGGGGATATTTTGCGTGGTCGCAAGGTGATTTCGGTAAATGACATGGATAAGATTTACGTGGAAGGAACCCCAAGCTGCTTGCTTGGTGGTGGCGTCACAGCCTGGGACCCCTAATCCCTGTTGTGGAGACAGGATTAAACGGTATCAGTGCGGCGGCGACTCGCCCAAATGGGGCACGCCGTGTGCCGCCACCCCTTCCAATCTCGTGTAGGCGTCCGACCTGCACGAAGAATGGAATCAACATGGCAGTTATCAAGATCACTCATGGCGTGGCTGTGGGTGCCGTGGTGGCCAGTGCTCTCGCATTGGCGGCGTGCGGTGACAAATCCGAGGCCAGTTCCGGCATCCAACAACTGGGTTCTGCGGCACACATCAGTGGGCAGGGGCCGGGATGGAACGGCGAGAAGTTCGAAGGCGATATCGACGTCTCAGCTGGTCCGGTGTGCAGCGTGGCCAATGGTGGACGGGTACTGGTGTTCCACGTGAATGCAAGCGCAGACAAGGGTGCGATTCCGACATCAACCTGGCGTTTACAGACGGGGAACGTCCAGCCGGTTGCGAATGGAAATTTCGACCTTGGCAGCCTCGGAGGTCCGTTGATGGGGTCGCTGGTGGACAACAGCCACGCCTGGGGCGATATCGCCTTCTACGTGCCTGCGAAAACCGTGGCTACCCAAGTCCAGCTTTTCGGTAAGCCGGAGGCATACAGCAGCGCTCCAGGTGCACAGCTTGCCGCCTGGTCCACTATGGACAATGTCGAAGCATCGGCCATGTGCTCGGCCTCGTTGCAATCGGCAGTTCAATCAGCGTTGCAATCAGCAGCCAGTAACTCTTACCGGTAACTGATTGTCGGAGAGCCCCTTTCGATACGGCAATGGGGAAGTTAGCCGTTTCGGAAGGGGTTTTTCCATCTCATGAAGATGCCAGAAAGCGAAGCGCAACGCGGAGCCAAGTATCAACGTGTTGGCTGCCGGGAGTGGATTCGTCCGGGCATCTGCGTGCAGGCGGCTAGGCGGGGAGTTGGACCAACGGAAGCTCCACTGAGGGGCTATGTGTTGCTCCCCGCTTAGCCGACCGCCTCAAAGTTTAGCCTTCGCAGGCCAGACCGTCTCCGTCTCGGTCCAGCTTGGCCGAGTAGCCCGGTGCACCGCGCGGAATGTTGTACTTACCATCCGCATGAGCTTCTTTGCAGCTGGCGTACGGCGGATCGGCCAGCGCCACCGGCACTACCCCCACCGGCAGCGATAACGCCACCATTGCCGCCGCAAGGACCGCGCCCCGTGGATACCGGCATGACGAGATTGCGACCATGTTTGCCCCCGCTTCTGTGAAGTGACTGTGAGACACAGAAGCTACCAAGATCACCACCGGTTTAGAGGCGGATTCGCATACCCATGTTTGGCCACGTCAAGCACCCTAACCAGCGGCGACAGCCAGGAACGCTCCACGCATCGGGTGCCGACAAGGGAGTCACTGTTGCCGACACCCTGAGTGCTGCTACCCGTCCTGTTCTGCCAGCACCCGGTACACCGTCGCACGGCTGACACCTACCGCCTTGGCAATCGTGGTGGCCGACTCTCCCGAGGCGTGCATACGGGCCGCTAACGCTGCCTGCTCGGCGCTGAGGGACTTGGGTCGGCCAACATGCAGACCCCGCGCTTTACGGGCCTCACGCGCCGCTGTGCGCCGTTCTTTACCCAGCTCTAGCTCCAATTCCGCGAGACTGGCGAGGACTCCGGCGATCATGCGCCCCGTAGCGTTGCCGGTGTCGATGCCCTCGCGCAGTGACCTAAGCACGATGCCGTGTTGGCCTAGTTCCCTGATGGTGGACATGACTTCCGAGGCGTTGCGTCCGAGCCGGTCGATACCGACGACCACGATCACATCCCCCGTGCGCGCCTTGTCGAGCAAGCCAGCTAGACCGGGGCGTTGTTCCCTTGTGGACATGCCGGATTGCTTGTCGCTGTAGATGCGGGCCGGATCAACCCCGGCAGCGGTCAGTGCGTCCTCTTGTTGATCCAAGCTCTGATGCCCAGTGGACACACGGGCATACCCGAACAACCAACCCGTCGCGGTCGCCGGTTCCGCAGTCGGAGCCAGGGTGCTTGTCGCGGTGCTGTTCGTCGCCATACCGAAAGCGTCTCATAAGTCGCAAAACTATGTCAATACAAGACTTTCGTTTTGATACAACTTTTGAGAAAATTGACCAGCACGTTTAGAGCCGTCGAACGGTCCCGGCTCCCTTCCGGCGCGAGTGTCCGTTTCTAAAGAATTGAGACAGGCGGGCCAGTACAGAGGATCATCCAACTAATCGTGGCGTCGTGACTACGCTGCTGTGATGTCTATCGGCGATGTTGGCGGCGGTCCCGAAACCAGGCGACAGCAACGGTGGCGTCCAGAGTGCATCGAAACGGTAGCCCCTCTGGTCGATGCACATGTGAAGGAATGGGCACGGACTGCCCCGTACCGTCAGGTCGGCGAGTTGCGCACATGGCGTAAGGGATTTCGCCTCGTGGACACAAACCCGCTGTATCACGGACGCGGAGAGCCAGTCACCGCCGCCAACCTGGCGCGATACAAGGTGGTGCTGTCCTTCGAGATCGACGACCCGGTGTTCGCTCTGTGTGAGACGCATAAGACGGCACGCTCGACCTGCTCCCTAACTGAGGCTCGCCGGGTACCCGCGAAGGAATGGTGTCCCGGCTGTGCCAGTTGCCCGATGTAACCCCTGGGGGTTACCCCGGAACCTCGGTCAAGACACGCCACGCTGCGCTCACGCCTGAACAACAACGAACCGCCCACCACGTTGGCCCGTGAGTACGGCATCAGCCGCCAAACGGTCTACAACTACAAAACCCAACCCGCCTGACCTGCCCCGGTTCCCTTGCAGGGCAGTGGCCTATCTCCACATCGCCAAAGGGTGCTCATACTGTGAGCCCCCTCGCTGCTCGACGTTGCTCTACTCGTCCTCAAGTTCACAGGCTCGACAACACCGCGTCTCAACCTCGGTCCATTCGGCACCTGCGGGCTGCTCAATTTCGTCCGTTACGGTGCGCTTCTGAATGCGAGCACCACGCTTGCACAGCTCACCCGTGTCTTGCCAAGCGGTTACCAAGACCAAACCTCCCGTTCTTAACGGCGCATCTTGAGATCCTAAGTCAGGGGCCCGACGATTTTGGTCCGTTTGTTTGATTCCCGGTACGTGCGCAACACGTCACTGTTCGACTGCCTGGGGGACACCCCAAAGCCGCTCACGCCCTGACACTTCTGCCTATCCGGGCCTCTCTCCCCGACCCGAAAACAGTCCACACACTTTCAATTTCAATTCAAGTGGATTGCGTGAAGTGTTATGCCTTTTCGATGCTGTCTTTTCTATATCCGCTAGAAGGGAGGACAGGACTGACAGTATGTGTTTCCTTTGCTGTCCGTGTTTGTTGGTAGTCCCGTGTTTGGGGTATGGCAGCTGTGACAGATTAGCGCGCCTGAACGTGCTTCTATTTTCGTCTTCTTAGATTCGTCTTCTACATAGTCTTCTATGTGGTCCCGATTCTCCCCCACATGCTGGTCCCATTTCTCCACCACCCCTGGCCCGTTTTCTCTACCACTGGCCGGTGGCATATCTCCACCACCCCGCGTAACCGGTGGCCCCATTTCTCGGCCACCGCTAGGCGACGTTTCATCCATGAACTCGCGGATTTCCTCATCTGTCAGCCGACGCGCCCGATGCACCAGGTACGCCGAATGGTCATCGCGCACCGCGAGCCATCTAGCAGCCACCAGCGACTCCACACCTCGCGTGACCGTCTTACGATCCATCCCCAGATTCTGTGCCAACGACCGGATAGATACGCGCCACGTGATCTCGTCGTTAGACAGCAGATCCAGCATCACCGCTTTGCCGACTGCAGTCACTGTCCTATCGCGGGCGAACTCATTAGACACCGGGACATATTTACCGGGTATGCCGCCGATCTTGCGCAGCGGACTAAGGCCAGGCCGACGCTTAGTTACCGTATCCATTTCGACAGAACTGTTCACTATCAGACCCCTCCTTCGTTAACTTGCTGCGCGTAAATACGTAGCAGCCATATCCACGATGCTCGCCACACGTGACGGCTGACCGTTAATCGTGAATAACACCGTCAGCTTGTTGATCTGCCCACCGGACAGTGGCGGTGCTTGCGCCACCGACTTCGCCACCAGATCCGCATATTGATAAACCATCTAAACCCCGAATCGAACCTATAACTCGCCCCCGCTCCATCCAGCGGGAACTACCCACCCCAAACGTTAAAGCCAACCCACTTGATGCAGGTCAGACACCAAAACTGGCCCACAGCCCTAACCGGGCCAGCCAGAACCTCCCCCGATACACGCTTAAATAAGCGGCTAGCTACTTTGGTTTTAAGACACCAAATGAGGGCACACGGATAGCGTGAGCCCCACTAAGTGCCAATATTCGGTACCAGGCCAATTCGGCGGCGAAACGCACACCCACTCGGTATAAACATCACAAGCGCCCGAGTCTCCCCGGATTCATGATCAGCCCAGCTGTAAACAAACAATATTCGGTACCAGTCATGACTTGACGGCGAAACGCACGTCCACCCGGTTCATACTCACGGATACCCCAACGCCCCACACCGAAAGGTGGACGCCCTCAGACCTTGGAGACGGGGATACTTCGTTGGTGACTAGCTGTAGGTCTCTGTTCGAACAGTCAAAACCCTACTCAAACACATGAGCGAAAACAAGACATTCACCCCACCCGGCGCGTCACCCATCTGAACTGGACAAATAGCACAGTTCTAATCGACGAAATGACAGGTCGTACACCGAGCCCATCTTCGGCAGCGTCGCAGGCGATAGAGCCAAGGTCAAACGGGCAGACGGCCAGGTGAATCCGCAGTTGGTGATAGCTGCCCGCACTCGGTCGCGCGATTCCTGTAGCGCCGCATCCGGCAGGCCAACAAGGTGCACACCCGGCAGCCCAGCGCTGATGTCGGCTTCAATCTCAACGGTCTGTCCGGTCACCGCTTTCACCGCCACGGAATACGCTCTGCCCAAGGCCATCTCAGCTCACCCCGTGAATATGCGTGATCTCCGGCACGTATCCGCGCAATCGGACCTCGATGACGTCGATCCGGATCGCTGCCCAGGATCCGCGCTGCGCCGCCAACCACAGCCCGGCAAGTCTGCGCAACCGACGCAACTTGACGGCGGTCACCGCCTCGGCGGGTGTCCCGAAAGCCGAACCGGTCCTGGTCTTTACCTCGACGAAGACCACCGCTTCGCCATCTACCGCGATGATGTCGATTTCTCCGTAACGACACCGCCAATTGCGAACAAGGATGCCGTATCCGTCCGATGCCAGGTGCTGGACGGCTAGATCCTCACCGCGTGTCCCGATCTGGGATCGATTCAGAGAATGTGTCATGAGCCCACCATCGCTACGGGCACCGACGTCAATGCACTGCCGAGCTATGCCTATCGATAGTTATCCACAAACCGGCATTCATCCACAAGCAAACTAAAGAGCACCACTAGTTCCACATCTTGACCGGATGAACTACCGGTGCAACCTTGCCTATCGCGCCCGAAGCAGGCGCGGGCAGATCTTTCGAGTTAGGAGCTGACTTGATCTCGATATCGTCGGTGGCAGAACACACAGCTTTACTTGCCTTCGACGGCTCACAGTGCACCGTAGATGCCGACACCGTTGCACTCGGCGAATCCAGAAGCACCCCGGCGGCCACCAGCGCCGTCACAACCATTGCCCGCAGCAGCAAAGTACTCATTAGCAGAGACTAGACATACTCACGAGTTCCGCAACTCGAAGAGGGACCGACTCGCTACCAGGGATGCGGGTTCAACTAGCGCGGTTCCGGCAGGCGCGACGCTACTGCTGCCAGCGACCAGTGGGTGCCCACTAACGCCGGATGATCTTGACGGGTAACCCGCCCTTCAGACCCATGGACATTCGGTACTGATGCCGGGGCTGGTAACCGGCGGGAAGTTCGAAACGATAGCGCTGGTAGGCGCTTGCGATGGTGAGCACCGCCTCGATGTACGCCATGCGCATACCGAGGCATAGCCGCTGGCCTCGCCCGAACGGGATAAATGCCCGGAGGTCGGCCTCGTTGTTCAAGAACCGGTCCGGGTTGTATCGATCCGGTTCGGGCCAGAATCGCGGATCTCGTTGCATCGCAAGGGAGGAATACAGGATCGTTGTCCCTGCCGCGATCCGGAATCCACCCATTTCGTCGTCGACCAGCGCCGTCTTGGGGTTGATGACCAACCCGCCTTGGAGGCGCTGGGCCTCGTCGAAGCATGCGCGTGCCAGCGGCAGACTCGCCATATCGGCCACCGTCACAGGTTTTCCACCCAATGCATCGACTTCGTCGATGAGCCGTCGTTCGATCTCGGGATGGCCGGACACCAAGGCGAAGGTCCATGCCAACGCAGCCGCCGTGGTCTCATGACCTCCAACAATCATTCCGGCGATTTCGACGGCGATCTTGTCGTTTTCCAGCGGTGTGCCGTCGTCATACTTCGCGTCGATGAGCAGGTTGAGGATGTCCGTGCGCTCCGTGGGATGGCGACGGCGCATCTCGATGAGCTGATCGGCACCGCCCATGATCATCTCCAGCATCGAATCCATGCGCCGCTGAAATGGCCGGGGAATCCACGACGGTAACGAATACATGGCAACACGGGCCGTCGTCGCGAGCATCCCAAAGCTAATCGCGTTCTTCGTGACTGATGCTTCCAACATGCGCGAAGACAAGTACTCGTCGAACATCGCATTGAACAACACGATCAATGCCAGCTTGCGGGTTTTCTCTTCGATATCGATATGGCCGTCCCCGCCGCCGGCCGCCGGCGCCCAACTTTCCACCTGTTCGGTTACCGACTCGGTGAACAAGTCCCCAAGTTCGGCGAGGTTCTTCTGGGTGAAGCTCGGCCGGTAAAGGGACCGGCCCCGTTGCCACTCTTGGTCATCGGCGAACGCGAAGAAGTTGTGGCCAAGTTTCGGCGGCACCATCTGCTTGGCGACCATGTCCGACCGCCGGTACCGGTCCGGGTTCTTCACCAGTACGTGATCGATCCAGTCCGGATGACTGATGTACACCGTCTTCACGAACGGTGTTGGGACCGAGACGATATCGCCGAACTTCTTGGTCAGCTCCAGCGGGTAGCGCCACGGGTCGCGGATCAGTCGCGCCAGAGCGTTTGCACCGCCGATACCTGAGGGGCCCGGCGGGACGGGCAGATTGCCCACATCGACGGGACTGACAATCATCGAATTCATGCTGCCGATACCTCCCGCGACGGCCGCCGATGCTGGGTATGCATTGTCCTGCTTGCCGTCTCGCGAATCTGTCGTAGCTCGGGTATCTGCAGCAGCAGATACGTCGCCAACACCGAGGTCGCCATCACCGCGACCGCCGCGATCCAGGTCACCGGAGCCGGGGCTGAAGACTGCACGGCCTGGTACGCGGGCCAGCTCACGCCGACGATGTACCCGATGGTGGTCGCCGGAATCAGAAGAAGCAGGAGCCAGAGCCGGGCGCCCTTGAGGTATCTCGCTGCGTAGAAGATGACGATGCCGTACACAGGCAGCAGCGTGGTGTTCTGCACGATGGAGTACAGCGGAATCCCTCCGACGCGGGTCGGGTTGTCACCGTAATAGGAAATGACTCCCGTGAAATGCCAAACCATCTCGATCACGATCTCCGGAATGCCGACGTATACCGCCGAGAGCATGAAGATGTCACGCAGGGATCGGCCTTGCTGGATATAGCGATAGGCGATGTACCCGCCGATCGCGACGTACGAGGACGCACCAACGAGAATCCACGCCGGCATGCGCCGGCCCATCACGGTGTAGCCGAACCATGGAGTGTCATTGGCGTAGACGATCGATCCCACCAGATCCCCCAACGGCTCGATATTGGCGGCGATCAACCCCGCCCCCAGCAGCACTAGCGGAAGCATCTCCTTGTGCTTCAAGAGTTTCCACACCGCCCAGATCAAGGCCGCGACGGCTCCCCCGTACGCCAGCGCAATCGAAACCCAAGCAACGACCTGATTCGCATGAAGCTCCGGTGCGACCGGCATGCCGCCCTCCCCGGGAAGTAGTACGCCCGATGCACTAAAAACCCAGGTCGAAGCTTTTTCAATCAATATCATGTTACTATCGTTATCAATTGAGTCACATTAGTCAATACCCAAACTGTCGGCATGGCCCCGCAGCCGACCGGAGGGGGGTGGGATCATCGAGCACATGCCCGATACCGGTGCGATGAATTGGCCAGACGTCGTTGCCGCGGCAATCGCTGAGGACCCGTCCGACCTCCCGGCCTCGGATATCCGAATCCTCGAGGCAACGGTCGAAGTGCTCGGAATCTGCGGAGAGCAACGACTGACCGTCGATATGGTCGCCGAGCGCGCACATCTGTCGCGGATGACGGTCTTCCGCCGCTTTGGTTCCAAACAGAACTTGATCGACATCGCCTACCGTCGTGAGATCACCAAGGCCCTCCGTGACATCACCGGATACGCGGAGAAGACCGACACGTCCGTGCGCCGGGCCACCGCGGTGGCCACCCGAATGGTCGATAGCGCTTCGAAAATTCCTGCTCTGCAATGGATTATCCGCGCCGAACCGCAGGAGATCGTCCGGATGTGGCGCGACCTGGAACCACCCGGCCAAGAGCTCGGGCGCGCATTCATCTCCACGCTGCTACAGGATTCCCAGCTCCAGGACCCGCTGCCCGCTCCCGACGCAGATTTTGTGGCAGACGTCCTTATCCGAACGGTGATGTCGCTGGTGCTGGTCCCGGATCCCGCCTACCAGAAGGCCCGTCCCGTCGAGGTAGAGCAATACATCCGGCGGGTGGTCGAGCATCTACTGGGCACGCCCCGTCGACAGCACTAGCGCGGTGCGCCGCTCTCGAGGCGGTCAAGCAGCGATTCGAGTGCCTCTTCGAACTCCGTTGCGCCGTGGTCTTCACTGAGTTGCTTCTGCATCCGCCGCAGGTTCGGGTAGTTCGACAGGCTCTGCAGGGTCTTCTCCGGCAGTTCATCCTCGACTGGGCTCAGCGAGGCTCCGCGTGCAGACACCTCCAGCAATAGTTGGCCAAGCAGGAAGGTGGTGTACGCCCGGTAGGCGGTGACGGCGGTGCGGTCGTCGAAGCCATACGAGATCAGGGTGTCCAAGAAGGTTTCCATCCACTTCATGCTTCGCAACGGTGGGCGAACCCACGGCGCCTCCGGCGGCCGCGTTGCCAATGTCGGGAACAGATGCGGATGCTCGATGGCGATGGCCCGCACCCCATGCGCGAGCCTGACGAGATAGTCCTGCCACCCGTCTTCCTGCCGCCGGGCAGCAAGCTGGTCGTCGTAGAGCTTTTCGACGAGGTGATCGACAACTCCGCCGAGCAGATCCTGGCGGCCGTGCACATGGCGGTACAGAGCCATCGCTTCGACTCCGCATGCCGCGCCGAGCCGCCGCATCGTCAGTTGATCCAACCCCTCCTGATCCACCAACGCGATCGCGGTATCGAGGATCTCGGCGCGGGTCAGCGAGCGCGGCTTGCGACCCTCGGCGCTACCGGCGCCTGCTCGGTTTTCCGTCTCGTCCATATGCGTCCGTCACTCCCACCGTACATATCTGGGCTCAGGCCATGACGGCACTCCCGTGGCGGCTTCGCCGTCCACAAGAAGGTACCTCCGTCGGCTAAACCCCTGACCAGCACCGGTTTGTTTACAGAGTAGTTTACGTAGTACGCAACTCTGCTACGGTGGATTCTGTTGCCTCATCACGAGGCGGCGTAAGCGGTTTCACCGCACACGCACTGAAAAGGAGCGACATATGAGCGATGACAACAGGGACAGCGGTATCGAGGCCGGCATCAAGGGCGTCGTCGAGGATGTCAAGGGCAAGGCCAAGGAGGCCTTCGGCAAGCTCACGGACGACGAGTCGCTGGAGCGCGAAGGCCAGGCACAGCAGGACAAGGCCGAGGCTCAGCGCGAGGTAGCCGCCAAGGAAGCCGCGGCAGAAAAGGCCCGCGCCGAGGCTGCCGTGCATCAGGCTCGCGAAGACGCCGAGAAGTAGCGCAGATCGTCACAGCAGCCCGCCCCCACTCCAACGAGAATCAGGAAACCACAAATGATTTCACCTATGGCCGCTGATGTTGCGGCAGCCCACCTTGGCTTTGGCATCGGCTGGATCGGATGGATCGTCATCGGCGGGATCGCCGGATGGGTGGCCAGCAAGATCATGGGCACCGACGGCCAGCAAGGGCTCCTGCTCAACATCGTGGTGGGCATCGTGGGCGGGCTGCTGGGCGGATTCCTGCTGAACCTGCTCGACGTCGGCACCTACGGTTTCGGCTGGGTTCTGACATTCGTCACCGCGTTGGCGGGCGCATGCATTCTCTTGTTTCTCGTGCGCCTCGTCAGCGGTCGGCGATGAGTAACAGGAAGTTCCGCCAGTCCACAACAGAAGGGGCCCTAGTGATTCCGTCCATATCGAAGAAGCTCGCAGTGACCGTCGGCACCATCGCAGCGATATCGCTGGCGGGCTGTTCCAGCGTGATCAACCAGGGTGGCGACACCACATGCAAGGAATTCCTCACTCAGGACGAGGGCACGCAGAACGAGGCCGTCACCAAGATGCTGAAGGACGAGAACCAACAGGACCCCAGCGGTCTGCAGACGATGGCGGCACGGAACTCCTCTGCCGTCTATTGCAAGACGCTGGGCAACGAGAACAGCAAGATCAAAGAAGCCCCACACGTTTAGGGAGCATCAGATGAAAATACGAACAGCCAAGTCTGCCAAGGTATTTGCCGGATGTGTTATCGTGCTCGGCACAGCACTCGCCGGATGCGGCACCAGCACCGACGGCGGACAGACAAGTACCAGTACGACGACGACCACCACAACAACCACCACGACCACCCCGGTGCCCAGCAGCGCACCCGAAGGCACCCCGGCGCCCGGCCCGACCGGTAGCGGCGGTCCCGAGGGCGGATCCGGTGCGATCCCCGGCGGCCCGACCGGAGGCGGCGGACCCGAAGGCGGCAGTGGCAGCATCCCGGGTGGTCCTACCGGCGGCGGCGGACCCGAAGGCGGCGGGGGCAACATCCCCGGCGTGGGCGGCGGTCACGGTGGCCCCGGCGGCGGGGCGGGCTGTGTCGACAACGTAGGTTGCGTCAGCATCCCGTAAGCCACATCCGGAGCTGCGTCTACCGTGACTTACTCCGGTAGGCGCAGCTCAGGCTTATCGACCTCTTCGATGTTGACGTCCTTGAAGGTGATTACCCGCACATGCTTGACGAAGCGCGCGGGTCGGAAGAGGTCCCACACCCAGGCATCGGAGAGTCGCAGTTCGAAGTAGACCTCGGACTCGGTATTCCGCGGAATCACCTCGACGCTGTTGGCCAGGTAGAATCTTCGCTCGGTCTCCACCACGTAGCTGAACTGCCCGACGATGTCCTTGTACTCGCGATACAGCGAGAGTTCCATCTCGGTTTCGTATTTTTCGAGGTCTTCAGCACTCATAGGCTTCCCATTATCCCCCCTGTGAACTCCCCAACGCCGCATTGCGGACATTGACGAACGACTGTCGATGCTGAGCAGACGGTCCCAGCCGGTGCAACGCCTCGGTATGGACGGCCGTGCTGTACCCCTTGTGCACCGCGAATCCGTACCCGGGGTGGTCCGAATCCATCGCCACCATCACCCTGTCCCGGCTCACCTTAGCCAGCACGCTGGCCGCCGCGATGCATGCCGCGGAGGCGTCACCACCGATTACCGGCAGGGACGGCACCGGCAACCCCGGTACCCGGAATCCGTCCGTCAACACATATCCAGGCTTGACGCCCAGGCCTGCCACCGCCCGGCGCATTCCTTCGATATTGGCCACATGCACACCGATGCGGTCCACCTCTTCAGCGGGCACCGACACCACGTGGTACGCCTCGGCGTACCGGCAGATCAGCGGAAACAGCGTCTCGCGCATCTTTTCGGAGAGCTTCTTCGAGTCATCGAGCGCGGCAAGGCTTTTCCGCTGATTAGAACCAAGCACACAGGCGGCGATCACCAACGGTCCCGCACACGCCCCACGCCCGGCCTCGTCGACTCCGGCGACCGGGCCTAAACCGACTCTGTCGAGCGTCAATTCGAGGGTTCGCAGTCCGGAGGCCTTGCGAATCACCGTGCGTGGCGGCCAGCTGGTCATACCGTGAAACTAGTTTTGGGGGTTCACCGATGAGACGCCGCCCCACCGCGCGGGGGGCCACGCGATGAATCGCGCCTTGCCGATGACGTTATCCACCGGCACCGTTCCGATATTCGGGTCGCCGGTGCAGTAGACCTTGCGCTCGATCTCGACATCGGGTCCGGCGTCGCGGTCGCGGCTCTGGCAGTGCGCACGCGAGTCACCGCTATGCGTGCGGTTGTCCCCCATCATCCACAGCTTGCCCTCCGGCACCTTGACCGGACCGAACGGGAAACCCCAGCACCCATCGGTGTTGGGACCGATGGTCTCCGGATCGAGGTAGGGCTCGTTCAGCTTCTTCCCGTCCACGGTCAGGCCGGTGTTCGGACGGCATTCCACGTTCTGCCCGCCGGTCGCAATGACACGTTTCACCAGGTCGTTCTCGTCCGGGGGCACCACGCCGATGAAGGACAGTGTGTTCTGCACGTACCGGGTCGCGGTGTTCGACGACCGGATCGACCGGTAGTTGCCGTTCCACTCGGGCGGACCCTTGAACACGACCACGTCGCCGGGGGTCGGATCGGATAACCGGAACACGATCTTGTCGACCATGATCCGATCGCCGGTGCAACCGCGGCATCCGTGCAGGGTCGGTTCCATCGACTCCGAAGGAATGAGATACGGCCGAGCAATGAAGTTCTGCGTGACGCAGTACAGCACCAGGGCGATCAACAGTAGAACGCCGACCTCTTTGAGCATCCCGGATCCACTGCCTTCGTCGTCGGACGACGATGCTGCGGATGACGTCTCAGCGGCTGGTTCGGCTTCGGAAGTGTCGGCGGGGGGCTGCGCGGATGTCTCGGATGACTCCGATTCGCCCGATACCGGTGCTGTCACGAAAGCGCCGACTCGGTCAGCGCTTCTCCTTGATCTTGGCCTTCTTACCGCGCAGCTCGCGCAGGTAGTACAGCTTGGCGCGACGGACCGCACCACGGGTGACGATCTCGATGTGGTCGATGTTCGGCGAGTGCACCGGGAAGGTGCGCTCAACGCCGACTCCGTAGCTCTCCTTGCGGACGGTGAAGGTGGCACCCACGCCACCACCCGTGCGACGCAGCACGGCGCCCTTGAAGACCTGGACGCGCTCCTTGGAGCCCTCGATCACCTTGACGTGCACATTGACGGTGTCGCCGGGACGGAAGTCAGGCACGTCCTGGCGCAACGACGCCTGATCGACAAAGTCCAGCGTGTTCATCGGTGTACTTCCCTCTTGGTCTCTCGACTTAAGTCGCGCGGCCGGGTCGCATAAGGAAATGCACCTCGGCCGATCAATGTTGCTTAAGTTCTGTCTGGGTCTGCCGAACGGCGGCAGACAGCTCGCTAATTGTGCCAGACACAGCCCCTTGCAGTGAAATCGCCTCCCACGGGGATCCCCGTGGGAGGCTCCAGTCAGCGGGTATGTGGCCGTACTAGTAAGCTACCGTGACCGGCACACCTGCCACATCGGTAACAAATCCAGAGACTGACCGCAGAGGGGGTCCACGTCATGCGCGGCCAGTTCCTGTTTGCGAGCCTCACGCTCGCCTCAGTAGCCGCGCTGAGCTCTGGATGTATGGCATCGGTACGCAGTGATCCAGCCACACCGGTGTTGGCAGTCGTGAGCGCTCCGGCCGAACCACCGCCCGTATTCGCGGTGGAGAGCCCCTCATCCTTCGAGGCCCTGCCCGAGCGCACCACCGCAGCGACCACGCAGGCTCGGAATGCCGGCGCAACGCTGACCGCGGTGATCAAGGACCGCGCCTCCGGCGCCATCGTGTCCAACGGAAACAACAGCACCATCGCCATCGCCTCGGTGGCGAAGCTGTTCATCGCCGACGATCTGCTGATGCGGGAATCGACCGGCGAGGTCACCCTCACGCCCGCGGACCGCGCCTCCTTCGACAGGATGCTGCAGTCCTCCGATGACAGCGCTGCGGAGATCTTCTGGCAACGCGGTGGCGGCAATTCGATCATCACCCGGGTCGCCGCGCGGTACGGCCTGGGCTCCACCAGGGTGCCCTCCGACGGGATGTGGTGGAACACCATCAGCACCGCGAATGACCTGGTGCAGTACTACGACATGCTGCTCTCCGGTGCGGGCGGATTGCCTCCCGAGCGCGCGAACATCATTGTCGACGACCTGGCCCGCTCGACGCCGAACGGTATCGACGGCTACCCACAGCGTTTCGGGATTCCGGACGGCATTCCCGGTGAACCCGTCGCTGTGAAGCAGGGCTGGATGTGCTGTGTGGGATCGGCGTGGATGCACCTTTCGACCGGTATGGTGGGCCCCGATCGGCGATTCATCGTGGTGGTGTCATCACTGCAGACCGCCAACGACGTCACAGCGCGCAACACGCTAACTCAGGCTGTCTCCACCATGTTCCCCGGCGGACGGATCGAGGCCGAGTAAGTCCGGGCGCCGCTCGGCAGTACGCCGACGCGACTGTTCGGCCCGCCACGCCGCCACCTTGGCGTGATCACCCGATAGCAGCACCGGCGGGACGTCAATCCCCCGCCAGCTCGGCGGTCTGGTGTACGACGGCCCCTCCAGCAGGCTCTCCCGTCCCGCAGAGTGTGAATCATCAACGGCGGAAAGCTCATTGCCCAGCACACCCGGAACCAATCGCAATACCGATTCGATGATCACCAGGGCGGCGGCCTCGCCGCCGTTGAGCACGTAGTCACCAATCGACACCTCGCGCACCCGCATCCGGGTCGCGGCATCATCGGCGACCCGTTGGTCGATGCCCTCGTACCGCCCGCACGCGATCACGAGATGATCCTCGGTGGACCACTGTCGGGCGGTCTCCTGCGTGAACGGATATCCGGCGGGCGTCGGGACCACCAAAAGTGTTTCCGGCGTGCAGATCTCGTCCAGAGCCTCGCCCCAGACCGTCGGCTTCATCACCATGCCGGGCCCGCCGCCGTACGGCGAATCGTCGACCGACTTGTGCACATCGCGCGTCCAGCGCCGCAGATCATGCACCGCGACATCGACCAGTCCGGCATCAATGGCCCGGCCCGGCAACGACTGCCGCACTGGCTGCAGGTAGTCGGGGAAGATCGTGACGATATCGATTTTCACGCCACGATCCTCACAACAGTTCCAGCAGTCCCTCGGGCGGATCAATCTCGATCACCTTGTCCGCCAGCGAGATCGACGTGACGATCGCGGAGACGAACGGCACCAGAAGCTCGCCGTGCTTGTCCCCGTTCCGGGACTTCACCGCAAGCAATTCGCCGCCCGGGGTGTGCAGTACCTCAGAAACAGTTCCGATAACGGTCCCGTCCTGAGTACGCACCGTGAGGCCTTCAAGCTGATGGTCGTAGAACTCGTCGGGATCGTCAATTGGGGGCAGATCGACGGTGTCCACGGTGAAAAGGGTGCCTCGCAGCGCATCTGCGGCATCACGATCAGATACTCCGGCGAATCTGACCAGCAGCCGCCCGCTGTGCTCGCGCACTGATTCGATGACGAACTCGCGAGTGCCACCACCGCGCAGCCGACCACTCAGTACCGAACCGACGGAGAAACGCCCGTCTGGATCGTCGGTACGGATCTCGACCGACAGCTCGCCGGTGACACCGTGCGCCTTGGCGATACGCCCGATCACAAGCTCCATCGGAGCTACCGGTCGGTATCCACCACGTCGACGCGGATCCCGCGGCCGCCGACGCCCGCGACAAGCGTGCGCAATGCGGTGGCGGTGCGCCCACCCCGGCCGATCACCTTGCCGAGATCATCGGGATGGACGTGCACCTCCACGGTGCGGCCGCGCCGGTTCGTCACCAGGTCAACGCGGACATCGTCGGGGTTATCGACGATTCCCCGCACCAGATGCTCAACGGCATCGACCACGACAGAACTCATCTGTGGTCCTATTCGCTTGCGGCGTCAGTGGATTCAGCAGGAGCCTCCGCGGCTTCCGCGGGAGCCTCGGCCTCAGCGGTTTCCTCAGCCTTCTTGGGGGCCTTCTTCTTTTTCTGCTGGATGGCCTCGCTGGTGGGGGCGCCGTCGGCCGCGGCCAGGGCGGCGTTGAACAGGTCCAGCTTGCTGGTCTTGGGCTCCTTGACCTTCAGGGTGCCCTCTGCGCCGGGCAGACCCTTGAACTTCTGCCAGTCGCCGGTGATCTTCAGCAGGGCCAGCACGGGATCGGTCGGCTGCGCGCCAACAGACAGCCAGTGCTGCGCGCGCTCGGAATCGATCTCGATCAGGCTTGGCTCTTCCTTCGGGTGGTACCGGCCGATCACCTCGATGGCGCGGCCTTCCCGGCGGGTACGCGCGTCAGCGATCGTGATGCGGTACTGCGGGTTGCGGATCTTCCCGAGACGGGCGAGCTTGATCTTGACAGCCATGAGCTACTGCTTCTCCTTGAGGTATCACGCGGCAATTCGGCGATGCGTGCGGAATGCACGATCCGGTTTTGCCTCGCGTGGGTCTGACCGCCGACGGCTGGAACCGCGTGACGGACGGTTCGCCATTCTGCCAGAACGGGGCCTACCAGGCCAAATCGCGTCGACACGCCGCATAGCGGCGGGTTCGTATCGCATCTGTCCACCACAACACGGCGTGTCGACGGCGTCAGGCGGTCGACGAGGTCAGACCAACCGGTTGAAGCATTTCGTCTCGACGCGTCGCGTGAGCCGCCAGCCATGGCGTGTCCGCACCACCGCGTCGTCGTACCAAAGCCCCAGGAAGAGCACCTGTTCGGTGTCGCCGCCCGGCACCATCGGGTTAAAGCAGAGGCTGCGCACGGTTGCCGAGCTTCGTTCCTCATCATCGAATCGGATCGAGATGTTTCCGAGCATGTGCGCGTACATCGGGAAGGCCGGCAGCACCTCCGCCAACCACGCTTTGACGTCCGGATACTCCCCATCGACGCCACCCATCGCGCGATAGTCGATGTACGCGTCGTTTGTGAACACCTCGTCCAGGTCATCAAACTCGCGGGTGTCGATGGCGGTCGCATAGTCGACCAGCAGCTGTTGGATCTGCAGGCGATCGGAAACTTCGTCGAGGGTCCACGCGGATGTCATAGCTTGTGAGCATGCCCACTCGGACCGCAATCATTGCGCAATTCGTCCCGAACTCGCCGCTGTGTCAGCATCTGGGAATCGCCCTTACCGAAGTCGGCAACGACCGCGCGGTGCTCACCATGCCGTTCAGACCCGAGCTTGTGACGCTGGGCCAGACGGTGCACGGCGGCGCGATCGCCACCCTCGCCGATACCGCGGCCATGGCGGCCGCCTGGGCCGATGACGTGGTGCCCGAGAAGCCGGGCGGATCCACCGCATCCCTCACCGTCGACTATGTGGCTCCCGCCAACGCCAGCGACCTGACAGCGGTCGGCCAGGTGATTCGTCGCGGAAAGCGGCTGTGCGCCTGCGAGATCACGGTGAGCGACGCAGGTGGCCAGGTCATTGCCAAGGCGCTGGCCACCTACAGCTTCGCTTAGGCCGCGCCGGCCTCGTCGCGGGCCAACAGTTCCCGTACACGCGGAATAACTTCGGTGCCGTACAGCTCGACGTTCTGCATGCCCAGCCCGGGTTGCGAGGCCTGGTACACCAGACCGAACCGGTCGGCACCCAGACCGCGAATGGTTTTGGCCATCTTGGCCGCCACGGTGTCGGGCGAACCGACATACAGCGAGCCGGACTTCACCTCGGCCAGGTACTCCTCGTACCGCGGGGGCTGCCAGCCACGCTCACGCCCGATCGTGGTGCGCAGTTCCCGGAACCCCGGCCAATACTGCGCGATCGCATCCTCGTCGGATTCGGCGATATGCCCCGGACTGTGAATCCCCAGCGGCATCGCTTCGGTGACCCCAAGCTCGCGTTGGGCGCGACGGTAGAGATCCACGTAGGGCTCGAACCGCATGGGGTTGCCGCCGATGATCGCCAAGATCATCGGTATGCCGTACCGCACGCTGCGTACCACCGATTGCGGCGAGCCGCCCACCCCTACCCACGCACGCAGGCCATCGGCAGTTTTCGGGAACACATCCACGCCGTCCAACGAGGAACGCAGCTTCCCCGACCACGTCACCGGATCCCCTGGCAGCAGTTTGGCCAAGAGATCGAACTTCTCCTCGAAGAGTTCGTCGTAGTCGGCGAGGTCGTATCCGAACAGCGGAAAGGAATCCGTGAACGAGCCCCGACCGAGCACCACCTCGGCGCGACCATTGGAGATTCCGTCGAGAGTCGCGAACCGCTGATACACCCGCACCGGGTCGTCGGTGCTGAGCACCGTCACGGCGGTTGCAAGTGTGATCCGCTCGGTGCGGGCGGCGATCGCGGCCAGCATCATCTCCGGGGACTCCCCCACGAATTCGGTGCGGTGATGCTCCCCGATGGCGAAGATGTCGACGCCAACCTGGTCGGCGCGCACCCCTTCCTCCACCACGGCACGGATCGCTTCCGGATTGGTCATCCCGGCGGGGATATCGGCGAAGGTGTCCAAACCAAACTGCACTTGATTCGTCATGACTGCATAAACGGACCGCAGTCCGGTTATGTTCCCCATGTCCGCCGCGCTAGTCTCGGAGCCAATGTCTTCCCTGCCGCCATCCCTTCGCCACCGCGTATTCGTGGTGCTCAGCGCCCTGTTTTTCACCCTCGCGGTCCCTGATGTCGCCCACGCGGATACAGCGGCGCCACCGCCCGAGGGGCCGGCGCAGGCGTGGTTGGTGGCGGATCTGGACTCCGGCCAAATCCTCGCCGCCCGCGAGCCCTACGCCTCGCACGCCCCCGCGAGCACCATCAAGGTGCTGTTGGCGCTGACGGCGCTCGACGAGCTGCCCCTGGATGCCGCGGTCGTCGCCGACCCCGCCGACGCGAAGGCCGAGTGCAACTGTGTCGGCATCAAGGCAGGACAGACGTACACCACGCACGATCTGCTGGAGGGCGCGCTGCTCGAGTCCGGCAACGACGCCGCCAACACGTTGGCACACATGCTGGGCGGTCGTGAGGCGGCCGCCGAGAAGATGAACGCGAAGGCGGCGGCGCTCGGTGCTACCGGAACGCACACCGCCTCCCCCTCCGGACTGGACGCGCCGGGTATGGACATGCGCACCACCCCGCGCGATTTGGCCGTGATTTTCCGTGCGGCACTGGCCAATCCGGTGTTCGCGGAGATCACCCGGCAGCCGGCCGCCGATTTCCCCGGCCGCGTGCTGCACAACCAGAACGAGCTGCTGTACCGCTATCCCGGCGTGCTCGGCGGTAAGACCGGCTTCACCGATATCGCCCGCAAGACCTATGTCGTGGCCGCCGAGCGGGACGGCAAGCGGCTGGTCGTCGTGATGATGTATGGCCTGGTACGCGAGGGCGGCCCCACCTACTGGGATCACGCCGCGAGCCTGTTCGACTGGGGCTTCGTCAATGACGGTCAGGTCGGCGTCGGCTCGCTTTAAACCTTGGAGTTGAGTACCTGGGTCACCGTCTCGGAGGTGCGTACCCGACACATAGCGATGGCCAGCGAGACGGCATCCTTGGCAGAGAGCTGAGCGACGACGCTGCCTTCGGCAGCGGCTTCCTGGACGGCGGCCAGCTTGCCTGCCTCATCCATGGTGTTGAACTCGGCGCAAACCGTCTCGGCCCGGGCAATCGCGGTCGGTGCGACCATCACCAGACCCAGGCCCGCCACCAACGCCATAGCAAAACGCATGACGGCGACTCTATCGAACCTGGCCGCGTAGCACGATGAGGTCCGGCCGCGACAGCACATCCGGCCCGGTGCGCGGGTCCTCGCGGTAGCCGATCAGATCGGCGGGTGCACCGTGCTCCAGGCCGCGATGGCCCAGCCATTCGCGGGCCCGCCAGGATGCGGCACCCAACGCGTCGGTGGGACTCATACCGACGCGCGTCAGGGCCGCTACTTCATCGGCGATGCGACCGTGCGCAATCCCTCCGCCGGCATCGGTGCCCGCGTAGATCGGGATTCCGGCATCGTGGGCGTTGCCGAAGGTCGTGTGCAGGCCCGCGTACAGGTCACGCATGTGTTGGGCGTAGACCGGGTACTTCGCCGCGGAATCGGCGATTCCTGGGAAGTTCTCGATGTTGATGACGGTCGGCACTAGGGCCGTGCCGTGCTCGACCATCAGCGCGACAGTGTCATCGGTCAGCCCGGTGCCATGCTCGATGCAATCGATCCCGGCGCGAATCAGACCCGGTAGCGCGTCCTCGCCGAAGACATGCGCGGTGACACGGGCACCGTTGGCGTGCGCGGCGTCGATGGCCCGCGTGAGTATCTCGTCCGACCACAGCGGCGCCAGGTCGCCGACGGAACGGTCGATCCAGTCCCCTACCAGTTTCACCCAACCGTCGCCCCAACTCGCCTGCAGCGCTACGGCCTCCGGGAGCTGCGATTCGTCCTCGATATCGATGGGCAATCCGGGGATGTATCGCTTGGGTTTGGCCAGATGCCGGCCCGCACGGATGATCCGCGGCAGGTCTTCTCGCTCATCGAAGCCGCGGGTGTCCACCGGGGATCCGGCGTCACGCAATAGCAGTGCGCCCACCCCGCGCTCGGCCTCGGCCTGCGCGACCGCTTCCTCCAGCGAGGTCGGGCCGTGCGGACCGACCCCGACGTGGCAGTGCGCGTCGACAAGCCCCGGAAGCAGCCAGCCGCCCCACCCGTCGGCACCGAAGATGGTGTCGGCGCCCGCGATCGGTTCCAGACTGATGACGCCGTCATGTACCCACAGATCGATGGGTTCTTCCGACGGGAGTGTCAGTCCCCTGAGATGCAGCGGGGGCACGTCACGATCAATTCTTCGGGAACTTCAGCTTCGAGATGTCGATATCGGCCAGGCCGGGCGGTAGTTCGCCCAGTCCCTCGGGCATCGCAGAGAGGTCGGGAAATCCTGGGGGCATCCCCGCCATACCCGGAGGCATACCCGGGAGGCCGCCCCGAATCTTCGGCTGTGTTGGACCCCGTGAGCCCTTCTTGCCCTTTTTGGTGTTCTTGCCGCCCTTGCGGTTGCTCTTGCGGTTGAGGGCGCCCATGCCCATGCGGCCCGCCATCGAGGCCATCATCTTGCGCGCCTCGAAGAATCGGTCGACAAGCTGATTGACCTCCGAGACCGCAACTCCGGAACCGTTGGCGATCCGCAGCCGCCGGGAGGCGTTGATGATCTTCGGGTCGGCCCGCTCGATGGGGGTCATGCCGCGGATGATCGCCTGCACCCGGTCGAGCTGCTTGTCGTCGACGGCAGCCAGCGCGTCCTTCATCTGGCCGGCACCGGGCAGCATGCCCAGCAAGTTGCCGATGGGCCCCATCTTGCGGATCGCGAGCATCTGCTCCAGGAAGTCCTCGAGCGTCAGCTCTCCCGAGGTGATCTTCTCGGCCGCAGCCAGGGACTGTTCGGCATCGAAATGCTGTTCGGCCTGCTCGATGAGGGACAGTAGGTCGCCCATCCCCAGGATGCGGCTCGCCATCCGATCGGGATGGAAGACATCGAAGTCCTCCAACTTTTCGCCGGTCGACGCGAACAGGATCGGGGTGCCGGTGATCTCGCGCACCGAGAGCGCGGCGCCACCGCGGGCATCGCCGTCGAGCTTGGTGAGGACCACACCTGTGAAACCGACGCCCGCGCGGAAGGCCTCGGCGGTACTCACCGCGTCCTGACCGATCATGGCGTCGAGAACGAACAGCACCTCATCGGGGTCGACGGCATCACGAATGCGGGCCGCCTGGTCCATCAGTTCGGTATCGATACCGAGACGACCGGCGGTGTCGACGAGCACCACGTCGAAATGCTGAGCCTTGGCATGCGCCAGACCGTCTCGGGCCACCGCGACGGGATCGCCGATCAGCGAGCCGACCTCCAGGCCACCATCCGCGGTCCCCGGGTGCGGGGCGTACACCTGGACCCCGGCACGCTCACCCACCACCTGAAGCTGGTTGACGGCGCCTGGGCGTTGTAGGTCGCAGGCCACCAGCAGCGGCGTATGCCCTTGTCCCTTAAGCCATTTAGCGAGCTTTCCGGCGAGCGTCGTCTTACCGGCACCTTGCAGACCGGCAAGCATGACGACGGTCGGCGGAGTCTTCGCGAAGGCCAGCTGGCGAGTTTCCCCGCCGAGGATGCCGACGAGCTCCTCGTTGACGATCTTCACTACCTGCTGCGCCGGGTTCAGCGCGCCGGAGACCTCGGCCCCCTTGGCGCGGTCCTTGATGCGGCCGATGAAGGTACGCACGACGGGCAGCGCGACATCGGCTTCCAGCAGGGCCAGTCGGATGGTCCGGCAGGTCGCGTCGATGTCGGCGTCGGACAGTCGGCCCTTGCCCCGCAAGTCGGCAAGGGCATCGGTCAACCGGTCAGACAGCGATTCAAACACGTTGATCAGCCTAGCTGGCGGGAATATCGGCACTGTCTAACCGCCGACACGCCGCATAGCGGCGGGTTCGTATCGCACGTGTCCGCCACAAGGCGGCGTGTCGACACAGCGACCTAGCTCGCGGCCTTCTTCGGCTGGGGTGCGGTCGCCGGGAGTACCGAGGCGATGGCCGCCTCCAGCACGGCCTGCTCGGGACCGGTGCTGAGGCAGAAGGTGTCGACCACCGAAGAGCCGAGGGTGTTGACCTTGGCCCACGCGATATCCACCCCGTGCCGTTCCAGGGTTGCGGTGATGCGTGCCAGCAGCCCCAGCGCATCGGAGGTGCGGATCTCCACGATCTGCAGATCGGCGTTCCCGGCGGGCTCGAACCATCGGATGCGTGGTGGTGCGGGCGCGTAGTTGGTGGGGACCGCGGGAGTCGAATCCCCGACGAGGCCCGTTCCGAACTGCGCGGCCTCACGTTCACGTTCATCAAGCGCCGCGATGATGTCAGTATCCCCGTCGAGCGCCGAGATCAACTGCTGGCGCAGCAGCCCGGCCGCCGGAGGTGTTCCGAACCGCGGCGACACCTCGAAGGTGTTGATGGCCGATCCGGCATGGCTGGCCACCGAGGCAGAGAACACTCGCAACGAGTTCAATGACAGCACCCCGGCAGCCTTCGAGAGCAGCCCCCGTTGATCGGGCGCGATCATGCTGACGATGTACATATGGGGCGACCCGGCAGGCACCAGCCGTACCTGAACGCTTCCGTCGGTGGCCAACGAAAGCAGTTCCGGGTCAATCGGATCGGGTTCGGGCAGCTGCTCGCCGCGCATCACCATCCGGCATTTGCGCACCAGCTCGCCGATCAGCGATGCCTTCCAGTCACCCCACACCCCCGGGCCGGTGGCCAGCGAATCCGCCTCGGCAAGCTGCTGTAGCAGCTCGAGCAGAAGCAGGTCACCACCGAGCGTATTGACCACGGCGTCAATGGTTTCCGGGTCCGCCAGGTCACGCCGCGTCGCGGTGTTGGGCAGCAGCAGGTGATAGCGCACGATCTTCGACAGCAGCTCCACATCAGAGGGCCACAATCCCAACCGGGTGCCGATCTGTACGGCCAGGTCCGCACCGACCACGCTGTGGTCACCGCCGCGGCCCTTACCGATGTCGTGCACCAGCGCGCCGAGAACCAGCAGATCAGGACGGGAGACCCTGGTGGTGAAGGCGCTCGCCTGAGCCACCGTCTCGACCAGATGCCGGTCGACGGTCCAGATGTGCACGATGTCCCGCGGCGGCAGGTCTCGCACCGCACCCCACTCAGGGAAAAGTCTGCCCCACAATCCGGTTCGATCCAGCGCCTCGATGGTGGCCACCGCAGGACGACCGGCCTCCAGGAGCACCAGCAGATCCTTGAGCGCCTCTCGCGGCCACGGTGTGCGGAGCTCGGGAGCCGATTCGGCGAGGCGACCTAGCGTGGACGCGGAGATCGGCAGACCGGAGGTCGCCGACGCCGCCGCCACTCGCAGAACCAGCGAGGGGTCGCGTTCCGGGCGAGCATCTCGGGCCAGCACCACCTCCCCGGCATGTTCCACCACACCCTCGTCGATGGGACGCCGGACGGTGCGCCGCAAGACTGAAATACCCCGTCGAGGAATCGAATTAGCAGCAGTGCGCAGCCCTACGTCCACCGCGTAACTAATGGTGCGCGCCGCATCGGATAGCAGCCGGGCCAGGTCGAACCGATCGCCGACGCGCAGCGCCGCGCCGATCTCATCGGCGAACTGGGCCAGCAGCTGATCCCGTTCCCGCCCGGCGACACGATGCAGTTCGGTGCGGACATCCAGGATGACGGTATGTGCGCCGTCGAATGACTTCTCGAGTCCACTATCGGTGAGCTGGGCAATGGCCAACGCGCGCAACAGCTGTACATCACGCAGGCCGCCGCGACCGGACTTCAGGTCGGGTTCGGCACGGTGTGCGATCTCGCCGCTGCGCCGCCACCGCGCCTGGGTGTAGTCGACCAGTTCGTCGAGCCGGGTCCGGATCTGCGAACGCCACTGCTGCCGCACCCCGCCGATTAGCAGGCTCGACAACTGGGCATCGCCGGCGATATGCCGGGCATCCAGCAGCGACAACGCGGCTGACATCTCCTCGCTGGCGACGTGCAAGGTCCCGGCCACGGTACGAACACTGTGATCGAGCCGAATATTGGCGTCCCACAATGGATACCACAATCCGTCCGCGACCTCGCTAAGAGTGTCCGACGTTATGTCCTCGTCGTGCAGCAGCACCAGATCCAGATCCGAGTACGGCAGCATCTCACGCCGACCCAAGCCACCAAGTGCCACGATGGCAAATCCACTGGAGTCGGTGATACCGACCTCGGCGGCCTTGGCGGTCAGCCACAGCTCATTGAGGTCGGACATCGCCTCGCGAATCGCGCCCGCGCTAAGCCGAGCACTATCACCGAGCAGCTGCGCCCTAGCGGCCACGAGGTCCGTTGCGGCGCCCATGTGATTACCGTCCTATGCGGTTAAAGGGCATCGGCGCCCCGCTCGCCGGTGCGCACCCGCACCACCGAGTCCACGGGGCTCACCCATACCTTGCCGTCGCCGATCTTGCCGGTGCGTGCGGCGGTCACGATGACCTCCACCACCTTGTCGACGGCGCTATCGTCCACCACCACCTCGACGCGAACCTTCGGCACAAAATCCACCGAGTACTCAGCGCCGCGGTACACCTCGGTGTGACCCTTCTGCCGGCCGTAGCCCTGCACCTCGCTGACCGTCATGCCGAGGATGCCTGCCTGTTCCAGACCAGTCTTGACATCTTCCAGCGTGAACGGCTTGACGATCGCGGTGACCAGCTTCATGTCCCTCATTCCTCCCTGCCGCTGGTGTGGCGGCCGATAACCGAGCCACTTCCCAGTGCGACAAAGTCGTATGCGCCTTCAGCGTGTTGGGATTCATCGGCGCCAGCCGCCTCTCCCTCGTCGCTGATGCGCAGGCCAATGGTGTACTTCACGATAAAGGCAACGATAGTCGTGCCTATCGCCGAATAGAGTAGAACCGCCCCGGCACCAACGCCTTGGCGCCACAACTGTTCTAGTCCTCCGCCGTAGAACAAGCCGGCGACCCCCGCACCCGTCTCGGGCGCGGCGAACAATCCGATGAGCAACGTGCCGACGATGCCGCCGACCAGATGCACGCCCACCACGTCCAGGGAATCGTCGAATCCCAACCGGTACTTGAGCCCGACGGCCAACGCGCACAGAATGCCCGCGATGGTTCCAATGGCAAGGGCGCCAAGAACATTCACCGAAGAACAGGACGGGGTGATGGCTACCAGGCCAGCGACTATGCCCGACGCCGCACCCAACGAGGTGGCGTGCCCATCACGGACACGTTCGGTGAGCAGCCAGGCGAGCATCGCGGCCGCGGTGGCCACGGTGGTGGTGACGAAGGTTGAGCCTGCCAAACCGTTGGAGCTGGTGGCCGATCCGGCGTTGAACCCGTACCAACCGAACCACAGCAGCCCGGCACCCAGCATCACGAACGGCAGATTATGCGGCCGCATCGGAGTCCCGGGCCAACCCCGGCGCTTACCCAGGATAAGGGCGAGCACCAAGCCCGCGGTACCGGCATTGATATGCACCGCGGTACCGCCGGCGAAGTCGATTGCCTTGAGCTGGTTAGCGATCCATCCGCCCTTCTCCGCAGAGGCACCGTCGAACGCGAACACCCAGTGCGCGACCGGGAAGTAGACCACCGTGACCCACAACCCCGAGAACAGCAGCCAGGACCCGAACTTCAACCGATCCGCCACCGCACCCGAGATCAGAGCCACCGTGATGATCGCGAACATCAACTGGAACGCCACAAACACCGTCG
>NZ_JBFAGW010000005.1:0-338229 GCF_040653875.1 Mycobacterium sp. NPDC050853
ACCGCGAGAAAAACGCACGCAAGCATGAGGCATATGCCGAGCGCTACGGTGCGCGCCAACAGACCGATAGCTACTCCAGCAGCGACCCCATCTGAACCGCCCACGACAGCAGCTTCGTTCGTGCGCCGGTCATTGAATAGGTGACAGAGACAGCCGAGCGGTTCGTCGATGGTGACGTATTCCCATCGCCTTCGCACACGACCTGCGTGCTGGAATGGCCGTTGGCGCGCTCCACCTACTTGCATCGGCGCAGTCAAAAGCTGTTGCCCTAATCCGAACCGGTGTACTCCAATTCGCGCAGACCCCCACGTCCGTAAGGAGTCCAGCCGTTTCTTAGGACAACGATCGGCGCCGGTCAACAAGTCCGCCAACCGCCCCCAGCCACCGCAGCCGTCTCATGTAGAGCGATATCAGGCAGCGGATCCAATGGGGCTGCGAAACCAGGAGCTGAAGGTGGATCCGCCCTGTCCGCTCAACACCACTCCGCCAATGCAGTGCAGCTTGGCGCTACGGATCCGGATACCAGCCGGCCAGTACATTCATGCCCCCGCCTCTCTAGCTGACCGCCTGCTGCTATCCGCGGCCCAACGAACTCGCGACTTAGCCCTCGCAGGCGACGCCGTCGTTGTCCCGGTCCAATTTCGGGCGGTATCCGGGGTCGCCCTTCTTGATGTTGTAAGCCCCGTCGGCGTGTGCTTCCTTGCAGCTGCCATATGGCGGATCGGCCTGTGTCGGTGTGGCCGCATTGGCGCTGAAAGGTACTGATGCAGAGATGATTACGCCCGCCAAGAGTGCCCCGATGATTGCATGATTGACCGCGAGCTTCATTGCCCCGCCTACCCGTGATTCGATTGTGGTCAGCGGAATGTACGCCCACTCAACTTGATTGCGGGTGTTTTCGGGGAGAAGTGTTTGGCGCCGTTCGTGTGCCAGTTTGTTCGCGTATCCGTCCGGAAGCCCACAATTACCGGCCTCAACGCGGGTCCTTCAGCCACGAGTCCGCTACTTACTTCTGGGTCTCGGTGCAGATTGTGAACTTGCGCACCGCGTGCGGGAAACCGCCGGTGGGGCAGCCTGCATTGGTGGTGGTGTTCAAGATGACGCTCAGTGGCTTCTCGCGGTTCGGGTGCGAGCGGTCGTCGCACCTGACGCGGGTTGCTTCGTATTTGCCGATGCTCAGGCAATTGCCGCGAGCCCAGTAGTAGTCGAGGCAGGCCGTCCACTCTCCGCCATCGGCGGTGTTGGTGTCCCAGTATCTTTGCTCGGTGTCGCTGACACAGTCGGTGTGCTTTCCGAACCTGTTGTATCACAAAGTAATTGTTGTCCGGTGCCCCGCATTCAGCCTTAGACAACTGCATGTGAGTCGCCGTCGTATGCAGGTGAACACACGTCCCGGCAGGGTAGTCCGGATTGACAGTTAGGGTGTCGGCAGGAAACCGGCTGTCGATCTTGGAGAAGTTCGTATTGACCGTTTTGGCGGCGAGCTCCGAACGGAATTCATGTCGCACCTTCGCATAGACCAGAAGTCCGAAGCTCGCCATGGCGCACAACGCCAGTGCTGCCACGACACTCAAAGCTGCGATGCCCAGCACTGTTGGCCACCGACGACGACCGGGCGCACTCGCGGTACCCGGCGGCCCGTTCCAGGAATCTGCCACTCACTTCTACTTCTGTGTTTCGGTGCAGATCGTGAACTTGCGCACCGGATGCGCGAAACCACCGTGTAGGCAATCGGTATTCGTCGTCGTATTCATCTTATGGGCTACCGAACGGGCTGGTGGGCGAGGTCGATGCTAGACCTGACGGGGTCGTAAAGGTGCGAATCCTGTTTGTTTCCAGTAAGTCTGGTGAATCCACCATCTTGGGCGAGCTTGCGAATGTCATCAGTGAGCACGCTAGGCGGGGTTGTGGCGATCAGGATTTTCATGGGCTGGCTGCTGGAGAAACACACGCCGAGCACCGGCCAGTCTGGCGGTGGCGGGTCGGGCATGTCCCCCGTGTAGCTCCGTGGATATGTTCCGGATAACAGTATTTCGGGTTGCCAGGTACCGGAGTGCAGCAGTTTTTCGGCATCCGCGTACGGCTTAAGGACGAGTTGCTCGCGCGTCACTACTAGTGCGTCGTCAATGCGGACGGTGCTCGATGACGCGGTGACGGTGACCGTCTTGGCCGCTTCCGCATGCGATGAGCGGGAAGAGCGACAGTGCTACCAGGGCCTTACGGTCGCGTCACCCTAAAGATTCTTCACTACGTGCTCGGCGGAACGCGACTACTACTCGGGCGGTACTCAAGGCCCAGGGAGAACCCACCGTCTCCGGGGACAGCCGAGAAGACGCCAAGAACATCTTTGCTGGCTATTAATAGTGTTTGCGCGGTAGCCGGCAACGTCCGTCAGCGGAGCTTCGTCGGGCAGCGAGCCAAGGACTGCCGCGGAAACGTGCCCAGCCTAACTGAGAGTTTTCTGCTAGTCCCGACTTTGGCATCAGAGGCACAAATGATAATCGAGGCACTTGCCTCAAATTGCCCAGTGGCAGAACAGCTTATGCCGAATCCATGATCGGGGGTGTTCGCATCCCCATGGACAGTCTGGTGATCGAATCTTTGCGCCAACAGCGTCGAGACGACGAACTTTGGATAAAATTTGAGGTGGTCAACATCGGACTTGCTGTCGCATTCACTCCCTATGATTGCAGCAACAGTCCAAATGATCCTTGAGGAGTCCCATGGGCGCTAAGCCATCGAGATGGATAGATGCGTGGGACGTTGCGCTGGGTATCACGACGCTAACCGCATCAGCCGTCGCGGCAGGTCTTTCTCAGTTCGCGAAGGACACATCCGGTGTGCATCCGTGGTGGCTTGCCGGCCAAATTCTGGCGGTGTTGGTGACAGCAGGCGCCCCCACGGTGTCTGCGATTCGCGCGAAGCGCGGGGAAGCTCGGGCTCGGGCGAACGATAAAGACACACGCATCCAGAGTCGAGTGGAGATGAACTCTGGAATCGAACCGATTGCGCGAAAGTTGGGAGAGTTCGCGGCGGCAACGACGAAGCGGGACAGGGACTCACTCCGAGGGCAGGTAATCACGTTGACGATTGCGGCGGCAGATCAACTCCTCGGTAGCCAGCATGAAACAAGGTCGTGTTTCTTCAAGTTGGTTACTGGACCGCCTGAAGAATTGCAGCCAACCAATTACCACCACGGAAGGATTGGTTCGACGCGATCGGTGTTCATCGCGGGGACCGAAGAGGGCGACTCAGCCATCAACATCGTGAAGAACAACACCTATCGACTCTGTAGAGACGCGCGCAGTGATCCTCCGCCAGGATGGCGTCGCGATCGGGAACGGGACTATCTGTCGTTCATTTCTGTGGCCGTGGTGGCTGACAAGAATGCATATGGGATGTTGACAGTCGACTCTAGACTCGCTGACGATCTTCATGAGGATGATGTGAACGTAGTGCGGGTGCTCGCGGCGCTCCTTGCGGTCGCACTCGCACGTGACTGATGACCGGTGCGCGGTGCGCGGTGACTGATGACCGATGACTGGCGCGCGGTGACTGATGACCGGTGCGCCGAGCGCGTGCGCGGTGACTGGCGCGCGGTGCGCGGTGCGCGGTGACTGGCGCGCGGTGCGCGGTGCGCGGTGACTGATGACCGATGACTGGCGCGCGGTGACTGGCGCGCGTGCGCGGTGACTGGCGCGCGGTGCGCGGTGCGCGGTGACTGGTGCGCGGTGACTGATGACCGATGACTGGCGCGCGGTGACTGATGACCGGTGCGCGGTGCGCGGTGACTGATGACCGATGACTGGCGCGCGGTGCGCGGTGACTGGCGCGCGGTGACTGATGACTGATGCGCCGAGCGCGTGCGCGTTGACTGATGCATCATTGTTGTCAGAGTGTTCCTATACGTTTGTGGAACATAGAAGCCGTACTCTTAGACGGTGGAAGGAGCGCAGCATGGCAGTCATCATCGACCCGCAATCGGATAACCGTGCCGAGCGCATGTTGGAAGATCCCGATGCCTACTTCGCATCTGAACGTGAGCGCATAAGGCTTCAGGTTGAGGAAGAGATGCGACGGGAAGAACGCACCGGGCGCCGTCGCGTCCGTCGTACTGGACCGTAGATCTCGCGCCGAGTCGTCGTATGCGTCGCGGTTGCAACAACGCATGTCTGCTCGTTTTCTTGATGTATCTGCAAATCCTTTGCACTCTACTCACGGAAAAATGTCGGGCGAGTGCTGCACCGTGACGGTCGGAGTTGTCCGTCGCACAGTCACTCGTCGTGTTGCAAGCGTCGCCAAACCAGGAAGTCGTCTCGCCGCTGACAGCAGCGGCACGGCAAGCCGGGCACCGATCGGATCGGTTTAAGCCACGTATTCGGCAGCCTATGACGCTGGTGTCTGACACCTCCGCGGCGCTAAAGAGTGACTCGCTGGGCGAAGCAACCACCGAGCAATCGCGAAGACCGCTCACCATCAAGAGGGGCACGTAAAAGAAGCGCGCCTAGCGCGATTGCACTCGCTGACGACTTTCTTGGGATGCCGTCAACCAGGAGCAGCTTTCGCCACCAGGCTAGCCTTCACCGATCTTTCGCTACCTCCGCTGTGGACCCTCGCGTGCGAGACAGGCAGTTCGAACGTGTCTGCCAGTGGTATCGACGAACGACCCGCAGTACCGGAACACGCTTCGGCGAGTCTCGCTCTGGGACTGCCGGCTGGGCAGCTGGCGCGCAGCTGCCGGTATCGATCTAGTCACCCCGAGGCCATGCGGGGTAGTTCTGGACCATCGAAGCGAAGGCGTACGACCAGCGATACGTGCGTCACCAAGGCCGACGTAGATGCACTCCTAGTGGAGTCCTCCAGGGCTCCTGCCGGCTGCTGATCGCCGACACCGACAAACTGAGCGCCAACGCTCGCCGCGTGATCAACGCCGAGGAAAAGCCGGCTGGGTTCGTCGGGCCTAGCGATCTGCTCGCCGCTGGCGTGGGCTGGCCTGCACGTGACTACCAACGCGAGGCGATCGACGCCGTAGTAACCGGGTTCTGCTCCACCGACAGCGGTCGATTGATCACGGTGTGCGACACGGGCAAGACACTCACTGCTCAGTTCATCACTATGGCGCCCAATGCGCAGCGCCCCTCGTCCTAGTGCTTGTCACTGTCTCTTCTGAAGCAGTCGATGCGGTACGCCAGACCAGAGCCAAGCAGAGAGTGAGGTGCTGCCGGTGTGGCTCCTGACGAGACAGCGTCGCGCACCGAGGGCACCACGGTGTGAGACCCGGTGAAACATGTCAGCGACTTGGGACTGCCGATCACTACCCTCCCACCGACATCGCCGCGTTTCTACACAGACGGTCCGGCCGCCATGCCGTATTCAGTATCAGTCGTCCCCGCGGATCACCGAAGCGTCGCATCGACCGGGGGCCTGCGTTCGACCGCGTGGTCACGAACGAGGCACGGCGGTCGGATCAAGACGGACCGGCGGTGGTTCGTGACCGTCACACCGAAGGTCTTCACCGCGCGCGTCATCAAGACGGCCAACGAACTCGATTTTGAAGTCGCATCGATGGACGACGGAGCCAAATTCGGCAGGATGTTTCATCGGCTCGGATTCAGCGAAGCCATCCGTCACAACCTTCTCACTGACTACCAGGTGACTGTTGCGTCGATGACAGCACCTGCAGTGCTGTACGTGGAGGCGGGCACACTCCTCGCGCACGACAGCACGGAGATCACCGACGCCCGAGCCTAGCCGGACAGCTCGGCCGGACGAAGGCGATGCGCAAGTACGATCTCCGGCGCCTCATTAGCTTCCATTCCGGGGTGGCTCGCGCTCGGGAGTTCGCCTCCGAAACGTCCGCCGTGATCGATTGGAAGCCTGCCTTCGGCTCGATGTCAGCCGGCGAAACGCGCGCTCTGCTGCACCACCTGATTCACTTCGACGACGGCGAGCGCGGTCCGTTCGCCGATGGGCGGTATTGGGCTGAGGGAGTGGACACACCCGCTCTCGACGGTCGCGCTCATCGACCCGCGGCATTCCGAGGTAGACATCGCGCAAGCCGTCGGCAGTGAGATGCGCAAGACCGACGACACAGTGGTCGGCACTGTCGTCATGTCTGTGCTCACTGACGCCGAGGCCCCACCCCGAAACCGTGCTGGATGCGTCCGTCTTCAAACCAGTCGGGACGTGATCAAAGCACTACGGGTGCACCGCACCTACGGGACAAGATCCAGCTCGACCTGCCGGCGCATCGAGTCCTAGCTCTAGCCGGGCAGGGCGTCCAGAAGCGCTTGCCGGGCAGCACCCAGGCGCCCCTTCGGTCCACAGGCTGCGCTGAATCGTGACCCACGAGCAGCGCCGGTAACCGTCGAGCGGATGCGACTGCTACCGACAGCTCGTCGAGTACGTGGAAACGAACAGGAGCGCACAATGTTTTTGCTCGAACGTCGCCGACGATGAGCACCAGATGCGAAAGCGGGGCAGCATCCAGCGGCGCGTCTGGGACAAGCTCAGCGAGGAGCGAAGCCGCGCCTCGCAGCTTCCGAGGTTGACGTTCGATGCGCGAGGTGGCTGGCCCCGGGGGACTGAGTCCGCCGCTTGAGTAGTACGTGGCTGCACATGCGACGCGCTCATTCCCCATGTGTACGTATCTCTAGACGGCACCGCGCTCGGGCGTGTGTGGCGCTGCCTGGACGATGCGCGACGAACGCTGGTGCCGACTGGAACAAGTTCCGGGATGGACGCAACAGGCTGGGCCAGCGCTGAGCGCAGCGCCAACGTGGCTTGCGGTGACCGCGCGGCGATCTCCATCAGATCTTCATCACCGACGACATCGGCCTTGCGGGTGGACGCCACGGGCTATCCGGATTGTCGCCATGCCAGCGCCTGTCACAGCTTCGAACGCATCGTCAATATGACCGCGCGCTGTGTGGCTGTGCCAGTCATTGACCGCCACGAGGTGCTCGAGCGCCTCGGTGCCGCGCCCGCGCAGCCTCGTGAGCCCAAAATGGGTCACTTCATGGCACAACGTGCACAAGCAGATCAGCCTCTTGAGGACTTGGACGTTTCCGGCCAGGAAGATCCATCGCTCATGGGCTTCAAGGTAAACCCCTGCGGCCGAATCGCGTTCGCCCCCGCATGCTTCGCATCGGTATCCCGCCCTCCGATAGATCATCAAACGAAGCCGCTCCTAATCACGCGGTGAGACACAAGAGCGCACATTCGTGAACCAGCACGAGGACGGCACCAGATCGACAAACAGCCCGGAACCGAACTCTCGGTCCTCGCCGGGAAGCAACTCCGGTAGCGGCATCCATCGGGCCAGATCCTTATCGGAGCCAGTTGGTGCGTACCAGCTGCGGGCCCTCTGATCCCACCGTGCCCCTAGCTTTTTCGCGTCATCCTTCTCCGCAAAAGGCACATCGAGCCAAAGCCTCGAACTATCGCTGACAGCAGGCATCTATCCGCCTCGGGATCACCACTGCCAGCGGGTCGGTAAAGGTGCCCTCGGCCATGACAGCAGGATAGTGAACACCAGCGCCAGCCCACGACTTTCAGACCGCCTTGGCGTGCAGCTCGGGGTTTAGCTGGATAGGCCCAGAAGTCTCCGGGATTTGGTCGCCGCGTGTGGGGTGTGAGGGTTTCAAGGACACGATCCGCGGCCAGCTTGCCGCTCCCAGGCTTGCATCTGGGGTGTGTTGCGGCGTTGGCGCAATACATCGGCCCGTATCCATAGTTTTCCCTGTTGACCTGCGTAAATGGTCAACAATAATGACGATTTGTCTGCCTTCCTGCAGGTTTTCGTCGCCGCCTCGTAACAGGGGGGTGCCTCTGCGCGCCCGCCGCCCTATACGCGTAAAAACATAATGTTATGTCGCGATACATCGATAAGAGCCTATACGTAAAGGGCTCATCATTAGCTTAGCTAAATACATATACCTACCTGCTGTTTCCTTGAATATGCAGATACTCAGATTGGGGCGGCTGTGAGGGCTCCGCAGAGGCACCCCCCTGTTACGAGGCGTGAGCGCTTCGCCGCAGGTGTACATGGAAACTGTTCGCGAGGTTGACCATTTACACAGGTCAACAGGGAAAGTTGTGGGTTCGCACCGGCACAATTACGGAAACGGCGGCGCCGAGATGGAGAAATTGGAGATGGGGCAGAAATAGATGCCACAGGGGGACTGGGCGGACGGGGACAATGACGGGAAGACCGCGGCGAGGCCATTCATGAACGGTTGATCAGCCTTGGTGGAACTCCTGCGCGGCCCAGTATCTGCATACCTGACAAGCGTTGCCAGTGGCGTGGATGCGCTTGATGCTGAGCTACTCACAGCTCCCTTCTGCGAGGCAGTCGTAAAGGCGGTCCGCAAGATCGTTTGGTTCTGTCAACTTGAGATGGTCCCGGCGGAGAACGCGCTGGGACTGCGTGTCAGCGCGCCGTTGAACGACGTTGCCCTGTCGTTGATGTTGCCGCAGGTGGTTAAGGGACGGTGCGGGTGTGGCGGTAGGCGGTGGGGGTGGTGTTGAACCAGCGTCGGCAGGATCGGGTGAGCACGCTGTGTTCGGCGTAGCCGAGTTGACGGCATATCTGGCTCAGAGGCAGATCGGTGTCGAGTAGTAGACGGTGGGCGATGTCGCGGCGGGTTTGATCGAGCACGTCGGCGAAGGTGGTGCCTTCGGCGGTTAGCCGGCGGCGCAGGGTTTTGGGGTGCAGGCCGAATTGTTGTGCGGCCAGGGAGGCAGTGAGGGTTCCGGTGGGCAGTAGTTGGCGGATGACGCTGGCCAGGGTGCCTGTCAGTCGGCGGCTGTGTTGGCCTGTGGTCGTGGACAGGTAGCTCAGGGCGAGTTGGTGGGCGAGGGGGTCGTGGGCGAGTGGCCGTTGCAGATCGGTTGCGCGCACGGTGAATCCGGCGATCGGTTCGTTGAATTGTGGTGGGCAGCCGAAGTAGTTGCGGTAGTCGGCTTTAGGGCCCAGCGCTGGGTGGGGCAGGTGCACGGCCACGGGTCGGTAGGTGGTGCCCAGAAACAGGTGCAGCGCGCGAAGTGTGACACCGAGAGCCAGTTCGATGGCCTGGGCTTGCGGGGGTCGTGGGGTGAGTAGGAAGTCGAATTCGAACCGACCCAAGGTCGAATCGGGATGGGTGCTGATGCGGGTGGTGATGCCGGGACTGTAGGCGCTCATGTAGGTGTCCAGGACGGTGAAGGCGTCGGCGACGGTGGCGGCGGTGCGGGCCGCGAACCCGACCGGGCCGAGGATGTCGATGCTTTGGCGCCGTGCGAGCTGGCGACCGAAGTCAGTCACGTTGAGGACTACGGCCGCGTCCTCTACGGCTGCGATCGCGTTGCGTAGCGGGATGTATCGGTCGCGCTGCCCGATGTCGCTGGGGTCGAGGTTGGCCAGTTTCAGCACGGCGGCGGGGTCACCGCCCAGGGTGCTCACCAGCGGTAAGAACCCTGTCAGTGACGACCCTCGGACCAACAGCATGTCCATGAGAGTCAAGAAGATGTCCAGATATGTCAAGACGGCGCGGGTGGCGTGCGGCAAGGATGGTCGGGGCCCGGTTCACCGCCGACGGTGACATGGACACGGGCCGGTGGTGTTTCGGCGCACCCGGTCAGCCGAGCGGTTTAGGTGAAGGGGTCCGAATTTGAAGGTTTCTGGTTCGTGGTGGCGGTGGTCGAGTGTGGTTGCCGTGTTGGCGCTCTCGGCGGCGATGACCGCATGCAGCGGCCATGACGGATCCGATAAGCGTGGCGAGGTGAGCATGGAGCAGGTCCGGGAGATCGCGAAAAAGGCCTACATCTATGGCTTCCCGATGGTGGACAACTACCGCATCCAGTACTCCTACTTTGTCGATCGGCAGGATCAGAACTACAAGGGCGCCTGGAACCAGGTCCATAGCATCGCTCGGGTCGCCACCCCCGCTGACACCGCCATTCAGACCCCCAACTCGGACACGCCCTATTCTTTCGTGGGCGCGGATTTGCGGGCAGAGCCGTTGGTGCTGACCATCCCGCCGATCGAGGCAGGCCGCTACTTCTCGGTCCAGTTCATCGACGCCTACACCTACAACTTCGCCTATGTGGGCAGCCGCGCCACCGGCAACGGCGGCGGCACATTCCTGCTGGCCGGGCCGGGGTGGCACGGTGAGAAACCTGCCGGTATCACCGAAGTCGTCCAGTCCGACACCGATTTCGCGTTCGTCGCCTACCGCACCCAGCTGTTCGGTCCCGACGACATCGACAACGTGAAGAAGATCCAGGCCGACTACCGGGTGCAACCCTTGTCGGCGTTCCTGAATCAGCCGCCGCCGGCCACACCGCCCGCGATCGACTTCATCAAACCTCTAACACCCGAGCAGGAGAAGACCTCACCGGAGTTCTTCAACATCCTGAACTTCACGCTGCGCTATGCCCCGACGAAGCCCTCGGAGAAGGAGCTGCGAGCCCGCTTCGCCACTATCGGCATCGGAGGGGAGGCCACCTTCAACCCCGACACGCTGACACCGGAGACGCGGACCGCCATCGAGGACGGAATGGCCGACGCCTGGGCTGAATTCGACACCCTGCAGAAAGACAAGATCAACACCGGGCAGGTGACCACTGCCGATCTGTTCGGCAGCCCCGAGGAACTCGGCGACAACTACCTCTACCGGATGGCCGGGGCGGTGCTCGGGATCTACGGCAACACCAAGCAGGAGGCGATCTACCCGTACTTTGCCACCGACTCCACCGGGGCACCGCTGGATGGGGCCAACAACTACACCTACAGGTTCGCCCCCGGACAACTGCCACCGGTCAAGGCGTTCTGGTCGCTGACCATGTACCGGCTGCCCGAAATCCTGCTGGTGGCCAACCCGATCAACCGATACCTGATCAACTCACCGATGCTGCCCAACCTCAAAGCCGACCCCGACGGCGGATACACCCTCTACATCCAGCACACATCACCGGGTCCGGACAAGGAATCCAACTGGCTACCCGCACCACAAGGCCCGTTCAGTCTCGTCGAACGGCTCTACTGGCCCGAGCAAGCCGCTCTCGACGGCACCTGGAAAGCACCCAAACCGCAGAAGGTCTAGAGTCCGTGTCGCGGCCATCACCGTTCGGCATCCAATGTGCGGCGACGCTGGAATCAGGGCTGTTCCGTGTTCACGTTCAGCGCACCTGAAAATCGCTATATTGTGCGAGTTTCGCTGCCAGGCAATCAGTATGAAACGGCATATTGTGGCGGTATGAGCGCAGTTCGGGGGTATCGCATGGCTGACCTCGTCGGCGGGGGCGTGTCCAGCGCAGAATTCACTCCTGTGGGCGACGGACGATTCCGGCTGGGAGTCAATGACGAGGACGGTTACGTCACAATCGAATTCGTGGAGCCGCTGGCATTGCACGCTGAATGCATGCCCGAGGTGTGGCCCACAGTCATCGACAGCGACGGCTATCTGACCAGAGAGGCCGCTAAGCGGGTGGCCGAACGGCTCCACAAGCTGCTCCCGTTGCCTAACGATGGAGTCGAGCACACCGACCGCCTGGAGCACGAAAGTGAGCCCACTCTCGGGCTGAGCATCTACAGCCCATACAGGCGTGACGAGACATTTGGGTCTTGGTTCGATCGTATTGGGCGGCAGTTGATCACGAGTGTCGTCAACCTCACCGAACCGCAGGCTGGCCAGTCTCCCTACCTGTTCCGGGTCTTGGACAATCGCTAGCCAACAACTAATTGAACGGCCCCTCTACCTGGGCGGGCGGGTCACGAACAAAGAGCCCCGCCTGACATTCCGTTGGTGGTAGACAGTGGACACCACGAAATCGTCTCGCGCCACAAGTAGATATGCACGCAGACACTGAGTCATAGTTGGTTGACCGGGACTCGCCAACTTATCCGTAGTGCCGGTACCGCCTACGCGTGGCGGTGGCGTCGAGTTCGGCGATAGTGGCGGCCCCAGCTGTTTTGGCAAGACATAAGGCAATCTTGGCAGCGGCGAGTGCATCGGAGCCAGCTTCGTGATGGTTGCCGAGTTTGATGTCGTAGTGTTCACATACGTTGGGCAGTCGGTGTTTCGGCAGCTCCGGCAGCAGTATCCTGGACCACTCCATGGTGCAGTAGTGGGTGGCGACATCAAGACTGCGGCTGCACGCGGCCAACGCTTGTCGCAGGACATTCATGTCGAACTTCGCGTTGTGGGCGATGACCGGCAGCCCATTGCTCAATAAAGCGAGCAGATCCGGAATCCGGTCCTCGAACGTTGGTTCCGCGGCAACCGTGGCTGCGGAGATTCCGTGGATTTGGACGTTACGAGAGTTGAATTGCCTGTGCCCGGCCGGCGGGCGACACAGCCACGAACCCTGTTGTTTGATCCGCCCATCGCGTACGGTAGTCCAGCCAATAGCGCAGACCGAGGCATAGTTGGGGTTGGCGGTCTCAAAGTCAATAGTAGTGAAATTCATTGCGGTCTAACTCCTTTTGCGTTTCAGGACGAGGCGATCAGCTAGATGGTTGAGTCGCCGTCGTCCCATGACAGTGTTGGTGTGGGGCAGGGGAGGCCGAGTTCGCCTGGGGCGGCGAGGATATCGAGATTGCGCAGGCACACGCCAAGTTGGCCTTTGTAGGCCAAGACCCATCGCCCGACCCCGACCATGGGCGCGGAGGTAGCGACTACAGCGGGTCCGATCACGTCAAACCAGCCCGCGTAGTCCTCGAATGTCGCGCGAACAACGGTCCCGTGCTCTAGTTCACGGGCAGGATCTGGCGGCCCCTGAGCGGGTGTTGAGCGCCCAGAGACGTCAAAACGCAACACATCACTGGCAGGGCGGCCATTGGTTTCGATTGAGAACACACTCAATACCAACTCGCCATGACAGGCGCGGCGGATATTCCCCCATGTGCAGTACACCCCGAACATGGGACTCTGAAATGTGGCTCCTATGCGGGCGCCCACCGTCATCTCGCTGATCTGCAGCTTCATTTCGGCTACCGGCCGGCGGGCAGGTGGGGTAAGGAGCCGGGCAACCTCTTCGTTGGCATGCGTCACGCCGCAGAGTATTTATGGCCTGAGCCACTTTTTCGGGAAAATGGCGAACATCACGGGCAACGTTTCCATCTTGCACATGGCGCGTACCACATTGGGCCACAACGAATTTGAAAGTCAAGTAGTTAATTTGAAAGTTCAGATGCGGGTTCGGCCGAGCTGAGCAGCAGGTACCTTGGGATGAAGTGGGTGTGATTGAAGATCCCTGTAGCGCCCAGGCAGCACGGACGCATCGTCAGCGTCGTATTGCTTATGGAGTTGAGCTGGAACGCTTTTCATGGTGTAGACGTAGTCGGCGGACATCGCGCTCAACGCAGCCAACGCGGTGGGCGGCCACCGCCGCCGGAATCGACCGGTCCAGCAGCACCGCCAACTCGTCGGATGAGAACTTGGGTTCGTCTTCCCACGGCGCATGGTCCCAGCCAGTGTCGTAGGACCCAAGAAACGGTGCCTGGTCCATTGAGCTTCCCGATTCTTTGTACCGTGATGCCTAACAGCGCCAACGCAAGTTCTCGTCAGCTCGCTATGGACCTGACGAGCGTCGCCAACGTTGCCCGCAACGCTAGCGGGTTACGGGGCATCGGCGGTGGCGGTCGTGTAAACGTCGGGTGTCAATCGGCCTGTCGGCCCGCGGGCAATTCGGTTCCGCCGGATACGTGCGTAACAAGCAATAGTTGATTTTCCACAAATTTCTCTTGTGAAAACCAACTCTCTATGCCGCAGATCGTCGGCAATTTCGTTTGAGCGCAGAGAATTCCGGTGATTCGTGAGCCTGTCGATCAAGCGTGGTTTCGACAGATTTCACGTCTCGGGAATGCCGGTGATCAGATCGGGCTCGCGGGATCCCTTTCGGTCGACTCCACTCAATCATGTTCCAGTGGAATCAAATTGGGTGCCCGAGTGGAGTATCTAGCGTCCAGCCAACCCGCTCAGATGAGACTGATAGTCCCAATTATTCACCGATGCAATGGAATTGATCACACGTAGCGTGCGGGATGTAACACTCAAGGTGGAGCCGATGGTGAGAGTATGAGCTGGTGCATGAGGAAGCCGCGGTCGCGCAAGCCCGGGTATTGCTGGTATCGCTCTACGAGAACATCAATGAGGTTTCGCGGACTATGGCGAAGATTGAACACCAAATCCGGTACCGGCCGCGCCGCCCGGTGCTGTTGCGTCATCAGCGTCGCCGCATGGATGAGTTGCGCAGGGAATTGTATGAAGCGCACCGTCTCGTCGACGGCCTACATGAGCGATTTCCTTCTGCACGAGGCGAAGTGAGTACTGGCTCGAAGATAGGGGGGAGGCGTGTTGTGGAGTCGGAGGCGGTGGGTAACTACGGGGCGGAACCGCTCGACATCCAGAGGCGCGGTTAATGTCAGCCCACGGGGTTGCGGGGTATGTGAGCGGTTGCCGGTGCACGCTATGCGTCGAAGCGCAGTACGAACGGGAGGGGGAGATCGCAGCAGCCGAACGGCGCCGATGGGCGGAGCTCGCTCCGCGCTCCAGACGTTCGGGTAAGGGGTCCCGTGTGCAGAGGCGGGCCGTTCAGCGGATGCGCGCTATCGCCGAGCGGCAGGCCAAACACCAGCAGCGGCGTCACCGCGCAATCGAGGCTGCGGAATACGCGTGGTTGCTGGCCGACGACCGCAGCGCGATAGTCCGAATCCGTCGGCGTATCGGAGCCTTGGTGAGATACGCCGGCGCGGGTGCGCTCGATGAGTTGCTGTGGCGTCAGCTGCAGGAGACCCGTCAGCTTGCCGAGAAACATGAGGCCGAAATCGAGGCGTACTTACTGATAGACCCAAGATGACTTGGATGTGCGCGCTGTACGCCCACTTGATCTTGTGCCCGTAGCTGCTCACGAACTATCGAGGCGCGGCGTCTGGATGATCCGCCTCGCGGCGTAGGGGTTGGCTCCGGAGCGCTATCGGCCAGCTCCAGACAGTCTGTTTCAAAGATGTAGGCGGGGAAGTTGCGGTGCCAGGTGTTCAAGGGCGTTCTCGAGCATGTGATGGACAGGCGCGTGGCTCAGGGGTTTGGAGGCAAATCCAGATAGGGTGAATGAGAGGTTGGTTCCATCGCCTGCTTGTGAGAGTGTCCAGATACCTTGAAATGTACGGGGATTGGTGGCGATGGATGTGAGCCGGAAGGCAAGCTGCTCGTTGGGGCGGACGTTAAGGAATTGACAATCGAAGTGGCCGGTGAAGGCTGTCTCGGGTATAGCTGCTGTCTTTATGGACAGCGAAAACCCGGCCTGTGGGGTAATCGGCCCGTCTAGTTCCAGGACCCAGTCGGTCAGAACGAACTCTTCTGATGTAATGATATTCCAAACTGTCTCTGGCATATGGGGATAGAACCGTCGTGCCGTGAAGGAGCGGTTGTATCGGGTGTCCATATGCCGACTCCTATGATGTGTGTCTAACGAGAATTGTCAGTGTGCCGCGCCGCGGACGATGAGTGGTAGCCGTCGGGTGCCGCTGGTTGGCAGTCCTTCTAGTCACATCGTGGACCGAATCAACGGTTCCGGGTTTGAGTGCGCTGGCCCAAAGGGGTTACTCCTGGCCGATATCGAGCTGCGTGAACTTTCCGCTCTCGTCGGGGACAAATCGGAAGAACGTTCGGAAGTTCCCCCATGTCTCGCTGTGGAACTGCCCGGTTACGGTGTGTCCGTCTTGGCTGACCTTCTCGATCGTGGTGAAGTATTCGTTGCCGATTTCGGCGCTGAACGCGCTGAAATCGCGCGGTGCTCCGTCATCGGTCAAGCCGGGCTCCTCTACGAACGCTGCTAACCAGCCGTCGCTATCTTTAGTCTGCCAAGCAGTGAGTGCTTTGCGCACTGAAGAATCGGTCACCAGCTCTAAATTTTTTGTGGGAGATGACATAACAGCCTCCTTGATTTCTGTTTGAACCTCTTGGGCAGGAACGGGTGTGGGGTCTATGTGGTGACTGCGGCGCGGATGTCGGTGGCCTGGATGTCGACTGTTTGTGGTCCGTTGCCGGTTACGAGACCAATTTGTCTGTCTGGCAGCAGGATCAGTGAGGTCGGGACTGGCGCTGTTTTCACGGTGAATCCTGCTTCGCGCAGGCCTTCGTCGACGAAGTACTCCAGCCGGGTCGGCCCTGGAGGGATGTGAACGTATCCCTGGTCGAGCATGCCGGTTTCGCCTTCCCTGCCGACGGTGGTGACTTCGGCGGCCAGGAAGGCGTTGTCCTGGACCCTGTACGGGGTGCCGTTCTGATTCACACGCCAATTCGTTGAGGTCAGGGCGATGGGGGCGTGACAGATCAGGGAGATGTAGACGCCGTTCTCCCGCGCCAGGTGCAGCACTTCACCAAGCCAGCGGTTCTTGTGAAAGTCGACCATCGGGGCATGCCCGCCGGGTGCGTGGATGAAGTCGAAATCGGCGAAGCTGAAACCGTCTGCGGGGTCGCGGTGTCTGCGGATCAGCTCGGGCAGCGAGGCATATGGTTTGGGCTGCAGGGCTTGCACCCGGCGTACCAGCTCGGGGCGGAACGCGAGGACTTCGGCGTCGGTGCAGGGCAGCGGATCGGTGATCGGCAGTCGGCCAAGGTGTCGCTCCAGAAGCTGCAGTTCGCGCTCCCGCCGTTCCACCAGGCCGGTGTATTGGTGGCGGTAGGCGTCGATATTGAAATGGGGATCGGAGAACTGCTGCACCGAGTCGACATAGACCTCGGTCATTGTGTCGGTTGCGTGCCACGGGATCGAGAATCCGTTGGTGTCGATCTGCGGCACTTCACCGTCAGGGGTGGCCAGTATGAACTCGTAATCGTTCTCGAACTCGGCGAGCACCTGTGCCAGCTCGACGTGAAAGAACCCGATCGGGATTGATGGCACAGAGACAGGCTGGGTCAGCGGCAGTCGGCGTGCCGACGACAAGATGATCAGTGCACGGCGCTTGGTGGTCGCATTGGGCATGAATAAGCTCGACTCGTTCCTGGCTGGTGTGGCGGCGAAGGTGGTTTCTGTGTGTGGTCTAGTTGATGGTCGAGAGAATCCCGCCGTTGACGTAGAGTGTCTGCGCGGTTGTCCAGCGGCTTTCGGGGAGCACCAATAGCCTTGCTACGGGCAGGATGTCGGCGCCTCGCCCGATTTGTCCATTGATGCTCATGGATTGCAGCCAGGCAATGTTCTCATCGGATTCCGCCGGGTAGAAGAAGCTCGTCTGCAAGGGTCCGGGTGCGATGCAGTTGACGGTGATTCCGCGGCCACCCACTTCTTTGGCGAGTGCCTTGGTGAAGTGTTCGACGGGGGCCTTGGATCCTGCGTAGGCACTGTAGGTGGGGGCCAGTGCGCCGACCATGGCGGTGATAAAGCTCAGGATGCGGCCGTCATCGGCCATTCGGCGCGAAGCCTCGCGCATCATGAAGAACACCGTCTTGGCGTTGGTGTTGAAGACGGCGTCATACTCGTCTTCGGTGATGTCGGCCAGGGGTTTGCGCACGATCATCCCGGCGGTATTGATGAGGATGTCCCATTGTCCGAACGCCTCGAAAGTGAAGTCGATCAGTTTGGTGCAGTTTGCAGGCACCGCCAGGTCGGCCTGGAAGCTCACCGCCTCGCCCCCGGACTCCTGGATCTGACTGACCACCTCGGCTGCCTTGTCCTTCTTGTTGTCGCTGCGATAGTGCACCACAACCCGGGCCCCATCGTGGGCGAGCGTCCGGGCGAGCGCGGCACCCATATTCGCTGAGGCACCGGTTACCACGGCCACTTTCCCGGCCAAGGGCCGCTCCGTGGGGCGGTACGGCTGCACTGTCTGGATCGAATCCGGAATCTCTACCATGATTAGTCCTTTCGTATGTAGTGCTTGGTGACGGGTTAGGCGATGCCGGATAGTGCCTCAGCCAGAGGGGTGAGCACCGACGGGTCCAGCGGGAGTGGCAAGTAGATGACGGCGGCATCCAAGCCGGCGGCACCGAATGCGGCGATTTCATCTGTCAGGAGCGAAATGTCGTCACGAGAACCCGATGTGAGCCACACGTGGGCTGAGGTCAGGATCTCCGAGGGGTCGCGCCCCAGCTCCATGCAATATGTATGCAGCACATCGCGTTTGCGAGCGAATTCGAGGGGTGTGCCGGTGGGGAAGTTCCAATGCTGCGCGTACCGCGCGACGAGAGGCAGCGTCCGCTTTTCTCCGTTGCCGCCGATGAGAATCGGTGGATGGGGACGCTGTGGCCCCTTGGGTTCGCAGTAGGCGTCGGTGACGGTGTAGTACTGGCCGCGGAAGCTGGTGGTCTGCTGGGAGAGCAGGTCAATGATGATGTGGCAGGCCTCGTCGAAACGGTCGAATCGTTCTGTCAGCGAGCCAAGTTCGATCCCGTAGGCGTTTGATTCGTCCTCATTCCAGCCTGCACCTAGGCCCAGCTCGAGCCTCCCGCCCGAGACGATATCGGCGGTGGCGGCCATGTTCGCGAGCACTGCGGGATGGCGGTAGTGAACGCCGGTGACCAGGGTTCCCAGACGCAGCCGGGTGGTCTCCCGCGCAAGTGCGGCCAGCATCATCCAGCCCTCTAGACAGGGCCCACTGAGGTTCGGCACCGATTGCGTGGGGGATGTGATCGGGTAGAAGTGGTCGAACAGCCAACCGGTATGGAACCTCTCGATGCCGTCGGCTTCCTTCCACACCGCCAGGATCTCGGACCAGGTGGTGTTGTGGTTGGCGGTCTTGATGTCGAAACGCATTGCTGTGCACTGCCTCTCCGCCACCTGGATAGCGTCCGCCGTCGAGCGTAAAAGTTTGGAAGGTGTGGGGACCACCCGGCCGTGAGGCGGCAGGCGGTCCCCACACCTGGCTCACGAGGTGTGAGTGTCGAACCAGTCGATGAGTTGTTCTGGGTTGTTGGGGAAGTAGTTGTAGCCGTCCCAGCGTCTGGTCGAGTCTTCGATCCAGAACAGCTTCTTATCGGTTACAGGCATGCTGTCGAAGATTGTCTGAACGTCGCTTTCCCGGGTGAGCGCGTCGTTGCGGACCTGCACCAAGAAGGTTGGGATGGTCATGCTCTTGGCATAGGGAATCGGTGACATGTCGTCGAGTTTGAAGCTGGTGATCAGCTGGATCTCTCGCTCGATGTCATCGAGGCGATCAGTGATACCGAGGATCTCGGTGATGCGCTCGTAGAACGGGCGCAGCGAAACCGGTTGGGGGGAAACGATAGCCGGGATGCCTTCGAAAACCTCGGGGCGACGGTCGTGGGCGATGAAAGTGGCGTTCATCCCGCAGCAGCGGCTGAACAACACGAGCGTCATGTCCTTGGTGTCCGGGCGCGAACGCACGTACTGGATCGAGCCGATCACGTCGCGGGACTCGAAGATGCCGTTGCTGCCGACACCTCCGTTGCCGGTCCCGCTATGCCCGAAGTTGCGCATGTCGTACGTGAGCACGTTGTACCCGGCATCATGCAGGTTCTTGTAGTCGGCCATGAAGTTGACTTCGAAGTCATTGCCTCCGGCAGCACCGATCTGCTTCCACGGTTCCAGGTGCGCGGGCAGACCGTAACGGTTGTGCCAGATCGGGTGGTTGGCGATCGCGATCTTCTTGGAGCCCTTACACGGGATGAACCAGGCATCCAGCGGAACCCCATCCTCAGACGGGAAGGACACCGACTCGTACTCCAGACCGTACTCGTCCGGCCAATGCAGGATCGGCGACCGGATCGGGCGCCCAAACGTCTCGGCGAGCTGCTTGACAAGCTGGTCTACCTCATCGACCTTCTCAGGCATGCATACCCTTTCACTTTTCTCGACTGGAATGTCAGTAAAGCACTGACCACTCCACCCTAGATCCCCTTCCCACAACCGAGAAACAAAAAATAGTTCAAGATCCACAACTTCTACTTGGGCATATAGTCCTATTTATGGCTGATCAGTCAACCGAAATCTGGGATAACCCCATCGACTTCCGGCGTCTCCAGCAATTCCTGTCCGTGGCGGAACATTCCGGGTTCACGCGGGCCGCGCAGCAGCTTCGTCTGACGCAGCAGGCCATCAGTCAGTCGATGACGAACCTCGAGAAGCAAGTCGGCGCCAAGCTGTTCGACCGCAGCGGGCGCCATATCGAGTTGACCCCAGCAGGGGAAGCCCTGCGGGACGGATCTGTCGTACTGCTCGCCGCTGCGCAGACCTTAGTGCGACAGGTCCAGAACACGGCAGCCGATGAGCCACGGCCGTTCGTGGTCGCACATACCCCCGCGATCACCGCCGAGGAAGTCCACCAGCTCCTCGTGCCCATTCGCTCGGTACTGCCCAACGTGTCGATCACCGCACTGCAGGTATTCCCGAGCGCCCTTGAGCCCGCGGTGGTTAATGGTTCAGCCGATATTGCGCTGCGGCGAGGGATAGCAATACCCAAGAATCTCGCCTCGCGGGTGATCGGTTATCACTCCCTGCGTGTCGCCGTCCCCCGGGACCACCATCTGGCAGAACGTGACTCAGTCTTTCTGAGGGATCTGCAGAACGAGCGGATCATCGTCTGGGCACCGCCGGGAGTCTCCAACTACACCGACTTCATCCTCGGCACATGCCGTTCGGCAGGTTTCGAGCCCGCATTCACCATCAACCACGTCCAAGGCACACCGCCGGTGACCGCGGTCCTCGACAACGACGGCGTCGCATTCGTCACCGCGCCCACCGGCCCCTGCCTTGCAGGCCAGGTTGTCGTCATCGACATCATCGATCCGCCGCAAGCGCCCATCCAGGCGATCTGGCTCCCGCATACCCATTCCGCGATCCGCGACGCGTTGACCAGCGGTTGAGCACGTCCACCAGGAATAGATCGCCACTGGCGAGTATGTCTATGTCCGAGGGGATTTCAGTCGCATGCCCGAGAGAGCCGGATCTGTCGGTAGACGCTCGGGGTTACGCCTACACGCCGCACGAAGGCTGTCTCGAAAAGCTCGGGGCTGAAGAATCCGAGTTGGGCGCTGATCTGCCTGATCGAATCCGTGGAGTCCATCAGGAGCCATTTGGCCCGCGCGACTCTTCTGTCCAGGAGAAGCTGGTGCGGTGTGGCGTGAAATGCGGCCGCGAACGCCTTAGTGAACTCCCGTACTGTCATGTCGACGTGGGCGGCAAGCTGGGGCAGTCCGATCATCGAATCAGGGCGCTCGTCTAGGTACTCGATCAGTGCGGCACGGGCAATCTCGTCGAGGTGACGGTACAAAACGGGCGTCCGGCCGTCGTCGCCGGCGAGCCTGCTGGATAGATGCTGCAACAAGATCTCAGTCAGCCATTCGATGGACAGTCGAGCGAAGATGTCGTCACGCCCAGCTATGGCGCCAATTTGCTCGACAATCTGATGGGCGAGCGGATCGCGTTGTCGGATAGTGGGTTTGAGATCGACCTTTTCAAGAAATCTGGATGGAAGGGTTAGTTGGCAGTACTCGACAGTGCTTCCTTGAGCGAGTGCGGAGTAGCGGTGGTTAGCCGGGATGATCCAGACATCGCCCACTCGTGGATTGGCACGTCCAGACGGTCCGTTCTCGAATTCGAGTTCCATGGTCCGTAATTGGCCACGACGATGCACGACGATGACGTGGCGCGGTTCGTGGAAGAACCAGTCAGTGGGTGTCACAACCCGCTCGGTGGCGAACACGTACTCAGCACCGACCGCGGTGAGGCTTTCCCGGGACTGGAATGCGCGAGGGGTAAGTGCCCGGGTTCCATCCCAGACCGTCAACTGACGGGTACCTGCTCTTGTGGCTGCTCTAGCGTTCGGCCACCGGCTGGGGGAGTGCGAGAAATCGTTGATGCTCTTCACGGCGCTCCTCATCGCGGGTGAGCCACTCTGCCGGCTTGCCCAAGCATGTGGGTGCAATCGTGTTCGGGTGCAACTCGTTTAACGATTGGGACGGACTCAACACAGCCTGCCGAATACCTGCGTGGTTAGTTGGCGGCGTTGAATGCGTCCACGTGAGGATATGTCGTGGCCGTTCTTGCGTGCCCATTCACGGATTGCCGTGCCGCGTCCGGCGGTCGATAACGGCACGATCCCGGCCTGTCGCAGATCTGCTGCGGATACTGACTGTCCGGGCGTGTTGGATCCAGGTGGCAAGTTGGTCGCGTAGCTTTGCCGCGTTCCTGGCAGCGCCCTCCAGTTGGGTGGCGGCCTGGCTTTGGCGATGTGTACACGCGAAGCAGTCCTGGAGGTGTCGAACTGATTTGCATAACCGCTAAGGCCAGGCCGCCTGCTGCGGTCCCACAACACGTCCCCACGTTTAGTGGCCGCGCCAGCTCAATGTACAAAAGCTATGTTGCACCTCGCCTTCACTATTCGGAGTCGTACTTGCGTAAAGCAATAGGGATGGGTGGCTTGTCTGCATGCGGGGGTGCGGTCTCAATGGCTCTTGCGGTAGGTGCTTGGAGTCGTGCCGACTCGATGCTTGAAGGTTGTTGCGAAATGGCTTGGTGTGTTGAAGCCAACAGCGATGGCGATCTCGGTGATGGGCGTCGAGGTGGTGGCGAGCAGGGACTTGGCTCTATGCATGCGGCGTTCGAGCAGGAATTGGTAGGGCGTTGCGTGGAACGCGGATACGAAGGCCTTGCTGAAGTCGGGGACGGGCATTTCGGCTATCGCGGCTAGCTGCGCCAGCGTGATCTCGGAGTCCAGGCTGTCTTCGAGGTATTCGACAAGCAGAGCTTGGGTTCTGTAATCCAGGGTCCGGCCCGTGGAACGGTGGGGGAGCGAGGCGTAGTGGTCGCCCAGATGTAGCCGCAGCGATTCGATCAACGATTCGGTGAACAGCCGGGCCGCTACATCGTCGCGGTCTGCCAGCTGGCTGACACGCTCGATCAGCTGGTGCATGAATGGATCTGGATATGCGATCCGCGGCGGGACTGATCGATCGGCTAGAACGGCGGTCGGCACCGTCACCAAGCACAGTGCGATCTCGCGTCCCCGTGCGATGGCTGTTGCCCGACGGTCGGCGGGGATCACCAGCACATCCCCGGCCTTAGGAAGAGCGCGGGTTGACGGGCCACCGTGGATGAGAAGCTCTTTGGTCTGCACATAACCACCCCGGTACACCACTACCAAGTGATGGGGATGGTCGAGATGCCACTCGCTTGATGCCCCGATCTGCTCGGTGACAAAGGTCAGTTCGAGCGTGTCTGCCACGGGTACTCCTTTCCTGGCACGCGCCGCGCAAGGGGTTAGCGGGATGTTTCGTGAACGCAATTCCCGTTGATGAAGGTCATGTCGACGGCTGTGTGCCCGATCGCGTCTTGAGGGAGGCGAAAGGGATCGCAATTGAGGACGATGAGGTCGGCAGTGTGGCCGATACGGATTGCTCCGGTGCCGTCGCGATGGTTCAGATAGGCCGAGCCAGCGGTGTAGGCGGTGATGGCGGTGCCCAGCCCGATCCGTTGCTCAGGCAGGAATGGTTTGTCTGATGTGCCGACGGCTCGGCGGGTGACGGCGACGTGGATCGCTTCCCACGGATTGGGGCTGCTCACCGGCCAGTCGCTGCCCGCGGCGACGACCGCTCCCGAGCGGGCCAGCGCGGCGAAGGGATATTGCTGGGCAGCCCGGTCGGTGCCCAGGAACGGGATGGTGAGGTCGTCCATCTGCGGTTCGTGGGTGGCCCACAGCGGCTGAATAGTGGCCGCGGCACCCCACTGCTGGAACCGGGGAATATCGACTGGCGCAACGACTTGCAAGTGCGCGAGGTGATGACGGTTATCGGTCCATCCGTTGGTTCGGCGGGCCGCTTCAACGGCGTCGAGAGCCTCACGCACCGCCCGGTCGCCTAGGGCGTGGAAGTGCACCTGAAAGCCCAGCTGGTCCAGTTCGGTCACACAGCGGCACAGTAGGTTCGGGTCCACGAAACTGAGCCCGCGGTTTTGTGTGTGATGGCCGCAGCAGTCAAAGTACGGTTCGATCATTGCGGCGGTAAAGTTCTCAGCGATGCCGTCCTGCATGATCTTGACGGTGCTGGTGTCAAATCCACTCTGGCGATGAATTTCCCGCCGCTCGCACAGTTCCTCGATCTGTTCGGTGTCGCGAGTACGGTCCCACCACAGGGCGCCAACCACTTTGGCTGTCAGCTGTCCAGTAGCGATCGCGTCAAGGTAGGCACCGGTGACATCAGGCATGAGAGGGGAGTTTCCGAGCAGGGCGTCCTGCCAGCCGGTGATCCCGTAGCTGTGCAGGAGTCGCTGGGCGGCAAGCAGGCCAGATAGCCGCTCTCGCGCGCTCAGGGGCGGGATATGCTGCGCGACAAGGCCCATGGCCCCTTCTTGAAATACGCCGGTGGGAGCGCCGGTGTGGTCGCGTTCGATGCGGCCGTCGGTAGGATCGATGGTGGTGCTGTCGAGCGATGCCCGTTGCAGCGCGCATGTATTGGTCCAGGCCCCATGGTGATCCCGGTTGACCAGATAGACAGGACGGTCCGGCACGACGGCATCGAGTAGTTGGCGCGAAGGCATTCCTCCGTCGAATAGTTCCATTGACCATCCGCCCCCGGTGATCCACTCCCGGTCCGGGTTTGTGCGGGCGTAGATCGATATCGCCTCTAGGCATTCGTTGACCGTGGTGGCGGAGGTGAGATCGGCCTGCTGGCTTTCGATTCCGGCCACTACGGGGTGGACGTGTGCGTCAATGAATCCCGGCAGAACTGCTCGGCCCGCTAAGTTGATTACTTCCGTGGTTCGCCCGCGCGCCGAGCGCGCGGTCTCGCCGAGTGCGGTGACACGGCCAGACCTCACCGCTACCGCATTGTGCCGCGTGAACGGACTGTCCATGGTGTACACGGGACCGTTGATGAACAGAAGATCCGCTGGCGGTGTCAAAGGTGTTGCCTGCCTTTAGGAGTCAAATCCCAGGCCCATCGTGTCGAGGGCCCTGAGGAGCAGATTTCGTTTGCCTTGGTGATGGTCGGCACGGTCCAGCGACCATCGGGTGGCGCCGATCCCCAGCGCCGCCAGTGGCTCGGGTGGAAACGGTAATGGCATGGTTGAGACCATTTGCAGTTCAGTGCGCTCGGTGTGGGTCCCCTCGAGGCGATCGAGCATGACGTCGGCGGCAAATCGGGCGGCGGCTACTCCCAGACCGGTGAAGCCGGCGGCGTAGGCGACCTTGCCGCGGTGTGCGGAGCCGAAGAAGGCGCAGAACCGGGTGGAGGTGTCGATCGCGCCCGCCCATCGATGCGAGAAGTGAACGTCCTCGAGTTGAGGGAACGTGGTGAAAAAATGCGAAGCCAAACGCCGGTAGGTTTCGGTGCGATTCTCGTAACGCGCTTTGAGTCCGCCGGCGAAGTGATAGACGGCGTCGTAGCCGCCCCACAAGATCCGGTTATCCGGGGTCAGCCGGTAGTAGTGGAACTGGTTGGCCATATCGGAGATGCCCTGTCGATGCCGCCAGCCCACCTGGTGCAGTTGGCTGTTGGTCAGCGGTTCGGTCACTAGCACGTAGTCGTAGACCGGTACGGTATGCAGCCGGTATCGGCGCAACAGTGACGGAAACACATTGGTGGCCAGGATGACTCGGTCACCGGTGACCGATCCGTGTTCCGTGCGTATCTCCAGGCCAGCACCGTTGCGCCGCTTGATCGCCATGGCTCGGGTGTTTTCGAAGATCTCGGTTCCGCCATCTGTTGCCGCGCGGGCCAATTCGGCTGCGAGCTTGGCTGGGTGCACCAGCGCTGTGGTGTCCGTCGACCACGTTCCGGCAAGATAGGTCGGCGAGTGAATTTCGCTCTGCATGGTCTGCCGGTCCAAGAACCGGTTGCCCGGAGCGTTGACGGTCTGGGTCAGTTCGTTGGCCTGGTAGGGCTCTACCGCGACCGTGATCGACCCGGCCCGGTCGAAATTGCAATCTAATCCCAGGGTTTCGACGGCGTGCTCGATGCCATCGAGGTTCTCCATCCCGAGCCGCTCGAGCCGTTCCATCTCTGTGGGCCAGCGGCGACGGCCGTTGGCACTGCCGTGGGTGAGGCTGGCTTCAACGAATCCGCCGTTACGCCCTGATGCGGCCCATCCCACCGTGTGGGCCTCGATGACCGCGACGGTGATTCCCGGGTTGCGTTGCAGTGCCCTCAGCGCCGACCAGAGCCCTGTGTAGCCGGCCCCGATGATCACCAGATCGAAATGGCGCCGTGGCGCGACCGACAGTGGCGGATAGCTTGCAGTCTCAGGTAGGTCATCGAGCCAGAACGGAGCGAGTGCCGAGCCTGCCAGGGCCCGAGCGACCAAACCCGGCGCCGGGGGCTGACGTTCAAATACGGTCTGCATGCCCTGACCTCAAAGACTTGCCGCGGTCGATGTGCCGTCTGCCAGTGGGCTAGGGGCAAGCACGATGGCGTCACTGTCGGTTCCGGCAGCGCCGCGGAAATACGGTGCGCGGCGAACCCATTTCGACCACGCCGATATCACCAGGCCGATAGCGATGATTCCGGCTGGCACCGCGACGAGGAACTTGCCGTTGGCTGGATCGAAGGCGAAGTCGGCGTCCTGCACCCAGTACTGCTGGGCGAGGTAGCCGCCGAGTCCCAGGAGCGTCAGCGCCGACACGGCGGGGACGACGACCGACCGAAGTGCCGCCGCGGGGCTGGTTTTCAGGTCGCCACGGAAACGGATGGCGCAGGCGAGACCGCCGAGGCCGTAGTACAGCGACACCAGCAGGCCCACGGATGTGACGGCCGCATTCACGATGGTGCTGAGGGTTCCTATGGTGACCGATAGTGCGGCGATCAGTGCGGCGGCCGTCATGATCAAAAGGGTTCCGGCTGCCGGTGTTGCGTAGCGGGGGTGCAGGCGGGCCCATACCTTGCCTAGTGTTTGGTCGCGCCCCATCGCGAGGGTCGCCCGGGCGGTGGGCAGGACTCCGGCTTGCAGCGAGGCGACGGTGGAGAACAGCAGCGCAAGTAGCGCTAGGCCGGCGATCGGCTGTTCGGCCAGTTTGCCGGCGTAATAGGTCAGGCCTTGTGGTCCTTGCTCGACGATTTCGGCGGGGGTCAGTACTCGCTGAAACGCGATGGCTGCGAGCGTGAACATCGCGGCTATCAGGCCCAGCGCCAAGAACCCGCCCCTGCTGGCGTCGCGCGGGTTCCGGGTTTCCTCGGTGACGCAGAACGCCGCGTCCCAGCCCCAGTAGAAGTAGACGGCCACAACCATGCCTGCCGCGAGTACCTTCGGCGATTCGATGCTTGCCGGGGACAGCCATGCCCACTCGAACGGATGCGTGCCCGCGGCGATGCCGTAGATACAGAACCCTGTGAGCACTAAGTATTCGAAGATGATCAGGTAGCGCTGCAGAGCAGCGGCGATGTCGGCTCCGCGGATCGCGGCCAGGGTCACTGAGAGCAGGACCGCCAGCCCAACAGCGGTGGTCACGGGGGTGGAAGTGGGGTCCAGGGCCAGAGCACCCACCGACGTCCAGCCGAGTTCGTTGAGGAACTGCAGGATCACCGCACCGCACACCTGGCTCCCGTAGGCCAGGAAGACCGTGGTACCGGCAACAGCGACCCAGCCCGCCTGAAATCCCAGCCACGGACCGAGCGAACGGCCAACCCACACGTAGCCGTTGCCGCAATTGCGCTCGACCTGGTTGAGCCGGGAGTAAGCCAGCGCTATGCCCAGGATCGGCAGTAGCGCCAGCAGAAGGATGATCGGGATCGCGGGTCCGACCACGGCACCGATTACACCGAGCCCGATGCCGATGCTCATGGCCGGTGCGGTGCTCGACATCGCGATTACGGCGCTGTCGACCGGGCCGAGGACTTTGGGCATCCTGCTGGGTCGGCTGGCGCCGGGGTCGCGGACGGGGCTGATCTCTGGATCCATCGCTGCTCCTTGGTGTCGGGACCTGACACGTCATCGAGATCTGAGACATCCAATGCGACGCAGCGCGATAGCGTCAATGGTGTTGACGTAAGGGAGTGTGGTGCTGGCTTCGGGGGTCTTCGACATCACGACCGTTGCTCTAGCATCCGTTGCATGGATGCCGTATTCGAAGCCGAGGCGATCTGGCGTGTATTGCCCACTGATCTGAGATCGGCTCTGCACGCACAATCAACCGAACCGCTCGCCGACGAGCTTCTTGGGAAATGCAGCGCGGTTGTCGAAAAGCACGGTGTTCCAGTGTTCTGGCGACCGGATCCCGACACATTCAGCCAGTACCGGCTACATCCCGCCCTGGTCGAATATCTCAAGACTGCGAAATCGTGATACGTGGTCGGAGGGACGTTCAGCGCGGTATCGATACGGGGCTTCAGCGCCGCGTCCAGCCGTTCTGAGCCACCGGCCCGGAAGCCTCTAGTTGCTCGCTTTATTTGTTCAGGGCGTCGCGGGCCTGGTCGTGAGCTAGCAGGGCCACACTCAGGGAAAGCCGCGAGGCCGGGTCATCGAGGCTATGGCCCAGTATGGCCTCCAACTTCGCCAGCCGGGGGTATAAGGCGGTTCGGTTCCGGTGCGAGCGCCGGGCCAGCTCACTTTTGCTGCCGCCGACGGCCAGGAAGGTGCGCAGCAGGTCAACCAGACCCGGGGCATGCTGCGCTTCGTAATTAAGCAGCGGCCCTAGTTCGGACTCGGCGAACTCTTGGAGACGGACATCGTGACGCAGTGCCAGGAGCAGGCCTTCTAGCCGGATGTCGGCCTGGGTGAAACAGTGCCCAGGCCGGCGGGCCTGATTCACCGCGGCATCAACCACCATCCGGGCGGTCCGCACTGAGCCAGCGACTCCCAGCACGGTGGGTGTCTGGGCCCCGGTGGCGCACAGTGCCTCTGACCGAACCCCGCTGAGCCGTTGTGCGAAGTCAGCGACGGCACGGCGCAGACGCTGCTCGGATGCCGCCCCGATGAGGGCCACGACATGGCTGGACCCCAGGAGCCCGGTCACGGCGTCGGCACCCGACTCGGCCAGACACTGGCGGACTTCGCCGCCGAGGTTGAGCAGCGTCCGGTCGCTGGGCGTAAGCGATCCGGAGTCCGCGAAGCGCACCGCCAGACCCACGAGTACCCGTGGTGAGGAGATGCCCATGGCGGTCAGCCGGTCACGGGCCTGTGCTTCGCTGTCGAGTTGCCCGTCAAGGATTTCCGAAAGGAGCCCGGCTTGGACCTGCAGCCCGATCATCATGTCGTCGCGCCGCATCATGCGGGCCAATTCGAGGGACCGGGCGGCCCGCTCCAGCACAATGCGTGCGCGTTCTTCCCGGTCGCTAGCCAAGATGACCAGCTGGCCCCAGCGTTGGTGACCGGATCCGACCGCCCTGCTCATCCACCGCTCGGCAACGCTTGCGCCGGGTTCTCGTTCGCGCCGGCCAGTTTCCTCAGCGGTCCGCGAGCGCTGTTCCCAGTTGATGAGCAGCACCTGCGCGGGGATGGCCGACGACGCCGAGGCCAGTACGCCGCGTGACAGGTCCTCTAGTACGACTGGGCTTCCGGCCAGTTGTTCTGCGGTGGTCACGATCCTTTCGAAGCCGGCCCGCGAAAGGTTGAGCTCGGTGAAGACTTCGTTGACCTGGTCGGCGAACCGGTGTATCTCTGACTGTTCGGTCACGATGCGGCGGTGGACGCGTTCGGTCACCTCCACGAATCGCACCGGACGGTGCAACACGATCACGGGCAGTTCCGACTCCCGGGCCGCCTTCAATGCGGTAGCTGGGATACGCGGAAAGCTGGGGCTCAGCTCGACCATCAGGCCAGCTGCTCCGGCTTGGACGAGCTGGTGAACAAACTTCGTGGAGGCACTGGGTGCCCGGCTCATACCGATACCCGTAGTAAGCACCAGCTCGTTGCCGACCAAGATCGCGGCGACGTCATCGATATCGGCGACATGTACCCAGCGGACAGGTCGGCCCATGTTCAGTTCACCACTAAGAACTTCCGGATCGCCAGCTGCTACGACATCCAAATCGACGATGTCCTGGACGGTGACTTGCATGCTTTCAGGCTAGCGAAGTGAGGCGACACTATGTCGTATGTATCGATAAGCGAGCGACTAATTGTTGCTGTTCAGGGGTGAGTCAGGTGGGGGAGGATGTGCCTTATGGCCGTATCTGTCACCCACCCGCCGACTGAAATCCACCACTGGATCGGCGGTCGCCGCGATCATGGCGTGGGCGCCCGCCGCGGTGACGTGCGCAACCCTGCTACCGGACGGGTCACCGGCCAGGTGGTGTTTGCCGATCCGAGCGATGTGGATGTTGTGGTTGCCAGTGCCCGCGGCGCGCTGACAACCTGGTCGAAGACCTCCCTGAGTACGCGCACCCGAGTCATGTTTGCTTTCCGTGAGCTGCTCAACGAGCGCAAACATGAGCTGGCCGCGATCATCACCGCCGAGCACGGAAAGGTGCTCTCCGATGCGCTCGGTGAGGTGGCGCGGGGCCAGGATGTCGTCGAATTCGCCTGTGGGATCGCGCACCTGCTCAAGGGCTGTAACTCACCCTCGGTGTCAACCGGAGTGGACGTGAAGAGCCTGCGCGAACCGCTGGGCGTGGTGGGCATCATCAGCCCGTTCAACTTCCCGGCGATGGTCCCGATGTGGTTCTTCCCGATAGCGATTGCGGCCGGTAACACGGTGGTACTCAAACCCAGCGAGAAGGATCCGTCCGCGGCGATCTGGATGGCTGAGTTGCTGCGCAAGGCAGGATTGCCCGACGGTGTCTTCAACGTGTTGCACGGCGACAAGGTGGCCGTCGACGGTCTCATCGAACATCCCGAGGTGGCGGCCATCAGCTTCGTCGGCTCAACACCTATCGCCCGCTACGTCTACGAGAGCGCGACCCGCAGGGGTAAACGCGTGCAGGCCCTCGGCGGTGCCAAAAACCACATGGTGGTGCTGCCAGATGCGGATCTGGATTTGGCCGCCGACGCGGCGGTCAACGCCGGATACGGTTCGGCCGGAGAGCGCTGCATGGCCATCAGCGTCGTTGTCGCTGTCGGTGACATCGGCGACGACCTGGTCGCCAGGATCGCTGAACGCACAGCGACCATCAAGGTGGGCGAGGGAACCGGCGACGCCGACATGGGCCCATTAGTGACCGGCGAGCATCGCGACAAGGTTGCGACCTACGTCGCCGCCGGCGAACTCGACGGGGCCAAGGTTGTGCTGGACGGTCGGACAGTGGACGCGGCGGGGGAAGGCTGCGGATTCTGGCTGGGCCCCACCCTCATCGACCATGTGCAACCAAACATGAGCGTCTACACCGACGAAATCTTCGGTCCGGTACTCAGCGTGGTCCGGGTGCAGACCTACGAGCAGGCGCTTGCCCTGATAAACGACAACCCATACGGCAACGGCACTGCCATCTTCACCGAGAACGGCGGCGCGGCAAGGGCATTCCAGAGCGACGTACATGTGGGCATGATCGGGATCAACGTCCCGATCCCGGTGCCGGTCGCGTTCTACTCCTTCGGCGGTTGGAAGGCATCGCTGTTCGGCGACACGCACGCCTACGGCACCGAAGGAGTCCACTTCTTCACCCGCGGCAAGGTGATTACCAGCCGATGGCCCAATCCCGCCAGCATCCGCCCCGCAGGCCTCGAGCTTGCGTTCCCCACGACCCGATGAGCAGCCGCGTCTACGAACTTGACCGGGCCCATGTCTTTCACTCCTGGTCTGCTCAAGCAGAACTCACGCCAATGGTCATCGCCGGAGCCCAAGGATCCTGGGTGTGGGACGAGCACGACAACAGGTTTCTGGACTTCTCCTCCCAGCTCGTCTACACCAACGCAGGACATCAGCACCCCAAGGTCCTGGCCGCTATCAAGGCGCAGGTGGACCAGCTGTGCACCGTGGCCCCGCAACACGCAAATGCGGCGCGTTCGCAAGCGGCACGGCTTATCGCCGAGATCGCACCGGCCGGCATGAACCGGATCTTTTTCACCAACGGCGGCGCCGACGCCAACGAGCACGCCGTGCGGATGGCCCGTCTGCACACCGGACGGCCCAAGATTCTCACTGCCTACCGCTCCTATCACGGCGGCACTCAGACGGCCATCAACCTGACGGGGGACCCGCGCCGGTTCCCCAATGACTCCGGCAGCAGCGGCGTCGCCCGCTTTTTCGGACCGTTCACCTACCGCTCGGAATTCGGGGCACGGACCGACGAGCAGGAGTGTGCTCTGGCGTTGCGGCACTTGGGCCGTGTCATCGAGGCGGAGGGTCCCGAGACAATTGCGGCGATTCTGCTGGAGACGATTCCGGGCACCGCGGGCATCATGGTGCCACCAGATGGCTACCTCGAGGGAGTGCGGGAACTGTGCAATCGTCACGGCATCTTGCTCATTCTGGATGAGGTCATGGCTGGGTTCGGGCGTGCCGGACGCTGGCTTGCACTGGACCACTGGGGTATCAGCCCGGACCTCATCACCTTCGCCAAGGGGGTCAACTCCGGGTATGTGCCGATGGGTGGCGTGGTGGTCGGCGACGCCGTCTACGACACCTTTGCTCACCGCCCCTATCCGGGCGGTCTCACCTACTCCGGGCATCCGCTGGCCGCAGCCGCCGCAGTCGCCACGTTGCAGACCATGGCCGCTGAAGACATAGTCGGCAACGCCGAGCGCATCGGTGCCGGGATACTGGGTACGGGGCTGCGCGAGCTGGCTGGCAGCCATCCTTGCGTGGGCGAGGTGCGCGGTACGGGGGTGTTCTGGGCCATCGAGTTGGTGGTCGATCGCGACACCAGGGAGCCGCTACATGCGGGCGGCTCGGTGGCAGAAGCCACCGCGCGCATCGTGGGCGAATGCAAGTCACGCGGCCTGCTTCCATTCGCCACCGCCAACCGCATCCATGTGGTCCCGCCGTGCACCATCACCGAGGCAGAGGTCCAGCTGGGTTTGGAAATCCTCGACAAGGCGCTGACCGCCGGCGACGATCTGACTGTCCGGTGATGGCCGACGCCAGCCGGGCACCCGGCGTCGGTACCGAGCACATCAATGCCGCCGCGTGGGAGCTCGACCTTGAAGCATTGACCGAAGGCGTCATCACCGGTGAGCCCCGTGCGGGCGCCCAGGCGATCTATTCGATATTGGGCGTCGAGATCGGAATCTGGGAAATGACACCCGGCGCGGCCTCTGATGTCGAGGAGGATGAGATCTTTGTCGTCCTCTCCGGGCTCGGTTCCATCCAGCATGAGGACGGCTCCATCACCCCGCTGCACCCGGGCAGGCTGGTCCGGCTGCATGCCGGGCACCGCAACACCTGGCATGTAACTCACACGATTCGCAAGGTCTACCTGACACCAACAACCAGCCCCGCCGTTTCACCGGAGCAGAGCACGAAGGGGCCCCTATGAGCCCGGTACAGAACTATGTCAACGGCCACTCCCTGGCCTCGGCGACAAGTGAATTCATCACACTGATCGACCCGGCCACCGGTCAGCCTGACGGTCTGTCACCGATCTCGACCACACAGGGGTCGATGAGGCCATGACGGTAGCCGCGGCTGCTTTCCAGCAGTGGCGCCGTACCGCACCGTCGCAGCGCCAGCTCCTATTGCTGCAGTTGGCCGACGCCATCGCGGCTCACCGCGACGAACTCGCCAGGCTGCAGAGCCGTGATACCGGGCAGCCGCTGCGCTATGTACTTAGCGAGGAAATCGACCAGGGGGTGGACCAATTGAGGTTCTTCGCCGGCGCCGCCCGCTTACTAGAAGGCAAGTCGAGCGGGGAGTACCTGACCGGGTATACCTCGAGTGTTCGCCGCGAACCCATCGGTGTGGTCGCGCAGGTAACCCCCTGGAATTACCCGTTCGCGATGGCGATATGGAAGATCGCACCTGCCCTGGCCGCCGGAAACACCATCGTGCTCAAGCCCAGCGACACCACACCCCGCTCCACCGTGCGGCTCGCGCAGATCGCCAGGCAGATCCTGCCCGCGGGGGTACTGAATGTCATCAACGGCGATGCCAGCACCGGGCGCGTCATGGTCGAACACAATGTTCCCGCGTTGGTGGCAATCACCGGTTCAGTGCGGGCCGGCATCGAGGTGGCGACTGCCGCGGCTGCCAGGCTCAAGCGAACGCACCTGGAATTGGGTGGCAAGGCACCGGCGATCGTGATGGCCGACTGCGATATCGCCGCGGCGGCAGCAGGAATCGCGGCCGCAGCGTTCTTCAACGCCGGTCAGGATTGCACAGCGGCCACCCGGGCACTGGTCGATGAGCGGGTCTACGAGCAATTCGTGGACGCGTTGGTCAAAGTAACTCGGCAGATCCGCCCCGGCCCGCCAGAGGACGAAGACGCCGACTACGGCCCACTGAACAACGCAGCACACCTGGACAAGGTCAGCACGGCCCTTGGCGAGTTGCCCGACCATGCTCATGTCTTGACGGGCGGCCACCGGGTGGACACCGAAGGATTCTTCTTCGCGCCTACCGTCATCGCCGGAGTGGACCAAAACGATGCCATCGTGCAGAACGAAACCTTCGGCCCGGTCCTTACGGTGCAGCCGTTCACCACCGCGGAACATGCGATCAGCATGGCCAACGATGTGGCGTATGGGTTGGCCGCCAGTATCTGGACCAAGGACCACGGTATGGCCGAAAGGCTCACCCGTGAACTGGATTTCGGATGCGTATGGATCAACACGCACCTCCCGTTCGTTTCCGAGATGCCACACGGCGGTTTCGGCGCTTCCGGCTACGGCAAGGACCTGTCCGGATACTCTCTGGAGGACTACACGCGCATCAAACACGTCATGAGTGCGCACTACTGAGGCCGCCATACTGTGGTGCGCGGCGGGCTAGCGGTGTTACGTGGCGCCCGCCGCGAGCACGAGTTGCGACCACCGCCGTGCGGTCGGGCCTGAATCAGTTGGCGCACCGATGTTTCCGCCAAAGCTGGCACAAATTGACAGGCTCAGCACGGCGGGCCACTATAACGTCAACAGTGTAGACATAAGGGGTGACGGGTGCAGCGTGAATACGGTCGCAGTCCCCGTGTCACACGGGGACTGCGACGACGCTCAACCGCGGGCGGCTATCAGCTCACGGCCGAGCGAATCATTGATGCCGCGACGAATCTCCTTGAGCGTCGCGGCCCAGAAGGGCTGAGTGCCCGTAAGCTCGGCATGGCTCTTGGCGCCGATCCAACGGCGATCTACCGTTATTTCACCGGCATGGACGACATCGTGCTGGCGGTCGCTGACCGCCTCCTGGGCAGGGCGATCGCAGGTTTTGTTCCCGACAGCGACTGGCGTCTTGCGTTGCGTGACCTCGCCTGCCGGGTACACCGCGTATACGTGGCCCACCCCCACGTGGCGCAGGTAGCGTTCTGTCGCGTGACACGACGGCCTAACGAGTTGGCGTTCGTGGAAACCGTGCTCAGAATTCTGCGCGAGGCGGGATTCACCACTGATGAAGCGGTGCTTCGTTATCGGGCCTTGGCCGACACCATGCTCAGTTTCGCGGGACAGGACGCCGGTGCCGAAGTATTGCCAGCAGAAGTCCTTGAAGGTGACGATTCGGCGTGGCGCGCCGCTTACAGCGAGGTGAGTTCCGATACCCACCCCTACATCAAGGAAGCGCGCGGGCTGCTGGCCGAGCAGATGCCGATAAGTTCCTTTGTCACCGCATTGGACTTCCTACTGGCCGGATTCGGTAACCCGCGCAACAACTGATACGCCACGGCACGCTGCGGTTACGTCTGCCGCCACGCGTCGGCTTTCAGGGGCCGGCTAGGCGAAGGGGAGCGCGGGTCCCGGGCTGCCCACTGAATTCGGACAGACTCCGAGTATTAAACATATTGATGCCCTTGATGTTTCACCTAGACTCCAAGAATCGTCGGTCTGATGTCCTTTGCAGGCCGGCCATGAAGCACGCGATCCAGGGGCGTGACGCAGCTGAACAGTCTGGGCTGCACGGTCAAGAGCAAACTGGATTTCCGACGGGTTAAAAATACGAACCTGCTCACGGAAAGCGCCTTTCGGTGTTTTCGGAGCTTATGTCAACGGGGTAGACGCTAACTCCGGTCTGGTCTTCTATTTGTCCTTATCGCGTTAGGAATCGAATAGCGGCTCAGCGCTGGCCTTCCCGAAAGGAACTCAAATGAAATCAGTTGGTCTCGGGCGGTTTAGGCACGGAGCCTTCATGCGATGTGTCTGGATCGTTGCGAGCGTTACCGGCTTACTTATCGCTGGAACCGGAACGGCGGCAGCGGGTCTGGACGATGAACTCAGCTTGGTGGACGGCAAGGGCCGGACTTTGACGATCCAGCAGTGGGATACGTTCCTCAACGGTGTATTTCCGCTGGACCGCAACCGGCTTACCCGTGAGTGGTTCCACTCCGGCCGTGCGGTGTTCGCAGTCACGGGACCGGATTCTGAAGCGTTCGAGGGCACACTGGAACTTGGCTACCAGGTGGGCTACCCGTGGTCGTTGGGCGTGGGTCTGAACTTTAACTACACGACCCCGAATACGTCGATCCTCTATGGCATTCCGAGCGTATTTCCCAATGGCGGTCCAGAGGCCTCTTACGTACAGACCACGAATCTGCTACCTAGTGCGGGTATCAACGTCGATCTGGGCAACGGTCCGGGAATCCAGGAAGTCGCCACGTTCTCCGTTGCGGTTACTGGAGCGAAAGGCGCTGTTGCAGTGAGTAATGCGCATGGCACCGTGACCGGGGCCGCGGGCGGCGTGTTGCTGCGTCCTTACGCCCGGCTCATCAGTGGGGCGGGGGACAGTGTGACCACTTACGGTGAAACCTGGGACATGAAGTAGCCCGCGAGTACCGAGCATAAGTGCCACCCTGACATTGGGCTCCACGGTCGTCGCCTAGTCATTTTGAGCCCGCCATGTGGCATAACTGGTATTGGTCACGTCGCCATCAACCAGGTGCGGACTGCATTGTTCGATGTAACAGTGCTTGCGCTCGACGCGACCGTGGACACCCAATGCAGCTCAATTCAGTGCTGGCCGGGCGTGATCGGCGGTGCCGCAGCGCACATAACTAGATTGGTGTGCCTGCCCGGCGTGCTTTCCGGGAGGCGCAGGGATGCCCGAACTTTCGTATTTACACGCAGGTTTCGAATTCTGGTGTGCCAGTTTCGGTGTCCTGATTAGGGTCCGTTCCGGGTGAGTTTTCCGAGGTGAGTCACCTGGAAGTTGCCGACTTGGGCATCTGGACTCGCTGCGAGCGGCCTCGGGCACTGTGTGCGGTAGTGACACGGTGCCCGGCGGCGTCTAGCCTGACGGGCAAACAATAAGCGGTTCGAAGGGATTGGTTGTCACTGTGTCTGATGGAAGCAGCAAGCGCCGTGCGTTGATCATCTTGTCCTCTGCCCGTAGATTGCCGCTGAGCTCACCGAAGTCAGTGCCCTCGATCCCGATTGGCTTCTTCCACGTCGAGCTGGGGCAGGTGCTTGCCGAGTTCGAAGACGATTACGAGTTCACGCTCGCTACGCCCGATGGGGAGTTGCCGCAGATCGACACGAACGGCTGGTCTATCCCCTGGCATGCGACCGATCAGATGACTTGGGTTTACGGGAACTCCGTTGCGGAGTTCACCGACCCGAGTTTCACAGTTGAGGGCTTCCGGGCGAAGTACCCGGAGCTCGTGGATCGGCGGGCCCGGGAGCTCGACCTACTCAAGAGGCACCTGGGGAGGCTGCCGGTCACCGAGCCGTTGGCCCACACCGACGCCGAAAACCTCGCCTATCGGCAGGAAGTGCTCCCGCAGATCCAGACATGGCCAGTGAAAAAGTACTTCTCGCTCCCGGAGCTGGTACGCAAGCACCGCGATCCCGACGACGAGTTCAGTTTCGCCGACTTCGATTTCATTCATGCGCCGGGTGGTCACGCCCCGATGGTCGATTTCCACAAGAACCCCTGGATGGGCGAGGTGCTGCACATAGCCAGGGAGAACAAGGTGTACATCTCCCTGATCTGCCATGCGCCGATTGCCTTGACCTCCACCAATTTTCGGGTCGACGAGAACGAGCAGCCTTATGCGGTGCGCGAGAACTCGTTCTGGGCCGCCGAGGTCACCACAGTGAGTACCACAGGCGAAACCGGCATGCTCGACTACGGCTATGTCAATATCCCCGGCGAACTCACTCGCCTGGAGTACTTCGTGGACGAGGGATTACGCGAGGCCGGCTTCAACGTCATCGCCGCGACGGTGCCGACCTCACTGTTCCTGCTGCCGAGCCCCGAGCTCGGGCTGGTCACGGGCAACGGCCCGCAGACAGTCGACATCCAGGCGTCCGACATCCGCGGCAGAGTCACCAGATAACCGCGTGTTCGTGAAGTGCAGATTGCAGAAAGTTGCGGCGACGCCGCCCGAGATCTACCAGCGCAAGTTGTGAATCTTGAACTTTCTTTTGTTTTCCCGTCATGAACGCCAGGGCTAGCGTGGAGGCGTTCTCGGGCGTAACTGACATATGAAACCTCGAAAATGGAAGGGCCACCAAGCCGATGGAATGGATCAGCTGGTTGAGCAGCCCGCGGAGACGATCAAATGACTGATACAGACGCAGCAGCCGGGCGGGTGGCGATCGTAACCGGGGGTTCGCGCGGTATTGGGCGTGAATGCGCTGAACGGCTCGCCGCTGACGGATACGCCGTCGCAGTGGTATTTGCGGGCAATCAGGCCGAGGCCGACAGCGTTGTGCAGGCCATCGGTGATCATGGTGGCCAGGCATTGGCGATCAAGGCTGATGTCGCGGACGAGGCAGATATGGCCGAGGCATTCACCACCGTCGAGCGGGAATTCGGGGGTGTTGATGTAGTGGTGCACGCCGCCGGTGTTATGACGCTGGCGCCCTTGGCGGATATGAGCCTTGAGGACTTCGACCGCATGCACCGGGTCAATGTACGGGGAACGTTCATCGTTGATCAGCAGGCTGTGCGCCGGATACGGGCGGGAGGGGCCATCATCAACTTCGCCAGTTCCGTGGTTGACCTGGCGCTGCCCACCTATTCGGCGTACGCGGCGAGCAAGGGGGCAGTCGAAGCTATGACGCTGATCCTGGCCCGTGAGGTCCGCGGGCGCCGGATAACCGTCAATGCGGTATCGCCTGGCCCGACGGCAACGGCGCTGTTTCTTGATGGCAAGGACGAAGCCACTATCGAACATATGGCGGCCCAGCCACCGCTGGAGCGCCTCGGCACACCCGCTGACATCGCTCAGGTGGTCACGTTTCTGGCCAGCCCCGGCTGCTGGATCAACGGTCAGGTGATCCGTGTCAACGGCGGAATCATCTAAGGCGCAACCAACTTCGCAGCGGCGCTGCCCGTGAAGTCCCGTCGGCCCAACTGCTCGCCATAAAATTTTAGGAGACCTATGTCCAAGATCATTATCATCAGCGGGGCCTCGAGCGGATTCGGCGCTCTGAGCGCCCGCGCGCTCGCAGATGCCGGCCACACCGTCTACGCCGGGATGCGTGATACCGGCGGCCACAACACTGCCCAAGTTACTGCCGCCGCCCAGTACGCCCAGGACCACCGCGTTGACCTGCGCACCGTTGAGCTAGACGTTTCGTCACAGGAATCTGCCGATGGTGCCGTTGCTTCGGTGCTTGCCGACAGTGGGCGCCTGGACGTTGTGATCCACAACGCCGGGCACATGGTCACCGGCCCCGCTGAAGCGTTCAGCCCAGAGGAATTCGATGCCATCTATGACACGAATGTCCTTGGAACACAAAGGCTTAACCGCGCCGCGCTGCCTGTGCTGCGCTCGCAGGGGCAGGGCCTGTTGCTCTGGGTTGGCAGCACTAGCACCCGCGGCGGCACCCCGCCCTACCTTGCCCCGTACTTCGCGGCCAAAGCAGCCATGGACGCCTTGGCCGTAAGCTACGCCGCCGAGATATCCCGATTCGGTGTGGAGTCCACCATCATTGTTCCGGGCTCATTCACCCACGGCACCAACCACTTCGCCAACAGTGGCCGCCCCGCTGATACGGCAACTGTCGCCGCATACGAACAGCGCTACCCCAACTTGATGCAGCAAGTCAGTGAACGTCTAGCCGAGCTTGCGCCACCAGATGCCGATGTCGCCGACGTCGCCGCCGCGATCGTCGACGTCGTCGCAATACCTCACGGCAAGAGACCATTCCGTGTTCATATCGACCCAGCCGACGACGGTGCCGCTGTCGTCAATGCAGTCGCCGACCGGATCCGCACCGAATTCCTCACCCGGATCGGGCTGGCTGATGTACTACACCCAACAGGCACCGCCAGCGCCTAGAAGCCAAGCTCGATCGTTGCAGGCCAGGTGTCGCGACGGGTAGTTTCGTCGTTGCGGCACAACTTGATCCGGAAAATATATGGAAGTTAGGGAGGCTATTTTGGTTTCGCCCACAAAAGATCTGGAGTTGGTGTCCGACGATGCTGTGCGGGCTGCGTTGGCTGCCTGGCAGGCACGTGATAGCGCCGGTTGGCTGGCAGCCTTTGTAGACCAGCCCTCTTTGACCGATGACGGCCAGCCTCGCGACTTCAGTGCGTTCAGCGCTGAAATCGGCAACGAGTACTTCACCGACATTGAGCAGGTCGACGCTGAGGGACGCACCGTGACCGGACACTTCCACAGCGAAACCTGGGGAGACTTCCGGACCTTTTTCCGCTTCGTTCTCGGCAGTGAAGGTAAATTCGAACGGTTGGAGATCGGACAGGCCTGACTGACCCCGACCGGCAAGCGGTAGCGGCCCGAAGGCAGGCGCCACCAGGTGCTGTGAAGGCTATTCTGATGCCCCGATCAACCCCTGCCGGTATCGCCAAGAACCCACTCACATTTTCGGCAATAGGTTGGCCGCGTGTGTGAGGGAGTCGATGATCTCGCCTACAGGAGCGATATCGCGGGCGCGGTGAGCGCGGAAATCCCAGGAAACGCTGCCTCCGCCAGCCGGGATGACAAAGGCGCCCCCAAGTTGTGCGATGTCGCCGGTCGATTGGATGGGGTATGTCCCTTCCCTAGCCAGCCGCAGCAGATGCGGCAGATTGGCCGGTCCAAGCGTGCCGATCCGGCTTCGCCACAACCCCATCGTCCGGTATAGCGTCTGGTCTGCGGTCGTGAGAATAGGGAACTGGGCGCCGGTGTTTTTACGGAAGGCAAACCCCTGGATGGGGGTGCCCAGGCCGATCAGCACCACAGCGCCGACTGCGTCGATCTCTGCCTGCCGGGCGGTCAGGCTTTTGGCCTGTTTCTGGGCGGTTGCGCTGCCGAACTGCTGCAGGAACACCAGCGCAACCGGCCTTTCCGTCCAGTACTCCTGTAGCTCATGCCAATGGTGGCGATCATCGAGAAGTCGCTCGTTCGCGATGACGTCAACGCGAGTCATGGTCTATAGACCTGCTTTCGCTGGAGTGCCTTGTTCTTCTCTTGCAGACAGGGTTCCACCCTTGCCTTGCTGCAGCGCGAGTCCCGGGTTGTGGGTGAATGGCGCTCGTCCTGTACCTAAAGTCCGGCGTGCTGCGTTGTGGTAGTAGCCCCAAGTATCGAAACCGAAGAAGAATGAGAAGACGCGATCCACCACCGGGGTTTTGACCAGCCTGGCGGCCAGACGTATCAGTAGGGTGCCGATCTTCGGGCGGATCGTCATCCTCGACAGATCCGAGATTTCCCGCACATACGGGGACATCAGCGGGATCGCCGCCCAGGTCAAAACCCGGGCTCCCACGCTGATCGGAAGCATCGGCCACAACGGGAATAGTGGCGGGTGCAGCAGGAAGTCGATCATCTCTTGGGCTGGCCGTGTGAATGCCACGATCTGCTCCTCGGCGTCTTGCACCCATTTCCGGACCTCCTCCGGAGTGAGTGGAAGCTCCCCCGAGGGGATCCCCAGAAGTTCCGCAACGATGTGCTGCTCAGCATAGAAGTCGCGTTCGTCCTGCTCTGTGGCATCGGGATCGCCGAATGCCTTGTATGCACGCCACAGGTGAGGCCAGCCCATCACATAGGTGAACTTCAGCGCTTCGACGTGGTTGGCGCGGTATGACTCGCCGGTCGACGGCAACTCGCCGTTGACACGGGAATGGCGGCGGAACAGATCCCGGCCCAGCCGATCGGCCATCGCGGTATCCCCAAACACCGCGCCCGAGAAGAACTGCAGACTGCGCCGAACCCGACCGAGGGTGTCTGTGTAGTAGACGGAGTGTTGCCCCACTCCGTATCCGCCGACCGGGTCCAGCGTGGCGATAAACAGCCCCGACATCGCGCCCATGCCGGACACAACCAGGTTGTTGTAGATCTTCCAGCTGATCGAGTCCGGGCCAAAGTACCCATCGTCGATACGCTCGGCGCGCGCCATCTTCAACGCCCTGCCACCATCGTCGCCATGCAGCCGAAGTAGCCAGTCCCACTTTGGATCATCTCCGGAATCCGTATCACCCATCCGGTGCAGAGCGTTCGTCTTAGGACTCATCCAATATCTCCTTCACACGTCCATCCGGCGCGAAGTAACACCGCTGAATAAATACGGGTACTGACAGTATCAGTAACAATACTTCCGGATATATGCAGACCACGGCAAGAGTTGGGACGGTTGACGCCCCTGGGGGCGGCTCGATGATTGGCGCGGGCGTTCAGGAAGCAGGAAAAGAATTCCCTGAAAGGCTTGCGTCTAATTGATTGGGGAGATCATTCCACCATTGACATAGATGGTCTGCGCAGTAACCCACCGCGTTTCCGGTGCGGCCAAAAACCTCATGACGGGCACAACATCCTCAGGGTCGCCGAGTTCGCCCGTGACCGTTTGTCCTTTGAGCCATGTCAGCGTGTCCTCGGTTTCGGCGCCGTACAGAAAGCTGGTCTTCTGGGGTCCTGGGGCAATACAGTTTACCGTGATTCCCCGTGATCCAACCTCTTTCGCGAAAGCCTTTGTGAAGTGTTCAACGGGTGATTTACTTCCAGCGTAGGCAGAGTAAGTAGCTGCCGTCACCGCGACTTGGGTGGTAACCATGTTGATAATTCTGCCGTTGTCGGACATCTTCGAGTATGCTTCTTGCATAAGAAAAAAAGGAATCTTTGCGTTCACTGCGAATGAGTTGTCAAACTCCGCCTCGGTTGTTTCCACGAGCGGCTTCCGCACGATTACACCTGAGGTATTAACCAGGATGTCCCACCTGCCAAAATTCTCAATAGCCACATCAACTAACTCAGTTATTTGGCTGTTGTCAGTCAGATCTGCCTGATGCGAAATGGCCTTGACGCCTAGTTTTTCAAGCTCTTGAACAACCCCGTCAGCTTCTTCGCTGCGCCGTGGGCTGTTGTAGTGCACCAGGATATCGGCGCCGTCTGAAGCCAAGGAGTGCGCAAAGAGACTGCCAAGATTTGCTGATCCTCCAGTAACTAGGGCGAGCTTACCTGCTAGTGGACCTGACATGTGAGACCTTTCGTATTCAATAGATAGATCAATACACTTAATCAAGATATCGGAACAACTCGCCCGGAAAATTGTCGTAAAATCTCATAACGGATGGCAATGTGAATAATTTCGAGAGCAACGCATGTGAGCGATTGGTCAAGATAAGGCATAGCGACCAGGGAGTCGGGCTAAGCCGCAAATCCACATACAATCAGCGTTCGAATCGCCGTGCCCGGAATGTTTTCCGCCGCCCGCCAGGAAGGTCATTTCTCTGCTTCAGGCGTTTCTGCGGATTGGACCTCCCTCAGTTTTGTCGACTGGGATGTCAGTAAGGTACACCGCCATGGCGCGGTCTGCCTTGGGAGTTCAGCAGAACAAATAGAAGTTTGAATACCACAAGCACAACTTGTGAGTGTCTCAGCCGAACATTCGGTACGTGACGCGCCCAGCACCTTCACAAGTTCCACCTAGCGAACGGACGCTCACGGTGAGCGGCCTGCAGCCTCGGACGGTCACGCCCTGTCCGTCGACCGGCGAAGGAACTGGCCTGCCCCAACGGGAGGCGGCGGCTGGCTGGCCTGCAAGCGGACGGTGCATATGTATGTAAAGCAGTCCCCAGTTCCGGTTGCTGCTAGCAACGACTCGAACGCCCGACCTTCTGATCAAGAACTGTTACCGCCGATAAGCGCTTTGCCACAGACGATTCCGCAAGACGGAATATCGGTCGATTCGGGTGACTCGTAAAAACGTCGTGCCGTACCTATTCCGATATCAGGCGGCGGATCGCGGCTGTGACCAGGGCGTGGTCGGGGTCAGTGACGGCCGCTCGCTGGCTGATCTCACGGTAAGAGGGTGCGCGCTCGGCGTATGGCCCATGACACCTACTGCCTTCTGAAACACCTGATACGCCGCACCGCGAATCGCCAGCGCGCATGATCACCGCAGATCGCAGTGGTGTGGCCTTCGTAGGCCACTAATGCATGGCAGTGGTTGCGTGTAGGTGGGCTTTGGCGAGTGCGAGTACCCATTGCGCGCCGGTCATTGTTGGTGGCGGGTTGAGCCAAGCCTCGCTGATGGCGGGTGCGGATTCCTCACGTAGCCAATTGATGATGGCCTGGGCGTGTTCAGTGTCATCGGCTGGTGGTTGGGTTGTGTCCAGGGGGATGTTTCTGTGTTGGGCTGTGAGGCTGAGCCCGTCTTGGATTTGTGCGGTCCATTCGTAGACGAGGTCGGATGCTCTAGTGCCGCGTGGCGTGGGCGGACCCAGATCGGGAAACTGGGCTTCGAGTGCTCGATGTAGTGGGGCCAGGAGTTGTAGCTCGCGGCGAGCCTTGCGTCGTGTTTCCCAGGGTGGCCAGATGATTGCGGCAAGGAAAAGCGGGGGCGCGGCCAGGCCGGGTGCTATCTGAAATAGTAGGTAGTGACTTGGCGGGACCGGTTTGGCTAGATGTAGGGCCAGGGGGGTCCATATTCCGCCGTGAATCACTGGGAATAGTTGGAATACTGATGCGGCCGTGAGGAATCGCATGCCTTTGCCCGCGGGGGACTGGTCTGCTGCGCGCAGTCCTAGCAGTATGAGATGGGCGAATATCGCCGCGGCGTAGGCGTGCGTGATGATGGTCGCTGCTATCAGTGGGGTCTGGTTACTGATGGTACCGATCGCATAGGGGCTGCGGTCGGGGATGGTCGCGGTTGCGCTGATGAGCAGGACGACAGTAAGCGTTAGTAACGCAGATCCGGTGATTACGCGAATGCCTTTGCGCAGGAAGGACTCTCGCGCAGTCGTGAGGCTTAGTGCGAATGCGTGCAGGCTCGCTGCCGGCACGATGATCGTGCCGGCAGCGAGCTGGAATGCCTGCAGCGTGTCCGGGAGTGCGGCCCAGATGTATTCGATATCCGATAGCACCCAGAACCACAGCGACGTGACGAATGCTGTGATGGCGGCGCCGGGGATTGACGGGTGCAGCCACAGGCGCCATATCCGGTAGATCACCAACGGGAAGGTCGCCACGAGCACGACGAAATGAAGAATCTGCACGTCAGTTCAGGGCGTCATCGATGCGGTGCCGTGACAGCCTTTCTCCCTCGGCGGCAGCACGTTCCAGGCGGCGTAGCAGCAGGCTGGCGAACCTTTCGGCGGCGACTTCTTCGCGTGGCCAGGCATGGGTTTCATCGCAGGAGCGTTGCAGCATGTAGGCCACCAAATCAGTGGAGGCAGCCTGCATCTGGCTGTTGAGGTAATCGGCGACGGGTTGTCCGTGATGTCCAAGAGCGATGTGTCCGAGTTCGTGGGCAATCGTTCGCTCGCGTGAGAGCGCACCGGGCCGGATCCGCAGCACGTCCCGATCGGGGAACGACAACCACTGACCGAACACCCCCGCTGGCAGGACTTCATCCTCAATGGTGATCGACTTGCCGCGGTGCAGCCCCCAGGCTTGGATCAAATCCTGTACCGATGAGGTTTCAGTTGGGGCATTCGCGAGCACCTCGTTCACTGCAGACCGGATCTGGGAAGCCGCCAACCATCCGGTGCGCGCCAGTATTTGGCCCAGAACAGGATCTTGCCGACCGCGCACCTGCTCAAGCTAGCAAATCAGCCGCGCGTTCGGCAAAGGCTGCGCGAATCGTCCACAAGAGAAAGTTGTGGATAGCCCAGTGTCGTCCTCCGAGAGTTGTGCTCCCGCAAGTGTTCAAAGGTGGATGATCGGAGCCAGACGACAGTCTGCTTGGCCAACTTCCAGTAACTGCGGACGCACGGGGACCCAGGTTCGCTGCCCTTCTGGGCTGTTCTTGCCGCAATGGCCTCTCGATGGCTAACTTGTGGGGATGTCGGGTTGGCGGAGTCATTGGCGTCGGGCGGGCCGGTCCTCGGCTGACGGCGAACAGTTGGCGGTTGTTGCTGCGGTAGACGCGGTATTGGCCGGGCTACCGGTCTCGAACTGTTCGGTGTCTTCGGTGGCCCAGGCGTGGATGAACGCGGCCGGTCGGTCGTTGACGATCCAGGATGTGGTGTTGCCAGCGGGGGTGTTCGGGCGGTGGTTGTCGTTGCCGGATCGCGACGTTGTGCAGGTGGGAATTGGTGTGGTGGGCCGAGATCGCACGATCGCGCATGAACTGGGGCACATGGTGCTGGGACATCGGGGCCGCCCGGTGACCGAGTATGTGGAGGGGCTGGTGCAGGCGGCGTCTTCGGACTTGATTGCGCATATGTTGCAGCGGGCGTGCTGTGATGACAATCAGGCCATCTCGGGAGTGTGGCGGCAGGACGAGGTGGCTGCCGAGTGGTTCGCGGGGCTGTTGACGCGCCGGGTGGAGGCCGGCTATCGGCGCAGGCCCGGGTGGGGCCATGGCCTTGACGACGCCATCGGATGACGCTGTCGTCGGTCGTCGCGGCCTGGGATCAGTTGCCTCCGGGATTGGGGTTTCTACCGGTCGCCAACGCGGTGATATTGGTAGGCCTACTGCCTGTGATGGCCTATCGGGTGTGGCGGTGGCGGCAGCACCGCTCACCTGCGACGGCGATGACAGCGGTCGCGGCCGGCGGGTTGTGGCTGTGGGTTCTGCTGAGCTGGTGCTGGGAGTTTCTGCCGCCGGTCATACAAGCTATGGAGATATGCGGTGGCCCGGGTGTGATCATGGTGTCTGTTTTGCAAGTGTTCGTCGTCAGCCTTCGCCGTAAGATCCAGTCGCGACAAATGTGGCTTGTCGCGGCGGCCGGATCGAGTGTGCTTGCCGTGATGGCTGCTGCGATGATGGTCGGCAACGCCACATCGCTGGATCTGCTTTCCTATCGGTTCGATGTGGCCGGCCACCCAAACAATGCGGGTCTGATAGTGGCACTTGTTGCCGCGAACCTGTACATCGCGGCGGTGCTTGTGCAGGTGGTCTGGCTCGGCCTGCGTAGCGCCGAAAACACCCCTACAGGGTGGGGAGTGGGACTATTGGCGGTCGGCTCAGCATCATGCCTGGTATCGGTGGCCCATGACGGTATCGCCATGCGCAGCACCGCCGCCGGCGATCCTGGGTTTGTGTGGTTCAAGGCCGTACCGGCAGTTGTCGCTGTGCTCTGCATCGTGGCCGGGTTCACAGCTCCGCCGCTAGTGCTGTACTTACAGGCGCGCCGAAAACTGCGCCAGCTCAACCCGATCCGCCAACACCTGATCGATGCTTTGCCGAACCTGGATGCACCACTTGCCCCAGGCATCAGCCACACAGATGTGGTTCACGAGTGGTGCAGCCAAATCCAGGACGGGCTCACCCTCACCGCACAGCAGCGCTACACGCCATTGTCGGGCGCCGTGCCGCCGACGATGTTGAATGAGCGGGCCGACGCAGTGGCCGGCTGGCTGGCGGGCATTCCGGAACCAAACCTGAACTGCCAGTGGCTGACCACGCCAGAAGCGGTGACCGGACAGGCCTGGATGTTGGCGATCGCCGCGGCGTACCAGCGCTACGTCTCGGAGGTGGGTTTGTCGGGCAGTCCTTCGGCGGTGCGTAGGTGATTGACCATGTCGGCAACGACTTGGCGCGCCCCTTCTGAGAGGCCGTAGCTGCGTTCGGCGATCTCGCGGACTTTCGAATCACGCAGCTGCACAATCAAATCTAGGTCTTCATCAATCTTCTTGGCGTAAGTGGCGTCGTAGAAGTAGGCGGGGCTGACCTTGAAAAATGCCGCTAACGCGGTGACAATTTCGGGTTTGGGGTTGGTGCGGGTGCCGTTGCGCAGGTGCGATAGGTAGGGCACCGAGATCTTGACATCGTGTTCGGCGATCCCGGCTACAACCTCAGCGAGGTTGTAGGGACCGCGCCCCGCCGGGTGCACGGTCTCCATCAGATGAGCTATCCGCTCCGAAAACTGCACCACAACTCTTGCCTCTGCGTATCTGCTTGCGTACCGGTCTTGTCCCCACAGTATCTGCCCTTGCGGAATCTACTGTAGCCACCTTCGCTTGATGTCTCAAGGACATCACTTGACAGTCACGTTTTACTAACCGTACAGTTCTGTTAGCTGTAGGGGTTCCCGCAGTCGTATATCGCACACCCGCTTCGGCGCTATAGGTCACGGGAAGGCCTGTCACACATGTCAATAACACGATCACCACTGCAGCGCGCGACCGGCGTCGCGGCAGCCCTGAGTGTTGCGATCGCAGCGGCGTCTGCCTCGACTCTGGCGGGTCTGGCTAGCGCTGATCCGCAGGTGATGCCCGATCAGCAGCAGCAGTTTGTGACCGATGACGGCTGGACTGTTGGGTTGACGATGACCAATGAGGTGATCGATCACATCGACAACATCGCCGGGGCGAGCAACTCGTGGCAAGCCCGGGTGTCCTATCGAGCCGAGGCCACCATCAGCGGTGCTGGTGCGGCGGTCATTCAGGACGCACAGCTGGAGACCGGGTACTTCGTGGGCTGCCGCACCGATTCGTCCTCGGGTGTGGAACTCGGCGGCGACCTGGGTTTGACGCTTAGCCAGCAGCTGTCCGGGCAGGCTTACGGCGGGGCTTATGGCGGTGGCCAAGGCGGCTCGGGAGGTGGCGGTGGCCAGGGTGGCGGTTTTGGTGGTGTCTCCGGTGGTGCCTCGGTGGGAGCGCAGGAGCACATCGGCGGCTATATGCGTGTGCTGCTCAAGCCGGGTGGTTTGGCGCAGTTGCCGATGGACCGGATCAATTTCCGCAACATGCACGCCGTCTCCCAAGTACGCAACCAAAACGTCGAAGCGGACGGCTGCGGCGGCCAGGTCAAGATCCAGTCCTTCGCGACGTTCCGGATTCGCACCGAAAACGGCAACGACACCCAAACCGTCTACGGCGAGCCGAAAGATCTGTGATGACAAAGGTTTCCACAACGTCATTTCTGCGGCGTTTGATCCTGTTGGGCCTGACGATCCTGGCGGCCACGTTGATGGTCGTACCCACCGCCGGGTCGAAAATGACCGTCGGTGTGGCAGCGGCCGATCCGGCGGCTCCGACTCCACCGCCGTTGCCTGCGCCGCGGGAGATGCCCGCTGATGCGCCGCGTATCAACAACATTGGCGGCGCCAAAGTCTCCTCGAGCACCCCACAGGGGGAGGGCAACGGCATGGGACAGCCGTTGGCTGCCGCACGTGAGCTGTCGAATTTCACGGTGCCGATGTTCGCCAAGGACGGCATATTCTTCCCGACCACCTGGGCCGGTAAGAACATCGCCATCCACCTACCAGGCGAAATGACCTTGCAGGCCGCGGCCTGGACCGGGGACGGCGGCGCCACCTACGCCTCTAATGATGTCGACTACCAGGTGGTCCCGTTCTCCGGAGGCGGCGGCGACATCGTCATCCGCCGCAAAACCATCTTTTCGCCCTCGGATATGGCCGTCGGGGTGAAGATCCCCGAAGGCACCCACCTACGCCAGGGCGCCAACGTCGTCTTGGTGGAATCCGACGCACACCCCGGCGCCCCATCACGGGTAATCGGCACCTTCTCCATCCCTGTCGCCCGTGACACCAATCGCGCCGCGATCGACGTGACTCCGGGTATCGGGCCGGGCTTTCCGAAACAGACCAACATCCTGATCAACCTGGGCCAGGCCAACATTTTCGCGTTCCCCATTGAGATCACCCTGTCCTACCGCGCCTCCAACACCCCCACCTCCGGTGCGCTGACTGCGGACTGGGACGGCATGCCCAACGGAGTCAACGCACCCCAAGTCATCACGGTGCCAGCCGATTACGTCACCGACGTTGAAGGCAAGTACCGGCCTGCAGGCGTTGACCCCGTGCTGTACGCCGAGCGGCACAACGGCATGTGCCCAGGCGGCCCAAGCCAATACCGCTCACCCGACGGGCGCACCGCAGACTTCACGCCCGCATGCATGCGGCAACAAATGTGCCTGGACGCCGCACCGCGGGGCACCTCGGTCGACGTTTGCAACAACACCCTGTTCGCCAACATGTCCACCAACTGCACCGCCGCATTCGGACAGACGGGCGACCAGTACGACACCTGCCTACGAGTGGCCAGCGACGAAGCGGCCTGGGTCAAAGCCAACATGCTCACCGGAGCACTCTGCCAACCCATAGCGCCCAACACCAACACCCGCAGATTGCCCTCCAACAACAACGCCTACTGCGGCACCATCAACTAGCCCGGGATACACATCATGAACTCCACTGACAAAACATGCAGGGCCGCACAGGCTTTCGCGCTCCGACTACTTCGCCGCTTTTCCAGCGCCGGAGCTGTTATCGCGGTCGTCGCCGCAGCGATTGGGTTGCCGGTCATCGCCCCCGACACCACAAACGGGGCCAGCCCCGTAGTAGCGATTGCCCGGGCAGACTGCCCACCAGACTGCGGCGGAAACCCTGGTGGCGGCAACCCGTCGGGCCCGCCAGGCGGCGGCACCGAATTCGTCCCACCCTCCATGCCAGCCATGCCGTCCTACGAAGCCGGCCGCGGCTACCCCGCATCCGACCAGAACAACGGCGTCTCCATCTACAACAGCGCAGCACCACAGCCCAGCCAGGCTGCTCAACCCAGCCAAGCGCCAGTCCAAAACCAAGACGGCACCTACAACCGGGCCGCCAACGGAGAGCAACAACCCAACAAATACCAGCAAGCCCCCAACAACCAAGAAATTGACAAAGACTGGCGAAAACTCAGCGATCAGTTGAATCAGCAAGGGCAGCAACAGGAACAGAACAACGCACAGAACAACCAAGATAATGACAAAACATGCGAGTCCGTCATCGACTCAGTGCGGCAACAGTTTCCTGCGGATTTGTTCGAAGCGACAGAGGAAGAGCTAACACAGGCACGCGAAGATCAGCAAGAAGCCGAACGCAACAACGATGGAAAACCGGTAGCGCGAGCGCCCGCAATCCTCTCGGAGGAACACCTAGCTCAAATGGCTCAATATGGACAGGCGTTAACAGAGGCCATCAAAGCATCCGGACTCCAATGCCCCACAACTAACGCCTCAGGACCTGGCAAGATTCAGCCGCAGAGCCCAGCGCCTCAGCCTGGACCAGATGAATCAAGCTACGGACAGTACCAGTGCGATTATAATTTCCTGTCTTCTTACCAGTGGACAAATTCCGCTGACCTGGTGCAAGAAATTCTGAAGAATTTTAATGCCTACTTTAGATTCACCACAGATGGACCCTTCCCGCTCCATGAGGGGGAAGATATTAACCTTGATGGCCCATTCGGCAGGAAAGAGCCGCTCAAGATTGTGAGCATTACCGACAGGAGTATCTCATTTCGATCGCTGCCTGGCCATGACGAAGGCGACAACAGATTCATCACCTTTAGTTTCAACCAGGTGCCGGTGAACCCTGCACTGGCGCCGGACTACCGCGATTGGCACTTAAGTGTCCACGGGTGGGGAGGGGTAGACCCGCTCTCGGGCCCTGCTATTCCAGGCAATGGGACCTTTACCTGCGGGGTTATATGGTCGACATTTGCCTCCAACCTGGGCAGTAGGCTCCCAGCGGCCAACCCTAATTATGGACTCGGGCCTGCGATCTAGGCGCCGGGGAAGTCGCCGCTGATAAGTGCACGGAACCGACGTGATCTCACCGCGCACGAACGGTGGGCGCGAGCGTCACGCTCTTGGCTTCGTCCTCAATGGCGGCGTCATCGGCCCACAACGGAAGTGGGGCCCACGATCAGGTCGGCCCGCGGCGTGGAAGAAACAGCGCAACGTGAAGATCCAATCATTCGCCACGTTCCGGATCCGCACCGAGAACGGCGGCGACACCTCCGACCATCTACGGCGAACCCAAAGACCTAACCCAGCCGCCGCCGAGCACCAACAGTGACAGGGACGCGAATATGAGCCGCACCATCGCAGCGCCACCGTTGCCAGCGACGTTTGATCGGGTTTACGAGGTAGCTGAGAGTCCTACTCTCCTAGTAAAGAACCTGTTGGCTGTTTTCGACATCTCCTCATCACCGGGCGACGTGGCGGGAGGTGACCGGGAATGTAGGGGCGATCGGTGCCGTAGTTGCTGTGGCCGCGGTGGCGTGCTCTTCGCACCAGTCATCGCCTGGCGCGACTAATTCGACGGCTTCCTCAACAGCGGCACCATTGTCATCGGTGACGGCCAGCGCTGCGAGGTGTGCAGCCAATGACACCCCACTGGTGATCTTGGATTCCAAGGCGGCCGACGAGCCCAAGTTGGCAATACCTACACCGCAGGGGTGGGCGTATACGGCGGCGATGAATTCGCCGGTGATCCGCGGGGCCATCGCCAACACAGCACTGCGGGCCAACGGATTCACGCCGAATGCAGTGGTGACTCTGGAGGATTTGACCGGCAAGGTCGCATCCGCGCAGCAGGGGGTCGACGCCGAGCCCGACGCCGAGCGGTACGTGAAGGAGTTCTTCGAGCGGCTGTTTCCGGGGATGCCGGTCATGCTGATCGACCTGCGGTAGCTACGCCGTTCGGCGGGGCTGCACATCGCCTCCGGTATCAGCCACGCCCCGGGTGTCGGCGTATGCGCACAGGCGCGCACCGCGACCTGCTGCCCCTTACGGATCCTCACGTTCAATGCTTGTCGCGTTATGCCTAGATTCCGCTGCGGCCTCGGTCACCTCGCCGATGCTCAGGTCACGCACGTCGACCCCCGCCGAGGTGATGGTCGTGGGCGTCGAAGACAGAACGGAGACGTATCAGGGCCTCCTCTTTTTCGCCTTCCTCTTCGTACCAGCCGTTGGCGACTTGCTCAGCGATCACGGCCTCGGGGGTGAATTCCTTCCCGAACAGGCAGTCGCCCACTGCGTAGTCGAAGCCGACGTCGTGGCTGAAACCGGCGTCCGTCAACGGGGTGATGCCGTTCTTTTCGCAGTAGGCGATTAGGCCCGCGGCGATATGCCAGGTGGTGCCATCGAACCAGAAGACACCGCTGGCGTGCGGGAGGGTGTTCTCGGAGGGCGTCTCGGTCAGGTTGAGGAACTCGTAGCTCTCGGGCTGGTTCGCGACCAGTGCCACCAACTCGTCGGGCAAACCCCGGAAGATTTCGGCCTGCCCGGCGTAGTCGCTGTCGTAGAAGTTCAGCGCGCTCTCGTGTTCGAAGGTCAGCAGTAGGACCTTGCCGTCGTCGGCGAAGAACCACCCCGACGACTGGCCACCGCCATCGTTCCACGCATACCGCGTGCCGCCTGGAACCTCGACCGAATCGATGTCATTCCACTGGTCGATGATCGCCGCCCGGCGACGAACCTCTTCGATCGGCGTTTGCTGCAAGTCCTCCCACACACCCATGTGCGAATCCTGTCATACGCCTGCCGCGCACCACGACGTCCACTGAGTGAAATCAAGTTCCGTAGCAGCGCAGCGTGATCCGAACACGCATTAGCTGGCGACGTGGCGTTCGACCAGATCGAGGAGGCTGAACGCCTCGCGGAGATCAGCTGGGGGTGTGCGGAGACGCTGGCGCTGGGCGGCCGCCGCTCTGCTCCGAGCACGGAGGGTGATCGATCCGATGACCCACCGTTGACCCATTCACCGCGACGGACCCCGAACGCTACGACGTAAAAAGCCAGGTCAGCGCGATGAGCGTAGCTACGCGAGCTGGGCGAATACTCGATCTTGGCTTTTACACACCAGCGGTCGGGGGTTCGAAACCCTCCGCGCCCACCGTTGCTTTCCCAGCTGGCCAGGAATAGGCAAAGGTTTTCACGTGCTCACGGCCTAACCGCTGGCGGGCTCGTCGGAAGCAGCATCACTCGTCGCCGTGTAGCGCTGCTCATCACCCGACGCGTCGGCCTCCGCGATCATGTCCTCCCATGGCCAGCGCACCGTGGCGAAACGGCGGTAGAGAAGCAGTTGGTGGTCGACAACCCGAACGCGGCCCTCGGCGTACGACAGGACCAGTCCGCGCCCTTCGGAATCGACTTGAAGTCGTTCGATGTTCCCCAGGGCCGTGGTGAGGTTGCCCCGCTGAATCCGATCCTCGCGAGCGTGCGCGACGGTGTAGATGTCCTGCTGCGGGATTCCGCCGGTCAGCTTATCGTCCGGCTCGTCGAGCACCGCCGCCAGCGCGTGCGCGTAGATGCCCGTGGCGTTGTTCCGGCGGCGAATACCGTTTGCCACGTTCTGTGCGAACTTCTGGTAGACGGTGTTCAACTCTTCCGCGTAGAACATCGCGGCGGCCTCGACGTGGGCCACGTCAGTGACCGACTGCTTCGTGAACTTGCGCTCGACGATCCCGGCGGCGTCCAGCGTGTCGATTGTGATCCGCTGCAAGATTCCGGCGTTGCCGTAGCTGATGTCGACGAGTTTCTCGCGCACCTCGTGGGACATGACGACGTTCAGCGCCTCGCACCCCCGGTCGAGGATCTTGAGCAGATCAGGGGTAGTCCAGACGATCGACACCTCGCGCACGCGACCCGTTAGATCTGGGTTCAAATGGAGCAACATGTTGTTGTCGCTCCAGACGCCAACCACCACGATGTAAAGGCCGAGGTCCCACATCGTCTTCAGATCGAAGGCAAACTTCTGGCGCTCGGTCTGGTCGAGATAGTGAAAGTCCTCGATTACCAACCGTCGGCCGGACTCCTTGATGAGTTCGCAGATGAAGTCAAGGTCATTGATGTTCTGGCGGAGTGATTCCGTCGTAGTCTCGCTGGCCTTCTGGCCTTTGATTCCGAGCTTGGCCTTAACCTTGCCGATCAGGCTGATTCCGATTTCAGTCTCGGCCTCTACCGTGCCCTCTAGCGTGTTCGACTTCTTCGCACTGGTTTCGAGCTTCACGCCGAGCTGGCCGAGTGCCTCGCGGTAAATGTCGGTGACGGTCTTCTCAAGACGGCACTGAATCTTGATCGGGTCGTCGAGGATCCGCTGACGCAGCCATGACTTCCCGCTCTTCGAGGCGCCGCGGATCGCGATATGGTTGTCGCGCTTCAAGTACGACGCGATCTTCGAGTCGAGATCTCCCCGATCGACGTATGAATCCTTCAGGATCTCCGTCGACACTCCGAACACCTCGGTGGACTGCTTGGCCATGACCCTGACGATAGCCAAGGAACGCGACGACACCGTAGCGCGACATGGCTGGACCGAGGCTCAGGCGTTGCCCCTTGACCTGCCCAGCAGGGCATCGCGCGCTGAGGCCAGCACGTCGCGCGGCAGCGGAAGCGTCCGCGCCGACCGGGTGGACTTCGGTGCGCTGCCAGCCTTCAGTCGGATACCTGGTCGAGTCAAACCCCGGCTAGGGGCCAAGACGCGCGATAACGCGCCAACACAGGACATCATTGGCCAAGGCAAAAACCTGCTGTGATGTGGCGTTCTCGGAGACAGAACACCACGGCGGCAGACGCCCTAGAGGCTCCGTAGTTTACTTACACACCAGCGGTCCGGGGTTCGAACCCTCTGCGCCCACCGTCAACCTGCTAGATCGGTTACGGCCCGAAACACGTTGTAGGACAAGCTTTATTCGTCGGCAATGACTGAGGCTTGGTTCAGGGATCTCAGTCCAAGTCGGCGAGCGCCTTGCGGGCGGCGTCGAGTTCGGCTTCGAGTGCGGCGACCCTGGCGGCCTGCTGGGAGCGCGCTTCCTCGATTACCGCGTCGATTGGAGTGGCGAGATCCTCGTGCAGTTCCTTGGCCGCGCGGGAGACGGCGGCGGCCGCGACGGCGAGGTTGCGGGCCAGATAGGTGCTGCCCTGCTTGAGCTCGGCGTGCCATTCGCCGTCGGCGGTACCGGTGACAGTGAGGGTTAGTTCGAGAGTCTTGGTTCTCTTGCCTGTCGTCTTTTTGGCCGTCGCCTTCATCGGTTTCTCCTCGGCGGAAGTTTCAGAGGCCGACGCGTCGGGTGCTGGCATATCCCTAGGTGAGGTGATGTCGACAGGACTGATCGGGACGTCGGAAGTGTCGAGGTCGGTGTGCAACACTTCTGCCGCCAGAGTGTCTACAGTCATCGTCACAGTGAGCTCCTTCTGAAGTTCGCGCGCAGGGGCGGGCCGTAAGAATCATTAGAACACATGTTCGATATCCTGGGGCAACTTGCCTCGCGCACTAACTCATCGCCGGCAATTACTCTGGGGTGGCTGGGTTCAGTCGAACCGTCCCGCGCGCGCCCGCCTCTGCTAGTTAGCAGGCAAACGTCTCGACGTTGCCCGTCAGCAACCTTCCGTTTTGGTGCCGGATGCTGCCCATCACCTGTTTGTCGATCATCATCAGCGACATTTCCGCAGATGTGGCATCTGTATGCGACCAAGCCCTCTGGTGTGTTGTCGGATGTCACTCCCTCTGCTGGTCGGTATCGCGCCACGAACGTTTCCTGTAGCTATGCTGGCGTCCTTTTGCTCTAAACTGCAGTCACCTCGGCAAAGTTCGCGATCTTGAAGGCGCAAACTATGACGACACGGTATCGGTGTTGACAAGAGAGTGTCTCGGCCCTAGATTCTCCAGCATTGCCATGTGATGTGTTTTCGCAGGAAAATACAACTTGCAACATTATCTATGGCGAGGGGATTCGAACGGGGGTCCGGCCCACATGGGGCAGGACGAAACACGGAGGGGTTCAGTTTCATGAAGTTGCCAGATCTGGCGCGTCGAAGCTGTGTCACTGCCGTCGCAACATCAATGGCAGTTGCGACAGGGATCTTGATCGGCGCGTCTGGCGCCGCCGCTGATCCGCAGGGGATGCCGGACCAGTACCAGCAGTTCGTGACAGACGATGGCTGGACGGTTGGCTTGACGTTGACCAACGAGGTCATCGATCACATCGACAACATCGCGGGTGCGAGCAACTCCTGGCAGGCGCGGGTGTCCTACCGCGCCGAGGCCACGATCACCGGCAATGGCGGTGCTGTGATCCAGGATGCGCAGCTCGAGACGGGGTATTTCGTAGGTTGCCGCACCGACTCCTCGTCGGGGGTGGAGTTGGGCGGTGACCTCGGTCTAACGCTGAGCCAGCAGGTGTTCGGGCAGGGCTATGGCGGCGGTTACGGCCAGGGCAGTCAGAGCGGTGGTGGCGGCGGTGGCTTCGGCGGTGTGTCCGGTGGTGGCTCGCTCGGCGCCCAGGAGCACATCGGCGGCTACATGCGTGTCCTGCTCAAGCCGGGTGGTTTGGCTCAGCTGCCGATGGACCGCATCAACTTCCGGAACATGCGTGCGGTCTCGCAGGTGCGCAACCAGAACGTCGAGGCCGACGGCTGCGGTGGCCAGGTGAAGATCCAGTCCTTCGCGACATTCCGGATCCGCACCGAGAACGGCAACGACACCCAGACCATCTACGGCGAACCCAAGGATCTGTGATGACTACCCGCACTCGTGGTGCCGTGCTGATGGCCGCGCTGGCGTTCCTGTTTTCGATCGTAATGGGTTCTGCGCCAAGAACTTTGGCAGACCCAATCCAGCCGCCACCTCCGAAGCCGATTCCGTATCCGGTGGCTCAGCCCGATGATCTGCCACGGATCGCTCCGATCGGTGGGGCTCAGGTCAAGACGAACACGCCATTGGGAATGGGGCCCGGGACGGGACGGCCGTTGGCGGCGGGCCGCGAGCGCTCCAATGCCACGATCTCGCCCTCACCCACCGATGGCACCCATTTGCCGACGGCCATCGCCGGTAAGGATGTCGTGCTGCATCTGCCGCAGGAGCGTGAGCTGACGCCGGCGCAATGGGGCGACGGTGGGTCGGCGACTTTTACCTCCCGTGACACCGACTACAGGATCTCCCCGTTCGCCGGTGGCGGAGCCGATGTGAACATCATTCGGCGCACCATTTTCACGCCGGAAAACTTCACCTTTGGCCTGCGGGTTCCCGAGGGGACCCACGTGCGCCAGGGCGCGAACGTGGTGTTGGTCGAGTCCGACGCTGCGCCGGGACTGCCCGCAACGACTATCGCCACGCTGTCGGTGCCGGTCGCGCGCGATGCAAAGGGCAATCCGGTACAGGTGACGCCAGTGATCCACGGCGATTACATGTACCAACAGTCCAACCTGGCACTGGATCTCGGACCTGCGGATATCTTCGCGTTCCCGATCACGATCACCCTGTCGTACCGGGCCTCGTCGATTCCGGCGAGCGGGCAGCTCGCCACCGACTGGGAGGGGCTGCCGGAAGGTGGTGGGCCGCCCGAAGCGAAGAAGGCTGCTCAAATCATTGGTGCACCAGGCGATTACGTGGTGGACCCGGGCGGCTCCTACCGGCCCGCGAGCGTCGATCCGGTCCTGTACAGCCAGCGGCATGCTGACCGGTGCCTGTCCGGACCGAACGAATTCCGTTCGGAGGATGGACGGTCGACCGATTTCTGGAGTTCGTGCCAGCGGCAGGCCATGTGCCTAGATGTCACGCCGGCGCAGATGTCGGTGGATGTGTGCAATAACCAGGCGTTCGCCAACATGTCGGCACAGTGCACCGCCACCTTTGGGCAGACAGGTCCCGAATATGACGCGTGCCTGAATGTGGCGAACGGACACTCGGTCTGGTCTAAGGCGAACCTGTTGGGTGGGTGGCTCTGCCAGCCGGTGGGTCCCGGCACCAATACCCGGTTCTTGCCGTCCAACAACAACCGTTACTGCAGTTGACCGGTAGCAAAGAGGGATCGCTATGACTCCGATGAAGGCGCATAAGGCGCGCATACCCACCGGTTTGCGACGCATGCTGGCTGTAGTAGCGATCGCTTCGGTAGCTGTGGCGGGTTGGCAGCTGAACACCAGCTCCCCATCGGGGATTGGAGTGATGGGCCTACCTGGTGCCACCGCCGATCCCACCGGACCCCCGGGGCCGACTGGCGGACCGGATGGCATGAATGGTGGGCAGTTCCAGCCGCCGGGTCTTCCGCCGCAACAGCCGGAGTATCAAGGCGGGAACAACTTGCCGCCGCTTGATCAGAACAATGGGATATCGATCTACAACACAGGTGCGCAGGGGGCGCCTCAGCAGGCGCCTGGTCAGCGGGGTGCGCAACAACCGCAGGGGCAGCAGCCTCAGCACGGGACTCAAATTCCTGACTATCAGACAGCGACTCCGTACACGCAAGGGCCGGGTAAAGCCAATCCGGACTACCGAGTGCCGCAGCAGGGAAACCAGGCTCAGCAGGGCCAGCAGCAACAACAGCCGAGTCAGGCTCCGACGCAGACGCAACAACCGCAGAACAAGCAGGACGACAGCACGCGGCAGCGGCCGAATGATAATGATCAGCAAGATCAGCAGGACCAGAAAAAATGCGAGTTTGTGAGTGGGTACACGTCGGCCATCAACGGCCAGATCGCTTACTCTTCATCAAGCCAGTTCGAACAGCAAGTAGGCGCCGCCGCACAGTCTTGGAACGACTTGGGTGGTATTAAGATGCGGCCCGCGGCTTCATCTGGCCCGGGCTCTTCCAACTCTGATCAAGACTCCTCTGATAAGAATAGCGAAGACTCCAGTAGCACCGGTGCTCAGGTGGAGATTTCCGATATCGATGACCCGGCCGAGCTTTGGGGTGGAGAGTTCGTCCATAGTAGCCGTGGACCCGATCAAATAATCTTGAATCTAGCGCGACTGGACACTTCGAATCCGGCCCAGATTCAATCAGTGATTGCTCATGAATTGGGCCATGCTGCGGGTCTCTCAGATAGTACACCCGGACAATTGATGAATGGATTTGGCGAACTCCCTGTGGGCCCTCAGGCGGGGGATGCTGAATTGTTCAAACAGCTCAGCACGAGCAACCTGGGGCAACAGTGCGCGACATTGAAGCTCGAGCAGTTCATCGAGCACTGGTGCCCAGGAGGAGATACTGGCTGGATCAAGGGCGTCTGTAACGCTGTCGGTGCCGCCGGTGACTATTTATATGGGTTCGGTGCCGAGACGCTGAAGATGATCTGGGACACGGTGTCTGCGATACCGAACACGATTGCCTTCTTGGATGATTTTATTCCAGGGTATGCATTCGATCCTGCTGTAAGACATGCCATCAATAGTTATTTCGAGAACTTCGGATGGGACGATGTAAAACAGCTCGCCAACGGCGCCTTGAATGACTTTATTGAACACGATCTTTGGACATCCGGGAAGTATGCCGAATGGGCGGGACGAATGACTCCCAAGATTCTCTTGCTCCTGGCGGGTGGAATAACAGCGGTCACGAAATTTGTCAAGGTTCTAAATAAATTCCGCGACGGGCTTAAGGTAGTTGTCGATATTGCCGAACAGGCTTCAAAAATCGCCAGTGAAATCAGCGCTATTCCTAAGGGGGGTGGGCAGCTCAACTCGCTTGCCGAAAAGGTGTCTGCCCTCAAACTCGCCCAGGAGCAAGCTGCCGAGATGACCAACATTGCCTCGGAGATCGCGTTTGGCGAAACAGGGGGGATTGCCCATCTTCCGGATGGAACTATGATGGTACTTCCCGCTAACATACTGCAGAAGGCAGCGATGGTCGTTGGTCCTGACGGGGCAGTTACAGTGTTGAGGAACGTCGACCTCACCCAGTTCTTGCAATATGTTCGGTAAGTGAAGTGGATGCGATGAATACAATCCCGGTGCCTTTGATAATAGACTTTGAAGTCTATCTACTCATGACGATGAAGATCAGGTTGGTTAACCGACTGCCCGCTCTGGAAGCTAAACTCTCCGAGTTCGGGCTTTCTGTCGATGATGCACAACATGTTCAGGCCCGAGTAGCTGAGGCTCTTGGAGGCGAAACCTCTCGCTTCGAGGGCATGAAAACCTTTCTCGGGATAAGTCAAGATTCTAATTTGCTGAAGTACGCAAGCGTGCTATGGCCAGAATTCAATTTCAGTGCGATAGCCGACGAATCTGGAGGGCTCGAGTCGGCGCGATATATTCGTGCGAGAGGCGATTTGCATAGCGGAGATTCGCCAGCAGTGTTACCGCCCTGGAGTGCAGACGTCACCGATTTTACTCAGCATTTCGGCCCTCTGACTAATGGTCGTAAATGGCTTCTATCTGACAAAACATTGCCAGGCTACGAAGAGTACGAATTTTTCTGGAACGAAGAACGATACGGTGTGGGCTTCAGTTGGGGGCTGTTTCTGTATGCAGCAAAGTACTGGCCTGAAGACTGAGATGACTTCAAAGGAAACGGGCAATCTTATGTATAAGAATATCGTACGAGTATCGATATTGATATCGATGACCTTCGTTATTGGGTGTCAATCGACGACTAATACGCAAAGCGTTACTTCTTCGTCTGCATCGGCTTCATCTTCAGCTGGTCCCTCTCGCCTTGTTGAAGTCAAGGAAATAACGCCCACATACAGAATCGATCTCGGCGATCAGAGGCGATTGGCCGGTTTAGCTGATGCTATTTTCGTGGGTACGGTTAAAGAGAAGCAGGACACGATCTTTCGTCACGCTAATATTGCCTACACGAAATTCACAGTGAATATCATGCTTGTTCTCAAGGGAGGCGCCTCAGGTGCCGTCACGGTCGAGCAGCAGGGCGGATTCGACGCTAAATCAAATACAAGATATATCGTTAAGGGAGATCGGCCGCTCGCAACGGGTGGTGCCTACATCTTCGTTGCGATGCACCGAGAAAAAGAAAACACATACAATGTTATCAATATGTATGGTGATATCCCGCTCACCGACGCAGAGGCGAGTGCGGCCACATCAGAGAATCCACCAGTCGCTATCGTAAAGATGCGAGATTCCATCGCCAATCAAATCCCGTCCTAGGCTCGTTCGGGCGATGCAACATGACTGAGACCATTAGGCTGATCCGATGATTCGGGTGACTCGGTTGATGCTGGCCGCGATGTGCGCTGCAACGATGCTGGCTTCGGGGTGCTCGGCCGTCGTCGACGGTGACGCGATCGCCACTCCCGGCGAGGAGGGCAAGCGGCTTACCAACCCGAAATGCAATTCGGTGACGGTGCCGCTCATGGAAGTGCCGCTGGACAACGACTCCGAGCCGCGGGTAGAGGTTCCGCAGCCTGCGGGCTGGGAACGGGTCAAGCGCTTCGAGAGCGGAGTGGTGCGTATCTACCTGGCGGCCACGAATCTTCAGTCCAACGGGTTTGTGCCAAATGCCACGGTGGCCATCGCGAACCTCACCGGCAAGGCTTCAAACGAGGATGCCGCGTTCGCTGCCGAGCGCAGCGGGTTGGAGTCGTTCGGTGTCACGGATCTCGTTGAAGCTGCGGGCACCATCTGCGGGTATCCCTCGAAGACTTTGACTTACAACATGGGGCTTGGGCCCATCCCATCGCACCGGGTGACCACGACCCTTGTGGCGGTCAAGAACGGCAGCAAGGTTTTCACCATCGGGGTGTCGATACAGGCGTTGGACGACACAGTGCGTGGATTTGACACCGGCCGCGAGACGATCCTCTCGGGGCTACAGGTCAGTCCGCCCACTATATCCTGATATCTGTTTCCGGAGAAGCCCATTGGGCATCGATAACGGTGGTGTGCTCCGGTAGCCGGGGGCGGTAGCTCTCATCCTCCGCGATACGGTCGGCGACGCTGGCGTGAATCCAGGCGCCGTCGGGGATGCGGCGACGACGGAATGTCAGGAGTATCCAGAGCCAGCTGACCCGGTGAATCTCACCCATCGCGTACGTGGGTTCCACCGAGCAATACCGTTGATACTTTTCGGTATTGAGCACCAGGCCATGTTCGGCGGCGCCCTCGATGACCCATTTGAGTGCGATATCGGAGAGTCTGTCGTCGTCGGGGTAGTCGCCACCGATATCGGAATGGATACCGGCGAACCATGCCTCGTCAACGAGTCGTTGATCGCCAAGCGGTGTGATGAGGTACTCACGATACGGTCGGCGCTTCTCGTCGATCGGCACCGCGTGCCGTCCGGCCGAGGCGTTGGGAACACTTGGCGCATAAGGCCATTGCATGCTCCGTTTGAAGATGCCAGGCGCGCTCACCGTATCCCACAGGCCGAGATACGCGATGGGGATGGCGACCTTGCCGTCTTGACGGCGCGCCAGAGTGCGTGTGAACGAATGCAGCTGGTCCCATCGATCGGGGGACCAGCGTGCGCACGACTGTGCGTACAGGCTGACCGCATACGGCACCAGGTTTGCAGAGCCGGGGCGCAGCATGCCCACCGAGTTGAGAAGCCCGGCAAGGCCTCTCGCGCAGAGTGCGCCCCGACTGAACCCGAAGATGAAGATGTGATCTCCGGGTTGCCATCGTTCGATCAGATATGTGTAGGCCTGTGCCAGCTTGGCCCGCAATCCAATCCCGAACGCGATACCCAGGATGCGAGAGACGAATTGGCTGACCGGGGCATAGGTGCCGATGGCGGGATCGGTGCCGACGCCGGGGTCGTAGTACGAGATCTGGCGGTCGGTCAGATCGTGGACGAGCATGTCGTAGCCGCGGACCACGTTCGTGTTTCCCGAGGCACGGATTTGATTACCTGTGCCGTCGAAACAGACCGACGATGTTTTTGCCCATCGTCGGTCTGTTTTTAGTCGTCGCCGTCGTATGGCTTGGGGTCGTACACCGAGGGATGTGGATTCTGGTAGGCCACATGCTCCTCGTTCCACACGCCGATGACGGCGGGGGACACCTTGGGCAGCGGGCCGACGAGCTCGTTGCCGTTGTCGATACTCACCAGGAATTCAGGGGTGAAGTGCTGATCTTCGTCTTCCTGGTGTTGGTGCGCACCCGCAGCACCCGGAGTCATCATGGTCGGCGGCTGGGCGATGCCCATGCCCTGCATCGGAGACGGCGCGGCCGCAAGTCCCATGCCCGCGCCCGCGGTGTAGGAGCCGGCGATGATCGGTCCAGCGGCGAGGGGGCTGAAGTCAGACTCCTTGTCCTTGTCCTTGTTTTCGTCTTTGTTGGTGGTCGGCTTGCCCCACCGGCCGATGCCGTAAGTGCCGGGGACAGAGCCCGTATTGGGGCCGGTCGCGGCGGTGCTACCGCCCGACGTCGGCCTGGTTCCGGCCCCGCCGGCCGCACCAGCTGCTGACGAGGGTCCGCTACCGCCTGCTCCCGAAGCGCCACCTGCCGCACCCGCGGCCGCCGCTGCGGCACCTGCCGCACCAGACCCGCCACCGCTTGATGACTGCATTGGGTCTGCCAGCGCCGCGGCAGCAGCCGCACGCACCGAGGCTTCGTCGATGGGCTTGACCGTGTCGGGCTTGATGTCTTTGCCGCCGCCCCAGTCCGACGCGGCTTTGGTGATTGCGTTTACCGCCGAAGCATCGCCGAATTGCGGGGCCGCCGGGAGGGTCGGGAGCCCCGACGCGGCCTGCTGCGAAACGGGGGACCAGACGTTTCGCATGATCATGCGGGCCTCGTCTTGCTTCTGCTGGGCTACGGCTTGATCGGCGAAATGCTGCTCCACCTGAGCTCGTGACGCCCCCGTCGTCAGTGGTGACACCTGTACGGGCTCGGGCATGAGGCCCTTGATCTGTGTCATCGCGGTCTCGACTTCTTGAGGCTTGGTTGCCATGAGCGACATGCCATCGCTGACCTTCTCGGCGTGGCTCTTGTAGTCGGAGATTGCTTGCTTCGCGGCTTCAGCGCCTTCGCCTGTCCAGCTTCCGTTGATGGCCGTGTCGAGAGAGGTCTTGAACTTGTCGAGTACCGACTTGAAGCCGCTAGCAAGCTTTTCCCACTCGTCTGCAACTTCGAGGGCCGACTCCGAATCGAATGCGTCAGACGCTTCCTTGATCTGCGTGTGTGCCCAGCTGCCGAAGTCCTCGGTGGGGATACTCGCCGACTCGGTTCCTCCGTCGATATTGGCGCCATGTAGACGTTGCTTGGCGTAAAGCGCATCGCGTTCGCGGTTGCCTTTGGTCCAGCCGTCTTCGTCTCCACTCATAGCAGCTCCTTCGTTTCGTGGCTCACAGCTCCGCTATTAGAATCTGACGTGACGAGTGTCGATCCGGTTCCATGATTTTTGAACTTTCTTCGAGACGCTTGTCGTGCCTGTCAGTATGGGAAGTACGGCATCAAGGCCTCAATGTTTGCTTGAGCAGCGGTCAAGCAGTCAGGGTAGGGCGCAAAGCCGTTCAACCCGTCGGAGACCAGGACGCCGTACACGCCGGTCGACGCGGCCACATCGATCGCACACCCGTTTGTCCTCGGTGGCGGCGTTAAGTAATAACTCAGTGCCTTTCGGTCATTGATCTCAAAATCACGGTAGCCCCAATGAGTTGTGTCTCGTTTGTCCATCTCAAGGGTGTAGTTCGACGCCGAGACCTGTAGGTAGTAACCCGTCCGGGACTTGTATTGGCATAAGTAGTTCTCAACGCCACCACCGTTGATCGAGTTCGGTTCTGGCGGTTGCGCGTCGAGCTGTTGCTGTGCGATGACGCTAGCCGGTATCTCCTTACAGGGCTCATACGTGATACGAGTATGGCCCTTGCTGTTGGTTGGGAGCGGCGACATTACCGGTGCTCCCGGTGTGGGCACCCCGCAGGCGGTGAGAACCGTGACAGCACAGGCCAGAGTGAATTTGCGAAGCAACATGTTCGCGCGGTCGCTTAGTGGCCGAATCCGCCAAACGCCCTGGCATTGCTTTGCTCGGTCCTCTCGTAGGCATTCCGAAGTGCAACAAACAAGCTCTTCATTTCCTCGACACGATCGACGTGCGATTGGAATGTGTTCTCGGCGCTGTTGGCATCCCCGGCTGCCTTCGCTTGGAACTTTCGCGCAAGTTGTGCACCTGAGTCGAGGTGATCCTCGGAGAAGCCAAGTTTGCGCCCGCTAAGAGCGAGGGCGTTGTTCTTCAACTTCTGCAGGCCATCGGCGTACACATCGCATGCCGTGAGGATGTCCCTGAACTGGTTTGGGTCAAGGTGCAGCACCAGGCCGTCGTTGTCGGCGCTACTTTTCAGATTGTCTAGCGACATCGAGCCCCCTCAGGTCATGGCCGGTTTGGCCAGGTCAGATTCATCGTATGTGTATATGACGCACCGTGCCCCGAATCGGTTCCATCGAATTTCGATGAAGTTTCGCCCGGCTAAAGCGCCGCCTACCCGCCCCAGCGTCTGCGCACTCCGGTGTACCGCCAGCCCAGCGCTGCCGCGGCCCACGTCACGATGAACAGCGCCACGATCACGTAACCCATCGCGGCCAGATCGAGCCCGCCCACCGCCGCCAGCGGCCCCGTCGTGATGTCCAGCTTCTCGGTGAGGATCGAAATGATCTCCTGCGCACCAATCAGCATCGCCACCGCCACCGACAGCCCGGTGACCACCAGGTTGTAGTAGATCTTGCGAGCGGGCTGCTGAAATGCCCAGTCGTAGGCGAAATTCATCAGCGACCCGTCGAGCGAATCGAACAGCGACATCCCGGCGCTAAACAGGATGGGCAGCACCAGAATCGCGTACCAGGGCAGCCCCGTCACCGCGGCACCGCTGGCGATCACCAGTAGCGACACTTCGGTCACCGTATCGAAGCCCAGCCCGAACAGCAGACCCACCGGGTACATCTGCCACGGCTTGCGGATCGCCGTCATCAACCGCCCGAAAAGCCGGTTCAGCCCACCGCGATTGGCCAGCTCGCGCTCCAGCGCGGCCTCGTCGACCTCGCCGCCACGCATCCGCTGGGCAATCCGGTAGATACCGATCAGCGACACCAGATTGAGCAAGCCGATGAGCAACAGGAACGTTCCCGACACCGCCGTCCCGAACACGCCAGTCCACTGTTGTAGTGACGAGTGTTCGTCGGAAACATTGGCCGCCAAAGCCTTAACGCCGAGCGCCAGCAGTCCGACCATGATGAACACGATCGACGAATGTCCCAGCGAGAACCAGAAACCCACCGACATTGGGCGCCGTCCATCGGCCACCAACTTGCGGGTGGTGTTGTCGATGGCCGCGATGTGATCGGCGTCGAAGGCATGCCGCATGCCCAGTGTGTATGCCGTGACACCCAGCCCGACACCGAAGACGCTGCCCTGCACCGTGAAATGCCCGGGAGCCACCAGTAGGAGCAGCATGCCCCAACCGAGGACATGCAGGGCGCCCACCGCGACGCTCATTCCGATAACGCTGCGCTTTTGACCTTCATCCAGGCGACGCCAGGCGGTGAGTATCGGCACGTTTGGGAGCCTAGACGACCGGCTTACCCATGCGCTCGCGTAATCGCATGTCCCAGATGAGAACGGCATAGGACAACGTCCATAGCTGCGCGGGCACCAGTCGATCGGCCACCCGCAGCGCGCCGAGCAATCCGTCAAAGAGCCGTTGGTCGCGCTCCGTCCAAGGCACCCGCAACAGCTCTCGGAACTCTGGAGGCAGAAACCCTTTGGTCGCAAACAGATTGAATCGTCCGGCCATCCGCAGCGGCCACGGCAGCATCTTGAACGACGCCACACCCAGCAGGTGCTCGCGTACCGGCGCATCGATGCGGAGCTCATCGAGCGAGCGCTTCCAGTAGTCGTTGAACGCATCCCGGTCGGGCGGCCACGCCTCGGGCCGCACCTGCAAGGAGGTGCCGATCCGAGCCCCGTCGCGATAGATCTCATCGGCCGTCGCATCATCGAGCGGACCGTGCAGCGCCTCGTGGGCCTGCACGTAGTACTGGTACAGGCACGCCGCGACCCAAAGCTGCAGGTCCGGATCGAACGCGTTGTACTTCACCGGGCTCTGGGGCGTCGAACGCACCTGTCGGTGCACGGCGTCGATACCCCGCTTGATGACCTTGCGGTCGTGGCGGTTGCCCATAGTCGCGACGGCCAGGAACGCGCCCGTGGTGCGCGCGCGTTTGAACGGGTGCTTGTAGACGTTGCCGCTGTCGACGGGGCTCTCCAACACTCCATACCCGACACCCGGATGGGACAGCTGCATGATCACGTTCGAGGCAGGCAACAGCAACGACGCCGGGTTGACCAGGTCGACAAGCCTGGCAGGGGAGTGCTTCATTGCACAGCAAATTCTATACAGTGACGACGTGTCGCGTCGAGGATCCCGCGCCGCGGGTATTGCCCTCGGCTACGCATTGGACCGGTGCTTCGGCGACCCGCAACGGTTCCACCCGGTCGCCGGATTCGGCCAAGCCGCCGCGGCATTCGAGACGTTCACCTACCGCGACACCAGGCTCGCAGGCGCCGTCCATACCTCCGCGCTGCTCACCGCCGTCACCGTCGCCGGATGGGCCGCCGAACGCGCGGCGCGTCGCTCCGCAACGGCCACCATCGTCGTGACTGCCGCCGCGACCTGGGCCACTCTCGGCGGGACATCCTTGGTCCGGGTCGGCGGCCGCATGTCGGAACACCTGTACGACAACGACATCGACGACGCCCGCGCGCTGCTGCCGTCCCTATGCGGCCGCGACCCGAGCCTCCTCGACGCAGACGGCATCGCCCGCGCCACCGTGGAATCCCTGGCGGAGAACACCTCCGATGCGCACACCGGCCCGCTTGTATGGGCCGCGATCGCCGGCGTGCCCGGGCTACTGGCCTACCGCGCGGCCAACACCCTGGATGCGATGATCGGCCACAAATCGGCCAGATACCTGCAATTCGGTTGGGCGGCAGCACGGTTAGACGACTTGATGAACCTGCTGCCCGCCAGGATCACCGCGCTGGCCACAGCAGTTGCCGCTCCATTCCTCGGCGGCTCGGCGGTCGCCGCCCTGCGCGTGTGCCTGCGTGACGGACAAAGCCATCCCAGCCCCAACGCCGGTGTCGCGGAAGCGGCATTCGCGGGAGCCCTTGGCGTACGCCTCGGCGGCCCCGTCCGATACCCGTACGGTGAGGAGATACGTCCCACCCTGGGACGTGGTATCGCCCCCAGAATTGGGGATGTGCATGAGGCGGTGCGGCTTTCGCGTGCTGTCCAGAATGTGACGGCCGTCGCCGCGGTGATCGCGGCGCTGTGTCAGCGCCGACCGTAACGGTCGGCAATCCGCTCTTCGGTGGTCTGTGGCGCATTGGGTTTGGCCGCGGCCGCGGTGCGGCGCTGCTTGATCTCGGAGAACGCGAAGTATCCCAGTCCAATTGGCGCGAGAATTCCGAAGGCGATCCACTGGATGCCGTAAGACAGGAACGGCCCCGCATCCAACTGCGGCAGCGAGATGACCCCCAAGCCGCCCGGCTGATCTTCCGCCAGCTGCAGATAGGGCCCTGCCAACGGAATTTTCAGCAGTGTCGACACCTGGTCCGGGACGATCGAATACACCTGGTATTCGCCGTTTTCCATGAATGGCGCCTTCTCCGACTGCTGTTCGGACTCCCGCAGCCGCGCCGAGATGGTCACCTGCCCCGATGGTGCCGCGGGTATCGGGGGCGCGGCGGTGCCCTGCTCGGGCCGCGCATAGCCGCGGTTCACCAGAATCGCGGGTCCGCCGTCGACCTGGAAGACCGTCAGCGCCTCATAGGCCGGTTTGGCATCGACCACCCGCAAGCGGGCCAGCACCTGACGGTCCGGCAGATAATGACCGGTCGCCGTCACACGACGCCACTCGGAGTCCTCGGGCATCGAATAGTCAGGCCGGAGCTCGCCTTTCAGCGGCACCGGATCGGCGCTCACCGAGTGGGCGATGCGGTCGTTTTCCCGCGAGGTCTTGGTGTTCTTACCCAGCTGCCATGGCGCCAGCACCGTGAAACACAGATATGCGAATGCGATGACCACCAGCGCCAAGGCAATCCAGCCAGGACGCAGCAGAAACGCGAGCCGACGCATCAGGTGTTCTCACGCTCCGCGAGCGACTTGTCGACCCACTCGTGCAGACCGGGCATCGCTGCTTCGATCACCGAGAGCACGTCGACAAAATCGTCGCGGTTGCCGTAGTACGGGTCCTCGACATCCAGAGCCGCCCGGCTGGCCCGCGGATCGAACGACCGCAGCAACCGCACCCGCTCGGGGTCAGCGCCCAAATGCAGCAGCATCCGGGAGTGGTTGCGCGCCAAGGCAATAATGAGATCAGCGCTCAGATGATCGTCCTCCACCTGGGCCGCACGGTGATCCGTTGGATAGCCGTGTTCGGCCAGCACGCTGACAGCGCGTTCGTCGGCGGGATTCCCGGCATGCCAGTCTCCGGTGCCGGCACTGGTCACCCGGACTCGATCGCCAAGACCTCGCTCGGCCAGCTGATGGGCCAGCATCTTCTCGGCAATCGGAGAGCGGCAGATGTTTCCGGTGCACACGAAGGTGACGTGAAGACCGTGAGATTCAGACATGAAGCTCCTCCCGCAGCTCCTGCGGGGTGCCCACCCGCCCGATGATCCACCGAGAAAGATCGCCGGAGCTCACCGCCTCATCATCGAAATCGGTTGCTCCATAACCCCAGTCGACGATCACGGTGCCGATACCGTGCGCGGCCGCGCCCTCGACATCGTGTACCCGGTCGCCGACCATCACCACACCGACCGAAGGAACCTCGTCCAACTGGGACAGCGCGTGCGCGATCACCTCGGCCTTCCCGGACCGGGCGCCGTCCGGGCTCGCCCCGGCAATCACCTCGAAGAACTGGGTGAGCTCGAAGTGGTCCAGGATGCGGCGTGCGATCGGTTCGGACTTGGACGTCGCCACCACCATCGGTACCCCGGCGGCCTGCAAACCGCTCAGGACCTCGCGGACACCGTCGAACATCTCGTTGACGGCCCATCCACGTTCGCCGTAGTCGGCGCGGTATGCCGCTATCGCGTCATCGGCCCGGTCGCCAAGCCCCATCGAGCCAAGTGTGACGTGCATTGGTGGTCCGACCACCCGAGACGTGAGGTCGCCGGCGGGCTCGGGAGCTCCGACGTGGCTGAGCGCATGACGGAAACTCGAGACGATTCCCGGTGCTGAGTCGGTCAAGGTGCCGTCGAGATCGAAGATCACCAGCATCGGAGGAGCCACCCCCCTACATTAGTGTCGAGACATGAATGGGCACGGGACAGGTAGCCGAGCAGTGCGCTACCACGGCGACCAGGCGCTGACTCCCGGCGTCCTGGACTTCGCTGTGAATGTGCGCGCTGCCGTGCCGCCACCGTGGCTGCGTGAACGGCTCGCGTCCCGCCTCGACGAGTTGGGCAGTTACCCGCGCCGCGCCGACGAGGAACGCGCCATCTGCGCGATCGCCGACCGTCACGACCGCCCGATCGATGAGGTGCTGCTGCTGGCCGGAGCCGCCGAGGGCTTCGCGATGCTGCCCCGCCTGAATCCGCGGCGGGCGGCGGTGTTCGCGCCGGGCTTCACCGAGCCTGAGGCCGTCCTCGCCGAGGCCGGTATCCCGATCGACCATGTGGTGTTGCCGCCACCGTTTGCGATCGATTCCGCGGCCGTGCCCGAGGACGCCGATCTAGTGGTCATCGGTAACCCCACCAATCCGACCTCGGTGCTGCACTGTCGCGAGGACCTGCTGGCGCTGGGTCGCCCTGGACGGATCCTGGTGATCGACGAGGCCTTCATGGATGCTGTGCCCGGCGAGCCGGAGTCGTTGGCGTCACTGCGGTTGTCCGGCCTTGTGGTGCTGCGCAGCCTGACCAAGACGTGGGCGCTCGCCGGATTGCGCGCCGGCTATGCGGTGGGTGATCCCGAGGTGTTGCGAAGGCTTGCGCATGGGCGCGCGCATTGGCCTTTGGGCACAATGCAACTCGAAGCCCTTGCGGCCTGCAACACCCCAGAGGCGGTGGCGCACGCAGCGCTGGACACGGAGCGTCTCGTCGACACACGGCAGCGGCAGGCCGAGGCCCTATGTGGATTGGGGTTGGCTGTCACCGCGGGATCCGCGCCGTTCCTGCTGGTGGCTGTGCCCGATGCGGAGCTGATGCGCAAACACCTGGCGATGAAGAACATCGCTGTCCGCCGCTGCGACACCTTCGTGGGTCTGGATGGGAACTATCTGCGGGTCGCGGTGCGATCCGAATGGCCGGAGCTGGTGCAAGCGATGAAGGAGATTCTCTAGTGGGTGTGCGGCTCGCGGACATCATCGGCGTGCTCGACGGAGCGTATCCGCCGGCGCTTGCCGAATCCTGGGATTCGGTGGGCTTGGTCTGCGGCGACCCCGACCAGCAGATCGATACGGTGACCATCGCCGTCGATGCGACGGCGTCAGTGCTCGACGAGATGGACAGCGCTGCAACCGGTTCGCATCTACTGTTGGCGCATCACCCGCTGCTGCTGCGCGGTGTGGACACGGTGGCAGCCAGTACGCCGAAGGGCGCCCTGATCCATCGTCTCATCCGGTCGGGCGGCGCGCTCTTCACCGCGCACACCAACGCGGACTCGGCGAGCCCCGGTGTATCCGACGCCCTTGCCGAGGCCCTCGGGCTGACGGTGACCTCGGTACTGTCGCCGCAGCTCGCCGCCTATGACAAGTGGGTGGTGTTTGTGCCCATCGCATCCGCGGATGCGGTGCGCCGCGCGATGTTCGATGCCGGGGCAGGTCACATCCGCGACTACTCCGACTGCTCGTGGAGTGTCACGGGCACCGGCCAGTTCCGGCCGTTGGAGGGTTCCGATCCGACCATCGGCACGCATGGTGTAGTGGAGCATGTCGTCGAGGACAGGGTGGAAATGGTTGCCCCGTCGCGATTGCGGTGCGGGCTGTTCGCCGCGATCCGGGCCGCCCATCCTTACGAGGAACCCGCCATCGACGTGCTGCCGATGGCCCCCGCACCGGCAGGTACGGGTCTGGGCCGCGTGGGTGTGCTGACTACACCGGAGCCCCTAAGTGACTTCGTATCCCGTGTCGGCGCCGCGCTTCCCGAAACCGTGTGGGGAACCCGAGCGGCAGGCGATCCGGATGCGGTGATCGAGACCGTCGCCGTCTGCGGCGGCGCGGGTGACTCTTTGTTGAGCACTGCCGTCGGATCGGGGGTTGACGCGTATGTCACCGCGGACCTGCGGCACCATCCCGCCGACGAGCATGCCCGGGCAAGTAGTGTTGCCCTGGTCGACGTAGCCCACTGGGCCAGCGAGTTTCCGTGGTGTGCGCAGGCGGCACGGGTGCTCGACGCCGAATTCGCGGAGAAGCTCACGACCCGGATATCACCGATACGTACCGACCCGTGGACGCTGGGTGGCCCAGAGAAGGAAGTAACAGTATGAAAGCCGTTGCAGCGCAACAACGTCTACTGGTCGATTTGGCCTCGGTGGACGCCGAACTGACGCGCATCGCGCACCGGCGGGCGAATCCGTCGGAACGTCAGGAACGCGAGGAGTTGCAGGCGCAGCAGCGGCCCATTCTCGACGAGGTGGGTGCACTCGGCCTCGCGCTGGAGGACCTGGATGCCAAGGTGGCCAAGCTGGACGCCGAGGTGACCGCTGTTCGGCAGCGGGAGGATCGGGACCGCTCGTTGTTGGCCTCGGGGAGTGTGAACCCGAAGGAACTCACTGAGATTCAGCATGAGCTCGACACCCTGGAGCGTCGCCAGTCCAGCCTGGAGGATTCCGAACTGGAGTTGATGGAGCGCCGTGAGGAGCTCCAGGCTCAACAGGTCTCGGCACAGGCGAATGCCGACAAGGTCGCCGAGAGGATCGCGGAAATCGAACGGATCCAGCGTGCGGTCGACATCGACATAGACGCCGAGGAAAACCGTTCCCGACAGCGACGTGACGGTCTGATGGCCTCAATTGATGGTCCGTTGCTGGAAACCTATGAACGCCAACGTCGTTCGGGTGCTCCGGGCGCGGGATTGCTACAGGGCAATAAGTGTGGCGCCTGCCGCATTGAGCTGGATCGCGGTGAGCTGGCACGGATCTCGACGGCCGACGCAGACGAGGTACTGCGGTGCCCCGAGTGCGGCGCGGTCCTGGTACGTCTGTGAAGGTTCTTGTCGAGGCTGATGGTGGTTCGCGTGGTAATCCGGGATTGGCCGGGTATGGCACGGTGGTGTTCGCCCCGGATCACGAGACGGTATTGGGGGAGGCGTGCGAGGCGATCGGTCACGCGACTAACAATGTGGCCGAATACCGCGGTCTGATAGCGGGACTCGCCGAGGCGGCACGGCTCGGCGCCACCGAGGTGAGCGTCTCGATGGACTCCAAGCTCGTTGTCGAGCAGATGTCCGGCAGGTGGAAGGTCAAGCATCCCGACCTGATCACTTTGTACCGGCAGGCCGTCACTGCGGCCATGCAGTTCGAATCGGTCAATTACAAGTGGATTCCGCGAGAACGCAATAAGCACGCCGACCGGCTGGCCAACGAGGCGATGGACCGCGCCAGCGGCATCGAACCAAAGCAGCCGAAGAAGCCCAAGGAAGCCGCAGAGCCCAAGGCCAAGCCGGCTGATACCGCACCGGGCTGGACCGGGGCGCGCGGCAAGCCCACCCGGATGCTGTTGTTACGCCATGGGCAGACGGAACTTTCGGTGCAGCGCCGCTACTCGGGACGCGGAAACCCCGAGCTGACTGAACTTGGTCGCGAGCAGGCCGCAATGGCAGCGCGATACCTCGCAGGCCGCGGCGGCATCTCGGCCGTCATCAGCTCACCATTGAGTCGCGCCCGCGAGACTGCGGCCGCGGCCGCCGATGCGCTTGGGGTTCCATACACCGTCGATGACGATCTGATCGAAACAGACTTCGGTACATGGGAGGGTTTGACGTTCTCCGAAGCGGCCGAGCGTGATCCGGAGCTGCACGGCCGCTGGCTCAGCGATACCTCGGTGACTCCGCCAGAAGGGGAGAGCTTCGACACCGTGCACCACCGGGTGCGGCGGGCCCGCAACCGGATTATCGCCGAGCACGGTGGCGCAACGGTTTTGGTGGTCTCGCATGTCACGCCCATCAAGACGCTGCTGCGCCTGGCGCTCGACGCCGGGCCCAGTCTGTTATACCGGCTGCACCTGGATTTGGCCTCGCTGAGCATCGCCGAGTTCTATTCGGACGGGCCGGCATCGGTCCGACTGATGAACGAGACGTCGTACTTGACTTAGGCTGTCGCCATGGCCTCTCGCGATCACGGCGATCCGGGCGATGCGCCCACCATCGCCCCACCCCTGACAGACGTTGCCAATCCGGCTAGACCATCGGCCGCCGAGGAGGCCCGAACCGTCGCGGCGTCCACGAACATCGCGACGCTTGCGACTCTGTCCGCCGAGGGTGACCCCTGGGCTTCGCTGGTCACCTACGGGCTGCTGGACGGGGATCCGGTGCTGTGCGTCTCGCGAATGGCCGAGCACGGCCGCAACCTGATGCGTGATGCCAGGGCAAGTGTTTCGATCGTGGCGCCCAACCCGCCCGAGGACCCGCTCGCCAATACCCGGATCACCCTCGCCGGGGCGGTGCGCCAGCCGAGTCCGGAAGAGTTACCCGCGGCGCGAGAGGCGCATATCGCCGCGGTGCCGGCCGCTCGTTACTACATCGAGTACAGCGACTTCACCGTCTGGCTCCTGGCGGTTGACCGAGTGCGTTGGGTTGGTGGCTATGGCCGCATGGACTCGACAAGTGGTTCCGAATATCATTCGGCCTCATCGGATCCCGTCTCCACCAACGCCGCCGGTGCCATTAGTCACCTCAACGATGACCATGGGCAGGCGCTGCTCGATATGGCGCAACGACTGGGCGGATATCCGGACGCTACCGCGGCGCGCTGTGAGCGGGCGGACCGGTACGGGTTGGACATCAGGGTGAGCACTCCGCGGGGGTGGGCGGTGACCCGAGTCGGATACGTCGATCCGATTGATTCGATCGACGACCTACGGCTCGCCACGGTGCAGCTGGCGCAGCTAGCACGTTAGGGCGTTGGTTTCCGCCAATCAGTGAGATTGTGGATAACTTGACGATTGCTCGAATGGCTGTGGATAACAGCATGATCCGATCGTTACTCGAACGTACGTTCTAGTAACGTGATGGCATGTTCCCCACCGATCCAGCTGCCGAGGCGGCCCGGCTCGTCGACCGAATCGCCGAGCTAGAGCGGATGAAGGCCGCGGCCGCCGCGGAGCAAGCTCATGCCACGGTGCTGCTCGACCGTGCCCGCCGTGCGGATGAGGCCGCCAAGGGAGTGCCTCGGCGTCGGCAGGGGATGGGAGTAGCCGCGGAGGTGGCCTTGGCGCGGCAGGATTCGCCGGCCCGTGGCAGCCGTCACCTCGGCTTCGCGAAGGCGCTCGTCCACGAGATGCCTCACACGCTCGCGGCATTGGAGTGCGGCGCGCTCAACGAATGGCGCGCGACGATTCTGGTGCGCGAAACCGCCTACCTCGTCGTCGAGGACCGGCAGAAGATCGACGTCGAGATGTGCGCGGACGTGGCGTGGCTGCACGGAATGGGCGATGCCAGGCTCACCGCAGAGGCGAAACGCCTGGCCTATCGGCTGGATGCCGAGGCCGTGGTGCGCCGTGCACGTCGAGCGGAGAGTGAACGCCGAGTATCCATCCGTCCTGCACCCGACACCATGACCTACCTGACGGCACTGCTGCCGGTGAAACAGGGAGTGGCTGTGTACGCGGCTCTCAAACGGGCCGCCGATACATCAATGGATCCTGTTCGCGGCCAAGGGCAGATCATGGCCGACACCCTGGTGGAACGGGTGACCGGCGTATCAACCGCCGAGGCTGTGCCCATCGGCGTGAACATCACGATCTCCGATGAGGCCCTACTTGGCGGGGGTGTCGAGCCCGCCACTATCGCGGGTCACGGACCTGTCCCTGCGGGAGTGGCGCGCAGGCTCATTTCCGATGCCGTCAGCGCCGGTGCGAAGGTCCTCGCGCGGCGGTTGTATCGATGCTGTGGCACGGGTGCCTTGGTGACCTCAGATTCGCGAAGTCGCCTGTTCCCCAAGGGATTGGCCGAGCTGATCGACCTCCGCGACCAAACCTGCCGCACACCGTACTGTGACGTTCCGATTCGCCACCACGATCATGTCGTCGGGAGTGCACGGGGTGGGGCGACCTCATTCGACAACGGTCAAGGCCTCTGCGAGCGATGCAACTACGTCAAAGAGGCGCCGGGTTGGAACGCAACGTCTGTGCTCGGTCCGGATCGGCACACCGTCGAGATCACGACACCGACGGGAACCGTCTATCGGTCCACGGCGCCACCACTGCCTGGGTAGATCCGGGTAAATGGCCACACGGCGACGACATAGATAAGTACGACCGTGACCGGCACGATGAACGGCAGCCAGGACTGTCCCTGCACGGGTAGTGCTGTGGCGAGCAATGCCGCGCATGCGAACAGCAGCGCGGGAATGATCACCTCATTTCTGACGGCAATGACGGCGGAGGGCAAGTGCAGGGGATAGGCGGTGAGCAGATAGGTCGCGGCCGCGAGGCCGGAGAGCGTTGCCAACACTGCGGGAGTGTTACCCAGCGCCAATGCACCGATGGCCGATAGCACCGCGAGTATCGCGGCTATCCGAAACCGAAGACCGGCGAGAACCAAGACCGTCGCGCAAACCGATACCGGTACAGCATATTTTGTGATCCCACCGACCGCTGCTGTCACCATCAAGAGGCCGAGAGCGGCAGCGACTATCGCGCGTACGTTCATCTGCGCCGTCCGATTCGTTGGCGCTGCGGTATGAGATGCATCGCGTGGTTGAGTCCGGCGTCCTGGCTCCAGGCGATCACATCGACACCCGTCACGGCGATGTTGCGGTACATCCGCGAGCGCTCCAACCGCCACCAACGCGCGACGATCGGATCTGGTTCTACACGAAATGGCAAGCGATCGAGCACATCAACCACCAGGACGGGGTGCCCGCGTCGCCGAAGGTCGGTAAGCGCAAGGCCGAAATCGGCATTCAAAAGGGTGGAAAATGCCACGACGATCGAGTTGGGCGGCATCGCTGCACGTGGGGCAAGCGCGCTGGGGCTTTGCGAATGCCACTCTCCGGCATCGAGAATGGCATCAAGCACGCGGTAGAACTGGTGACGGCCTATATCAGGAGAAAGCCACCGCGGTGCACTGCCCAACACGACAACGCCCGCGCGGTCGCCGCGCTGCAACACCGACTGCACGAGCTGCGCCGCACCGCGCGCGGATCGCTCGGTCGCCGTGGTCGCCGGGCCCAACGGCTGCGGATAGGCGTCGATGAGAACAACGAGATCGGCTGCGCGGTCCGTGAGCCGGTCGGTGACATGTAAGCGTCCCCGTCGCGCGCTGACTCGCCAATTGACCGTCCGCAGAGAGTCGCCCGGGACATACTCACGGATATCCGCGTACTCGACGCCAGACCCATGGTGTCTCGTCAGATGTGTGCCGATTCGATCGGGTAGCTCGGCAGGTGGTAGCGCGACATCCTGCGGGTCCGCGGATGGATACACACGCAACTCGGCGACAGAAAGCGGGATCGGAGCGCCAACCCAGAGCCCGGATGTCGACATCGTATGAACCTCAACCGCAATGGTGTACCGGCCCCATCGCGGGGCCGACACATGCATCGTCACCTGGTTGGGCGCGGTCGCCTCGTCCACCGTGATCTGCAGACCATCGATGTGCACGGGTCGCAGCCGGTAGACCACGGCCGCATCGCTCGACTCGACCGATGCGGTGAAGGTCACCGTCTCAGACTCCAAGCACCGCAATGGACTTGGCATATCCGACGCCCATACCCGGGCCTCCGCAGGCTTTCTGGCGGCGCCGACGAGGATGCCGAGGAACGGCGACGCGAAGAGGATCAGCTGCCACCGCCCGGCGATTACCGCGAGCACCAGCGCGACGGCGGTGCAGGCGGCCAGTGCCGATACCAGCGGGGAAGCGCGCCAACCGATCATCCGGATGCTCGCGGTACCGGCAGCCGATGGAGCAGCTCGTCGACCACATGCGCGCCGGTGATGCGGCGCACCCACATCTCGGGGCGCAGACTGATGCGGTGCGCCACCGCGGGCACTGCCAGTGCCTTGACATCCTCGGGGATCACGAAGTCACGCCCCAACAGCATGGCTCGGGCCCGTGACATCTGCACCAGGTCGAGCTCGGCGCGCGGGCTGGCACCAACCTCGACATGCGAGTGATTGCGCGTCGCCGCGGCCAGGGCGACGACGTAGCGAAGGACGTCCGGATGCACCGAAACCTGTTCGACCGCCTCTCGCATCATGATGAGGTCTTCGGCGGCGACCACTTGCGACACCGTCTGCTGCGCTGATCCCCGCGTCAATCGACGCTGCAGCATTTCGATCTCAAGGTCCTCGGTGAGGTAACCCAGTTCGAGCCGGACCGCGAATCGGTCAAGCTGAGCCTCCGGTAACGGATAGGTTCCCTCGTACTCAATCGGATTATCCGTTGCCAACACAACGAACGGTGTTGGCAGCCTGCGAGTTTCACCGTCGATGCTGACCTGCCCCTCTGCCATCGCTTCAAGCAGTGCCGACTGCGTCTTGGGTGGGGTTCGGTTGATTTCGTCCGCCAGTAGGAGGTTCGTGAAGATCGGCCCGGTCCGGAATTCGAACAGCCCGGACGACATGTCGTAGATCGTGGAACCCAGCAGATCCGCGGGCAACAGATCGGGAGTGAATTGCACCCGGGCGAAATCCAGACCCAGGGCGGCCGCGAACGACCGGGCGATCAACGTCTTGCCCAGGCCCGGCAGATCCTCGATGAGCACATGACCGCGCGCGAGGATGGTCAGCAGAATGAGTTGTAACGCATCGCGTTTGCCGACAACCACACGTCCGATCTCGTTCAGTACCGCATCCGCGTGCTGGGTCGCGACGGTGACCGGAAGTGTCATCACATCTGTTCCAATCGTTCGAGTATCGACTGCAGTACCGCGCGGCCGGGAGCGGGATCAGCGCGGTCCGCGTACGACGCGCCATTCGGATCGACCCAGAGCCATAACTCGGGGCCAAATGTCATGCGACCGGTCGCGGCGAGCGCAGCTCGATCTTTGGACTGGCGCTGACCCGCCGCCGTCTGGAAGTCCGCCGCGATGAGCGGACGCAGGTGCCGATCCCAATCGCCACGGGTCCGTTCGGCCCAACTGATCCTCGCCTCGGCGCGGGCAAGCCATCGCTGCAACGTCTCATCCGCCTGGGGGCCTAGCGCGTCCAAGGGCTTGGGGTCAGGTGGGATTCGCACCTGCGTCCACAGCAAGTACAGCGCGACGGCCACAACAACGCCGGTGACCGGAAGGGTGAGCGCGCGCAGCGGGGTCGCAGCCACACTCGCCTCGGTCACGATCACCAGCAGCAGCGCGGCCGGCACCAGCCATTTCACTGTCTGCTCCGAAGGTCGTCCAACACGGTTTGCAGCCACCGCGCGGCGGATTCGCGGTCGGTTTGGGTCATCTGGTGCGGGCTGAATCGAGCTTCCGAGAAGAGTGAGACAAGCTGTGTGCCCGCGTGGGACTGGAGTGCACCGATATGGACTGCCCGCTGCAAGACTTCCGATGGGGTGTCTGACGCGAGTGGTGCCGCATCGGGTGCCGCGGTGAGTCCCTGCTCCATTGCCGCGTAACACGCAATGATCGATGCGCGCGGATCGCGCCCCGGTTCGGCGACCTCAGCGAGGCCGAGCTCAACGAGATGGGCCAGGGATCCGGACGTCGTATCAGCGCCTTCGGGTGCCGCGGATTGAGCAATGCCGCCGACGGCGGCGTCCGGCGCGCGCCCCCTCAACACAAGGACCATGACGGCCATACCGACCAACACCGCGCCGAGGATCAACAGTGGCGTGTCGGGCTGCTCCCGTTCGGGTTTGGCGCGTGGGGCCTGACGCGGCTCGGTGCTATCTGCCCGCCTCGGTTCCGAGGTACTTGAGGCCGGCTCCCGCACGGGATTTTCCCCCGTTGGCCTGGTCAGATAGAGCGACGTCCAGAGCGCGCCGACCAGGAGAAGCGTGCCCACGAGGGCGATGATCGCTTCGCGTCGGCTCAGACCCCGCAACCGCAAATACGACGGGCCCGCGGCGAGCGCTGGCTGCTGGCGTCGCCGACGAAGGCTCAGCAGTATGAGAATGGATAGGGCACCACATAGCAAGAGCTGCAAGGCTATTGAGTGAACCTCATCCCGAGGTTGTTCGGGTTGAGGGAGTGCCTTCGCGTCCGGCAGATAGCTGCGCAGGGCGACGACCGATAGCGCGACAAGGACGATGAGCCCGGCCACTCGAATGAGCGGCCTGTTGGCACCGTTCATGCCTCATCGTTGCACGACGACGACCATTCAGTCCCTAGATCTCGAGAAGGAGCTAGTAAATGCTGCGCTCCACCATTCGGATGTGATTGCCGGATGGGTCGCGGAACGCCGAATCTATTCCGTAGGGCCGTGTTTCGGGCTTCTCGGCGAATTCGAGGCCGCGCGCCGACATCTCCTCGTAGGACTTCTTGCAATCATCGGTGGTGAGAAACACGGTGCCCGCGAATCCCTTGGCGGCCAGGTCGAGCACCGACTGGCGGGTCGGCTCATCCATCACCGGTTCACCGGGCACCGCCATCAACACAATGTCCACATCGGGCTGTCCGGGCGGACCCACCGCCAGCCAACGGAAGTCGCCCAGCTCCGGCATGCTCACATCCGAACGGACTTCAAAGCCAACCTTTTCCGTCCAGAACGCCAGCGCGGCCTCCTGGTCGTGAACCCACAATTGCACACTGCCGATTTTCGCCATGCGCCCACGCTAGAGCCGCACGAGGGCATCCGTCTTCTCCATATGTGCTGTTTTCATATCCGGCCTGGTGCGCATGCGCAGGATGCAGCCGGGCACTCGGGCATAGGTCGACGCGGGCGGCATGCTCGCCCGATAGACGGTGGGGGACACACCGAAGGTGCGGGTGAATGTCGAGGTAAATGACCCGACGCTGCGCAGGCCGACCTCCACACAGATATCGGCAACGGAGTGATCGGTGTACCGCAGTAGCGCGGCCGCCCGCTCCAGCCGTCGCGATTGCAGATACGCGTGCGGCGACTCTCCGAACGTCCGACTGAACATTCGGCTGAAGTGTGCGCGGGACAGCCCCGCGGCCGTGGCCAGATCCGTGACGGTGATGTCATCGGCGTACCGCGAATCCACCAGGTCCTTGGCCCGGAGTAGATATCGCGCCGGCGGCGCCTGAGTCATGAATAGGTGCCCTCTGGGATGAGGTTGGTGATGCAGAATGGGTGACCGGCCGGGTCGATCAGCACCCGCCAGCCGGCAGAATTGGGTTGAACTTCGGCCTTGGTGGCGCCGAGGCCGAGGATGCGCGCCTCTTCGGCATCCAGGTCTGCGGCTGCCAGCTCGAGGTGTAGTTGTTTCGGCACCGCACCTGCTGGCCACTGCGGCGGCTGATGGTCGGCCACCCGCTGGAACGTCAGCAATACGGCTGCGCCCTTCAAGGCGACCATATCCGGGCTCTCGAACAAAATCTCCAGGTCAAGAACCTGCTGGTAGAACCCGGCCAGCGCCGCTGGATCGGAACAGTCGATCGATATTGCGCCCAGCCGAGCCGTTGTCGTCATGGTGATGAGCTTGTCACGAGTAAGATGACCGCGCGGACGAGTTGGCCGGGCGGCTGCGCGTTGCGGGAGATATCCCGCGACACGAGGAAAGTCCGGACTTCACAGAGCAGGGTGATTGCTAACGGCAATCCGAGGTGACTCGCGGGACAGTGCCACAGAAAACAGACCGCCACCACTGAGTCTTTCGGGAGTCAGCGGTGGTAAGGGTGAAACGGTGCGGTAAGAGCGCACCAGCGGACCGGGTGACCGGTTCGGCTCGGTAAACCCCACCCGAAGCAAGGCCAAAAGGCTGTGCTTGCACAGCTGCGGAAGTGTTCGAGGGCTGCTCGCCCGAACTTCCGGGTAGGCCGCTTGAGGTACCCGGCGACGGTGTGCCCAGATGGATGGTCGCCGCTACGCGGCCGCGGCTAGCCCGTGGCTGCGTGGAACAGGATCCGGCTTACAGGCCAACTCGCCCGCCTCGCACTACCCTGACGTGGTGACGTTGAAGCGACTGGTCGCCCGCGACCTCAGCTTCGACGGCATCCGTACGGAGTTCGCGCTTCCCGCCGAATTCGGTTCCGACGTACAGCGCGATGCCGAACAGGCCGTAGACCGTTACCGCAGTGAGCGCATCGACCGCACCGATCTGGGGCTGGTCACCATCGACCCGCCCGGGTCGCGCGACCTCGATCAGGCCCTGCACCTGGAACGCACCACCAATGGTTATGTGCTGCACTACGCCATCGCCGATGTCGCCGCGCAGGTTGAACCCGGCAGCGCGTTGGACCTCGAGGCACGCCAACGGGGCGAGACCATTTACCTGCCCGACGGTTCGGTGCCGCTACACCCATCGGTGTTCTCCGAAGGTTCGGCGAGCTTGCTGCCCAACGAGATTCGACCCGCCGCGCTATGGCGCATCGAAACCGATGACGACGCCAACCCGGTCAACTGGAGCGTCCAGCGCGCCCTGGTGAAATCGGTGCAGCAGCTGAGTTACCGGGAAGCGCAGGACGCCGCGGACGCCGGACACTCGCACCCCGCCATCGCCGTACTCGCTGAATTTGGCCGCAAGAGAAGAGATCTCGGACTGGCCAGGGGTGCTATCGAACTGAACCTCCCGTCCCAGGAAGTGGTGCGCGGCCGCAGTGGCGAGTGGGAACTCGCTATCGAGGCCCGTACCGAAACCGACGGCTGGAACGCGCAAATATCCCTGCTCACCGGGATCTGCGCGGCGCAGATCATGCTCGACGGCGATGTCGGCATTCTGCGCACGCTGCCGCCCGCGGACGGTGATGCGCGTCGGTGGATGCGTCGCACCGCCGACGCGCTCGGACTGCCCTGGGTAAACGACATTCCGATAGGGTCGCAGCTCGCCGCGTTGGACCCCTGCGCCACAACCACATTGGCGATGATGACACAAGCCACCACACTCCTGCGGGGTGCTTCCTACCTGGTCTTCGACGGAAACCGCCCGGATGACCAGGCCGCCCAGCATGCGGGCATCGCCGCCCCCTACGCACACGTGACCGCGCCACTGCGCAGGTTGGGGGATCGATTCGCCACCGAAATCTGCCTGGCGCTATCCGCAGGCACGCCGGTCCCGCAATGGGCACGTGATGGTCTTGCCGACGCCAGATCGTCGCTGCTGAGCTCGAACACCTTGGCCAACAAGGTGGAAAAGGCCTGTGTGGACCTCACCGAGGCCACGGTGCTCGCCCCGCAGAAGGGCCAGACCTTTGATTCGGCGGTGCTCCGGGGTGCCGAAAAGAAGCGGCCCGCAGAGGTTTTCGTGACCGATCCGCCAATCCTGGCCCGCTGCGAAGGCGATCCGCCCGAGGGCCAGCGGGCCAAACTCAGCCTGCGTGAAGCAGATCCGGACAGCCGGACCGTGCTCTTCGGCTTTCCGGCCGACGGCAGCTGATCACTTCTTGTAGCGCACGGCCCTACGGAGCGCCTTGAGCGTCGTCTCCACCTGGTGGCGTGCGGATTCGGCCGCATCGTGGTCACGCTGGTACAGCACCCCGTACGTGAAGGTGTCCTCACCGGCGGTGTGCGCCTCGGCGGCCTGCGTGGCCACATAGGTGCGGCTCACCACGCTGTCCTGATGCTCACCCAGCAGCTCCTGAATATCCTTGGCTGCTTGGGCGATTCGCTTGGCGCCCTCCGCGCTGGCCACATAGCGCAGGCGCTTGGCCGACTTGCGGATCCGGTGCAACGCCTCATCGCGATACTCGCCCTCGGCGCGCGCCGCCGCCCGCGCCGCACGGCGCAACTTGCGGTACGCAGCATCGAGCGAGCCGCCCTCATCCGAATGATGGGTGCCCGGTGCCGGGCCCGCGGAAGCTACCAGCGTGTCCAAGGAATCGAGCAGCCGGAAATAGCGATGACTGCGCATCGCCGCGAGGGACCGGTGTAATCCGTTGTCGTACCGCTCCCTGGCCGCATCCACCAGCCGTTCATGCACCGGGCCGCGAATCAGCTCCTCGGGGATCTCGGCGAGTGCAGATTCGTACCGCTGTGCGAGCACCTCGGCGTCACGCGCCACCCCGAGGATGTTAGCCAGTAGACGGAGCTCGTCGAGCGGCTCGGGATTCGTGTCCAGGCCGAAGCGCTCTGGATTCGACTGCAACAGGCTGCGGATGCGCCGGATGGTGACGCGCATCTGGTGCACCGAATCATCGGTGTCCACCCGGACCGCGCGGTCCCAGCCCTGTAGCTGGTCCAGCTGTTCGAGCAGTGCCCGCTGGATCGAGTCGGTTCCTTGGGGGCGCTCGCGTTCGGGCACGTCAAGAACCCGGGCCAGCTTGGAACCATGGCCAGCAGGGGCCGCACCGGCGTCGAGTAGGCGTGCGGTGACCCGGTCGAACAGTGCGGTGTCGCCGGAAACCGACAGCTCCAGCTCCCATTCCCGCCAGCTCTGCTCGGAGCCCTCCTCATCGGAGTCCTGGCCCACCAGCCGGGCCGCGGTCACGTGGTCATCGCAGAATTCCGCGAGCTGCTCACCGTCCGCGCCGATCAGTATCAGCACCGTGCGGGCGGTACTGATACGTGCGACAGGAGCCAACTCGTTCTCGCGCACCACCGCGAGCACGGTGTCACGCAGTTCTTCCGGGACTGCAAGGGAATCCGCGTCATTACTCTCGAGGGGCAGACGTAGCTCGGTTCGGGTATCCGGCCCCGCAGGCAGCTTCACATGCCATCCCGCGTCGGTACCGCCGGTGCGGCGACGCAAGGTTATGCGATGTTGAGCCAGCCGCTTGTCGGGTGTGTCAAAGTACACGGCGTCCAAATGTTGCTGGGGCTGCTGCTCCACATGAGTGACGGCGGAGATTCCGTCGAATGACGGATTGATCGTCGCGTCCGTGACGTCGAACTTTCGCTCGACCTCGACGTGTTGAGATGGCATGAAATGTGTGCCCTGACGGTCGAAGGGACGGGATGCTCGGGTGCGCGGGCGAGACGATTACGCGACACGGTGCCACATTCAGGTAAACAATGGTCACGACTCGTCACGGGGTAATCTAAGATTCTCTTAGGGTTCTCATAAGGTCGGGGTATCGGTTTGGAACGCGATATTCGTTGCGCACCGCGTGTGGTGCCGGGTGTTGGTGTTCTGTGGTCGGTATCGTCCCCTCATGGGACGCCAGCCGTATCCACAGCTAGACCGAGGTCACCATGAAGTTACTTGTTGAGGAGTACCTGAACGGTAAGGGCGAAATCGTCTTGCCGGATGGCTATACCGTCAACTACTACCTTGAGCGTGCCATCAGCGAGCTGGGCGATGCCTTTGCCTACCGCTATCTGGACTTCAACACGAACTCCGATGGCGAACCTAACGACCTCAACTGGACGCAGCTTGGCCAGCGCTCTCGCGCGGTCGCGGCGAGACTCCAGCAAGTAACCAAGCCCGGCGACCGCGTCGCGATCTTGGCCCCTCAGGGCATCGAGTACGTCATCGGCTTTTTCGCGGCGATCGAGGCCGGAAACATTGCGGTCCCATTGTTTGCTCCGGAACTTCCCGGTCACTCCGAGCGGCTCGACGCGGTGCTCACCGACGCAGAGCCGACCGTCGTCTTGACCAACAACGCCGCGGCCGAATCCGTCAGCCGGTTCGTGCGTGGCCTGCCCCGTGACCGACGTCCGCGTGTGCTCGCCGTCGACAGTGTCCCCGATTCGGTGGGCGACACCTACGTCAAGGTGACCCCGGATACCGACGACATCGCGTACCTGCAATACACCTCCGGATCCACCCGGGTGCCTGCCGGTGTCGAGATCACCCACCGCGGGGTGATGACCAACGTGTTGCAGATGATCTTGTCCCTCGGCCTGGACGAGAGCACTCGTTGTGTCAGCTGGCTGCCGCTCTATCACGACATGGGCTTGTTATTGACCTTCTTCCCGCTGTGTGGCGGCCGGGTCACCCTCATGTCGCCGGTCTCCTTCGTACGTCGCCCTGGACGGTGGATCAAACTACTGGCGGCAGAGGCGAAGCTGGGCCGCACCCTGGCAGCTGCCCCGAATTTTGCCTTCGAGCTCACCGCCGAACGTGGCTTGCCCAAAGATGGGGAGACCCTCGACCTGAGCAATGTGGCGGGGTTGATCAACGGTTCCGAGCCGGTGAGCATTGCCTCGATCCGCAAGTTCAACGAAGCGTTTGAACCGTATGGATTGGCGTCGACCACGATCAAACCGTCGTACGGCATGGCCGAGGCGACGCTGTTTGTCTCCACCATCGCCCCCGACGCCGAGGCGTCGGCGATCTACCTTGACCGCGAGCAGCTCGGTGCCGGACATGCGGTCAGGGTGAGCGCGGATGCCGAGAACGCGGTGCCACAGGTGTCCTGCGGCAAGATTTCGCGCAGCCAGTGGGCTGTGATCGTCAACCCGAACGCGGACACCGAGCTGCCCGACGGTGAAGTCGGCGAGATCTGGCTGCACGGCGACAACATCGGCCGCGGCTATTGGGGCAGGCCCAAGGAGACCGACTTCTCGTTCCGCAACAAGCTACAGGCCCGGCTTGACCACAGCAGCCATGCCGGTGACACCGAGCCCGGCGCCACCTGGTTCCGCACCGGAGATCTGGGCGTCTACCTCGACGGCGAGCTGTACATCACCGGCCGAGTCAAGGACCTCGTCATTATCGACGGCCGTAACCATTACCCACAGGACATCGAGGCCACCGTCGAGGAGGCCTCAGCCGCGGTGCGGCATGGTTTCGTGGCGGCGTTCTCGGCGCCCGTGAACGAGCTGCCTGTCGGCGTCGGCCAGGACAACGGGACAGGGGAGCGCTTGGTCATCGTCGCCGAGCGTGCCGCCGGTGCGGGTCGCGCCGATCCGGAGCCCATCGTCGATGCCATTCGCGCTGCCGTCTCACGGCGCCACAACCTGCCCATTGCCGATGTGCAGTTGGTTCAGGCGGGCGCGATACCGCGCACTACCAGCGGAAAGCTTGCACGCCGAGCGTGCCGCCAGGAGTATCTGGACGGCAAGCTCGGCGTGCGCGCCTAAAGTTTCCGACGAAGAACTTCAGTACGAGTGCTCGGGGGCGGGGAATACGCCGCGAGCCACCTCATCGGCATACTGCTCGGCGGCCTTGCGTAGCTCCGCGCCGACCTGACCGAACTGTCTGACGAACTTGGCGGTCTTGCCGCTGGTCATCCCGGCCATGTCCTGCCACACCAGCACTTGGGCATCGCAGTCCTTGCCCGCGCCGATACCCACGGTGGGGATGGTGAGCTTGCCGGTGATCTGCGTTGCCAGGTCCGCGGGCACCATTTCCATCACGACGGCGATCGCACCGGCCTCCTGCACGGCGATTGCATCGGCGACGAGCTGCTCGGCGGCGTCATCGCGGCCCTGAACCCGGTATCCGCCAAGGCCGTTCACGCTCTGCGGGGTGAACCCGATATGCGCGACCACCGGAATCCCGGCGGCGGTCAGCGTGGCGATCTGCTCGGCAACCCGTTCTCCGCCTTCAAGTTTCACCGCATGCACGCCGGCTTCTTTCATGAAGCGGGTGGCCGTTGCGAGAGCCTGAGCAGCGCCACCTTCGTAGGAACCGAAGGGCAGGTCGGCGATCACCAGCGCCTCGGTGGCGCCGCGAACCACACCGCGCGCCAATGGAATCAGCTCGTCGGCCGTGATCGGCACGGTGGTGTCGTACCCGTAGATCACGTTCGCGGCCGAATCCCCGACCAGCAGAACGGGAATCCCGGCATCGTTGAATACGCGGGCGGTGGAGTAGTCGTACGCGGTGAGCATCGACCACTTGTGGCCCTCGGCCTTCCACTTCTGCAAGTGGTGCGCGCGGGTCTTAACGCGGGGTTTGCGCTCCGTGTCGGAAGCAGCGCCATACAAGGCAGATTCGGACATCTCGGACATGAATGAGTCACCTCATCGATCGAATTCCTCAAGGCCCGTCTGGGTCCCTGGGTTTCTAACGATCTTCAGTCTGCCACTGCGTGGCGATGAGGTGAATAACAGAGAGGGTGGATTTGATCACACCGGCAGTCACGGCATTTGGTCACGACGGAATACCCGGCTCGCCTAGCCTGTGCGCATGCAGCGGCTTTCCGGACTCGACGCCAGTTTCCTCTACCTGGAAACACCCACCCAACCCATGCACGTGTGCGGGGTACTGGAATTAGACACCACAACCATTCCTGGTGGCTACTCGTTCGAGAAATTACGGACGAAGCTGATGGAACGGGTCGAGGGCATCTCGTCCTTCAAGGAGAAGCTCGCCGACAGCCGCCTGAACCTGGATCACCCGGTGTGGGTCGACGATGACGACTTCGACATCGACCGGCACCTGCATCATGTCGGCCTGCCCGCACCCGGAGGCAGGGCCGAGATCGCGGAGATGTGCGGACACGTCGCCTCACTGCCCTTGGATCGCGCCCGGCCGCTGTGGGAAATGTGGGTCATTGAAACCGGAGCGACCGGTGGCGGCACCCGCCTGGTGGTTATGACCAAGATGCACCACGCCTCCGTCGACGGCGTTACCGGCGCCAACCTGATGTCGGCGCTCTGCGGCCTGGAACCAGACGCGGAAGCACCCGAACCCGCCGCGGGCGTGGGCGGCGCCAACAGCCTCGAAATCGCGATCACCGGAGCCCTCAAGTGGGCGTCGCGGCCACTGAAGTTCGCCAAACTGCTGCCCGCGACCATCGGGGTCATCCCGGCCTGGCTGGAACGCTCGAAGCGCGGCGAGGCGATGACGGCGCCCTTCTCGGCGCCGCGCACCTCCTTCAACTCCACGATCACCAGCCGCCGCAACATCGGGTACGCCCAGCTGGACCTCGAGGACGTCCGCGCGGTCAAGAACCACTTCGGCGTCAAGGTCAACGATGTCGTAATGGCCATCTGTGCCGGTGCGCTGCGCAAGTACCTTGAGGATCGGGGCGAGCTCCCGGAGAGCTCGTTGGTGGCCATGGTTCCGGTTTCGGTGCACGAGAAGTCGGACCGGCCGGGCCGAAATCAGGTGTCGGGCATGTTCTCCCGTCTGGAAACCAATGTGAATGACCCAGTCGATCGCCTTAGAGCGATCGCCGAGGCCAACAACGTCGCCAAGGAACACACCGCCGTGCTGGGTGCCACCCTGCTGCAGGACTGGAGCCAATTCGCGGCGCCTGCGGTCTTCGGAACCGCGATGCGGGTCTACTCGCGCATCCGGTTGGCCGACCGCCACCCGGTGATTCACAACCTGGTGGTTTCCAATGTGCCGGGACCACAAGTACCGCTGTATTTCTTGGGCGCCGAGGTCATCGGGATGTACCCGTTGGGGCCGATCTTTCACGGCGCCGCGCTCACCGTCACGGTGATGTCGCTGAACGGGAAGCTCAACGTCGGCCTGATCTCCTGCCCCGATCTGATGCCCGACCTGTCCACGCTGACCGACGATTTCGGCGTGGCGCTGCAGGAGCTGAAGGCTCGCATCTAATCCGGCGGGCACGAGCGCAGCGAGCGGGGAATTGGCGGGCTCATGGCACCATGGCTGACATGATGTTTCGTGGGCTTGCCCGCTCTGGGTTGCTGCCGCTACTGGCTCTTGCCTCGGTGGTAGCCGTCGTCTCTGGTTGTGTGCGTTCGGTGGAGGGCGAGGCGATGGCCGCGCGCCTGTCGCAGGGCACCCTGAACTGGGGCGAGTGCGGCGAGTTTGTCCCGGAGAACCAGACGGTGCCGGCGAGCACCCAATGCTCGGAACTGGAGGTTCCCGTCGACTACGCGAAGCCCGACGGAGCCAAGGCGCGGCTCGCGATCATCAAGTACCCGGCGAAGGGCAACAAGATCGGGTCGCTGCTGATGAACCCAGGCGGCCCCGGACAGTCGGGTATCGAGGCCGCCATCGAGATCGTCAAGCACGCGCCCAAGGAGATTCGGGAGCGCTTCGATTTCATCGGGTTCGATCCGCGCGGGGTCGGCTCGTCCACACCGGCGATCGAATGCAACACCGACGCCGACGTGGATCGGATGCGTGCACAGAACGACACCGACTACAGCCCCGAGGGTGTTGCTCGCATGGAGCAGGACTCCAAGGACTTCGTGAAGCGCTGCCTGGACAAGGTGGGCAAGGAGTTCTTGGCCAATGTCGGCACCGTGAATGTCGCCAAGGACATGGACCGGATGCGCGAGGCGCTCGGCGACGACAAACTCACCTACCTGGGCTACTCGTACGGAACCCGCATCGGGACCACCTATGCCGAGCAGTTCCCGCAGAACGTGCGGGCCCTCATCCTTGACGGCGTGATCGACCCCAACGCCGATCCAACCCAGGCCGATATCGACCAGATCGCGGGATTCCAAAAGGCTTTCGACAACTACGCGGCCGACTGCACCAAGAACCCGACTTGCCCGCTGGGTACCGATCCGGCGCAGACGACGGCCCGCTACCGGGCCATGGTCGACCCGCTCGTCGAGCATCCGGTCAAAACCAGGGACGGCCGCGGTCTCTCTCATGCCGACGCCATCATCGGCACCATCATGGTGATGTACTCGCCCACACTGTGGGACACCTTCACCAAGGCGCTGCGCGAACTCAGCGAGGGCGGGGGCGACATTCTGCAGCTGCTTTCCGACGCGTACATGAAACGTGACGACGAAGGTCACTACAGCCACGCACAGGACGCGCAAACCGCCATCAACTGCGTCGACGAACCGCCGCAGACCGACCGCGCCAAGGCCATCGAGAAGGACCGGCGCATCCGGGAAGTGGCGCCGTTCCAGGACTACGGCACGTTCACGGGTAATGCTCCGCTGGGTGTGTGCGCGTTCTGGCCGGTACCGGCGACCAGCAAGCCGCATCCCATCAACGTGCCCGGTCTGCCCAAACTGCTGGTGGTGTCCACCACCTACGACCCGGCGACGCCGTACCAGGCGGGCGTTGAGCTGGCCAAACAGCTCGGCGGAGGCTTGCTTACCTACGACGGAACCAAGCACACCATCGTGTTCGACGGGAACCAGTGCGTCGACCAAGCGGCCCAGGACTATCTCATCAAGGTCACGACTCCGGCTGAAGGCACCCGCTGCTGAGCACTTTTGGGGTCCGACGTGGCACGATGTGGCCCATGATGCGGATGCGCCGGGCGTTGCCGGTGATTCTTTTGATGTTCTCGGCTGCGATCCCGGCCATCCCCGCGGCCGCCACGCCGCTCCCGGCGCCGGGTCCCGCCCTGCAGGCGTTCTACGACCAGCAGGTCACATGGGGGAGCTGCGCCGGCTTTGTCGGTGACACCAGCCGCATCCCGACCGCACGGTGCGCCAAGGTGAAGGTGCCCGTCAGCTACGAGAAGCCGACGGGTGCAGTCGCGCAGCTGGCCGTGCTGAAGGTGCCCGCCACTGGCAAGCGCGTCGGCGCCCTGCTGGTCAACCCCGGTGGACCGGGAGGGTCGGGCGTTGACCTGGCAGCCGGCATGGGTGCCAAGCTGGCCGAATCCGCAATCGGGCAGAGCTTCGATATCGTCGGGTTCGATCCGCGTGGTGTCGGCGGTTCCACACCGACCCTGCGATGCCGCACCGACGCCGAGTTCGACGCCTTCCGTAAGGAGCCGCTGGCTGACTACAGCCAGGCCGGCGTCGCCCACATCGAGGGTGTATACCGCCAATACGTCGCCGAATGCGCAAAACGTATGGGGCTGGATTTCCTTGCCAATGCCGGAACTGCCTCCGCGGCAAGGGATATGGACATCATCAGGGCAGTGTCCGGGGACAGTAAGCTGAACTACCTTGGCTACTCCTACGGCACCGAGCTGGGTACCCAGTACGCCGAATACTTCCCGCAGAACGTGCGCACGATGGTCCTCGACGGCGCGATCGACCCGACTATCGACCCGGTGGAGTCCAACGTCCGGCAGATGACCGGGTTCCAGGTGGCGTTCAACGACTATGCGGCCGACTGCGCCAAGGACCCCAAGTGCCCGTTGGGGACCGATCCGTCGCTGGCCGTCAAGAAATTCCACCAACTGATTGATCCATTGGTGGCCAAACCCGCCAAGACCAACGACCCGCGCGGCCTGGGGTACCAGGACGCCATCACCGGCACTATCCAGGCGATGTACACGCCGCGGTACTGGAAGTACCTCACCTCGGGTCTGGCGGGCCTGGTCGACGGCAGTGGACCCGATGACCTGCTGTGGCTGGCCGACCAGTACCAGGAGCGCGACGACCAGGGGCAGTACGACAACCTGCAGGACGCGTTCAATTCGATTCGGTGTGTCGACGGGCCGACACCGAAGGACTCCGCCCCCTGGGTAGCGGCCGATAAGACGCTGCGGCAGCAGGCGCCGTTCTCGAGCTATGGCGAGTTCACCGGATATGCCCCACGCGATATGTGCGCCTTCTGGCCGGTGCCGCCGACCTCGGCTCCGCACACCCCGTCGACCCCCGGCCTGCCGCCGGTGGTGGTGGTCTCCACGACCCATGACCCCGCGACCCCCTATGAGGCCGGGGTGGCACTGGCGCAGCAGTTGGGTGGATCGCTCATCAGTTACGAGGGCACCCAGCACACCGTCGCCTTCAACGGAGAGGCCTGTGTCGACGAAGCCGTCACGCGCTACTTCGTCGACGGCACCGTTCCACCCAGGGACGTGCGGTGCTGACGGACGCTATGTCGACGCAGATGTAATAGCCTCTCCCCATGGATCGTCAGAAGGAATTCGTGCTGCGGACGCTGGAAGAACGCGATATTCGTTTCGTCCGGCTGTGGTTCACCGATGTGCTCGGTTACCTCAAGAGCGTGTCCATCGCGCCCGCTGAACTAGAGGGTGCGTTCGAGGAGGGCATCGGCTTCGACGGGTCGTCCATCGAAGGCTTCGCACGTATTTCCGAATCGGACACCGTCGCGCACCCCGACCCGTCGACATTCCAGGTGCTGCCGTGGACGACGAGCGCCGGAAAGCACCACTCCGCACGCATGTTCTGCGATATCAAGCTGCCGGACGGATCACCGTCCTGGTCCGACCCGCGGCACGTGCTGCGTCGCCAGCTCGCCAGGGCGAGCGATTTGGGCTTCTCCTGCTACGTGCACCCCGAGATCGAGTTCTTCCTGCTGAAGAACATGCCCGATGACGGGTCGGCGCCGATTCCCGCCGATGACGCCGGGTACTTCGACCAGGCCGTGCACGAGGCGGCGCCCAACTTCCGTCGCCACGCCATCGACGCGCTCGAATCCATGGGCATCTCGGTGGAATTCAGCCACCACGAGGGTGCGCCGGGTCAGCAGGAGATCGACCTGCGCTACGCCGACGCGCTGTCCATGGCCGATAACGTGATGACCTTCCGCAACGTGGTCAAGGAAGTGGCGATCATCGACGGTGTGCATGCCACGTTCATGCCCAAGCCGTTCAGCGATCACCCGGGCAGTGCGATGCACACCCATATGAGCCTGTTCGAGGGCGATACCAACGCCTTCCACAACCCCGATGACCCGCTGCAGCTTTCGAGTGTCGGCAAGTCCTTCATCGCGGGAATCCTGGAGCACGCCAACGAGATCAGCGCTGTCACCAACCAGTGGGTGAACTCCTACAAGCGTCTGGTGCACGGCGGCGAGGCGCCGACGGCGGCATCCTGGGGTGCGGCCAACCGCTCGGCGCTGGTGCGGGTTCCTATGTACACGCCCAGCAAGTCGTCCTCACGTCGCATCGAGGTGCGCAGCCCCGACTCGGCCTGCAACCCGTACCTGACGTACGCGGTACTGCTGGCCGCCGGCTTGCGCGGAGTGGAGCAGGGCTACACGCTCGGACCCGAGGCCGAGGACAACGTCTGGCAGCTGACCGCCGCCGAGCGGCAGGCCATGGGCTACAAGGAACTGCCCAGCACATTGGAGAACGCGCTCATCGCCATGGAGCGTTCCGAGCTGGTAGCGGAAGCCTTGGGAGAGCACGTCTTCGACTTCTTCCTGCGCAATAAGCGGGCCGAGTGGGCGCGCTACCGCAGCAATGTGACCCCGTTCGAACTGCGGGCCTACTTGGGTTTGTGAGGTGACCCGAGCCTCCACCGAGCGTTCGAAGGTTCCCAGCGCTGGAAGGCTGGGGCTCGTCGATGCACGGGCCGCCTCGCTGCTCGAAGAGCTGGGCTGGACCACCGAGACGCATATCGCGCAGCTGTGGTCGCTCTCACGGTCACCCGATGCCGACGCCGCGTTACTCACCCTGATCCGGCTCCGCGAGGCGCTGGGAACCGAGTGGGCCGCACTGGATCGAGAGCTGAGCGACGACGCCGCCATGCGAGGCCGACTGCTGTCGGTGATCGGATCTTCACTGGCACTCGGCGATCATCTGGTGGCGCACCCCGATCGTTGGCGTCTGCTGGTCGGGGAAATCGAGCTGGAGTCCAAAGATGCTCTAAAGGAGCGATTTTTAACGGCCGTCGGCTCCGTTGGGGGACGCGCCTCGGTATCCGAGCCCGCTGCCATCTCTGCGCTGCGGGACGCTTATCGAGACCGGCTATTGGTACTCGCCGCACTCGACCTGGCGGCCACCGTCGAGAACGAACCGGTGTTGCCGTTCCCGGTGGTGGGTCAGCACCTGTCCGATCTCGCCGATGCGGCGTTGACGGCGGCGCTGGCCGTCGCGGTGTCACTGGTGGTTCCCGATGGGCAGGACCCGCCCCGACTCGCGGTCATCGCGATGGGCAAATGCGGTGCGTGCGAACTCAACTACGTCAGCGATGTCGATGTCATCTTCGTGGGGGAGGAGGCCGATTCGCTGACCACCCGCGTCGCCGGGGAGATGATGCGCATCGGCTCCAGCACCTTCTTCGAGGTGGATGCGGGGCTGCGGCCCGAGGGCAAGCGGGGGGCGCTGGTGCGCACCCTGGATTCCCATATCGCGTACTACAGACGGTGGGCCAAGACCTGGGAATTCCAAGCACTGCTGAAGGCGCGTCCCGCCGTCGGCGATCCGGAACTGGGCAAGGCATACGTAGACGCACTCATGCCGATGGTGTGGACCGCCTGCGAGCGTGAGGATTTCGTAACCGAGGTACAGGCCATGCGCCGCCGAGTGGAATCGTTGGTGCCAGCGGAGCTGCGCGAGCGTGAGATCAAACTGGGCACCGGCGGGCTACGTGACGTCGAGTTCGCGGTGCAGCTGCTGCAACTCGTACACGGGCGGGTGGATGAGTCGCTGCATGTCGCGTCGACTATCGAGGCACTAGCGGCGCTTTCCACAGCCGGATACATCGGGCGCGACGACAGCGCGAACCTCACCGCCTCGTACGAGTTCTTGCGGCTGCTGGAGCACCGGCTGCAGCTGCAGCGCCTCAAGCGCACCCACACCCTGCCCGCGCCGGAGGACACCGAGGCGATGCGCTGGCTGGCGCGCGCCGCTCACGTGCGCCCGGATGGGCAGAACGACGCCGTCGGGGTGCTGCGGGCAGAGATCAAACGCCAGGCAATGCGAGTGTCCCGCCTGCACAGCAAGCTGTTCTACCAACCGCTGCTGGAATCGGTGACCGAGTTCGACAAGGAAGCGTTGGGGCTCTCCAACGAGGCGGCAGTACGCCAGCTCGCCGCGTTGGGTTACCAGTCACCGCAGCATGCGCTCAGTCACCTGTCCGCGCTGACCAAGGAGGGCGGCCGCCGCGGGCGCATCCAAACTATCCTGCTGCCAACGCTTTTAGACTGGTTGGCGGATACCCCCGATCCGGATGCCGGGCTGCTGGCCTATCGCCGGGTGAGCGAGGCGCTGGTTGACCAGACCTGGTACCTGCGCACCCTGCGCGATGAGGGCGCGGTGGCCAAGCGGCTCATGCAGATCCTGGGCACCTCCGCCTATGTGCCGGATCTCATCATGCGGGCACCCGAGGTGATCCAGCTGTACGGCGACGGGCCTAGCGGCCCCAAACTTCTTGAGGCCGAACCGATTTCAGTGGCGGGCGCGCTGATCGCGTCCTCGGCCCGGCACGCCGACCCGGAGCGGGCGATCGCGGCGGCACGAACATTGCGGCGCCGGGAGTTGGCGCGGGTGGCCTCGGCCGATCTGCTGGGCCTGCTGGATGTGATCGACGTGTGTCAGGCGCTGACATCGGTGTGGGTGGCGGTGCTGCAGGCGGCCCTGGACGCGGTGGTCAAGGCAAGTGTCCCCGCAGATTCCGAGGCACCGGCCGCGATAGCCGTCATCGGGATGGGCCGTCTGGGTGGCGGTGAACTGGGCTACGGATCCGATGCCGACGTCCTCTACGTGTGCGAGGCGCGTGGCGATAGCACCGATGCCGAGGCCGCGGGATGGTCGGCGTCGGTGGCTGAAAAGGTTGGCAAGCTGCTCGGTGCGCCGAGTACCGACCCGCCCCTGCAGGTCGACACGGGACTACGTCCTGAGGGGCGCAACGGGCCGATGGTGCGCACGCTGGCGGCCTACGAGACGTACTACGCGCAATGGGCACAGGCATGGGAGGTGCAAGCGCTGCTGCGCGCGCACAGTGTCGCCGGGGATGCCGATCTCGGGCTGCGGTTTCTGCGCATGATCGACAAGACGCGGTATCCCGCCGGCGGTATCGCCCTGGACGCGGTGCGCGAGATCCGCCGGATCAAGGCACGGGTGGATGCCGAGCGGCTGCCGCGCGGGGCCGACCCCAATACCAACACCAAGCTGGGCCGCGGCGGGCTGGCCGATGTGGAGTGGACCGTGCAGCTGCTGCAGTTGCGGTACGCCCACGAACATCAATCCCTGCACAGCACCTCGACCCTGCAGACATTGCACGCCGCGGCAGAGGCGGGCCTTGTCGACGCCGAGGATGCCGAACTGCTGCGACAGGCCTGGCTGACCGCCACCAATGCCCGCAATGCGCTGGTGCTGGCGCGAGGCAAGCCCACCGACCAGCTGCCCGGCCCCGGCCGGCTGCTCAACACGGTGTCTGCCGCGGCGGGCTGGCCGGATCACGACGGCGGCGAGTTCCTGGACAATTATCTGCGGGTGACCAGGCGTGCGAAAGCGGTCGTACAGCGCGTCTTTGGGGAGTAGCTTCGTGCCGATCCCAATCGGCTGATCCAGACCTTTCAAGGAGTGGTTCATGAAGTGCACATCGATCATCGTGGGTGTCGGCGTGGTGGCAGCCGCCCTCGGCATCGCAGCACCCGCCCAGGCGAAGCCGGGTGACTGCACCGTCTCGGAGGAGGCTCGGCTCGATGCGGTGGCGTCAACCAAGCGGGCCGAGTACCTGGAGAGGCATCCCGACGTCAACACCGGGATGAGCGACGCACTCAAGAACACCCCCGGAGACGGTGAGGCGAAGCATGACGCGGTGCAGGTGTACCTCAACGCCAACCCCGCTGCCAAGGCCGACCTGGACGCGATCCGGCAGCCGGTTCAGGACTTCAAGACCAGGTGCTGGTCCGAGGGGTAGGCACCCGACGAACTTCACCGACGTAATTTCTGCCCGGCTTCTAATGGTTCCTTAACGTTAGGGCCATGACCGTCCAACCAACGCTCGATAGCGTCCCGGACGAGTCGGCATATCGTCGGCTGTAATGCTGAACAAGGAGTACTCCATGAAGTTCACCTCTGCTGTACTCAGTGGTGTTGTTGGTGCCGGTGCTGTTGCCGGCGCCCTGGCATTCGCGGGTGCGGCCACTGCCAAGCCCGGCGATTGCACCGCTGCAGAGTTCGCCCGGACCCATTCGACTGTGTCGAGCCAGGTCGCGAGCTACCTGGACAAGAACCCGACGATCAACGACGGCATCACCAAGGCCGCCAAGGGCGCACCCGAGGGCGAGCGACGTGAAGCCATCAAGACCTACCTGGATGGTCAGCCCGCAGCCAAGGCCGAGCTCGACAAGATCCGCCAGCCGCTGACGGGCCTGAAGAGCAGCTGCGGTGCGGACACCGATGACGACAAGCCGGCCCCCGCCGCGCCTGCAGGTCTGGTCGGCCAGCCTGCACAGCCCGCCACCGAGAATGCTCCTGCCGAGCAGCCGCAGCAGCCGTGGAACCCCTTCGCGCCGCAGCAGCAGCCGGCCGAGGAGACCGCCAACACCGAGCAGGCAGCGCCCGCAGCTCCGGCGAAGCCGGCTTCGCCCGCCGTCACCGCCGTGGTCGATCAGCAGGACGCCTAACAACACCATGAGACGGGCGGCTCGGAATGAGGCCTAGCCTTAGGCAGCGATGACTCACGAAACTGCCGCCCGTCACAAGGTGTTGATGGTCGATGACGACCCGGATGTCAGGAACTCGGTAGCCCGCGGGCTACGTCACTCGGGTTTCGACGTCCGGGTCGCCGTCGATGGCCGCGATGCGCTTACCCAGCTCGCGGCCGATGAACCCGATGCCCTGGTGCTCGATGTGCAGATGCCCGAGCTGGATGGCGTGGCAGTGGTTACCGCCCTGCGGGCCCTGGGTAATGACATTCCGATCTGCGTGCTCAGCGCGCGCGACACCGTCAACGATCGGATCGCCGGCCTCGAGGCAGGCGCCGACGACTATCTGACGAAACCCTTCGACCTTGGCGAGCTGGTGGCGCGTCTGCGCGCACTGCTGCGCCGTCGCGGCGCCGGTGGTGGCGGCCTCGCCACCTCCACCATCACCGTTGGACAGGTCACCGTCGACGTTTCCCGCAGGTTGGTCTTCTCCGGTGGTGAACGCGTCGAACTGAGTAAGCGCGAATTCGATCTCCTGGTGGTGCTGGCCGAGAACACCGGGGTGGTGCTCAGCCGCACTCGGCTGCTGGAACTGGTGTGGGGGTATGACTTTGACGTCGAGACCAATGTGGCCGATGTCTTCGTGAGCTATTTGCGTCGCAAACTGGAAGCCGGGGGAACCCCGCGGATCATCCACACCGTCAGGGGGGTCGGATACGTGATGAGAGAAGAGCCGTGAAACGTTCGCTCTCGCTGCGTACCCGGGTAGCGGTCGCGGCATTCCTGGCTACCGGTCTGGTGGTGGCGCTTATCGGTATTGTCGCCGGTATTACCTTGGTACGCAACGATACTCAGCAACTTGATCGACGCTTGGACGTGCTGGTGGACGCGGTACAGGCCACCACTCGGCACGGGGACACCACATTTGTGCTCACCGTCCGTGACGCCCAAAGCGGAGGGCTGGTGATCTTCCGGGGTGTCGAGCTGCCGAAGCTGCCGCCGGGAACCGAGAATGTCACCGTCGGCGGTGCCACTTACCGCGTCCGGACCGTCCCGAACCCCGAAGAGCAGACCGTGATCTCACTGGGGACCAGGGCCGACGCGGTGCTGGTCAACCACCGCGGAATCCCGGTGTTCATTGCCGTCGGTGTGCTATCGATGCTGCTGGCAGGCGGTTTCGCGTGGCTGTTCGGCGGGCGCGCGGTGCGACCACTGCGCCAGCTCACCGAACAGACCCGTCAGCTTGACACCGATGGCCTGCACGTAGCCGCGGTGCGCGGCGCCCGCGAGGCCGAAGAGCTTGCCGACGCCCTGGCTGCGATGCTCGGCCGGGTCTCGGCGGCGCAGTCCGAAACCACCAAATCCCTTCTCGCGGCTCGCGATTTTGCCGCGAGCGCTGCCCACGAGCTGCGGACCCCGCTCACCGCGATGCGTGCCGACCTGGACACCCTGCGGGCACACGACCTGTCGAACGAGGAACACACGGAGGTGATCGGGGACCTGCAGCGCGCGCAGCGACGCGTTGAGGCCACCATCACCGCACTCGGCCAGCTGGCCTCCGGGGACCTGGCTCGGCCCGAGGACCGCGAGCTGGTGGATATCGCGGATCTGCTGGATCGGGTGGCCGGAGATGCGTTGATGCACCCCGCCGCCGCGCCGGAGATCACCGTCAACGCCGACGATGGTGGTGTGGTGCTGGGCTGGCCTGACGGTTTGCGGTTGGCCGTGGACAATCTGGTGCGCAACGCCATCAACCATGGCAATGCCAAACATGTTGTGCTGTCCGCGAATCGGATCGACAACCGGCTGGTCATCGAGGTCGACGATGACGGTAGTGGTCTACCGGAGGCGGACCGGGAACGAGTGCTCGGACGTTTCGAACGCGGACCCGGCGCCAACCCTGGCGGGCTGGGATTGGGGCTGGCGCTCGTCGCGCAGCAGGCCGCGTTGCACGGGGGTGACGTGGTGCTGTCCTCAAGCCCGATGGGCGGTTTGCGGGCGACGCTGACGATCTTGGCTGAATAGATCTGCCGGTTAGTTCTTACGTGACCCGTACTTGGCAAGCCATTCGCGGGCCTCGTCGGGCAGGTTCCCCGAGGTCTCGGCGGCCTTGCACCAGCGCCGCACCATCTTGACCATGTTGGCGGGGTTGTAAGCGTCCTCCTGCTGCGACCACAGGCCGTCCCCGGCGTAATGCAGCACAGTCAGGTTCGGTTCACCCCAATGCTTGCCGTCACCCGGATCGCTCATCACATTGTCGATTTCGCAGACCACCCAACCCTTTTCGGGATCGAACACCGTCCAGGTGGCGGGCAGGCTCGGCATGTGGTTGCCGGGGAAATCTGCCATGACCGCGGTGATGTACTGCCGGATGGCCTCCTTGCCCTGCAGGCGACCCACCACATGCTCGATGTAGAGGGCGTCCTCGGTGTACATCTCGGCATAGGGGTTCCAGTCGCCGGTTTCGATACAGCGATGGACGGTGGCCTGGTGTTGCGCGAACGCTTCCTCGAGTTCGGCGCGGCTGAATGACGGCATGGGTAAAAGAGTGCCATAAGGTACCGTCCCTGAGGTGCGAGGACGGACCGCCGTGGGGGCGCTGGGTTGGCTGCTGAGCATGGTCGGCGTGCTGGCCATCGCGTCCCGCTGGGCGCGGTCGAGCTGGTCGCCGCTGATCGGGTTGGCCGCCGCGTGGCCACTTACCTGTGTGCTGATGATCTTGGCGCTGTTGCTGTTCCTGTTGGTACGGCAGTGGTGGGGTGTGATGACGGCGGTAGTGGTGATCGCGCTGCAGGTTCTGGCCATCGCACCGCTGTACCTGCCCGATAGTCATCTGCAGGGAACAACCATCACCGTGCTGCAGATCAACCTGCGCTTCGGTGCCGGCGATGCCGGGGCAGTGGTGGCGACGATTCGCGAACACGATGCGGGGGTGGTGACCGTTAACGAGCTGACCCCGGAAGCTCGGGCGAAACTCGTTGCTGCGGGTATTGATTCGGTGCTTCCGTACTCCTACACCATCGCCGAACCGAAGGCCGCGGGCACCGGGATCTGGAGTAGATATCCGTTGACTCCCGTGCACCAGGACGATCAGAGCTACGCCTTCCGGCAGATCTGGGCAGAGGCCGAGGTACCCGGAGTCGGGCCGGTCATGCTGGTAGCCGTGCACACCCGCCCACCGGAGAAGGATATGAGTTCGCCGGGCTGGCTGACCGAGCTGGACACCATCGGGCGGCAGTTAGGAGCACTTCGTCCCGACGTCAAAGTCATTGTTGGCGGTGACTTTAACGCCACGTACGATCACTTCGCGTTTCGGCAGATCCTCACCGGCGGATTCGCCGACGCCGTCGATCAGGCAGGAACCGGCTGGGTGCCGACCTGGCGCGAAGGACGCTGGTACACAAGGCTGATCGGGATCGACCATGTGCTCACGCGTGGCGCGACGGCCAAAGAGGTACGCACTGAGGCGATTTATGGCACGGACCACCGGGCGCTCATCGCCACGGTGGTGGTGCCTAGCTCTTCTTCTTGAGTGCCGCGTCTATCGACAGCGATCCGCCACCGGTGAACACCAAGAGGAAGAAGGCCCAGCAGAACAGGGCGGATAACTCGCCCTGGTTCACGATGGGCAGCAGCCCCAACTTCTGGTGCTGGGTGAAATAGGCCACCGCCATCGTGCCCGATGCGATGAAGGCCGCGATTCGCGTGCCTGCGCCGAACAGAATTGCGACACCGGCGAGGAACTCGATGGTGCCGGCCCACCAGCCCAGCGACCATGACTCGATCGGCGGCATATCCGCCAGCTCTGGCCAGCGGAAAAGGATGGCCGTGCCGTGGCAGACGAATAGGAAACCGACGACGATGCGGAACAGCGACAGGACAAGGGGTGTGGCGCCGTCGAGCTTGGCGACTGCGTTGGTGCTGGAGGAGGCCATGGCACAGGATGCTAAACCAATTCTGGCGTAACGACTTAGCGCTTAGCTCGGGTAATGAATCGGTCGACCGACAGCGATCCGCCGCCGGTGAACACCAACAGCAGGAAGATCCAGCTGTACAGTGCCGCGGCCTCGCCGTTGTTCTGGATGGGCAGCAGACCCTCGGGCTGGTGGTACGTGAAGTAGGCGACAGCCATGGCCCCGGAGGCGACAAACGCTGCGAGGCGGGTCCCCAATCCGAGGATGAGCGCTGCGCCGCCGACGAATTCGATGATGCCTGCCCACCAGGGCAGGGTTCCGACGGACTGTAGATATGAGGCGAGCGGCCAACCGAAGAGATGGGAGGTGCCATGCAGGAAGAACAGGAAGCCCACTACGATCCGGAATGCCGACAGAACGGCCGGTGTCAGTCCGGCAAGCTTGTTTTCGATGTCTGCGAGAGCCATACGCCTAACAATAGGACTACGGTCCGCATTATTCCTGTTATGTGTCGGCGAGGGCGTTCGCCGGCGCCGAAAGTGAAGCTGTGGCGGAATTTCCGGCGAAATCTCGCCATGGCTTCACGCTCGGTGAAAGAGACGCGGAAATGACAAGGCCCCCGGGGTTTCTCCCGGGGGCCTCGTCGTAGAACCGACTTAGACGTCGAAGTACAGTGCGACCTCGTACGGGTGAGGCCGGATGTTGATCGGCTCGATCTCCTGCTCCCGCTTGAACGCGATCCAGGTCTCGATCAGATCCGAGGTGAAAACGCCACCCTCGGTGAGGTATTCGTGATCCTTCTCGAGGTTGTCGATCACGGTGCCCAGGTTGGTCGGCGCCTGCGGAATGTTGGCCGCCTCCTCCGGGGGCAACTCGTACAGGTCCTTGTCGACGGGCGCCAACGGCTCGATCTTGTTCTTGATGCCGTCGATACCGGCCATCAGCATGGCCGCGAATGCCAGGTACGGGTTACCCGAGCTGTCCGGGCAGCGGAACTCGAGGCGCTTGGCCTTCGGGTTGTTGCCCGTGATCGGGATGCGCACGCAGGCCGACCGGTTGCGCTGGCTGTACACCAGGTTGATCGGGGCCTCATAGCCCGGCACCAGCCGCTTGTAGGAGTTCACCGTCGGGTTGGTGAACGCCAGCAACGACGGGGCGTGGTGCAGGATGCCGCCGATGTAATGGCGAGCCAGGTCCGAGAGGCCGGCGTATCCGGACTCGTCGTGGAACAGCGGCTTGCCGTCCTTCCACAGGGACATGTGGGCGTGCATGCCGGACCCGTTGTCACCGAAGAGCGGCTTGGGCATGAAGGTGACGGTCTTGCCGTTGGCCCACGCGGTGTTCTTGATGATGTACTTGAAAAGCAGCACATCGTCGGCTGCGGCCAGCAGCGTGTCGAACTTGTAGTTGATCTCGGCCTGTCCGCCGGTACCGACCTCGTGGTGACCGCGCTCCAGCGTGAAACCGGAGTTGATCAGGTTGGTGGTCATCTCGTCGCGCAGGTCCACATAGTGGTCGTACGGGGCGACGGGGAAGTAGCCGCCCTTGGGGCGCACCTTGTAGCCGCGGTTCGGGCTGCCATCCTCCTCGTAGGGCTCGCCGGTGTTCCACCAGCCAGACTCGGAGTCGATCTCGTAGAAGGTGCCGTTGATCTTCGAGTCGAAGCTGACCGAGTCGAAGATGTAGAACTCGGCCTCGGCGCCGAAGTAACAGGTGTCGGCGATACCGGTGCTGGTCAGGTACTGCTCGGCCTTGCGGGCCACATTGCGCGGATCGCGCGAGTAGGCCTCACGGGTGAACGGGTCGTGCACGAAGAAGTTGACGTTCAGCGTCTTGGCGGCACGGAACGGGTCGAGCTTGGCAGTCGAGATGTCGGGCAGCAGCAGCATGTCCGACTCGTGGATCGACTGGAAACCGCGCACCGACGACCCGTCGAAGCCGAGACCGTCTTCGAAGACGCTGGCATCGAATGCAGATGCGGGGATGGAGAAGTGCTGCACGACGCCCGGCAGGTCACAGAACCTGACGTCGACGTACTCGACCTTCTCGTCGGCGATGAACTTGAATACCTCGTCGGGGCTACTGAACGCCATGCTTCTCCTCGTTAATCCCTGTTATCCCTGATTCGATGACCGCGCGACTGAACCTATGAAGCGGGTGTTGCCCGCGGGTCAACCATATGTTGCGCGGATGTTACGCGTAACCATCTGTGGGCTGGCCTTTACGCTGTGAGCATGGCACGGGACCTGGGTTCATGGATGTCGGGGCTGGGGTCGGTAGAGGGAGCGGGCAACTCTCGGTATCCGGGAGACCAGCTCGGCCTGCCTGAGACGGGTCCGGGATCGGCCGCACCGATGTCGCGGCGGCTGGTCGCGCTGCTGGTGGACTGGCTTATCGCGGCGGGGCTGGCGTTGCTGATCGAGCGGGGCGATCTGTTGTCGACGATGCTGCAATCGGTGCAGTGGATCGTCTGGTTCGTCATCGGGGTGGTCGCGGTGCGACTGTGGCGGTTCACGCCCGGCCAGTACATGGCGGGCCTGCAGGTGGCCCCGGCCGACGGCACCGACTCGGTGGGTATCGGGCGTGCATTTGTCAGAAACCTGTTGATCACCCTGATCGTCCCGCCGCTCATCACCGATGTGGACGGCCGTGGTCTGCACGACCGGGTGACGCGCACCGTCGTGGTTCGTAGCCGCTAGATGGTCCTGCTCGCCGTCTGTCTGGCGGTGTTCATGCTGCTGCTCGACATGACCATCGTGTCGAGCGCGCTCGCCGACCTGCAGTCGTCGTTAGGGGCCGATCTCTCCGATCTGCAATGGGTCATCGACGCTTACGCGCTGCCGATGGCGGGGCTGCTGCTCACCGCCGCAACTCTCGGTGATCGGCTGGGCCGCCGCCGGCTCTATATGACCGGCATGGTGGTGTTCACCTGCGCCTCACTGGGCTGCGCGCTTTCGAATAGTGCCGAGATGTTGATCGGCGTGCGTGCCGTGCAAGGTGTCGGTGGCGCGATCCTGCTGGCGGTCTCCCTGCCGATCATCGCGGCCGCCTATCCCGGCGAACGCCGCGGCGGTGCCATCGCGATCTACGGTGCGGTGATGGGGGCGGGCAGTGCCGCAGGCCCGCTACTGGGCGGACTGTTGGTGACCCATTACGGCTGGCAGTCCATATTCCTGGTCAACATTCCGGTGGGTGTGGTCGCGTTGGTGATCGCGGCCCGGCACCTGCCGGAGACCCGCGCCGATGAGACCCGGCCGGTCGACTGGACGGGCACGATCCTGCTCACCTCGGGGCTGATCACCGGCGTCTTCGCGGTGATCTCCCTGCACGAGGGAGGGATCGGAACTCAAGTCTCCGCGGCTCTGGCGGTCTGTGCCGTTGCGGCCCTCGCACTGTTCCTTTGGTGGGAAGGCCGTGTCACGGCGCCCATGCTGAGCCTGCGGTTGGTCTTCTCACCCGGATTCGCGGGGGTGTGGGTTGCCGCGGCCGCGGCCTCCGGCACGCTCATCGCGGCCACCAACTACCTGGCATTGCACTTCATGAATACCCTGGGTTACAACGCATTTGAGACCGGACTGCGTGCTGGCCCGCTGACGCTCGCCACCGTGCTGGGTGCCCCGCTGGGGATTCTGGTGGGCAAGCGGTTACCGACGGTGGCGACCATTCCCGGCGGAGTCGCGCTGGTGGCGGTCGGCTTGTGGGCCGCCGCCGGTGCGGACGCCGGTACCGATTGGACTCACTTCATTCCGGGCTCGGCGCTGGCCGGGTTGGGGCTTGGCGCGCTCTCGGCCGTGACATCCGATGCCGCACTGCGGTTTGTGCCGTTGTCAGATGCCGGAATGGCGACCGGATCGGTGAGCACGGGGCGCCAGATCGGCATTCTGCTGGGGGTGGCAGGACTCGGGGTCGCCTTCGGCCACGCCGCGTCGGATGCTGGGCCTGACGTGCGGGCTGCCGGTGCTGCGGGCATCAACAGCGTGCTGACGTTGGGGGCACTTGCGGCGGCCTGTGCCGCGCTCGTTTCGCTGATTCTGCTCGGTGTGGCTACGATGAGGCGCTCGCGTGAACCGGTCACCGGAGAGTCGCTAGCTATCTAGCCATCGGTGATCGGCCCTGCCTGCAGGGATGCCCACGGGTATTTGTGCATTGCGGTCGTAACCCGTAGACAGAGGGAGTAGCTTTCGATCATGGAGAGCGCGGCGATTTTCATCGCGGCGCCCGGTGTCGGTTCCGATCGGGGGACGGACGCGAACCCGCGGCCGCGTTACAGCATCGTGTTGTCATCCGACCCGGCTGAAGTGGAAGCCGCACAACGACTTCGGTATCAGGCCTTCGCCGACGAAATGGGCGCACCACTTCCGAACGCCGTTCGCGGGCCGATCACGGGCGAGATGATCGATCTGGACAAGCTGGATCCTTACTGCGATCACCTGCTGGCACGTGATGAGGACACCGGACGGATTATCGGCTGTTGTCGGCTACTCCCGCCCGAGGGATACCGGGCCGCGGGGGAGACGTTTACCGACTCGATGTTCGATGCGTCGGCGCTTGACCCGCTGCGGCCCAAACTGGTTGAGATTGGCCGAGTTACCGTGGCACCCGATCATCGCAACGGCGCCGTCATGGGCATCTTGTGGGCCGGAATCTTCCGGTATCAGCAGATGACCGAGCACCAGTACGCGATCGGCTGTTTGTCTGTCCGGATGGAGGACGGCGGGCCGCGCGGATCGTTGGTGCGCTCGGTGCATGATTTCGCGCAGCGATTCGCCGCCCCCGACGAGTATCGAGTCATACCGCGCCAGCCTGTTGTGGTCGACGGCGTGCCGTTGGAGAACATACCGCCGCAGGAAAAAGCGAAGATTCCACCGCTGCTCCACGGATGCCTGCGCATCGGCGGACGTATCTGCGGACCGCCCTCCTATGACCCGGAGTTCGATATGGCGGACTTCTTGGTGCTGGTCACCAAGGACACGACACGGCAACGCTATCTGGAGCGTCTGGAGCGGTCCCTTGCCCTCGGATAGCCATGCTTGTCACGATGTGCTCGGCGTCGGTTTCGGGCCATCGAATCTTGCGCTCGGGATAGCGCTCGCCGAGCACCCGCACCGGCTGTCGGCGCGATTCGTCGATGCTCAGCCCGAATTCGGGTGGCATCGCGGGATGCTCATTCCTGGGGCACGCATGCAGGTGTCCTTTCTGAAGGATCTCGTGACCCTGCGAAACCCGAAGAGTCACTACACCTTTGTCAACTACCTGACCGAACGTGGACGGCTGCCGGATTTCATCAATTCGCAGACCTTCTTTCCGACTCGGGAGGAGTTCCACGATTACTTGGATTGGGCGCAGCAGGCGCTCGGGGCGGATGTCAGCTATTCCTCGCGGATGGTCGGGATTGAGGCGGCCCCAGACGGATTCGAGGTGCGGCTGCATGGCACATCGGGGTCGTCGCCCGATCGTGTGATGCACACACGGGCCCTCGTTCTTGGTTGCGGAACATTCGCGGCCATGCCGTCGGGAATCAATCCCACTGCGCGGCAATGGCATAGCAGTGAGCTGCTGAACCGGCTCGATGCGTTGGACGCTCCACCGGCGCGGGTTGCGGTGGTCGGTGCCGGGCAGAGTGCCGCGGAGGCGGTGGCGTATCTGCACAGTCGGTATCCCGATGCCCAGGTGCATGCCATTTTCGCGCGGTACGGCTACAGCCCCGCCGATGACAGTCCGTACGCCAACCGCGTTTTTGACCCGGCGGCGGTGGAGGACTTCTACGCGGCGCCCGTCGAGGTTCGCCAGCAGCTGATCGCGTATCACCGCGACACCAATTACGCGGCGGTTGATTCCCCGCTGATCGCCGATCTCTACGACCGCGAGTACCGGGAACGGGTCAGCGGACAGCGACGACTGTGGATGCATAACGCCTCGAAGATCGCTGCCGTGGATGAGGCTTCGGAACGGGTGCGCCTGGCTGTGACACATCTGCCGACATCGACGACCGAGCTGCTCGACTGCGATTTGGTGGTGTACGCCACGGGATATCGGCCGTTGGACGTGCGGGCGTTCCTGGGCGCACTGGCATCGCACTATGAGTTCGACGAGAACGGGTTGCCGGTCGTGGAACGCGATTACCGGCTACGACCGCAGGCGGACGCCCCGGGTGACATCTACCTCAACGGGTCGGTTGAACACAGTCACGGATTGTCGTCGTCGCTGCTGTCCAACGTCGCCGTGCGCTCCGGTGAGATCGTGGATTCGCTCGTCGCCGAGACGGAGACGCGCGCTGCGGTGGCGTCCTTCAGGACCGGATAGACAAAGCGCTCGATCATCTCCGCTTCCACGGCTGGGTCCGTCGCGGGCCAGAACAAGAACGCCATCACAACGCGTGAAATCCATTGCCCGGCGATCTCGTCAAGCAGACCGGTGAACGCTGAGGCCGAACGCGGGATCTGCGAGGACGGTGTGAGGTAGGACCCGAGAGAAGCCGGGGACATCGTCGCCACCATCGCACTGACGACCGGATCGTTGCGGATGGCGGCCAGCGAAGCAGTGATAGCGGTGACCGCACGCCGCCGCGCATCCGCCGACTCGACTGCGCGCTGGATGTCGGCGGTGACACTCGCGATGTTCCGCGCCAGCACGGCGTCGACAATCGCCCCCTTGCCCCCGACATGCCGATAGACCGTCGCGCGGGAGCATCCCACCTCGCGGGCCACCGAATCGAGGTCCAGCCGGTCCAACCCGTGACGCGCAATCTGCTTGGCCGCCACCGACACGATGCGATTGGCGGCCATGGTGTGACGGTCGCCCCGGTGCAACCAATCTGAGTAGGGTGACATTAGATCCTAAATTTATCGCAACTTGAGACAAATTTCCAAGAATTCTCAAGATTTGCGCAGGTGGAGCAGGTGTATTGAGACGCCGTAGATCATGGCCCTGAACAGGTGTTTCTCACTTTGGCGAATGCCTTGACGTGCGGTTTTCCGGTCTGTCAGCCTCATGGGTGATGAGTACCGTAGAGCTCTTTGACCCGCAGGTCCTCGAAGACCCGTATCCGTTCTATCGGCGGCTGCGCGAGACCGCGCCGGTGTGGCCGGTGGGGGATTCCGGCTTCTACTTCGTCTCACGCTGGGACCTGGTGGTGGAGGCCACCGAGCGCACCGAGGACTTCTCCTCCAACCTCACCGCCGTGCTTATGAAGTCCGATGGCTCAGCTGGCCCCCATGATGCGGTGACGGTCGCGGAGATGGGTCCGGTCGCCGATCCGACGCATGTGCTGGCCACCGGCGACGATCCGGTTCATCACGCGCACCGCAAGCTGGTGCTGCCGACGCTGGTCGCCAGGCGAATCACGGCCCTGGAATCCGTCATGGCCGAGACCGGCGCACGGCTGTGGGAGCGCGGCGTGGACGGTGACGGCATCGACTGGATGACCGCGATGGGCGATGCGCTGCCGATGACGATGGTGGCCCGGCTGATCGGGCTACCCGATGAGGACGTGCCGCAGCTTGTGCAGTGGGGTTACTCCAGCACGGAGATGCTGGGTGGGCTCAACACCCCGGAGCGGCAGGCTGAGGTGGTCACCGACACCATGTATCTCCTTCTGTACTTGCGTGAACACCTGGAGAAGGAACTGTCCGCACCGGGCGAGGACCTTCTCGGATATCTGGCGCAGGCGTGTAATCGGGGAGATATCTCCCTGGACATCGGGGTGATGATCCTGGTGCAGCTGGTCGGCGCGGGCGGCGAGTCGACGGCCGGACTGATGGGCAATGCCGTGCGCATCCTCGGCGAGAATCCCGAGCTGCAACGCCGTATCCGTGAGGACCGTGCGCTCCTGCCGACTTTCCTGGAAGAGGCGCTCCGACTGGAGTCGCCGTTCCGGGGACATCATCGACATGTGCTGGCAGATACCTCGCTCGGTGGGGTCGAGCTGCCCGCGGGCAGCCACCTCACGCTGATGTGGGGTGCCGCCAACCGCGATCCGGCTGTCTTCGAGGATCCCGACACCCTGCGCCTCGACCGGCCCAGCCCTCGCAGCCACATCACTTTCGGCAAGGGGCTGCATTTCTGTGTCGGCGCGGCGCTGGCGCGCCTCGAGGCGCGTACCGCCATCAACCTACTGCTGGACCGAACGCGCGAATTCGCGGTCAAACCAGGTGGTGCTCAGTGGGTTCCGAGCATCATGGTGCGTCGGCATCAGAAGCTGGAGCTGCAGCTCAGCCCGGTCTAACGCCGCCTGATGGTGCGCTGCATCCCGCCGCGCGACTTCGCCTGGCCCGGCGTCGGGCCCTTCGGCATGGCCGCAGCGCGCGAACCCAGGGCCGACAGCCGCGACTCGATGGAGTCCATCTGCTTGGCGGTGATATTGGCCGGGAGCTTGTTCAGGTGCCGTTCCAGCTTCGACAGCGGCACCTGACCGTCCTCGTTACCGACGATGACGTCGTAGATGGGGGTATCACCGACCACCCGTGCGGTGCGCTTCTTCTCCTGGGCCAGCAGCGGCCCCAGCCGGCCGGGAGCCCCCTCGGCGACGAAGATGATGCCGGGACGGCCAATGACCCGATGGACAACATCGAGCTGGGTGGTTCCGGCGACAGCGGTGGTGACTCGCCACTTCCCGCGCATGTTGTCCAGCGCCCAACCCGCGGCACCCTTCTGGCCCTCGGCCTTGGTGAACACCGACTTCTGCACACGACGGCCGAAGATGATGAACGCCACCAGCACGCCGAGTACCACGCCCAGGATCGGGAACATGAACACGCTGATCCCGCCCGAGAAGTACCCGGCCACCGCGAACACCGCGACGATCAGCACAAACGCGCCAATCATGTATGGCAGCAGCCGCTTGTCTTCCTTGCGCTGAATCTGGAAGGCCTGCCACATCTGGGCGCGGCGCGCCTTCGATTCGGCCTTGCGGCGCGCCTTTGTCTCGGCCTTGGCGACCTTGGCCTCGGCGGGACTCAGTGATTTAGGCATATGCCGAGTCTAAGTCTCAGCGTGCGATGAGATTGACCGCCTCCTGGGCGGCCGAACCGGCGGACGCCAGGTGCTCCAGCTCGGCGGGCAGCAGCCGCCCGTGATGTGCCATGGCCTGCGTGTACAAACGCCCGGCCCGATACGAGGAACGCACCAGCGGCCCGGCCATCACACCCGCGAAGCCCAGACCCTCCGCGAAATCCGAAAGCTCCACGAATTCTTGCGGTTTCACCCAGCGGTCAACAGGATGATGCCGAGGGGAAGGCCGCAGATACTGGGTGATGGTGATGATGTCGCAGCCCGCCTCGTGCAGCGCGACAAGCGCTTCGCGGATCTCGTCGTTGGTCTCGCCCATGCCGAGGATCAGGTTGCTCTTGGTCACCAGATGCGCCTCGCGGGCCTTGGTGATCACCGACAGGCTTCGCTCATAGCTGAACGCGGGGCGGATGCGGCGGAACACCCGCGGCACCGTCTCCAGGTTGTGCGCCAGTACCTCGGGGCGGGATGCGAACACCTCGTCGAGCTGCTCGGGGACGGCATTGAAGTCCGGGATGAGCAGCTCCACGCCGGTGGCCGGGTTGAGCTCCTTGATGTACCGCACGGTTTCGGCGTACAGCCAGGAGCCGCCGTCCGGCAGGTCGTCACGGGCCACCCCGGTGACCGTCGAATACCGCAAGCCCATTTGGAGGACGCTTTCGGCTACGCGCCGTGGTTCGTCGCGGTCCAGCTCGGCGGGCTTACCGGTGTCGATCTGGCAGAAATCGCAGCGCCGCGTGCACTGCTCGCCGCCGATGAGGAAGGTGGCCTCGCGGTCCTCCCAGCATTCGAAGATGTTGGGGCATCCGGCCGCCTCGCACACGGTGTGTAGCCCGCCTGCGCGCACCAGCGACTTGAGTTCCTTGTATTCGGGGCCCATCTTGGCGCGGGTGCGGATCCAGTCCGGCTTGCGTTCGATGGGGGTTTGGGCGTTGCGCACCTCGAGTCGCAGCAGCTTGCGCGGTTCCGTCATGCTCCCACCGCCCCGACGGCTAGTCGTCCTTCGAGCGCATCGAGCACCGAGGAAACCACCTGTTCACGCACTTCGTCCACGGTGACGTCGCGGCCCAGTTCGGCGGACAGGGTCGTCACTCCGGCGTCGCTGATGCCACACGCCACGATCGGCAGGTATGCGTCCAGGCTGTTATCGCAGTTGAGGGAAAACCCGTGCATGGTGACGCCGCGCTGCACGCGAACCCCGATCGCCGCGATCTTGCGTTCCGGTTTGCCGCCGCCCGCGGCCAGCCACACGCCGGAGCGGCCATCGACACGCTTGGTCTGCACGCCCAGCTGCGCGCATACCGCGATAATCGATTCCTCAAGGCGCCGAACGTAGTTCACGACGTCAATGGGCTCGGCCAATTGCACGAGCGGGTAGCCGACCAACTGACCGGGCCCGTGCCAGGTGATCTTGCCGCCGCGATCGGTGTCGATGACGGGTGCGCCGTTGATCGGCCGCTCCTGCGGTTCGGTGCGCCGCCCCGCCGTGTACACCGCCGGATGCTGCAAGGTCAGCAGGGTGTCCGGTCCACCGGCGACGCGGGCCTCGACGATATCCCGCTGCAGGTCCCAGGCCGTCTCATAGCCGACGGTGCCCAGATCCCGCACGACGACGGGATCTGCGCTGGATCGGATAGATCCATGGGTGCGGTGCACGGGTTCCATTATCTCACTTCATCGGTCGACTGTTGTTGGCGTAGGCCAGCGCCTCGCCGATGGTGTGATGCTCGAACTCGAATCCGTGCTGTTCGAGGACAGCGGGGATAACGCGCATGCTGCGGGTCAGCTCGGCATCGGCGAACTCTCCGAAGATGGCACGCAGCGCGAACTGGGGCGCCACCAGCAGGGTCGGTCGCTGCAGCATCCTGCCGAGGGCGGCGGTGAACTCGGCGTTCGTCACCGGCGCCGGCCCGGTCAGGTTGACCGCACCGGACAGGGTCTGTTCGGTCAACGCGAATTCGAGTGCGCGGATCTCGTCCTCAAGGCTTATCCATGGCATGTACCAGCGTCCATCGCCCAGCCGGGCACCCAAACCCAGTGAGAACAGCGGGCGCGATCGGCCGAAGAGCCCGCCGGCGGGGGACAGCACCAGGCCGGTACGGACGATCACCACCCTCGTGCCGGCGCGCACGGCCTCCTCGGTCGCCGCCTCCCAATCGATACAGACGCGCGCAAGGAAACCCGTACCACTGGTGGCGGTCTCGTCGATGACGCGGTCCCCGCTGTCGCCGTAGTAGCCCACTGCCGAAGCGTTGATCAACACCGGCACACCGGCATCGACGACGGCGCCGGCGAGCACCTCCGTGGGGGTGATACGGCTGTCGTAAATCTCCTGTTTGTACGCGCCCGACCACCGTTTGTCGCCGACGCCGACACCGCACAGGTTGACGACGGCGTCGGCACCCTCAAGGGCGCCGGGATCGATCTGCCCGCTCGCCGGATCCCAGCGCTGTTCGTCGGGACCCATCGGGTCGCGGCGAACCAGTCGGACCACGGTGTGGTCGGCAGCACGCAACGATGCAACAAGCGCCGATCCGATCGTCCCCGACGATCCGGCGATGACGATCCGCCTGGAACCCATAGGCCTACAGCCCCAGGTCTGCCTCGAAAGCGCCTTCTTCCAGCCGATGCTTGATGGTGGTGAGGAATCGGCCGGCGTCGGCACCGTCGATCAGGCGGTGGTCGTACGTCAGAGGTAGGTAGCAGATCGACCGGATGCCGATCGACTCGTTACCGGCATTGTCACGGATAACCCTGGGGCGCTTCACGATTGCGCCGGTGCCGAGCATGGCGGCCTGCGGCGGAACCAGGATCGGGGTGTCGAACAGGGCGCCCTGGCTGCCGATGTTGGTGATGGTGAAGGTCCCACCGGCGAGCTCGTCGGGCTTGAGATTCCCGGAGCGGGCGCGTCCGGCGATATCGGCGATGGCACGGGCGAGCCCGGCCAGCGACAGATCACCCGCGTTGTGGATCACCGGGGACAGCAGACCCTGATCGGTGTCGACGGCGATGCCCAAGTGCTCGGCGTCGAAGTAGGTGATTTCCTTGGTGTCTTCGTTGTAGCTCGCGTTGACGTTCGGGTGCGCCTTGAGTGCCTCGACCGCGGCCTTGGCGAAGAAGGGCAGGAACGTCAGGTTGACACCCTCGCGTTCGGCGAAGGTGACCTTGGCCTTGGCTCTCAGTGCCGAGATCTTGGTGACGTCGACCTCGTGCGTCTGCGTCAGCTGTGCGGTCTGCTGCAGCGACTCGCGGGTCTTCTTGGCGGTGATCTGCCGAATCCGGTTGGCCTTCTGGGTGGTTCCGCGCAGGTGCGCCAGTGCGGCGGCTTTCGCCGGAGCAGAAGCGGCGGGAGCTGCCGGTGTGGCAGCTGTGGGGGCCGACGTCGCGGGGGCCTTCGCGGCCTCAGCGGCAGCCAGCACATCCTGCTTACGGATGCGTCCACCCACACCGCTGCCGGTCAACGCGGACAGATCCACGTTGTTCTCGGATGCGAGCTTGCGCACCAGCGGGGTGACGTAGGGGTTGTCGCTGCCGCCGTCGGCGGCGACAGGCGCAGCAGCCGCAGCAGGTGCCGGGAGAGTGGCAGGCGCCGGTGTCGGAGGTGCGGGCGGTGCCGGGGCAGCGGGTGTCGGTGCCGGTGGCGTGGGCGGTGCCGGTGGCGCAGCGGCGGGAGCCGGGGCAGGCGCGGGTGCGGGGGCCGCAGCAGGAGCGGCACCAGCAGCCCCGACCACGGCGAGCTCGCCGCCGACGGCCACGGTGTCGTCCTCGTTGGCCGTGATGCTCAACAGCACACCGGCCACCGGTGACGGGATCTCGGTGTCGACCTTGTCGGTGGACACCTCGACGAGCGGCTCGTCTACGCCGACCTCGTCGCCGATCTTCTTGAGCCAGCGGGTGACGGTGCCCTCGGTGACGGACTCGCCGAGCTCGGGCATCGTGATCGAGGTGCCAGGGCCTGCCGGAGCCGCAGCAGCTGCGGGGGCGGCCGCGGCGGGCGCGGCTTCAGGAGTGGGCGCCGGTGCGGGTTCCGGGGCGGGAGCGGGTGCCGGCTCTGCGGCCGGTGCAGCTGCGGCAGGTGCCGGTGCTGCGGGCTCTGCGGCTTCACCTGCTTCGCTGATCACCCCGAGCTCGGCGCCGATCTCGACGGTGTCATCCTCACGGGCGACGATCTTGGTCAGCACACCCGCAGTGGGAGCGGGGATCTCGGTGTCCACCTTGTCGGTGGAAACCTCCAGCAGTGGCTCGTCGACTTCGACCGTGTCGCCCTCTTGTTTGAGCCACCGTGTCACCGTCCCCTCGGTCACGCTCTCACCGAGGGCGGGCATCTGGACGGAGAAGGCCATGGTTTCCACTCCTGAAAAGGTTCCGATAGCGGCTTGCGCAACGTGCGACATATCTGGCTTACCACAGCGACGTGGCCAGCGGGTCAATCCTGTCACTGAGTGGAACGACGCGCCTGCCCGGGTCCAAGATCGTCGGGTGAGCGAGCGCACCGTCGTCTGCACCATCAAGCCCGGCAGCCGCAAGGGGCCCGCGGTCGAGGTTGCCGACGACGGTGCGTTGACGCTGTTCGTGCGGGAGCCGGCGATCGACGGCAAGGCCAACAAGGCGGCGGTTGCCCTGCTTGCCGAGCACCTCGGGGTGCCCAAGTCGGAGGTGCGGCTCGTTGCCGGTCAGACCAGCAGGCTCAAGCGATTCAATATCGGTCAGCGCCGCTGACCGCGTTTGGCGTCGATCAGATCGTCGAGTGAAGAGAACTCCGGGGCGGGCGCGGGCAGCGGTTTGGCGTTCACCGCCTGTAACCCGTCGAAGATGAGCGCCAGGTAACGGCGCCAGGCCGGATCGCCCATCGCGTACGCAGGCCCCATCATCGTCAAGATTGCGCCGATATCCTCCGGCTGAGCATCGGCACGGATGACACCTGCCGCCCGCGCGCGCTCGACGAGCCGGGTCACGGTCTCCATGATGAGCGGCCAGAACCGCTCCTTGTCCGCAGCGCGCCCGCGCCCCGCGAGCGCGTCATAGAGTCCGCGGTCGGTGGCATGGCGAGTCGCGACGCTCTCGCAGAACTGCCAGAGGGCCTCCCGCGGATCTGAGATAGCCAATGCCGCACGCGCATCCGCCACTATGTGCTCGGTTGCCTCCCCGAGAACCTCGGAGGCCAGCTCGTACTTGTCGCGGAAGTGTCGGTATGCGGTACCTGTCCCGAGGCCCGCGTGGGCGGCGATGTCATCGAGTGTCGCGTCGAGACCTCGCGCGGAGAACACCGCGTGTGCTGCCGCGACCAACCGTGCGCGGTTCTGCTGCGCATCCTTGCGCGGCGCCATCAGGCCAGGCCTTGCGCTAGCAGGTCACGGGCGCAGTCGACGACGGTCTCAGCCCCGGGCCGAGGCGACCAGCCGAGCACTCGTTGTGCCTTCGCGGTGGAGTGCCGATTACGTCGCCCTAGTCCGGGGACGATGGCGCGCAGGTCTGGGCTCAGCAGAGCCAGTGCCCGCACCGCGATATCCGGTAGTTGTCGTGTCGGTACCTTGGCCGCGTCGGGCCCCAGTTGGTCCTGGAGCGTTTTGGCGATATCGCTCATCCACATGAATTCTCCGGTGCCCAAGAATCTTTCACCTGCCGCGTGAGGTGATGTCATCGCCCTCAGGTGGAGGTCCACGAGATCCCGTACATCGACCACTTCGAGCCCGATTCGTGGCGTGCCGGGTATCGCGCCCGTCAGTAGCCGCGAGATAACTTGTACGGAGCCACTGTTATCCGCTCCCAGTACCGGCCCGAAAACGGCACCCGGTAGGACCGTGGTCAATTCGGTTGGGCTCCCTTGTTTTTCGATAAAGTCCCATGCCGCCCGTTCCGCGATGGTCTTGGATTGCCGGTACGCGGGGATCCCGGGTTGGTCGGGATCGGTCCACAGCGTCTCGTCGGTGACGCCCTCGAGGGCATATGACGAGGGACTGGCGGCGTTGGCGGCAGATGTGACGACCACGCGCTTGACACCCGCTGCGGCGGCTGCGCGCAGCACGTGGAGGGTGCCCTCGCGCGCCGGGGTGATCAACGTCTCGGCATCGCGCGACCGATCGGCGCCGAGGGGGGAGGCGATATGCAGCACGTAGTCGCAGCCGGAGACGGCCGCCGCCCACCCCTCGGGCCGCACCAGGTCGGCGTGCGCGAACTCCAATTCCCCGGCGCGGTCGGTCGCGCGGGCGACGGCGGACCGCACCAACTCTTCCTTGGCGGGACTGCGCAGTGTTGTCCGCACCTCGTAGCCACGTTGGAGCAGCTCGGCAATCGCCCACCGCGCGATGAAGCCGCCGCCTCCTGTTACCAGCACTTTTTCACTCATGACTCTCCCAAATTTAAACGGAGACTCAACCTCCGCTTGGATGGACGATAGCATAAACGGAGGCTCGATCTCCGTTTATTTATCGCGTTCTCAGAATTAGCTGGCACCATGTGTGAATGGCATGGATCGACGCCTTCCGCGGCAAGCGTGAGGGGCAAACGAAACGCGGTACCGATAACGATCTGCGCTACCTCGCCACCTGGACCGCGGCGCGCACCGGTGTCGAGGCCTACGTCGAGCCGCAGACCAACTTCTCCGACGTCACCGTGATTCTCATTGCCGGTGACGGCGAATGGACCCGACGGCGCGTCGGAGGGGTAGCGGGGGCGCGGCGAATCTCCGAGAAGCTCAAGATCCCGGTGTACGACGTGCATCGCACGGGATACCCGCAACGCAAGCGTGATTACGACGCCCGGCAGAAGATCCTCAAGCGTCGGGCCACCGAGGAGCAGGCGTAAAGGGGGAGATCAGCCGTGGTTCACCCGTTAGCCGAGATGTCCTCCAGCACGCTGAAGATGGTTCGCACCGGCACACCGGTACCGCCCTTCGATATGTAACCCCACGGCCCACCGGTGTTGTACGCCGGACCCGCGACATCGATATGAGCCCACTGCACGCCGTCGGCCACGAATTCGCGCAGGTACAGACCGGCCGCCAACATGCCACCGTTGCGGTGGTTGGTGACGTTCGCCAGGTCGGCCACCTTGGACTTGAGATCGTCGCGCAGCTCCTCGGGTAGCGGCATGGCCCAGCCGTTTTCGCCCACCGACTGAGAGATCGTCGCCACGCGGTCCCTGAACTCGTCGGTGCCCATCACGCCGGGGGTTCGGGTACCCAGCGCCACTACCTGCGCGCCGGTCAGGGTCGCGGTGTCGATCAGATAGTCGGGCTCGTCCTGGCAGGCCCGGACAATCGCGTCCGCCAGGATCAAGCGTCCCTCGGCATCGGTATTGATCACCTCGACGGTGGTGCCGTCCAGCTGGGTCAACACGTCACCGGGACGCTGCGCCGTCGACGACGGCATGTTCTCGGCCATCGGGACCGTCGCGATCACGTCGATCGGCAGCTGCCGCCGGGCCGCCAGCAGTGTCACCGCGATAACCGCTGCGGCCCCGCCCATATCGGAGGTCATATTCTCCATACCGCCCGCGGGCTTGATCGAGATGCCGCCGGTATCGAAGGTGATGCCCTTGCCCACGAGCGCGACCTTCTTGGCCTTCTTTCCCTTTGCGCCCCGGTAGGTCAACCGCACCAGACGCGGGGGGCGCGAGGAGCCCTTCCCGACTCCGACGACGCCGCCGTAGCCGGCCTTGGCCAGCTCCTTCTCGTCGAGCACCTCCACCTCGATGCCCTCCGTCGTCGCCAACGCCTTTGCCTGCTTGGCGAATTCGGCGGGGAACAGGTGACTGGGCGGGGTGTTCACAAAATCACGCGCAGTGGTCACCGCGGTCGCGACGGCCGCGCCGCGCTCCATGGCCTCCTTCTGGGCACGACCCTTGTCGCCGACGAGCAACGTAACCTTCTGCAGCCCAGCGTCCTTCGGCGCGGTCTTGGTGCGGAACGCCGCAAAGCGGTAACCGCCCAGCACCAGGCCCTGCACGGTGGCGTCGACGTCCCGCTCCGACAGCGTGGTCACCACGGTTTCCACGTTGTCGAGGGTTCGGGCGGCCACGCCCGCGGCACGACGGATCGCCTCGGGGCCGGTATTCTCCGCGTCACCCAGCCCGACGGCCAACACACTGGCCACCGGCAACCCGTCCACCGCCACCCGGGTGAGCTGCTCGGCCGAGCCGGTCGCTCCCACGGCCTTGAGTGCGGCCTCGATGGACTTGACGGCCTTGGTGTCCAGCAGCTGCGCATCGACCACTTTGGGGCCCTTGTCGGATTCTTTCTCGCTGGGACGGACACCCACCAGCAGCACCGCGGCGGAGACTCCGCGCTGCGGAATGGAGGTGGCCAGGGCGAACGAGGGTGCCGTATATGCGCTCATAGGCACTCAGCCTAGTGAAAGCGAGTGATGCGCCAATTAGGGTGAACTCCCATGACGGATCTTTTGCTCGGACCACTGCACGACAGGCACACCGCACAGGGCGCCACCTTCGCCGAATTCGGCGGCTGGAGCATGCCGGTGTCCTACGCCGGAACGGTCGGGGAGCACACGGCCACACGCGAAGCCGTCGGCCTGTTCGATGTCAGTCACCTCGGCAAGGCGCTGGTGCGTGGTCCCGGTGCCGCGGCGTTTGTGAATGCCTGTTTCACCAACGATCTCAACAAGGTTGGGCCGGGCAAGGCGCAATACACGCTGTGCTGCACCGAAAACGGCGGTGTCGTCGACGACCTCATCGCCTACTACGTCTCCGATGACGAAATTTTCCTGGTCCCCAACGCCGCGAACACCTCAGCCGTCGTCGCGGCCCTGCAGGCTCAGGCCCCGGAGGGCATCGCCATCACCAATCAGCACCGCGACTACGCGGTGCTGGCCGTGCAAGGTCCCAAATCGGCGGAGGTGCTGCAACGACTCGGGCTGCCAACGGATATGGAGTACATGGCCTACGCCGACGCCACGCTCGACGGTGTGCCGGTGCGGGTGTGCCGTACCGGCTATACGGGGGAGCACGGCTATGAGCTACTCCCATCATGGGATTCAGCAGGTGCGATATTCGATGCGCTGCTGCCGGTGATCACCGAGGCCGGTGGACAGCTTGCGGGTCTTGGTGCACGCGACACCCTGCGCACCGAGATGGGCTATCCGCTGCACGGGCACGAGCTCTCCGCCGATATCAGCCCGGTGCAGGCGCGGGCCGGATGGGCCGTCGGCTGGAAGAAGGACGCGTTCTGGGGCCGTGACGCCCTCATCCAGGAGAAAGCGGACGGTCCGCGTCGCACCCTGCGGGGCCTGCGCGCCACCGGCCGAGGAGTGCTGCGCCCCGATTTCACGGTGCTATCCGGTGGCCTGTCGGTGGGTGTGACCACGTCGGGAACCTTCTCGCCGACCCTCAAGGCCGGAATCGCCCTGGCATTGCTGGACACCTCCGCGCAGATCGCGGACGGTGCGAGCGTCGTCGTCGACGTGCGCGGCCGGGAGATCGAATGCGAGGTCGTCAAGCCGCCATTCGTGGACGTCAACGTCGGATAATCGGTTCGGGTTTGGCCACGTCGGACAGCTAGACTGCCGAGCATGAATCCGCTTCCCGAGTTCACCCGGCAACTCAACCCGTCACCGGCCAGCCCGGCCCGGCGGGCTGAGGTACTGGCCGCGCCGGGATTCGGGAAGTACTTCACCGACCACATGGTTTCCATCGAATGGAATACCGAAAGCGGTTGGCATAAAGCGCAAGTGGTGCCATATGGCCCCATTACTCTCGACCCGTCGGCCATCGTTCTGCACTATGCGCAAGAGGTGTTCGAGGGGCTCAAGGTCTATCGGCAACCCAACGGATCTCTCGCCGCGTTCCGGCCCGAAGCTAACGCCGAACGGTTGATTCAGTCCTGCCGCCGCATCGCCATTCCCGAGCTGCCACAGGAGCTGTTCATCGAATCGCTGCGCCAGCTCATCGCGGTCGACGCCGATTGGGTGCCGCCGGGCGGCGGGGAGGAATCGCTCTACCTGCGGCCGTTCATCATCGCCACCGAGGCGGGCCTCGGGGTGCGGCCGGCCGCCGAATACCGGTACCTGCTCATCGCCTCACCCGCCGGTGCGTACTTCTCTCAGGGCATCAAGCCGGTCAGCGTGTGGCTCTCTCATGAGTACGTGCGCGCCGCACCGGGCGGGATCGGTGCCGCGAAGACCGGCGGCAACTATGCCGCCTCGCTGGTCGCCCAGGCGCAGGCAGCCGACGAGGGCTGCGATCAGGTGGTGTGGCTCGACGCCATCGAGCGCCGGTACATCGAAGAAATGGGTGGGATGAACCTGTTCTTCGTGTTCGGTCGTGATGGTGAGGCCCGCTTGGTGACCCCCGAGCTGTCCGGTTCACTGCTGCCCGGCGTGACGCGAAAGTCCCTATTGCAGTTGGCCTCCGACGCCGGTTTCGCCATCGAGGAACGCAAGATCGATGTCGACGAGCTGGAGAAGAAGGTGGCCTCCGGAGAGATCACCGAGGTGTTCGCCTGTGGGACCGCCGCGGTGATCACGCCGGTCGGCCGCGTCAAGTACTCGGGCGGTGAATACACCATCGGCGATGGGGAACCCGGCGAGGTGACCATGGCCCTGCGCGACACGTTGACCGGAATCCAGCGCGGCACCTTCGCCGATACACACGGCTGGATCACCAAGCTCGGCTAGGGCCCATCTAGCGAGGCCTCAGCGCCCCGCACCCGTCGGCGGTACGTCACCTTGTCGAACTCACGGCCGTATTCGTCGACGGCGGTGACGTCCATCTCGCTGGCCAGCGTCCCCGGGCGCACGTCGACGCGGATGAACGCGTAGTTGCGATAACGGACACGGGACCACGTGACCGCCTCAATGTGCTTGGTGCCCTCGGGCGTCCAGACATAGCTATTGGGTACCAAGGTGTCACCGATTTCGCGGCCCCGGTAGCCCTCCGGCTCGCCCGGCTGAAAGTCGTATCGGGGCCGGCCCGCGGAGCCCACCGTGTAGTACACGGTGCCATCGGATTCTGGGTCGACGGTCGAATTGTCCCCGGCTTCCCGGGTCGGCCGCCCGCCGCGGATGGGATCGGTGCGCTCGAAGACGTGGTTGTGCCCCTGCAGCACCAGATCCACCCGATAGCGATCGAACAGCGCGCACCAGGCGTCGCGCACTCCGCCGTCGCTCGCATGTGACTGCGTTGTCGAGTACGCGCAATGATGGAAGAAACACACGATGAAGTCGATATTCGGGTTGGCCCGGTACGCCGCCAGAGTTCTGCCCACCCAGCCGGTTTGGGCCCCAGCGGAGTAACCGGTGTTGGCCCGGATCTCATAGGACACGTCGTTGGCGTCCAGGGAGAGCACGGCGACATTGCCATAGGTGAACGAGTACGCCGACGGGCATCCTGTGGGGCCGCCGCCGGGGAAACCGAGACGGGCCAGGTGGCCGCCGTAGCCGTGAGTCCCGTACGCGGCCTCCATATCGTGGTTACCGGTCGCGAACATCCACGGTGTGATTGAGGCACTGGGTTCGATGGACGCCAGGTATACATCCCAGACGAAGGGGTTGTACTTGTCGAACCCGGTTGCGGCCTTGCCACTCGATGGCACGAACTGGGGCTTTTTCCCCATCCCGGACGGGTCCGCGTACGCGATATCCCCGGCCAGGATGTGGAAATCGGGTCGGCACGCCACGATCTGATTCAAGACGTTCTGCGTATGCGACGCGGCGGGGTCGTTGTCCGCGCTGTAGTAACTGTCGTCGTACTCACCGGCCGCGAGGTTTGTTGGGAGTGACGGAGTTTCGTCGGTGCCCTGATCGCCCATCATGGTGAAACGGAACGGGGCGAGTGCATTTCGTGCCGACGGGATGGCCGTCGCGGCCGAACGGACATCGCTCAGGAACCCGTCGGTGGTCCGCCAGCGGTAAAAATGCTCGCTGCCCCCACCGAGCCCATGGACGGGCGCGTGGGCGTAGAACTGTTCGGCCGCCAGCACCCCATGGTCGCTGGACGGGATCTGTGTCACGAGATTACGGACCTCGGCCTCAAGAGAGGCACCTAGTTCGGGCGTTGGGCCGTGGTCGAGAAAGATCCTGGTGCCGTGCGGATTCCTGGACAGCTGTGCGGAGAAGCTGAGCTGGCTGGAGGAGTCGGCGCCGAACCCGACGCGCCTGCCTGCGACACCCAGGGGGGCGTCGTCCGCATATGCCCGCCGGCCGAACGGCGAAAGGCCCAGCGCGGCTACTGCGGTGGCTGCCGCCGACCCCCGCAGGAAGTTCCGGCGTGACACCGCGTGGCGGAACAGGTACCCGCGATGCCACTCGTACTGCTCGGCCATCGTCATCGCCCCGGCAAGTGATTGGGGAATCCCCGTGTCCGGTATCTCACCGGGAGGATTCAACGGATTGCGCGGCATAGCTTCGAATAGTGGCGTACTGCACGGGGTGACGCGACCGCACAGGCCGAGCCCGCTCGCGAACTCTTGATGAATCCTGGTGGCGGCGCTATGCGGCGGCCAACCCCAGGGCGGCGAGCGTCGTGGTGAGCTCAATGCTCGCGCCCAGCACATCGCCGGTGATCCCACCAAACCTGCGGACGCAGTGCTGCACCAGCAGTGCCCCGACGACCAGCGCCACCAACACCGCCATTGGCCCCTGCCACGGCCGCCAGGGTTGGGCGAGAACCCCCACCGCCATCGCCGCCAGCACCCATATCGCCACCACCCACAGCGGCTGAGAACCGGCAACCCGCGCGCCGAAACCGCTGTGGGCGGCACCCGGCACCCCGCGTCGGCAGGCCACTACCGCGCTCACCCGGCCGACGGCGACGGCCAGCACGATCGCCAGCCACTCCTGCCTGGATGTGAGCACACCGAATGACAACGCCTGTGCCAACAGGGTGATGACCACCGCCGCCACTCCGAACGGCCCTGCTGACCCGTCACGCATCACGGTCAACGCGCGCTCCGGCGGCCCGTAGCAGCCGAGCCCGTCGGCGGTATCGGACAGCCCGTCGATATGCAGGCCGCGGGTCGCCAGTACCACCACGGTCACCGCGGCCAGCCCGGCCAGTGGTGCCATGTACTCGAAGTGCATAACCCAGGCGACGAAGGCGGCCAGCGCGCCCAACGCGGCGCCCACCACTGGCAGCGCGCCCAGCGCTGGGCCCGACAGCGTGCCCGCGAGCCGCGCGGGAACGGGTGTCACGGTGGCGAATTCGAAGGCTCCGCCGATGGGCCGCAGGATCCGCAGCAGCCGGTTCATGTATCCGGACCCTGTGGGCCGTCGATCTGGGCCTCATCGAATGTCGCCATCTGGGCCAGTGTGGCCGCGGCGGCCTGCAGCACTGGCAGTGCGACAAGGGCGCCAGAGCCCTCGCCCAGTCGCATCTCCAGATCCAACACGGTGTCCAGCCGGAGGCGTTGCAGGGCAAGCGAATGCGCGGGTTCGGTGGAGCGGTGTCCGGCCAGCCACCACTGCCGGGCCCCCGGGGCCAGCTGCTCGGCCACCAGTGCTGCGGCGGTCACCACCACTCCGTCGAGTAACACCGGGGTGCGCCGCACTGCCGCCTGTGCCACGAATCCGGTCATCGCCGCCAGATCGGCGCCGCCGGCACGGATGAGCAGCGCGATCGGATCGGTGCGCACATCCTTGGTGCGGCGCAACGCATCGCGGACGGCGGCGATCTTGCGTGTCCATCCGGCATCGTCGATCCCCGTGCCGCGACCTACTACGGCCACCGGTTCGCTCGCGGTGAGCGCCGCCACCAACACCGTCGCCGGTGTGGTGTTCCCGATGCCCATATCGCCTGCGATCAGCAGATCGGCTCCGCTGTCGATCTCGGCATCGGCCAGGGCGATCCCGGCGGCCAGCGCGGCGTGACCTTGTTCCGTGGTGAGGGCGTCCTCTACCGCGATATTGCCGCTGGAACGACGAATCTTATGGGCGGCAAGGGGTTCGGTCAGCGATACGTCGCTGTCCACCGCAATGTCGACCACTCGCACGCCCACCCCGGCCAGCGCGGCAAGCACGTTCACGGCGGCACCCCCCGCGTCGATGTTTCGCACCATCTGGGCGGTCACCGATGAGGGATAGGCGGACACACCGCTGGCGGCTACTCCGTGATCACCGGCGAAGACCACCACCCGCGGGCGTTGGAATGTCGTCGGAGGGCACTGATTTTGGCAGGCCGACACCCACGCCGAGAGCTCCTCTAGTCGCCCTAGCGCACCGGCCGGCTTGGTGAGCCGCCGTTGTCGGTCGCGGGCGGCGGCAGCCATATCGGGGTTGGGCGCCGAAATCGGGCCGAATCGCGGAGCCTCGGCCGGCTCGGCGTGCGAGGTCACGCGGAGGCTCCCTTGATCGCCAGCGGCTGACCGGCAACCACCAGGAGAATCCGCTCGCTCTGTTGCGCCACGGCCTGATTCAGTGCGCCGAGTTCATCGGCGAAGAGCCGCCCGGAAGCGGTGGCGGGCACGATGGTCAACCCGACCTCGGGGCTCACAATCACGAGATCGGAGGAGTAGGCGTCGATGGCATCCACCAAATCGCCGATATCGGCGGCGACGGATTCGCCGCCGCCATCCCATGCGCCGCGCGCGTCCATGATCGAGGTCAGCCAACCCCCGAGATCGTCGATGAGCGTCGGCATCGCGTCACCGGTGCGCAGCTCGGCCGCGATATCCGTGGTCTCGGCTGTCACCCAGTGATCGGGGCGTCGGGACCGATGTGCCGCAACCCTTTCCGACCATGCCGCATCCTCGCTGAGTGATGAGCCGGTCGCCAGGTATCGCACGGGTCCCTCGGCGGGCAGCAGGGACTCGGCGACGCGCGACTTTCCCGAACGAATTCCGCCAAGAACCAGCGTGGTGGGCACAGTGCGGTTAGACCGGCTCGCCGCGGTTCACCCGGGGGCGCGGTGCGCGCATCTTGCGCAGCTGAGATGCACGGCTCGCGGCATACCAGCCGAGTTTGAAGCCACCCTCTTCGCTGGTCGGGAAGCGTTCGCCCACACGTTTGTTCACAAGCCTGCCGACGAAGATTCCGTCGACGATCATGACGAGCATCAGCACCAGCATCGCCGGGGTCATCCACAACTGCACCTGGACGGACGGCACCGCGAACATGGTGAAGATCAAGAAGAGCGCCAAGGGCATGAACAGCCCCAGGACGTTGCGTCGCGAATCGACGATATCGCGGGCGAATGCGCGCACCGGCCCCTTGTCGCGGGGCAGCAGGTACGCATCGTCTCCGGCCATCATTTTCTCGCGATTGTCGGCGATCCGAGCGCGTCGGTCGACGTTCTCCGCCTTGCGTTCCGCGCGTGACAGCTTCGGTCCGCGCAAGCTCTTACGGCGCTGGCGGGCCTCGGCGCTGGTCAAAGGCGCCGGGGCGACGGGCCCGCGGCGCTTGCCGGTATCCCGTTTGGGGGTGGGGCGACCTTTTCCGGCCTGCGCCGACGATGTGACATCCGTCTCATCCGCAGGAGACGAAGAGGAGTCTGCAGGTTCCCCGTCGGGGGAGGATTTCTTTCGGCCGAGCAGTTTCACTAGCCCAGATTATCCTGCGCGAATGAGTCAGATTCTGGTGGCGCCCGACAGCTTCGGTGACACGCTCACCGCCACGGAGGCGGCGACCGCCATCGCGGACGGCTGGGCGAGGACTTCCCCCGGCGACATTCTCGTCCTCAGTCCCCAGTCCGACGGGGGACCGGGATTCGTCGAGGTGCTGGCCGCGCAGCTGTCCGCAGCGCACCGTCACAAGGTGCGTGTGCGCGGACCCCTAGATGACGAGGTGGATGCCGGTTGGTTGTCTGACGGCACCACCGCCTACATCGAATGCGCCCAGGCCTGCGGGCTGCCGCTGCTTGGACGTACGCCGTCCGTCGATACCGCGTGGCGGGCCCGCAGCACCGGAGTCGGCCAGCTGATCGCTGCTGCTCTCGACGGCGGAGCCACTCGGATCGTGGTCGGTCTCGGCGGCAGCAGTTGCACCGATGGCGGTGCCGGGCTTATCGAGGGTCTCGGCGGGGTCGACGAGGCGCTACGTCGTCTGGCCACAACGGAATTGGTGGTCGCCAGCGATGTTGAGCATCCGCTGCTCGGCCCGTGTGGTGCGGCCGCGGTGTTCGGTCCGCAGAAGGGAGCCGACCCGGACACCGTGAAACGGCTGGACGCGCGGCTCACCGATTGGGCCGGTGAGTTGGAGCTCGGAACCGGCCGATCCGTCCGAGATCTTGCCGGTGCCGGGGCCGCGGGCGGGATCGGAGCGGCACTGCTCGCGCTGGGCGGCCGTCGTGCATCGGGTGCCCGCATCGTCGCCGAGCACACCGGCCTCGACGGCGCGATCGCGGCGGCGGACCTGGTGATCACCGGTGAGGGCAAGTTCGATGATCAAACCCTGCACGGCAAGGTCGCCGGGGCAGTGGCGGGCCGCGCCGCGACATCGGGCACCCCGGTGCTGGTATTGGCCGGTCAGGTGGCACTGACCGTCGATGAGTATCGGCAGGCCGGGATCACCCGCGCCGAATCGATCGCCCAGTTCGCCGGGTCGGTACAGCGGGCCATGGATGACGCGGCCGGCCAACTGACCGGGCTGGCGGCATATGTCGCCGGTGACTGGTCGCGCGGCTAGGTCATAGATGTAGGAATAGCCGCAGACGAGGTACCGTTGACATCACAAGACGTTCTCTACCCGGACGTCCGCCCGAGAGCTTCGACGCAGGGGAGATCCCACGATGACTGTCCAAGACGAATCAACCGCCACCGCCACCGAGGAAACCCACGGTGCTGTCTTGACCGATGCCGCCGCAATCAAGGCCAAGGCGCTGCTGGATCAGGAAGGCCGTGACGACCTGTCGCTGCGGATCGCCGTGCAGCCGGGTGGGTGTGCGGGCCTGCGGTACCAGCTGTTCTTCGATGACCGCACGCTTGACGGCGACCTCGTCAGCGAGTTCGACGGTGTGAAGCTCACCGTCGACCGGATGAGTGCCCCGTACATCCAGGGCGCCTCGATCGACTTCGTCGACACCATCGAGAAGCAGGGCTTCACGATCGACAACCCGAACGCCACCGGCTCCTGCGCCTGCGGCGACTCCTTCAACTGATCAGAACGCGTTCGCGCCGCGCATGTACGCGGAGCAGACGTAGATCTTGCCGTCGTTGATCAGCAACTCGGCCTGTCCCTGCGGGGCGTCCTTCCGCTTCTGACTCGTTGCGGTGAACAAGACCTTGAGTTGGTATTCGGAGAAGTACACGATCTTGTCGATCGACTTGACCGCGGCCTTGCCAAAAGTCGCAACAAACTGTTGGGCGTTGGCGCGCACAATCGTGTCGTCGATGTCCTTGTCGCGTACCGCGTCATACAGTCCGCAGCCGGCATTGCGTGCCAGCGTCACGGTGTCGAGATTGGCCATCGCATCCAGATAGCCCTGGATTGTCTCCTGGACCTTCACCTCACTGGGGCGGCGGGACACGCCGGAATTCTTGGCCAGTAGCCCCAGAAGTAGCGCCAGCACCAGCAACGCCACCACCACGGCGGCGGGCGCGAGCCACCCAGGGACCTTGCGTGGGCGCTCGGGGTAGTCGACCGGCGGAGGCATAGGCGGTAAACCAGGGTAGGGCACCGTCGAATAACCTGGTTCTGCCATTGTTTCTCCTGAAATTTCGTTCCCCGACCGACAATCCAGGCTAGCAATCGGCCACAACTCCAGAACAATTACGTTGGGTAAGCTTCGGGGGTTGTCTCGTTCCAACCTGAATTCCCGCCGAACCGCACGAAGGGCCTCACGCGTGTCCATCATCGTCACCGGATCCATCGCCACCGACCACCTCATGAACTTTCCCGGCAAGTTCTCCGAACAGCTGTTGGTCGAGCACCTGCAGAAGGTGTCCCTCAGCTTCCTGGTGGACGATCTGGAGATCCGCCGTGGTGGAGTGGCCGGGAACATCGCCTTCGCCATCGGCGTGCTCGGCGGCAAGCCGGCGCTGGTGGGTGCGGTGGGTGCGGACTTCGCCGAGTACCGGTCGTGGCTCGAGGGTCACGGCGTCAACTGCGACGCCGTGAAGATCTCCGAGACCGCCCACACCGCGCGTTTCGTGTGCACAACCGACCAGGACATGGCGCAGATCGCGTCCTTCTACCCGGGTGCCATGTCCGAAGCTCGCGACATCTCCCTGGCCGATGTGGTATCGCGTACCGGGACAACGGAATTGGTGATCATCGGGGCCAACGACCCCGATGCGATGTTCCGGCACACCGAGGAATGCCGCAGCCTGGGGCTGCCCTTCGCGGCCGATCCGTCGCAGCAGTTGGCCCGGCTCTCCGGTGAGCAGGCACGCGAACTCGTCGGTGGCGCCAGGTACCTGTTCACCAACGACTACGAGTGGGATCTGCTGCTGTCCAAGACGGGGTGGACCGAGGCCGATGTGCGCGAGCGTGTCGAGCTGCGGATCACCACCTTGGGACCCAACGGCGTCGAGATCGTGGAGAAGGATGGCACATCCCTCAAAGTGGGTGTGGTGCCGGAGAAGGAGCAGGTCGACCCGACCGGTGTCGGCGACGCATGGCGCGCCGGATTCCTCACCGGCCGCAGTGCCGGTCTGAACCTGGAGCGTTCGGCCCAGTTGGGATCGCTTGTGGCCGTGCTGGTTCTGGAGACCGTCGGCACCCAGGAATGGGTGTGGGATCGTGAAAGTGCGCTCGGTCGACTGGCTGATGCGTACGGCCAGGAAGCCGCTGACGAGATCGGTGCCGCGCTCTAGCGCGGTACCGCTAGAGCTGCACCGGGTAGTGCGGCTCCTGGATGACGGGCCGTACCGACTGTTCGACGAAGATCGCGTGCCACAGCATGAAGATCAACACCGTCCATAACCTGCGGCTGTGATCGGCGACCCCAGCGGCGTGCTCGGTGAGCATCCGGCTCACCGCGTCCACGTCGATCAGGTGGCCGGTTTGCGTGGTGGCGAGCATCTCGCGGGCCCAGTCGTGCAGCAGTCCATCGACGAACCAGTGCCGGATGGGCACCGGGAAACCGAGCTTGGTCCGGTGCAGAACATGCGCCGGCACAATGGGTTCCAGTGCCTTGCGAAGCGCGTACTTGGTGGTTTCCCGGGTGATCTTCTCCCGGTAGGGCAGCGTGGACGCCACCCTGAACACCTCGGGGTCCAGGAACGGCACCCGCAGCTCCAGTGAGTTCGCCATCGTCATCTTGTCGGCCTTGACCAGGATGTCGCCGCGCAACCAGGTGAACAGATCCACATATTGCATGCGTGCCACCGGATCCCACCCCGCACACCGCTCGTAGAGCGCTGCGGTGACGTCTTGGTGGCCCCATTCCGGGCGGTAGTGGGGGAGCACCGCGCGCAGCTGTTCGTCGTCGAAGCTGCGGGCGTTTCCGTAGTAGCGCTGCTCCAGTGTCATCGACCCGCGGTGCAGCAGGCTCTTACCGCGTACCCCGTCCGGGATTGCCGCGGACAGTCGCGCCGCGCTACGGCGCAGAGCGCCGGGGAGGTACTCGAAAGGCTTGAGTGACAGCGGTTCCCGGTAAATCGTATATCCGCCGAACAGCTCGTCGGCGCCCTCGCCGGAGAGCACCACCTTGACGTGCTTACGCGCCTCCCGGGCGACGAAAAACAGCGGCACCAGTGACGGGTCCGCCACCGGATCGTCCAGGTACCAGACGATCTCGGGTAGCGCGGAGACGAACTCCTCCTGGCTGACCACCTTGACGATATGGCGTGCGCCGATCGCCTGCGCCGACTCGACTGCCACGTCGACCTCGGAATAGCCTTGCCGCTCAAAGCCGGTCGTGAAGGTGATGAGCTTCGGGTTGTGCCGGATTGCCAGCGCGGCGATGGCCGTCGAGTCGATACCGCCCGACAGGAACGATCCCACCGTGACATCGGCCCGCATGTGCTTGGCCACCGAATCGGAGAGCACCTCGGTGATCTCGTCGTACCGGGACTGGCGGGTCGCGCGGGTGAACGGCAACACGGAGAACCGGGCCGGGAAGTAGCGGGTGACGCGTGGCTCCTGGCCGGGGGCGATGCGGGCATACGAACCGGATTCGAGGCGACGGATCTCGGAGTGCAGGGTCTCGGGCTCCGGAACGTACTGCAGCGCCGTGTAATGCTGCACCGCCCGCAGGTCCAATTCGGTGCCGATGCCCAACTGATCCACCAGGTCCAGCAGGCATTTCTTCTCGCTGCCCAGGGCGGTACCGCCCGGACCGGTCGCCATGAACAGTGGCTTGATACCGAACGGGTCGCGAGCACAGAACAACTCGCGCTGGGCGGTATCCCAGATGGCGAAGGCGAACATGCCGCGCAACCGGTGTAGCGCGTCGACACCCCAGAAGTGGTAGGCCGCGAGAATCGCCTCGCCGTCGCCTTCGGTGGCGAACACGGCGCCGTGCTGCTGCGTGAGCTCCTCACGGAGCTCTAGGTAGTTGTAGATCTCGCCGTTGAAGACCAGCACGTACCGGTCCGGGTCATCCGCGGGACCCCAGCGCAGCGGCTGATGCGAATGCGCGATATCGATGATCGAGAGCCGGTTGAAGCCGAAGAGCACGTTCTCCTCGTGCCAGATTCCGGGCTCATCGGGGCCGCGGTGGCGCATATGCACCATCGCCGCATCCACCGCGGGGCTATGAGATTCGAGCGAAGAACCGGGCGGACCCAGCCACGCCACCAGTCCACACACGCGGCCAAGTATGCAACATCACCGGACCTATCACGGGACCATGGTCCCCACACCGGCCCCGTCACGCCCTGGGTGGGACGGCGTGGTCTACGCTGCGTAGTATTCGATTGCTGCCACTGGTCAGCGATGGAATTTGTTCGCAGCAGACCGAGCTTTGGAGGCTACAAACGTGACGTCACGGTCCGGCTCACGGCCGTCCCTGCTGGCCACTGCGGTGCTGTTGGGTGCGGCGAGCTTCCTGCTCAGCGGTTGTAGCGTCCAAGAAGTACTGCGCTTCGGCTGGCCCGAGGGCATCACCCCCGAGGCCCACGACTACATGGCACCCCTGTGGACCTGGGCGGTCGTCGCCTCGCTGGTTGTCGGCGTCATCGTGTGGGGCCTGACCTTCTGGACCATCGCTTTCCACCGGCACAAGCCGGGCGATACCGAGTTCCCGCGCCAGTTCGGATACAACCTGCCGCTGGAGCTGATCCTCACGGTGGTGCCGTTCCTGATCATCGCGGTGCTCTTCTACTTCACCGTCGTGGTGCAGAACCGGGTCATGCACAAGGACCCGAACCCCGAGGTCGTCGTCGACGTCACAGCCTTCCAGTGGAACTGGAAATTCGGCTACCAGAAGGTGGCGTTCAAGGACGGAAGCCTCAGCTACGACGGCGCCGATCCCGAGCGCAAGAAGGCCATGAGCTCCAAGCCCGAGGGCAAGAATGAGCACGGCAAGGAGATCGTCGGTGCGGTGCGCGGCCTCAATCGCGAGGACCGCACCTACTTGAACTTCGACAAGGTCGAAACCGTCGGTACCTCGTCCGAGATCCCGGTGCTGGTGCTGCCCAGCGGTAAGAGCGTCGAGTTCCAGCTGGCCTCGGCCGATGTCATCCACTCGTTCCGGGTGGTGCCGTTCCTGTTCACCCGCGACGTGATGCCCGAGCCCAAGGCCAACAACTCCGACAACGTCTTCCAGGTCAGCAAGATCCTGAAGGAAGGTGCGTTCGTCGGACGTTGCGTCGAGATGTGCGGTACCTACCACTCGATGATGGCCTTCGAGCTGCGCGTGGTCAGCCCTAACGACTTCAAGTTCTACTTGGATGCTCGTAAGAACGGTAAGACCAACGCCGAGGCGCTGGCGTCGATCGGGCAGTCGCCGGTCTCCACTACCACCAGACCGTTCGACGGCCGTCGCGGGGAGCTTGCCCCGACGGACAACAACGCAGCCAAGAACTAGGCGAGGAGAGCAGCATGCATATCGAAGCCCGACTCTTCGAGATCCTCACTGGATTCTTCGCCCTCGCCACTGTGATCTACGCGGTGCTCACCGCCCTGTACGCCAACGGTGGTGTGGAGTGGGCGGGAACAACCGCCATGGTGATGACGACGGGTCTGTCGCTGATCATCTCGACGTTCTTCCGCTTCGTGGCCCGGCGTCTGGACACCCGGCCCGAGGACTACGAGGATGCCGAGATCGCCGACGGAGCTGGCGAGCTGGGCTTCTACAGCCCGCATAGCTGGTGGCCCATCATGATCGCGCTGGCCGCAGCCACCACCGCCGTGGGTGTGGCGCTGTGGCTACCGTGGTTGATCGCCGCCGGTGGCGTGTTCGTGCTCAGCGCGGTTGCCGGTCTGGTCTTCGAATATCACGTGGGCCCGGAGAAGCACTAGCCTTCATCTCGGCTTTGCGCCCCTTTCCAGCTCGTTGGGCTGGTTGCACTCCCGCTTTGCGGCGGGACTCCCGTGGCAGGTGTGACGGGACCGTGTCGGCCATCACCTTTTCGATAACAATCCGGTGGTCAGTTTGGTTTTTCCGGCCGTCAGGTTTCGTCGCTCCCGATCGCGTTGGCTATCGTTGCCATGGCCTCTCCAGGAGGTGGCCCGGTGGGGTGTGGGAAGTGACGAAAAGGAACTTGTGTAGATGAGTGGGACGGACAACCCAGGGTCGGGGACTCCCGGGGAAGTTCCGGATCTCGACGGCCCGAATGCGGACGCCGCGGCTCCAGGGGCAGACTCTGCCGAGCTTCCCTCGCAGGCTTACTCGGCGCCCGAGTCCGAGCAGTTCACCAGTCCGTATGTGCCGTACGACGAATACGACACCCAGCTGGTCGGTGACGATGAGCCGCCTCCGCCGCGATGGCCGTGGGTTGTCGGGGTGGCCGCGATCATTGCCGCCATCACATTGGTCGCCTCCGTTGCACTGCTGGTAGCCGGGCGCTCGGACGAGACAACCGGTGCCGCCAAGAGCACCACCGTGACACCGACCCCGAGTACCACACCGTGGAACGAGATCATCACCACCACGGAGGCGCCTCCTCCGCCACCACCCCCGCCGCCGAGCAGCGAGCCTCCACCGCCGCCGCCTCCGGTGGTGACCGAGACGGTGACGGTGGAGCCTCCACCGCCGCCCCCGCCGCCGGCGACGACGCATGAGCAGCCGCCGCCGGTGACGACCACGACGACACCGCCGCCGCCTCCGCCGCCAACAACCACCACGACACCCGCCGGGCCGCGTCAGATCACCTACTCCGTGACGGGTTCCAAGGCTCCGCTTGATCGCATCTCAATCACCTGGACCGACGGCTCCGGGCGTACACGGGTGAACCCGAATGTGTACATCCCGTGGTCGATCACCGTCACCCCGATCTCGAACTCGGAGATCGGGTCGGTATCGGCGAGCAGCTTCCTGCGACTGAGCCAGCTCAATTGCACGATCACCACCAGCGATGGACAGGTGCTGTCCGCTAACAACAACAATTCGGCGCAGGCAACCTGCTGATGCCAGCCGCTCGATGGGCCAAGCCGCTGGAGGCGATAGCCGGGCCGGTACGACGGTCCTCTCCGCAAGCCGTCGACCGCATGCTGCTGGGGTTGTGTGCGGTCATCTGGCTGGCGTTCGTCGGAATGCTGGTCGGCGCCATCGTCGTGCTGGCCGGTGCGGGGGAGGGCTCCGCGTCCGCTGGCCCTTCTCTGGGCATCTACATCGTCATCGGGGTGTCGCTGGCCGTCATCCTCGGCGCCGTGCCGCTGCTGCTGCGCGCACGCAAGACGGCCGCCCAGCGCACTGCGCGCGGCGCATCAAAACCTAAGGGCATTAATGCCACCCGTGCAGAGAAGGCGTCATCGGGCCCGCCTCCTACGGAGGCCGCGACCGAGAAGCTCAAGGCATTCGGCGGTCTTTCTGATCCGGTGAGTCAGATGTCGCAGGACTACACCGGTCCCGGATCGCCGGCATACCGGGCGGCCGCCGAGGAGGCCGCGAAATCAGCGGTAGCCGACCGGCTGTGGCTGCGGGCCACCGTGGGGATCGCCGGTGCGATCGGTCTGGCGCTGCTGGCGGTGGTCACGGGCACCTACCTGCTGGCCGTGGACAGCGACACCGCCGCCATTGTCGCGTTCGCGTTCGCCGGGTTGATCACCTGCGCGATGGGAGCAATTCCGTGGCTGACACTTAAGAAGCTGCGTGAGCTTGGCGCATCGGGATCGTCTGACAAGTAGCTCGGTGCGTTAGACGTCGGCGATTCCGGCACGGGCAATGACTTTCGTGATGGTGGCTCGCACGAGTGATTCTTCGGGGACCGCATTGCGGCGGCCATACTGCTCGGCCAGCTCGGCTCCCATGTAGCGCGCGCCGATCGTGGTGGCCCACCTGAGCATCTCGTCGAGATCGTTGGTCAGTCGCGCTTCCGCTGTGAACTGGACGTAGGAGTACGGCGGCCGCTGATCGTCGACCGCCAGCGAGATGCGTGGGTCTCGCCGAATTGCCTTGCCCTTCAGGGTGTCTGTACCGGTCGTGAAGATCAGTTCGTCACCGTCCGGGCCTTCGTGCAACAGGAACCAGACCGGCGTCACGATGGGTGCACCGTCGGCGCGCACCAGGCCGAGCATTCCGGTTCGTGTGCCCTTGGTGGCGAAGGTCCACCATTCCTCGCGGTTCATCTCGCGCATGCCCGCAACGCTAGCCGGTGATGCGGGGCGGTGCACGGAAAAGAGTTGGGCCCCGCACACTTTCGTATGCGGGGCCCAACTGTCGAGCTGACTTCTAGTGGCCGTGACCGTTCGTTGAACCGTTGGTTCCCGGTTCGCCGTCCTGGTACTCCTTCAGGGCAAGCAGCGACTGGTGGTGAGCGGCGTGCTCGGCATCCACCAGCGCCTGCTGCTCGTCGGCGGGGTCGGCGAACAGGAACGAGCCGATGCCGGGTGCGCCGGCCGATCCGAGCTTGTTCATACGCTGAGGCACCGCCGCGCCCTGATATTCCAGCGGAATCGCGTGACCGTGCTCGTCGACACCGGCCAGCGGCTGGTGTAGCTCGATGTACTCGCCGTGCGGCAGCCGCTTGAGGATGCCGGTCTCGATGCCATGCTCAAGCACCGCGCGGTCGCTGCGCTGCAGGCCGATGGCCCACCGGTAGGCGATGTAGTAGACGACGATCGGCAGGATCACCATGCCGATACGGCCGATCCACGTCGTCGCGTTCAGCGAGATGTGGAACTTGAACGCAATGATGTCGTTCATCGCGGCCAGTGTGGTGATCATGTAGAACGAGATCGCCGCCGCGCCAACAGCGGTGCGGACCGGAGCGTCACGCGGACGTTGCAGCAGGTTGTGATGTGCGTTGTCGCCGGTGAGCTTCTTTTCGATGAACGGGTACATGGTCAGCAGCCCGAACACCAGACCCATCATCACGGCGACACCGAACACCGCGGGCACGGTGTGCCCGAAGATGTACAGCTCCCAGGCCGGCCATAGCCGGGCGATGCCTTCTGTCCACATCATGTAGAAGTCGGGCTGGCTACCCGCGGAGATCTGAGATGGCCGGTAGGGGCCCAGTAGCCAGATCGGGTTGATCTGCAGCAGGCCGCTCATCAGCGCCAAGATGGCGGTGGTGAAGGCGAAGAACGCACCGCCCTTGAGCGCGAACACCGGAAGGATGCGCACGCCGACGACGTTCTTCTCGGTGGCGCCGGGGCCGGGGAACTGGGTGTGCTTCTGGTACCACACCAGTGCCAGGTGAACGGCGATGAGCGCCAGGATGATTCCCGGAATCAGCAGGATATGCAGCGCGTACATGCGCGGAATGAAGATGTTTCCGGGGAAATCGCCACCGAACAGCGCCCAGTGCATCCAGGTGCCGATGAGCGGGATGCCCAGCGTGATGGATGAGAACGCGGCACGCAGCCCGATACCGGAGAGCAGGTCGTCGGGCAGGGAGTAGCCGAAGTAACCCTCGAACATCGACAGGATCAGCAGCAGTGAGCCGATCACCCAGTTGGCCTCGCGGGGGCGACGGAATGCGCCGGTAAAGAAGATGCGTGCCAGGTGCACCATGATCGAGGCCGAGAACATCAGGGCGGCCCAGTGATGGATCTGACGGACGAACAGTCCTCCGCGAACCTCGAAACTGATATTCAAGGCGGTTTCGTAGGCCTTGGACATCTGCACACCGCGCAGCGGCTGGTAGACGCCGTTGTAGGTGACCTCGGCCATCGACGGGTCGAAGAACAGGGTCAGGTAGACGCCCGAGAGCAGCAGGATGACGAAGCTGTACAGCGCAATTTCACCGAGCATGAACGACCAGTGCGTCGGGAAGACCTTGTTGATCTGCCGCTTCATCCCGGCCGCGAGGTGATACCGGGAGTCCATCGCCTCAGCTTGTTTGGCTGCGCGTGACGGCTTTTGGGCTGTGTCGCTCATGATTTGCGCTCCCAGAATGCGGGTCCGACGGGTTCGACATAGTCGCCTGCGGCGACGAGATATCCGTCCTTGTCGACGGTGATCGGCAGCTGCGCCAGCGCACGAGCGGCAGGCCCGAAGATGGGCTTGGCGAAATGCAGCGCATCGAACTGCGACTGGTGGCAGGGGCACAGGATGCGATAGGTCTGCTGCTCGAACAGCGATGTGGGACAACCCAGATGCGAGCAGATCTTGGTGAACGCGAACAGGTCGCCGTAGTTGAAGCTCTCCTGCCCCCTGCGCTTCACCACCTTGGATATATCGGATGGGCGCACCCGGATGATCATGACGGGGTTACGCACCCCCATCTGAATCTGTGACAGCTTCTCGTGTGACTCGACGGTGGTGCCGTCGCCGTCCGACTCACGCCATGGGAACACGGTCTCCATGCCACCGGCGTCGATATCCTCCGGGCGCACCTTCAGCAGCACATTGGCGCTGCTGCCGACCGCGCGACCCAGGTAGATGGTCTCGCCGTGGTAGCGGGGGGTCCAACCACTGGTGAGCAGCACGGGCTGCTTGCCGTTGGCGGTGGGGACCACACGGGCCCAGGGGTTCTTGATCATGCCGCCGATGAATGCGACGGCGGTACCGGCGCCCATGGCGCCGACGCCGAACCCGAGGGCCCGGACGATCATCTTGCGACGGGGCAGCGTCGAGGTATCCAGGGTGTCCTGCAGCTGCGCGACGATGGTCTTGCGATCCACCTCGGACGATCCGGGGCCGTCATGCCGGTCCTGGATCGAGATCTCCTGCGGGATGAACTTCTTGGTGTAGAGCACCGCGCCGATACCCAACGACAGCACGGACAGGCCCAGGGTCAGGCCGTACAGCGGGGTCGCCAGGTTGTAGGCCGCATTACCCGGATCGCCGAACGGCTTGTACTCCCATGGCCAGAACAGGAACACCCCGAGCAGGGCCAAGCCGAACACGCCACCGAGGGCGAACCACAGCGCGATGAGTCGCTCGGCGCGCTTCTCGGCCTTGGTGCCCGCGACCGGCCACCGCGGTTCGCGGTAGACGATCTCGACACCGTCGAGGTTGGTGCCGAGTTTGACCAGCTCGTCACGGCTCATGGCCGCGAGCTGCTCGTCGGTGGGAATTTCTACGTTGGGATCGCCACTCACGCGCGCGCTCCAATCCACAGTGCCGCGCCGATGGCCGCGACGATGCCGATGATCCACATGGCCATGCCCTCGGAAGTGGGGCCGAGGCCGCCAAGCCCGTAACCGCCGGGATCGGGTGTCTCCGCTGATGCGCGGACGTAGGCGATGATGTCCTTCTTCTCGTCAGGGGTGAGCTGGCGGTCGGAGAACTTGGGCATGTTCTGCGGGCCGGTCAGCATTGCGGTGTAGATCTGCTGCTCACTGGCCGGGTCGAGTTCGGGGGCGAACTTGCCCGACGAGAGCGCACCACCGCGGCCGGTGAAGTTGTGGCAGGACGCACAGTTGAGCCGGAACAGGTCGCCACCGCGGGCGATGTTGGTGCCGCGCAACGACTCCTGAGCTATCGCGCCGTCGCCGTCGCGGATCACCTGGGGGCCGCCGCCGTTGGCCTGGATGTAGGCGCCGAGGGCGTCGGTCTGCTCCTCGTCGAAGATCGGGTCCTTGCGCTGCGCCTGGGCTTCGTTGCGCATGGCCGGCATGCGGCCGGTGGACACCTGGAAGTAGACGGCGGCGTCGCCGACACCGATGAGGCTGGGTCCGCGGTCCGGCACACCCTGCAGGTTGGCGCCGTGGCATGTGATGCACGAGGTCTCGTACAGCTGCTTGCCGGTGCGTAGGAGCGCCGACTTGTCCTCGTCGGCCACCGCGACCTGCGGGGTGGGCGTGAAGGTAGAGGCCAGGCCGCCGGCAACCACCAGCGCAATCAGCAGTAGCAAACCTGCTGAGATGCGACGGCGGAATTTGCGGCGTGCGCGATTCTTGGCGGGTGTGGTCTCCACGCTCACCTGTTGTGCTCCCTTCACCGGGTCGGGCTGGATCAACGGACGAAGTAGATGGTGGCGAACAATGCGATCCACACGATGTCGACGAAGTGCCAGTAGTACGACACCACGATCGCGGAGGTCGCTTGGGCCGGAGTGAACTTACTCATCCGGGTGCGAACCAGCAGGTAGACGAAGGCGACGAGACCGCCGATAACGTGCAGACCGTGAAAACCTGTGGCCAGGTAGAACGTTGAGCCGTAGGCGCTGCCGGCGATGGTGGTGCCCTCACGGACCAGGTTCATGTACTCGTAGCCCTGGCCGAGGACGAAGAAGGTGCCCATAATCAGGGTGATGATGTACCAGCGGCGCAGCCCGAACACATCGCCCTTTTCCGCGGCGAACACACCCATCTGACAGGTGAAGGACGAGGCGACGAGGACGGCGGTGACCGGGATGGCCAGCCCCATGTTCAGCTCGGTGGGCTCCGGTGGCCACTGTCCGCCGGACTGGGCCCGGGCGGTGAAGTAGAACGCGAAGAGCCCAGCAAAGAACATCAACTCACTGGAAAGCCAGACGATGGTGCCAACACTCACCATGTTGGGGCGGTTCAGCGAATGAACCCGCTGGGTAATGGCGGTTCCCGCCGGCGATCCTGGGGCTGCTGCGGTCGTCACGCCGTAAGTATGACGCTTTGTAGTTGTCGAGAGCCACCCGGGTCCGACATTGATTTGTGACCGACGCTCGACAATGCGTGTGGCCTCCGGCGGGAGGGATTCCGGTGCCGTCGGCCCGGCGTGTCGCGGCAGGCCCCGGGCGATTTACTTCTTTGTGGTCGCCGTTGTCTCCATGGGAGCATTTGCGGCGTGCTGGAACATTCCTGGCCCCAGGTACTGGGGGAGCTGACGGCCCGTCGCGACCTGAAGGCGGGACAGGCGGCCTGGGCCATGGATCAGATCATGACGGGTACGGCCACTCCGGCTCAGATCGCGGCCTTCGGGGTGTCGATGCGGATGAAGCGCCCGACCTCGGAAGAAGTTGGGGAGCTCGCCGACACCATGCTGTCCCACGCGATCCGTTTCCCCTCGGATGAGCAGGGCGACCGGATCTCCACGGACGCCGTGGACATTGTCGGCACCGGCGGCGATGGCGCGAACACAGTGAACCTTTCCACCATGGCCTCCATCGTGGTGGCGGCGTGCGGCGTACGGGTGGTCAAGCACGGCAATCGGGCGGCGTCGTCGTTGGCCGGCGGCGCGGACACGCTGGAGGCGTTGGGGGTACGCATCGACCTGGGCGCCGATCAGGTGATGCGCAGTGTCGCCGAGGTGGGAATCGGGTTCTGCTTCGCGCCGCATTTCCACCCGTCGTATCGGTACGCCTCGGTGGTACGTCGCGAGATCGGAGTGCCCACCGTATTCAATTTGCTTGGGCCGCTGACGAATCCGGCCCGCCCGCGAGCCGGCCTGATCGGCTGTGCCTTCGCCGATCTCGCCGAGGTGACGGCGGGGGTCTTCGCCGGGCGCGGGTCCAGTGTGCTGGTGGTGCACGGTGACGACGGGCTCGACGAGCTGACCACCACCACGACCAGCACCATCTGGCGGGTGCAGGCGGGCACGGTGGACAAGCTGCGGTTCGATCCCGCGGCATTTGGTTTCGCGCGTGCCAGGCTGGAGGAACTGGTCGGCGGTGATCCCGATTTCAATGCCGCCGAGGTCCGGGCGGTGCTGGCCGGTGACAAGGGCGCGGTTCGTGACGCGGTGCTACTCAATGCCGCCGGCGCCATGGTCGCCCATGCAGGCCTGGCCAGCGATGCTCAATGGGTGCCCGCCTGGGAAAATGCGCTCGCGCGGGTGGCCACGGCCATCGATTCGGGAGCGGCAGCGGCGTTACTCGACAGCTGGATCGCCGTCAGCCGGCGGCTCGGGGCGCAGCAGGATGCGGGTCAGGCGTAGCGACCCTGACGAGTTCAGCCATTCCCCAGTCGTCCTGGTGGGCAGTGCTCGCCATCCGTGCGCTGCGTGCAGTCGCCGCCCACTCGCGTAGCGGTCCGGAACATCCGGTCGCCTCGGCGTAGCCATCGGTCGAGGACACGATGCGTACGCCGGGCTCGGCGAGCCAGCGGGTAATCAGCCCGATCTCCTCGGGTGCGGCCCCGCCGAACGGTTCGGGTGTCGGCAACACCACCTGAGCCGACACGGAGGCGGCCGCCACCACCGGCATCGGGGGGACGCTGCGGCGGGCGACCGCCGCCCCGGCCAGCTGCCCGTAGCGGACCACGGCGATCTGCCAGCCGCCTTCGCCGTCGGGGCGCGCAGCGATCAGCTCCTCGATGCGTGAGAGGGCATACAGGCGGTGCTGGCGGGCCAGTGCCTCGACGATTGCGGCCGTCGCATCCCGTTGTCGCGCGGCGGTCTCGTAGCGCCGCAGGTCTGCCAGCTCTGCCACCCGCTCACACATAGCGTGTAGCGGCTGGCCGTGGGTGCCGGCGAGGACTGCATATGCCTGGTCGAGGGCGTCCCGGTATCCCACCGCATCCACCCCCGCAGGTGCGGGACATGGGGAGGCGGTGTCATGGGGGTAGGACTGGCCGTCGCAGGCCGGGCCATGCCGCCCAGCGGCTCCGATACGCCTCGTGCAGGTGCGCACGCCGGTGAACCGGGCGAGTACCAGGGCGGCGGTCACCGCGTCGCCACGTGCGCGAAATGGGCCGAGCATGGGCCGAGCGTTTGTGGTGCGGACGACCGCGAAACGGGGGAAGGGCTCCTCGGTGAGCACCACCCACCACCAGCGATGCGGGAATCGAGATTTTCTGTTGTACGGCGGTGCGTGCGCACCCAGCAGCCGCAGTTCGCGAACCGCGGCCTCCAGGGGATGTGCACAGGTCACGTGGTCCACCGCGGTCGCGATGGTGACCATCTCGCGCATCCGGCCACGCGGGTCCGCGCCGGTGAAGTACTGCTGCACCCGTCTGTGCAGGTTGACTGCGGTGCCCACGTACAGCACTTCGCCTGCAGGCCCGCGGAACAGATAAACGCCTGGGGCGTAAGGCATTCCATCGGCCAGGGAGCGCTTGTCGCGCAAAGCGTTGGGCACCTGGGTGCGGTACCGTCGCAGCTCGCCCATGGTGTCGACGCCCTGGTTGCCCACCCGGCCGATCAGCGCGTGCAGCACGTCGACGGTGGCCCGGGCATCGTCGAGCGCCCGGTGGTTGGGGGTGGTTGACGCGCCGAGTAGCTGCGCCAGAGCACCCAGGCTGACTCGCGGGGCCTCGTCGCGGGACAGCACTCGGCGGGCCAGCCGGACCGTGCACAGCACGGTTGGTTGGGGCCAGTCGATCCCGCACTGCCGTGCGGCCGCCTTGAGGAACCCGATATCGAAGCCGACGTTATGGGCCACCAGGACTGTGCCGCGGGCGAATTCGAGAAAGCTGGGGAGCACCTGTTCGATTGGCGGAGCGTCCACCAGCATCGCCGAGGTGATGCCGGTGAGGCGGACGATCTGCGGTGGTAGTGCTCGTTTCGGATCGACCAGTGTGGCCAGCTCCCCGAGCACCTCACCGCCGCGCACCTTGACCGCGCCGATCTCGGTGATCGCGTCATTCTCGGCGCTGCCGCCGGTGGTCTCCAGGTCCACCACCACAAAGGTGGTGTCGCGCAGTGCTTGTGCCGACGACCCCGACGAGGAGTGCACCTCGTCGAAGGTCATTTGCGTCATGACGTGACCGTAAGTCCTGGGACCGACATATCGGGCTCACGCCACGGGGGTACAGATCAGCGCGAGCGCATCGTTCGTCGTATCGACGCCGTCGGCGCCGATCTTCTGCTCGAGCCGGGCCCGCAGCTCGCTGCGCGTGGGTGCATCGAGGGTGAGGTGGTTGGAGTAGGTGAAGACCATGTCGAGGTATGCGCGTGTGGAGAAATGTGGCCGCTCCAGAAAATGCAGGTGCTGCACGTGATATCCGGATTTCTCGATGATCGGGGAGACGGTGTCCTCCGTGTTCACGGAGGGGCGCCTCGTGGTGTCCATGAAATCGGCATAGACGGTGTCCAGGTCGTCCCGAGTCGGGGCGGTGGGCTGAATGCGGTTCCAGATGAGGGCGAGTCGGCCACCGGGGCGAAGTGCCGTCCCCACCTTTTGTAGCGCTGCAATCGGCTGTACCCAGTGAAAGGACTGGGCGAACAGCACCAGGTCGAAGGTCCTACCCGCTGGCTGCCAGTCCTCGAACGTCGCCACGTCGACGTCGATGCCTTCCCAGCCGCCACCCGCGCCATCCGGGCATCAGGCTCGATGGCGAGCACCTGCGCACCGGCCGAGATCAACTGCGCCGCGGCGATCCCGGTGCCTGCTCCGACGTCGAGGGCGCGCGTCTGCCCGCGAGAAACGAGCTCATCGATCAGCGGCTGGGGATAGCGGGGGCGGTGGCGGTCGTAGGCGTCGGCGGATTCTCCAAACGACTCGGCCCGGTGGCGGTCGGTATGTGCCGGTCGTGTCTGTTCGGTCATACCGCCAGCGTGCCAGGGAACGACTACCTGTCGGTGGTCGCGGTTACCGTCCGGTCAAACCAGAAGAACCCCGAAGAACCCCGAAGAACGATGTATGCGAAAGGAGGAGCCATGCTCATCGATTGTGACGATTGCGCGATGCGCGGCCCGGGATGCGATGACTGCGTGGTCAGTGTGCTGCTGGGTGTCCCGCAGACGCTCGGTGACGACGAGCGCGCCGCGCTGGAGGTGTTGGCCGAGGTGGGGCTTGCGCCACGGCTGCGGCTCGTGCCGATTCACCGTGATCGCGACACGCCTGTCACCCCGCTGACACGCGATGCCGGAGTCGCATAGGGCACACTCGGAAGAGGTACGTGATGGCCCGCCCCGGAGACGGGGAGGCGAACCGGCGCTTACGTGATATTGACGTCATTCCACACTGCGGTGGACAACGCCGATGCCATTTCGTAACCTATCTGAGACCTATCAGCGCCGGAGTTCGCGGCGATCCATTTGCAGTAAAGGGATGTAGTCAGTTGAGTGTCGGGCGTCTTCTTCGAGATCACACGGATCGATCGACGCCCTCACCACTCCGTCGGATGATGCTCGCGGCAACTGCTGCGGTACTGGTCGGAGGGGTATTTGCGGGTGGTCAGATCGCCACCGCGGACCCCAATGGCGACGCCGTCAAGAAGCTCAACGAGCTGTCCCGCCAGGCCGAGGCAACCTCCGAGGCGGCTAACTCCGCGAAGGTCGATCTCGACGCCAAGCTGGCCGCTCAGCGCGACGCGGAGAAGTCTGTCCTCGCCGACGAAGCCGTCGCGACGGCCGCACGCACGGCGGTGTCCAGCTACCAGGTCGATATCAACAAGGCAGCAGTGGCTGCCTACATGGGCGGTAACACGAGCGGCTACAGCGCCGTGTTGACGTCCAACTCGCCGCAGAACCTCATCGACCAGTTGTCGGTGCAGCGCACGGTGGGAACCGAGATGCGTGGCCGGATGGACAGTTACCGTGCGGCGCTCGCCTCAGCAGATGCGGCCGAGCAGCGGTCACGTGATGCCGCCGAGAATGCCCGGGTGGCCGCCGAGCAGGCCAAGAACGTACGCGCTTCGCTGCAGGCCAAACAGAGCCAGCTGCAGCTGCAGGTCGCGGTCGTCAAATCGCAGTACAACACCCTGAGCCCGGGCCAGCGTGCGCAGCTGGCAGCACCGGCGCCCGTGCCTCCGCCCGCTGAATCGGGTCAGGAGGCCGATGCACCGGAGCCGCTGATGCAGGCCGCGGCGGCCGCACCCGCACCGGAGGCCGCCATTGGCGGCGGTTCCGCGGCCGGTTCGAACGCCGTCGCGGCGGCACTGACCCGTATCGGCGCGCCCTACTCGTGGGGCGGTTCGGGCCCCAACGCCTTTGACTGCTCGGGCCTCGTCATGTGGGCTTGGGGTCAGCAAGGCGTGTCGCTGCCGCACTCCAGCCAGGCGCTGGCGCGTGGTGGGACACCCGTCGGGCTGAACGAACTGCAGCCGGGCGATGTCATCAACTTCTATGGAGACGCCTCGCATACCGGCCTATACGTCGGGAACGGCATGATGGTGCACGCCTCCACGTACGGCGTTCCGGTCGCGGTCGTGCCGATCACCTCATCCGGCCCGATCTACAACGCGCGCCGCTACTAAGCCGCGGCTATCGTTCTCGTGTGCCCGGGGTAGCACGCCGGATATCGCTCTTCATGGCGGTCCTGGTGATTCTGTGCGGGGGTTGTGGAGCACAGCCTGCCGCACCGATGAATGACGCGCGCACCTCGATTCGAGCACTGTTGACGCATTACTCGGAAGCGCTGCGCAGCGGTGATGCCACGGCGTTGCGTGCCCTGCTCGCCCCCGACAGGCCCAAGTTCATCGAGGCTCAGTTGCGGTTGCAGGAGAATCTCTCAGGGCTGAAGACAGATACGTTCGAATTCCGACTGGCAGCCGAAGTTCCCGCTGATCCCGTTGTCCAGCACCAACAATGGCGACTGGACGCGACGCTGGTCTATGCGGTCAGCGGGGTGGACAAGGTTGCCGTCCAACGCCCCACCACCGTCGGTGTGTCGCGCGATAAGGACGACTGGCGGTTGTTCGACGCCGGCGCGGCCGCCGTGCCCTGGCAGTTCGCTCCGGTGGTGGAGGCGCGTAAGAAGGTGGGGGACCGGGACGTGGTGGTGCTCGGGCATCCCGGCTCGGCGGTCATGCCACGACTGACCGACGAGGTAGACGGTGCATTGAGGTCGCTGTCGGAGTTCTGGGGGGCGGGCTGGCATTCGGGGGTGCTACTGGTTGCGGCCGGATCCGATGCGGAGTTCGCCGCTGTAGTCGGCGGGGAGCGCACCGACGGAATAGCCGCCGCGGCCGTCGCCGACCGTGTTGATAGTGGAGTTGCCGTGGGACAGCGCGTGATTTTCGCAGCCGGCTCGGCAGCGCTCCCGCCCGATCAGTTCCGCGTGGTGCTGCGTCATGAGCTCTTCCATGCGGCGGCGCGCACGCTCACCGGCGACCATGCTCCTCTCTGGCTGGTGGAGGGCGTGGCCGACTACAACGGGCGGCGGGGTAGCGGTACTCCCTTCCGGAATGCGGCGCCCATGTTGACGAGTGCCCTTGCCGCGGGGCGGATTCCGGATCATCTGCCCACCGATGCGGAGCTCGACACTCCTGACACGCATCGCACGCAGGCCTATGAGGAAGCCTGGTCGGTGGCGCAATACGTCGCCGAAACCTTCGGTGAGCCCCAGCTGGTGAAGCTGTATCGATATGGCGCCGCGTTTGTGCCGGACCCGCAGGGCGCCGCGATTCAGCGTGCATTGGGCGTTGACGAGGCGACGCTGGTGCGGCAGTGGCGGGGCTGGCTCGGCTCGCGTCCACTGCGCTAGGCCCAGTACGGTTGGACTGTGACCTCTCACATTGGCGGCCAGCGGCAACGGATTCTGTTGGTCACCAACGATTTTCCACCCAGGCCCGGTGGCATTCAGTCCTACCTGCAGGAGCTGGTGACCCGCCTGGCCGGATCGCACGAGGTCACCGTGTACGCGCCGCGGTGGAAGGGGTGTCAGCGGTACGATGCCGCCGCCGATTACGACGTGGTGCGGCACCCGACCTCGTTGATGCTTCCGGGACCCGGTGTCCGCCAGCGCATGGTGGACCTCATCAGGTCGCAGCGGTCTGATGTGGTGTGGTTCGGGGCGGCGGCTCCGCTTGCACTGTTGTCGTCGGCGGCGAAGGCAGCCGGCGCTGCTGTGACGGCCGCCAGTACACATGGGCACGAGGTGGGCTGGTCGATGCTCCCGGTGGCGCGGTCCGCTCTCCGGCAGATCGGGGAGAGCACCGATGTGATCACTTACGTCAGCCGCTACACCCGCGGACGTTTCGCCTCGGCCTTCGGTCCGCGCGCCGCGCTGGAACATCTGCCTGCCGGTGTCGACACCCGTAGGTTCCGCCCCGACCCGGCGGCACGCGAGGAGCTGCGACGCCGTTATGGGCTCAGCGACCGGCCGACCATTGTGTGCGTCTCCCGGCTCGTTCCGCGCAAGGGCCAAGACATGCTCATCGAGGCGCTACCGGCGATCCGGGAACGCGTGGACGGTGCGGCGCTGGTGATCGTGGGCGGCGGTCCGTATGCGGAACCGTTGCGCGCGTTGGCTAATCGGTTCGGCGTTGATGAGCATGTGGTGTTTACCGGCGGCGTGCCGTGGGAGGAACTACCCGCCCATCACGCGATGGGCGATGTTTTCGCGATGCCCTGCCGCACCCGCGGCGCGGGGCTCGATGTCGAGGGCTTGGGAATCGTATTCCTGGAGGCGTCGGCCTGCGGTGTTCCGGTGGTCGCCGGAAACTCAGGGGGCGCACCGGAAACCGTGTGTGATGGCGAGACGGGACTCGTCGTCGACGGCAGGTCGGTCCCCGCGATCACCGACGCGATTGTCCAGATCCTGTCCGACCCGGCGCGCGCCGCCATGATGGGGGCGGCGGGGCGCACCTGGGTGACCGATCACTGGCGATGGGATCACCACGCCGCGCGATTCGCCGAGCTGGTGAGCGCCTCCGTCTGACCCCGTCGAGCAGTATCGACTTGGCTTGCCGCCCTTCGGCTGATGCTGACTATCCGGCGGGTGCCCCCGCGTAGATGGCGTCGATATCGGCCGCGAACTTCTCGGCCACCACCTTGCGTTTCACCTTGAGCGTCGGTGTCATCTCGCCGGTGGCTTCCGTGAAGTCGACCGGCAGGATCCGGAACTTCTTGATCGCTTCGGCATGGGAGACAACCTGATTGGCGGCCTTTACCGCGGTTTCGACCTCCGCGATCAGATCCGGGTCTTCGGTGAGATCGGCGACGGTGGCTTCTCGTGGCTTGCCGTTCCGGGACTTCCAACCGTCGAAGGCGTCCGGATCGATCGTGATCAGTGCACCGATAAACGGCTGCTTGTCGCCGACGGCCATCGCCTGGCTGATCAACGGGTGGGCGCGCAGATGGTCCTCAAGCCCCGCGGGCGCGACGTTCTTGCCACCGGCGGTGACGATGATTTCCTTCTTCCGGCCCGTGATCGTGACGAAGCCGTCCTCGTCGATCGCGCCCAGGTCGCCGGTGTGGAACCACCCGTCCACGATCGAGTCGTTCGTGGCGGTGTCGTTCTTCCAGTACCCGCTGAACACCACGCCACCAGACACGAGCAGCTCGCCGTCCGCGGCGATCTTGACTGCGTTACCGGGTAACGGCCTTCCGACACTGCCGATCTTGAGGCCGCCGATAACGTTCACCGCGCACGCCGCCGTCGTCTCGGTGAGGCCATAGCCTTCGTAGATGGTCAGGCCAACGCCGCGGTAGAAGTGACCCAGCCGGGCGCCCAGCGGGGCGCCACCGGAGATCGATGCCACGCATTCACCGCCGAGTGCCGCGCGCAGCTTCCCGTAGACCAGCTTGTCGAAGGCAGCACGCTTGGCGCGCAACACGATGCCCGGGCCTCCGTTGTCCAGTGCCTGGCTGTACTCGACGGCGGTGTCGGCGGCGGCGTCGAAAATCTTTCCCTTGCCGTCGTTCTGGGCATTCTGACTGGCGGTGTTGTACACCTTCTCGAAGATGCGGGGAACCGAGACGATGAAGGTCGGCTTGAAGACCCCGAACGTCGGCACCAGGGTCTTGATATCGCTGGTGAACCCAACGGTGACCTTGGACTGCAAGCAGGCCATCGCGATACCGCGCGCCAGCACGTGAGCCAGCGGCAGGAAGATCAGCGTCCGGCTGCCCTTCTGCAAATAGTCGGGGAAAACGGAACGCGCGCCGCGGGTTTCGTACACCAGATTGGAGTGGGTGAGCTGGCAGCCCTTGGGGCGTCCAGTGGTACCCGAGGTGTAGATGAGTGTCGCGGGATCGGTGGCCTTGATGGCGTCGAGCCGGCCGGTGAGCTCGGCGGGGTCCACCCCGGCGCCCGCCTCGGCGAGCTCGTCGAGGGCCGCGGGCGCACCCGAGGTGTCGATGTGAAACACGGTGCGCAGGTCGGGCAGCTCGGGTGCGAGTTGTTCGGCGATCTTGGCGTGGGCATCGGTTTCCACGAATAGTGCCACTGCGGCGGAATCCTGCAATACCCACCGGACCTGATCGGCCGAGGAGGTCTCATAGATAGGCACGGTGATCGCGCCGATCGACAGGATCGCGTAGTCGATGATCGTCCACTCGAAACGTGTCGCCGAGATCAGTGCCACTCGGTCGCCGGGCGCCACACCCTTGGCGATCAGACCGTTGGCCACCGCACGGATCTGCGCGGCGGCCTCTGCGTAGGTGACGGGTGTCCAGGCGCCGTCGATGAGACGGGAGAACACCGCTTGGTTGGGATCTTCACGCTCGTAGTCGTAGACGGCGCGGACAACCGAGGCGTTGTCTTCGACGGTGAACGGGGCAGGGACGCTGAACTCTCGCACCTGCTCAGACTAGTCGCGGCCTACAGATCGTCGGAGCCGTTGCCTCATTTTTCGCCGCGGATGCGCCCGAGAATGCGTCTGTGCAGGCACATCACGGTCTCGGAGGGGGCCAGGCTTAAGCTTGTCCGCGATGAACAGCATTCAGGTCGCAGACCAGACCTTTATCGCGGCAGATCCCGTGGACATCGGCCGCGCCGTCTCCAACTCCGCGGACTGGCGCCGTTGGTGGCCAGACCTGCAGCTCAATGCCGTGGAGGAGCGTGGCGAGAAGGGTATCCGCTGGACGGTGGCAGGACCACTGACCGGGACCATGGAGGTGTGGCTTGAGCCCGTGCTGGATGGTGCGATCCTGCACTACTTCCTGCATGCCGAGCCCTCGGGTGCCAGTGCCGCGCACGTGGCCAAGTTGAATCTGGCCAAGCTCAATCATGCCCGCCGCATCGCCGGGAAGCGGTTTGCGTTCGGGATCAAGCAGCAGCTCGAGGCCGGGCGGCCCATCGGCGAAGCGCGCGTGCGTCAGGCCTGATCAGCCAGAGCCAGCACGACCACCGGGATGGGCCGGGAGGTCGCGCGCCGGTAGGCGCTGTAGTGGCCAGAGTTGTTGGTATCGGCTAACTTCCACAGGCGCTCGTAATCCGTGTCGCCGGGCAGCAGAGCCTTCGCACGGGCACGGCGTTTGTCCCTGCCCAGCTGCACCTGCACATCGGGGTGCGCCTTGAGATTGTGGTACCAGGCGGGATTGCGGCGGGCGCCGCCGTTCGAGGCGACGATGACGAGATTGTCGCCGTCTTTGGCATAGGTCAGCGAGTTGATCCGCTGTGCCCCGGTCTTGGCGCCGGTTGAGGTCAACAACAGGCTAGGCGCCATTCCCGGAACATGATGACCCAGATAGCCTTTCGACGCGATGTAGATGCTCTGGTGCACGCCGAGCACCTTCGCCACTAGACGGCTCATGGGCGTCTCTCCTTCGCGAGGCTGCAGTGAAATGCCAGGATGGGAGTATCCGACTGCCAGTGAGAAGGGTAGCGTCTGTCAGGTGGCTGAGAAGACTACCCAGACGATTGCCATCGATGCCGAACCCGGCAAGGTGATGGCGGTGATCGCCGATATCGGCGCCTACCCGGAATGGGTGTCGGAGTACAAGGAAACCGAGGTGCTCGACACCGACTCCGAGGGCAGGGTCAAGCGCGCACGTCTGGTGCTGGACGCCGGTGTCCTCAAAGACACCCAGGTCCTTGAGTATGTATGGTCCGCGGATGGCCGCAAGGTCACCTGGACCCTGGCGGAAAGTTCCCTGTTGCGTTCGCTGGAAGGGACATACCTTTTGGCGGCCAAGGGGTCTGGCACCGAGGTGACCTATGAGCTCGCGGTCGACCTTCAAATTCCGATGATCGGAATGCTGAAGCGCAAGGCCGAACGCAAGATCACCGATTCCGCGCTCAAGGATCTGAAGAAGCGAGTCGAATCTGACCGCTAGCGACGTCGGGGAGAAGCTCGTGTCCCGCCCCGCAGACGTCGCCCCCGAAGTCCAGGCGCCGTTGACAGCCACCATCGGCCTTTTCGTCGGCAAGGGGGGCGTGGGTAAATCGACGCTGGCCGGTGCCACCGCCGTGCGTTATGCGCGCGCCGGGCAGCGGGTGCTTGCGGTATCCACCGACCAGGCTCATTCCCTTGGTGATGTCTTCGGTGTCCGGGTCGATCCCTCTCCGGGCGCTGACTTTGTGCGGGTGTTCGAGGACCCGTACGGGGGTCAACTCGACGTGATGGCCCTGGACACCCTGGGCCTGCTGGAGCGTCGCTGGGGCGACATCGCCGAGACGATCGCCGCGCAGTACCCCGAATCGGATATCGGATCGCTTGCCCCCGAAGAGCTTTCCGCGTTGCCGGGAGTTCAGGAGATGCTCGGCCTGCACGAGGTCCAACAGCTCGCCGAGACGGGCGAATGGGATGTCGTCGTTGTCGACTGTGCCTCAACGGCCGATGCGTTGCGCATGCTGACCCTGCCGGGAACCTTCTCGATGTATCTGGAACGGGCTTGGCCGCGGCATCGTCGGCTCGGTGGTATCGGCACCCCTCGTGCCCTGATTCTCGCCGAACTACTGGAACGTGTTGCGGCGTCGGCAGATCGGCTCGCAGGCCTGCTCGCGGACCCTGATCGGGTAGGGGCGCACTTGGTGCTGACTCCCGAACGGGTGGTGGTGGCCGAGGCGATCCGCACCGTGGGGGCGTTGGCGCTGATGGGTGTGCGCATCGATCAGGTGATCGTCAATCAGGTTCTCATTCAAGATGATTCGTACGAGTATCACAACCTGCCGGCCCATCCGGCCTTCGACTGGTACATGCAGCGCATCGCCGATCAATCCGCCGTCCTCGACGAGCTGGGGCAGATGATCGGCGATGTGGAGATGCTGCTGGTGCCGCACCTGTCGCGCGAGCCCATCGGGTCGGAGGCCCTCAGCGAACTCGCCGACGCGGTGCGGCGCCGCGATGGCGCCAAGCCCCCGGCGCCGTTGGCGACCGTCGTTGAGCACGAATCCGGATCCGGGGCCGACACCCACTATCGGTTACGGCTAGAGTTGCCGCAGATCGACCCGGCCACGCTGAGCCTTGGCCGGGTGGGAGATGACCTGGTCATCGGCGCAAACGGGATGCGTCGGCGGGTCCGGCTGGCCTCCGTGCTGCGGCGCTGTGTGGTTGTCGATGCCCGGCTTGTCGGTGGCGAGCTGACCATACGGTTTAGAGCGGATCCGGAGGTGTGGCCTACGTGACGGGTACCCATCCGGAACTCGGCCCCGAACTGCGGGCGTTGGCCGCCTCAATCCTCGACAAGCTCGACCCGGCGCTGCGACTGGCCGCGCGTGCCCCGGCCGACGGCGGCATTCCCGGAAATTGCAACCAGTTGTTCTGCCCGGTCTGTGCGCTGGCAGCCCTTGTCGAGGGTGAGCACCATCCGCTGCTGGCGACCATCGCCGAACACAGCCTCGCCCTGGTGATGGTGGTGCGGGCGATGATCGAGTCGGCGGATGGATCGGGCGACCCTGAGGACCCCGACGGCCCGGAGGGTGGCTACCAGAGTCCCTTCCCGCCACCGCCGCCAAGCTCGCAATCGACTGGCTACCAACCGATTCCAGTCGATATCGACGAGTAGTCAGCGCCCGAGACCGAGGCGGACTGCCTGTTCAACGGGGGAGTAGTCGCCATCCGCGTCTCCGTCGCGATCCAGCACCAGCGGTTCGCGTAGAGGTAGGGCAGGCTGTGACAGGAACCGCGCCTCATGGCCGCGGTGCTTCTGCGCGGCATGGATCAGGAACGGATGGCATACGAACACATCTCCGGCAGATCCGGTCGCGAGCACCTCAGAACGATTCTGGGACACCGCGTCCCATTGCTCTCCGATACTGAAGACATCGGTGCCCTGGGCGCCGAATGACTCCAGCAGCATCGGAACGTCCCTATGCGAGCCGGACCGGATTCGCGTGGGCGCGTCCTCCTCGCCCACATCGGAGAAGAGGAACAGCATGAGCAGTGCGCGCTCCCGCGACCACAGGTTGACGTGGTACCGCCCGTCTGGCCCGGCGAAGCTGGCGTCGATATGCCAGCCATCGTCGGGAGGGCTGTCGGCATCTTCGTCGCCCTCGGGAAACCTGATCGGAAACATCCCGACCTCGCGCCTCGGTGCCCATCGTCCGAGCCCCACCAACGCGTCATAGGTCTCGACGAGGCGCGGAGCGTTCACGATCTTGTCGAACACCGGGGCGCCGGTGGTGTCGTATGCCCAGCAGACACGCTCGGTCCACGTCGATCTGTCGTGTGGATCGGGTCCGATCTGCGACCACATGATGTCGCGTGCTTCGCGCGCCCAGTCCCTGGGAAAGGCGCCGCGTACCGCAACGAATCCCTCGTCGACGAAGGTTTCGATCTCGCGGGTATCCATGCCCGGCACGGTAGTGCTCGGGACCTTAGACAGTCCACGGAGTTTCGCCGTCGCCGAGGGTAAGCTCGGCGCCAGCCCCATGCTGCTCATGGGGATCGGGAGAGGATGCGCGATGTTCTATTGGCTGCTGAAGTTCGTCTTCATGGGGCCGATCCTGCAGCTGATGGGCCGGCCGAAAGTCGAAGGTCTGGAGAACATCCCGTCATCCGGGCCGGTAATCCTGGCAGGCAACCACCTCGCTGTGGTGGACAGCTTCTATTTGTGCCTGGTGTTGCGCCGTCGGGTGACCTTCCTGGCCAAGAGCGAGTACTTCACCGAGCCGGGGTTCAAGGGCTGGCTCAAGAAGGTGTTCTTCAGCGGGGCCGGGCAGGTGCCGATCGACCGGACCAGCGCCGACGCTGCCGAGAATGCGCTGAGCACCGCCAAGCGGCTGCTCGGTGAGGGCAAGCTGCTGGGGATCTATCCAGAGGGCACCCGTTCCCCGGACGGGCGGCTCTACAAGGGCAAGACGGGCCTGGCGCGCATGGCCCTGGCGACCCGTGCGCCGGTCATCCCTGTCGCCATGGTCGGCACTACCGCGATGAACCCGCCGGGAACGGCCCGCTGGCACTTCGCCAAGGTGACCGTGAAATTCGGCAAGCCGCTGGACTTCGCGCGCTTCGACGGGATGGGCGGTAACCGCTTCATCGAACGCGCGGTCATCGACGAGGTGATGTACGAGCTGATGCAGCTTTCCGGTCAGGAGTACGTCGACATCTACGCTGCCTCGCTCAAGGACAAGCCCAAGGAAAACGGCGAGGTCGCCCAGCAGCCCGACCGCATCCCGGAGAGCGCCGCCGGTTAATCCGATTCCCCTGCATCTTTGCTACATCTTTGGTAGCACCTCGCCGTGGGGCGTGGGTCAGCCATGCGTGCCGGTACCGCTAGTCTTGAGCCCACCGGCGGGATAACTGAGAGATGCGAGGGCCGTGCCGAATTCAATAACCGAAACCACCGACGCGGACGGCGACTCCACTCGTCGAGTCGCGGGATGGATCACCTGGGGTGGGCCGCTTGTCCTCGCGGTTGCGCTGTTGCTGCACGCGTTCGTGTTCATTCACTGGCCCACGTATGCGCTGCAAATCGACGTCTTGGTCTATCGATTCGGTGGCACGCGCGTGCTGGACGGTCTGGATCTGTATTCGATCGGGCGCAATGGTGAGATCGACGATTTGCTGTTCACCTACACACCGTTCGCCGCACTGGTGTTCACCCCCTTGGCTTTCATCACCGACTTCACCGCACAGGTCCTGTCGCTCATAGTGTTCCCGGCGCTGCTGGTCTACTCGGTGTGGCGCATGTTGACCTGGCTGTCGGTGTCCGTCAAGGCCGGACTATGGGGGTTGTTGGCTCTGCTGGTCGGGCTGGTTTCGTGGCTGGAGCCGGTGCGGCTCTCCATTCAGCTGGGTCAGATCAATCTGCTCATCCTGGCCGTGGTGGTGACGGACATCCTCGCTTCCAAGCGGTGGAAACTGGCCGGGATCGGCATCGGCATCGTTGCCGGTATCAAGCTGACCCCGATGATCTTCATCGTCTTTCTGTTCGTCGTCGGACGGATTCGCGCGGCCATCGTCGCCACCGTCACACTGATCGCCACGATCGGCCTGGGATTCATATTCTTGCCCTCGGCGTCGCACTACTACTGGGTGCAACGCGCCTTCGAGAAGATCAGCCGCATCACCCGCGACCCCACCGCGAGCACCAGCGTCAGCGGACTGTTCCTCAGATTGGATCTGTCGGCCGGGCTGGCCACTGCGCTGTCGGCACTGGTGATGGTGGCGAGCCTGGTGGTCGCGGTTATGGCGTACCGGCGCGGCCAGCTATTGCTGGCGATCTCCATCGTGGGTATGGCATCGGCGGCGGCCTCGCCGTTCAGCTGGAGTCATCACTGGGTGTGGTTCGTGCCGTTGGTCGTCCACCTGGGTTACCGGGGCTACGTACTGGGTAAACGGGCATCCGCGATCACTATGTGGGCGTTCTGTGTGGTGTTCGCGGCCTGGTTCACGAGTTTGAGCGGAAAGACACCGGACTCCGGGGCACTGACGTTGCGGCCCGGGGGCATCCTGAACGATCTGATCCCGAGCCTCTACGTGTTCGTTCACCTCGCGGTACTCGTTGCCAGCTGGGTTTGGTTGCGGCGAGGCTCGGTGGAAGCGAATAACGTTGTGCATGAAGATGATTCGTTACAGGCAGACGAGCTGGCGCCGGCTTCTCCGGCGCATAACTAGGCGGCGTACGTGCGCTATTTCTACGATACCGAGTTCATCGACGACGGCCGCACCATCGACCTGATCTCCATCGGCATGGTCTGCGAGGACGGGCGTGAGTACTACGCGGTGTCCACCGCCTTCGATCCGCAGCGGGCAGGCCCATGGGTAAGACAGCACGTGCTGCCCAAACTTCCGCCGCTATCTTCGCCGCTATGGCGCTCCCGGGGGCAGATCCGCGATGAGCTCGCCGATTTTTTGGGGCTGGGCCGCAACGCCTCAGACCTACAGCGCGACCCGGTCGAGCTGTGGGCCTGGGTCGGCGCCTATGACCATGTGGCGCTGTGCCAGCTGTGGGGAGCCATGACAGACCTGCCGCAGCCGGTACCGCGCGTCACCCTGGAGCTCAAACAGCTGTGGCAGGACCGGGGGCGCCCCGATATGCCGAAACGGCCCGCCGATTCCCATGATGCGCTGGTCGATGCCCGGTACAACCTGGTTCGCTACCGGGCAATGACCCCCGAAGCCTGATCGGTACACAATTCGGGCGAGAAAATCCGCTATAAGGCACGGTTAAGATGGTTTCGTGAACTGGACAGTCGACGTCCCCATCGACCAATTGCCGGAGCTCCCGCCGCTCCCGGCCGAGATGCGTGCGCGCCTCGATGCCGCGCTTGCCAAACCTGCTGCTCAGCAGCCGAGCTGGCCAGCGGATCAGGCTGCGGCGATGCGGACCGTGCTGGAGAGCGTGCCCCCGATTACCGTCCCCGCCGAGATCCAGCGCTTGCAGCGCCAGCTCGCCCAGGTGGCGCGCGGTGAGGCATTCCTGCTGCAGGGCGGCGACTGCGCCGAGACCTTCGTCGATAACACCGAGCCGCATATCCGGGCCAATATCAGGGCGCTGCTGCAGATGGCAGTGGTGCTGACGTACGGGGCCAGCATGCCGGTGGTGAAACTGGCCCGTATCGCCGGCCAGTACGCCAAGCCGCGCAGCTCTGACACCGACGCGCTCGGATTGAGGTCCTACCGCGGCGACATGGTGAACGGTTTTGCCCCCGATGCCGCGCTGCGCGAGCACGACGCGTCGCGCCTGGTGCGCGCCTACGCCAATGCCAGCGCCGCCATGAACCTGATGCGTGCGGTGACGGGCTCAGGGATGGCCTCGCTGGCCCTGGTGCACGACTGGAACCGCGAATTCGTCCGCACCTCGCCTGCGGGTGCCCGGTACGAGGCGCTGGCCTCCGAGATCGACCGCGGACTGAAGTTCATGAGCGCCTGCGGTGTGGCGGATTCGAACCTGGATACCGCCGAGATCTACGCCAGCCACGAGGCCCTGGTGCTCGACTACGAGCGTGCCATGCTGCGTCTGGGTGAAGACGAGAACGGCGAGAGTGCGCTGTACGACCTGTCGGCCCACTACCTGTGGATCGGCGACCGCACCCGGCAGCTCGATCATGCGCATGTGGCGTTCGCCGAGATCATCGCCAACCCGATCGGGATGAAAATCGGCCCGTCTACCACGCCTGATCAGGCCGTTGAATACGTGGAACGTCTTGACCCGCACAACAAGCCGGGTCGCTTGACGTTCGTTTCCCGGATGGGGAACTCGAAGGTGCGGGATCTGCTGCCGCCGATTATCGAGAAGGTGCAGGCGACCGGCCATCAGGTGGTGTGGCAGTGCGATCCGATGCACGGCAACACGCACGAGTCGCCCAGTGGTTACAAGACACGGCATTTCGACCGGATTGTCGACGAGGTGCAGGGCTACTTCGAGGTACACAATGCGCTCGGTACCCATCCCGGTGGTATCCACGTCGAGATCACCGGTGAGAACGTCACCGAATGTCTCGGTGGGGCACAGGATATTTCGGATGACGACCTGGCTGGTCGCTACGAGACGGCATGCGATCCGCGGCTGAACACCCAGCAGTCGTTGGAGTTGGCGTTCCTCGTCGCGGAGATGCTCAGGGACTAGTCACTTCCTGCTCGAGCGCGCAACTATGCACGCATTGCGCAAGAAACTGGGTGCATAACTGCGCGCTCGGAGGGAAATCTAGAGCAGGTTGGTGATGTTGGCGCCCAGCGACCAGCATCCAGCCGCCACCGAGCCGGTGATGATGAGGACGATCACCAGCCACATGAAGATCGCACGGCGGCTCTGCTGACGTTCGTACCGGTAATCCGAGTCGTCGATATCGGAGAAGAACGCCGAATCGTCGGATTCGCCATCGAATTCCCGACCGTATTCGGGACTGTAGGCGGAGACGGGGTCCATCATCCGAGTCGGGTTGGGCACTCGGGGCTGCGAGTACCTCCCGCTTGCGGGGGACTGGGGGCGTGGAGAGACACCCAAGGCGGCCGCGGCCGAGGCGGTATCGGCGGCATCGAGGTCGCGGGCCGGGGCGGCGTCGGTGCCGCCCAAATCGATGAGATGACTGCGGTACAGCTGTTCGGCGACATGCTGTTTGGAGTCCTTGGGGGCGGGCACCCGGAAGGGCGGCAACTGCAATTCGGCACCGATGGCCTCCAGCTCGGCGCCCATCTGTGCGGCATCCGCGTAGCGGGCATCAGGGTCCCGGGAGGTGGCACGCAGCACCAGCTCGTCGAATTCCTCTGGGACGCCGTCGATCGCCTCGCTGGGTGCCGGCACATCGCGATCGATGCGCTGATACGCCAGTGCCAGTGGCGTATCGGCAGTGAATGGCGTTGAACCGGTGAGCAATTCGTACATCAGAATGCCCGCCGAGTAGACATCGCTTCGTGGGCCGGCCGACCCGGTGCGTACCTGCTCGGGGGACAGATACGCCGCGGTGCCCAAGATCACGCTGGTGGAGGTTATGCCGGCTTCGGCGATGGCGCGGACAAGCCCGAAATCGGCGATTTTGACCTCGCCGTCATCGGAGATCAAGACGTTCTCCGGTTTGACATCGCGGTGCACCAGCCCGGCCCGGTGCGCGACCGCCAAACCACCCAGCAGCGGTTGGAAAACCGCGGCCACTGCATGCGGGGGCATGGGGCCGCGTTCGCGTAGCAGCTCCCGCAGGGTGCCCCCGACGATCAGCTCCATCACCAGGAACGGGTGCTTACCGTCTAAGCCCTGATCGAAGACGGCAACCAGCCCGGGGTGACGCAGCCGTGCCACGGCACGGGCTTCGAGCCGGAAACGTGCGAGAAACCCGGTGTCGGAGGCGTAGCGGCTGTCCATCACCTTCACGGCGACCGGGCGGTCCAGCCGGGTGTCCAGCCCGCGATACACGGTCGACATGCCGCCCGTCGCGATCGGAGCCTCGATGCGGTAGCGACTATCGAGCACCGCACCGATCATGGGATCGACGCGGCCGGTCGGGGACTTGGGCGATGTCATCGCATCGATGGTATCGAGTGATGCGGGTATGCCCCTTCGTCAATGTCGCTTGTCGAGCATTTCGCGAAGGGAGGTGAGGATGGGCCCTGCCCCCGAAAACAGCATGGTTCGCCATTGACGGTGCAAGGGAATGGTGGGGTCGAACCGGCTATAGGTGACTCGGAGCCGTGTGCCGCCGGGCTCCGGGAGCAGATTCCAGCGGGACGTCACTTCGATTCCGGGGGCGGTCACCACTTGTTCGATGTGCTCGTTAGGTACCACGCTGGTGTAGGTGGTGCGAACCACGCCATCGAATCCGACCGTGGGTTGCGGATGGGTGACGATGACGCGTGTCTGTCCGACCTCAACCGGGGTATCGCTGACTTCGTTCACCTGTGAGGCCGTCAGTTCGAGCGAGACGAGGACATCCCAGACCGTCTCGATCGGGTACGGGTAGAACTCGCTGAACGTGATCGATGTCGGGTCGCCTGAACTCAAGTCTCGCCTCTCGCCGTGTGGATATAGCGATAATCAAGTGCGAGGTTACGCGCGTCACCACACGCGGAGGCCACTTTTGACCGATGGTGGGGTGCGGGACGACTAGCGTCTTTCGTTATGAGCGCAATTCCCTTCGTTGCCGACACGCTGGACGCCGATGAGCCGATGTTCACCCTCAAACAGGCGGCGGCGCGCCTGCGGGTCCCGGTCAACAAGATTCAGCAGTCCTTACGCGATGGCGAGCTGATCGCGGTCAAACGCGATCGCGAAATCATGGTTCCCGTCATCTTTTTCAGCTCCGACGGTCCCGTGGTCAAACACCTGTCCGGGTTGCTCTCGGTGCTGCGAGACGGCGGCTTCCGCGAGCCCGAGATCCTGCAGTGGTTGTTCACCGGCGACGAGTCGCTCACGGTGACCCGGGACGGCACTACCGAACGAATCGAAGCGGCCCGCCCGGTCGATGCCCTGCACGGCCATCAGGCCCGGGAAGTGCTGCGCCGGGCGCAAGCAATGGGGTACTAGCCGGCCGCTGCCTGGGTGCCGGCCTCGGCCGGCTCGGGGTCTCGCGGTTCAGGTGCGGAATTGATCATCCGCCACGCGATGGCGGCGCAGGTGGCCGCGATCAGCACATGGATCCACACGTACATGCCGTGGGAGCCATCGGGTTTGAAGATCACCATGATCCAGGTCGAGAACCCGGCGATGGCGGCGATGGCAGTCCGCGATTGGGTCAGGGGTGCCGCGATGGCCAATGGCCATGTGTAGTACCAGGGGAGCGCCGCCGGTGCCATGAGCACCACGATCACCATCGCCCACAGGATCCCGAACATCGCATCGCGGTCGTTATGCCGGTGCCGCCACCACACCACCGGCAGGCTGAGCGCGAGAACCATGACGCCGATGATGCGGGTGATCTCCAGGACGGCGTCGAAGTTGACGGTGACGAAAAGACCGGCGAAGACGTTGATGATGTTGGCGACGGCAGTCGGCACGGTCAGCCAATTGATGATCTTCACCGAACCGGCCAGTGCGGTCAGCCATCCCAGGCCCACTCCGGCGATCCAGGACAACACTGCGAAGACCGCGACGACGATTGTGACCGAGGCTGCCGACGCCATGGCAAATGCGACCAGCGGGCTCCGTTGTCGCTGCGGTCCCTGCTGCGGAGAACCCCGGTGCGGTGCGGAGGCATTCTCAACGAGTCGACGCATCCAGATCCACACCAGGAATGGCAGTGCCAGCCCGGCTGTGGCCTTGACCGCAACTGCTAGGGCCACTACCGAGATGCCCCAAACATGGTGCCGCTCAAGGGCGAGGGCGATGCCCGCCATCATGAGACCGACCATCAGCATCTCGTTGTGCACGCCGCCCATGAGGTGGATGATCACCAGCGGGTTGAGGACGCAGATCCACAACGCCTTGCTGGCGTTGGTGGAAAGGCATTGGGCGACTCGGGGGGTGGCCCACACCAGTAGTGCCAGCCCGGGCAGCATGCACAGGCGCAGCAGCATGGTTCCCGCCACCACGTCGTCACCGACGATCTGGGTGACGAACCGTGCGATGAGGATGAACAACGGTCCGTAGGGCGCCGTGGTGGTGGACCAGATGGGACTGACGTTCTCCAACAAGGCGTTCGGGTTCTCCACCGGGCCAACCAGATACGGGTCGAATCCGTCGCGTAGCAGTGCGCCCTGTGCGAGATAGGAGTAGGCATCCCGGCTGAACACCGGAACCGAGGCGAGCAGTGGCAACAGCCAGCACGGAATGACAACCAGGATGGACTCTTTGGTCACCTTGCCCGCGATGACGTGTCGGCCGAGTCCGAGCCATGCCAGCAGCATGAGTGCGACCCCGAGCCACATGCTGATCGAGGACACCACCAACCCGTGGCCGAAACGCAGCCAGGACAGTCCGACGGATTCCAGTAGCGGGTCGTGCTGCCTGGTGCTACCCGCGCCCAATCCGCCGATGGCAATGAGGATGGCGCCGCCGAATCCGGTGATAGCGGCGCGGCCGGCGGGTGTCCGTAGGAAGGCGGCCGCTCGTCCGGTCCGCGGTGCGGGTGTCGGAGGCCGGGGGGCCTGCTGGGCCCCTGAAGATGTACTCACGTGATCATGCGCTCCGGTTGGACACCAATCGGACAAGCTCCGACAGCGCGGTGCGCGCATCGTCGGCGATCTCGGCGCTTGCCAATTGATCCAATGCGCGGTTGGTGTGCTCTTCGATACGGGATTCCACCGCCGCGAGAGCGCCCAAATCGACTATGAGTGAACACATTTCAGCGACCTGCTGATCGGTGAGCGGTGTACCGATCCAGGAGTGCAACATATCCTCGGCGGCACTGTCGCTGATGCGCGCGAGCCGTAGAGCCTCGGCCAACAGCACGGTGCGTTTCCCGGAACGCAGGTCGTCCCCGGCGGGTTTCCCGGTGACCTTCGGGTCACCGAAAACCCCGAGCACGTCGTCGCGAAGCTGGAAGGCTACGCCGATATCAAGCCCGACATCGCCGAGAAGCTGTGAGATCTCCGGGTTCTCGGCCGCCATCGCGACACCCAGCTGCAGCGGTCGCTGCACCGTGTAGCCGGCGGTCTTGAATCGGATCACCCGCAAGGCGGTTTCGACGGACTCGTCGCCGGAGGATTCAGACAGGATGTCCAGATACTGACCGCCGAGCACCTCGCTGCGCAGGATCGACCACACACCCCGCGCCCGGGTATGTGTCTCCGGAGAGAGCCGCGCCCCGACCACCATGTCGTCGGCCCAGGTGAGTGCCAGGTCGCCGAGGAGGATCGCGGCAGATATCCCGAACTGTTCGGGGGAGCCGGACCAGCCGTTCTGGCGGTGCAGGGCCGCGAACTCGACGTGGATGGTCGGTTCGCCGCGCCGGGTGGCCGAGCTGTCGATGACGTCATCGTGGATGAGTGCGCAGGTGTGCAGCAATTCGAGCGCGGCGCACACGCGCAGCACCTCGGGGTTCCACGGGTCAGGGTCTTTGGTGACCGCCCGCCAGCCCCAATAGGCGAATGCGGGGCGCAGCCTCTTGCCGCCCCGCAGCACAAACCGGTCGAGGGCGGTGATCGCATGCTCATAGTTCTGGCCGATATGCGCGGTGTGCTCGCGGCATTCGGCCAGGAACTGGCTCAGTTGGTCGCTCACCGCATCGGTCAGGTGCCGGGCATTGGCAGCGGCTACGTTGACACTCAGCGGGGCGTCCTTTCACGGTGCGGCAATTGTCCCGGAGGCTCCCCGGATGGCCGGGAGTGAACCTAGACTAATCCCACCTATCCTTAACAGGTGACAACTAACCCGCTCGACCGTGATGGACGGGTCGCCGAGCTGCAGGATCCGGGGTCGATCGTCGATCGCCTGGCCGCGGTTCAACCCGGCGAAGTCGCGTTCTCGGTCGAGTTCATGCCGCCCCGCGATGAGGCGGCAGAGGCCCGGTTGTGGCGGGCGGCAAGAGTTTTCGAGCGGTATCAGCCGGTGTTCGTCTCGGTCACCTACGGTGCGGGCGGTTCCACCCGTGACCGCACGGTACGGGTGACCGGAGAACTAGCCGAAAACACGACGCTGTTGCCTGTCGCACACCTGACCGCCGTCGGGCACACCGTTGGTGAGCTGCGGGCCATGGTGGGGGCGTATGTGGACCGTGGCATCACCAATATCCTTGCCCTGCGCGGCGATCCGGTAGGGGATGTGAATGCGGAATGGATTCCGCATCCGGGAGGGCTGACGTACGCCGAAGAGCTGGTGCGCCTGGTCCGCGACCTCGGTGATTTCCACGTCGGGGTGGCGTCCTTCCCCGAGGCGCACCCCCAGGCGATCGATCTGGAACACGACACGGTCCATCTAGTGAACAAGCTCCGTGCCGGGGCCGAGTACTCGATCACCCAGATGTTTTTCGACGTCGACGACTATCTTCGGTTACGCGATCGGGTGGTGGCCGCCGATCCGGAGCAGGGTGCAAAGCCCATCGTTCCGGGTCTGATGCCCATTACGTCGCTGCGGTCGTTGCGCCGGCAGGTCGAGCTTTCCTCGTCCATACTGCCCCTCGCGCTGGAGGAGCGGCTCCTCCGTGCCGCCGGTGACGGTCCGGACGAGAATCGTGACGAGGTCCGCAAGGTCGGCGTCGAGGTCACCACTGCCATGGCGTCCCGGCTACTCGCCGAGGGCGTTCCGTGCTTGCACTTCATGACCCTGAACTTTGCGCGGGCCACCTCCGAGGTGTTGGAGAACCTCGGGGTGCGGATCACTCCGGGATCTGGTCGGGCGTAAACCGCGGGGACTGGTCGCGGGCCAGCCAGGCCATGGATGCGACAAGGGCGCCGACCAGCAGTGCGGCCACCGTCACAAAGATCGCGGCACCGTTGAACGAGCGGGTGCTGGGGTCGGTGTAGCGGGCAGTCGCGGTGAAGTTGCTGACTACGCCAGGAGTGAGTTTCCACTGCACGGAATCTGAGCCGAGCGTCTCCCCGTTGGTGGATTCGATATCGCCGGGAAAGGAAACGGCCAGCGACACATCGGCATTCGAGGTGTCTTCCAGCGCGGTGAGATCGGCGCGCCCTTCCAGGACCACCACATCGCCGTTACGCCGCAGCGTTAGGTCGAAACCGGCGGCGTTCTTGTTCATCCCGGCGAGCTGCGGGACCTCCGCGAAGGTCAGATCGTTGAAGATGGCTCGCGACCCCACCATGCCGTTCTCCTCGTAATCGCTCACCTGGACCTTCTGGGCGAAGGACAGATTGCGGTCGAGCTGGGGTCCCTTGTCGTTCTTGCCCTGTGGCTTGGCGACGGCGATCAGCTGCCCGGAGACGTGATCGTCGGTGGTGACGGTCATCGAGGCCTTGACGCGTACGCATCCCGATAGCAGCGGCAGCGCTGTCAACAACAGCACGGCAGTGATACGTGCCACGCGCCCTGGCCTGCGATGAGCGGCTCGCGTGAAAAGCGTTGGGCTATTCATCGCGGCTCATCGTGCCAGACGGCGGCGACGTCCGGCTGCTGATATCCGGGCTCCAGCGGCAACGCCCGGCCAAGCACGGCGAATCGCCTGGGATCGCCGGCGAACTGGTGTTGCCGGATGACATCGGTAAATCCGAGTCGACGGTACAGCCGCCAGGCCCGGTTGGACTCGCCGCTGATCTCGGGGGTGGACAGCAGGACATGCGATTCGGTGCGGCCCGCGAGCAGCCGCCGAGCCAGCGCCTCGCCGAAACCGTGCCCCTGCAGGCCAGGGTCGACATGCAGTTCGGTCAGCTCGAAGTACTGGTCGAGGAGGGCGCTGATGTGGTCACGCGGCACCCCCGACTTCCGTAAGCCCTGGCTGACCTGCTGGTGCCACCACTGGTCGGCGGCCCCGCGGTAGCCGTATGCAATCCCCACGATGCGTGCCTGGTCCATTAGGTCCTGGTCAGGACCGGTATCGGGCGGTGCTGCCGTGCTGTCGAAGATGGCGGCCGCCTGCCAACCCCGTCTGCGGCTGTGTTCCAGCCACATCGGCGCACGCTGATCCTCGGTGCCGTGGGGGTAGCCCATGGCGACGACGTAGATACGAAGCGCTTCGCTGAGCCGGCGCTGCATATCGCGTTGCGACAGATCGGCCAGGAATGTCGTCAACGTGCGTCCTTTGATCTCTCGGTGTACTGCCCGGGTTTATCACGATCGGCCGATTCTTGGGTGCTGACGCGAGTTTCGCCGGGTCCGTCGGCGCGCCGCGGTGTGGGGTGTTGCCGGGCAGGAACGGCCGGGAGATTGATAGGTGAACCGGGTGGTATGACGGGTATTCACCTCGTATTATGAACGTGAGGGTGTTGTAACCGCGGCACCCTTGATAGAAGACATTGGTGTCAATACTGGTATCCAGTACTGACAAGGCACGACACAGTCAACCGGTCGCGATGCGCCAGAGGGAGGGACCGATGCCACTCTCCGAGCACGAGCAGCGCATGCTCGACCAGATCGAGAGCGCGCTGTACGCGGAGGATCCCAAGTTTGCGTCGAGTGTGCGCGGAGGCCGCCTGGGTGCGACCTCCGGCCGTCGGCGCTTGCAGGGGGCGGCGCTGTTCTGCATCGGGCTGGCCATGCTGGTGATCGGTGTTGCAGTGCCTGCCACCCAGATCGGGAACTTCCCGGTCCTGAGCGTGATCGGATTCGTCGTCATGTTCGGGGCGGCGGTCTTCGCGATCATCGGCAGCCGACGCTCCGATGCGAACGCTGTCGGCCAAGGGGGATCGGGTGGGGCCATCGGCCGGACCCGTCGGCCCCGTGCGGCCGGCTCGTTCGCGCAGCGCATGGAAGAGCGCTTCCGCCGCCGTTTCGACAACTGACGTTACCCAGATAGCAACAGGCCCGCGCCGAGTGCGCGGGCCTGTTGCTATCTGGGTTGCTGTCTGAGCCGCCCGTACCGCCGCCGCTCGGCGTGGGGTGATCTCTCGCAAGCCCGGTGGCCCCGGCAGGCCAAATCGTTATCAACTCGTCTAGAGATCGGCGCCCCACTCGTCCCCACTGGGTTGACCTGGGATAACGGTGTACTAACGGCGTCCCAATCCTCGAAGGTGGGCGCGTGGTGGGGAGACACGCGGCAAATCAGAATCAAAGTGGGGGGTTGTGGGGTAAAGTGGCGGACATCGGAGGGAAGAGTAGCTCCGACGAGCAATTGGGCAGGGAGGTAACGGGATGTTTCTCGGTACCTACACGCCCAAGCTGGACGACAAGGGGCGGCTCACATTGCCCGCCAAGTTTCGGGACGCACTAGCGGGAGGGTTGATGGTCACCAAGAGCCAGGACCACAGCCTCGCCGTGTATCCGCGGGTCGAGTTCGAGGAGCTGGCGCGCAAGGCCGCCTCGGCTTCCCGGAGCAACCCGGAGGCCCGCGCCTTTCTGCGTAACTTGGCGGCGGCAACCGACGAACAGCACCCGGACGCGCAGGGCCGCATCACCCTGTCCGCCGACCACCGGCGGTATGCGGATCTCTCCAAGGACTGCGTCGTCATCGGATCTGTTGACTACCTAGAGATTTGGGATGCCACCAAGTGGCAGCAGTACCTGGAGGAACACGAAGAGAACTTCTCGACGGCCAGCGATGAATCCCTCAATGGCATCTTCTGAGCGAGCCCGCGCAGCGCGGCCTCTGTCCGATACGGCCCTGGCGTACTTCCCCGACGCCAGGTTCGCACCATCGGGCAGGGACCGGACTTCGTGGGCTCCTTGCACCTACCAGCGCTCCCACAGGGGCGTTTCCCGCTCCCGGAGGGGTGTCGCCGTGTCTGACAATGATTTTCCGGCTGATTCGAGGGCCCGATTCGGCCATGTGCCGGTCATGCTCGACCGCTGCTATGAGCTGCTCGCTCCCGCCTTGACCAGACGGGCCGCCAACGGAGAGGGTGCCGTTCTTGTCGACGCCACCCTGGGCGCAGGTGGGCACACCGAACACTTCCTCTCCGTGCTGTCGGGCTTGACCGTTATCGGTCTCGATCGCGACACCAACGCCCTGGATATCGCGCGGGCGAGGCTTGCGCCCTTCGGGGCTCGATTCACCGGGGTGCATACCCGGTACGACGGCATGGCCCATGCGCTTGACGGGTTGGGTTACCGTGCAACATCTTCGGTCGATGGAGTGCTCTTCGATCTAGGCGTTTCCTCCATGCAGCTCGATCAGGCCGAGCGTGGATTCGCCTATTCGGTCGACGCGCCACTCGATATGCGGATGAATGCAGAGGACGAACTGACCGCGGCCGACATCCTGAACACCTATTCGGCCGCCGAGCTGTCCAGGGTGCTCAGCAGATTCGGTGAGGAGCGATTCGCACGCCGAATCGCCGACGAGATCGTTCGGCGTCGCGCCGCCGAACCCTTCACGCGCAGTGGACAGCTGGTCGAGCTGCTGTACGCGGCCATCCCGGCGGCCACCCGCCGCACCGGCGGCCACCCGGCGAAACGCACTTTCCAGGCTCTCCGGATCGCGGTCAACTCCGAGCTGGAATCCCTTGCGGCCGCAATACCTACCGCCATGGCCGCGCTGCGCCCGGGTGGCCGGCTCGCCGTCATGGCCTACCAGTCGCTTGAGGACAAGATCGTCAAGGCCGAGTTCACCGCCGCTACCGCATCCCGGTCGCCGATCGACCTGCCGGTCGAGCTTCCCGATGACGCACCGGATTTCACCTCGATCACTCGCGGGGCGGAGCAGGCCAATGAAACGGAAATAGAAGCCAATCCACGCAGTGCACCGGTGCGGTTACGGGCTGTCGAGCGAGCTGCGCATGGGAGGAACGCATGATCGGGGTGCGTAAGAAGGCGGCGGAGGCGCCCGAGAAGGCCAAGCCCACCAAGCGTCGCAGCGCCACGCCCAGGGCCACCGCGGCAGGCCCGTCACCGCGGCCACGCCGTTCCTCACCGCAGACCATGCCGATTCCGGTGCAGCGTAAGGGGCCCGAAAAGATCCGTCCGGCCACCAGTACCGGGCAGGCGAAGGCCCGCGCGAAGGCTCGCAAGGCCAAGGCGCCCAAAGTCATCCGGATACCGCTGCGCGAGCGAATCCTTACCCGCCTGTCCGAGGTGGACCTGAGGCCACATGTGTGGGTCGCCAAGGTCCCGTTCGTGGTGCTGGTCATCGGCGCGCTTGGCGTCGGCCTGGCGATCACGCTGTGGTTGTCGACCGATGCCGCGGAGCGCTCGTATCAGCTGGGTAGCCAGCGTCGCTCCAACGAGCAGCTGCTCCAGCGCAAAGAGGCCCTCGAACGTGATGTCTTACGCGCGGAATCTGCGCCTGTGCTGGCAGATTCGGCGCGCGATCTCGGCATGATCCCGTCTCGCGATATTGCGCACCTGGTGCGCGACGAGCGGGGCAACTGGCTGTTAGTGGGTGCTCCGAAGCCGGCTGAAGGTGTCGCGCCGCCGTCGCTGAACACGACTATCCCCGATGATGCCGATGCCGTTCCGAAGCCCGGTAATTCGGTCGAGATGCCGGTCCAGCTACCGCCCGTGCCGCCTCCGGTGGCGGTGGTGCCGCATATGGCCCCACCGGCGGTCGTGCCCGCACCCGTCGCGGAAGCACCTGCCGCACAGGAACCCGTCCTCGCGCCGCCCGCGGCTCAGGCGCCCGTGCCGGTTGTGGCCGTGCCGGATCTCGCGGCAGCGATACCGCCCCCCGTGGCCGACGCGCCGCAAGCATCAAATATCACGAATTCTCCAGTGAGCGGGGAACAATTCAATCCCGTGGCAACAACGAATCCCCACCCGACGGCGTGAACCGGCAGGATCGATCGCGGCCAGTCGGCGCCCGCCGCACCCGGCGGCCCGTCGCTGCCGTATCGCGGACAGCCGGATTCGCCTTCCGGCACCGTACGGGCAACATCATCATCTTCCTGACGCTGGCCATCGCCGCCATCCAGCTGTTCACCCTGCAGGGGCCCCGTGCCGCCGGTCTACGCGCCGAAGCCTCGGGCCAGCTGAAGGTCACCGAGACCGAGAAGGCGTTGCGCGGCACCATTGTCGACCGCGCGGGCAACAAACTGGCCTTCACCATCGAGGCGCGTGCCCTCACCTTCCAGCCGAAGAAGATTCGCGAACAGCTCGCCAAGGCCTGGGAAAAAAGCCAAATGACCCTCAAGGACCCTGGGAAGAGCGACGCCGATAAGGCCGCGGCGGCGAAAATAAGGGCCGTTGAGCCGGAACGGCGGCTGCAGGACATCGCGGCCGGGGTGTCGGCCAAGCTCGGCAACAAACCCGATGCGAAGAGCCTTCTGAAGAAGCTCCGTAGTGACGACAACTTCGTGTACCTGGCGCGCTCGGTCGATCCGGCGATCGCCGCCGAGATCATCAAGGAATTCCCCGAGGTCGGCGCGGAGCGGCAGGACATCCGTCAGTATCCCGGTGGCTCGCTGGCCGCCAACATCGTGGGCAGCATCGACTGGGAGGGTTACGGTCTTCTCGGCCTTGAGGATTCCCTGGACAGTGCGCTGGCGGGTAAGGACGGAGCACTGACCTATGACCGTGGTTCCGACGGCGCGGTGATCCCCGGCAGCTATCGGGATCGCCACGACGCCGTCAACGGGTCCACCGTCGAACTCACGCTCGACAACGACATCCAGTACTACGTGCAGCAGCAGGTCCAACAGGCCAAGGACCTCTCCGGCGCGCGGAACGTATCCGCGGTCGTGCTCGATACCAAGACCGGTGAGGTCCTGGCGATGGCCAATGACAACACCTTTGACCCGTCACAGAACCTTGGCAAGCAGGGCGACCGTGAGATGGGCAATCTCTCGGTCTCCTCGCCATTCGAGCCGGGATCTGTCAACAAGATCATCACCGCCTCGGCGGTCATCGAGAATGATTTATCCAATCCCGATGAGGTGCTACAGGTTCCGGGCTCTATCAACATGGGTGGGGTCACCGTCCGCGATGCCTGGGTGCACGGAACCATGCAGTACACCACCACCGGAGTATTCGGAAAGTCTTCCAACGTGGGCACGCTTATGCTGGCCCAGCGGGTAGGGCCGGAGCGCTTCATGGATCTGGTGGACAAGTTCGGTCTGGGTCAGCGCACCGGCGTCGGTCTGCCCGGCGAGAGCGAGGGCCTGGTGCCGCCGATCGAGCAGTGGTCGGGTAGTACTTTCTCGAATCTGCCTATCGGCCAAGGCTTGTCAATGACGCTGTTGCAGATGGCGGGCATGTACCAGACGATCGCCAACGACGGCGTGCGGATACCGCCACGCATCGTCAAAAGCGTCACCGCGCCCGATGGCACGCGTAAGGAAGAACCGCGCCCCCAGCCGGTACAGGTGGTCAACGCGGGTACTGCGCGCACCGTCCGGAACATGCTGCGCGCGGTACTGCAACCGGATCCGCGCGGCATCCAGAACGGAACCGGGGCACCCGGGGCGGTCGAGGGCTACCAGCTGAGCGGCAAAACCGGCACCGCCCAGCAGATCAACCCGGCCTGCGCGTGCTACTTCGACGACGTGTACTGGATCACCTTCGCGGGCATCGCGACCACGGATGATCCCCGTTATGTCGTCGGCATCATGATGAACGCGCCGCACCGAGCCGCAGATGGTCGCCCGGGTAACACCGCCGCGCCGTTGTTCCACAACATCACGTCCTGGTTGATGCGGCGCCAAAACGTGCCACTGTCACCCGATCCCGGACCACCACTCGTTCTCCAGGCCGTCTGAGCGCGTCCTTATCCGGTCGGGGACGGCCGTACACGCCCGGTAGTGTCGTTTGACGCCCGAGGGACACGGGGCGGCACAATACGCAGGAGGTGATCGCAGGTGGTGGCATCCGGAACCCGCCGGTTCCTCCCGCTGACGCGCCCGCACCCGGTCACCGACCTCGCCTCCTTGGTATCGGCCGAACTGCGAGGAGGGGGCGCCGCCACGACCGTCTCCGGCGTCACGCTCAGGGCACAGGACGCTCGCCCGGGTGATCTCTTCGCGGCGTTGCCCGGCAGCAGTGCGCATGGCGCGCAGTTCGCGTCCGAGGCGGTCGCTGCGGGTGCGACGGCCGTGCTCACGGACGAGGCCGGAGCCCGGCTGCTGGGGGAACAGGGCTCGGATATCGCGGTGTTGGTCCACCCGATCCCGCGTGCGGTTCTCGGCACGCTCGCAGCCACTGTCTACGGGGACCCGTCTCGGCACCTGCGGGTGGTAGGTGTCACCGGAACCTCTGGCAAGACCACCACCACCTATCTGGTGGAGGCCGGTCTGCGGGCAGCCGGGAAACGGGTGGGTCTGATCGGTACGGTCGGGGTGCGGATCGACGGCGAGGATGTCCCCAGCGCGCTGACCACCCCCGAGGCTCCGGCGTTGCAGGAACTGCTGGCGGAAATGGTGCAGCGCGGCGTGGACACCGTGGTCATGGAGGTGTCCAGCCATGCGCTGGCGCTCAACCGTGTTGACGGCACCCACTTCACGGTGGGGGCGTTCACCAATCTTTCGCGAGATCACCTCGACTTTCATCCCAATATGGAGGATTACTTCGCCACCAAGGCCCGCCTGTTCCAGCGTGAGTCGCCGTTGCGGGCGCAGCGTTCCGTTATCTGTGTCGACGACGACGCCGGTCGCGCTATGGCCGATGTGGCGCGGTCGGGTGGCACCCAGGTGCTCACGGTGAGCTCGCAGGCCGGCGCCGTCGCAGACTGGATATGTTCGGGAGTGGCGGTGGGCTACGACGGCGGTCAGCGGTTCGTTGCGAATGGTCCGGAATGCAGCGCAGAACTCGATATCGCGCTACCGGGTCACTACAATATCGCCAATTGTCTTGTTGCCGTTGCTATCTTGGATCTGCTCGGGGTTTCGGCCGCGACCGCGGCGCCGGGCATCGCCACCGCCGGGGTGCCGGGCCGCATGGAGTCGGTGGTCGCCGGCCAGCCTTTCCTGGCCGTCGTTGACTACGCCCACAAGCCCGGCGCACTGCGCGCCGTCCTGGAGAGCCTGCGCACGCACCGCAAGGGCCGGCTTGCCGTGGTCTTCGGTGCGGGTGGCAACCGCGACCGCGGTAAGCGTGCCGATATGGGGCAGGTCGCTGCGGAGCTCGCCGATCTCGTGGTGGTTACCGACGATAATCCGCGGGATGAGGAACCGGCTGCGATACGCGCCGAGATTCTTTCCTGTGCAACGGAATCGGCCGGAACTACGCAGATCGTCGAGATCGGGGATCGGCGCGCGGCCATCGACTACGCGACCCGCTGGGCACAACCGGGGGACACCGTGTTGGTTGCCGGGAAGGGGCATGAGAGTGGGCAGCGCGTGGGCGCGGTCACCGTCCCGTTCGACGACCGGGTGGAGCTGCGCGCGGCGCTGGAAGGGCTTGGGAACATAGATGATTGAGTTGAGCATCGCCGAGATCGCCGAGATCGTCGGTGGGCGTCTCGACGGGATCAGCCTCGAGGAGGCTCGGAACACGCGCGTCACCGGCACCGTCGAATTCGACTCTCGCGAGATCGGTCCGGGCGGGTTGTTCCTGGCACTGCCGGGAGCCCGCGTCGACGGGCACGACCATGCCGAGGGTGCCATCGCCTCCGGGGCAGTCGCCGTGCTGGCCGCCAGGCCAGTGGGGGTGCCCGCCATTGTGGTGTCGCCGACCGGCGTCGCGCGCACCGAAGTGTCGGCACTGGAACATGATTCGGATGGTTCGGGTGCTGCGGTGCTCGCCGCGACGGCCGCGTTGGCGGCTGAGGTGGCCCGTCGGCTCACGGCGCAGGGACTGCGCATCGTCGGAGTCACCGGGTCGTCGGGAAAGACGTCGACAAAGGATCTCATTGCCGCGGTACTCAGCCCGCTCGGCGAGGTGGTGGCTCCTCCCGGATCCTTCAATAACGAGCTCGGCCATCCCTGGACGGTTCTGCGCGCGACGGAATCGACCAAATTCCTGGTGCTGGAGCTTTCGGCCCGGCGTCCCGGAAACATTGCGGACCTGGCCGCCATCGCACCGCCGTCGATCGGGGTTGTGCTCAATGTCGGCACGGCTCATCTGGGCGAGTTCGGATCCCGCCAGGCCATTGCCGATACGAAGGGTGAACTACCGCAATCGCTTTCGGGTGACGGTGTGGCGGTGCTGAATGCCGACGACTCCGCGGTGGCTGCGATGGCTCACAAGACATCGGCTCGGGTGGTGCGCACCAGCGTGAACAACCCTGCCGATATCTGGGCGGCCGAGGTGAGCGTCGACGACCTGGCCCGGGCTCGATTCACCCTGCACTACGGAACAAGCTCGGTGCCGGTCGAGTTGGCGGTGCATGGCGAGCATCAGGTGAGCAATGCGCTGGCGGCCGCCGCGGTCGCGTTGGAATGCGGCGCCACGCTCGCGCAGGTCGCCGCCGCGCTCGCGGACGCCGGTCCGGTGTCGCGGCGGCGCATGGAGGTGAGCACCCGCGCGGACGGCGTGACCGTGATCAACGACGCCTATAACGCCAACCCGGATTCGATGATGGCAGGGCTGAAGGCCCTGGTCTCCATGGCCCGCCACGGCCAACAGGCGCGTCGCAGCTGGGCGGTGCTGGGTGAGATGGGCGAGCTGGGTCCGGACGCCATATCTGAGCACGATCGCATCGGACGGGCCGCTGTGCGATTAGATGTCAGTCGGTTAGTTGTCGTCGGAGCCGGGAGGTCACAGCGGGCAATGCATGCGGGTGCAGTGATGGAGGGGTCATGGGGGTCCGAGGCGGTGCTGGTGGACGATCCTGCGGCAGCCGCCATACTGCTGGCCGATGAACTCGCCGCGGGCGATGTGGTGCTGGTCAAGGCATCGCGGTCCGCGGGTCTCTGGGTAGTCGCCGATGAACTGCTTGCGCGAAGAGGAAGCGGTCCCGACGCCGTCTTGGAGGACAGCCAATGAGGCAGATCATCATCGCCGCCGGGATCGCGATCCTGGTCTCCATCATGCTTACCCCGGTGCTCATCCGGGTGTTCTCGCGGCAGGGCTTCGGCCAGGAGATCCGTGACGACGGTCCACAGCATCACCAGAAGAAGCGCGGCACCCCGTCCATGGGCGGTGTCGCAATTCTGGCCGGGATGTGGGCGGGGTACTTCGGATCGCACCTGGTCGGTATCGCCTTCGGAGCCGAAGGGCCGTCGGCCTCGGGACTGCTGGTGCTGCTGCTGGCATCCATGCTCGGAGGCGTCGGTTTCATCGACGACTTCATCAAGATCCGCAAGGCGCGCAACCTCGGGCTGAACAAGACCTCCAAGACCGTCGGCCAAATACTGTCGGCGCTCGTCTTCGGCATTTTGGTGCTGCAGTTCCGTAACACCGACGGGCTCACCCCGGGTAGTCCGCAGCTGTCCTATGTACGCGAGATCGCCACCGTCGCGATGCCCGCAGTGGTTTTCGTGTTGTTCTGTGTACTGCTGGTGATGTCCTGGTCCAATGCTGTCAATTTCACCGACGGCCTCGACGGCCTGGCCGGTGGATGTATGGCGATGGTGACGGGCGCCTATGTGATCGTCACCTTCTGGCAGTACCGCAACGCGTGCTCCACCCATCCTGGTGTGGCCTGCTACAACGTGCGTGACCCGCTCGATCTGGCCGTGATCGCCGCGGCGACCGCGGGCGCGTGCATCGGCTTCCTGTGGTGGAACGCCGCGCCCGCCAAGATCTTCATGGGGGACACCGGCTCGCTGGCTCTGGGCGGCATTATCGCCGGCCTCTCGGTGACCACCCGTACCGAGCTACTCGCCGTGGTGCTGGGCGCGCTGTTCGTCGCCGAGATCGTTTCGGTGGTTCTGCAGATCGCGGCATTCCGAACCACCGGCCGCCGGGTGTTCCGAATGGCACCGTTCCATCATCATTTCGAGCTGATGGGGTGGGCGGAAACCACGGTCATCATCCGGTTCTGGTTGTTGACGGCGATCGCCTGCGGGTTGGGTCTGGCGCTGTTCTATGGCGAGTGGCTGGCGACGATCGGTGATTAGCCGGTCATGATTCCCCCGGAACTGGCTAGCGGCACAAAGGTTCTGGTCTGTGGTGCGCGTGTCACCGGCGACGCGGTTGTCGCGGCGCTGGCCGATTACGCGTTGCGCATCACCGTCTGCGATGACAATGAGGAAGCCCTGCGGCGCCACCGTGACGCCGGGCGGGTGGCGCTCACCACCGCCGAGGCGCAACAATCCATGGCTGACCAGGACTTGGTGATCGTGAGCCCCGGATTCGGTCCGTCCGCGCCCATCGTGCTGGCTGCCCAGCAGGCCGGATTGCCCATCTGGGGTGATGTCGAATTAGCTTGGCGCCTGGACGCTTCCGGCCGATACGGCACGCCCAAACGGTGGCTGGTGGTGACCGGAACCAACGGAAAGACCACCACCACGGCGATGGTCCACGACATGCTGACAGCAGCGGGCCGCACCAGTGCGTTGTGCGGGAACATCGGCGACCCGGTGGTTACCGTGCTGGCGCTGCCCGTTGAATACCTCGCCGTCGAGTTGTCGAGCTTCCAGCTGCATTGGGCCCCCTCGGTGCGACCGGCCGCTGGCGCGGTGCTCAACGTGGCCGAGGATCACCTCGACTGGCACGGCGGCATGGCGGCCTACACGCGGGACAAGGCGAGGGCGCTCGATGGCGAGGTCGCGATCGTCGGTCTCGATGACGCGGTGGCCGCGGACCTCCTTTCTGGCGCCGCCGCACCGGTCAAGGCGGGGTTCCGCGTCGGTGAGCCCGCGCCCGGTGAGCTCGGGGTGCGCGGTGGCCGGCTGGTGGACCGGGCGTTCGGGGACGACATACCGCTGGCGGAGGTGGCGAATTTGCCAGTCGGCGGTCCCATCGGAGTGCGTAACGCGTTGGCGGCCGCCGCGTTGGCCCGCGCGGTGGGCACACCTGCGGAGGCCATTGCCCGGGCGCTGGGGGCCTTCCAGGTGGGCCGGCATCGGGCCGAGCTGGTGGCCTGCGTCGGAGAGGTGGCCTACGTCGATGATTCGAAGGCCACCAATCCGCATGCGGCTGCGGCGTCCATCGCGGCCTATCCGCGGGTCATCTGGATCGCCGGGGGGTTGCTCAAGGGAGCAGCGGTGGATGACCTGGTGCGCGATTGTGCCGACCGGCTCGGTGCGGTTGTGCTGATCGGCCGGGATCGAGGCTTGATTGCTGATGCTTTGGCGCGACACGCGCCGGATGTACCCGTAGTTGCCGTTGTTACGCGCGAGGATGCTGAGGTGCAAGAGGCAAATGTGGTTCATGTGACTGATGAGGCGGATGGGGGTGGCGCTGATTTGGGTACTCGAGTCATGGCCGCGGCTGTCCGGCACGCCAGCACATTGGCCCAGCCTGGCGACACCGTGCTGCTGGCTCCGGCCGGCGCGTCCTTCGACCAATTCAGCGGGTACTCCGAGCGTGGCGACCGTTTCGCCGCGGCGGTGCACGCACTTACCGGTTAGGTGACCAGAGCTGTGTCGACCCTGACCGCCCCCTTCACCAAAATTTTCCGTTCTGCGAACCGCACCGCCTCGAAGACCACAAGCACGCCGGCCAAGAAGTCCGCCGCCGCCAAGACCGACGGGCTGGTGGCGCGCACTCGTCTGGGTGCCTGGCTGAACCGGCCGATGACGTCGTTTCATCTGATTGTCGCGACGGCTGCACTGTTGACCACTCTCGGCCTCATCATGGTGCTGTCCGCATCCGGCGTCGAGTCCTACGACCTGGACGGATCGGCGTGGGCTGTCTTCGGTAAGCAGGTGCTCTGGGTCTGCGTGGGCCTGGTCGGTTTCTACATCGCGCTACGCACTCCGATACGGGTGATGCGCAAGTACTCATTCCCGGCCTTCGTCTTTACCATCGTCTTGATCACCTTGGTGCTGGTACCCGGAATCGGCACGTACTCCAACGGTTCTCGCGGTTGGTTCGTCTATGGCGGCATGTCGATGCAGCCCTCGGAGCTCACCAAGATCGCCTTCGCGATCTGGGGTGCGCACCTGCTGGCCACGCGCCGCATGGAGAAGGCATCGATGCGCGAGATGCTCGTTCCGCTGGTGCCCGCTGCGCTGATCGCGCTCGTGCTCATCGTCATCCAGCCCGACCTGGGGCAGACGGTCTCCATGAGCATCATTTTGTTGGCGCTGCTCTGGTACGCCGGGCTGCCGCTGAAGGTGTTCCTCAGTTCGGTGGTCGCCGCCGTGCTGGCGGCGGCCATCCTCGCTGTTTCGGCCGGATATCGCTCCGATCGGGTCAAGGCCTGGTTGGATCCGTCGGCAGACCCGCAGGCGACCGGGTATCAGTCCCGGCAGGCCCGCTTCGCACTGGCCCAGGGCGGTTTTTTCGGCCAGGGCCTGGGCCAGGGCTCGGCCAAATGGCATTACCTGCCCAACGCCCACAACGACTTCATCTTCGCGATCATCGGCGAGGAGCTCGGTTTCGTCGGCTGCCTCGGAGTGCTCGCACTGTTCGGTGTGTTCGCCTACACCGCCATGCGCATCGCCAGGCGCAGTGCCGACCCCTTCCTGCGGATGCTCACCGCCACTGCCGGCATGTGGGTCATCGGCCAGTCCTTCATCAATATCGGATACGTCATCGGGCTGCTTCCCGTTACCGGTATCCAGCTGCCGCTCATCTCCTCGGGTGGAACAGCCACGGCGACGGCGCTTTTCATGATCGGACTGATCGCCAACGCGGCGCGCCACGAGCCCGAGGCGGTTGCTGCTCTGCGTGCGGGATCCGGTGATCGAATGAACAGGCTGCTACGGCTTCCGTCGCCGGAACCGTACGTGCCGCCGCGGATCGATAGCGCACGCGATCGGCTCCGCGCCAAATCAACCGGGCAGAGCACCGGGACGGCTCAACGGCAGCCCGAGGCCAAGCGCAAGCCACGTGCACGCGCCGACAGCGACGCAGGGCATCATAGGCAGGTACAGCAGGTGCGCCAGGCCTCGAGCACGCGGGCGAGCGGTCGTTCCCGTGAACAATCCCGGGCCGGGGGCTCACAAGCCCGAAGCCATCGATAGCCACTGACCATGTGACCGCGGCCGACCGAAAGGATGCTCTCTCCGGTGAGTGATGATTTTCGGCCGCTCTCGGTGGTGCTGGCCGGTGGCGGTACCGCTGGTCACGTTGAGCCGGCCATGGCCGTCGCCGATGCGTTGCGCGAGCTCGATCCGTCGGTGCGGATCACCGCGCTGGGTACCGAGCGCGGTCTGGAGACGCGGCTGGTGCCCGACCGTGGCTACGACCTGGAACTGATCGTCCCGGTGCCGCTGCCGCGGCGCCTCACGGGTGATCTGATTCGGCTTCCGGTACGGGTGCGCCGGGCGGTTCGGCAGACGCGGGCGGTGTTCGACAATGTCGAGGCCGATGTGGTGATCGGATTCGGCGGCTACGTGGCGCTCCCGGCATACCTGGCCGCCCGACGTGGACCGCTGCGCCGCAGGCGCATTCCGGTGGTCATTCATGAGGCGAACGCACGTGCCGGCCTTGCTAATCGAGTCGGGGCGCGCGGAGCGCAGCGCGTGTTGTCCGCGGTTTCGGATTCGGGACTGCGGCGTGCGGAGGTGGTCGGTGTCCCGGTTCGTGGGTCGATCACCTCGCTGGACCGCACCGCGTTGCGTCACGAGGCACGCGCCCACTACGGGTTTGACGACGACGCGCTGGTGCTGCTGGTGTTCGGCGGTTCCCAGGGGGCGGTGTCGTTGAACAATGCTGTCTCGGCTGCGGCCAACGACCTTGCCGCCGCAGGGGTTTCGGTGCTGCATGCGCACGGGCCGAAGAACTCCGTCGAACTTCCGGGCCGAACGCCGGGGGCAGAGCCCGGTGCACCCCGCTATGTCGCATTGCCGTACCTGGACCGCATGGATCTGGCGTATGCGGCGGCAGATATCGCGGTATGCCGATCGGGCGCGATGACCGTCGCCGAGGTCTCGGCCGTCGGGCTGCCCGCCATCTACGTGCCGCTGCCCATCGGCAACGGTGAACAGCGGCTCAATGCGCTACCGGTGGTCGACGCCGGGGGCGGTGTCATCGTCGCGGACCGCGACCTCACTGGAGAGACATTGGCGCGCATGGTGATCGAGATCATGGCTGATTCCGACAGGCTCGCCGCGATGACCTCGGCTGCCGCGTTGTCCGGGCACCCGGACGCCGCGCGGCAGGTGGCTCAGGTGGCGCTCGACGTGGCTCGCGAGCAGCGATCTCAGAAACGGAGCACCCCGCGATGAGCGTCGGTCCACTTCCCGAGCACCTGCGTCGCGTGCACATGGTCGGTATCGGTGGCGCCGGAATGTCCGGTATCGCCAGGATTCTGTTGGACAGGGGAGCGCAGGTATCCGGCTCGGATGCCAAGGAGTCGCGCGGAGTGCTCGCGCTGCGTGCTCGCGGTGCCCTCGTCAACATCGGCCACGACGGTGCGGCACTGGATCTGCTGCCGGGTGGTCCCACCGTGGTCGTCACTACTCATGCCGCCATTCCGAAGACGAATCCCGAACTGGTGGAAGCGAATCGGCGGGGGATACCGGTACTGCTACGTCCGGTGGTATTGGCGGACCTGATGACCGGGTACCGAACTCTCATGGTGACCGGAACGCATGGCAAGACCAGCACCACATCCATGCTCATTGTGGCGCTGCAGCATTGCGAATACGACCCGTCCTTCGCGGTCGGAGGTGAGCTCAACGAAGCCGGTACCAACGCCCACCACGGCAGCGGGCAGGTTTTCGTCGCCGAGGCCGATGAAAGCGACGGCTCCCTGCTGCAGTACCGGCCCGATCTGATCGTGGTCACCAATATCGAAGCCGATCACCTCGATCATTTCGGCAGTGTCGAGGCCTACATCGCGGTGTTTGACAAGTTCACCGAAACTCTTGGGCCCGAGGGTGTCCTGGTGGTGTGCCTGGATGATCCGGGTGCCGCCGCGTTGGCCCGCCGGGCCCATGAGCGTGGTGTGCGGGTGCTTGGTTACGGCAGCAGCGAGCAGGCTGACGTCGCGGATGTCCCGGTCGCCGGTCGCCTCCGCGATTGGCAGTTCCAGGACACCGGTGCCATCGCTCAGATCCAGTTGGCGGGCGAGAGCACCCCGCGCACCATGCGATTGTCGGTCCCGGGCCGGCATATGGCGCTCAACGCGCTGGCCGCGGTGGTGGCGGCGGCCGAGATCGGCGCCGTCGTCGACGATGTGCTGGACGGGCTGGCCGGATTCGAGGGTGTGCGTCGCCGATTCGAATTGGTGGGATCGGTGGAATCGGTACGGGTGTTCGACGACTACGCGCACCATCCCACCGAGGTGCGCACGGTGCTGCAGGCGGTTTCCGGGATCGTCGCGCAGCAGGGGCATGGCCGCTCCGTTGTCGTCTTCCAGCCGCACTTATACTCGCGCACAGCTGCTTTCGCGACGGAGTTCGCCGACGCGCTGAGCATCGCGGACGTGGTGTTTGTGCTCGATGTGTACGGGGCGCGGGAACAGCCGCTGCCCGGTGTCAGCGGCGCGCTGATCGCCGAGCGGATCTCCGGAGTTCCGGTGCATTACCTGCCCGACTTGTCGGCGGTGGCCGAACAGGTCGCCTCGGCCGCCGCGCCGGGCGATCTGGTGGTCACCATGGGTGCGGGCGATGTCACGCTGCAGGGCAAGGAGATCGTCCGTGCATTGCGCGCGCGTGCCGCTGACTGGCCGCCGCCGAGGAATGGTCAATGAGCGAGCCGGACAAGACTTCCGAGGGTTCTGCCGAGGACACAGTGGAGTCGAACCCGGTACCCGCCGAGGCGGTGGAGGCCGGTACCGAGTCGGGCGACGAGGACACGGCTGCCGCGGATGACTCCGACGAAGGACCGCGAATGCGGGCCAGGAGGGAGCGCGCGGAACGCCGGGATGCGCAGCGGCGCGCGATCGCCCTGGAGCAGGGGCGACAGGAGGCGAAGGCTGCGGCCAAGGGCAAGTACGTCGACCAGGGCAAAGGCTCGGGCCGAGGGAAGGTGCAGGGTCTGCAGACCGTGCTGCTCGCGGTGCTTCTTGCGCTGATTGCGGTGGGTCTCGGAGCGATTCTGTATTTCACGCCGCTGATGTCGGTGCGTCAGACCGTGGTGACCGGTACCGGTGTCGTCACCCAACAGGATGTCCTTGGTGCACTGAATATTTCACAGGGCACCCGGCTGCTGCAGATTGACACTGCCGCGGCCGCTGATCGGGTGGCGAGTATCCGCCGGGTGGCCAGCGCCCGAGTGCAATGCGAGTATCCGTCCACGCTGCGCGTCACGATCGTCGAGCGGGTTCCGGTCGCGGCATGGGGGGGCGGAGACGGTACGCACCTCATCGACCGCGATGGTGTGGACTTCGCCAACGAACCGCCGCCGCCCGGAATCCCGGCGCTGGATGTGGTGGCCCCGGGTCCGCAGGATCCGACGACCAAGGCGGCCCTGCAGGTGCTCACCTCACTGGCGCCTGATCTGGCACGGCAGGTCGCAAAGGTGGCGGCGCCGTCCGTGTCGTCGATCACGCTGACCCTCGATGATGGGCGCACCATCGTGTGGGGGACCACCGATCGCACCGCGGAGAAGGCGGAGAAGCTCGGGGCGCTGCTGACGCAACCCGGTCGCACCTACGACGTGTCCAGCCCCGACCTGCCCACGGTCAAGTAGGGGACGCGTTTCTCTCGCGAGCAGACATGTAGTGCACGCGGATCGCAGGTCGCTTGTGCACTAAGCGTCTGCTCGCGACGTCTGGAAATAGCCACGGGAAATTCTCGGCATCCTTCGGCGCGCCTCCCGGGTGCGGTATCCCGCCCCCCCTACCGTTCTGTTTCAGCGGGACAACCTGACATAACTCTAAGCCTGAGGTAGAGGTTGAGAGTTTGCGAGGCCCCACTTGGCAGACCACAGCAGCAACCAGGGAGGAAGGCGACCATGACGCCTCCACACAACTACCTCGCGGTGATCAAGGTCGTCGGCATCGGTGGCGGCGGCGTCAACGCCGTCAACCGGATGATCGAACACGGCCTCAAGGGGGTCGAGTTCATCGCGATCAACACCGACGCGCAAGCGCTGTTGATGAGCGACGCCGACGTCAAGCTCGACGTCGGCCGCGACTCGACCCGCGGCCTGGGCGCAGGTGCGGACCCCGATGTGGGGCGCAAGGCCGCCGAGGACGCCAAGGACGAGATCGAGGAGCTCCTCAAGGGCGCCGACATGGTCTTCGTCACCGCCGGTGAGGGTGGTGGTACCGGTACCGGTGGCGCGCCCGTGGTGGCCAGCATCGCGCGCAAGCTCGGTGCGCTGACCATTGGCGTGGTCACCCGGCCCTTCTCCTTCGAGGGGAAACGCCGCAGTGGTCAGGCCGAGAACGGAATTGGCTCGCTGCGCGAGAGCTGCGACACCCTGATCGTCATCCCCAACGATCGGCTGCTGCAGATGGGCGATGCCGCGGTATCGCTCATGGACGCGTTCCGTAGCGCCGACGAGGTACTGCTCAACGGTGTCCAGGGCATCACCGATCTCATCACCACTCCGGGTCTGATCAACGTCGACTTCGCCGACGTCAAGAGTGTTATGCAGGGCGCCGGTAGCGCGTTGATGGGTATCGGCTCGGCGCGCGGTGACGGCAGGGCGCTCAAAGCTGCTGAGACCGCGATCAATTCGCCGCTGCTAGAGGCATCCATGGAGGGTGCCCAGGGTGTGTTGATGTCAATCGCCGGCGGCAGCGACCTGGGCCTGTTCGAAATCAACGAGGCCGCGACACTGGTACAGGAATCCGCGCACCCCGAAGCCAACATCATCTTCGGTACCGTCATCGACGACTCGCTCGGCGACGAGGTGCGGGTCACCGTCATCGCCGCCGGGTTCGATGCCGGTGGGCCCAGCCGCACTCCGATCAGCGGAACGGCGGCCCCGGGTGCGGTGGCCCCCGGTAAGGCCGGTGCGGTCAACGGGTCTCGCTCGAACGCCAACAGCATCTTCGACACCATCGACGCCCAGAGTCTGCCCAGAGACACCAACGGTGCCACGGTGACGCTCGGCGGCGAAGAGGACGATGTCGACGTGCCACCGTTCATGCGGCGATGAACCGAACTACCCTCTGAGGTATGGGTTTTCGAGTTCGGCGCGTCACCACTACCCGCAAGGGCGGGGTCTCGCGTGCACCGTTTGACAGTTTCAATCTCGGCGATCACGTCGGCGATACCCCGGATGCCGTGGCGGCCAACCGATCGCGGCTGGCGGGCGCGCTTGGCCTGCCCGACGATCACCTGATCTGGATGCAGCAGGTCCACGGCAGCCACGTGCACCGGGTCGAAGGCCCCGGAGGAACGGTTATCCCGGAGACCGACGCATTGCTGACTACCGAACCCGGTATCGCACTGGCGGTTCTGACCGCAGACTGTGTCCCGGTGCTGTTCGCCGACGCGGCCGCGGGTGTGATCGCGGGGGCACACGCCGGGCGGGTGGGGGCGAAGCTCGGCATAGTCTCCAAGACGATCGAGGCCATGGTGGCGGCCGGCGCCGAGGTGGGGCGCATTTCGGCCTTTCTCGGACCGGCGGTGAGCGGTCGTCACTACGAGGTGCCCGCCGATATGGCAGCCGATGTGGAGGAGGACCTGCCGGGCAGCCGCACTACGACCTCCACCGGCACCCCTGGCCTGGATCTGCGCGCCGGCATCGCCCGGCAACTTTCCGGATTGGGTGTGACAGCCATCGATATCGACCCGCGGTGCACTGTCGAGGACCCCGATCTGTTCAGTTATCGCCGGGAGCCACGAACCGGTCGGCTGGCCTCGGTGATCTGGCTCAGCCGATGACCCGTTCCCAGGAATTGAGTACCGCCCTGGCGGCGGTAAAGGAACGGGTTCACGTCGCCGCTGACGCCGCCGGTCGCGACCCGGATGAGATCGAACTGCTGCCCGTCACCAAGTTTTTCCCGGCCACCGATATCGAAGAGCTGTACCGATTGGGCTGTCGCGCGTTCGGGGAATCAAGGGACCAGGAGGCGGCCGACAAGGTATTGGAGGTCGGCCACGCGGACATCCAGTGGCACATGGTGGGCAACCTGCAACGCAACAAGGCGAAATCGGTTGCTCACTGGGCATATTCGGTGCACTCGGTCGATAGCCCGCGGCTGGCAGCCGCGTTGGACACGGCCCGTGGGGCAGGGGAGCGGCGAGAGCCGCTGCACGTGTATCTACAGATCAGTCTCGACGGCGACACGGCTCGAGGTGGGTTGGATATCGCCGACCTTGCCGGGGTGGACGAGTTGTGCGCCCAGGTGGCCGCCAGCGAGCATCTGGAGCTGGCCGGGCTGATGGCTTTGCCGCCCCGCGAGGCCGATCCCGACCAGGCGTTTCGTGGGCTCCAGCAAGAACACGAACGCGTCCAACAGTCCTATCCGCAGGCGAATCGCTTGTCGGCGGGAATGTCCAACGACCTGGAGACCGCCATTAAATATGGGTCCACTTGTGTGCGTGTCGGTACGGCGTTGATGGGGCCACGACCGCTAACGTCACGGTAGATCGTCACTCCAGTCACATTTGCAACACAGCTGTAGAGACCGAGCGAACAACTGAACTCCATTTAGCCCAGTCACGGAAGGTCACGCGATGAGCACGCTGCACAAGGTCAAGGCCTACTTCGGCATGGCTCCGATGGACGACTACGACGACGAGTACTACGACGACGCCGACGCTCCCGCGCCCCGCCGCACGGCCGTCGAGGATCGCCGGTACCCGCGTCGTGGCGAGCGGTTCGCCGACGATGCCGAGTACGGCTACGACGAGCCCGGCTACCGTCCGGCTGGTTATGCCGACGAAGAGCGCTTTGCATCTCGTCATCCGGCGTCACGCGAATTCGACCGTTCGGCACCGCGTTTGGGCTCGCTGAGAGGTAGTGCCCCCACGCGTGGCGCACTAGCGATGGATCCGCGTCGTGCTGCGATCTTCGAAGAGGGCAGCCCGTTGTCGAAGATCACCACGCTGCGTCCCAAGGACTACAGCGAGGCCCGCACCATCGGAGAGCGTTTCCGCGACGGCACCCCGGTCATCATGGACCTGGTGTCCATGGACACCGCCGATGCGAAGCGGGTTGTGGACTTCGCGGCCGGGCTCGCGTTCGCGCTGCGCGGTTCGTTCGACAAGGTAGCCACGAAGGTCTTCCTGCTGTCACCGGCCGATATCGACGTCAGCGCCGAGGAGCGCCGCCGGATCGCCGAGAGCGGGTTCTACCAGTAAACAGCTTGGCCGAGTGGGAATTTGGCGCGGATCTCGATCACCGCGCCAAATTCCCATTCGTCGTTTGTGGGGCTAGCCGCTGCAACACCCCTCGGCCTTGGCGGGCCTCGGATCGTGCGGATCGTCGGGGTCCGGGTCGCCGAACCACCGCGAGGGCTTATGTGAGCCGTATTGGTCGTGCCAGTCCCACCATTCATATGCGGGGGACTGCGGATAGCCCTTCGGCGAGTCCTCCCAGGTCTCCTGGCGCCCCAGCGCCGTCATATCGAGGAAGGTCCAGGTGTTGTTGAACACCTCGTCCCCTCGGTTGTTGATGAAGTAGGTGCGGAATACGCGGTCGCCGTCTCGGATGAACGCGTTGTGGCCGTGCCAGTCGTGGACGCCGAAGTCACGGTCGAAGGTGCTCTCGGAAACCATGGTGTACCAAGGGATCTGCCATCCCATGCGGGCCTTGATACCCTCCAGGTCGGCCTGGGACCCACGGGAGGCATAGACGAGGGTGGTGTCGCGGGCATTCAGGTGGGCCAGGTTGCCGATGTGGTCGGCCATCAGTGAGCAGCCGATGCACCCGTGTTCGGGCCAGTCGCCGGTGCCGGGGTCGATGAACGCGCGGTACACGATGAGCTGGCGGCGCCCCTGAAACAGATCGAGCAGGCTCACCGGGCCCTCGGGTCCTTCGAACCGGTACGAGGTGTCCACCGCGGTCCAGGGCATGCGCCGGCGCTTGGCGGCCAGCGCGTCGCGGGCCCGGGTGAAAGCCTTCTCCTCGACGAGCAGCTGCTGGTGCGCGGATTCCCATTCCTGTATCGACACGATCGGGGGTGTCCTCATGTCTTATCCCTGGTTCTTCTCGGTGCTTGTGGCGTTTTCGAGGCTCTCGGCGATCCGCTTGATCCGCGTCAGCCGTCGATCCCAGGCCGCCCCCACAGCGGTGAGCTGTTCGGCGATGCGGGCCACCTGCTCGGCATTGGCGCGATATCGCTTCTCCCGCCCGTTGGGGGTGGAGTGGACCAGGCCAGCCTTGTCGAGGACCGCGAGATGTTTTGTCACAGCCTGACGGGTGACCGGGAGCCGATCGCTCAATGTGGTGGCGGTCGCGATTCCGTCGGCGAGGATGAGGTCGAAGACCCGCCGCCGGGTCGGGTCGCCGACGGCCGCCCACAGCTCGTCGTCGATGACGGCGCTGGATCCTCTGTGCGCAAGCTGGGGGTACCGCCCACTTGTGGGGGACTCATCAGCCGTCATGGACGGCCCGCCAGCTCGCCCACGCACGGCGCGATACGGGGCAGGTGCCGCGCCCAGCCCTCCACGTGCGACTCGTACTGTTCGGCGACCTCAGCCTCGGTTCGACCCTGGTCCCGGAAGCCGATCTCGGTCATCCGCAGCAGGGTGCCCGAGCCGGACGGCGTGAGATCAAATGTCACCAGTAGCGAATTTTCAGGATTCGCCACATGTGCCTCCGGATAACACCAACGGAATGAGAACCGTCGCGGCGGGTCCACGTCGACGAGCGTGAGCCCGAAGACGTGAACCTCACCGGGTTCGTCGCCGATGAAGGAGATCTCGCCCCGCTCCCCGGGGGCCGGAGCGAACTCGGCCTCATCCGGCCACCACTGCTTCATATGTTCCGGGTGGCTGATGACGGCGAAGACGACCTCTGGTGAGGCCTCGATGTGGAGCTGCCGCTCGATTCGTTCGTATGACATGTCTCTCCCCATTCGCAATAATCGGTTGCGTATGAGGCTAGCGCGCATCCGGACGATATGCAACCACTAGTTGCGGATGGCAGCGTCGCGCGGCGCGGTCCAGGGGATTCTCTGCGGGACAGTCGGTCCGGTGAGGGTCGCCGGTAGACTGAGGCTGCTGTTGTCAGTAGCCCGTGCGTGAGAGTTCACGCCTAGCCGGTGAGGGATCCGTTGGCACTCTTCTTTGAGATCATTGGCTATGCGCTTTTGTTCTTCTGTTTGCTGCTGTTTGCGCGCGTAGTGATCGAGACCATTCAGTCCATTAGCCGTGATTGGCATCCGCGAGGCGCCACGGTGGTGATTTTGGAGCTCATCTTCACCATCACGGACCCGCCCGTGCGGTTATTGCGCCGCCTCATTCCACCGCTCTCGCTTGGTGCGGTGCGATTCGACTTGTCCATTACTTTGCTGCTTTTGGTCGGATTTTTTGGCATGCGGGTGGCGTTCCTGATGGCGGCTGGCTAAGCCCGGAGCATCCCCGAATTTCGGTATTCAACTCACATCGATCTGGATACGAAAGCGCGTCATAACCAAAGCCTCAGAGTATTTTTATGCACGTCAGAGGGATACTTAACAAGCTCTGCTGCGACCGGCGGGTCGGATGTGACAGGATGGACGCCAGTTACAGTGGGACGGCATGTTCGTTTTACACTGCAATACGATTCCAGACGTCGAGACTTGATAGGGGCAGGCAATGCCGCTTACACCAGCTGATGTACATAACGTCGCGTTCAGTAAGCCACCCATCGGTAAGCGCGGATACAACGAGGACGAGGTTGACGCGTTCCTCGACCTGGTGGAGAACGAGCTGGCCCGCCTGATCGAGGAGAACTCGGATCTGAGCCAGCGGGTTCAGGAACTGGACCAGGAGCTGGCCGAGGCCCGCAAGGGTGGCGGCGCCGCCCCTGTCTACGAGGCCCCCAAGCCCGAGAAGAAGCCCGAGCCCGCTAAGCCCGAGCCCGTACCGGCACCTGTGGTGGCAGCGGCTCCCGTCGCGCCGTCCACCGAGGAACATCATGTGCGCGCGGCCAAGATTCTGGGTCTGGCACAGGACACCGCGGACCGTCTGACGGGGAATGCCAAGTCCGAGTCGGAAAAGCTGCTCTCCGATGCTCGCGCAAATGCGGACCAGATTGTCAGCCAGGCTCGGGCCTCCGCCGACAAGACGGTCACCGAGGCACGGTCCAAGGCCGAGGCGCTACTCTCGGATGCCCAGACCCGTTCCGAGACCCAGCTGCGCCAGGCGCAGGAGAAGGCCGATGCCCTGCAATCCGATGCCGAGCGCAAGCACTCGGAGATCATGGGCACCATCAACCAGCAGCGCACGGTGCTGGAGGGGCGTCTGGAGCAGTTGCGTACATTCGAGCGCGAGTACCGCACCCGGCTCAAGACCTACCTGGAGTCGCAGCTCGAGGAGCTCGGCCAGCGGGGTTCGGCAGCTCCCGTCGATGCGGGTGCTTCGAACGAAAACGCGTCAAAGGAAGCCGGATTCGGCCAGTTCAACCGTGGGAACAACTACTGATTTAGATCGGTCTGTGCTCGCGACACGTATGAGGAGTGATTCGCGATGCTGATCGTCGCATTGGTGTTGGCCGCTGTCGGTTTGGCGGCCCTGGTGACGGCCGTGGTCACCAGTAACGAGGTACTGGCCTTCGTGTGTATCGCCGCGGCCGCCGTTGGCGTAGTGCTCATGATCATCGACGCCATCCGAGATCGGCATGCCGGCGCTCTGGAGGCCGATGAGGAGTCCGAAGAAGGCTCCGTAGACTCCGAGGGTCATGACGACGAGACCGAGGCGGATGGCCCCGGCGAGTCCGCTGCCGCTTCAGCCGATCATGCCGATGCTGACTCGGAAACCATTGTGGCAGAATCAGATTCGACCAAGACATCGGTAATTCCGGCGGTAAGCGAGAACGCGGGCCCGGCCGCCGCAGTCAGCCTCAAGGAGGCCGCCACCGCGGCCCATATCCATCCGTCTGCCGAAGAGACCTACGAGCAGTTCGATGTCGACGACGAGGACGAGGACGAGCCGCACCGGTCGTAACGGGTCCCTTGCCAGATGTCGCGTAGCGCAGTCGTGAGCGTGGCCGTCGCTGCGACACTTACCCTGTCGGGATGTCACGCCACCGACCCGGCCGTGAGCAGCCACCCGGCCGCGGTGGCCACCATTGTCCTGGTGACGGCCCAGACGACAGTCCCGCCACCCCCTCCTTCCGCCACGCTCGGCGAGGAGCCGGACGGAGGCGCGTTATCCGCTCCGGTCAGCCCGTTCGACACTTCCTCCCTAGCGGTCATCAGGCTGGACCCGCCGCTACTGCGTGCGGTCCAGGACGCTGCGACCAGCGCCTCGGCCGACGAAGTGCCACTTGTGATCACGTCGGGCTGGAGGTCGAGGGTTTTCCAGCAGCAGTTACTCGACGATGCGGTACAGACTTATGGGAGCCTGGCGGCGGCCCGGCAGTGGGTAGCCACTCCTGATGAATCGCATCATGTGCAGGGTAAAGCCGTCGATATAGGCCCCGCGTCCGCCTACGGCTGGATGCAAGCGCACAGTACACAATTCGGCCTGTGTCAGGTCTTCGCCAATGAGAAGTGGCATTACGAGCTGACCGCAGATGCCGAGGGAAGATGCCCGCCGCTGCGCACCAACGCTGCTGGTTGACCGGGACAGCCTCATCCTGACGCAAACATGCCAGGAACCGGGCAAGTCTATTCACTGGCTGGACAGTGTTTCTCAAGCTTTACAAGCGAATCAGCAGCCATCGCCCGTGGATAGTATCGGCGCATGAGGCCAGGCGATAGGCGACTGATACGTGTCGCCGATTGTGTGTCCGAGGGGGGACTTGAACCCCCACGCCCGTTAATAGGGCACTAGCACCTCAAGCTAGCGCGTCTGCCATTCCGCCACTCGGACAATCATGCTGCGATCGGACCACCAGGCCCGTTGGCTGCCGTCATAGGCTAGCGGAAACACTGGACCGAGCCCAAACCGGTTCCCGGCGCGTTGGCGCACCAGGAACCCGGCGGACAGTACGCAGTGTCCGACGATGGTAGGAAAGGTAGTTGTGACTTCTGATAACCCGGTGCCCGAGGATGAGGTAGTCGATCTGGTCAGCACGCTGATCCGCTTCGATACCTCTAACACCGGAGAGCTGGAAACCACCAAGGGCGAGGCCGAATGTGCCCGGTGGATCCAGCAGCAGCTGGAAGAGGTCGGATACACCTGTGAGTACGTTGAGGCGGGCGCTCCGGGGCGCGGAAATCTGTTCGCACGGCTGCCGGGGGCGAGTCCGGATCGGGGCGCCCTGCTTATCCACGGCCATCTGGATGTGGTTCCGGCCGAGGCCGGCGACTGGAGCGTGCACCCCTTCTCAGGGGCGGTAACCGACGGTTACGTGTGGGGACGCGGCGCTGTCGACATGAAGGACATGGTCGGCATGATGGTCGCCATCGCCCGGTACCTCAAACGATCAGGGACGGTCCCGCCACGCGATCTCGTCTGGGCGTTCGTCTCGGATGAGGAGAACGGCGGCAAGTGGGGCTCGCAATGGCTCGTTGACAACCGTCCCGACCTGTTCGAGGGTGTCACCGAGGCCATTGGCGAGGTGGGCGGTTTCTCGCTCACCGTGCCCCGCAAGGAGGGCGGAGAACGGCGCCTGTATCTGCTGGAGACGGCGGAGAAGGGCATCGCCTGGATGAAGCTGACCGCCAAGGCGCGGGCCGGTCACGGCTCGATGGTGCACGAGGACAATGCGGTCACGGCCGTCGCCGAAGCTGTCGCCAAACTCGGCCGACATCGGTTCCCCATAGTGCTTACCGAAGCGGTCACTCAATTCCTCGCCGCGGTGGCCGAGGAGACGGGCTATGACTTCGACGCGGACTCACCGGATTTGGAGGGTACGGTCGCCAAGCTGGGGTCGATCGGCAAGATCGTCGGCGCCACCCTGCGCGATACCGCCAATCCCACCATGCTCAAGGCCGGATACAAGGCCAACGTGATCCCGGCGACCGCCGAGGCCGTGATTGACTGCCGGGTACTGCCCGGCCGCCTGGAGGCATTCGAGCGGGAGGTCGACGAGATCATCGGCCCCGATGTCGAGCGCGAATGGGTGCAGCTGCTTCCCGCTTACGAGACCACCTTCGACGGGGACCTGGTCGACGCGATGAACTCCGCGGTGCTCGAATTCGATCCCGAGGCCCGCACGGTGCCATACATGCTGTCGGGCGGTACGGATGCAAAGGCTTTCGCCCGGTTGGGTATTCGCTGCTTCGGTTTCGCGCCCCTGAAGCTGCCTCCGGAGCTCGATTTCGCTTCGCTGTTCCACGGCGTCGACGAGCGAGTGCCCGTGGACGCGTTGACATTCGGTACCAAGGTTCTTCAGCACTTCCTGCTCAACCACTGATACTCAAACACTGAAACGATCGAAAGGACGCTCATGACTTCCCCGTACGACGCCCTGCCGCAGCTGCCGACCTTCACCCTGACATCCACCAGCGTCACCGATGGTCAGCCGCTCGGCCTCGACCAGGTGAGCGGGATCATGGGCGCTGGGGGACAGGACGTCTCACCCGAGCTCAGCTGGTCCGGATTCCCGGAGGAAACCCAGAGCTTTGCCGTCACGGTTTACGACCCGGACGCTCCGACCGCGTCGGGTTTCTGGCACTGGGCGGTGGCGAATCTGCCCGCGACGACGACGCAGCTGCCCGCCGGTGTGGGCGATGGAAGCGGATTGCCCGGTGACACAATCACCTTGGCAAATGACGCGAGTCTCAAGCGGTACATCGGGGCGGCCCCGCCTGCCGGGCACGGTGCGCACCGGTATTACATCGCCGTGCACGCGGTCAGCGTGCCGAAGCTGGAGTTGCCGGAGAACGCGACCCCGGCCTACTTGGGCTTCAACCTGTTCGGATACGCGATCGCGCGTGCCGTCATCCACGCCACCTACGAACAGAAGTAGCAGTCTTTCCAGCGAGCAGACGCTTAGTGCACGGCTGACCCGCGATTCGTGTGCACTAAGCGTCTGCTCGCGCTTAGGAACTGGATCCGACGGCTTCCTCCAGGCTGCTGAATCCGCCCTCGCGGAGACGTTGGGCGATACCGTCGTGAATCCGCTTGGCGTAGAACCCGCCCCGGTAGATGAAACCGGTGTAACCCTGTAGCAGTGAGGCTCCGGCGGTAATCCGCGCCCAGGCTTCGTCGGCATCCTCGATACCACCGACACTGACGAGCACCAGACGGTCTCCTACCCTGCGGTGCAGCCTGCGTAATACCTCCAGTGATCGCGCGGCCACGGGTGGCCCGGAGATACCTCCGGCGCCAAGGCTTTCCACCTCCGGCGTCTTCAATCCGGCACGGCTGATGGTGGTGTTGGTGGCGACGATTCCGGCGAGGCCCAGTTCTGCTGCCAAATCGGCGATCTCGTCGATATCGCCATCGGAGAGGTCCGGTGCGATCTTCACCAGCACCGGCGTGGTGGTCTCCTCGAGTACCGCGGAGAGGATCTTGCGTAGTTCGCCGATGGCTTGAAGATCGCGTAGCCCAGGAGTGTTGGGGGAGCTCACGTTGACCACAAGGAAGTCGGCGGCGGGCCCGACCAGCCTCGCGCTCACGCGGTAGTCCGAGGCCGCGAATGCGGCCTCCACGATCTTCGACTTCCCGATATTGGCTCCGATCGGCACCGTAGCGTTTCGGGTTGCCAGCCGGGGTGCCAGCGCTGCCGCGCCGTGGTTGTTGAAGCCCATTCGGTTGAGCAGCCCCCGGTCGGCCTTGAGTCGGAACAGCCGTGGTTTTGGGTTGCCGGGCTGCGCGATGGCGGTTACCGTGCCCACCTCGGCATAACCGAACCCCAACGGGCCCCACAGCTTGAGGCCCTCGCCGTTTTTATCGAATCCGGCGGCCAACCCCAATGGTGCCGGGAAGCGCCGCCCGAACACTTCGGTGGCCAGGATGGGATCGGTAGAGGTAAGTAGACGGTTCATCAGCCACCGGGTCGGCGCGAAAGCGGCCGCGGCACGCAGGGTTCCGAACACCAGGGTGTGCACACGTTCGGCTGGCACCAGGAAAAGCAGCCGCAGCAGGATCGTATGCAGCATCACATCACCGGGACCGACATTGGTCCGCCCGTTAGGCTGCCACGTGATTTCTTGCGGCGCAATAGAACTCGTCGACTCCCGTCGGTGTAGAGCCGCACGCGGGTCAATTCCCATCCGCCGAACTCGGCCTGAATCGAGAGCCGGAGCGAGGCGGTGATCCTGGTGATTTCCGGCGGCAATCGCAGCGGGTAGTAGTCGTACTCGTCATCGGAATCAGTTTCCCAACCCGGAGGAAAGCCACTGCGTGCGGCCCGCCTCATCCGACGCTCCTGATGTCGATCGCCTGTACTCCGTCACCTGCAGCAGATGCCACAAACAACGTGGATCCGTCGCTGACCAGTGAATTAGGTTGCCGCACAGTCGAGAATCGCGCCCTTTCCTCGGGGATGCCGGTGGAAAGATCGTAGCCAATAACTGTGTTCGTCGCCGTCTGTGACACCCAGGTGAGCTTGGTCGAATACGCCAGTCCGTATGGGGAGCCGGGCACGGGGTAGCGCTGCCGCAGGATGAGCGAGTCGGTCACCCCGAACACAAGCAGGGCGCCGCCGCGTGTGTCGGCGACCAGGAGGCGGCCCTTGTCGTCGGCGAGCATCGTCGTGGCGCCGTCGCCTGCTCGAAGTGCATGAACGGTGCGATCGCCCGAATCGGACAGTGTGGTCACCGAGCTCTGTGCGTGATCCAGAACGGCGATCGTGTTGCCTTGATAAGCAAGGGAATCGATGCGTGCGAAACCCTTGGCGTCTGCCGTGACGGCATTCTCGGCATCCAGGGTGAAAACCGTGCCGTCGGTGTTTCCCAACACGATTCGACCGTCCGGGCGACGAGTCACCGCCGAAAACTCGATGTGCTCCTGGCCTTGGATGTTGACCTTGTCCGCGCGCCCCGAGGCGATATCGAGTCGGAAATAGCCCCCCTTGGTGGACAGGTACAGCGTGCCGTTGCCGTCACCGACCGCCGCGGTGGCCGGCGACGCGAGCCGGATGATGTGACGTGGCACGTCGAGATTCTGCGGCGTGAACAACGTCACTGTCCGACCGTTATCGGACAGAATCGACACTGCATTGGCCGACTTGTCCCACAGCACACCGTCGGCAGCGCCCGCAAATCGGTGCACCGTTCCGGCAGGGGCGGTGGTCAATGGAGGTGCCTGCGCCGCGGAGGCCGGGGTAATAACGGGCGGATCAGCGGGATTGTCCTCGGACGTGCAGCCCGAAATGGCACCCGAGGCCACCGCGATGACGGCTGCTAGCGCGGCGACAGAGCCCCTCATACCGCGCACGCCGCGGCCCGGAAGACGATTCATCCCATCCATCATCGCAATTGACCTGGGGTTGCCGCGCAGCACATGACTTTCTCGGCGCGTTTGGTGCTAGCAGTCGGTAGCTGGGGGCTATCGTGGGGAACATGACGCTTGCCGACAATGCTGTCTTCACCGTCGAGGTTCTTGTGACGGGCGTGCACGCGAATGGATTTGGTGAGGTGGGCGATGGTCGTAGCTTCGCTTTCCGCATCGAGGATTCGTTGCTGCGGGTCGAGATCTATCGAGCCTTCCGAACCGAAGTGGTACCCGACGAGAGCGATGTCGTGGCCGTGGGAACCCGGCCGATCATCGATATCGACGTTACCGATGAGCGCAGCATCATCGCCGCGGTGCGTGATCTGGTCGCCGATGCGCAACCGGTGACGACTGGACGCTTCGCCCGGCTGCTGGCCGGCTAGGGCGATCCGCCGCCGCGTCCAGTACGGTCGCTGTCGTGGATACGGCGGTAGCGGCAATGTCCTGGTTGCAAGTGATCGTGCTGGCGGTGGTCCAGGGGCTCACCGAATTCCTGCCGATTTCGTCGTCAGGGCATCTGGCCATCGTGTCGCGGGTGTTCTTCAACGAAGATGCCGGCGCGTCATTCACCGCGGTCACCCAGTTGGGCACCGAGGCGGCGGTGTTGCTCTATTTCGCCAAGGACATCTGGCGCATTCTCCGCGCGTGGTTTGATGGCTTGTTCGTCAAGGCGCACAGGAACTTTGACTACTGGATGGGCTGGTACGTCATTGTCGGCACCATGCCCATCGGATTTCTGGGGCTTGCCTTTAAGGACGAAATCCGTTCCGGTGCAAGGAATTTATGGATCATATCGGCCTCGCTCATCGCCTTCGCAGTGGTCATCGCCGCCGCCGAGTACTACGGGCGTCAGGTGCGTCACACCGAACAGCTCACCATGAAAGACGCCGTGATCGTCGGCAGCGCACAGGCTTTGGCTCTCATCCCGGGAGTCTCCCGGTCGGGCGCCACCATCAGCGCCGGGCTGTTCCTCGGACTCGACCGGCCCGCCTCAGCCAGGTTCGGATTTCTGCTGGCGATACCCGCGGTGCTGGCCTCCGGCCTGTTCTCGTTGCCGGACGCCTTCCATCCGGTGACCGAGGGCATGAGCGCGACGGGCCCACAGCTGCTGGTGGCGACCCTGATCGCATTCGTCATCGGCTACGCCGCCGTTGCCTGGCTGTTGCGCTTTATCAGTAACCACAGCATGTACTGGTTCGTCGGATATCGGGTGGTCCTGGGCCTGACACTGATGGGCTTGCTCGCAGCCGGGGTGGTGAGTGCGTCGTGACGGTCATCCTGCTGCGTCATGGCCGCTCCACCTCAAATGTCGCGCATACTCTCGCCGGCCGCAGCCCGGGTGTTGAGCTCGACGAGAAGGGGCGAGTTCAGGCCCGCGGTGTGGTCGACCGTCTCGGCGCGGTGACGGTCCAAGCAATAGTCAGCTCTCCGCTGCTGCGATGCGAGCAGACCGTGGCGCCGTTGGCGACGGAGCTGAACCTGACGCCGGTCGTCGAGGATCGGCTCGCCGAGGTGGACTACGGGGAGTGGACCGGCCGCGGGATCGCCGAGTTGCTCGCCGAACCCCTGTGGAAAGTTGTCCAGCAACAGCCCAGCGCCGCACGGTTCCCGGGTGGCGAGGGGCTCGCGGAAGTGCAGGCGCGCGCGGTGGCGGCGGTACGCGAGCACGATCGGCGGCTGTCCGAGGAGCATGGCGGCGACTGCATCTGGGTGGCCTGCACTCACGGTGATGTCATCAAGTCGGTGCTCGCCGATGCACTCGGCACGCACCTGGATGCATTCCAGCGCATCGTGGCCGACCCTGCATCGATGAGCGTGGTGCGCTATACCGAGCTGCGGCCCTTCGTTCTGCACATGAACCACACGGGCCCAGACCTGTCGAGCGCACTGAGTGTCCGACCGCCGGAGAAGTCCGCCGGGGATACCTCTGACGCTCCTGTGGGCGGTACGACCGACTAGACCGGTACTTTTGGAGACATCATGCCGCGATCGATTCACGTATTCCGCAGCCCGGACCGGTTCGTTGCCGGAACAGTGGGGGAGCCGGGGAACCGTACGTTCTACCTGCAGGCCGTCCACGAGAGCCGCATCGTCAGCGTGTCGTTGGAGAAGCAACAGGTGTCGGTGCTGGCCGAGCGCATCGGAACCCTGCTGACGGAGGTCCGTCGCCGGTTCGGAACGGAGATCCCGCCCGAACCCGATGTGGTCGAAGATCTCAGCCCGCTGGTGATGCCCGTCGACGCGGAGTTCCGGGTCGGCACCATGGGGCTGGGCTGGGATGCCGAGGCGAACTCGGTGGTGGTCGAGCTGCTGGCGGTGAGTGAGAACGAGTTCGATGCCTCGGTGGTGCTCGACGATTCCGAGGACGGTCCGGACGCCGTGCGGGTGTTCCTATCCCTGGAGGCTGCGCGACAGTTCGCGACACGCTCCACCAGGGTGGTTTCCGCAGGCCGGCCCCCATGCCCGCTGTGCGAAGAGCCGCTCGACCCGGCTGGACATGTGTGCGTACGCACCAACGGCTACCGCCGGGGAACGGTACCCGGGGCTGTAGATGACGCCGAGTCCTGACGATCACGCCGCGGTCCGTGACGGCGAGCTCACCGTCATCGGCCGCATCCGGTCGGCGAGTAACGCCACGTTTCTCTGCGAGGTCGAGGGCGGCGTGCACTGTGTCTACAAACCGGTGCGGGGAGAGCGGCCGCTCTGGGATTTCCCGGACGGCACATTGGCCGGTCGTGAGGTGGCGGCGTACCTGATCTCGGCCGAGTTGGGCTGGAATGTGGTGCCGTACACGGTATTTCGCGACGGTCCCGCGGGTGTTGGCATGGTTCAGCGGTGGATCCACGAACCGGAGCTCGCCGAGGGCGCCCTCGATCTGGTCGATATCTGCCTGCCCGGAGCGGTGCCGGCGGATTACCTGCCGATCCTGCATGCATTGGACGCCGACGGTGCCGAGATCGTGCTGGTCCACGCCGATGACACCTTGCTGCGCCGCATGGCGGTTTTCGACACCTTGGTGAACAACGCCGACCGCAAGGGCGGTCATATCCTGCGGGGTGCCGATGGCGGTGTCTACGGGGTCGATCACGGCATCTCCCTGCACGCCGAGGACAAGCTGCGGACCGTTCTGTGGGGGTGGGCGGGCAAGCCCGTCGAGCCCGAGTTGCTTGCCGACGTGGTCCGTCTTGAGGAGGCGCTGCGGGGGGATTTGGGCGCCACCCTGGCGGCCCATGTCACTACGGATGAAGTGACGGCTTTACGTCAACGTGCTGCGATCACGCTGGATGAACCGGTGATGCCGATGCCGGATCGGAACAGGCCCATACCGTGGCCCGCGTTTTGATTGCCGATCGTCTAGCCTGGTCGGCAACGCGAGACGTTTCGGGAAGGAACGGGGCAGAGGGGGTGCTGATATGACAGGACCGTACGACCCGTACCAGCAGGGCGGAGCGGGGCAGTGGGGTGCACCCGAGGGTCAATGGCAGGGCGGGCCGCCGCCGGCTCCGTATGGGTATGCGCCGTCCGACTACCCGGACGATTCGATCGGCCGCCTGTACGACGGAGTCCCGCAGGACTATGCCGTGCCCCCCATGTATCCGGGCCTGCCGGGACAGGACCCCAATGCGCCACAGAAACAGTCCAAACCGTGGATCCTGATCGCCTCGATAGCGGGGGCTGTCGTCGTCGTGCTCGTGGTGGTACTGGTGTTGATCCTCAACAGGGACAGCGATCCGCGGCAGTCGTCGGCCTCGCCGAGCGCCACGGTGTCGTACGCGCCCCCTGAGTTGCCGACCGGTGCACCGACCTACCTGACGCCGACTGCGGAGCCGCCTCGTACACCGATGGCGCCGCCCCAGGCACCGGTACCACCCCCGACGGGTCTGCCAAAGGCTCCGGGGCAGATCGCGGCGGTCGGCGACTGCATCGCGCTAGCAGCTCCCTCGGACTACAAGGCGTTGGCGTGTACGGACCCCAAGGCCGCATGGCGCGTGTTCGAGGTGGTTCCCGGCGGCAAGTGCAAGCAGACCTATACGGGATTTACGGCCGGTGATTTTTCGTATTGCATTACCCCGCAACTGCGCATTGGCTCCTGCTATCAAACGGCTGTGGTGATGGGAAGCACCGTCTTCGTCGCCGCAGATTCTTGCCAGTCCCCGAAGGCGTTCGCGGTGTTGTTCGTGATTCCGGGGACGAAGGAAGCGGCGCAATGTAAGGGCAGGCCGGGCGTGGTCCATTCTTTCGCGTTTCCCGACCCGCCGATGGCGATCTGCACCGGGGAGTTCGCTCCGTGATCTTGAAATCTGGGATTGGTCGATAATTCGGAAAACGTCTCCCGCCAGCGGGTATCGCGCCATACGATGAGCTCCTCAATCACGAGGGGGCATCATGATCACAAATTTCCGCCGGTATTCGACTGCCGGTTTACTCGCTGCTTCGGTCGCTGTGGGGATCGGCCTTGCCGCACCGGCGCATGCTGATGGCGAGGCCGAGTTCCTGCAGCTCATCAACGACAACATCCCCGGGGCGAACCCCTATAACGCGGGCAGCGCCGCGATGTACGTGCACGCCGGGAACATGGCCTGCGGGGTGCTGCGTAACGGCGGGACGAAGGACGAGGCGATTGCGGCCGCCACCTTGCTCCCGTGGTCGCCAAAGTGGGCGTCGAAGGCAGTGGTCGAGTACGCCCCCCAAACCATGTGTCCCGACGTCAAGCACTGACCTTCAGCGGGGCGGCCCGTTCTCGATGCGGGCGCGCAGCGCAGTCAGCTGATCGTCGTGCTCGGTGTGCCAGTCCGAGTCCACATACCAGGTGTAGCCGCCGTCGTGCAGCGTGGCGATCTTCTCTCGGGTGGCATCCAGATCGTTCCAGTCGGTGGTCGCCTCATGTACCACGTCGTAGGTGCCGGTGTGGCCTAAATCGCTTCGTGCGGTGCGTATTTCGCGTGCGGCATCGAGCCAGAGTTGCAACGGCGGATTCATGTCGAACTGTCCGTCGGCGGTGGTGATATTCGGCAGCAGCCCATCGCAGCGGGCCGCGCGTGACATGGACATGCGCGAGCCGAGTAACCCCACACACCAGGTGGTGATGCGCGGCTCCTGCACCGGCGGATCGGGCGCCATATGCGTCGTCGGCGTCACCTGGTAGTGCTTGCCCTGGTAGCCGAAGGGCTGGCCTCCCCATAACCCGAACATGACGTCGAGACCCTCGTCGAGCAGTTCGGCCCGGGTCTTCTTGCCTTGGTCGCGTTCGAATGCCAGCCAATTGTCATGCAGCGCACCCATTCCCACCGAAAGGATGACACGGCCCCCGGACAACCGGTCCAGCGTCGCGGTGGTGGACGCCAGATCCCACGGCTTGCGGCGTGGGAGCGGAGTGAGCATCGTCCCGAGCTTTACCCGGGTGGTGCGCATCGCTGCCGCCGTAAGCGCCACCCACGCGTCGACACCCCAGACCGGCTCCCATCCGAAAACCGCGTCCCAACCCGCTTCCTCGGCGAGCGCGGCCAGCTCGGCGACATCGGCCGCGTCTCCGGTCGTCAGGACAATTCCGTACTGCATGCCGGTCATGCGCGTGAGTATGCCGACGGGGTACGACAAATCCGGGTCGGGTAATACTGAGTCGGTGACTACCACCGATGCCGCGCTCGCCGCCGAACTCGCCCACGATGCCGGACAACTGTTGTTGCAGGTGCGAGCTGAGCTCGGGTTCGACGATCCCAAGGGGCTCGGCGCGGCCGGTGACAAGCGCGCCAACACGCTGCTGCTGGACAGGCTCGCCGCGGAACGCCCCGCGGATGCTGTGCTGTCCGAAGAGGCGGTAGACGACAAGGTCCGGCTCGCCGCCGAGCGGGTGTGGATCATCGACCCGCTCGACGGCACCCGGGAGTTCGGGATACAGGGCCGCGACGACTGGGCGGTGCATGTCGCGCTGTGGCAGGCGGACGGTAACGGCGGCTCCATCACCGATGCGGCCGTCGCGCTGCCCGCCTTGGGCACCGTGTTTCGCACCGACGAGACGCGGGTGACCCCGGCGCCGCGCGGGGATTCGGACCCGATTCGGGTTGTGGTCAGCGCCAGCCGGGCACCCAAACTGCTCACCGAGATGGCCGAGCGGATGAACATGGAACTGATCCCCATGGGTTCGGCCGGCGCCAAGGCCATGGCCGTCGTCCGCGGTGAGGCCGACGCCTATCTACACGGCGGCGGCCAGTGGGAGTGGGACTCTGCGGCTCCTGCCGGGGTGGTGCTGGCGGCGGGGCTTCATGCCTCGCGGCTCGACGGCTCCCCGCTGAAGTACAACGAGCCGCACCCGTACCTGCCAGACTTGCTCATGTGCCGGCAGGACCTGGCACCGCTGCTGCTCGATGCGGTGGCCGGGCGCCTCTAACTGCTCTGTGCCGCGCCTTCGTCGAGGCGGAGCCGGCGCTCGCGTAGCCATAGGTAGAGGGGGATCCCGCAGCCGATTCCCACGAGAAGCGAAACCGGGAACAAGAGCCACCAATAAGGGGTCCGGGTGCGCCGATGGTCGGCAATCGCCCAGATCCAGAACGCCACCAGCACCAAGCCGATATCGCCGAATAGGTGCGAGGCGGGCCAATTGGCGAACCATGATGTGAGGAAGAGCTTCAGGTCGACGCCATGCGCTATGCAGAATCCGATGGCAGAGCCGTTGAGCGCCAGGAAGCTGATAACGGTCAGCGCGAGCATCACCCGCTCGAGTGTGCGAGTGCGTTGGCGCTGAGGGGTTTTGGGCCCGTTGGTGTGGGCTATCGAGTGGGTCATCGATTCACTCCGCTGCGCCGACGCCCAGTGGGCGATTTCGCACCGCGATTTCCTTACTGAACTCCAGTGCATCCCAACCGGTTTCGACCGGTGTCAGGTCCGTGGGGCTCACGAATTGCGCTCCGCCGCTCACTTCGCGCTGCAGGTCTCGCCCAGTGATCGCACTGGCCGCCCAGCGTCCGCTGAGTAGCGCTGCCTCGGTACCGGGACCCCACGAGGTGCTCGAGCCCACGAGGAACAATCCTCTAATCTCGGTGCGAACACCCGGTCGTAGCGGGCCGAATTGCCTTGTGTTGAACTCGATTCCGTAGGCAGAGCCCTCCGAGGACCGGGTATAGCGTTCCTGGGTCAGCGGCGTGCTGGCCTCGCGGTAGACGATCGAGTCCTCGAAACCGGGGAACACCGTGGCAGCGCGTTCGATGAGGATGTCGGTGAGGTCTTCCTTCATCTGCTGGTATTCGGGCACACGCCGATATGAGGACTCCGATCCGGGCTCGATATGCCACAGCCGCGGGTTGTAGGGCAGGGGCAGCATGATCTCCACCGACGAGTGTCCGGATGGCGCATAGCGGGTCCCGTTGGGATCCTTCAAGTTCGAGCAGTGGATGTACACCGGGGCGAAGTCGCGGATCAGGTTCAGCCATTCCTGCGGTGTCAGCCCGGGGGCGCTGATTCGCCGCTCCAGTTCATCGAAATCGACAAGTGTCGGGAAAACGAACGCGTCGCGTGGCGGGGTTGTCTCGGCGAGATTGAGGCTAGAGCCGATGTACACGTTGAAGAACGGCAGGGCCATCCGGTACTTCTCGACGCGCCGCAGGGTGCGCCGGTTCAGGTGCTCGTGCCCGACAAGATCGCGGTACGTCTTCTTGATGTCGGCGTTGGAGACCACAACGGCTGCGGAGAATTGCTGACCGTCGTCGAGAGTTACGCCGGTGACCGCGCCCGACTCGATGGTGATCCGGGAGACCGACGCGCTCGTGAGCACCATGCCGCCCGATGAACGGACGACATCGGCGAGGTGCGCGGAAAGTACCTGGCCACCACCGTTCGGGTACCAGGTGCCGCCCTCAATGAACATGCACTGGAACACCGCGTAGATGGCGAAGGGGAGTCGGCTGGGTGGCGCGTCGACGCTGCCAAACGGCGGGGACAGGACGATCTGCAGGGCTGGGGAAAATCCGAAGAGCCGGAAGACTCTCGACATGGGCAGGCCCAGCAGCGGGGCGGCGATACCCGAGTGCAAAACTCCCGCAGCGGTACGGCTAAGGCTGGACAGACCCCGGTCCCGGTCCAGCCCGCGGCCGGCGCGGCGAACAAGCTTGACGAACCGCCGGATCTTTCTCTCCTCGTCGGGAAACGTATCGATCAGCCGGGCGAGGTAGTTGTCCCATCCGCGCGGAGTCGTGAATGTGTGCCCAGGCAGCGTGTACGTCTCGACACCCTTGCGGTCTAGTTCGGCAAATTCCACGCGCCCTTCGCCGCCCAAGCTCTTGAACAAGGCGGGCAGGATGCCGCCCGGGCCGCAGTCGCCCATGTGATGCACCCCGACATCCCATTCCCATTCACGTTTGCGCCGGAACACGTGAGACGAGCCGCCGATGACGTCGTACTGCTCCAGGACCAGCACCTTTTGGCCAACAGCGGCGAGGTGGGCGGCCGCGGAGATGCCGCCGAGGCCAGATCCGATGACGATCGCGTCCCACTTTTCTGCTGCCCTCTGCATTGAGGTTCCTCCGGTGCTCGTGATGATGTGGCGCTCATGGCGACCGGCGACTAGGAATACCGATCGGTATACCGGAAGTAGACCAGTCGATATACTTGCGGTCAAGCGCTGGACGCACGCGGGAAGCGGTGGAGCGCCGACACCGGCCGGTTTTCCCGCGGTCTGGCCGGTACCGGACCTCATGCATCACCGTCCCCGGGCGGCCCAATACAGTGGTGGCATGCAGTCCTGGGCGTCGGCGCCGGTTCCTGAACTCGACGGGCGTGGGCCGGAGCTGAGGCTCTACGACACGGCCGACCGTCAGGTGCGGCCTGTAGCCACCGGGCCCACCGCCACCATGTACGTGTGTGGCATCACTCCGTATGACGCGACCCACCTCGGCCATGCCGCAACGTATCTCACCTTCGACCTGATCTATCGGCAGTGGCTGGATGCGGGTCTGGACGTGCATTACGTGCAGAATGTCACCGATATCGACGACCCGCTCTTCGAGCGTGCCGATCGTGACGGCCTTGATTGGCGTGAGCTCGGGGATCGTGAGACCGAGCTGTTCCGGGGCGATATGACGGCCTTGCGCGTGTTGGCGCCGCGTGAGTATGTGCGGGCCACCGAGTCGATCGCCTGCATCATCGAGTTGGTCGAGAAGATGCTGGCTTCGGGTGCCGCGTACGTGGTGGATGACCCGGAGTATCCGGACGTGTACTTCCGGGTCGACGCCACCGAACAGTTCGGCTACGAGTCGGGATACGACATCGAGACAATGTCGCGGCTCTTCGCCGAACGTGGTGGCGATCCTGATCGGCCCGGTAAGGCCAACGAGCTCGATGCACTGCTGTGGCGTGCGGCCCGGACGGGAGAGCCGAGCTGGGACGCCTCATTTGGCGCCGGACGCCCCGGATGGCATGTGGAATGTTCGGCGATTGTGCTCCGGGAGCTGGGTGCGGGCATCGACATCCAGGGCGGCGGCAGCGACCTGATCTTCCCGCACCACGAATACAGTGCGGCGCACGCGGAGGCTGTGACCTCGCAACGCCGTTTCGCTCGGCACTATGTGCATGCCGGGATGATCGGGTGGGACGGGCACAAGATGTCCAAGAGCCGGGGGAACCTGGTGAAGGTGTCCGGATTGACCGCTGACGGTGTGGATCCGGCGGCGATCAGGCTCGGGCTGCTGACCGGCCATTACCGCGCGGATCGGTCCTGGAGCGATGCGGTGCTCTCCGATGCGCAGGGCCGCTTGGCCCGCTGGCGGCATGCGGCGGAGCTGCCCACCGCGCCGAGCGCGCGTGATGTGGTGTCACGGGTGCGGCGCTATCTCGCCGACGATCTTGATACGCCGAAAGCGCTTGCCGCCCTGGATAACTGGGTAACCGATGCGCTGGCCTACGGCGGTCATGACGTCGAGGCGGGCGCCCAGGTGCGCAACGCGGTGGACGCCCTGCTGGGAGTGCGGCTGTAGCGTCGGGCCATGGGAACGATGGCAGGTAAGACCGTCCTGATCACCGGTGGTGCCGGTGGAATCGGTGTGGAACTCGCGCACAGGCTGCGCGCCAAGGGCGCCAATCTCGTGCTCACCGACCTGGACGAGGTCAAACTCACCGCGATTGCCGACGAGCTGGGCCCTGATCACGTGCTGGTGGCGGTTGCCGATGTCTGCGATCTGGCGGCCATGGAGAATGCCGTCGCACGAGCAGTGGAGCGGTTTGGCGGGATCGACGTGGTGCTCGCGAATGCCGGCCTGCTGGCGTTCGGCTCGGTGCTGCAGATCGACCCGGCTGCCTTCAAGAAGCTGATCGATGTCAACGTGCTCGGGGTATTTCATACGGTGCGCGCGGCCCTGCCCTCGGTGATCGAACGGCAGGGGTACGTGCTCATCGTGTCCTCCCTTGCCGCGTACGCCGCGGCTCCCGGTGTCACGGCCTACAACGCTTCCAAGGCGGCCGTCGAACATTTCGCGAACGCCCTGCGTCTGGAGGTGGCGCACCGCGGCGTCGATGTCGGTTCGGCGCATATGTCGTGGATCGATACCTCGATGGTGAACGACCAGAAGGCCAACCTGTCGGCGTTCTCGGAGATGTTGACCCGGCTGCCACCGCCACTGGGCACCGTGACCTCGGTCGAAGCGTGCGGCAAGGCGTTCGTCAAGGGCATCGAGCGCCGCCGTCGACGCATCAACTGTCCCGGCTGGGTAGGGGTCACCCACTGGATCAAGCCGGTGCTGTCGACACCGCTCGGCGAGCTCCCCGTGCGGGGCATGATCCCCGAGATCCTGCCGCGTATCGACGCCGAGGTGGCCGCGCTGCAGCGCGCCACGCGCGGCGAGGTGGCTGGCGGCTAGCTACCTTCTTTGAGGGCCACCATTCTATACCCATTACGGGTATGGGGTGTCGGCGTAGGGTGGTGTCATGGTGCGCATCATCGCCTTGGCCACATCATCGTTGACAGTGCCTCGCGCCGCGTTCAGTCGTCGCGTCGGCGGCCTCGCGACGGCGGCGGGGCTGGCCCTCGCATTGGCCGCCCCCGCCTCCGCATCTGTCCCCGCCTCCGTCGACCCGGCGCGACCAGGACCGCAGGTACCCGATAACGCCCAGGCCGTGATCACTGCGCTGAAGCGCCGCGGGGATCAGGTCATCATCAACCGCAACGGCCCCACCAAACCGCTGTCGCAGTGCATCGCCACCTCGGTACGCGTTGGTCGGCACATCTACAACCAGGTACCGCAGCGCAAAGGACCGCCCACTCGCTCGCTGGCTTCACACGTCATGTATGTCACCGTCCAGTGTTAGATAATCCTTGTGCGCGACAACTGTTTTCCTTGCTGCGCAGTTGGTCGGCGGTGGCCGTCGTCTGACGTGGGTGCGGGCATGTCCTGGCAGCATGGGCAGTCCTTCATCATCGCCGGGGTGGATCCGGCCGCGGCGTAAACCGCTGCCATCGGGTCGGGGCCGGTCACATCTAAGTAGACGGTGCCCGCCGATCTTTGGCCCTCGGTACTGGGGACGGTAGTCACACGCCTGCCGGCATACACGGTTGACCAATACCCCCTGGGGGTATAATTTGGCGATATGAGTTTGCATCCGGATCACGCTGAGCACGTTGGCGCACATGAGCATCACGGCCATCAGCACGACGAACACTCAGGACATACGGACCATTCGGGCGATGGCGACCACCACGGTGGCCATGGCGATCACGTGGGGCAGTTTCGCAGGCTGTTCTGGATCATGCTGGCGCTCTCGGTACCGGTCGTCGCGTTCAACGACATGTTCGCGATGGTCATCGGCTATGAGCTGCCCACCACCGGATGGATCCCGTGGGTATCGCCGGTGCTCGGCACCGTCATGTACTTCTGGGGTGGCAAGCCATTCCTGACCGGCGCGGTCGGCGAGGTCCGCGGTCGTAAGCCGGGAATGATGCTCCTAATCGCGCTCGCGATCACGGTAGCCTTCGTCGCGTCGTGGGGCGCCAGCCTCGGCCTGATCGATCACCAGCTCAATTTCTGGTGGGAGCTGGCGCTTCTCGTGGTGATCATGCTTGCTCGGTCACTGGATCGAGATGCGATCTTTGGCACAGACCACGTCGGCGCTCGATTCGTTGGCGGCACTGCTGCCCGACACCGCGGAGCGCGTCGAGGGAGATGTGGTGGTGCCCGTGGCACCGGCCGATCTTCGGGTGGGTGACATCGTCGTCGTTCGGCCGGGTGGGTCGGTGCCCGCGGACGGTCGGATCACCGAGGGCAGCGCCCATCTGGACGAATCGATGGTGACGGGGGAGTCTCGCGCGGTACGCCGTCACAGTGGCGATCACGTGGTTGCGGGCACCGTGGCCACGGACTCTGGTCTGCGGGTAGAAGTCACTGCGGTCGGGGACGACACGACACTTGCCGGGATTCGGCGTCTGGTCGCCGACGCTCAGGCGTCCAGCTCGCGCGCACAGCGGATCGCCGATACCGCTGCAGGCTGGCTGTTCTGGTTCGCGCTCGGTGCGGCGGCGTTGACCGCTGTGGCGTGGACCGTGCTGGGAGAGCCGGATACCGCGGTGGTCCGCGTCATCACGGTGCTGGTGATCGCCTGCCCGCATGCATTGGGTCTTGCCATTCCGTTGGTGGTTTCCATCGCCACCGAACGGGCGGCCCGGGGCGGGGTCCTGGTGAAGGACCGGCTGGCCCTGGAGCAGATGCGCACCGTGGACGTCGTGCTGTTCGACAAGACGGGAACTTTGACCAAGGGTGCCCCGACCGTGACGGGTGTGGAACCCGTCAACGGGCGCGATGCCGACGCCGTGCTGGCACTTGCGGCCGCGGCGGAAACCGACAGCGAGCATCCGCTGGCGCGTGCCATCGTGGAAGCCGCTCGCGGTCGCGGATTGAAGATCGCCGCAGCCGGCGGCTTTGCCTCCGAGCCCGCCCTGGGTGTGACCGCGGATGTCGGAGGTGTGCAGGTCGCCGTTGGTGGGCCTGCCTTACTGAAAAGTCATGGTGCACAAGAACTGTCGATCGCCGAAAAGTGGCGGACCGAAGGCGCGATCATCCTGCATGTCCTTACCGACGGGCAGGTCGCGGGAGCGCTCCGGTTGGCCGACGATATCCGGCCGGAGTCCCGGGACACCGTCGACGCACTGCATAGACTGGGTGTCTCGGTCGTCATGATCACCGGTGATGCGCATGCGGTGGCCAACACCGTCGCGGCCGAACTCGGCGTGGATCGGGTGTTCGCCGAGGTGCGGCCCGAGGATAAGGCATCAGCGGTGGTGCAGCTCCAAGCCGAAGGGCGCATCGTGGCGATGGTCGGTGACGGTGTCAACGACGCACCCGCGCTGGCACAAGCCGATGTGGGCATTGCTATCGGTGCAGGAACCGATGTCGCGATCGCCTCCGCCGGTGTCATCTTGGGGAGTTCCGATCCACGTTCGGTGCTCTCCGTCATCGAGTTGTCGCGGGCCAGCTACCGAAAATGAAGCAAAACCTCTGGTGGGCAGCCGGATACAACTTGATCTCGGTTCCCTTGGCGGCCGGGGTGCTGGCCCCGATCGGATTCGTGCTGCCGATGAGCATCGGAGCCATCCTGATGTCGGCGTCCACCGTGGTGGTCGCGCTCAATGCACAATTGCTGCGCCGCTTGGATCTTCGACCAGAAGAGAGCGTGCGGCGAATCCTCGGTAGGTGAGCGTCAGCGGCTGATCGGACGGTTCAGTGCCGCCGCCGCATCGATGATGGCCGGGTGGTCGAGGTCGAGGAGTTCGACTCGCTCCAGTTTCGGGCGGTGCCAACTTGCCAGCACCGGCCACGACGGGCGGTGATATGACCACCATCTGACGGCCTGCCACCGCTGGTCCCCGCCGTCAGCCATGGTCTCCGACCAGATCTGATGTCCCCACGCCTGGGTGATGGCGAGGTTCCGCGCTACCACCTGCGTAGGGCGAATTCCAAGCCTGACAAGTTGTTTCGCATCATCGAGATCGCATACCCGTAGGTTGTCGGGAAGGCTGAACACTCCGAGCGCCCTGCGGGTACCCAGCAAGGGGAACTCCAGTATCGAGTCGTCCCAGATCTGTAGATCGCCGAACACCTCTCCGCATGCCACCTCGGGTCGCGTTCCCAAGTACCAGACGTAGTAATCGGGATGGTCGATTCGGCCACTGCGTTGCGGTCGGTGCTGGTACAGCGGATGTCCAGGTTGTCCCGTCTTCGCGTCCGCGAGGTACGGGAAGATCCGGTAGGCCAGCATCTACGAAAAGGACCCCGCGGTAACCGCATCCAGCGCATCGAGGACCCGGCCCGGCCCCTCGCTCAGCAGCACATCCAGCGGGCGGGCGCCCCCGAGGTAGCTGTTCGCACTTTCCAGCCACGTTGTCGCGGCGGGGTCACCCCACACCAGACGCGCCCGGGACACAACATGCTCCAAGTCGATGATGAGGGGGGCGGTACGGCCGCCGGGGCGTTCCTCGCCGGAGATCCACCGTGACGGTTGCGACCGATTCACCCCGATAATCCGGGCCAACTGCGCGGCCCCGCCAACGGCGTCCACCAGGTAGGACACCCGCAGCGGAGCAAGCGGATCATCGGCCGGCTGTGTGGCGACCGCCAGGCCGCCGACCACCACACGTTGGGGCGTGCTCACCGCGCGAATCGCCGTCGACCCGCGTTTTTTCGCAGGCCCGGAAGCCACTACCGCCTTGCCGGTGGTGTTACGCCGTGTCGCTGCCATGTCATAAGTGTACCCAACAAGTTTGTTGGGCATAGGTCAGCGCGTCTGGGCTGACAGCACCTCGATGACGTGATCTACGGAGGCGCCGCCGAGTAGATCCTGTACCGGCAGCTCAAAGTCGAGTTCAGCCTGCACACGCCGTCGAAACTCCAGTGCCTGCAATGAATCCAGGCCCATCGCCACCATGGGCATGGCGGTGTCGATGGAGTCGGCGTGGTCGGCACCGATGACCTCGGCGAGCAACTGCACCAGATGTCCGGAGCGGTTCTCGGGCGCCACCGCTGCGGGCCGAATGATCTCGGTGTGCGCTACCGGCCTGCTGTTGTCCACAAGCTCGGAGAGCAATGGTCCGTACCCGAACAAACCCAGCACTTCGCGTGCCTGCGTGAGGTCGAACGCTCCGACCAGGGTGTTGCCGGTGTGTCGTCTCATCCCGACGGCAAGAGCATCGGCGGGCCGCATCGGATGGACCCCCGCGGCGGCCAGTTTCGCGATACCCGTGTCATCGAGATCGAGGTGCACGGTCCATTGGCCCCACTGCACGGATACGCAATCCAGCCCGGCGGAACGTTGACGGGCCGCGATCACGTCCAGCATCCGGTTGCCCGCCGCATACATCAGCTGGCCCTTGCCGCCGATCGTCGCTGCCAGCGATGAGCACAACATGACGCGGCAGGAATCGGTACGGGGCAGGGTGTCGAGAACATTCGTGATGCCCCCGACCTTGGCGCGTAACGCCTGTTGGAACTTCTCGGTGGTGACCTCGGTGAGCGGAACATCCGAATAGTCCACTGCGGCATGGATGATCAGGTCCGCGGGTGATTCGCGCAGCTCATCGGCGAGCTCGGCGACGGCGGACGCATTGGTCACATCGCAGGAGAGCACACGGACCACGGCACCGGTGCCGCGCCGGATGGCGTCGAGGCGTCCGGTCACCGCGGTTGTCTCGCCGGAACGGCTAATCAGGGTGATATCCCGGGTACCCAGGCGGGCATAGTGCTCGCAGAATTCCTGACCGAGTTTTCCGGTGCCCCCGGTGATCACGACGTGATCGGGTACCGCAGTGGCAGTTTCGCTGTCATCGTCCAGGCCGGCGTCCAGGATGCGCTTGGCGTACATGCCGTCTGCCCGGAGCGCCAACTCCGATTCTCCGGCCGATTGCAGGGCGGCCAAGACGACGCCGGCACTGTCCGGGTGCGCGATATCGAGCGTGAGGTCCAGATGTCGGAAGGCAACCCCTGGATGCTCGGCACCCATGCAGCGGAATCCGGCGGCGATCGCGGCATGCACCTGATGCGACGACGTGTCTGCGCTAGCGATCTCTTCGCCGCCGACCGTGACAATCCAGCATCCGGTCACGGAGCTCGATAACTCTGGCCACCATGTGCGGTCGCCGAAGAACTGTGCCACCGCGTCGGCGGCCCCGGGATCATCCGGTTGTCCCGCAGCAGGAAGCACGATCACCACCGTGTCGGCGTCGCCGGTACCGGATACCGCTGCGTTGCCGATGATGTGGGCCGATGAACCGAAATCCGATGCACCCTCGCGGAGTGCCTCGGTGAGCGCCCCGGCCTCGCCGGTGGCGTCGATGAATCCGTAGGACCTTGGCGGCATCATCGAACGCCGGGTCACCTTGGTCCAGGCCTCGCGCAGTAGCCGAGGATGTGCCGGAGACTCGACATGGTCTGCCGGACGATCGGCTTCCAGTGTGACGGGGGGCTGCTTGATAACGGAAACTCCGCTGTTCGCCCAGCGGTACGACAGCCAGAGCGGAACGTCGTTGTTCTGAACATTCGGGAACTCGCGCAGTGGCAGCGACACGAGTTCGGATGTCTCGGTGCGCAGCGCGTCCCAGTTGTAGTTGAGATCGTGGACGGCGAGGTTCGCGAGGTTGGCGGTGAACTCGGCAAGATCCGTTGCGGTCCGGGTGGATGTGCCCACCACGCACGCGCTGCGTTCGGAGTCTAGAGCCGCGAGGTTCTCGCGGATCGCCAGCTGCAAGGTGGGGTGTTCGGCCAACTCCACGAAGGTGTCGACCTGCGCCGTCACCGCGGTCGCGATGGCACGATCGAAGCGGACGATATTGCGCAGGTTCCAGAACCAATACTGATCCACGGGCACCTCAGAGGTAATCGGTGCGCCGAGTGTTGATCCGATGCAATCGATTTCAGAGGCGGCGAACTCGCTGACGCCGAGACTTTCGACAAGTGCCTTGCGAATCTTGGCACCGATAGAGGCGATCATGCTGGTGTGCGCCGGGTATCGCACCGGGATGATCCGCGCGAAGACCCCGTCTTCGGTGAGGCGCTCGACAATCTGCTGGACCGTCTCGCGTTGGCCCGAGATTCCCACCATCGAGGGGGAGTTGATCACCGAGAGTTCGGCCCAACCCGATTGCCGGGCAAGGAGTTCCTCGCAGGCGTCGCGATCGGCAGCGATCACCGCCATGACGTAGTCGTCTGCCGGGAATTCATCCGCGATCCGGGCCCGTGTGCCCACCACAGTCACCGCGTCGGCAAGGGACATGGCACCGGAGACATACGCCGCGGCTATTTCACCCTGACTGTGTCCGATCGCGACATCCGGGGTGACACCCACCGAACGCCACAGTGCGGCCAGGCCTGCCATCTGAGTGAACAGCGCGGGCTGGACAACACGTGCGCTGTCATCGGCGGGAAGGTGCTCATCGAGAAGATAATTCAGCGGTGAACGGCCGAACTGCGTGCCGAACAGTTCCGAGCAGCGGTCAACCTCGTCGCGAAAATCGGGGAACCGATCGTAGAAGAGTCTTCCCATTCCCGGACGTTGTCCGCCCTGCCCGGGGAACACGAATCCGCGTCGGCGAGAGGTCGCGGGCTCGGTATTGCGGACCACGTGGGGGTGGTTCGCGCCAGTAACCACGGCCCGCAGGGCGGCTACCAGTTGATCGTGGTCTTCGACGGTGATCAGCGCACGATACCGGCGCGCGGCCCGGGTTCGAAAGATCATGCCCGCAATGCGATTCGGGGCGATTCGCGGGTGGTCAAGCACGTACGCGAGGAGCGCCGAGGCTTCCCGGCGCAATACCTCTGGGGTGTCCGCGGAGAGCAGGACGGGGGTGGTGCCGTCGGGTAAGCGGTGGCTAGACATCGTCGCCGTCCTCTCCCACTGCATCGCTGGCGGGCATCGCGATGATGGCGTGCGCGTTGGCGCCCCCGGCCCCGAAGGAGGAGACAGCGCCGTACCGGATGCCGTTCTTCGGCTCCCAGCGGTGCAGCTTCGTGGCCAGGCGGATCCCGGTCATCGACCAGTCGACCTTGGTGGTGGGGTTATCCGCGAACAGCGTCGGTGGGACGTGTCCATGCTGACCGGCCAACAGCAGTTTGATCAGGCCCACCATTCCCGCCGCCGATTGTGCATGTCCGGCATTGGATTTCGCAGATCCCAGCAGTGCGTTGGAGCCTCCGGCTCCGTATGTGCTCTGCAGCGCCATGATCTCCAGCGGATCGCCGGCGCGAGTGCCGGTGCCGTGTCCTTCGAGCATCCCGACATCGGCGGGATCGACACCGGAGGCGGCGATGGTCGCTGCGACCAGTTTTGCCTGGGCGCGCCCGCGTGGCACCAGGATGGGTTTACCCCCGCCGTTGTGATTGGTGCGGATGGCCATGATGCGCCCGTACACCCGGTGCCCCAGGGTGCGTGCGCGTGATTCACGTTCCAGCACAACCATTCCCACGCCTTCGCCCCAGAGGGTGCCGTTGGCCTCATCGGAGTACGAGCGGCAGTGCCCATCGGGGTCGAGTGCGTGCATCCGAGAGAACTCATAGAACCCGCCGGGTGAGCCCATGATGCAGACGCCGCCGGCGATGGCCCACTCGCATTCGTCGGCCCGAACCGCGGTGGCGGCGACATGCAGCGCGGCCAATGAGGACGCGCACGCCGAGTCGATGCACATGGACGGCCCGATGAGTCCCAATTGGTGCGAGATACGACCGGCGGCGCCCAATTGTCCTCGACCGACCACACGCATTCCGCTGTGGGCGTTGACTTCACCGACCGGCGGCCCGTACTCGTTGGGGGAGATACCGATGAAGCAACCCGCCTCGGAGCCGTCGAGTGCTCCAGGGTTGAGGCCGGTGTTCTCTAAAGCCTTCCACGCCGACCGCATGGCCACCCGTTGCTGCGGGTCCATGGCGACTGCTTCGCGCTGCGTAATGCCGTAGAAAGTGGGGTCAAAAGTGCTTGCACTGGAAAGGAATCCGCCGGCGTCGGAGACCCGGCCCCAGCCGTCGAGATTGGACAGCGACAACAGCTCGTCGACGGGCCAATCGCGATCGCGGGGGAAAGGGCAGACGAGCTCACGACCGTCGGCCAATGCGTTCCAGAACGCTGCGGGGGTGTCGATTGCCCCGGGCATCTCGATCGCCATCCCGGAGATGACAACGGGATCGGCGTCGGCGACGCTCATCGTTGCAGCGAGTTCGCGCGGGCTGCGTTCGCGGTCAGCAGCTCAGCCAGAGCCTCGGTCTGGGAGTTCAGGAAGAAATGTCCGCCATCGAACAACGTCACGTCGAGTTCGTTGGTGTGCTTGCCCCAGCCGTAAAGGTCGCGCATGGTGATCATGGGGTCTTGGTCCCCACCGATCGAGTGGATACGTGCCGCAACCTTGACTTCCTCGATGCATCCGTACGCGTTGAAGGCCCGGTAGTCACCCTTCATGACCGGTAGTGCCATCCGCATGACGTCGAGATTGCCCATGATCGCGGAATTCGTACCGTCGAGGGCGCCCATATGCGCCAGTACCGCGTCATCGTCGGTCGGCAGGGCGGGCTTGTCAGCGATATTGGCCGGCGCCACCGCCGAGGAGACGGTCAGTTGACGCACGTCCAGTCCGGCGGCCTCTGCCAGTCGGACGAACTCGAAGGAGACCACCGCGCCCATGCTGTGGCCGAACGTATGGATCGGAAGGCCGCGATTGTGTTCCGATGACTCGAACTCGGCGAATGCTCCCGACGCAATATCAGGGAGTGTTGGCAGGGCCGGCTCACCCGCGCGATCTTGGCGCCCGGGGTATTGAAATATCACGACATTGAAATTTGCTGAAGCAGCCTTCGAGAGTGTGCGATATGCCGAAGCGCCAGCACCTGCATGCGGAAAGAGTAGTAGTAATGGTGCATCGGGTGACTCCGGCTTATGGAACTGCCTGATCCATCCGAGTTTGCGATCCACGTCGAGCTTCCTTCCAACTTGCAGATAGTTAGATTAGCCTAACGTAACCCGCCATTGGGTATGTGGCCCGCGTCCGGGGCGTGGTGATTGACGGCATCGATGGGGCGTCACCCGCTGCTGCCGACAGACATTAAGGTAAGGCTAGGCATAGTTCCTAGATTGAGGTGGTTCATTTCATGCGCGCGGAGTCGTTCGGATTCCAGGCTTTCGTCCTGAGTGGTGGTGCTCGGTGAGTGGAGATCAGTTGTCCGCACTGGACCGCCGGCGGGAGCTGCTGCGCAAACGGCTTGCCGAAAGCGGCGTCGAGGCACAGGCCGCCACCGATGCGGCCCCGCGAGTCCAAGCGGGCGATCGACGCGAACTCGGACCAGGTCAGCGGCGTATGTGGTTTCTGCAGACCAAGGATGAGGCAGATACCACGCTGAACGTCGGTGTCGCGCATCGGATGCGAGGTTCTCTCGACGAGATTCGGCTGCGGGATGCCTTCGCGGCGATTATCCGGCGGCACGATATCCTGCGCACCACCTATGGTGTCGACGCCGCCGGAGAGCCATATCAGGTCTTCGCCGAGGATGTCGAACTTCCTTGGACCACTATAGATTTAGGGAATCTTGAGGAGGGTGCGCGCGAGCGTGAGATCCAAGCTCTGGCAGGCCGTGAGCTCGGCCGTCCGTTCGACCTGACTGTCGACCTGCCGCTACGGGTCACGTTGCTCCGTATGGGTGAGCAGGACTTCGTTCTGCTGTTGGTGGTGCATCACATCAGCTTCGATGACAACTCTTGGGAGGTGTTCTTCGCCGAGCTGAGCGAGTATTACAACGCCCGCCCGATTGAGGGTGACGCCCCTCAGTTCATGGTCGTGGGGGCGGCCGCCGCTCGGTCATCGGACGTCGGCATCGACTACTGGCGTCAATCCCTGACGCCGCTTCCGGAGCACCTGGACCTCCCAGGCTCGTCGTCGTCAAACCTGACCTCGCGAACTGCGCGGCGACGAGCGATTCCGCTGTCCGCCGAGACTGCGACGCGGATGGAGGAGTTTGCCCGAGCGCACTCGGCGACGCCGTTCATGGTGCTGCTGGCGGCCTTCGGAACGCTTGTTCATCGATACACAGCGGCAACCGATTTCCTGATCGCTATCCCAGTAGTGGAGCGCAAGGCCAACGCGGAAAAGGCAATTGGCTATTTCGGTAACACGGTGCTGGTGCGAGCTGGGGTGGATCCGAGGGCGGGTTTTGCCGCATACGTGGCCGCTGTGCGCGAGGCGTGCCTGGGAGCCTTTGGGCACCAGGACATCGGAATCGACGAGGTGGTGCGCGAGGTCAATCCGAGCCGCGGCGCCGGCCGCGATGGACTGGATGAGCTGGTGCGACTCGGCTTCAGTATGCGCAAGGACCCCAACGGATATCGACTGGCGGGCGTGGATACCACCCGACTCGACCTCGATGCGGGTGCCGCGCAAGTGCCACTGGCTCTGGCGATTGCGACGGACTCGACTGGCACTGTGGTTGAGATCGAATACCAGACCGATGCGTTACCACAGTGGCTGGCAGATCAGCTCCTCGCACACTATGGGCGGCTGCTTGAGGATGGCCTGACTCGCCCGGAGGAACCACTCTCACTGTTGGACCCCTTTGGTGCCGAGGAGCGTTCGGCCGTGCTGGCACAGTCGCACGGAGTGCTGTCCGATGTTCCGCGCGCGACGCTCGTAGATGTTCTTCAGGTGGCCGCTCGGGAGAGACCGGATGCATTGGCGGTGGTATCCGATGAGGTGGAACTCACGTACGACGCGCTGCACCGTCGCGCGAACCGTTGTGCACGGTGGCTCATCGCGCAAGGGGTTGGCACCGAGGATGTGATCGCCCTCGAGATGTCGACATCGGTCGAGTTCATCGTTGCGATGTTCGCGGTCCTGAAATCGGGTGCTGCCTACATGCCCATTGACCCTGCGCTTCCCGAGGAGCGCATCGAGTATCTGACCACCGATGCGAGGCCCCGGATGGTGTTGGGCGCCCGGGAGTTCCAGGCAGCCGAGGAGAAGGCCGCCGACCTTCCCGATTCCGCGGTTGTTGACACCGATCGGTTGCGCCCGCTGCTACCCGAGAACGTGGCGTACGTGATTTACACCTCGGGGTCCACTGGACGACCCAAGGGCGTTGCCGTTGCGCATGCGGCGATCGCCGAGCACGTGGTGTCCTTCACGGCTGACTGGAGCATGACCGCTGAGGATCGGATGCTGCAGTCGACCTCGGTGAGCTTTGATGCCTCGCTGGCCGACATTCTGTGCCCTTTGTCCTTGGGGGCGCAGGTCGTTGTTCCGAAGCCAAATCCGTTCTCCGATATCGGCTATGTGATCGATCTGGTTCGGCGTCGGGGCGTGACGGTGCTGCACATGGTGCCATCCCTGCTCAATTCGGTGATGTTGATGCCCGAGGCCCGTGAGCTGCGCGGGCTGCGGCACATCCCCGTCGGTGGTGAAGCGCTTCCCGGCGAGGTAGCGGACAAGTTCGCCCTCATGTTCGACGTGGAGCTGAGGAATCACTACGGGCCCACCGAGGCCGTGGTGTGTTCGACGTACATGCCTGTTGAAGGCCCCCAGGGTAATTCGGTCGTGCCGATAGGCCTTCCGAATCGAAACGTCTACGCCTACGTGTTGGACGAGACGCTCGAGCTGGTGCCTGCCGGCGTCGTCGGCGAGTTGTATCTCGGCGGCGCGCAGCTGGCCCGCGGTTATCGCGGCCGGCCCGTGCTCACGGCGGAGAGGTTCGTAGCCGACCCGTTCAGTCCCGGAGGTCGGCTGTACCGCACCGGTGATCTGGTGCGCCGCAATGTCTCCAGCCAACTCGAGTTTGTCGGCCGCGCCGATGAGCAGGTTAAGGTCCGCGGATTCCGCATTGAGCTGGGTGAGGTAGAAGGGGTTATCGGCGCCGATCCGCGAGTCGGTCGCTGTGTGGTCACCGTCGTGGAGGATGCGCAGGTGGGTCCCATGTTGGCCGCCTATGTCGTGCCCGCTGCCGACGGGCCCACCGCAGAGATCGACTTGGACGAATTGCGCGCTCGCGCTCAGGAAATGCTGCCGGCGTACATGGTGCCCAGCGCATTCACGGTCATTCCCGAGATTCCGCTGACCACCAGCGGCAAGCTGGATAAGCGGGCGCTACCCGCCCCAGACGCAATGGCGGAGAGGGTATTTCTAGCCCCGACTACGCCCACCGAACGCCGAATGTGTTCGATCTTCTCCAACTTGTTCGGGCGTGACGCGGTCAGTGTCGATGATTCGTTCTTCGAGCTGGGTGGCCATTCGCTACTGGCCGCGCGCCTCGTCGCACAGATCCGCGCTCAGTTCGGCATCGACCTCACGGTGCGCACGGTTTTCGACAGTCCCACTCCGGCGGGACTCGCCGAGCACCTCGTGACGTACTTCCGCGAGGAGTTCGAGATCGAGCTCGACGAGTTGGACCTCGATGACTCCGACGATATGGAGGTCGCCCCCCAAGACGGTCGTCCGGATCTCGTCGAAACCGTGCGTCCGGAGCGTCTCCCACTGTCCTCGTCCCAGCTGTCTATGTGGTTCGAGTGCCAGATGGAGGGTGTAACCGATATCGGCAACATGTGGCTGGCGTTGCGCTTGGACGGTCCCTTGCAGACACCCGCGTTGATCGCGGCCCTCAACGACCTGGTCGCCCGTCACGAGACGTTGCGCACCAACTTTGCGATTCATGAGGGCGGGCCATACCAGATCGTGCATCCGTCGCGAGAGCTGTCGGTCCCGATCCTCCGGACCGATCCGGAGAACCTCGCGGACACCCTGGCGGAGCTGCGACACCATATTTTCGGGCTGGAGTCGGAGTCGCTGTTCCGTCCCTCCATTGTCGAATTGAGTGCCGAGGAGCACGTGCTGGCCCTGGCCGTGCACCACCTGGTGGTGGACCACGTCTCGTTCACCGTGATCGTCGATGATCTGGTGGCCGCGTACCGCGCCCGCATCGCGGGACAGACACCACAGTGGGATCCGCAACCGGTGCAATACGCGGACTATGTTTTGTGGCAGCGTGCTGCATTCGGCGCCGGTAGCGAGTTCGGGCAGGCGGAGGTCGCGTGCTGGCGTGAGCTGCTGGCCGGCGTGCCGATCGAGATTGCGGTGGCACACGATCGCGCTCGGCCGCAGATCCTCGGAAAGCGCGGTGAGGTAGAGAGATTCACCGTGCCGCCCGAGCGCAGGCAGGCACTGACTCGGATGGCCGAGCAGCATGGTGTCACCGAATTCATGGTCTACCAGGCGGCACTGGCCGCCGTTCTGCATCGCCTCGGCGGCGGCACGGACATCGTGATCGGTAGCCCGGTTGCCGCCCGAGTACACCCGAATGTCGCGAATCTTGTTGGGCTATTTGCCAACATGGTGGCGTTACGGAACGATTTGTCTGAGGATCCGACACTGCGCGAGGTGTTGAAGCGGAGCCGTGATGCCACGCTCAACGCGCATGCACACCAGGAACTGCCGATCGAGAAACTGGTGGAGGCCATCAATCCGCCGCGTTCGCTTTCCTGGAATCCCTTGTTCCAGACCATGGTCAATTTCCGTGGCGCGGATTGGGGCACGGAAGCGCGAGATCTGACCGGGTCCGGCGAGATCTCATTGGTACCGCTGCCCATGGAGGTGGACGTCTCCTATCTGGATCTGAACTTCGCGCTGAACGTCACCCCGTCGGGCGGGCTCGACGTGTCGGTGGTTGCCAACGCCGATCTGTACGACCCCGAGACCACCCGCCTGATCGCACGTGCTCTGGATGCGGCGTTCGATGCGTTCGCGATCGATCAGGACCTACGGGTTTCCGAGATCGCGCTGCTACCGGCGGATGCCATGGAACGGCTGTTGGCTCCGCCGGCCGCCGCGCACGAACGTATCGCGGCGCCAGTGAATGAGGGGTCCGAGGAGACCAAACTCGCGCTCATCGCCATCCTGGAGGAACTGCTGGAGATCAGCGATATCGACCCTGAGGACAACTTCTTTGCTCTTGGCGGCGACAGCGTCATCTCCATCCAATGGTCGACCCGCGCCGCCGAACGAGGGCTGGCGATGACCCCGCAGATGGTGTTCGAATGTGCGACGATCGCCCAGCTGGCGGGCGCCGTCGATTCCGCTGACCAGGTTGCGACAGAAGAGAATTCGGGTATCGAAAGTTCAGCAGAGTCCAGTGCTCCGATGAGTGCTTCGGGTTTGAGTGCCGAGGCGCTCGCTGAGCTCACCGCGTCGTGGCAGGCGCAGCCATGACGGGAACCGAACAGCAGCCCCAGATCGAGGATGTACTGGCGCTGAGTCCCTTGCAGGAGGGCTTCTTTGCGCTGTCCCAGCTCGCCGACGAGAGCGTCGATCTGTACAGCATGCAGTTCGTCGCCGATATCGACGGTGGTCTCGATGTCGATCTGCTACACCGCAGCGCTCAGGCACTCCTGACGCGGCATCCCAATCTGCGTGCCGCCTTCTGGGACCGCGGGCTGCCCAAACCTGTGCAGATCGTGCCTGCTCACGCGGACATTCCGTGGGAGGAACATGAGGCACAGCCAAAGGAATTCGACGATATCGCGCTGAGCGAGCGGCGCCGCCCGTTCGACCTGGGCAAGGGGCCGGCGATCCGTATCGTTTTGCTCAGCGTCCCGGGCGAATCACGGCACCGAATGATCGTCACCACCCACCACATCCTCATGGACGGCTGGGCGATCGCCATCTTCTTCAGTGAGCTCCTCGCGGCCTATCAGGCAGACGGGTCTGTCGACGGCTTGCCGGCGGTGCGGCCCTACCGCGATTACATCGCATGGCTCAACGCGCAGGACACTGCCGCGGCGACCGAGCGATGGACGCGCTACCTGAGCACCGTGTCCGGGCCGCTCATGCTTGCCGACGGTGTCGTCGCCGCGCACGACAGCGTGCCCCAGAAGTCGCAATTCCTTTTGACCCCAGAGGAAACCGTGCGGCTTCGCCAGTGGACGGCCGTGAACGGGCTCACCCTCAACACCGTAACGGCGTTCGCGTGGGCGCTTGTGCTCGGCAGGCTGACCGACCGCACGGATGTGGTGTTCGGCACCATCGTGTCCGGACGGCCCAAGGAACTACCCGATGTGGAACGGATGGTCGGGCTCTTCATCAATTCGGTGCCGATGGTGCATCACATCGACTACTCGACTTCGGTGATCGAGCAGTGCGCACAGTTGCAGCGCGAAGCGGCGGCGATGCGCGATATCGGGTATCTGAGCCTGTCTGCGCTGCAACGGGGCGAGGGCAGCGCCGCGTTGTTCGACACCCTGTTTGTCTTCGAGAACGCCCCGATTGGCGATGCGGCCCAGGCTGTCGAGATGGCCGACGGCGCTCGCTTCCGTCCAGTTGAGATGGAAAGCCTGGCTCACTATCCGTTGACCGTGGTCTCGCACATGCACGGAGACTCGCTGCTGGTGCTCATCGAGGCAATTCCCGAGGCGATACCGCATGTTTCGGGTGCCAGCATCGGCGAACGCGTGATCTCGGTGCTACGTCAGCTGCCGGAGATCGGTGACCGGACACCGGATGCGCTCGACGTGTTGACTGCGCGTGAGTGCGCCGAGATCGTCGTCATGCCCTCGGCGGCCGACCCGTCGGCCGCTTCGGTGTGGGAGCTGTTCGCGGCGCAGGCGGCCGAGAATCCCGATGGTCTTGCGCTCACGGTGCAGTCGACGGAGGCCGACAAGCGTTACACCTACGCGCAGTTGCATGCCGATGCGAGTCGGTTGGCGGCCGAACTGGGCGCCCACGATATCGGCCCAGAAAGTACTGTGGCCCTGGTACTTCCACGCTCCACCGATGCAGTCGTCGCTATTCTTGCGGTCCTGGCCGCGGGTGCCGCGTATGTTCCCGTGGACATCGGACTACCGGCGGCACGCATCGAATCGATTCTGCGTCAGTCTGATCCGAAACTCATCATCACGGTCGGCGAACATCGCGACATCGCCGGCGGGGGATATCCCGTTCTGGCGCTCGATGAGCCGGTGAGTATGGAGCGTATTTCCGGGCGCCCCGCCACGGTTCCTGCCGTCGGCGGACACCGTGAGCAGAGCGCATATCTCATCTTTACTTCCGGCTCGACCGGTGAGCCCAAGGGTGTCATCGGCACGCACGGTGCGCTGATGAGTTACTTTGCCGACCATCGTGATCGGGTGTATCGACCTGCCACTGCGCGGCTCGGGCGCAAGCTTCGGATCGCCCATGCCTGGTCGTTGAGCTTCGACGCCTCATGGCAGCCGATGATCGGTCTGCTGGACGGGCACACCGTACATCTGTTCGACGCCGAGTCCATGCGGGACGCGCACCGACTGGTGCACGGCATGGCCGAGCACGGTATCGACATGATCGACACCACGCCGTCGATGCTGGCTCAGTTGTCCGCCGCGGGGCTGCTCGATCGGGAGCTTCCCGTGTTGGCGCTGGGCGGCGAGGCTATCGAGACAGCGTTGTGGAACCGGCTGCGTTCGTTGAGCGGTACTGCCGTCTACAACTGCTACGGCCCCACCGAGACGACGGTAGAAGCCGTTGTGGCACCGGTGAAGGACTATTCGGAGCCCACCATCGGAACGCCCAATCAGGGGATGGCCGGGTACATCCTGGATTCGCGGCTGCGGCCGGTACCGGACGGTGCCGTGGGTGAGCTCTATCTCGCCGGTGCCCAACTGGCCCGCGGATACGCGGGTAAGCCCGCGGTGACGGCGGGCGCCTTTGTCGCCGATCCGCAGCGGCCGGGTCAGCGCATGTACCGGACGGGCGACTTGGTGCGCCGCCTGCCGCACGGAGGTTTCGCGTATCTGGGCCGGGCCGACTCTCAAGTGAAGATCCGCGGCTACCGGGTCGAGGTCGGCGAAATCGAATCTGCGTTGCGTCTGCAACCGGGCGTACAGACCGCCGCGGTGACCGTGGTGCGCCGCGCGGGCGGCGCGACTCTCGTGGGTTTTGTTGTTTCCCAACAGGAAATGGCCGAATTCAACTCCTCCCGGACCCTGATGAGCCTTGCCGATCGGTTGCCGTCTTACATGATGCCGTCGCGGCTGGTCGTGCTTGAGCGGCTGCCCGTCACGGTGAATGGCAAGCTGGACGGCGATGTGCTGGAGCGGCTCGCGCTGGACGCCCTGTCCGGCGGTGCCGCTGAGGGTGCGGCGGCGCAGCCAGGCAGCACTACCGAATGCGCTCTGTGCGAGTGCTGTGCCGAACTGTTCGACGGAACCGCTCCAGGTATCGACGAAGACTTCTTTTCCCTTGGGGTGGACAGCATTGTCGCGATTTCGCTGGTGAACAAGGCGCGTAAACGCGACCTGATGATTACCCCGCGCATGGTGTTGGCCGCGCCCACCATCCGGCAGCTCGCGGCCCTCATAGACGAGCGAGCCGATCGGGTCAACCGATCCGAAATCGTTGATTCCCTAGCCGGAGAAGCGGACTACGGCGAGGTCCCGCCACTGCCGGTGGTGTCGTGGATGTACGAAAGCGAAACTTACCGTCGGCTCTCGTTGTCGGTGCTTGTCCGGCTGCCCGAGGGTATTGATAGCCCACGGATCGAGCAAATGCTCCAGCTGCTTCTCGATGGATACGCCATGTTGCGGTCGACGCTGGTGGATACCCCCGACGGGCCTCGGGTGGTCACCCGCGAACCTGGGGTAGTGCGCGCCGAAAGTGTGCTCAGCCGAGTGGAACTGCCCGCGAGAGAAGCCACTCACGCCGCGATCACCACTGCGGCACGGGACGCCTTTGACGCCCTGAACCCGTGGTCGGGTGCCATGATGCGGGCAACCTGGCTCGCGGACGCCGAGGCGGGCGACGCCCTGCTGCTGACCGTCCACCACCTGGCGATGGACGTGGTGTCCTGGCACATTGTGCTGGGCTACCTCGCAGATGCGTGGCACACGGTGGAATCCGGCGGAGTGCCCAAGACACCCATGGAGTTCACCTCGTATCGGCAGTGGAGCCAGCTGATGCAGCAGCGCGCCTCGAGCGCGGACGTGTCACGTCAGCGGGACTACTGGCGCGCACAGGTCTCGGGCGCCGATCCAGAGCTGGGGTCGCGGCACGCCGACCCGGTCCGCGACACCTGGGGGACCTTGCAGACCACCGCGATACCGACACCGGTCGATATCACCGCGCGCCTGCTGGCCTCGCTGAACAAGCCCGAAGGTGTCTACGGGTTCCTGCTGGCGGCGCTGGCGGTCACGGTGGCCAGCTGGCGTGCGCAGCGCGGACAGGACCCGGCCGCGGGCACCCTGGTCTCGCTGGAGGGCCATGGCAGGGCCGATGCGGAGCTCGACACCGACACCAGCGGCACCGTCGGCTGGTTCACCACCGTCTATCCGGTGCGCGTGGGCGGCGGTGAGGTGGCCATAGACGTCGATCAGGCGGAGAACGACAGCGCTGCGGCCGGGCGGCTCTTAGGTGCGGTTGCCGCGCATATCAGCGAGATTCCGCATCAGGGACTGGATTACGGTTTGCTTCGCTATGCGGAGCGCAGCGTGGAGCTGGCTTCGGCGCGGGACCCGCAGATCCAGTTCAATTACGTGGGCCGGATGGACATCAGCGGTATCGACGATCGGCCGTGGTCGCTCATCACGGGTTCGCGAAGTCTCGCCGTGCCTCCGGATTCCGAACCGGATCTACCGCTGCGATTCGCCATCAACATCGGTTCGGCGGTGATGACAACCGCCGAGGGACCGCAGTTGGTCACCAACTTGCAGTGGAGCTCAAACCTTTTCACCTCGGCGGATGCCGACCAGCTGGCGCGGCTGTGGCAACGGAGCGTTGCCGCGCTGGCTCGGGCACTCGACGTATAGCGACAGGAAGACAGCACGGATGGAATCAATCAGCAGGGACGAGATCAAGGCGACCGTCGCCGACCTCATTGGGCTCACCCCCCAGGAGATCTCGGACGTGGACGACCTCATCACGCTCGGGCTGGACTCGATCCGCATGATGACGCTGGCCGGTGGATGGCGCAAGCGGGGGAGCCGAATCACCTTCGCGCAGCTTGCGGCCGAGCCGTCGGTCGAGTCCTGGCATGCGCTGTTGGGGGACGGCGCGGAACCGGTCTCGGACGTCCGTGACGATATCGCAGCAGCCGCCGGTACCACGGAAAACACGGCGGAGGATGCGCCCTTCCCGCTGGCCACCATGCAGCACGCCTATTGGATCGGTCGTTCGGAGGATCAGGAGCTCGGTGGCGTCGCCGCGCACCTGTACGTCGAGTTCGACGGTGGAGCAATTGATCCCGAGCGGCTGCGGCTGGCGGTCGACCTGCTCGTGGCGGCACATCCGATGCTGCGCACTAGGTTTCTGCCCGACGGCACCCAGCAGACCTTGTCAGCCCCGGAGCGCGATGTGTTCAGCGTGATGGATCTGCGTGGACGTGCGGACGAGGAGATCGAGGCGGCACTGACCGAGCTCCGTGAGCGCAAGACGCATCAGCGCCTGGCGATCGAGGACGGCCAGGTGCTCGATGTCACCCTGACCCTGCGCGACGAGACGAGTAGCCGGCTGCATCTGGACGTGGACATGCTGGCCGGTGACGCGATGAGCTACCGGGTGCTGGTGTCCGATCTGGCGGCGCTGTACCACGGTGCCGCACAACCGGAGTTGGGATACACCTACCGGCGTTATCGTACCGAGCAGCGCGGTGATGAGTCGGCGCGCGAGCGTGATCGTCAATGGTGGAGCGAGCGGCTGGATGACCTGCCGGGTGCGCCGGAGCTGCCCACCGTGCCGGTGAGTGAACGTACCGAACCGCACCGCACCGTCCGGTACGACTACTGGCTTGAACCGCAGGCCAAGCAGCAGCTGCTGGCTGCCGCACACCAGCGCGGCATCACCCCCGCGATGGCGATGGCCGCGGTCTTCGCCGAGACGATCGGAGGGTGGTCCGCGCAAAGCCGCTTCCTGCTGAATGTCCCGCTATTCCATCGTGAATCGGTGCACCCCGATATCGACCGGGTTATCGGTGATTTCACCTCCTCGATCATGCTGGACGTCGATCTCACCGACCAGATGTCGGTGACCGACCGGGCTCGCGCCTTGCAACGCAGCATGTATGAGAGCGGAGCGCATTCGGCGTACCCGGGGCTCAATGTGCTCCGTGATCTCGGCAGGCACCGTGGTGAGCCGGTGCTGGCGCCGGTTGTGTACACCAGCGCGCTGAATCTGGGGGAGCTGTTCGCCACGTCGGTCATGGACACCTTTGGCGAACCGGTCTGGATCATTTCCCAAGGGCCGCAGGTGCTGCTGGATGCGCAGGTCACTGAGGTACGCGGCGGCCTGCTGCTCAACTGGGATGTGCGTGAATCAGCTTTCCCGGAGGGCATGGTCGACACCATGTTCGCGCGCTACACCGATGCGGTGGCCGCGCTGTGCACCGGAGACGACGGCTGGAATGCCGATGCGGCCGTGCGGCTTCCGGCCTCGCAGGCCGAGATCAGACGAACCGTCAATGCGACCGACGGCCCGGTGAGCGGCCGATGCCTGCATGAAGGCTTCTTCGATTTCGCGAAGACGTACCCCGGCGCATCCGCGGTGGTGTGGGGCTTCGGTGACGAGGACGGGGCATGGACGTATGGCGACCTGGCCGCGCAGGCCTTGGCTGTGGCCGGTGCGCTTCGGGCCCGGGGCGTTCAGCCCGGTGATGCGGTGGCGGTGCAGCTGCCCAAGGGGCGCGATCAGATACTTGCCGTGCTCGGCGTGCTTGCCGCTGGGGCGACGTACATCCCTATCGGATTTGACCAGCCCGCCCGTCGCCGGGCCAGCATCCTCGAAACCGGTGGTGTTGCGGTGGCGATAACCGCCTCGGGCGCTGATATTCCGGTGCCGTCGGTGTCCATCGATACCGCCCGGCACCACAGTGAGCCGTTGGCTGCGCCGGTCATTCCACCGACCGATGCGATCGCGTATGTCATCTTCACGTCTGGCTCGACCGGCACGCCCAAGGGTGTGGACGTGCTGCACCGTGGGGCGATGAACACCATCGATGCCGTCAATGAATGGTTCGATGTCGGGTCGACCGACAGGGTCCTGGCGCTTTCGGCGCTGGAGTTCGACGCATCCGTGTATGACATCTTCGGAATGTTCTCGGTCGGCGGATCGCTGGTGGCGGTCGATGTCGCACAGCGTGCCGAGGCCACCACGTGGGTGGATCTGCTACGGCGCCACAAGGTTTCGATCCTCAACTGTGTGCCGAGCATGCTGGACATGATCCTGGAGATCGGCGGCAACGGCCTGGGCGACTCGCTGCGGGCGGTCACCCTGGGCGGTGACTGGGTGGGCGCTGACCTGGCGACCCGCCTCGCCGCGCAGGTCCCGGGTTGCAGGTTCTCCGGTTTGGGCGGAGCCACCGAGACATCCATTCACAACACCATTTGTGAGGTGGTGGGAGATCCGCCCGCGCACTGGGCGACAGTGCCTTTCGGTGTGCCGCTGCGCAACGTCCGATGCCGGGTGGTGTCACCCGCGGGTCGCGACTGCCCGGACTGGGTGCCCGGTGAGTTCTGGGTGGGCGGCGCCAATGTTGCAGCCGGATACCGCAACGACCCCGAACGCACCGCCGAACGATTCGTCGAGTACGACGGACTGCGCTGGTATCGGACGGGAGACATGGCCAGGTACTGGCCGGACGGAACCATCGAATTCCTGGGCCGCGCGGACCATCAGGTGCAGATCCGCGGTTATCGCGTGGAGCTGGGCGAGGTGGAAAGCGCGCTGCGGATGGTGCCCGGCATACGCCATGCCGTCGCCGGCATCGTCGGCGGTGATGCGCCGATTCTCGTTGCCGCGGTGTCGGGTACCCCGGATCAGTCGGCAGATTATGCCGCGTTGCTCGGCGATGTGGTGCCCGGTTACATGATCCCGGCCCGCGTCGAGGTCCTCGATCAGATGCCGTTGACCCCGAACGGGAAGATCGATCGGGGAGCGGTGACCGCGCTGCTCGAAGAGGTGGCCACCGCCGGCACCGACTCGGCTCCCCGGGATGATCTCGACACAGCCCTCGCCGATCTGATGGCAGGTGTGCTGGGCGTGGAATCCATTGGGGTGTACGACGACTTCTTCGCCCAGGGCGGTGACTCGGTGCTCGCCACGACGGTAATCGCGCGCGTGCGCGACTGGCTGTCAATCGAACACGCACTGGTCGGCGATCTCTTTGCCACCCGTACCGTCGCCGGGCTTGCCGACCGACTCAAGCAGCGCGAGATCGAACTCGGCACGCCGGACCGCCTGGCCGTGGTCGCGGGGCACTACCTGGAGATCGCGGCGATGACCGATGAGGAGATCCTGGCGGGCACCACCTGACCGGTCATGAGGTCACGGGCGTACCAAGCACCATGCTGCCCACGCTGCACTCCTGCAGCTCTGGAACGGCTGCGGCGGCGGTGAATGCCGCTGTATCGCCGAATCCCTGGGCGCATGCGCCCAGACCCATGGCAGTGGCGGCCAGGTAGATGGTCTGCATGAGAACACCGACATGCTTGAGGATGGCCGAGTAGGCGACCTGCTCGTAGGTCCACATCACCCGCCCGGTGCGCGCGGCCATCACCAGCAGCACCTGTGGTTCGGCGCCCCCCTCCAGCGTCGCGGAGGTCGATTTCAGCAGCTGCTTCACCGCGGTGGAATCGGCGTCGGCCACCGGCCGTAGAACATGCTCAAAGGAGTCGTAGTGGTACATGCCCGGTGCGAGTCCGGCGACGTTGCGCACCACCGGATACAGCTCCAGCTCGTACACGCTGCCACCCGAGGGATACGGACGGGACAGGAGTTCTTCGCCTTCGCTTTCCGAGCGGGCGCCACGGGTACGGGCCGTGCGGTATAGGAGCTCGGAAAGCTGTCCGATGGTGATGGGGTTCGCGTCATCGAAGGCGCGCACCGAGATCCGGTCCTCGATCACCGTGGTGAGTGTCGGATCCCCGGCGCGTAGGGCCGCCAGGTCTGGGGCGGGTAGCGCGACCGGGCTTCCCGGATAGTCGGGTTTGCGTGCGGCCGGCTGCGGGAACTTGCCCTTCGCCCATTTCGTGGGACCGAAGTGGTCCCAGGTGATGGTGCGTTCCCCCAGGGTGCTGCGTCGGTGGAACCACAGGTCCGATGCGTTCCAGCTGACGGAGGTGAACTGGTGGTTTTCCTCAGCGCTGTGGGAGACGACGAATCCGCCCCAGCGCAGATCGGCCTGGAACCGCGCGATGAGATCCTCGCTCAGGTCGGCGATAGCGTGTCCGGGGCCGTCGAGCAGGGGGAGCAGGCGCAGATCCTGGATGCGGATATCGCACCAGCTCAGCGGATTTTCCAGCACGTATCCGCGTGAATCGCGATGCAGTACTGAGAATTTCGACAGATGGACGCCCGACGGTGCGGCATCTTTGGGTTGGGGGCCGGGGACGCCGAAGCACTCGACGGCATAGAGGTCGTGTCTGTCGTCTCGGACCGCCAGCGACAGCCATCCACCTTCGAGTAGCCGCGTGACGAGTGCCTCGATGGCGTCGCTATCGGCATCGGTTATCAGTTCCGCTAGCGTCGCGGGGCCGCTGTTGAGAGTTTTCAGCACGCGCCGCTGCTGTTGCGAGAGCCCGGTGAGTTTCTCGTTGCGCGGTGGGTTCAGAAGTATCGCGCCCGCGGCTGTGACGAGGCACGTTGCGCCGTCACGTAGGGCGAACCGGGTCCCGGCAGGATAGGTGAGAGCGGACAACGGAGGCCTTCCGGACGGTATGCCGACGCCGAATGCGTATGCGTTTTCACCGACGATCATAAGGAACCCCGGTAAGGTACCCCTAACTTGGGTCCTATTTGCTGGACGGGTGGATTGCTGCCAGCCGTTTGGATGCATGAGCTACCTGCTCTGCGGATTCTGTGCGACCTGACGGATGAGCATGCGCGGCCACCCGGCCGATGGTGCTGGATGAGGCCGAAAGTGCCCAGTACGCTGAGCATCCAGCGAATGCCCGAACAATGAGGAGTGCTCGATGAACTTCGGCGATTTCCAGCTCCAGTTCTATGCGGCGGGTGCGCTCGGCAAGGTGTCGACTCTTCCGTTCAACTTTGCCGAGTTGGAGAGCCGTGCGGAGCAGACGCTGGGCGAGGGAATCTTCGGCTACGTGCGCGGTGGCGCAGGCGATGAACACACTCAGGACGCGAATGCCACCGCACTCCGTCGCTACGGGCTGGTGCCACGGATGTTGCGAGACCGCACAACTCGGGACATGTCGACATCGTTTCTGGGGCGGCAGCTCACCAGCCCGGCGTTCATCTGCCCGGTCGGCGTGCTGGGTGCGGTCCGTGACCGCGGCGATCTGTTGACCGCGGCCGCTGCCCGGGAGCTCGATGTGCCCGCGATGTATTCGACGCTCTCCTCGGCCACGCTTGAGGAGGTCGCCGCCGAGCGCGGTGATTCGTACGGAATCTTCCAGCTGTACCCGTCATCGGATTCTGAGCTGACCGACAGCTTCATTCGACGTGCCGAGGCGGCGGGGTACGACGCGCTGGCGGTGACTCTCGACACCGGCACGCTGGGGTGGCGTCCCCGGGATCTGAAACATGGGTACCTGCCGATGCTGCACGGACACTGCCTGGCGAACTACACTTCCGATCCCCGCTTCCTGGAAATCGCGGGAGTACGCTCCGCCGGGGAATTGATGCCGATGCATGCGGGTCTGGTGTGGGCGTCGCTGTTCAGCCATCCCGGGCTGACATGGGCGGATATCGACCATTACCGGGAGCTGACCGATCTACCGATCATCCTGAAGGGCATCTGTGATTCCGACGATGTCCGGCAGGCCGTCGACCGCGGTATCGATGCCGTCGCCTACTCCAATCACGGTGGGCGGCAAGCGAACGGGGGAATACCGGCCATCGATGGCCTCGCGGCGGCCGTCGAGGCCGCCGGCTCGGTTCCGGTGACGTTCGACTCAGGGATCCGCGATGGCGTCGACATCTTGCGGGCCGTCGCTCTCGGCGCCAGCCTGGTGGGGATCGCCCGACCGTACGTCTATGGGCTGGCGCTGGACGGAACCAATGGTGTCAAACACGTCATCCAGTCGCTACTGGCGGAGGCCGACCTGACCATGGCGGTCAACTGTTACCTGTCGCTCGACGAGCTGTCCGTGCAGCGGGTGCTCTGAGGTTCAGCCCCCGAATCGGGGTCCGCGCCGTCGGAGATACCGCTCGAACTCGGCGGCCAGGGCGTCCCCATCGATCTTGCTGAGAATCTCGGTCGTATCCACCTCGGCGTCGCCGCGTTCTTCGAGCGACTGCACGTACTCGGCGATTTCCTCGTCGTCCGTGGTCATCTCGGTGACCGCCTGCTCCCACTCCTCGGCCTGCTCGGGCAGATCTCCGAGCGGTACCTCCACATCGAGCACGTCCTCGACGCGCTGAAGCAGCGCGACCGTCGCCTTCGGATTGGGTGGTTGCGATACGTAGTGCGGGACCGCGGCCCAGAACGCGACAGCCGGTATCCCGGCGTTCACACAGGCGTCCTGGAAGACCCCGGCGATACCGGTGGGGCCTTCGTATCGTGTCTCCTCCAGGCCGAAAAACTTGGCTGCGTCGGGGGAGTAGGCGGTCCCGCTCACGGGCACCGGCCGCGTATGCGGAGTATCGGCCAGCAGCGCACCCAGGATCACCACCGTCGATACGTTGAGGCGGTCCGCGATGGCCAGCAAGCGGTTGCAGAAGGTGCGCCAGCGCATATTCGGCTCGACGCCGTGCATCAGAACCACATCGCGCTGTGAGCCGGGGGGTGAGCAGTAGGAGATGTGCATGCCGGGCCACTCGAGCTCACGGGTGACGCCCTCGACCAGCCGCACGATGGGACGATTGACCTGGTAGTCGTAGTAGTCCTCATCGTCGATGGTCATCAACGGAGTGGCCTGCCAGGTGGTGTCCAGGTGCTCCAGCGCGGCGCTGGCCGCATCGCCGGCGTCATTCCACCCCTCAAACGCGGCAACCACCACCGGGTCGCGCAGCACGGGCAGGCCGTTCTGGGCGGTATCCGACAGGGTCACGGTGCCAGCGTAAGCCCTGCGTGACGGGGACGAGCCGCGGCGGGCGGAGAATGGATTGGATAGCCGGATCACATTGTTGATATGACCGCCCCTCATAGAAAGCCGCACGACACATTGGGCGTTGGCACGACTGTTGCGTGACGACGTAGACTCCATCTGGTCGAGAGGCGTTGCAACGGTTCCGGATCACAGCCCGTGACCGCCACGCTCGGCAGAGTTAAGGACGCCTTCCGCTACGGAAGGAGTGCCCTGTGAACGCCGCGAAGTCGGACCTCTCTGCGCCGGACAGCTTTGTGTCGAACGTCCGCCCCGACTGCACCGATGAACTGACCGCAGCGCTGCGCCGGCGGATCATGGTTATCGACGGCGCGATGGGCACCGCGATCCAGCGCGACCGCCCGGACGAAGAGGGTTACCGCGGTGAGCGGTTCATGGAATGGCCGACCGCGCTGCAGGGCAACAACGACCTGCTCAACCTGACGCAGCCGCACATCATCGAGGGAATCCACCGCGAGTACCTGGAGGCGGGCGCCGACATCCTTGAGACGAACACGTTCAACGCGAACGCGGTCTCGCTCTCGGACTACGACATGGCCGACCTCAGCTACGAGCTGAACTACGCCGGAGCTGCCCTGGCGCGCGCTGCCTGCGATGAGTTCAGCACCCCGGACAAGCCCCGATACGTCGCCGGAGCCCTCGGACCGACGACGCGGACCGCGTCGATCTCGCCGGACGTCAACGACCCCGGCGCCCGCAACGTCTCCTACGACCAGCTTGTCGCCGCCTACCTCGAAGCCCTCAACGGACTTGTCGACGGTGGCTCCGACCTGATCATCATCGAGACGATCTTCGATTCGCTGAACGCCAAGGCGGCGGTGTTCGCCGTCGAGACGCTGTTCGAGGAACGCGAACGTCGCTGGCCGGTGATCATCTCGGGCACCATCACCGATGCCTCCGGCCGGACGCTGTCCGGTCAGGTCACCGAGGCGTTCTGGAACGCGATCAGGCATGCGAAGCCGATCGCGGTCGGCCTCAACTGCGCGCTGGGTGCGCCGGAGATGAGGCCCTATATCGCCGAGGTGGCGCGCATCGCGGACACCTTCGTGTCCTGCTACCCGAACGCCGGCCTGCCCAACGCCTTCGGCGAGTACGACGAGTCTCCGGAGGCCCAGGCCGGCTACATCGCCGAATTCGCCGAGGCCGGACTGGTCAACTTGGTCGGTGGCTGCTGCGGCACGGCGCCGCCGCACATCGCCGAGATCGCCAAGGTCGTTGAGGGTAAAGCGCCGCGCGAGCTGCCGGAGATCGAGTTGGCCACCCGGCTCTCGGGCCTGGAACCGCTCAACATCACTGACGACTCGCTGTTCGTGAACATCGGTGAGCGCACCAACATCACCGGCTCCGCCCGGTTCCGCAACCTGATCAAGGCCGAGGACTACGACACCGCGCTGTCGGTCGCGCTGCAGCAGGTCGAGGTCGGTGCGCAGGTCATCGACATCAACATGGACGAAGGCATGATCGACGGCGTCGCCGCGATGGACCGGTTCACCAAGCTGATCGCTGCCGAGCCGGATATCAGCCGCGTCCCGGTGATGATCGACTCCTCGAAATGGGAGGTCATCGAGGCCGGCCTGAAGAACGTGCAGGGCAAGCCGATCGTCAACTCGATCTCCATGAAGGAGGGCGAGGAGAAGTTCATCCGCGAGGCACGGCTGTGCCGCAAGTACGGTGCCGCCGTCGTCGTGATGGCCTTCGACGAGCAGGGGCAGGCCGATAACCTGGAGCGCCGCAAGGAGATCTGCGGGCGCGCCTACCGGATCCTGACCGAAGAGGTCGGATTCCCAGCCGAGGACATCATCTTCGACCCGAACTGCTTTGCGCTGGCGACCGGTATCGAGGAGCACGCGACGTACGGGATCGACTTCATCGAGGCCTGCGCCTGGATCAAGGAGAACCTGCCCGGGGTGCACATCTCCGGCGGTATCTCGAACGTGTCGTTCTCGTTCCGGGGCAACAACCCCGTCCGCGAGGCGATCCACGCGGTGTTCCTGTTCCACGCCATCAAGGCCGGTTTGGACATGGGCATCGTCAACGCGGGTGCGCTGGTGCCCTACGACTCGATCGACCCCGAGCTGCGGGACCGGATCGAGGACGTCGTCCTGAACCGTCGCGAGGACGCGGCCGAGCGGCTCCTGGAGATCGCTGAACGGTTCAACAGCTCAGAGAAGGCCGAGGACCCGGTGGCCGCCGAGTGGCGCAGCCTCCCGGTCCGCGAGCGCATCACACACGCCCTGGTCAAGGGCATCGACGCCGACGTCGAGTCCGACACAGAGGAATTGCGGGCCGAGATCGCCGGCGCAGGCGGTCGCCCGATCGAGGTGATCGAGGGCCCGCTGATGGACGGTATGAACGTCGTCGGTGACCTTTTCGGCGCAGGCAAGATGTTCCTTCCCCAGGTCGTGAAGTCCGCCCGGGTGATGAAGAAGGCTGTTGCCTACCTGCTGCCGTTCATCGAGGAGGAGAAGGAACGCTCCGGCGACACTTCAACCGAGGACACCAACGGCACGATCATCATGGCGACCGTCAAGGGCGACGTCCACGACATCGGCAAGAACATCGTCGGGGTCGTCCTGCAGTGCAACAACTACAAGGTGATCGACCTCGGTGTGATGGTGCCTGCCCAGAAGATCCTGGACGCGGCGTTGGAGCACAAGGCCGACATCATCGGGCTGTCCGGCCTGATCACCCCGTCCCTTGACGAGATGGTCAACTTCGCCGTCGAGATGGAGCGTCAGGATCTGCAGATCCCGCTGCTGATCGGTGGCGCGACCACCTCGCGCGCTCACACGGCGGTGAAGGTGTCACCGCGTCGTAGCGGTCCGGTGGTCTGGGTCAAGGACGCCTCCCGCTCGGTGCCGGTCGCCGCCGCGCTGCTCGACGACAAGCAGCGTCCGGCCCTGCTGGAGGCCACCGAGACCGACTACGCAGCCCTGCGCGAACGGCACGCCCAGAAGAGCGAGCGGCCGATGCTGACGCTGGAGAAGGCCCGCGCGAATCGGACGCCGATCGAGTGGGACGGCTACACGCCGCCGGTGCCCGCGCAAGGTACGGGAGTACGAGAATTTCTTGACTACGACATCGCCGAGCTGCGCGAGTACATCGACTGGCAGCCGTTCTTCAACGCCTGGGAGATGAAGGGCAGGTTCCCCGACATCCTCAACAACCCGGTGTCGGGCGAGACTGCCCGCAAGCTGTACGACGATGCCCAGGAGATGCTCGACACCCTGATCAAGGAGAAGTGGCTGACGGCCAACGGGGTGATCGGTTTTTTCCCGGCGAACGCGGTCGGCGACGATATCGAGGTCTACACCGATGAGACCCGGAGCGAGGTGAGGACGAAGCTGTTCAACCTGCGCCAGCAGGGCGAGCATCGGGACGGTATCCCGAACCGGTCACTGGGCGACTTCATCGCGCCCAAGAACACCGGCCTGGCCGATCATGTCGGCGCCTTCGCCGTCACCACCGGGCTCGGCAGCGGTGACAAGATCACCGAGTTCAAGGCGGACCACGACGACTACAACGCGATCCTGCTGGAATCGCTCGCCGACCGGCTGGCAGAGGCGTTCGCCGAGCGGATGCACCAGCGAGTCCGCAAGGAGTTCTGGGGATTCCAGCCCGAAGAGCAACTGGACAACGAGGCGCTCATCGGTGAGAAGTACGTGGGAATCCGCCCTGCTCCCGGCTACCCGGCCTGCCCTGAGCACACCGAGAAGGCGACGCTCTGGGAGTTGATGGACGTCAAGGAGCGGGCCGGTATCGAGCTGACCGAGTCGATGGCGATGTGGCCCGGTGCCGCCGTCAGCGGCTGGTACTTCTCGCACCCGCAGTCGCAGTACTTCGTGGTCGGCCGGGTGGCCCAAGACCAGGTCGCCGACTACGCGAAGCGCAAGGGCTGGACCCTGAAGGAAGCCGAGCGCTGGCTCGGCCCCAATCTCGGCTACAACCCGGAGGACTGAGCACCAGCGTCATAGGCAGCAGGCGACCTCTGACAGAATTGGTCGCATGCGTGCGGTGCTGTGGGACATGGACGGCACGCTCATCGACTCGGAGAAGCTCTGGGATATCTCGATGGCCGAAACGTGCCGCAGGCTTGGCGGCGAGATGACCCCCGAGCTGCGCACCGCGCTACTCGGGGGATCAGCCGAGGCCACTATGCAGATGATGTTCGCAGCGTTCGGGCTGGAGCCGGACCCCGAGCTGATGGCCCGTGAGAACGACTGGCTGCATGAGTACACCGCCGAGCTATTCGAAACCGGGCTCACCTGGTGTGACGGTGCCCAGGAGATGCTGACGGCTCTCGCCGCCGAGCAGGTGCCCATGGCCCTGGTGACCAACACCATCCGGTCACTTACCAACCATGCGCTGAAGACCATTGGCACACAGTGGTTTTCTGGAACCGTATGCGGTGACGAGGTGGCGCGCACCAAACCGGCCCCGGACCCGTACTTGCGGGCAGCAGCCCTGCTGGGCGTAGACCCGGCCGACTGCCTGGCCGTCGAGGACTCGGTGACCGGTGCCGCGGCCGCTGAGGCCGCGGGCTGCGCGGTGCTGGTGGTGCCGAACCATGTACAGGTGCCCGGCACCGATCGACGCAGGCTTGTCACCACGTTGTCGGGGCTGTCTCCGGACGACTTGCGACTTGCGCACGCCGACGTGCTGACGGCGACTACCTGCAAACCCATATGACTCGCCAGGCCGGCTCGTGACAGAATCGCCACCCGTGAAGACCTTCGACGAGCTGTTCGCCGAGCTCAGTGACCGCGCCAAAACCCGGCCCGAGGGGAGTGGGACCGTCGCCGCCCTCGACGCGGGGGTGCACACCCTGGGCAAGAAGCTGCTCGAAGAGGCCGGCGAGGTGTGGCTGGCCGCCGAGCACGAGAGCGATGAGTCGCTCGCCGAGGAGGTCAGCCAGCTGCTCTATTGGGCGCAGGTTCTTCTGATTGCCCGCGGTCTCACTCTCGACGACGTCTACCGGAAGCTCTGACATGACGAGTTCAAATGGAGCGCTGCGCGTCGCGGTCCCCAACAAGGGGGCGCTCAGCGAGGCTGCATCCGAGATTCTGTCCGAGGCCGGATACCGGCGGCGTGGGGACGCGAAGGACCTGACTGTGCTCGACCCCGGGAACGATGTCGAGTTCTTCTTCTTGAGGCCCAAGGACATCGCGATCTATGTCGGTTCGGGCGAGCTGGATCTTGGTATCACCGGCCGCGACCTGATGATGGACTCCGATGCACCGGTGGCCGAACGACTCGCTCTGGGATTCGGTGGATCGACGTTCCGCTACGCCGCGCCCGCCGGGCGAGACTGGACGATTTACGACATCGCGGGGAAGCGAATCGCCACTGCCTACCCCAACTTGGTCCGAAAGGATCTGGACACCAAGGGAATCGAGGCCGATGTCATTCGGCTGGACGGTGCTGTCGAGATATCCATTCAGCTTGGCGTGGCCGATGTGATCGCCGATATCGTCGGCACCGGCCGCACCCTGCGCCAGCACGGACTGGTGGCCTTCGGTGAGTCGCTGTGCGATTCGGAGGCCGTGCTGATCGAGCGGGAGAACGCCGACCCGGCAACGGAAACGGCTCGCGCACAGCTGACGGCGCGTATCCAGGGTGTGGTGTTCGGCCAGCTGTATTTGATGCTCGACTATGACTGCCCGCGTGCGGTTCTGGACGAGGCACTCAAGGTGACGCCCGGCCTGGAATCTCCGACGCTGGCCCCGCTGGCCGATGAGAAGTGGGTGGCGGTGCGTGCCCTGGCCCCGCGCAAGGGTGTCAACACCACCATGGATGCGCTGGCCGCGATCGGCGCGAAGGCCATCCTGGCCTCCGAAGTCAGGTTCTTCCGGGCCTAACCCATCCTGCGAACAGTCCCCCGCAAACGGGAGGTGCCCCCAGCTTAGTGCGCATGTATCTCGACATTTCTGTGCACTTTGCGTCTGCTCGCCGGGGGAACGGCCTAGCATGGCCGTATGGCGCTGCACGTCCTCGTCTATAGCGATGACATCACGGTCCGGCGCAAGGTAATTGAAGGAATTGGCACACGACCGGATTCCGCACTGCCGCCGCTGGAGTTTGTCGAGGTGGCCACCGGGCCCATGGTCATCGAACGCCTCGCCGCGGGCGGTATCGACCTCGCGATCCTCGACGGTGAAGCGACGCCGTTCGGCGGGATGGGCGTGGCCAAGCAGGTCAAGGACGAGGTCGATGCGCCGCCGCCGATCATTGTGCTGACGGGGCGTCCAGAGGACCGCTGGCTGGCGAACTGGTCACGTGCCGAGGCTGTTGTACCGAGGCCTATCGACCCGATGCGGTTGACCGCGACGGTAATCGAGCTGCTCGGTTCGACGGCCGCCACGCACTGCTGACTTCATTCGTCCAAGGCCCGCCGGCACCGATACTTAATTACGCAAAACACTGTCAAACGGTGGCACGGATCACGCGCCAACCGATAGTGTGTTTGTTAGGTCACATCTGTACTGGTCGGCAGCCCTCGACCACACACGGAATGACACGGCAATGTTGCCGATCCAGCACAGGGACCCGATGGATCTATTCGGGAGGCTGGTCTGCCATGGATGCGTATGTACCGATTCTGGTACTCGGCGCCATTGCGATGGCCTTTGCCGTTTTCTCCATTGGGATTTCGTCATTCGTGGGTCCGCGCCGCTACAACCGCGCCAAGCTCGAGGCGTACGAGTGCGGTATCGAGCCCACCCAGCATTCGATGGGCCGTGATCATCACGGTGCCGCCGTGGGCGGACACCGGGTGCCCGTGAAGTACTACCTCACCGCGATGTTGTTCATCATCTTCGATATCGAGATCGTCTTCTTGTATCCGTGGGCCGTTCATTTCGAGGCCCTCGGAGTGTTCGGACTGCTCGCAATGGCCCTGTTCATCGTCAACGTGTCGGTGGCATACGCGTATGAATGGAGGCGCGGTGGCCTGAGCTGGGATTAGCTCCGCTCGATTGCCGGAACAGCTGGAAGTCCTTGCAACATCACGAATAAGCACACCTGTTGGGAGAACCATGGGTCTTGAGGAAAAACTGCCTAGCGGATTTCTGCTGAGCACTGTCGAGACACTGGCTGGGTATGTGCGAAAAGGTTCGTTGTGGCCTGCCACCTTTGGACTGGCCTGCTGTGCCATCGAGATGATGTCGACGGCGGGCCCGCGATTCGATATTGCCCGCTTCGGCATGGAGCGGTTCTCGGCGACACCGCGGCAGGCCGACCTCATGATCGTGGCGGGCCGGGTCAGTCAGAAGATGGCGCCGGTGCTACGGCAGATCTATGACCAGATGGCCGAACCGAAGTGGGTGCTCGCCATGGGGGTCTGTGCGTCCTCGGGTGGCATGTTCAACAACTACGCCATCGTGCAGGGTGTCGATCATGTTGTCCCCGTGGATATCTATCTTCCTGGCTGCCCGCCCCGCCCGGAGATGCTGCTGCACGCGATCTTGAAGCTGCACGAGAAGATCGGCCAGATGCCGCTTGGGGTCCACCGTGAGGAAGTCATCCGCGAGACCGAAGCGGCAGCACTCGCCGCTACACCGACCATCGAGATGAAGGGTCTGCTGCGGTGACGGGTAACGAGCAGAACCCAGGGGAGGTCATCGGGGTTCGGCACGGCCTTTTCGGGGTCAGCGGTAGCGGCGACACCTCGGGATATGGCGGGCTGGTTCAGCCAATCTCCTTGCCGGTGAGCTCGAACCGGCCATACGGCGGGTACTTCGACGAGGTTGTCGACCGGCTCGAATCTGTTCTCGCGGCGCAGGAGCACGTCACCTTCGAAGACGCCGTAGAAGGTGTGGTCGTCTTCCGTGATCAGCTCACGATCCATGTGCGCGCCGAACACCTGGTGCAGGTCGCGCAGTCACTGCGCGACGACCCGCAGCTGCGTTTCGAACTCAGCCTCGGTGTCAGTGGTGTGCATTATCCCGATGACACCGTGCGTGAACTGCACGCCGTCTACCCGCTCATGTCGATTACCTGGAACCGCCGGATAATGCTTGAAGTGGCTGTGCCGGATGATGATCCGCATATTCCTTCGCTGAATGCCGTGTACCCGACGACGGACTGGCACGAGCGGGAGACCTACGACTTCTTTGGCATCGTCTTCGACGATCACCCGTCGCTGACGCGGATAGCGATGCCCGATGACTGGGAGGGGCATCCACAGCGCAAGGACTATCCGCTCGGTGGCGTTCCGGTCGAGTACCACGGTGCGACCATCGCTCCACCCGATCAGCGGAGGTCCTACAACTAATGACAGCACAGCCCGAGATCCATCTCATGGCCGGTGGGCAGGACTGGGACGAGATCGTCACCGCCGCAGCCCAAGCCACTGACGAGCGGATCGTCGTCAACATGGGTCCTCAGCATCCGTCGACACACGGTGTGCTGCGTCTGATCCTGGAGATCGAGGGGGAGACGGTCACCGACGTACGCTGCGGAATCGGCTACCTGCACACCGGTATCGAAAAGAATCTGGAGTATCGAAACTGGACCCAGGGCGTCACCTTCGTGACTCGGATGGACTACCTGTCACCATTCTTCAACGAGACCGCCTACTGCCTGGGAGTCGAGAAGCTGCTCGACATCACCGAAGAAATCCCCGAGCGTGCCAACGTGATTCGGGTGATGCTGATGGAACTCAACCGCATCTCCTCGCATCTGGTCGCGCTTGCCACCGGTGGCATGGAGCTCGGCGCGATGACTGCGATGTTCCTTGGTTTCCGCGAACGCGAAATGATCCTGAAGGTCTTCGAAGCGATCACCGGTCTGCGCATGAACCACGCCTATGTCAGGCCCGGTGGCCTCGCGCAGGATCTGCCCGACGGTGCGGAACAGGAGATACGGGATCTGCTCAAGATCCTGCCCGTCAGGTTGCGCGACATGGAAAATCTGTTGAACGAGAACTACATCTGGAAGGCGCGCACCCAGGGCGTCGGCTATCTGGATCTCACGGGGTGCATGGCACTGGGTATCACCGGCCCGGTGCTGCGCGCAACCGGGCTGGCGCACGACCTACGGCGCGCACAACCGTATTGCGGGTACGAGTCGTACGACTTCGATGTCGTGACCCACGAGGACTGCGACTCGTACGGCCGCTATCTGATTCGGGTCAAGGAGATGCACGAGTCCATCAAGATCGCGCAGCAGTGCTTGGATCGGTTGCGGCCCGGACCGGTAGTGGTGGACGACAAGAAGATTGCCTGGCCCGCCGACCTCTCCTCGGGCCCGGATGGGTTGGGCAACTCACCCAAGCACATCGCCAAGATCATGGGCACCTCGATGGAGGGGTTGATCCACCACTTCAAACTGGTGACGGAGGGGATCCGGGTGCCTGCGGGGCAGGTGTACATCGCCGTCGAATCGCCGCGTGGCGAGCTCGGTGTGCACATGGTCAGTGACGGTGGAACCCGGCCCTACCGTGTGCATTTCCGCGATCCTTCATTTACGAATCTGCAGTCCGTCTCGGCGATGTGCGAGGGCGGGATGGTGGCGGATCTGATCGCCGCGGTGGCGAGCATCGATCCGGTGATGGGTGGGGTGGACCGGTGAGCGACGTCTTTCTCGAGCTTGGCAGCCGTCCACCCGAGGACGGGGGAAGATTTGCGGGGCGTAAGAGCTATCCGCCGGAGGTGGTTTCGCGGCTTGCCATCGACGCCAAGGAGATCCTGGATCGGTATCCGAGCCGCAGATCGGCATTACTCCCGCTGCTGCATCTCACGCAGTCCGAGGACGGCTACGTGACCAAGGCGGGTATCGAATTCTGCGCCGGGCAAGTGGGTTTGACATTCGCAGAGGTGACTGCGGTGGCGAGCTTCTACTCGATGTACCGGCGCGAACCGACCGGTGATTACCTCGTCGGGGTGTGCACCAACACGCTGTGCGCGGTGCTGGGTGGCGACGTGATCTTGGCCCGGTTGGTCGATGAGCTCGGCGTGCAGCCCGGCGGCACCACCGAGGACGGCAAGGTCACGCTCGAACACGTCGAGTGTAATGCCGCCTGCGACTACGCCCCAGTCTTGATGGTCAACTGGGAGTTCTTCGATAACCAAACCCCGGATGGGGCAGCCGATCTCGTGGAAGGCCTACGGGGCGGCCGTATCCCCGAGCCCCGCAGAGGCGCGCCGCCGTGCACCTTCAAGGAGACGGGCCGGATTCTGGCCGGGTTCGCCGATGAGCGGCCCGACGCGGTGGCTGCAGCGCAGGCGGGTGGACCGACGCTGGCCGGACTCCGACTGGCCAAGGACGTGCGGGAGGAGGTGCGGTGAGTTCTTCGATCCTTGCCCCGGTCCTATCCGAGCACTGGGACGAGGCCGACTCGTGGACGCTCGACGGATACGTACGCCATGACGGATATCAGGGTCTGCGAACCGCATTGGGGATGGCACCGGATGCGGTCATTGCCCTGGTCAAGGATGCGGGCCTACGCGGACGTGGTGGCGCCGGATTCCCGACGGGCACCAAGTGGTCCTTCATCCCGCAAGGGGATGGCAAGCCGCACTACCTGGTGGTGAACGCCGACGAGTCTGAACCCGGTACCTGCAAAGACATTCCGCTGATGCTGGCGACACCGCACACCCTGATCGAGGGAATCGTCATCGCCGCCTACGCGATCCGTGCCGCACACGCCTTCATCTACGTTCGTGGCGAGGTCATCTCGGTGATCAGGCGGTTGCAGACCGCGGTGGCGCAGGCGTACGAGGCCGGATACCTCGGCCGCAACATTCTTGACAGCGGCTTCGATCTGGAACTCGTGGTGCACGCGGGTGCCGGCGCCTATATCTGCGGTGAAGAGACCGCACTGTTGGACTCACTTGAGGGACGACGCGGACAGCCTCGGCTGCGTCCCCCGTTCCCGGCCGTCGCCGGTCTGTACGCCAGCCCGACCGTCGTCAACAATGTCGAGTCCATCGCCAGTGTCCCGGTCATCTTGCGGCGCGGGGTCGAATGGTTCCGGACGATGGGATCGGAGAAGTCGCCGGGATTCACGCTGTACTCGTTGTCCGGGCATGTGCGCACTCCCGGTCAGTACGAGGCTCCGTTGGGGGTGACGCTGCGCCAGCTCCTGGAGTTGGCCGGGGGAGTGCGGGACGGGCATGGGCTCAAGTTCTGGACTCCCGGAGGTTCGTCGACTCCGTTGTTCACCGCCGAGCATCTGGATGTCCCGCTCGACTACGAGGGGGTGAGTGCCGCCGGATCGATGCTGGGCACCAAGGCATTACAGATATTCGATGACACCACATGCGTGGTGCGTGCGGTACTGCGCTGGACCGAGTTCTACGCACACGAGTCCTGTGGCAAGTGCACACCGTGTCGTGAGGGCACCTATTGGTTGGTGCGCATCCTGGAGCGGCTCGAGTCAGGCGAGGGCATCCCCGAAGACCTGGACAAACTGCTCGATATCTCGGACATCGTGTTGGGTAAGTCCTTCTGCGCTCTCGGCGACGGCGCCGCGAGCCCGATCATGTCCTCTCTCAAGTATTTTCGCGGCGAATATGAGGCGCACCTGGAGAACGGGTGCCCCTTTGATCCGGCCGCTTGCACCGTCTTCGGGGAGGCAGAACAGTGACCGTAATAGAACCGGCCGTCACCACCGATATGATCACCGTCGATATCGACGGAACCAGCATCTCGGTGCCCAAGGGCACGTTGGTGATTCGCGCCGCCGAGCTCATCGGCGTGCAGATTCCCAGGTTCTGCGATCACCCATTGCTCGAGCCGGTGGGCGCATGTCGCCAGTGCCTGGTCGAGGTGGAGGGCCAGCGTAAGCCGCTGGCTGCGTGTACCACCACCGTCACCGATCAGATGGTGATCCATACCCAGGTCACCTCCGAGTCGGCACAGAAGGCGCAGAGCGGTGTGATGGAACTGCTGCTGATCAATCATCCGCTCGACTGTCCCGTCTGCGACAAGGGCGGAGAATGTCCGTTGCAGAACCAAGCCATGTCAACCGGCCGCACCGAGAGCCGTTTCACCGAGGCCAAACGCACTTTCCCTAAGCCGATTCCGCTGTCCACCGAGGTACTGCTCGACAGGGAACGCTGTGTGCTGTGCGCCCGCTGCACCCGGTTCTCGCAGCAGGTGGCCGGTGACCCGTTCATCGAGCTGCTGGAACGCGGTGCGCTACAACAGGTGGGAATCGCGGATGACGAGCCCTTCGAGTCCTACTTTTCCGGCAACACGGTGCAGATCTGTCCGGTAGGTGCTCTCACCGGAGCCGCATACCGATTCCGCGCGCGCCCATTTGATCTGGTGTCTACCCCCAGTGTGTGCGAGCACTGCGCCAGCGGGTGCGCGCAGCGCACCGACCATCGGCGTGGAAAGGTTCTGCGGCGCCTGGCCGGTGACGATCCCGAGGTCAACGAGGAGTGGAACTGCGATAAGGGACGTTGGGCGTTTACCTACGCCACGGCGGGGGACCGCGTCACCAGCCCGATGATCCGCGACGAGTTCGGGAATCTGGTGGCGGTGTCGTGGCCGCAGGCATTGGAAGCCGCCGCAAAGGGTTTGGCGGATGCCGGGGCCAATTCGGGAGTACTCACCGGTGGTCGGATCACCGTCGAGGATTCCTACGCCTACGTCAAGTTCGCCCGGACGGTGTTGGGCACCAACAACATAGACTTCCGGGCCCGCGCGCACAGTGTCGAGGAGGCGGCGTTCCTCGGTTCCGCGGTCGCCGGACGCGGTATGAGGCAGACGTACGCGGCGTTGGAGTGTGCGCCGGTGGTGCTGTTGGCGGGATTCGAACCAGAGGAAGAATCTCCCATCGTCTTCCTACGGCTGCGTAAGGGGGTGCGTAAACGAGGACTGAAAGTGCTTACCATCGCACCGTTCGCCAGCCGCGGCTCCATCAAACTCTCGGCGGATGTGATCGCCACCGTCCCCGGCGGTGAGCCGGAAACCCTGGCGGGCCTGGCTGATTCGGATCTGTTGGGTCAACCCGGGGCTGTGATCATGGTAGGGGAACGACTGGCGTCGGTACCGGGGGGCTTGTCGGCGGCGGCTCAGCTGGTCGAGAAGACAGGTGCGACGCTGGTATGGGTCCCACGGAGGGCCGGGGAGCGCGGAGCGCTGGAAACCGGAGCGCTACCGCGGCTGCTGCCGGGCGGGCACCCGGTATCCGATAGTGCGGCGCGGCGAAATATCGCCGAACACTGGAATGTCATCGCGTTGCCCGATATGCCGGGGCTGGACACCGCAGGCATGCTCAGTCCTGGAAGCCGTCTTTGCGCATTCGTGGTTGGCGGCGTCGAGCTTGCCGACCTTCCGGATCCGCTTGCGGCCACGGCTGCGCTCAAGGCGGCCTTTGTGGTGAGTCTCGAGATGCGGCACGGCGCCGTGACCGAGCTTGCCGATGTGGTGCTTCCGGTCGCGGCGGTGGCGGAGAAAGCCGGCAGTTTCGTGAACTGGGAGGGCAGGCTGAGGTCCTTCGAGACCGCGCTGGACGCCAGCGACACGTTGGATGATCTGAGGGTGCTGGCCGCGCTAGCCCAGCGGATGGATCGCCCGATAGGCCTGGCGCGTGGAGATGACGCGCTCGCCGAGCTCGCCGACATCGGTCCGTGGGAGGGGGCCCGGGAGACACTGATGAGCCACTTGGGCGAAGCGCATCAGACGGCGGGTGCGGTGCATGCGACCGGCAGACCGCGGGCCGAGGCAGGGGAGGCGGTGCTGGCGTCTTGGCGGCAGCTGCTGGATTCCGGTCGGTTGCAGGACGGTGAGCAGTATCTCGCCGGTACCGCACATCCTGCCGAGGTGCGGCTGTCGGAGACGACCGCCAACGAAATCGGGGCCGTCGATGGCGATTCGGTGACCGTGGGCAGCACATCGGAGCCGACCCGGGGCTCTATCACCCTGCCGTTACGAATAACGGAAATGCCCGACAGAGTGGTGTGGGTGCCCATGCGTTCGGCGGGTTCGGAGGTGCATCAGCAGCTGGGTCCTGTGCTCGGGCATGTGGTGCGAATCGAGGTGGCACCGTGACGGGCAAAACGGACCTATCGCAGTTCGGGATCGATCCGTTGTGGCTGGTGTTCGTGAAATGCGTTGCGGTGTTCGCATTCCTGCTTCTCACTGTGCTTGTTGCCATCCTCGTCGAGCGCAAGGTACTGGCCTGGATGCAGCGCCGCATCGGCCCCAACCGGGTGGGTCCGTTCGGGCTGTTGCAGAGCCTGGCGGACGGCGTGAAACTTGCTCTCAAGGAGGGTCTTACCCCGGCCGGGGTCGACAAGCCGATTTATCTTCTCGCGCCGATCATCTCGGTGGTTCCGGCGATCGTCGCGTACGCGGTGATCCCCTTCGGGCCGGTCGTATCGGTCTTCGGACACCGCACGCCCCTGCAGCTCACCGACCTGCCCGTGGCAATTCTGTTCGTGTTGGCGGTCACCTCCATAGGCGTCTACGGGATTGTGCTGGGAGGTTGGGCATCAGGCTCCACCTACCCGCTGCTGGGTGGATTGAGATCCTCCGCGCAGGTGATCTCCTACGAGATCGCGATGGGCCTCACATTCGCGGCGGTGTTCCTCTTGGCGGGGACCATGTCGACGTCGGGAATCGTCGCGGCACAAGCGGGACGTTGGTACGTCTTCCTGCTGCTGCCTTCTTTCCTGGTGTACGTCACCGCGATGGTGGGTGAGACCAACAGGGCGCCGTTCGACCTACCTGAGGCCGAGGGTGAGCTGGTCGGCGGCTTCCACACCGAGTATTCCTCGCTGCGCTTCGCCATGTTCATGCTCGCCGAATACATCAACATGGCAACGGTTTCCGGGCTGGCGGCCACCATGTTCCTCGGCGGCTGGCACGCACCCTGGCCGCTGAGCCTGATCGACGGGGCGAACACCGCCTGGTGGCCCGCGCTGTGGTTCGTGGCCAAGGTCTGGGGCTTCATGTTCCTGTTCATGTGGCTGCGCGCCACGTTGCCACGGCTGCGCTACGACCAGTTCATGCGGTTGGGCTGGGAGGTCCTGATCCCGGTGGCGCTGATATGGATCGTCATCGTCGGTGTGGTGCAGGCGCTGGCGCTCTACGGATACGGAAATCCGTCGATCATCCTCGGGATCACCGGGATCGTCGTCTCGGTTGGCAGCATCGCGTTGATAGGGGTGTTTTCCCGACGCACCGAACCGCCAAAACCCGTGTTGTCGAAAAGATTCGACCCCATGGCAGGCGGATTCCCGGTGCCGCCGCTGCCCGGGCAGCAGAGCTTGGATACCACTGAAAACACCGCTAAGGACGCCAAGGAGGACGCACATGCCTGATCTGCTGCGACATTCGGTCGACGGCCTCGCGGGGTTCTGGGTGACCTTCTCGTCGATGTTCAAGAAGCGGCTCACCGAGCAATACCCGGAGAAGAAAGAGCCGACCGCCCCCCGCTACCACGGTCGACACCAACTCAACCGGTACTCCGATGGGCTGGAGAAGTGCATCGGTTGCGAGCTGTGTGCCTGGGCGTGCCCCGCCGACGCGATATTCGTTGAGGGCGAGGACAATTCCGAGGAGGAACGCTTCTCACCCGGCGAGCGCTACGGCCGGGTGTACCAGATCAACTATCTGCGGTGCATCGGTTGCGGCCTGTGCATCGAAGCGTGCCCAACCCGTGCGCTCACGATGACCAACGACTACGAGATGGCCGACGACAACCGCGCCGATCTCATCTACGGCAAGGACAAACTGCTGGCGCCCCTGCAGCAGGGGATGACACCGCCGCCGCACGCGATGTACCCGGGCACCACCGACACCGACTATTACCTGGGCAACCTGCCGAAGACCGATGGGGACACCAGGTGAGCGCGCAGCTGACAGTGCTTGCGGTCGAGGGGCTGTCCCGCACGCCGACCTGGGAGGGGTGGACGTTCTGGGTGCTTGGCACCATCGCCGTGCTCGGCGCACTCGGTGTGATCGCCGCGCCCAAGGCGGTGTATTCAGCGATCTTCCTGGCCATGACGATGGTCATCCTTGCGGTGTTCTTCGTGGCTCAAGGGGCCCTGTTTCTCGGCGTGGCCCAGGTGGTGGTGTACACCGGCGCGGTCATGATGTTGTTTCTGTTCGTGCTCATGTTCGTCGGCGTGGATTCCTCGGACTCTCTGGTGGAGACCCTGCCGGGGCAGCGGGTGGGTGCCATCATGGCTGGACTGGGATTCGGGATACTTGCGATCGCGGGCATCGGAAGCGCATCCACCACAGCGTTCGTCGGGCTCGAGCAAGCCAACAGTCGCGGAAACGTGGAGGGCCTGGCCGAGCGCATCTTCATCGATTACCTGTGGGCATTCGAACTCACCGGCGCGCTCCTGATCACCGCGACGATTGGGGCGATGGTCTTGGCGCATCGGGAGAAGTTGGGGCAGACCGGCGGCCAGCGCGAGATGGTCATTCGACGTTTCCAGCAGGGTGAGCGGGCCACACCGTTACCGAATCCTGGCGTGTACGCGCGGCATAACGCGGTCGATGTCCCCGCTCTGCTTCCCGACGGATCATTCTCAGAGTTGTCGGTCAGTGGCGTGCTCACACCGCGGGATATGGAGGCGCGGTGAACCCCGACAACTACCTCTATCTCGCCGCACTCATCTTCACAATCGGTGCCGCCGGCGTGATGTTGCGCCGTAACGCGATCGTGGTCTTCATGAGTGTCGAACTCATGCTCAATGCGGCCAACCTGGCATTCGTCACCTTCGCCCGCATGCACGGAAACCTGGACGGCCAAGTCATCGCATTCTTCACCATGGTGGTCGCGGCCACGGAAGTGGTTGTGGGGCTGGGGATCATCATGACCATCTTCCGCACCCGTAGGTCGGCTTCGGTCGACGACGCCGACCTGTTGAAGTTCTAGGAGGGGAGTTTCCGTGACATGGCTCATGCCGGCGCTGCCCCTGGCGGGCGCGGCCGTACTCCTGCTCGTCGGCCGCCGGGGGGACGCCTGGGGGCATCTGCTGGGCTGCGCGACGGCGCTTGCGTCCTTTTTCGTTGCCGTCGCCTCGTTTGTCGGCATGCTCGGCCGGGCGGGATCTGGGCGCGCAGTGCACGAGAACCTCTTCACCTGGGTTCCGGTCGGTACGCTGCACGTCGATTTCGGGCTGGCGCTGGATCAGCTATCTGTGTGCTTCGCGCTGCTGATCACCGGGGTGGGTTCGCTGATCCATATCTATTCGATCGGCTATATGGAGCACGATCCCGACAGGCGAAGGTTTTTCGGCTACCTGAACCTGTTCTTGGCCGCCATGCTGCTGTTGGTGCTCGCCGACAACTTCCTAGGGCTGTACGTGGGTTGGGAGGGTGTCGGTCTGGCGTCGTATCTGCTGATCGGATTCTGGTATCAGAAGCCGTCGGCGGCTGCCGCGGCCAAGAAGGCCTTCATCGTCAACAGGGTCGGTGACATGGGGCTGGCCCTGGCCATGATGCTGATGTTCGCGACCTTCGGCTCGGTCGGCTTCGCTCAGGTGCTCGGATCCGCGGGCGCGGCCGGTGAGAACCGAAACACCGCAATCGGATTGGCTCTGCTGCTGGCGGCCTGCGGAAAGTCGGCCCAGGTGCCGCTGCAGTCCTGGCTAGGGGACGCCATGGAAGGCCCTACCCCGGTGTCGGCGCTCATCCACGCCGCCACCATGGTCACCGCGGGGGTCTACCTCATCACCCGGTCCGGACCGATCTTCGAACACGCTCCGTACGCACAGCTGGCGGTGGTCATCGTCGGCGCCGTCACCTTACTCTTCGGTGCGATCATCGGCTGCGCCAAGGACGACATCAAGAAAGCCCTTGCCGCGAGCACGATGTCGCAGATCGGCTACATGGTGCTGGCTGCCGGGCTTGGACCCGCCGGGTATGCGGTGGCGGTCATGCATCTGCTTACGCACGGGTTCTTCAAGGCCGGACTGTTCCTCGGCGCTGGTTCGGTCATGCACGGTATGAACGAAGAGACCGATATGCGTCGCTACGGCGGGCTGCGCATCGTCATGCCCATTACCTTCGTCACCTTCGGGCTCGGCTACCTTGCCATCATTGGCGTTCCACCGTTCGCGGGGTTCTATTCGAAGGACAAGATCATCGAGGTCGCCTTCGGGCACGGTGGTGTCGGGGGATTCCTGCTGGGCTCGGCGGCACTGCTGGGCGCGGGGATCACCGCGTTTTACATGACTCGGGTCATGCTCCTGACGTTCTTCGGCGAGCGGCGCTGGCGCGAACACGCGCATCCACACGAGTCACCGTCGGTGATGACCTGGCCGATGATGGTGCTCGCGGTTGGGTCGGTGGGGGCGGGGTTCCTGCTGAGCTTCGGTGGAGCCCTGCAGAATTGGCTGGAGCCCGTGGTCGGTGCGCACCACGGCGAGCTGCCGGTCCCGGCGTGGGTGATCAGCGCGGCGACCGTCACCGTGGTGCTCTGCGGTGTGGCCGTGGCCTACCGCATGTACCGCCGCACGGTTCCGGAAACCGCACCCCAAGGTTCGGCGCTCACTGTCGCTGCGCGTCGGGACCTTTATGGCGATGCCGTCAATGAGGCGGTGTTCATGCGTCCCGGACAGCGGCTTACCCGCGCTCTGGTGCTTGCCGACGACAGGGGCGTCGACGGCCTGGTGAACGGCGTCGCCGCGACACTGGGCGCCGTTTCCGGCTGGGTACGACGTATGCAGACCGGCCACGTCCGCTCGTATGCGTTATCCATGTGTGCCGGCGCGGCTCTGGTGGTTGCGCTGTTGATGGCAGTGAGGTGGTGAGTGCCGTGGGTACCGTGACAGCGCTATGGCTCATTCCCTTGGCGGGCGCCGCTGCCGTGCTGGTGATGCCGACCCAGCAGCGGGCATTGGCCAAGTATGTGGCGCTGGGCGCTTCGCTGCTGGTTCTTATCCTCGCGATTGGGCTGGCCATCGCGTTCGATCCCGGAGGACCTCAATACCAGTTTGTCGAATCACATTCCTGGATACCGGCATTCGGGATGAAATACGTGGTGGGCCTCGACGGAATCGGGCTCGCATTGGTACTGCTGACGGCGGGGCTTCTTCCCGTTCTGCTGCTGGCCGGATGGAACGACGGAGCCGAGGCGCCCGGATATACCAATCGGCCGGTGGCGCAACGCTATGTCGCGCTGATCCTGATCGTGGAAGCCATGGTGCTGTTGTCCTTCTCCGCGCTGGACGTACTGCTGTTCTATATATTCTTCGAGGCCATGCTCATCCCGATGTATTTCCTCATCGGAGGGTTCGGGAGTGCGCACTCCGACGTCAAGCAGCGGTCCCGTGCGGCGGTGAAGTTCTTGATGTACAACCTGTTCGGCGGTCTGATCATGCTGGCGGCGGTCATCGGCTTGTACGTGGTCACGGCACGCGGGCAGACCGGCACCTTCGATCTTCGGGATCTCACCGAGATGGTTGCCACCGGAGCACTGGGGATCGATCCGGGTGTCGCCAAGGCACTGTTCTTGGGATTCATGTTCGCGTTCGCGGTGAAGGCCCCGCTCTGGCCGTTCCACACCTGGCTGCCCGATGCCGCAGTGCACGCCACTCCCGCTAGCGCGGTCCTCATGATGGCGATCGTCGACAAGGTGGGTACTTTCGCGATGCTGCGGTACTGCATCCAGCTGTTCCCTGACGCCAGTAGGTATTTCACGCCGGTGATCATCACGCTGGCGGTTATCGGCATTGTCTATGGGGCCATCTTGGCGATCGGTCAGACCGATGTGATGCGTCTGATCGCCTACACCTCGATATCACACTTCGGGTTCATCATCCTGGGCATATTCGCGATGACGAGCCAGGGTCAATCGGGAGCGACGCTGTACATGGTCAATCATGGCATCTCCACTGCCGCCCTGATGTTGGTGGCAGGTTTCTTAGTGTCCCGCAAGGGGACTCGTCTCATCGCGGCATACGGCGGGGTACAGAAGGTGGCGCCGGTGCTTGCCGGATCCTTCTTGGTGGCCGGTCTAGCCACCCTCTCGCTACCGGGGTTGGCGCCGTTCATCAGCGAATTCCTGGTGCTGGTGGGAACATTCACGCGGTATCCGGTGGCTGCGGCGTGCGCCGTCATAGCCTTGGTATTGGCGGCCGTCTACGTCTTGTGGATGTACCAGCGGATGATGACCGGGCCGCTGGCCCCTGGTAACGAGAGCATCGGTGATCTCAAGCGCCGTGAGCTCGCCGTGGTGGCGCCGTTGGTCGCACTGCTTCTGGTGCTGGGGATCTACCCCAAGCCACTGTTGGACATGGTGAATCCCGCTGTCGAGCAGACGTTACGCACCGTCAACGAGAAGGATCCGCCACCTGCCGTCGCGGATATCGCACTCCGGCACGGCGAAGGTGAGCGACAATGACCGATATCGGGATCCTGCCCGCCCCGTCGATCGCCTATGGCGCGCTGTCTCCGATGCTAATCATGTTCGCGGTGGCGGTGGTGTCGGTGCTCGTGGAGGCATTCGTTCCACGGCGGTACCGGCTCACTACTCAACTGATACTGGCCATAGGAGGAATCCTCGGTGCCTTTACCGCCGTTGTGGCGCTGGGTGGTTCACGCCAGGTCGTGATGAACGGTGCCGTGGCGGTAGACGGACCCACGCTGTATCTGCAGGGGCTCATCCTGGTGGCGTCGGCGCTGGCACTGGCGGTCATGGCGCAGCGCAGGGCTACCGCGGTCGTTCCTAGTGCGATCGGTGCCAGCGCCGGTCACGGGCTCGATGCCTTCGCCGCGCAGGCATCCACCGTTCCCGGCGGTGAGCCGGAACGCATCCTGAATCGGACCGGTATCACGCAAACGGAGATCTTCCCGCTGACGTTGTTCGCCATCGCGGGCATGATGCTGTTCCCTGCATGTAACGACCTGCTGACGATGTTCGTTGCGTTGGAGGTGTTTTCGCTTCCGCTGTACGTGATGTGCGCGCTGGCGAGGCGTCGGCGCCTGCTGTCACAGGAGTCGGCGCTCAAGTACTTCCTGCTCGGCGCCTTCTCTTCCGCGTTTTTCCTGTTCGGTTCGGCGTTCGTGTACGGGTATGCCGGAACCGTCGAACTCGACGCCGTCGCGCGGGCCGTCAACGCCGATGCGGGGGAGCGGTCCTTCCTGTTGCTGGGCGTTGCGATGCTGTCCGTGGGTCTGCTGTTCAAGGTAGGGGCGGTGCCCTTTCACTTCTGGGTTCCCGATGTGTATCAAGGGGCACCGACCCCGGTCACGGCGTTCATGGCGGCCACCACGAAGATCGCAGCCTTCGGCGCGCTGCTGCGGGTTCTCTACGTCGCGCTGCCGGGGATCACCGCCGACTGGCGGCCGGTGCTGTGGGCGGTGGCGATCGCCACCATGCTGATCGGATCGATCGGTGCGGTGACACAGACCGATGTCAAGCGCATGCTGGCCTATTCGGCGGTGGCGCACACGGGATTTCTCTTGACCGGTGTCGCTGCCGCCAATGAGCGTGGCGTTTCGTCGACGCTGTTTTATTTGACCGCATACGGTTTCAGCACCGTCGGTGCGTTCGCAGTCGCCGGGTTGGTGCGTTCCGGGAATGAAGAAGACGGGCTGGACGAGGATGAAGAGGTCACCGATCTGAGTCGGTGGGCCGGGATCGGGCGCCGGGCGCCGCTGCTCGGCATCGTCTTCGCGCTGTTCCTGCTGGCATTCGCGGGTATCCCGTTGACGAGTGGATTTGTGAGCAAGTTCGCGGTGTTCGAGGCCGCCGCATCCGGTGGTGCTGTTCCCCTGGTGGTGGTGGGTGTGGTGTGCAGCGCCATCGCGGCGTACTTCTACGTGCGCGTCATCGTGCTGATGTTCTTCGCCGACCCGGCGGAGGACTCCGGGGTGCTTCGGGTCCCCGGTCCGGCGGTGGCGATATCGATCGGGGTCAGCGCGGTGGTGACGGTGCTGCTCGGCGTGGTGCCCCAGCCGCTGCTCGACCTCGTCGGGAATCTCGCAGGCTTCGTAAAGTGAGTCGCATTACCCCTTGACCGCCCGTTCTGCGCCGACAAGGCGTCTGCCCACGCAGAACGCGGTGTGTCGGCGTGCCGATAGTTTCTGCTGTACACCGCCTGTGGCGTGTCCATTTACCAGCGAGTAACCTACGGTACCGTAGGGTGGCAGTACCGTAGGCGTGGAAGGAGACCAATGGCGATCACGGACATCTCGGCATTCGCGCATCTCACCAGCGAGGACGTCGAGAACCTGGCCGCTGAGCTCGATGGGCTCCGGCGTGAGATAGAGACGTCGCGTGGTACTCGCGACGCCCGGTATATCCGTCGCACGATCGGTGCACAACGAGCGCTGGAGCTGACCGGTCGCCTGGTGTTGGCGGCAAGTAAGAAACGCTCCGCGTGGTGGGCCGGCACCTTGACTCTTGCCGTCGCCAAGATCATCGAGAACATGGAAATCGGTCATAACGTCATGCACGGCCAGTGGGACTGGATGAACGATCCCGAAATTCACTCCTCGACGTGGGAGTGGGATATGGCTGGTGCCTCCAAGCACTGGCGGTTCACGCATAACGTCGAGCACCACAAGTACACCAACATCCTGGACATGGACGACGACGTTGGCTACGGAATTCTGCGGGTCACGCGCGACGAGCCGTGGAAGGTGCGCAACCTGTTGAACATGCCGCTGAATTTCATTCTCGCGGCGGGCTTCGAGTGGGGGATCGCACTGCAGCACCTGGAGTTCCGGAAGATCTACGACAAAGAGACCAGGGCTGCCACCAAGTTGCGGGTGCGTGAGCTTGTCACCTCGGCGGGCTCGCAGGTGTTGAAGGACTATGCGGCGTTCCCCGCGATCACCGCACTCTCGCCGGGGGCGAGCTACCGGTCTACGCTGACCGCCAATGCAACGGCCAACCTGATCCGCAACTTCTGGTCAAACGCCGTCATTTTCTGCGGGCATTTCCCGGACGGCGCCGAGAAGTTCACGGTGACGGACATGGAAGACGAGACGCGGGGCGAGTGGTATCTGCGCCAGCTGCTGGGCAGTGCGAACTTCAATGCCGGGCCCACGATGCGGCTGATGAGCGGCAACCTGTGCCATCAAATCGAACACCACATCTACCCGGATCTGCCGAGTAATCGGCTGCACGAGATCTCGATACGGGTGCGCGATATCTGCGACCGTTACGACCTGCCGTACACCACCGGGTCGATGCTGTTCCAATATGCCAAGACCTGGCGCACCATCGCGAAACTGTCTCTGCCGGATCGGTTCCTGCATGCCACCGCGGATAACGCACCGGAAACCCGCAGCGAGCGGATGTTCTCGGTGCTGGAGAAGCCGCTGGAAGCTCCCGTGGTCGAGCCGCATTCGGTTCCACGGCGTGGACTCAAGACTGCGATCGCCATGGTGAGGGAACGGCGCCGCAACAAGGTCGCCGCCTAGTTTCCGTAGTAGCCCAGGTGCGCCTCAGCGCATTCGGCGATATCGACCTAGGCGAGGTCACAGTCAGTCGTGAGGGTGGGGCGCAAATCCTCGACCGCGGACAGAGCGGTTACTGGGCCACAATCTTCGCCCCCTGCTAAACCTTTTGGCCTCGGAAGATCTCGCCGATATTGCTCCGGGGATGGACGGAACCAGGTATCTAAGAATGTGTGACCACGTACTTAGACGCGCCTGTAGTGACCGAAAAGGACCGAACTGACGGCCCGGTCTCGACGTTTACAGAAAAGCCCGCTCGCACTCTTGGCGGCTTCCTGGCTATGACGCTGGATACGTTCGTGGCGATGTTGCGCCGTCCGCCTGCCGTACGCGAGTTCTTCCGGCAGGCGCTGTCGATAGCCAGAGCAGCACTCCTGCCCATGTGCATGGTGGCGATACCACTGGCAATCCTGCTGGTCTTCATCCTCGAGGCCCTCGTGTTCGGCCCGGCGGGATTCCCGACGCACACGGTCTTGGTGGCAGCAGCCACGGGCGCAACGGTGGTGTGCGCCGAGGGGGATTCAGCCCGAATACGAAGAGAAATCGACGCAATGCGGTTCAGGGGCATGGATATCACGCACAGGTTCGTTGTGCCACGGGTTCTCGCTACTGCGGTTGCGGCAGTGCCGTTGGCATTCGTAGCGGCCGGGGTAACGGGTGTCTTCTTTTTCTCGGTGTTCGCCCCGCACAACCCATTCAGTCAATTCGTCGGCAACGTGACGCGGTTGATGAGCCCCTCCAATATCATCGTGCTGGTCGTTGAAGCGGCAGTCCTTGGGCTGATCGGGGGGCTAATCGCTTGCTACAAGGGTATTTCCGCGGCCGATCGACCGGCCGCGGTGGGCAGTGCGATCGGCGAAATCGGTCGGTCCGCCTAGATCACCTTGTGGTCAGTGCGGTTACCAGGCGAAACGCAGGCACGACCAGACCGGCGGCGCGTAGTCCGAATTTCTGCAGACTGCGGTTCCGCATCAGGGATGCGAATCCACCCAATTGTGCGACACCGTAGAGCATGTCCCAGTCGGTGTCGATGTGCGTGATCTTGAAATCCTCGGTCAACGTATAGCGGTCAATGCCAATGAAGTTCAGGCAGCGCCCGGTTCCCTTCAGCTTGGCTCCGGTGTTGGGCTCGACGGTCTCGCCGATCATCCGGCCGATACCTCGCCAGGGAATGGTCACCCGCCACTCGCCGTCGAAGTAATCCCAGTACGGCAGTGAGCGGTTGGTTCCGTCCTGAGGGTAGAACGCGAAGTCGGGGAAGACATCGAAGGCGGCTTGGCAGTTGTCGATCGTGAACTGACGCCCGAGCCTGTTCTCCTGGAACGTGGTGCTGTCGATATAGCTGCAGTCCTCGGCGATGCAATAGTCGATCTTCTTGATGTCCTGCTCGGCCCAAGCCTCGAACCAGGTGGCGGCGAATTCGGTTCGGCCCTGGGCAGGAAGCCCGCGCTCGATATCGTTTGTCTCTTGCTGTTGCACCTTCTTCCAGAACTCCGGCATGAGCCCTTGGTACTTAGCGTGTTCGGGGGACGGACCCAACTTTTCTAGCCTGTTCACTGCATTCCTTTCGTCGTGGGTACATGTGGTGGTGCTGGGCTTGTAGATGCTCAGCGGGCGAATATCCGTGCTGGCAGGCCGCCCGCCAGACCGGTGGAGACCCGCGCTCGATGCCGGGGTGTCCAGCCGTCGCGGATCTGGAATGCGTAGCGCTGCAAGATGGTTCCCAGAACCAGGGTTCCTTCGATGTAGGCCATCCGGGTTCCCATGCATTTGCGTGGTCCGATGCTGAACGGCAGGAAGGCATTCCGATTTATCTTGTCGGTGAGGAACCGGTCGGGGTTGAACTTCTCCGGTTCCTTCCAGAACCGTGGGTCACGCTGCAGCGCATATTGGGTGATGATCACCTGTGAGCCCTTCGGGATGAAGTAGCCGCCGATCTCGTCGTCCTCGATAGCCGTTCGAATGTTGGCGGGAGCGGCCTGAAAGCGCTGTGCCTCGTCGAAACATGCCTTCAGGTACTTCAGGTTCTCGAGATCCTCGTACTCCAGCGGCTTCCCGCCGAGGGCGTCCACCTCTGCATATGCCTTGCCGAGAGCGCCGGGGTTGCGGCACAACAGCGCGATGGTCCAGGCCAGCGCTGCCGCCGTTGTTTCGAAGCCCGCGAATACCAGGCCCGCGGCCTCCGAGCGCCGCCGTCGGTGCTGCGCGTCCGGACAGCCGTCGAATTCCAGCGCTGTGAGGGTGTCCACCAGATCCGGCGTCGCGGACACCGGGCAGCCCCTCCGCTCGTCGATGAAGCGGTCGAGGACACCAAAGAGTTCCTCCTTTGACGCTTCGCCAGTGCGGTGCAAGGGGTTTGGTATCCAGCTCGGCAGGAAGTGCATGGCCACCCGGCTGATGACGTAGACGCCATACCGACGTGCACCCTCGACCGCATCGTCGATCTCGGCGGGGCTCAGCTGAACCTTGAACATCGAGCGCATCAGCCCGTCCATTACGACGGAGCCGAGTTCGTGTTCGAGGTCCACGGATTTTCCACTGTCCAGATGTCGTGACCACGCGTCGACCCGCTCGGTGATCCCTTCCATCATCAGCGGGGTCGCGGCCGCCAAGGCGCGCTCACCGAAGTACGGATTGAAGGCGGTTCGGACTCGTTTCCACTCCTGTCCTTCGAGTAGGGGGAGGGCCACGGGTTCGCCGGAGACCAACTCGATAGTGGCCTCGTGTTTGACGTAGCGATCGTGATGCCGGGTGAAGACGTGGTCGACGTAGTCGGGATGGTTGATCAACGTGAGTGTCAGTGCCGGTCGCCGCGCGGTGAATATCCGGACGATATCGCCATAGCGGTGCGCAATCTTCGGTAACAGCAGGTACGGCAGGCGAGACGGGTCGCCCAGACAACTCAGTCCGAGTGCGGCGGCGCGATGGATCGGGAGCTTCGGCGGCAGCCTGTGTTCGCGATGTGTCGGTAGCGCCGGCTCGCGGGAGCTCACGTCGGTGGCGTGCATGCCTGCCTCTTCTCTCAATCGATTCTGGGGGCGAAGTCTATGGCGGATCCAACCCGGGTGCAATACTGAATCAAAAATAGTTCTATGATTCAATACGCAGGTAGATGAGGTAATGGGAGGCATCGTGGATCGGGAATGTGCGAATTTCGCCGACCAGGCACCCATGGGTGCTGGTTCCCGTCAGGCGCCTGGGCGGGGCGGCAACCCGGTGCTGCAGGCGCACGCCACTACTATCGGCTCCGTGGTAGAGCTCGACTCGTTGCTGCGACAGCTGGCCACCGGCGCCCTGTCTGACACAAACGTGGCGACCTCGCGATTGTTGGACGTGGCACGCGAAGAGTTCATCGCCCACGGCATCGCCCGCACCGCGGTGGGTGATATCGCGCGGCGGGCCGGGGTGTCTCGGCCGACGTTGTACCGGAAGTGCGGAGACAAGGAAGACATTGTCGCGGCCGTATTGGTCCGTGAGACAACGGAATTCTTCGTCCGGGCACAGTCGGCGCTGGCACTGTTGTCGAACGCAGAGGACAGGATGGTCGAAGCTTTCGTGATGGGTATGCGCGAGGCGAGCAATCATCCCCTGGTGACGGCATTGAAAGAATTCGATGCAGAAGCTTTCTCCCGCAATGTGTTTGACACGAGCGCTGACGGATACCAGGGCCTGCTCGCCGTGACGGCGGAATTGCTGGCCGATGATGCATACCCTGTTCCCGCGGTGATGCGGGCACTCGATCTTGCGCTGCGACTGACCTCGACTTTTCTGGTGAATCCCTCGGCGCTACTGCCCACCGATACCGACGAGACCACCCGCGAATTCGCGCAACGGTACTTGCTGCCCCTCATGCGTGCTGCCCGGTAGCACGTTCGCTCCGTATTCTGGGACGGTGGCGACAGTTTTGACGGTGAATGTGGGTCCGCTGCGATCGAATCCTGGCGGCGGACCTGTGCTCACCGGGATCGACAAGCGTCCAACCGATACGGCGGTCGCGTTTCGCCGCAGCCGCCGATAGTTCGGTAACGGCACCTATCGCCTTTGTACAAGCACCGTCTGTGCGCTGGACCCGATATAGCCTTGGCGATCAAAGATTTCCGCGGTGGTCACACCGACACCGTCGGGGCCGACAGACATCCGTGCGCGCACGCCGAACTCATCGCCGTGGGGTATCCGGTGTACATGCATCACGGTGTCGGTGTTCATGTAGACGAATCGCAGCGGATTGAGAGTCGCGCCGATTCCGTTGGCGGAGTCGATCACCGAGGCCAGCCGCTGCCACGGTGTGGTCGGTTCGGCGTCCACGATATGCGCGTGTGGGCGCATCCAGGCGACTTGTGCTTCACCCGATGGCACCGAGAACCATTGGAAATCAACGGATTTCGCGTATCCGGACCCTTCAAACCCTGGCGGTTTTGGCGCAGGCGGATACTCCGGCAGTGAGGGAAAGCGGTCAATGGCCTTGTCCGCCGTCACCGACGTGGCCAGCAGCCAGGCGCTGGCCCGCGCGACCGCGCGGTATCCGCCGTTTGCGTGGGCCTCCATCTCCGCGACGGCGAGCGCGATCCGGCGGCCCGGCCGCTCGATCCAGGCGCGTACCCGCACCGGCTCAAGCGGTACCGGGCCAAGGATGTCGAGTGCCACCCGGCCGATCCGCAGACTTTCGCGCGGTTCGGGGAGCTCTTCGATGGCTTTGAGTAGCAAGGCCATTGGGGGAGAGCCATGCTGCAGATTGGGGCCCCACCCGCTGGCGGTCAACTCGGTAGATTCGAAGACCTGGTAGTCGCCAGATGGTTCCAACCTTTGGTAATAACAACCGGTCGTCATGCGGCATCTCCCGGAATCACGGTCGCGGAGGCTTCGGCATCTTCGATATCCGCGTCGGACACACCGTAGTCGGCGGGCCAGCCCGGGTAGGGCGGCGGCGTACCGCCGAACGCGGGACACAGTGACTGGTGGGCGCACCAATCGCATAGCCGGGAGGGGTTTGGTCGGAAGTCGCCGGTGGTGCCGAGGTTTTGAATTGTTCGCCAGATCGCCATCAGCGTCTTCTCGAACTTGAGCAGCTCGGACTCATCCGGCGTGTAGTCGAGGACCTCGCCGTCGGACAGATACAGCAGTCGCAGCCGTTGAGGCACCACTCCGCGGATGCGATAGAGCGCCACCGCGTAGAACTTCATCTGGAACAACGCCTTGGCTTCGAACAAGGCGCGGGGTGAGCGTCCCGTCTTGTAGTCCACGAGACGCATCGCACCCCCGGGCGCGATATCGATTCGGTCGATGAAGCCGCGCAGCATGGTGCCGTCGGCCAGCTCGACCTCCACGCGTTCCTCGCAACTGTCGGGATCGAACCGGGTCGGATCTTCGAGCCGGTAATAGCCGGACAACAGGTCCCGCGCTTCGTCCAGGAATCCTGGAAGGCGCTCGGCCTCGACCACCTCGGCCAGCTCCGGCTTGGCTTCCACGAGGCGTTCCCAGGCGGGCTCCACCAATCCGGCGGCGGTGGCGTACTCGCGTTCGACCGCGGGCCGGGCGTAGAGATCCTCCAGGGCGGCGTGTACGAGGCTTCCGCGCACCTGCGCGGTCGAGGCGGGCTCGGGGAGTCGGTCGATCGCACGGAACCTGTACAAAAGTGGGCACTGTTTGAAGTCGCTGGCACGGGAAGGAGACAGCGCGGGCCGCCGCGCCGGCCGGTCCTGCGTGGTGGCCTTCGCGGATGAGTCGCTTGCGCGAAGACCATCCTTCATGATTGGCAGCCTAAGCACGGAGTCCGACAGCTGTGGATGCCACGCCGCGCACAATGCCGGATGGCCTAATTCAACACATGTCACAAGTAGCCCCCAAAGTATCCGTACTGCAAGTAACGTGCACCTCCAAGTGATCACGGGCAGCGACGCCCTGTCCGGGAGGAACCGCAGTGACGACGGCAAAGCATCGAAGCGCCCGCACCATTTCGCGGCCGAGGGACACGTCGCTCGCCGGGGCGGGTTTGGCCGCGCAATGGACCGCGGTGGCGGACGGACCGAGTCGATACCCGGGCGTGTCGTTTACTCCCAATGTGTCGATACCGCTGGCCGACGGCACCGTGCTCAAGGCCCAGGTATTTCGTCCGGCCAACGCCAACGCCGACGGCACGCCGGTGGGTGACCCGGTGCCGGTGCTCTTCAACCTGACCCCCTACAACAAGTCAGTCACCCACCTGGCGGCCTGGCTGCTGCGAGGACTGCAACGGTTCGGTATCACCGCGCCCGCCACGCCGCCAAAGAATCCGCGCTGGTTTGAGCTCGCCGAACTCGCGAGGGCCATTCCGGGTGGCGGTCTGACGACATTCGGGGTGAACGATCCGCTGATCCGCAGCGGCTACGCACAGGTGGTCGTCGATGTGCGCGGTACAGGTGCGTCCACCGGCGACTGGGGGATGTTCGACGACATCGAACAGCGCGACACCGCCGAGGTGGTGGCCTGGGCGCAAGCGCAACCATGGTGCGACGGCTCGGTGGGAATGTATGGCATCTCGTACTGCTCGATAAATTCCCTGCAGGCGGCCGGTAATCGAGTGCCCGGGCTCGGCGCGGTGTTTGCGGTCGAGCCTGTCAGCGACATATCCCGTGATCTCATGAAAACCGGTGGGGCGCAGACGCTCTTCCTGCCGGTGTGGATGCTTGCGGTGGCACTGGCCAAATGGCTGCCGTCACCATCGGATGTGGTCCGCGGCGGGGTGGACCTGCGCTGGCTCGGCGGGCGATTGCGGCGGCCGCTGAACCGTTTGGTGAGGTACATCTTTGAGGGCTTGCGCGGTCACGGATCGCTCATCGACGACGACGCCTACTTCCAGCGGATCAGTCCACGGTTCGAGGACATCGAGATCCCGACATTCGTCTATGGGGCCTGGGATGACATCTTTGGTCCGTCCGCGCTACGTATCCACCGGCGCACCCATGTGCCGGACGGCAAGTTTCAGGTCGTCATCAATGAGGGGTACCACGGCTCCCCGGGTTCGCAGCTCGGCAGACAGGACGCACCGCCGCGTCTCGATGTCTTGCAGCGCGCGTGGTTTGACAAGTGGCTCAAGGGAATTGACAACGGCATCGAAAGCTATGGTCCGGTCACGTTGCAGCAGCAGAATGGCGGCTGGCACACCTTGGAGGCCTTTCCTCGACCCGAAGCGACGCCGCGGCGGTTCTACCTGGATGCCGAACCTTCGGGATTTGGGGCGCATTCGGCGTTTGACGGATCGCTCGGCGGCGCCGCACCGCTCAACCGAACCGAGCATTCCCTGCACCGTCGACTCGGCCTGCTGAAGTCGCCCACGACATCGCGGCTGGTAGCGGGCGGCACGGCGGTGTTGGGGACCTCGGGCCTCAAGGACTCGCGTCACTTCGAACGTGGTGCACTGACATTCACCAGCGTTCCCGCCCAGGAGCCATGGGTTATCTCCGGATCCCTCAACCTTCATCTGCGCACCAAGTCTCTAGGTACAGAGGCATTCTGGGTTGTATCGGTGACGGACGTGGGGCCGGACGGGTTCTCCCGAATGCTTGCCGAGGGCGCATTGCTGGCATCGCGTCGTGGCGTGGACGAGGACAAGAGTCTGCGGACCGTCGACGGTGACTACCTGTCGCCCTGGCATCACACCGGCCTGGGGCACAAGCTTCCGGTGAAACCCGGTGTGCCAACGACTCTCGACATCGACCTGACCGAGGTTGACGCTGTGATCGCGGCTGGCCATCGACTGCGGGTCGTTATCTCGGCAGCCAGCCTGCCTCGGTACATTCCGTCTGTTCCCGAGCTGTGGGCCAGCAGGCACGGACAGTCGGTGCTGCTGGATCCAGACGCGCCGAGCTACTTGGTGGCCCCGGTGGTCGACGGCTCCGCTGTCGGGGCTGCGTAGTCCTCATTAGTTCATCTATCCCTAATCTATTTTTCTGTAACCTACGGTACCGTAGGTTAGGGATCGCGGGACAGCCGTGCAGAGAGGTGGACGAGATGGTGACTGGATTGCAAACACGATTGCTCACCGAGTTGGAGCCCGTCGTCGAGGAGAATCTCGAACGGCACCTTGGTGTCGCACGACCATGGGCCCCACATGATTACGTGCCCTGGAGTCGGGGCCGGGACTTCGCATTCCTCGGCGGCGAGGACTGGAAACCTGAGGACAGCCCGCTCGATCCGGTCGCTCAGGCGGCGTTGGTCGTCAATCTGCTGACCGAGGACAACCTGCCGTCCTATCACCGCGAGATCGCCACGAGATTCGGGCGCGACGGCGCGTGGGGGACGTGGGTGGGCCAGTGGACGGCCGAGGAGGGGCGTCACAGCATCGCGCTTCGCGATTACCTGGTGGTCACCCGCGGTGTCGACCCGAGCAACCTCGAAGCAATGCGTATGGCGCACACCGTGGCCGGTTACGACTCGGGTGACAAGACACCCCTGGAGGCGCTGGCCTACGTGTCGTTCCAAGAGCTGGCCACCCGGATATCCCATCGCAATACCGGAAGGGCCTCAGGCTGCCCGATCGCCGACCAGCTGCTGGCACGGGTTGCGTTGGACGAGAACCTGCACATGATCTTCTACCGCAATCTGATGTCGGCAGCATTCGATATCGAGCCCGATGCCGCGATGCAGGCGATCTGCAAGGAGATCGTCGGCTTCGTGATGCCCGGTATGGGGATGGAAGGCTTCGCACAGAAGGCGATAGCCATCGCCAAGGCTGGTATCTACGACCTGCGTATCCACCACGACGACGTCCTGCAGCCCATCCTGCGTTTCTGGCGTGTGTTCGAACGTTCCGATATCGGGCCCGAAGGTGAGCAGGCTCGCGAGACCCTGGCGAAATTCCTTGCCGCCGTGGATGACCGCGCGAAGTTCTACGAGGAGAAGGCGGCAGCGCGCGCGGCTAGAGGTGCCTGAACGCGATTACCGGAGGTCACCCGCGGTTGGCGGATGGCCTCCGGTAATCAGCTAGTGACTCCTGGATTCAGACCTACCTCGACGTGCTGCTGCCCGCTCGCTGTGCGGATCGCTGCCCGCCGCCACCACCACTGCGCCGCGGTGCTCGTGCCGGCCGTCCCTCGGCGCCGCCGCGGGGCCGGTGTGAACGCTGGCCACGCGGGCTGTTCGCGGCGGGGGAGCCGTTAACTTTCTGGGCGGGAGCAGGTTTCACATACGGTCCCACCTCACCCACCAAAGTCTTGACCTCATCGGAGTGAGCCGTCACCTGCAGCGGAGTGGCCGTGATGGCGGCCTTGCGCAGCAGCTGCGTGACATCGCGGCGCTGCTCGGGCAGCACCACGGTCACCACATCGCCGGTGCCACCGGCGCGGGCAGTCCGGCCCGACCGGTGCAGGTATGCCTTGTGCTCGGCAGGCGGGTCGACGTGTACGACCAACGTCACGTCATCGACGTGAACGCCCCGCGCCGCCACGTCCGTGGCAACCAACACCCGTGCCTGGCCACTGGAGAAGGCGGCGAGGTTACGGTCGCGCGCACCCTGAGAAAGGTTGCCGTGCAAGTCGACCGACGGGATGCCTGACTGATTGAGCTGATGCGCGAGCCGCTTCGCCTGATGCTTCGTGCGCATGAACAGGATGCGCCGCCCGGCCCCGGAGGCCAGCGTGTTGACGAGATCGCGCTTGGCATCGGGGCCGCTGACGGTGAACACATGATGCGTCATCGCGGCCACGGGGGAGTCGACGGAATCGACCGAGTGCTCGGCGGGATTGTGCAGGAACCGCTTGACGAGTTTGTCGACGTCGTTATCCAAGGTGGCCGAGAACAGCAGGCGCTGGCCGGAACTCGGTGTCGCGGCAAGCAGCCGGGTCACCGCGGGCAGGAAGCCGAGGTCGGCCATGTGGTCGGCCTCGTCCAGCACGCAGATCTCCACGGCGTCCAGGGACAGTTGGCGTTGCTTCAGAAGATCTTCCAGGCGTCCCGGGCAGGCGACAACGATGTCGACACCTGCCGAGAGGGCCTGCACCTGCCGGTGCTGGGAGACTCCACCGAAGATGGTGGTGACCTTGAGGCGGCAGGCCGCCGCCAAAGGTTCAATGACTGCGCTGATTTGGGTCGCGAGCTCCCGGGTGGGTGCCAGCACGAGTGCACGCGGCTTACGCGGTACCCGGTTGCCGCTGGCAATACGGGCGACGAGGGGAATCGAGAATGCGAGAGTCTTTCCGCTGCCGGTCTTTCCGCGGGCGAGCACGTCACGGCCGCCGAGAGTGTCGGGCAGCGTCGCGGCCTGGATGGGGAACGGCGCGTTGATTCCGCCGGCCCGCAAGACGTCGATAAATGGTGCGGGCACACCGAGGGAAGTAAATGTGGGTTCAGACATGGGTGATTAAACGCCTTTCGAGGCATTGTGGTGGCGAGATTGCCAATGGGCAATATCGATCGCCGAGAGAAGAGCCTGAAAGTCTGCCTAAATTCACACCGGCTGACGAAAGAAACGTTCTTCGACGCGAGCGCAAATTCAGCGCTCAGTGACACACACTACTGCCTGTTGGCATCTATAGCTAAACCTGTGCGACGAAACACACTGGTGACGGCTACTCCGGCCTGTCCTGATATCTGCCCGATTCGGAGTCGGCAACGGATACCTGGCAAGGTAAGCGGATGACTCGGACCGGACCTTTCGTCGTCGGTGATCGTGTACAGCTGACCGATCCCAAGGGCCGGCACTACACGATGGTGCTCGAGCCCGGCAAGGAGTTCCACACCCATCGCGGAGCCATTGTGCATGACGGCGTGATCGGTATCGCCGAGGGCAGCGTCGTGAAATCAACCAACGGTGATTCGTTCCTGGTGCTGCGCCCACTGCTTATTGACTATGTGCTGTCGATGCCGCGCGGCGCGCAGGTGATCTATCCGAAGGACGCCGCGCAGATCGTGCACGACGGCGATATCTTCCCCGGCGCGCGGGTGCTGGAGGCCGGTGCGGGATCGGGTGCACTCACCTGTTCGCTGGTGCGGGCGGTGGGACCCGAGGGAACGGTGATCTCCTACGAGGTTCGTGAGGATCACGCGGAACACGCTGTGCGTAACGTCACAACGTTCTTCGGTGAGCGACCTGATAACTGGGAGCTAGTACTCGGGGACCTGGCCGAGCGGCCCGCGGATGCCGGTGCGGTCGATCGCGTGGTGCTGGACATGCTGGCCCCCTGGGAGACTTTGCCTGCGGTCGCCGGATCCCTGGTGCCCGGCGGCGTGCTCATCATCTACGTCGCCACCGTCACCCAGTTGTCGCGAGTGGTCGAGGCGCTTCGCGAGCAGCAATGCTGGACCGAGCCGAGATCGTGGGAAACGATGCAGCGCGGCTGGAATGTCGTGGGGCTGGCGGTGCGTCCCGAACACAACATGCGGGGTCACACCGCGTTCTTGGTTAGTGCTCGCCGTCTGGCGCCGGACACGATCACCCCGCCGCCGCTGCGGCGTAAGCGCTTACCGACCTAGGGTGCCAACTACCGGGGCGGCACAGGAGCCGGCGCCTCGGTAGCAGGCGCACCCGGTGCAGCCGTCTCGTGGGGCACTCCGGTCCCTGCGAGGCTGGTTCCGGTCTTGAGTAACAGCTCGGAGGTCCGCTTCGACAGCTTCCAGCCGTCATTCTCAGACGAGAACGACATCGGGATGGCGAATCCGCCCATCTTGGGGCTCGGGCTGTTGATGGTGACGACGGCTTCGACATCGCCCGATGTCTCCGTCGACCACTTGGGGTCCTTCACGGTGAACGACAGCGGCGAGAACCCGGCGTCGCTGATCGCCTTGGTGAACTTGTCCAGCTGCTCAGGGGTCGCGCCCTGCACGGAGCTGACTTTCTCGGCGCCTGGCAGATTTGGGTCGGCGAGACGATTGAGGACATCGGTCAGCACCGCCGGATCCGGCAGCGGATGACCCGGTACCGCCGCCGCGGTGGCAGATGACGCAGGCTGAGTCGCCGACGTGCTGGTGGGGCTGGCTTTATCTCCCGAGCTACAGGCGGAGAGGGCGAGGACCGCCCCGATGAGAACAGCCGGGCCTGCGGCGACGACGGCGAGGCGAAGGTGACGGGCCATGATGAAGGTGACTCCCATTCGGCGTTTCAGCTAAGTACGGTGACGATATCGGTGGGTGAGTTCATGTTGTCACCCACCACCGTTCTACCGTCCAGACTTACCGGATGCCGCCTGGATCAGTGAAATCGCCGATGCCTTGCTGATCTTCCAGCCGTCCTGGTTCACGAAGTTGATCTTCGTGGTGTACGCCTGGGTCTTGGGGCCGGTGATGGTGACCGCGGCCGCGGCGAGGCCTGGACCGGTGGACTTGATGTCAGACACCGTGAAGGCGAGTGGCAGGTAACCGTCACGGTTGGCGTTCTTGAAGGCGCGGTCGGCGTAGATCGACTCCCCGGCGCCGATGCCGCCCTCAACGAGACCGCCCTTGGCGAGGGCCGACACGCCCGGATCTGCGAGCGAGTACAGCAAACCGCCCAGCTCGTCGGAAGTAGGTGTCGCCTCAGCCGGCTCGGAAGGCACGTCCATTGGGATATCCCATGAGGCGGGGACGATGCCTGCGGGCATCGCCGTCGTTGCTGTCGGACTAGGAGAGCTGGCTGTCGGCATGGCCACACCAACCACTGCCGCCGCGAGTAAACCCAGCATGGCGGCTCCCGACACACTGGTTCGTGAGCTCACGGTTGTCCTTTCGATCGAGCTGAATGTGACGAACGCTAACAGCGTAGACATCTTAGGCAACGGGTAGACCCCGCATTACCGGCCGATCGCCGGTAGCGTTGAAGTATCCACCGCACCAATTCTCGGTGTGGGAAAGGAGGACATCATGAGTGAGTCGGAGCGTTCAGAGGCGTTCGGCACACCGGATGCCGCCGAACTGGAGCGGCTACGTCGAGAGATTGCCGCCCTTCGTCAAGAACTGGAAGGCAGTGCCTCTCAGCGGGGACCGAGCGCGGGCGATACCGGTCGTATTCGCGATCTGAACCAGCTTGAGGCTCGCGTTGACTCGTTGAACGCGCGGAACGCGAAGCTGATGGACACCCTCAAGGAGGCCCGTCAGCAGCTCCTGGCACTGCGCGAGGAGGTTGACCGGCTGGGGCAGCCACCGAGCGGTTACGGCGTGCTGTTGGCCGTGCAGAGCGACGATACGGTGGACGTGTTCACCTCGGGCCGCAAAATGCGGGTGACCTGCTCTCCCAACATCGAGACCAGTGAACTGCGCCGAGGACAGACCGTGCGCCTCAACGAGGCGCTCACCGTGGTCGAGGCCGGCAACTTCGAATCGGTCGGTGAGATCAGCACCCTGCGGGAGTTGCTCGACGACGGTCACCGTGCCCTGGTAATCGGGCATGCCGATGAGGAGCGCATCGTCTGGCTGGCCGATCCGTTGATCGCGCCCGACCTCTCCGAGGTGTCCGAGGACGCCGACGGTGCGGATCTGAAGCCCCGGAAACTGCGACCGGGTGACTCGTTGCTGGTTGATACCAAGGCCGGGTATGCCTTCGAGCGGATCCCGAAGGCCGAGGTCGAGGACCTGGTACTGGAAGAGGTTCCCGATGTCAGCTACAGCGACATCGGTGGTCTGACCCGCCAGATCGAGCAGATCCGCGATGCGGTGGAGCTGCCCTTCCTGCACAAGGACCTCTACCGGGAGTACTCACTGCGCCCGCCTAAGGGTGTGCTGCTCTACGGGCCGCCGGGATGCGGAAAGACGCTGATCGCCAAGGCAGTTGCCAACTCGCTGGCCAAGAAGATGGCCGAGATCCGTGGTGACGATTCGCGTGAGGCGAAGTCGTACTTCCTGAACATCAAGGGTCCGGAGCTGCTCAACAAGTTCGTCGGTGAGACCGAGCGGCATATCCGCTTGATCTTCCAGCGCGCCCGTGAAAAGGCCTCTGAAGGTACGCCGGTCATCGTTTTCTTCGACGAGATGGACTCGATCTTCCGCACCCGTGGTACCGGTGTCAGCTCCGATGTGGAGACGACTGTGGTGCCGCAGTTGCTCAGTGAGATCGACGGTGTCGAGGGCCTGGAGAACGTCATCGTCATCGGTGCCTCCAACCGTGAGGACATGATCGATCCCGCGATCCTGCGGCCCGGCCGTTTGGACGTCAAGATCAAAATCGAGCGGCCGGATGCCGAGTCGGCACAGGACATCTTCTCCAAGTACCTCACCGAGAAGCTGCCGGTTAACGAAGACGATCTCGCCGAGTTCGGCGGCGATCGCGGGTTGACCATCAAGGCGATGATCGAGAAGGTCGTCGACCGGATGTACGCCGAGATCGACGACAACCGGTTCCTGGAGGTCACCTATGCCAATGGTGACAAGGAAGTCATGTACTTCAAGGACTTCAACTCCGGTGCCATGATCCAGAACGTCGTGGACCGCGCGAAGAAGAACGCCATCAAGGCGGTGCTGGAGACCGGTCAGAAGGGTCTGCGGATTCAGCATCTGCTGGACTCGATCGTTGACGAGTTCGCCGAGAACGAGGATCTGCCCAACACCACCAATCCGGATGACTGGGCCCGGATCTCAGGCAAGAAGGGCGAGCGGATCGTCTACATCCGCACCCTGGTCACCGGCAAGAGCTCGAGCGCGTCGCGGGCCATCGACACCGAGTCGAGCCTGGGCCAGTACCTCTAGAACCTGCTTCACGCTCGACGCGCGGTCGCCACGGCCTGCCAGTCGCCGCGGGCGAGCTGGCGCCTGTCAGAGCGGTCGTAGCGGTCTAATAGGTCGGGAACCCGCAGGTGGTCGACGGTTCGAAAGCCGTGGTGCGCAAGCAGTTCGTCGGCTTGCGCGGCGGTCATCCCGGTGCGATACGGCTCGCCCCGTCGGGTGACGGACTTGGATACCCGACGCACCTCGGGGCGTGGGCTGTCGTGGCCGACGATATCGGGATCTCCGTAGTCCATGACGAGCCGGCTTTCCGGCGCGCACAGCTTGGCCAACTGCGCGAGTGTCGATTCGAGGGCGGCGCCCGTCAGGTAATAGGTCACCCCGAGCCACACGACGAGTGCCGGTGCGGTCGTATCGAATCCAGCGTCGAGCAGCTGGATCGTCAGGTCATCATGCTCGAAATCGCAGGGCACCCATCGTGGATGAACTCCATGGGATTCCAGAAGACGTCGTTTCTCTCGCTGGGTCGATGGTGCGTCAACCTCGAACACCGTGACGGGTAGCGACCCGAGGTGCTGGCTGGTTGTGTCGAATCCAGCGCCAAGAATCACGACCTGGGTGATACCGGCGTCTGCGGCCGACCGTAGCTCGGCATCGGACACGCGCCGCCGCAACACGATATGGGCGTGCAGACCTCTGCACCATCGATCGAGCAGGCGTAGACCCCAGTTGGCCGCAGTGGGGGAGAGCATCGCGACACGCAGCAGAGGGTTGGTGACGAACCATCCGGACTGCGGGTCGTTCAGGAGGCCGTCGCCCTGAAGCGACTCGGCAGCCCGCTGCCACGCGTTGAACTGTGCGGTCAGACTTGCGCTTTGGTCGAGTCGTCGTTGGGGCATACCGCGAGGATAGAAAGTCGGGCGGGCCGAAACTGATGCGCTGGCAGTACGTGGCAGTGCCTGGCAGGTGCCGGCGGTGCTGGTCAGGACGATTTACCTAGCATGGCGAGTACAGCCCGAGGAGGTATCCGTGAAATCCATGAAACCCCGAGAAATGCTTTCCGCTGAACGTGCCAGCTTGGCTGAGTTCCTACACACACTGTCCGAGGAGGACTGGCTGACTCCGTCCCTCTGTGCGGGCTGGCGGGTCCGCGATGTCGTGGCACACGCTTCGGTCGACGCGATATCGCTGGGTGCGTATCTGGGAACCGCGCTGCGGAACCCGTCGATCAACAGGCTCAACGACGCCCTCCTCGAACGCACTAGCCATCTGTCGAATCAGGATCTGCTCCGCCATTTCGAGTCGGCGGTGCAACCCGGTGTCTTCGGCAAGATGGCGCCCGCGGCGCTTCATACCGACGCCATGGTGCACCACCAGGACATCAGGCGACCATTGGGGCAGCCGCGGACCATTCCCGTGGACCGGCTGGTTTTCGCGTTGGACCATCCGGACTTCGGCGCTCACCCGAAGCGATACACCAAGGGTCTGCGGTTCGTAGCCGATGATGTGGACTGGGCCAAGGGCGAAGGGCCCGAAGTCCACGGCACCGGGGAAGCGCTGGTGTTGGCGATGGCGGGCCGTCCGGTAGTGCTCAGTGAACTCGAAGGCGATGGCGTGCCGATCCTGGCCGGGCGAATGGCTTGACGTCACGCCCGGCTTGAGGCGGCCAGGTAGACATCGCGTCCCGCTAGGCTCACCGCGACATCGGCAATCAGCGGCTCGAAGAACCGACTGCGGTACTGGGGGTCGATGCTGCTGTTGACGGTGAAGTACAGACCGGACAGCACCGAGACCAATAGCGACATGTGGATCAGCGTCTGCGGCACACCGATCCGGATACCGAACCATGTCCCCGAGCATGGCGGGGCGGCCCCGGACGGGCATGCGGATTCGCCGGCCCAGAGCGCCATCACATCATGTGGCACCGCCACGATGCCGAGCAACATAAAGAAGGCGAACACCCCGGAAGTGAAGAAGACCACCTGAATGGCCTGCGAAACCACCATCACCAGAAGCACATTCAACTTTTCGGGCCACCGTAGTGCGGGTCGGGGTACTTCGGCATCGGTGAGGTCCGCCAGCGGCGTCCCGGTGAGCAATGCCGCGGTGTTGGGGCCCTCCGAGCGATTCTCTCGCAGGCCGGCCAGCTCGTCGCGCACGGTGGCGAACATGAAAACTGTCGCCGTCAGTGCCAGGAATCCAATTGTCTGCCAGAGTCTTTCACGAGTGGTCCGGGCCGATAACTGCCACAATTCGCCGGTGAAGAAGACCACAACCGTCAGCATGAGCAGCGGCAAGGCGCGGGACATGAGTGTGCCCAGCGCGCCGAATTGCGTTGAGGCATAACGCAAAGCCCATAGCCCGATTGATCCGGCGCCCAGGTAGGTCAGCCAGATGAGCGCCAACGCGGCCGCGAGATATGCTGGCATCCGCGTGGCGGCCGCTGCCCACGTGCCGGTATCGACCGCAGGCAAGCCGATCACGAAGATCGCTATGACAAGCCAGGACAGGGCGCGGCGCGCAGTATCGGCGCGGAGCGTACCGATGCGCTGTAGCGCCGTGAGTATCAGCGGCTGTGCGGCCATTAGTAGCGCCACCACCGCGAGCAGGATCATCAGCATGATCGAGCGCGTGTCGTTGTCGGTGGAGATGAGCTCGTAGAGCGCCGCACCTGCACCCGCCACCCCGATCATGGGTGCGGCGCGATCGATTAGTTCACGCGAGCGCACTCGACGGTCTAGGACGACGGGCAGTCCTCGTGCCAGGAACCACTCATGGACGTCCTCAAGGTTGCGCACCACGTCATGATCGCCCGAGAGATGGCGATAATCGCCGACGCGATACGGCGTGTTTCGAGGGGAATCGGTGCACGAAGGCCCTGGTCGATTGGGGAAAACGCGCGTACGTTGAACCTATCGGGCGGCCGGATCGTGTAACGGTCGGAGGTGTTTCATGGCGGATGGGCAGGCGAGCCCTGATGGTGTTCGCGCAATCGGCTCATCAGGGCTGATGCGGGCCTTTTACGACGAGTACGCGGGTCCGCTGCATCGCTATGTCATGTATCTGACCCACGACTCGGCGCTGTCGGAAGACATCGTGCAGGAAGTGTTGTTGCGCGCCTGGCGGCATCCGACGCTCGTCAACCAGACCGAGGGCTCGGCGCGTGCCTGGCTGTTCACGGTCGCCCACAATCTGGTGCGCGATAACGCACGGAGCTCGCGTTTCCGCAGCGAGATAGCCACCGCCGAGACACCCGAGTTCGCGTCCCCGGATCAGGTGGATGCGACGTTGGACGCATGGCTCGTCGCCGAGGCGCTGCGTTCACTGTCCACCGACCACCGAGCAGTCATTCTGCGTGCGTATTACCGCGGCAGCTCGGTCGTCGATATTGCCGCTGAACTGGGTGTGCCCGAGGGCACCGTCAAATCACGCCTTCACTATGGTGTACGCGCACTGCGGTTGTCGCTGCAGGAAATGGGGGTCACGCGATGACTATCGAACACGTCTACGCCGACTGGGATGCCGCCTATGTGATGGGTGCGTTGTCGTCGACCGAACGCCGTGAGTATGAACAGCACCTGGTTGACTGCGCCAGCTGCCAACGCGCCCTCTCCGAGGTGACCGCCATGCCCGGCCTGTTGTCGATGGTTGATCGCGACTACGCCGAGAAGATGGAACTCGAAGACCCGCCGGCGCTGGCCAAGCCGGCCACCAGCTGCCCGGTATCGGCACTGTGGCCCAAGCTGCAGGCTCGGTGGCGCCGGCAGAGCGCCGTGCGTCGGCTCGGCTATGTTGGCGCGGTCGGGGTAGCGGCAGCCATCGCGCTGACGGTTTCTCTGGTGCCGCCGCCCTGGTATCACCGGCCCGCGCCGATGAATGTCGCAGCGGGCTCGTTGCCGTCGGGCGAGCACTGGCAGCCGATGCGCCAGGTGACACCCTCGCCGTTGAGCGCTCAGGTGGCGCTCGTCCGTGACAGCGCCGGCACTCGCATCGAAATGTGGTGCAGCTACCCCGTGTACGGAGACGATCCCGATGACGCCGCGGCGCCGTATGCGCTGCGGATCGGTACCCGCGACGGCGGGAGCATCATCGCCAGCACGTGGACGGCCAAGCCGGGCTCGACGATGATGACATCGACAACTGTCCCGATGTCGCCGGATCAGATCGAGAGTGTCCAGGTGATCGACCATCACGGCGACGCCTCACCACTGGTGTTCCTCGAACTGCGCCGCTGAAGTTCCTCACCCGCGAGGCTCCTGGCGCTTTGACGTGCCCATATTCAGGCTACCTGAAACTCGATTCATATTGTGCCATCACATGATTGAGATGACTCGATCACTTTTTCTTGTCGATTGTTGAACCCGTCACGTGTGACAGTCGTGTACTAGTCATGACCCCGCCGATATGCGCCCGAAACGGGAACATGCGAGTGGTTGATTGGCTCGCCTCGGAGCTGCATCGCCACGATATCGACTTCATCTTCGGGGTCGACGGCGCGAATATCGAGGATCTCTACGATGCGGTGTACTACACACCCGGGCTCGAGGCGATTGTCGCCAAGCATGAGTTTTCGGCGGGCACGATGGCCGACGGCTATGCGCGTGCCACCTCGAGGATGAGTGTGGTGGCCGCGACATCGGGTGGTGGCGCCGTTAATCTTGTTCCCGCGCTTGCAGAGTCATACGCCAGTGGGGTGCCGGTCCTAGCGATCGTGGGCCAGCCGCCTCGACCTTTGGAGGGCAATGGTGCGTTTCAGGACGGGAGTGGCCGCGCGGGAAGCATGGATTTGCAGGCCGTTTTCCGCCCGATCTCCGGATTCTGCGCGCGGGTGGCCCGGCCCGAAGATATTGCGGATGCGCTCACCCATGCCTTCGGAGCGATTCGCGACGGTCTACCTGCGGTTCTCCTGATACCCAAGGATGTTCAGCAGGCTCCCATGCCCGCCACGTCGCCGATGCGGGAGCCGCAGGTTCGCACCGGGGCGGTACCGGCCCAGCTGGCCGATTTCGCCGAGCATTTGGCGGACATGCCCGGCGGGATCCTGGTGGTGGCAGGGCCGGAGGTCGCACGTCATGATGCTCGCGAGGAACTGGCGGAGCTCGTAGACCGGCTCGACGCGTTTGTCGCGGTCTCTCCCGATGCCAAAGACGCTGTGGACAGCGATGATCCACGGCTATTGGGCGTCATCGGTGTGATGGGGCACCCCGCCGTCGAGAGGGTGTTGCACCACGGCGTCACGTGCGTGTGCATCGGGACGACGATGCCCGTGATGACGCGAGGGGGCCTCGACTTCTCTGCAACCCCCGTGCTGTCCATCGGTTCGACGACACCGCATATCGCGTCCCGGCATCTGCAGACCGAGGATTTGGCATCGACGTTGTCCGGGCTTGCCGCCGCCTTACCGTCACGTGTTGATACCTCGTACAATGAAACCCTCTACGCACCAGCTCATCTCGAACCGCCAGCGCATGACGGCGACGGCGTGAGGTACCACGATGTCATGCACGTACTCGACCGGGCGATTCCTCCCGGGGCGGATATCTTCGTCGACGCGGGCAACACCGGAGCCTCCGCGGTGCACTACCTGGGAGCTCGGCACCGCGGGCGCTATGTCGTCGCCCTCGGGATGGGCGGCATGGGTTATGCCTTCGGGGCCGGTATCGGTTGCGCGTTCGCTCGCTCCGGCCGCACCGTGGTGGTCGCGGGCGATGGCGCATTCTTCATGCACGGCATGGAGATCCACACGGCGATCGAACATCGACTGCCGGTGACATTCGTCATCGTCAACAACAACGCACATGCCATGTGTGTCACTCGCGAACAGTTGTACTACGGCGGGCAGTACAGCTTCAACCGGTTCGCGCCCTCGAATATCGGGGCCGGGCTGGCCGCGATGTTCCCCGGCCTGGTGTGCCGTTCGGCCGAAACGGTGGCCGATTTCGAGGCTGCCATGTGTGCGGCGATGGCTCACAACGGCCCTTCCGTGGTCGAGGTCGTCTGCTCGACCGACGAAATACCCCCGTTCGCGCCCTTCTTGTCATCCGCAATCGCTAAGGAGAAAACGCATGACCGAAACGATTACCGAAGCCACGAAAGCCTTGCCCGCGCTTAGCGATATCGTCGCCGATGCCGGCACCGAGGACGCCCTGCCCGGAGTGCACCGGATCGAGACCTCGCCACGTGCGAAGGCGACACCGATCATCATGGACATGATGCGGTCGGTGTATCCGCACGACCAGGTGTTCGGCCCGTTCTGCACCGTGCAGGAGTATGTGGACTGTCCACCCGACGAATTGCACCGCTACCTCTCCGACACCCGTTCCTTGGAGGAGTGGACCTACAGCCTGCGCGGCTTCGAGCAGACCGATGAACCCGGGCTGTGGGTTGCACACGACCGATTGGGTTCGGACACACTCATCTACACCCGCACCGAATCGAACGCCGAATCGGGAACCGTCGATTATCACTGCGCTTGGGATCAGGGCGATCATCTGTGGATGGTCTACCTCATGCGGGTGGTCGACGCACAGGTCGTACTCAACAAGCCGGGTTCCGTCGTGTTGTGGACCAACTGCCACCACCCGTTCTACGACGAGAATCCCTATCCGGAAACTGCGCCGCCGGAACGTAAGCCGTGGGTGGGGGACTTCTGGGACATGTTCGGTGCCGGTCATCTGCTGGAGCTGTTGAACCTCAAGGCCATCGCCGAATACCGCCACAGCCATGGGCTTCCGATCGTTCCGGAGTGGATGAAATGACCGTCAGTATTTTTGATATCGCCAGTTACCTACCTGAGAACCGGGTCAGCGCAGACTATTTCGCGCAGTATGCCAAGGACGATGACCTGGCCGAGAACGTCATGTTCCGCAGCCCGGCCTACCGACACCACGTGGCCGCCGACGAGTCGGCAGTCGATATGGCCGAGCGTGCGGTCGCCGGACTCAAGGACCGGCACGGCGACGGTGTGCTGGACGAAGTAGACATTCTCCTGACCCACACCCAGTTGCCCGATCTGCCGTTCGTGGGCTGCGGTGGGGAGGTGGCGAACCGGCTACAGATCCGCCCAGAGTGGATTCTGGACGTGCACAACGGCGGTTGCGTGTCGTTCGTCCTGATGCTCAAGCTTGCGCAACAGCTCATGGCGACATCCGGCGCTCGGTCGGCCCTCCTGGTCAACATGCAGAATGCGGCGGGTCAGATCTTCGTGCAAGACCAGGTGCGATCCACCGCGCAGGCCTCGATACCGGGCGACGGCGCCACCGCAGCCCTCATCACCCGCGAGGGGGATTCCCCGGTGTTGGGCATCGAAACCCGGAATTTCGGCGAGTACGCCGGAGACATGACCTACGCGGTGACACCCCATCGCAAGTACTGGGAGGCCGGAGCGGGACAAGGGCGGGTGGCATTCACCGAGCACAAGATCAGCAAGGTGTTGGCGCGCGGTAACCGGATGGTGCCCGAGGTTGCGCTGGCCGTTTGTGACCGAATCGGCATTCCGTCAACGGATCTGGATGCTCTGGTCACCAATCAGCCGAACCGGATCTTCCTGCGGAATTGGCGCGATGCCCTGCAACTGCCTCAGGAGAAGCACCCCGACACCTTTGACGAGTGCGGCAACCTCTTCGGGGCGGGTATTCCGCACACGTTCGATCAGGCGATCACCGATGGGCAGATCAAGGCCGGGGACACCGTGATGCTGGCAGGTTTCGCGCATGCCGGCGATTACGCGGCCGCCGCGGCCATTCGATGGGGCGGGAGGGGCCTGTGACGGTGAGTCCGCTCCGGTTGGCGCTGAACGAAAACCCATATCGTCCACTGCCATCGGTGCGTGATGCGCTCAGGCATGACATCGCCGAGGTGAACCGGTATCCCGAGTTTCTGCCCGTCGTGCTCCCGAATCTGATCGCAGAGCGCGTGGGTATGACACCTGAGGAAGTGGTGGTCGGTGTCGGCGCCACCGGCGTCGCACTGCAGGTGCTGCAGGCGTTGTGCCAGCCCGGCGATTCGCTGGTGTTCGCGCACCCGACATTCGATGGCTATCCGATACTGGCCGATATCGCCGGGCTCATCCAGGTGCCGATTCCGCTGGCGGACAACGGCATGACCGATCTCGACGAGCTGCTGGGGGCGGCATATGACGCCGATGCCGCCGCCGTTGTGCTCTGCCGACCGCACAATCCGACCGGAACGCTGATACCCGCGGATCAGGTCTACGAATTCGTGCACAAGGCGCCTCGGACCGCCGTCGTCATCGTCGATGAGGCATACATCGAGTTCGTGGACCAAGAGGCTCACCTCGATATCCGGCGCCTTATCTCCATGCATCCGAATCTGGTTGTGTTGCGGACATTCTCGAAGGCCTACGGGCTGGCGGGCCTGCGGATCGGCTATGGGCTGGCCGCGCCCGCGGTGTGCGGGGTTATCCGGCGCTACCAGTTGCCGTTCGGGATGAACCGGGCGGCGGCGGTGGCGGTGGCAGCCTCGTACGCGGCCGAGGATGAGCTGAATATCCGCGTGGATTCCATTGTCCGCGAACGTGATTTGCTCCGTAAACGCCTCGCTGAGGTGGGGGCGCAGACCCCGGAGAGCTACGCCAACTTCGTCTATCTGCCGGCCCGTGACGACGGCGAGCATTGGATGTCGATTTTGGGGACCAGCGATGTCGTCGCGAAGGTCTATCCCGATGGGGGTGTACGGCTCACCATCGGCGATCCGCGCGAGATGGCGATTGTCGCCCGGCGTCTGCGCGAAGGAGGACCAGCACCGGCCGAGGTGCGCAGACCGGCGTCATAGACCGGTTGGCCGCGGCGATCCGTCCCCCCGATTGCCGGCCCCGAAACGGCAAGGACTGCCGCGGCTAACCCCAACTTCTCAGAACGAGTAGCGGTGGTACTGGGCCATATAGCGCAGCTTGTTCGACAGCGACATCACCTTGGCGAGAAGGCGATACGCCTTCGGAACGCGTTGAAAGCTGAACGAGTCGAAGGGCGACTCCCATTCCAGTAGCCGCAGCTGCGGTACGGCCTGGATGATGTCGTCGGGTCCGTCGATGCCCCAGTGCAGCGTGGCGCCCGAGCGGCGTACCACCGCGTTGGACCATTGCGTCTTGATACCGAGGGAGTTGAACGCGTCGAATTGCAGTTCCCCGGAGGGAAAACGATCGACGATCCGGCGGAACAGGGCCACGCCGTCCTCCTCTTTGAGATACATCGTGAGTCCCTCGCCGATTGTCAGCACCGGGCGGTCACCCGGAATGTCGTTGAGCCACCCCGGGTCGGTGACCGATGCCGAAACCACGTGGTAGTGCTCATAGGTGGGGTAAAGCTGGTTGCGCAGTGCCGCCACGTCCGGGTAATCGACGTCGTACCACTCGACCCCCGGGCCGGGCTGCAGCCGGAAGAATCGGCTATCGAGGCCGCAGCCCAGATGTAGCACAACGGCTTCGGGGTGCGCAGAGAGGAACGCGCGTGCCCAGGTGTCGAAATGCGCAGACCTGGTCGTGACGGCTGGGACCGCGCGGCGGTGATCGTGGTCCTAGACCAGTCGTAGTCGATTCGGTCCACGATGTCGCGCGCGTACACGTCGTTGAGGATCGGTTGGTGCAGGTCGGCGTCGAGCGCCTTGGCGTAGAACGTCGCCAGCATCGTCTGGGGCGCTCCGCTGAGGTCGACGTGAATCTTCTCGGGATGGCTCATGAGCCCGACGCTAATGCGGGTGAGATGCGCAAACGGGAAGCCTGAACAGTCCCCGGCGTGGTGTTCAGCCTCGCCTCTCTAGGCTGAACGTCATGCAACGGATCATCGGTACCGAGGTTGAGTACGGCATTTCGTCGCCCACGGACCCCGCCGCCAACCCGATCCTCACCTCCACGCAGGCGGTGCTGGCGTACGCCGCGGCCTCCGGGATCCAGCGGGCCAAGCGCACCCGGTGGGACTACGAGGTGGAGTCGCCGCTGCGCGATGCCCGCGGTTTCGACCTGGGCCGGGTGAGCGGACCGGCCCCGATCGTGGACGCCGATGAGGTTGGCGCGGCCAACATGATCCTCACCAACGGCGCCCGCCTGTATGTCGATCACGCCCATCCCGAGTATTCGGCGCCGGAGTGCACCAACCCGCTGGACGCCGTCATCTGGGATAAGGCCGGTGAACGCGTCATGGAGGCCGCCGCCCGCCACGTCGCCAGCGTGCCCGGTGCCGCCAGGCTGCAGCTGTACAAGAACAACATCGACGGCAAGGGTGCCTCCTACGGCACGCACGAGAACTACCTGATGAGTCGGCAGACGCCGTTCTCCTCGATCATCACCGGCCTCACCCCGTTCTTCGTATCGCGCCAGGTCATCACCGGTTCGGGTCGCGTGGGCATCGGGCCCTCGGGTGACGATGCGGGCTTCCAGCTGTCGCAGCGCGCCGACTACATCGAGGTCGAGGTCGGCCTGGAAACCACCCTCAAGCGGGGCATCATCAACACCCGCGACGAGCCGCATGCCGACGCCGACAAGTACCGCCGCCTGCACGTGATCATCGGGGACGCCAACCTGGCCGAAACCTCGACATTTCTGAAGGTCGGCACCACCTCGCTGGTGCTCGACCTCATCGAGTCCGGCGCGGACCTCTCCGATCTCACGCTGGCGCGTCCAGTGCACGCGGTGCATGTGATCAGTCGCGATCCGTCGTTGCGCGCCACCGTGGCACTCGCGGATGGCCGCGAGCTGACAGGGCTTGCGCTACAACGCATTTACCTGGAGCGCGTCGCCGAGCTCGTGGCCTCGCGTGACCCGGATCCGCAGGCGACCCATGTGCTGGAGGTGTGGGCCAAGGTCCTCGACCTGCTGGAGCGCGACCCGATGGAATGCGCCGATCTGCTGGACTGGCCGGCCAAGCTGCGGCTGTTCGAGGGCTTCCGGCAGCGCGAGAACCTGAGCTGGTCCGCGCCGCGCCTGCATCTGGTGGACCTGCAGTACTCCGATGTGCGCCTCGACAAGGGGCTCTACAACCGGCTGGTTGCCCGCGGGTCCATGCAGCGGATGGTCACCGAACAGCAGGTCTTGGATGCGGTGACCCGGCCCCCGGTAGACACCCGGGCCTACTTCCGGGGCGAGTGCCTGCGCCGATTCGGTGCCGATATCGCCGCCGCGAGCTGGGACTCGGTGATCTTCGACCTGGGCGGGGATTCGCTTGTCAGGATTCCAACCCTGGAGCCGCTGCGCGGCAGCAAGAGCCATGTGGGCGCGCTGCTGGACTCGGTGGATTCCGCGGCTGAACTGGTCGACCAGCTCACCACCTAGCAGGTTCTGGAGAACGCCGAGTCTTGGCCAGTCTCGGCAGGGTGCGTTGCCGCCGCTGTGACGGAGCTGCCCGGTAGGCTAAATAGAACCGACGTGAGAGTCAGGAGGCAGCGATGGCGCAGGAGCAGACCAAGCGCGGTGGTGGCGGTGACGAGGACGATGTCACCGACCTAGGGGGACCGGCCGGGCAGGAGCGCCGCGAAAAGCTGGCGGAGGACACCGACGATCTGCTCGACGAGATCGATGACGTGCTGGAAGAGAACGCCGAGGACTTCGTGCGGGCATATGTCCAAAAGGGTGGCCAGTGATCTGGCGCGATGACTCGATCGCCAGCCAATCTGCCGGGCAGCATTTCCGTAACTCGAACCTTTCCTCGTTTTCCGAGTACCTGAGGGTCCAGGCCCCGGAGCTACTTCCGGTGCTCGGGAAGGCACACGGAGCGATCGAACACAGGGACGTGATCTCGGGCCTGCCGCACGGCACCACCATCGTGGCGCTGACGTATAGCGGTGGGGTGCTGATCGCGGGTGACCGACGCGCGACCCAGGGCAATTACATCGCGAACCGCGATATCGACAAGGTGCAGATCACCGACAACCATTCGGCGACCGGTATCGCGGGAACCGCTGCCATTGCCGTCGAGTTCGCGCGGTTGTACGCCGTCGAGCTGGAGCACTACGAGAAGCTCGAAGGTGTGCAGCTGTCCTTCAACGGTAAGGCCAACCGACTGTCGGCCCTGGTGCGTGGCAATCTCGCCGCGGCCATGCAGGGTCTGGTGGCGGTGCCCCTGTTGGTGGGTTACGACATCGACGACTCGAACAGTGAAACCGCCGGGCGCATCGTGTCTTTCGACGTCGCGGGTGGCTGGCACGTGGAGAGCGACGGCTACCAGGCCGTGGGCTCGGGCTCGATGTTCGCCAAGTCATCTATCAAGAAGCTGTACAAGCCTGGCGGCGACGCGTGGGGCGCGCTAGCGGTGGCCGTGGAGGCGCTGTACGACGCCGCCGAGGACGACTCGGCAACGGGCGGTCCGGATCTGGTACGCCGGGTGTTTCCGACGGCCGTTCGGATCGATTCCGGGGGAGCGGTCCGAGTCCCCGAGGCCGATATCGAACGCATCGCGCGCGAGGTCATCGAGAAGCGGACCGAAGCGGCACGTGGTGAATCAGGCTCGGGAGCTGACGCATGACCTTTCCGTATTACGCATCGGTCGAGCAGCTCATGCGCGACCGTTCGGAGCTCGCACGCAAGGGAATCGGCCGTGGCCGTTCGGTAGTGGCGCTCACGTACGCCGACGGAGTGTTGTTTGTCGCCGAGAACCCGTCGAACTCGCTGCAGAAGGTCAGTGAGGTCTACGACCGTGTGGGTTTCGCGGCCGTCGGAAAGTTCAACGAGTTCGACCGGCTGCGCCGTGGAGGCATTCAGTGGGCCGATATGCGTGGCTACGCCTACGACCGTCGCGATGTGAGCGGACGACAGCTGGCCAACATCTATGCGGAGGCGCTCGGCACCATCTTCAACGAGCAGGCCAAACCGTACGAGGTGGAGCTGTGTGTGGGCGAGGTCGCTCACCAGAACCAGGACACTGCGCCGGTGCTGTACCGGATCACCTACGACGGGTCGATTGCCGATGAGCCGCATTGGGTGGTCATGGGCGGTATCACCGAACCGGTGATCAATTCGCTCAAGGAGAGCTACGCCGAGGGCGCCGCTCTCAAAGATGCGGTGGGTTTCGCGGTGAAGGCACTGCAGGCCGGGGCAAGTTCGGCCAATGGCTCCGCCGAGGGCCGGGTATTGGGCGGACTCGAGGTGGCGGTTCTCGAACAGAGCCGTCCCCGCCGGGCGTTCCGGCGGATCAAGGGTGTCGCGCTGGAAGCACTTCTGCCCGAAGATTTCTCGCCGGGGCAGCCAGAGGGCGGCGGCGATCCCGCACCGGAGTCAGGTGATTCCAAGGACACCAAGGACTCGAAGGATTCCAAGGACACGAAGGACAGCTAGCTCCAGTGCTTTCGGAGCGACAACGGCCGGCAATCGCCGGTGCGGTTCTTGCTGCGCTCTTCGTGGTGCTGGGCTTCGTCGCTCACGCCGGTACTGTCGTCGACCATTCGGTGCTGGAGTTCATGCTGGGCCGGCGCCGAGACTGGCTGACTCCCATCGCGGTGTTCATCACCGATGTGGTGGGCCCCAACGGCATGTGGCCGCTCGGGATCAGCATCGGCGCGGTGCTTTGGTGGCGCTGGCGTAAACCGTTGCCCGCTTTGGTGATCTTCGGGACCTTGATCGCTACCAGGATCGCGATCCCGCTGACCAAACACCTCGTGGGCACCGAACGTCCACCACACGCCGTACGGCTCGTGGTGGAGGAATCCCCGTCATATCCGTCGGGACATTCGTTGACGACGCTTTCGGTGTTGGGGGTGCTCGCGGTAATCCATGGGTACGGGCGCGGCCGCACCACGCGAATCTGGCTGTGGGTGGCGGCGGTCGTCGGCACGGGAGCCGTCGCCCTGACGCGGCTGTATCTGGGCGTGCACTGGCTGACCGATGTCACCGGGGGTGTGCTGCTGGGCGGTGTGATCGTGATCGTGGCGGGATGGGTGTACGGGCGATACGCGGCCCCATACTTATCCACAGCCTGAAATTGATGGAACCGCGCACCTGTATCGGCGGTCCTACCTGATATCGAACCCGCTTCCGCCAGGTAGGAGCTGCCATGTCCGTCAACGACCGGGAAACCTTGTCGTCCGCATCCATCGACGTCGCGACGCTGCGGCTTGCAGATGGCGCCTGTGAGGAGCTCGCCACTCGCTGCGAGCTCCTACGGTGCACATTTGCGGGCGCCATCGCGCGACTGGACGCATTCGTGCCCGTGAACCACGCTATCTTCGGCGATTGCGAGGAGGGCCGGGGGTGGGGCCGGGTGGTGCGTGACACCGTCTCGGCGCCGACGGGATCGCTGGCCGCCACACTCGAACAACATCGGTCCTTGCTTACCGAGTTCGCCGAGACGTTCCGGCGCATCGAAGACGCCTACCTGGATATCGACAGAACCTCCGCCGACCGCTCCCGGAAAGCGGGGCGATGAAATGGCAGGCACCGTACGGCCCGATGAATGGCTCGGCGACAAGTGGAGCCATGACGCCATCATGGACATGCAGGCACGGATGGCGCCTGAGGACATCATGCGCATCGCCGGTGAGTGGAAAGACATTCTGGGCGAGATCGATTCGCTGTTCTCGAGCTTTCTGGACGATGTGACCGCCACCATCGGCGAGGGGTGGAGCGGCCCGGGCGCACAGGCAGCGCTGAGCACCATGCGTTCCTATGTGGGAAATTCGCGTGTCGCGCTCAGGCAGGCATATACCTTGTCGGCAGGCCTGGACGTGCTGGCAATGGCGACGCGCGAATTGCAGCAGAAGATCGCGTCCCCGTCCGCCCGCACGCCGGTGGGCAAGCTTGGGGAGGTGTATAGGTCGGGAAGTTCATTCGCGCAAGAATTCGGCCTCTGGGAAGAGGCATTGAATCATGTGCGCACCATGTACAGCGGCCCGGCGGTGCAGGCCGGTAACGCGGTCGCCAAGCTGACCGGCCCACGGGACCGACTGCTGTTCGATTCCGGTGCGGATGCGGAGCGGTCGACCGTTGTCGACCGGCCCGAGAACGAGCACGGCGAGCAGGCCGGGCGGGCTGAGGATTTCCTGTCGCGGTGGGGGCTGGGACAGCCGGAGCCGAATTCGCAGCAGCCGGCGCCCCAAGGCAATATCGGCATACCTCTGCCGATACCGCTCACGATGGCGGGTCTACCGGGTAGTCCATTCCGGGAGAAGGGTTTTGAATCAGGACTGGGGGTCGACGAGCTCGGCGAAGACGACGTTTACGCGGGCCAAAACTGGATGCGTGATCCGCTCTGGCACGAGAACCCAACCCGCAGTGCCGGGTTCGAATCCGAGACACCCACCAGTCGACAGCCGCTTTCTGCTGACCGGATGCCCTCAGTCGGTGCGGGACCCACGGTGGCGACTGCGGGCGGGGTCGGAGCGGGAGCTACCACGCGGTCGCAGGGCGCAATGATGCCGATGATGGGTATGTATCCGCCACCCGCAGGACAGCGGCGCGGCGATGAAAACGAGCATTACAGCTCGCCATACCTGGTCAATCGCGATAACACCCGCGAGCTGCTCGGGGAGCTGCCCAAGGGGTCGGCCCCGGTCATCGGGCTGTGGCAGGGCAGCTTAGATGACGATGACGACGATATCGGGCCACCTCCGCGACGTGGGTTTCGTTCGCGCTGAGTCGGCCCCCTGAGGGCTTGGTTATTTGCGATTCCAGCGGTTTCAGTCAGGCTGGGTGATGAATGAGCAGTGGCAGCACCGCTTGCGCTCCGGCCTGCCGCAGATGAGCGGCGGCCACGGTGACGGGCCACCGGGTAGACGTCGAGTCTGCGACGAGCAGCACACATCGGCCCCTGATCGCGTCCCGCAGTGAGTCGTCCACGCCGATCGCATCACGCCAGTAGGCGGCCTCCTCCCCGCCTGATGAATCTCGGTTAGGAGCCTTGCCCGCAGCCACTGGCATCACCGCTTGTCGCAGACGACCGACCGTGGCAATTCGGTCGGTTACCGGCTGCACCGGATTAGACGCCCCGGTCAGCTGCAGCGACACCGCGATCTCGGGGCGGGCGACCCATTCGTCGCGCCATCGAGCGAGAGTGGAGACCGCGGCCTGGGCCAGAGCCTCGATCGCCTCTGGCTCGTCTGCAACTGCAGCGGTGATCACCCCGCTCCATTCCGCAGCGTCGGCGTGGACCAGCACGCGGCCAGGCTTGGCGAGCAGGTCCACTGGAATCTTGCCGCGGGTACCGAACTCTCCGCCAGGCCACATCTTTCGGGGTTCAAGCACTGTGGAGTTGGTGCGCAGGGTGGCGGCGACACTCTGCATCAGCTCAGCGGGCACCGGCAGTCCAAGCCCATCGGGTGTCCGCCCGAGGCACACCGAGCAGCGTCCACAAGATGCGGCCTGCGGATCGTCGAGTGATTCTGTGAGCAGCTGCATGAGGCAGCGTTCGCCTCGCGTGTAGGCCTTCATGATGTCAGCCTCGCGGCGGCGAGTGGCGATGATGCCGTCATAGTGCTCAGCGTCGAAACGCCAAGGGCTACTGGTGGATTGCCAACCACCGTCGACCCGTTCCACTGCGCCGTCGACGGCGAGCTGTTTGACCATGAGCTCGATTCGTGTGCGCCGAATACCGGTCTTGGCCTCGAGTGCGTTTACCGATACCGATTCCGCACCGTCGCGCGTCTCAGCGGCGAGAGCAGTGAGAACTGTGCCCATCTGTTGGGGATCTGGAATCGAAGCGGTGGTGAAGTAGTCCCATATACCGGCATCGGACTCCGATGGGAGCAGTACGACCGCCGCGTGGTCGATGGCACGGCCGGCGCGCCCCACCTGCTGGTAGTAGCCGACTGGTGACGGCGGCGAGCCGATGTGGACTACGAACCCGAGGTCGGGCTTGTCGAAGCCCATCCCCAGGGCAGAAGTGGCGATCAGCGCCTTGATCCGGTTGTCACGTAACGCGTCCTCTAGCCGAGCTCGAGTGTCCGCATCGAGCTGACCGGTGTACGCAGCGACTTTCGCCTGTGGGTGTACTGCGTGGATGCCGTCCACTAGACGTTGCGCATCGGCCACAGTGAGTACGTAGACGATGCCCGACCCTGGTAACTCATCCAGGTGCTGAGCGACCCAGGCATAACGTGCCAGCGGCGACATCGGTGGCAACACGTTGAGCTGCAATGACCGGCGGGCTAGCGGTCCGCGGAGGACAAGGGTGGCGTCCCCAAGCTGGGTGGCCACGTCATCGGTGACCCGCGCGTTCGCGGTGGCAGTGGTGGCGAGTACCGGCGTCTGCGGGTTCATCCGGGTGAGCACGTCGGACACCCGGCGGTAGTCGGGACGAAAATCGTGTCCCCAGTCCGACACCGCATGCGCCTCGTCGATGACGAGCAGTCCCATGGAGCCTTCGAGTGCCGAAAGCACCCTCCGGCCAAACGACGGGTTAGCCAGCCGTTCCGGTGACACCAGCAGCACGTCGATGTCGCCAGCCACGATCTGCGCTTCGATCGCACTCCAGTCGTCGAAATTGGACGAGTTGAGAGTTGCGGCTCGCAGCCCTGCCCGAGCGGCGGCGGCGACCTGATCGCGCATCAGAGACAACAGCGGCGAGACGATCAGTGCCGGTCCGGAGCCCTCGGCGCGTCGGATCGCTGTCGCGACCCAATACACCGCGGATTTGCCCCATCCTGTGGCTTGGACCACCAGCACCCGAGCTGCGGGCTCCAATAGCGCTGCCACCGCGGTTTCTTGATCTTCTCGCAGCATCGCACCGGGACCGGCCAGCGCCGCTATCACCTCGCGAGCCTGATCCGCCCTGGCCCCGCTGAGTCGTTGGCTCATGATCCAGATCCCCCTCGTGTTCGGTTACCGGTTGGTCGCAACCTATAAGGGATGGCCGACGGGCGGCAGTACGGCAAAACCGGTCCAGGCGCACCAGGGAACTAACGTCGACGAAGAAGGTGTTGTGCGTGACGGGACAATCGCGCAGAAACCGCGAAAACGATTGATATATGGCGTGATAACCGCTTGCGGTGCATGCAGGTGATCGATTCGCCAGCAGCAGCAGGCAACGCACCGCATCGAGGGCGGGGGCCTTAAAGCGCTCCGACGACGAGCTCGTCGGCATGGTTGTTGGGTGTCGGCCAGGTGGCCTTTCGGCTTGACTTGCCGACCCTAACGATCCATGGGCCGGCAAAAGATAGTCTCTTGCCGACCCATGGATCGCGTAAAGATCAGACCGCGGTCACTCCGGTGGCCTGGGGGCCCTTGGCGCCCTGTCCTACCTCGAACTGAACCCGCTGGTTCTCCTCTAGCGAGCGAAAACCACCGCCCTGGATCTCGGAGTAGTGGACGAAGACGTCCGCACTGCCGTCATCGGGAGAGATGAAGCCGAAGCCCTTTTCCCCGTTGAACCATTTCACGGTTCCTTGAGTCATATTTCTTGTACTTCTTTCGTTTACTTTCGCGAATGCAGAACACATTCGCGATGCAGTGTACCCGGTTTACCCGGCCGGTAATGCTAATTGGAGGTAGACCGGTCAGCAGTGTTCGTAGATGCCGGGCAGGCGCGCCTTGATGAGGGGCCACCTCCGCGACATGGGTTTCGTTCGTGCTGAGCCGGACCCTTGAGGGCTTGGGTTTGCGCCGGTACCAATATCGGGTGCCTTCGACACTGTCCGCTGATTGCTGCTGTCGCCTGACGCCGTCCCGTCGCGCCTAGCCACAGAAAGCCGTTTGCATAGTGTCTGTTTTCGTCGACGTCGTTCCCGATGAGTCTTCCGCTGAAACGGCGGAAGATGTTGCGCGTCCGTCACAATGGCGCCGCCGGTTGACCAATGCCGCCCTGCCGCTGCTGTCGGTGATCGTCTTCTTCGGCCTTTGGCAGCTGGCGGCGGTAAGCGGCATCTGGAATCAGACCTTTGTGCCGTATCCGAGCAGCATCTGGAACGCGTTCATCGAGGTGTCCACCACCCACGACAACGTGCGCGGCTACGGCGGCTACCTGTTGTGGGAGCACCTGTATATGACGTTGCGCCGCTTGTTTTTCGGCGTCGTCATCGGTGTCACCGGTGGTGTACTGCTGGGTCTGGTCATGGGGTCGATCGGCTGGGTGCGCAGTGTGCTCGAACCCTGGCTGACCTTCCTGCGCACACTGCCGCCGCTGGCGTACTTCTTCCTGTTGGTCATCTGGCTCGGTATCGACGAGGCCCCCAAGATCACCCTGCTGGCACTGGCAGCACTGCCGCCCGCTGCCGTCGCCACCACGGCCGCCGTGGTCGCCGCCCCGGTGGGCCTGGTGGAGGCCGCCCGCGCGCTGGGCGCCACCCGCTGGCAGGTGGTCCGTGACGTCGTCGTCCCCTCGGCGCTGCCCGAAACCTTCACCGGCGTGCGCCTCGCGGTCGGCATGGCGTACTCGTCGGTGGTGGCCGCTGAGCTCTTCAACGGCATACCCGGTATCGGCGGCCTCGTGAAGGACGCCAGTAACTACAACAACACCCCGGTGGTGCTTGTCGGAATCTTCTCGATCGGGATCTCGGGCTTGGTCATCGACGCGATCCTGCGCGCGGTCGAGCACCGTGCGGTGCCGTGGAGAGGCAAGATATGAGACTGGGCCGAATCGCGGCGGCGCTGATGGTCACGATCGGGGCCCTATCGGGGTGCGCCATCGACCACTCGGGCCTGCAGGACGGCAAGCCGACGATCCGGATCGGTTACCAGAACTTCCCCAGCGGTGACCTTGTGGTCAAGCAAAACCGTTGGCTGGAAACGGCATTGCCCGAATACAACATCAAGTGGACACGTTTCGACTCCGGCGCCGATATCAACACGGCATTCATCGCCCGAGAACTGGACTTCGGAGCGTTGGGTTCGAGTCCCTTCGCGCGGGGGTTGTCGGCCCCGTTGAACATCCCCTACCGGGTGGCCTTCATCCTCGATGTGGCCGGAGACAACGAGGCGCTGGTGGCGAGTAATCGCAGCGGTGTCACGACGATCGCCGGCCTCAAGGGCAAGCGCATCGGTACCCCGTTCGCCTCCACCGCGCATTACAGTCTGCTGGCCGCGTTGGCACAGAACGGATTGTCGGCGAAGGATGTTCAGCTGGTGGACCTGCAGCCGCAGGCCGCGCTGGCCGCCTTCGACCGTGGTGACGTCGACGCCGTCTACACCTGGCTGCCCACGGTTGACCAGGTGCGCAAAAACGGCAGAGATCTGATCACCAGCCGACAGCTGGTCGTGGGAGGTAGGCCCACCCTCGACCTCGCCGCGGTATCCAACGCCTTCGCCGACGCACATCCCGAGGTTGTCGACGTGTGGCGCCAGCAGCAGGCGCGGGCACTGAGACTCATCCGCGACGATCCCAGTACGGCAGCCAAGGCGATCGCAGCCGGGAACGGGCTCACCCCACAGGAGGTGGCCGGACAGCTCAAGCAGGGGATCTACCTCACTCCGGAAGAGATCGCCTCACCGAAATGGATTGGTGGGGAAGGAAAGCCGGGACACATCGCCGTAGACTTAGAGAGCGCCTCGCGGTTCCTGGCCGACCAGAAACAGATCCCCGCGGCAGCGCCGCTGACGACGTTCGAGAACGCCATCTACACGAAGGGCCTACCCGGTGTCATTAGTCGATGATGTGGAAACCGCTGTCGAGGAACGGAACACCGGATCGATACGGATCAGCGGCGTTACCCACCGCTACGGCAGCGGCGCAGCCAGGACGACGGCGCTGGGCCCGGTCGACCTGACCGTCGATCCGGGGACATTCCTGGTGTTGGTGGGGGCGTCGGGCTGCGGCAAGAGCACCCTGCTGCGGCTGCTTGCCGGATTCGAGTCGCCGAGTGAAGGCGCCGTGCAGGTGGCCGGCGGCGCGCCCACACCGGGCATCACCTCGGGAGTGGTGTTCCAGCAGCCACGCCTGTTTCCCTGGCGCACCGTCGGAGGAAACATCGAGCTCGCCCTGAAGTACGCGAAGGTGCCCCGCGAGCGGTGGGCGCAACGCCGTGACCAGCTGCTGACCCGAGTCGGGCTGGAAGGCACTGCGGGCCGACGCATTTGGGAGATCAGTGGCGGCCAGCAGCAACGAGTGGCCATTGCCCGCGCCCTCGCGGCGGAGACCCCGCTGTTTCTGCTCGACGAGCCATTCGCGGCGCTCGACGCACTCACCCGGGAACGCCTCCAAGAGGACGTCCGCCAGGTGAGTGCCGAGTCGGGCCGCACCACGGTATTCGTCACGCACAGCGCCGACGAGGCCGCCTTCCTCGGATCGCGCATCGTGGTGCTGACCCGCCGTCCCGGCCAAGTGGCACTGGATATTCCGGTGGAGCTGCCCCGAACCGGTATCGACCCCGACGACCTGCGCCGCTCGCCCGAGTACGCGGAACTGCGCACCGAGGTGGGCAAGGCTGTGAAGTCCGCAGCGGCTTAGGTTGTTTCCCGATACTCCCGCAAGAGCTCCGCGGCCTCGTTCTGGTAGGCGTGCTCGGCCCATTCCCGTGGTGTCGATCCGAATCGGGTATCGGTGATTGAGCGGTCGGCCCCCACTTCCAGGAGCCTGCGAATCAGCGCGAGATCACCGGCCCAGGCCGCCTGATGCAGCGGTGTCGCACCCTCTTCGTCGCGGGCATTGACATCGGTGGGGAAGGAGGACGCCACGAGAGTGGCTCCCGTGGTGTCAATTCCGTGCCGAGCAAGCAACTCCAGCCGGTCTGCGAACCCGTGCTCGGCCGCCCAGTCGACCTGCCGTCGCCACATCTGGTCGCGGGTCTCCATGGCCTCGCCTAGACGGCGCTCCCACGGGCTCGCGTCGGTATCGGCCAACCCGTGGGCGAACAACAGCTCCAGATGCGCATCGTCGGGACGGAACATCCTGTTGTAGAGGGTCTGCTGATCCACTGGATGCGCACCCCGCTCCAGCAGCAGGGTGGCCAGCTGATCGGCGAAGGGATGGCGGGGCTGGCGCCCCGGGCCCTGCTCTCCCTCACCGAACACTCCGGTCAACGCGGTGAATGGGGTGGACAATCCGCGCCACAGGTATCCCGAGTTCGGGTCGGCGCCGGCATCGAGAAGAAGGTGCGCAGCAGACAGCACCTCCTGCGCGGTGCGCCGCAGGGGTGCACGGCCATAGCACAGGTAGATCAGCGGAAGCCATTGGTACGGACCACCGCTGGTTGTCGCCAACGTCGGTCTCGCAGCCAGATGTCGGGTGAGCGCGGCCGGATCGGCGGCAGCCGCGGCGGCCCACACATGCCGGTTCACCAGAGCAGGATCTGCGGCGAGAAGATCTGCTGCCGCCTGCCAGCGCGGCGGCGCATCGTTCTCGTCATACCGCAGTGAGGTGAGGGCACAGAACCGGTCGGCGGAATCGAGAGCGGCTTCGTTCACCGCGCTCGGATCGGTGCTGAGTGCGGCCGCGAGCTCCAGATAGTGCACGAGCGTGGCCCAGCCGGTGAACCCGTATCGGCGCGCGACCGTCAACTGGGCATCATGTAACGCGAATTGCTCACCTGCCAATGCGATATCGGGGCGTGGATGGTACTGACGCACCGTGCCGATCGCCTCGGGGTCCGCGGCTCGGACCGCGCGCTGAAGTCTGCGCGCATCATCACGAAGCCGATCGAGTGACGGATTGGTGGGAAGGGTGCTGGCCATGACGGCCTCCTCTCGTAAGCCCGATGTCCGCGAGACCAGGCCGAGAAGAGGTCGATGAACCTTCCAGTGGCACAGACAGGGAGGCTGAGCCTCTTCGGGCGGACACCGGGCGTTCCTGCACGCCCGGTGTCCACATTACCGCCCTACAGCGCGGGGCGCCGGTTCACCCACGGTTCGGTGGCTTCGAGCTGAGCGGCCAACCGTATGAGCTGTGATTCGCCACCGAGGGATGCGACGAACTGCACGCCGAGCGGCAGCCCCTGCGGAGTCTGATAGAGCGGCAACGAGATTGCCGGGCGCCCAGTCAGATTCGCCAACTGGGTGTACGGAACCCACCCGAGATTGTCGTTGATCATGCTGTCGACGATGTTGGCGTACTTGAGCAAGCGAGCGGTCTTGGTGCGTAGCAGCACATCGGAAACCGCCGCGAGCGGTGCCGGGAGATCGAATTCGCCGATCTTTGGTGGGATCTTGGCCAGCGTCGGCGTCAGCAGCAGGTCATAGTCACCGAAGAATGTCGCCAGCTCTCGCACATAGTTGTGTCGGCGCTCCACGGCCGCAACGTAATCGGGTCCGCTGGTGGTGCGGCCGAGCGCCGCGATGAGCAGGGTGTCACGTTCGAATCCCTCGTCACCGGCACCGGTCATTTGCTTAGTGAGGTCCACCTCGTACGCGGCATGCACGAACCAGGTCAGCAGGAAATCGCGTGCGAGCTGTCCGTCGTCATAGGGAGCGCTGACCTCTTCTACCTCGTGACCCAGGTGAGTCAGGATGCGGACGGCGTTCTCGACAGCGGCCACCGCGGCCGGATCGGGGTTTGGGGTGATGACAGTAGGGACCCGCACGCCGATCCGCAGCTTGCCGGGGTCCCGGCCGGCCTGTGATGCGTACGAATCCTCTGGTACCGCAGGCAGATACGGCGAGGTGGGCTCTGGGCCCGCAATGACGTCGAGCATTGCGGCGGTGTCGCGAACTGTGCGCGACACCGTCCCCGCGGTGGCCGCACCGTGCATCGGCTCGCCGGCCATCGGACCCATCGGCACCAGACCGCGGCCGGGCTTGAGGCCCACCAGCCCGCAGCATCCCGCCGGGATGCGGATCGACCCACCGCCGTCGCTGGCGCCCGCCACCGGCACGATTCCCGCTGCCACCGCAGCGGCGGAACCGCCCGAGGAGCCACCCGGGGTGCGGTTGAGATCCCACGGATTACGGCTCGCCCCAAACAGATCCGGCTCGGTGATGCCCTTCGAGCCGAATTCGGGGGTGTTGGTCTTGCCGAAGATGACGAGGCCGGCATCGAGCCAGCGCTGCACGACGGTGGAGTTCTCCGCGACGGGGATCGTGGACAACGCCCGGCAGCCTCCCGCCGTCGGGTGCCCCTTGTAGTCCTGGCCGAGATCCTTGATGAGGAAGGGCACCCCCGCGAACGGTCCGCTCAGGTCACCGGCGACCTGTTGGTCTGCCTCCGGGATATCGCGCACGATGGCGTTGATCTTGCCGTTGACGGCTTCGGCACGGGCGCGGGCGGCAGTAAGCAGCTCGGCGGGTGTGACCTGCTTGGTGGCAACCAGCTCCGCTAGGCCGGTGGCGTCGTATTGGGAGTATTCGGTGAAGTCCACGAGACCAGATTATGCGCTCGGGGACCACATTCCAGTGGCTACGCTCGTATCCACACTGCGGTCGCCTCAACTGATCAGGCGCGTGCCTTCGACAGCACATCGTTATAGATCGCGACGATCTTCTCGGTCTGCAACGACTGCCGCGGCTCGTCCTGGTGCGCGGCGACAACCTCGGTCATCTGGCGCAGCTTGGCGCGGTCATCGGCCAGCGACCGGATGGCCGCTGCGATCGCCTCGACGGACTCGTTCTCCGTCACCAAGCCGCCGCCCTCCGGGACCGATTCGCCCAGGACCCCGTCGCAGAAAATGACCGGAGTGGACATCGAAATCGCCTCCAGCAGAACCAGGCCCTGGGTATCGAAACCGTAGGAGGTGAACAACAGGGCGCTGCTGGCCCCCATCGCCGCCAGGCAGCTGTCCTGGCTGACCCGGCCACGCAACCGGATCCGGTTGGAGGCTCCATGCGAATCGACATACTTCTTAATGGCGTGTTCCAGGTGACCGTCACCGTAGATGTCCATGATGCAGTTCTTGACCTGAGTTGCCGCCTTCACCGCTTCGAGCGCCCGCTTCTCCGGGGACAGGCGACCGCACCAGATCAGCCGCAGCGGCTCATCATCGGTCGGCTTGTCATCCGCCGCTTCGCGCGCGATATCCACGAGCTCGTCGTCGACGCCGTTCGATACGACCGAAATCGGCCGACGCAGGCCCCGGTCGGTGAGGGCCTGAGCGAAATGTGTGGTCGGGGTGATCTCGTGGTCCACCGCCTGCGCCTGAGCCATCATCAGCTGCCACGCCCGCCGCGATGCCGCGGACTCCTGAACTGTCGTCAGGTGGAAGTCCTTGGGTAGGTGGCGTTCCTGCATCTGGCTGAAGATCCACGCCAATAGCAGCGGGTTGGGGCTGGCCTTCTCGAAGTACACGTCGTACCGGGTGTGCTTGGTCTGCACGACGGGGATGCCGTGGCGGTGGGCCGCCTCCACACCCGCGATGCAGACACCCAAATCGCCCTGGCTATGGATGATGTCGATGGGCTGGCGGGCCCGAATCTCCCGATCGATGAGTTCGGCGTTCGCCGCACCCGGCCAGACGAAGGTGAAGTCGTCATGCTTGCCCAACTTGCGCATCGCCTCGGCGACAAACGGCACAGGCTTGACCTCGACGACGTTCGGATCGGGGTCGGCGGTGTGGGCCAAGGGGGCGGTGAACACAGTGACCTTGTGGCCGAGCCGTTCCAGGCCGTGACGCTGCCGCGCCACCGAGATCTGTGCCCCGCCCAGGCTCTCGGGGTGAAGATCGGTGAACAGCGCTACATGCATCGTCGAAACCTGTCGTTGTGTGCCAATACGGCGTGCGGAAACCGGGCCCAACCCGCCCCGAACCGTATCGGATCGCCGGTCATGCTGCTGAGATACCCAGACAGAAGCCCGTGAGAAAGGCCAGCCTCCCTGCCGTGGCCGAGGTCACCCAGTAGGCTCGATATGTGCAACGTCGGATCATGGGTATCGAAACGGAGTTTGGCGTCACCTGCACGTTTCACGGTCATCGCCGCCTAAGCCCGGATGAGGTCGCCCGCTATCTATTCCGCCGCGTGGTGTCCTGGGGCCGCAGTTCCAACGTCTTCCTGCGCAACGGCGCCCGGCTCTACCTCGACGTGGGCAGCCATCCTGAGTACGCCACCGCCGAATGCGACAGCCTGGTGCAGCTGGTCACCCATGACCGCGCCGGAGAACGTGTCCTGGAAGACTTGCTCATCGACGCCGAACAGCGCTTGACCGACGAGGGCATCGGCGGCGATATCTATCTGTTCAAGAACAACACCGACTCGGCAGGCAACTCGTACGGCTGCCACGAGAACTACCTCATTGTGCGTGCAGGGGAGTTCTCCCGAATCTCCGATGTGTTGCTGCCGTTCCTGGTCACTCGCCAGCTGATCTGCGGCGCGGGCAAAGTGCTGCAAACCCCGAAGGCGGCGACGTTCTGCTTATCGCAACGCGCCGAACATATTTGGGAAGGCGTGTCCTCGGCCACCACCCGCAGCCGCCCCATCATCAATACCCGCGATGAGCCGCATGCCGATGCCGAGAAGTACCGGCGCCTGCACGTCATCGTCGGCGACTCGAATATGTCCGAGACCACCACCATGCTCAAGGTGGGCACCGCGGCACTGGTGCTGGAGATGATCGAGTCGGGAGTGGCCTTCCGCGACTTCTCGCTGGACAACCCGATCCGGGCGATCCGTGAGGTCAGCCATGACCTCACCGGACGCCGCCCCGTCCGGCTTGCCGGGGGACGCCAGGCCAGCGCGCTGGACATCCAACGCGAGTACTACGCCCGCGCCGTCGAGCACCTCAACACCCGCGAACCCAATGCGCAGATCGAGCAGGTTGTCGAGTTGTGGGGCCGCACGTTGGATGCCGTTGAGGGTCAAGACTTTTCGAAGATCGATACCGAGATCGACTGGGTGATCAAACGCAAGCTGTTCCAGCGCTACGAAGACCGCTACAACATGGAGCTGTCCGACCCGAAGATCGCCCAGCTGGATCTGGCCTATCACGACATCAAACGCGGTCGTGGCGTCTTCGACCTGCTGCAGCGCAAGGGTTTGGCCGCCCGCGTCACCACCGACGAGGAGATCAAGGCCGCGGTCGACCAGCCGCCGCAGACCACCCGGGCGAAGTTGCGCGGCGATTTCATCACCGCGGCCCAGGAGGCCGGACGCGATTTCACGGTCGATTGGGTGCACCTCAAGCTCAACGATCAGGCTCAGCGCACCGTGTTGTGCAAGGACCCGTTCCGGTCCGTCGACGAGCGGGTGGAACGCCTCATCGCCAGCATGTGAGCTGTTGGTTCCGGCTCCCGCGCCGAGATGACATTGTGGCTGGGGAATTCGTCGATATCGGCCTCATGGATGTCATCTCGGCAGAAACGGCTCGAACAAACTTTCGCAACACCCCCTAAAGTGCTGGCAGGAAACACGCCATAGTCCTCTAAGCTTTCCGCCGTGGCGATCTCCAAAGTCGAGCGGTTGATGAACCTGGTGATCTGCCTGCTGTCTACACGCACCTATGTCACCGCCGAACGAATCCGTGCGTCCGTGGCGGGTTACTCGGACTCGCCGAGTGATGAAGCCTTCAGCCGGATGTTCGAGCGGGATAAGAACGAACTGCGCGACCTGGGTATCCCGCTGGAGACGGGGAAGGTGTCGTCCTTCGATGCCACCGAGGGCTACCGGATCCGTCGTGACGCCTACGAGCTACCAGATATCACCCTCACCGCCGACGAATCCGCGGCTGTCGCGGTCGCCACTCAGCTGTGGCAATCGCCCGAGCTGGTCACCGCCGCGCAGGGCGCGCTGATGAAGCTGCGCGCGGCGGGGGTGGACGTCGACCCTGCCGCCGAGAACGTGTCGGTGGCCGCACCCGCCGCCATGCCCGGCGGCCGCGGATCGGAATCGGTACTGCGAATCCTATTGTCCGCCATCGACTCCGGTCAGGCCGTGCAATTCGGGCATCGTCCCTCGCGTGCGGAGCCGTATGTCTTACGCACCGTCGAGCCGTGGGGTGTGATCACCGACCGCGGTCGGTGGTACCTCGTCGGACACGATCGGGACCGGAACGCCACCCGCACGTTCCGACTCTCCCGGATCGGGGAGGACGTCGCGATGCTGGATAAACCGGGGACGGTACGGCGTCCCGAGGGTGTGGATCTGCGTGCCATCGTCGCCAACGCTGTCGGTGACGGGCCGGTGCGGATCACCGCGCGGGTGTGGATCGCCGAGGGGCGTGCCCAGGAGCTGCGCCGGATGGGTGTCGTTGTGGAACCGCACCGGCTAGGGGAGCGCGACGGGGATGTGGTCGAGATCGAGGTTGCCTCGCCCGACCGGCTGGTCCGGTCGATTGCCTCCCACGGGGCTGACGCGGTGGCGCTGGAGCCGGGGCCGGTGCGCGACGAAGTTGTGGCCCGTCTCCGCGAGCATGCGGCCGATGAGCCGCTTGCGCGAAGAGGATCGAATGGGGTTTCGGCATGACCGAGCTGTCCAACCGTTTGACGCGATTACTGAATATGGTCCCGTACTTCCAGGCCAATCCGGGTATCAGCGCCGCCGACGCCGCCGTCGACCTGGGCGTCACCACCAAACAGCTGATGGCGGATCTGAATCAGTTGTGGATGTGTGGTCTGCCCGGTTACGGACCCGGTGACCTGATTGACCTGTCCTTCTCGGAGGAGAGCATCGAGGTCACCTTCTCGGCAGGTATCGACCGCCCGCTGCGTCTCACCTCGCCCGAGGCGACGGCGCTGCTCGTCGCGCTGCGCGCGCTGATCGATATGCCGGGCACTGTCGATCCGGAGGCCGCACGCAGTGCGATCGCCAAGATCGAGGACGCCGCCGGCGCCGGCGATGAGCCGCTCGCGCGCGGAGGTTTAGACACCGATGAGACCGCGCAGACACCCGCCCCCACCGAGTCCGCAGCGGTATCCGCGGTGCGCTCGGCGGTACGCAATCGTAAGGCGCTGCGCATCGAGTACTACTCGGCATCGCGAGATGCGTTGTCGGAGAGGATTGTCGACCCCATCCGCATCGCCGTCGTGGGGGACCATAGTTACCTGGAGGCGTGGTGCAGAGCCTCCGAGGGTGTGCGGTTATTCCGGTTCGACAGGATCGAACAGGCCGAGGTGCTCGACCAGCGAGCCGCGCCCCCCGCACCGGCGGTCCAGACGGCTACCGACACCGGACTCTTCGAGGCCGATCCTTCGCTTCCTGCGGCGACGGTGCTCGTCGCCCCGAGCGCATCCTGGGTCTTCGACTACTTCCCGATGCGTCCCACCGGTGCCCAGCACGCCGACGGATCGGTGGAGGCCGCCATGACCTATGCCTCCGAGGATTGGATGGCCCGGCTGATCCTCGGATTCGGTTCGGCGATCCAGGTGCTGGCGCCGGAATCGTTGGCGCGGCGGGTACGAGGGGATGCTGCGGTGGCGCTGGCGGCGTATCGGGCCAGCTGACCGCGGCGAGCCCTGGGGTAGCATTCAGGGCATACACGACGTCTGGAGGTGACCACATTGGGCGGTCTACAACCCATGCACTGGGTAATCGTTATCGTCGTATTCGCGCTGCTCTTCGGAGCCAAGAAGCTTCCCGACCTCGCGCGTTCGCTGGGTAAGTCGCTGCGGATCTTCAAGTCGGAAGTCAAGGAACTACAGAACGATGGGAAGGGCGCCGAGAGTGCTCCACAAGCCGTGGAGCAGCAGCAAGTGCCTCCCGCTACATCGGTGGAAGCACCGCCCATCGAAACGACGCCCGGTCACAAGCCCACTGCCTAGCCGCGTTTCGCCGCGGGTTAGGTCGGCCGGATAGGTCATGGGTTCATGAACAAGGTCCTGGCCGCTCTCCGGCTGAGCCGACAACCGAAGAATCCCGACGGCACCATGTCGCTCGTCGAGCATCTGCATGAGCTGCGCACACGTCTGCTGATCTCGGTGGCGGCGGTTTTGCTGACCACCATCATCGGATTCGTCTGGTACGAGCACACGATGTTCGGTCTGGAGAGCCTCGGCGAATGGCTGCGTGAACCGTACTGCTCGCTGCCTGCGAGCGCGCGGGCCAATCTCAGCGTCGACGGCGCCTGCCGCCTCTTGGCTACCGCCCCCTTCGAGCAGTTCATGCTGCGTCTCAAGGTGGGGCTGACGGCCGGTGTGGTGCTGGCCTGCCCGGTGTGGTTGTACCAAATCTGGCGTTTCATCACTCCGGGCCTGTACCGCAACGAGCGCAAGTTCGGCGTCATCTTCGTGACCGCCGCCGCAGTGCTGTTCGTCACCGGCGCGTTCTTGGCCTACCTGGTGCTGGCCAAGGCCCTGCACTTCCTCTTGACCGTCGGTAGCGACGTTCAGGTCACCGGCCTCAAGGGTGACGAGTACTTCAGCTTCCTGATCAACCTGCTGTTGGTCTTCGGTGTCAGCTTCGAATTCCCGCTGCTGCTCATCATGCTGAATTTCGTGGGGATGTTGTCGTACGACAAGCTCAAGAATTGGCGCCGCGGCATCATCTTCGGCCTCTTCGTGTTCGCGGCCTTCGCGACGCCGGGAGCCGATCCGTTCTCGATGACGGCTCTGGGCCTCGCGCTGACACTGCTGCTGGAGTTCTCCATCCAGATCGCCCGCGTGCACGACAAGCGCAAGGCCAAGCGTGAGGCGGCGCAGGCGCTGCGCGACGACGAAGCGTCCGCTCTGGAGGCTCCAGAGGCCATTGCCACACCCGAACCGATCGGACGTCCCGAGCGGTTTGACAACATGGGCAAGTGACCGGCATCGGAACTGACGCGCTCGCGGAGTTTTCCCAACGGCTGAGCTTTGCCCTCGATCCCTTCCAGGTGCGCGCGTGCACCGCGTTGGAAAGCGGGCACGGTGTGCTGGTGTGCGCGCCTACCGGTGCGGGTAAGACCATCGTCGGAGAATTCGCGGTGCACCTGGCGTTGGCGGCCGGGCGCAAATGTTTCTACACAACCCCCATCAAGGCGCTGAGCAACCAGAAGTACAACGACCTGGTGTCGGTGTACGGGCCAGAGAAGGTCGGTCTACTTACCGGCGACTCGTCGATCAACTCCGATGCTCCGGTGGTGGTGATGACCACCGAGGTACTCCGGAACATGTTGTATTCGGATTCGCCGGCGCTGCATGGTCTTTCGTACGTCGTGATGGATGAGGTGCACTTCCTGGCGGACCGGTTCCGCGGTGCGGTGTGGGAAGAGGTGATTCTGCACCTGCCCGAGGACGTCGCGCTGGCCAGCTTGTCGGCCACGGTGAGTAATGCCGAGGAGTTCGGCGGCTGGATCAAAACCGTCCGCGGCGACACCACGGTCGTCGTCGACGAAACCAGGCCGGTCCCCTTATGGCAGCACGTCATTGTGGGACGGCGTCTCTTCGACCTCTTCGATTATGGCAATGAGCCCCTTGGGCGAAGAGCATCAGGTTCTGATGTCGACCCCGAGCTCACCCGGTACATCACTCAGCGCCGCCAGGCCGATCGCTTCGCCGACTTTGACCGCCCACGCCGTCACGGCCCGCAGCACCGTTCATCTGGATCTCAGCCCACCCTTTACCGTCCGCCATCGCGCCCCGAGGTAATCGCCCGGCTCGACGAAGACGGCCTGCTTCCGGCGATCACGTTCATCTTCTCGCGTGCCGGATGCGATGGTGCTGTTGCGCAATGCCTTCGGTCCCGGCTACGGCTCACCACGGAGGAAGAACGGCGGGAGATCGTCGCCGTCATCGACCGCCGCACCGAAGGACTGCCCGAGGGCGACCTGGATGTGCTCGGGTACTGGCAGTGGCGTGACGGGCTGCTGCGCGGTATCGCCGCCCACCACGCGGGCATGCTGCCGGTATTCCGGCAGACCGTCGAGGAGCTGTTCACCAAGGGGCTGGTGAGGGCGGTATTCGCTACCGAGACACTGGCATTGGGGATCAACATGCCGGCGCGCACGGTGGTGCTGGAGCGGTTGGTGAAGTTCAACGGAGAGCAGCATGCCCCGTTGACCCCGGGGGAGTACACCCAGTTGACGGGACGAGCGGGGCGGCGCGGAATCGACGTCGAGGGACATGCCGTCGTGTTGTGGACACCCGATGTGGAGCCCAGCGAGATCGCAGGCCTGGCGTCCACGCGCACCTTCCCGCTGCGTAGTTCCTTTGCTCCGTCGTACAACATGACGATCAATCTGGTGCACCGCATGGGCCCGGAGCCGGCACGTGAACTGCTGGAGAGATCCTTCGCTCAGTACCAGGCCGACCGTTCCGTGGTGGGATTGGTGCGCGGAATCGAACGCGGTCAGAAAATGCTCGACGAGATCGCCAATGAGCTTGGCGGGCAAGACAGTTCTGTACTGCAGTACGTTCGGTTGCGCGCCAGCCTCACGGAACACGAGCGAGCCGCCGCACGCGCTTCGCGGCTCGAACGCCGTGGTGCCGCCAACGATGCCTTGGCCGCGCTCAAACGGGGTGATGTCATCGCGATCCCGCACGGTCGGCGCAACGGTGTGGCGGTGGTGCTGGAGCCCGCCGCTGACGGCGATGACCCTCGTCCGCTGGTCTTGACCGAAAATCGTTGGGCCGGAAGGATTTCATCGGCAGATTACTCGGGAGGTGCCGAACCGCTCGGATCTATCGTGCTACCCAAGCGCGTCGAGCATCGTCAGCCCCGGGTGCGACGTGACGTGGCGTCGGCGTTGCGCTCGGCCATCGACGAGGGCCGGGTCCGCAGACCGCAACCCGGCGCGCGGCGCAAGGACGATGCAGACGCCGACGGCTCGGATCTGGGAGCCGAAGTCGAGCGGTTACGCCGCGAAATCCGGGAAAATCCGGTGCATCGCGCCCCCAAACGCGAGGAGTTGGCGCGCACGGGGGAGCGCTATCTGCGCATCGAACGCGATAACGCACAACTGCAGAAGAAGGTTTCGGCGGCGACCAATTCACTCGCGCGCACCTTCGATCGGATTCTGGCGCTGCTCACCGAACGCGGATACATCGAGAGCAGTCCCGAGCTCGACATGAAAGTCACCAAGGACGGCATGCTGCTGGCTCGCATCTACAGCGAGACCGACCTGCTGGTAGCCGAATGCCTGCGACGTGGGCTGTGGGCGGGGCTGAAACCAGCCGAGCTGGCCGCGGTGGCATCGGCGGTGTTGTTCGAATCGCGTGGTGACGCGGTGTCGGTGACGGGAGATGCGCCGACGGCCGCGCTGCGCGCGGCACTTGCCGAGACCCACCGGGCCCTGGCACGGCTGCGACGTGACGAACAACAGCACCAGCTCTCCCCGACTCGCGAGATCGATGAGGGCTTCGTCGCGGCGGTATACAGATGGGCTACCACTGGCGACCTGGCGGCGTCCTTGGACGCAGTCGGCGACACGGGCACCCCGCTTCCCGCCGGTGATTTCGTGCGGTGGTGCCGGCAGGTGGTGGATCTGCTCGACCAGATCCATAAGGCGGCCCCGGATGCCGATGTTCGCTCGGCGGCGAGGGCTGCGGTTACCGACGTGCGGCGTGGCGTCGTCGCCGTTGATGGCACATAAGGTCGAGCAAACGCTAAGGTGGAGCGTCAGCACGCTCGTACACACCGGTAAGAAACAATGTCGCGACACGGGAGGAACGATGAGCGGTCCACAGGGAACGGAACCTGGCGGACAGTGGGCGCCGCAGCCTGGGCAAGGCCAAGAGCCGTGGCAGACACCGCAATCCTCAGATCCCGCGCAGCAGGGTGAGCAGGGCTGGCCACAGCAGCCGGCCTACGGTCAGGGACAGCAGTATCCGCAGTACCAGCAGCCGGGTTTCCCGGCTGGTGGCTTTGGGGATCCGAGCCAGTTCGGCCAGCAGCAGCCTGCCCAGCAGGGATTCGGCGATCCGAGCCAGTTCGGGCAGCCCGGTGCTTACGGCCAGCAGGGACAGTACGGCCAGCAGCCCGGATACCCAGCCCAGTATGGACAGCAGCCGCAGCAAGGCCAGCCGTTCCCGCAGTTCGGTGCCGGTAAGCCACAGCGTTCCACCAAGACCATTGCGATCATCGGCGGCATCGTCGCCGCCGCCGTGATCCTGATCGTGGTGCTGATCACCGCTTTCCTGGCCCCCGGATGGGCCATGACCACCACCCTGGACGTCAACAAAGCCCAGGAAGGTGTGACCAAGGTTCTCACCGACGAGACCAACGGGTACGGCGCCAAGAACGTCAAGGACGTCAAGTGCAACGACGGGAACAACCCCGAGGTGAAGAAGGGCGCCACCTTCAGCTGCGATGTCAGCATCGACGGCACCAAGCGCCAGGTCACCGTGACGTTCCAGAACGACAAGGGCACCTACGAGGTAGGCCGACCAAAGTAACCGGCTTTCGCTGAAACGCCGAGTGCACACCGGGAAGGTATGCACTCGGCGTTTTTCTTTTAGGGGAGTCCGTCCAGCGCTTTCTGTAGGCGTTTGATCGCCGACCCGATGCCCAATTCGGCGCCTAGCTCAGCGACTCGTTGCGGATCGCGCGCCGTCAGCGGTAACGCGTCGCTGTCCCGGTCGATCGTCACCGGCGCATCCACCGCCACGCGCACCACCGGTTCGGCGGCCGCGATGTAGTCGGTCGCCGCCAGCAGCTTGGCGCGGACCGCCTTGGGCAACCCCGTTTTTGGATCGTCGGCCGCGGCGCGGATGTCGGCCAGCGATCCGTACTCGGCAAGCAGCTTGGTGGCGGTTTTCTCGCCGATGCCGGCCACACCGGGTAGCCCGTCGGATGGGTCGCCGCGCAATAGGGCCAGCTCCGCGTATGCCGCGCCCGCTCGGTCGGCGGGCACTCCGTACTGTTCGGACACCTCGGTTGGGCCGAACAACGTGGCCTTGGCGAATCCACGTCCCATGTAGAAGACGCGGACGGGCACCGGGGCGTCGGTGACCACTTGGAGCAGGTCGCGATCACCGCTGACCACAATCACGGGATCCCGACGTTCGGTCGCCGCGAGGGTGCCCAGCACGTCGTCGGCCTCAAATCCGGGTGCGCCGGCCGAAGCGATACCGAATGCATCCAGCATCGCGGCAATCATGTCGACCTGGGGTGTCAGCTCGTCGGGTACCTCTTCGACATCGACGGCGGCGGAGTTTTGCTCAACCACGCGGTGCGCCTTGTACGAGGGAATCGCGGCTACCCGCCAGGCCGGACGCCAGTCCAGGTCCAGGCACACCACCAGCCGATGCGGTTGATGCAGGGTGATGAGCTGCGACACCGTGTCGAGGAACCCGCGCACGGCGTTGACAGGTCTGCCGTCGGGGGACTTGATCGAATCCGGAACCCCGAAATAAGAGCGGAACCAGAGGGAGGCGCCATCGAGGAGCAGGACGGGCCGCGTGAGATCTTCAGACACGGCCCCAAGATAACCTGGACCGCATGGCAGTCCAGCGTTTCGAATCCGATGTGTACGCCAACCGCCTGCAGCGTGCCGCCCAGGAGGCCGCGACCGCCGGAGTGACGGGGTTGGTTATTACGCCTGGATACGACCTGAGGTACCTCACCGGGTCGCGCGCGCAGACATTCGAGCGGCTCACCGCGCTGGTGGTGCCGGCATCGGGTACGCCCACCGTGGTCGCCCCCCGGATGGAGCTTGCGGCGCTGAAGGATTCGGCGATCGGCGACCTCGACATCCCGATCAGCGACTGGATTGACGGCGATAACCCCTACGAGCTGGTTTGCGCGGCGCTGGGGGCTTCGGACAGGGAGTCGAGCAGAGTCGCGGTCACCGAGTCGATGTCCGCGCTTCATCTGCTCCCATTGACCGACCTGATCGGGACTGTGCCGGTACTGGCCACCGGGGTGTTGCGTCGATTGCGGATGGTCAAGGACGCCTCCGAGATCGATGCGCTCCGTAAGGCTGGCGCCGCCATCGATCGGGTGCACGCGCTGGTGCCCGAGCTTCTGGTGCCGGGACGCACGGAGGCGGAGGTGGCCGCAGATATCGCTGAAGCGATTGTGGCCGAGGGGCATTCGGAGGTCGCCTTCATCATCGTCGGTTCCGGTCCGCACGGTGCCGATCCGCACCACGAGTGCTCCGACCGTGAGTTACAGCTCGGGGACATTGTGGTGGTGGACATCGGCGGAAGCTACGAGCCGGGCTACAACTCCGACTGCACTCGTACGTACAGCATCGGTGATCCCGACCCCGATGTGGCTCAGCGGATTTCGATTCTTGAGCATGCACAGCAGGCGGCCGTCCAGGCTGCTCGCCCCGGGGTGACCGCCCAGTCCGTCGATGCCGCCGCGCGCCGGATCCTCACCGAGGCGGGGATGGGGGAGGCGTTCGTGCATCGCACCGGACACGGAATCGGTTTGTCGGTGCACGAAGAGCCCTACATCGTGGAGGGCAATGACGTGATCCTGGAGCCGGGTATGGCGTTCAGCATCGAGCCGGGTGTCTACTTCCCGGGGCAGTGGGGCGCGCGGATCGAAGACATCGTCGTCATCACCGAAAACGGTTGTGAGTCCGTGAATTCACGGCCGCACGGCCTGACGGTGGTACCGTTCGGCCGCTAATCGGCCGCAGCGTCTCCTCGGTTCAACAGATCCGAGGAGCCCAACACCCGCTCGATCTTCACCTCGATGACCACACGCTGCGGGTTGACGCGCGGGGTGCGGTAGCGCTGCGCGTAACGCAGCTCAGCATCACGTACGGCGTCCTTCTCGGTGACAACGGTGGCCGCGCCCTCCAGGGAGAGCCAGCGGGCACCGTCGACCTGGCTCAGCACCGCGACGGCACCGCGTTCGGCGTTGACGGCCTTCTGCGAGCCGCCGGTGGTGATGACCCGCGCGATATGGGTTGCGGGGTCAAAGGTGAAACCGACGGCCACCACATGCGGGCTGTTGTCCTGCCGCAGGGTGGTCAGCATGGCCAGATGGCGCTCGGAGAGAAACGCCAGCGCATCATCGGTAAGTCGGGTCGTAGGGGTGTTCGACATCAACTCTTACGCTAGCGCAGGACATAATCGCTGACGTGACCGACACGGTGCGACACCCCGGCCAGCTTGTAGTGATTTTCGGCGGCCGCAGCGAAATCGGCGTTGAGGTGGCGACTCGCCTCGCGCCGGGGAACACCGTGGTCCTGGCTGCGCGGCGAGCAGATGACCTGCGCGACGAGGAACTACGCGTTCGCGAGGCCGGGGCCGTCGCGGTGGACTGCATCGAGTTTGACGCCGACCGGGTCGATACCCATGAATCGGTGCTGGCCTCGATCATCGAGCGACACGGAGCCATCGGTGTGGCGGTGCTCGCGTTCGGACTGCTGGGCGATCAGTCCCGGGCGGAGACCGATGCCGGGTACGCGGCGGCGATCGTGCATACCGACTACGTGGCGCAGGTCGCGTTGCTGACCGATCTGGCCGTCCGGATGCGCGGCGCCGGTCGAGGCGCTGTGGTGGTGTTCTCGTCGATCGCCGGGTGGCGGGTGCGGCGCGCCAACTATGTGTACGGGTCGGCCAAGGCCGGGCTGGACGGTTTCGCAAGCGGGCTCGCCGACGCACTGGATGGTTCCGGTGTGCACCTGTTGATTGCTCGCCCCGGCTTCGTAATCGGCCGGATGACAGAGGGGATGTCGCCGGCCCCGTTGTCGAGCACGCCAGCCCAGGTGGCGGAGGCGACCGTGCGGGCGCTGCACAACGGGAAGCGCACTGTCTGGATTCCGCGGGCGCTGGGGTCGTTCGCATTCGTCATGCGGTGGGTACCGTCGTTGGTATGGCGCAGGATGCCGCGATGAGCCGCTTGGGCGAAGAGCATCAAGCGCCGATGAACCTCTCGGGTGAAGAGCATCAAGAACCGATGGGTGAGCGGATCACGGTGGTCGGAATCGGTGCCGACGGGGTGGACGGGCTGTCATTGCGCTCCCGCCGTGAATTGCAGCGTGCATCAGTTATTTTCGGTTCATTGCGGCAGTTGGAACTGCTGGCGGAAGAATCCCTGACGGCCGAGTGTCGCGGGTGGCCATCACCGCTGCTGCCCGCCCTGCCCACCATGTTCGACGGTCTCGGTGACGTCCACGTCCTCGCGAGCGGCGATCCCATGTTGCACGGCGTTGGCACCACGTTGACTCGCCTGTTCGGTGCGGGGCGGGTTCACGTGCTGCCCCACGTATCGAGTGTGTCGCTGGCCTGCGCTCGAATGGGTTGGGCAGTCAACGATGTCGAAGTCGTCAGCCTGGTCAACGCGCCGGCCGTCACGGCGCTACGGCACGGCGGGCGGGCGGTGGTGCTCAGCCGCAACGCCGATACCCCGGCGGAGCTGGCGCGGATCTTGACCGACGCCGAACTGGGGGCTTCGCGGTTGACGGTGTGGGAGCAACTGGGCGGTGCGGCCGAGAATCATGTGGAGGGGATTGCCCGCGACTGGCACGCCGCACCGGGTGATGCGTTGAACATCATTGCCGTCGAATACGTTCCGGCAGGGGATGGCACCGTCCTACCGTTGGTCGCCGGGCTGCCCGATGACGTCTTCGATCACGACGGGCAGATCACCAAACGCGAAATCCGGGCGGTCACGTTGGCGTCGCTGGCACCGCGGCCGGGTCAGCGGCTCTGGGATGTGGGTGCCGGATCCGGCACCATCGCGGTCGAATGGGCGCGCAGCGGTGCCGGCTGCAGCGCCTCGACCTTCGAGGTCAAACCCTCCCGACGGGCCGCCATCGCAGCCAACGCGAGGAAATTCGGTGTCGATATCGAGGCTTTCGCCTCGGCGCCAGAGGATTTCGAGAGGGCCGCCGCTCCGGACGTGATCTTCGTCGGCGGTGGCGTGACAAGGCCCGGACTGCTCGAGGCGTGCTGGGAGTGGCTACCGGGCGGGGGGCGGATCGTCGTCAACGCGGTGACCGCAGAATCCGAAGCGCTTTTGTTGCAATGGTATTCCCGCCATGGTGGAGAGCTGCGCAGGTATCGCGTCGAGGAGGCTGCCCCGCTCGGGGCCTTCACCAGCTGGAGATCCCGGCTGCCCGTCACCCAGTGGAGCGCGGAAAAGCCGACAATCGATGGCATCCCGCACGCGGGTCATCCATGACCGTTTACTTCATCGGCGCCGGACCGGGTGCCGCCGATCTCATCACGGTACGCGGGCAACGCATCCTCGAACGATGCCCGGTATGCCTCTACGCGGGGTCGATCATGCCGCGGGACGTGCTCGCGGGATGCCCGCCGGGCGCCCGGATCATCGACACCGGGCCACTGACCTTAGACGCCATCATCGAGGAGTTATCCGCTGCCGACGCACAGGGATTGGATGTCGCCCGGCTGCACTCAGGCGATCCCTCGCTGTATAGCGCCGTCGCCGAGCAGCGTCGTCGACTCGATGCCCTGGGCATCGGCTATGAGATCGTGCCGGGCGTCCCCGCCTTCGCCGCCGCGGCTGCGGCCTTGGGTGCGGAGCTCACCGTTCCCGGCGTCGCACAGACCGTGACGATTACCCGGGTGTCGACTCTGTCCACGTCGATGCCCGCGGGCGAGGATCTGCGAGCCCTGTCCGCGCCGGGGGCGACGCTGGCCTTGCATCTGGCTGCGGCTCAGATCGATACCGTCGTGGCCGATCTCGTCGCGGGGGGATACCCGTCGGATACGCCGGCCGCGGTGGTCGCCTATGCCAGTTGGCCATCCGAAATCATCCTGCGGGGCACCCTCGCCGATATCGCGGATCAGATGAAGGAGTCGGGCGTCACCAAGACGGCGGTGATCTTTGTCGGGAAGGCGCTTGCGGCAGAGGGGTTTACCGATAGTTACCTGTATTCGGCCGGACGCCGGAGAGGGGCGACGCATTAGATGAAAATCTTGATCCTCGGAGGTTCGGCCGAGGCCCGTGAGCTGGCCGAGCGACTGGTGCCCCGGTTCGATGTCACCACCTCACTGGCGGGCCGGGTACGCAATCCGGCGGTACCGGCGGGCGCGCTGCGTATCGGAGGTTTCGGTGGCGAGGCCGGGCTACGGGAATGGTTGCTGGACAACGCTATTGATGCGGTAGTCGATGCCACCCACCCGTTCGCCGCGACCATCACCGAGAATGCGGCTGCGGCATGCGGCCGATTGGGCATTCCGCACGTGATCCTGCGTCGTCCGCCCTGGCCGGCAGGGGATGCCACCATCGTGTCCTCGGCGGTGGAGGCCAAGGATGTGGTGACCGCGCAGGGCTTTTCGCGAGTCTTCGTGACCTCCGGGCGGTCCAGTATCGGGGCATTCTTGTTCTCCGATGCCTGGTTCCTGATCAGGGTGGTGGAGGCAGTGCCCGCCGATGAGCTACCTGAGCGGCACCATCTGCTCTTATCCCGCGGGCCCTACACGCTTGCCGAGGAGACGGAGCTCATGCGCCAGTACGCGGTCGAGGTGCTGGTCACCAAGAACAGCGGGGGAACGATGACCTCGGCCAAGCTGGAAGCCGCTGCGGCGCTGAATATTCCAGTCGTGATGATCGACAGGCCGCCCCTGCCGGAGAACGTTAGCGCGGCGTCCACCGTGGACGAGGCGCAGCGGTGGGTTATTGAGCGGGATACCGACGCGGTGTGAACACCAGCGGCCCGGAATCGGTTTCTTGCCACTGGGTTTGCGACGAGCCGACGATCAGCAGGGTGCGCATGTCCACCACCGACGGGTCGAGCTCACCGAGCGTGGTCACTCGCACGGATTCTCCTGCGCCACCGACATCACGTCCCAGTACCACCGGGGTCGCCGGGTCGCGGTGTTCGAGCAGCACATCACGCATGGATGCAACCTGCCATGTCCGTGACTTTGAGGCCGGGTTGTACACGGCCAGCACGAGATCGGCCGCGGCCGCGGCACGCAACCGGGACTCGATGATCTCCCACGGCTTGAGACGATCGGACAGTGAGATCACGGCATAGTCATGTCCGAGGGGTGCCCCGACTCGGCTGGCCACCGCCTGTGCCGCTGTCATCGCCGGAAGTACCCGCACCCTGACATCCGGCCACGCCCGGGCCTCTTCCAACACCGCCGCAGCCATCGCGAACACGCCGGGGTCTCCGGAGGACACGACTGCCACCCGTCGGCCGCCCGCCGCGAGTGTGAACGCCAATTCGGCCCGCGCCGGTTCGTCGCGGTTGTCGCTGGCGTGACGAATTTGGCCGTCGCGGGCCGGGATCCGATCTAGGTACGGGCCATAGCCGATGAGATCGGTGGCACGCGCCAGTTCCCGGCGCACCTCGGTGGTGGTCCAATCGTGATGGCCCGGTCCCAGGCCGACCACCGTCACCATCCCGTCGAGCTCGGTGTCGGTGGTGGTTTGCGCTCCAGGAACCAGGACCAGCGAGAAGTACGGCACCGAGGACGGGTCGACCTCGGCCGCCGGTAGTACCCGCTGTCGTGCGGTGCTGGCCCGCTCCACGTAATACGCGCGGTCCAGCACGCCTGCCGTATCCAACGCCTGCTGCACGGCGCCGTAGGAGCGCCCCAGCTTCATGATCACCGCAGCTTCGGAATCGCGTAGCCTGCGGACGATTTCGTCGGCAGGCAGCGTGCCGGGGATGACGGTGAGAATCTCGTCGCCCTCGACGAGCGGTGTCCCCGTCGCTGCCGATGCGGCGCTCACCGACGTCACCCCGGGAATGATCACCGCATGGAACCTGTCGGTCAGGCGCCGGTGCATGTGCATGTACGAGCTGTAGAACAGCGGGTCGCCCTCGGCGAGCAACGCCACGTTCCGGCCGGAATCCAAATGGGCGGCAATCCGATTCGCGGACTCTTCGTAGAAATCGTCTATCGCACCGCGGTATCCGCCCGGGTGGTCGGTGGTCTCGGTGGTGACCGGATAGACGAGGTGTTCCTCGATCTGTCCAGGCCGCAGATACGGTTCGGCGATCGAACGGGCGATGCTGCGGCCGTGTCGCGCGCTGTGGAACGCCACCACGTCGGCCTCGCCGATGATTCGGGCGGCCTTCACGGTCACCAGCTCGGGATCGCCGGGGCCCAGGCCGACACCCCAGAGGGTGCCGCGGGGGTCGTCGGGATCGGTCATGTCATGAGTCATTCCTGGTCGCTCGCAATCGCATTCACCGCGGCGGCGGCCATCGCGCTGCCGCCCCGGCGACCCCGCACCAACAGGTAGTCCACGCCGCGCGGCCGGTCGATCAGCTCTTGTTTGGACTGCGCCGAGCCGACGAAACCGACTGGCCCGCCGAGGATGGCCACCGGGGGAGCCAGCCCTTCGTCGAGGAGTTCGAGGATTCGGAACAGGGCGGTGGGGGCATTGCCGATCGCGGCGATCGAACCGGGCAGTCGATCAGCCCAAAGGTCCACGGCAGCAGAAGATCTAGTGGTGCCGGTGCGCTGAGCCAGGTCTGCGGCACGGGGGTCGGCGACCAACGACACCACCTCATTGGCGGCGGGAAGGCGCGAGCGAGTGATACCGGCCGCGACCATCGACGAATCGCACAGGATGGGGGCACCGGCATCCAGGGCTGCCCGGGTGCGCGTCACGACGTCGGGGGTGAAGGCGATCTCGCTCGGCAGATCCACCTGCCCGCAGGTGTGGATGAGACGGACCACCACGCGCGCGACATCATCCGGGAACGCCGACAGGTCGGCCTCGGCCCTGATGGTCGCGAACGACAGCCGATAGATCTCGGCTCCGTCCCGCACGTAGTCCAGCACGCGCTAACCCTACGGGTGCCGCTCCAGTGGTCGATAACCCAGTTCCGTCGCCACCAGCACCTGCCCAGTACTAGGGCTACCGCAGGCTCGCGGGCAGCCGACCCAATGCCGGTGCACCGGTGAATGGATACCGCTCGCCAGCTCCTCGGTCACTTCGAGACGCACATCGGCGTGCACGTCGGTTCGTGAGCGCCCGCACCCCGGCGATCCTGTGCACGAACTGATATTCAGCCAGGGAGACCGTTCGTCGAACACCAGGCCCATGGGTGCCAGCACCCGCAGTACCGCATCGGCGTCTTCGTGGGGCAGATCGCAGAGCAGCACAGATCGCCACGGGGTAATGACGACGGGTTTCTCGGCCGCGGCCAGTAGCGCCGCCACGCTCGCGGTCAGCTGACCCAGCGGAACCGCGGCACCAAGCGTCACCAAGCCGTCGTCGCCAACGCCGCCATTTTCGGGATGCTGTTCGATCCATCCCACGGGTGCGTGCGGTGCGGATGCCGTATCGGGTGGGCCTTCCAACAGAGATACGCCGATCGCATCGGCGAGTGTTTCCGCACCGTTCGGTAGTTCCGTGACACGCCATGCGTTTCCCCGAATTCGTACGAAGGTCTCGGCGATCGCGAGCATGTGTTCGACGGCGGCTTCGGGGGCGTCGCGGCATTCGGAGGCGGGGCGCCCGGCGAGGAACAGCCGCCACCCTCCGGGCTCATGCCGCAATCCGATATCGGCACCCATGGCCGCCAGGTCGCCGCGACCGTCGTCGAGGCTGAACAGGAACCGGCCCGGCAGCTCGGTGAGGATGGGGGATGCGATGAGCCCGCAGTCGAGCGCTGGAACCAGGGGCCGAATGTCGGGGAAGTCGCCGACGCGGCCCGACAGCGGTGAGGCCACGATGTTGCGTGCCCGTTCGTGGCTCGGAGACGGCAGCAGCCCAGCCGCTGCCAGCAGGCCGGTCACGGCCTCGGCATCGCGAATCGCCCGAATCTGGAGATTGCCGCGCGAGGTCAGCTCCAAGACCGGCGCACCGAAGTCCCCGGCGGCCTCGGCCAACGCTCCCAGCTGCCCCGATGTCAGCATTCCCCCGGGCAGCCGTATCCGTGCCAACGGCCCATCAGCCGCCTCATGCAGACGCAGCGCACCGGGGCACGCGTCATCCGGGCTGGAGTGGGTCACCTACTTACCGTAGGACTACGGTACGAATGGGGTGTGAAAGACGCCCCGCCTCCCGCCATCCTGGTGTTGTCGACATCCGACACCGACCTGCTGACCGCGCGCGGCAGTGGTGCGAACTACCGATGGGCCAACCCTTCTCGCATCCACCTCGACGACCTGCCCGGCCTTCTCAACGAGGCGGGAGTGGTGGTCATTCGACTTCTCGGTGGCCGCCGCGGTTGGGAAGAGGGCATCGACGCCGTCATCGCCTCCGGCGTGCCGACCGTCGTGGTCTCGGGTGAACAGGCCCCCGATGCCGAGCTCATGGAATGCTCCACCGTCCCGGGCGGGGTCGCACTTCAGGTGCACCGATACCTGGCCGAGGGCGGGACGGCGAATCTACAGCAATTGCACGCCTTCCTATCCGACACCGTCTTGATGACGGGATTCGGTTTCGAGCCACCGGCCGCGAACCCGGCCTGGGGAGTGTTGGAAAGGCAGAGCAAGGCCGCCGATTCCTCTTCTCACGGACCCACCGTCGCGGTGCTCTACTACCGGGCGCAGCAGCTCGCCGGCAACACCGGATACGTCGAGGCGTTGTGTGCCGCGATCGAGAACGGTGGGGGACGGGCACTTCCGGTGTACTGCGCGTCGCTGCGCACCGCGCCTCGCGAGCTCTTGGAAGCGTTGGCGGCCGCCGACGCCATGGTGGTCACCGTGCTCGCCGCCGGTGGGGCCACCCCGGCGTCCGTGGGTGCTGGAGGAGCCGATAACGACTGGAACGTCGCCCACCTTGCGGCCCTTGATATCCCGATTCTGCAGGGGCTATGCCTGACCAGCCCCCGCGAGGATTGGGATGCCAACGATGACGGCATGAGTCCGTTGGATGTCGCCACCCAGATTGCCGTCCCCGAGTTCGACGGCCGCATCATCACCGTGCCCTTCTCGTTCAAGGAGATCGACGGCGACGGGCTCATCACCTACGTTCCCGACGCTGAGCGCTGCGCACGGGTGGCAGGTATCGCCTTGCGGCATGCGAAACTTCGATCGATACCCGCCGATGAGCGCCGGATTGCGTTGGTGTTCTCCGCGTACCCCACCAAGCACGCCAGGATCGGCAACGCGGTGGGCCTGGATACCCCGGCGAGCGCGGTGGCGCTACTGACCGCGATGCGTGAGGCGGGCTACGACGTGGGCGCCGACGGTGACATTCCCGGACTACCCGCAACCGGCCGACCCGCCGGCGAGGGCGACGGTGACACGCTGGTTCACGCCCTGATCGAGCGGGGTGGCCAAGATCCGGCGTGGCTCACCGCGGAACAGTTGGCGGGCAACCCGATTCGCGTACCGGCACGGCAGTACCGGGAGTGGTTCTCCCGGTTGTCGCCCGGGCTCGCCGAGCAGGTTGTCGAGCACTGGGGCCCGCCGCCGGGGGAGCTGTTCGTCGACACCAGCGTCAACCCCGATGGCGATATTGTGATTGCTGCGCTACAGGCAGGCAACACCTTGTTGCTCGTACAGCCGCCCCGTGGATTCGGGGAAAACCCGGTAGCCATCTACCACGATCCTGACTTGCCGCCCAGCCACCACTACCTCGCCGCGTATCGCTGGTTGTCGGCCCCGCGTGAGGAGGGTGGGTTCGGTGCCGACGCCTTGGTGCACCTTGGCAAGCATGGCAATCTTGAGTGGTTGCCCGGGAAAACCGTTGGGCTGTCGGCGGATTGCGCTACCGATGCCGCCCTCGGCGACCTACCGTTGATCTACCCGTTCCTGGTCAACGATCCGGGCGAGGGTACCCAGGCCAAACGGCGCGCACATGCGACCCTTGTCGACCATCTCATCCCGCCCATGGCCCGAGCCGAAACCTATGGCGATATCGCGCGTTTGGAGCAGTTGCTCGATGAGCATGCGAACATCTCGGCGCTGGACCCGGCGAAGCTACCGGCCATCCGCCAACAGATCTGGACGCTGATGCGTGCGGCGAAGATGGACCACGATCTGGGACTGGAGGAGCGCCCCGACGAGGACGTCTTCGACGACATGTTGCTGCATGTGGACGGATGGCTCTGCGAGATCAAGGATGTGCAGATCCGCGACGGTCTGCACATCCTGGGCAGTGCGCCCGAAGGTGCGGCCCAGGTTGATCTGGTGCTGTCAATCCTGCGCGCCCGGCAGATGTGGGCCGGCGAGCAATCGGTACCTGGATTGCGTCAGGCGCTCGGCCTGGCCGAGGACGGCACCGACGACCGCACGCGGGTGGACGAGGTTGAACAGCAAGCACATTCGCTGCTGGTCGCGCTGCAGGCGGCGGACTGGAATCCGGATGCGGTCAGCGGTCTCACCGATGACCCGCAGGTCGCGCAGATCCTGCGATTCGCGGCCACCGAAGTGGTACCCAGGCTCAACGGGACCAACGGTGAGATCGATGCGGTCTTGCGGGCCTTGGACGGCCGATTCATCGAGGCCGGGCCTTCCGGCTCGCCGCTGCGTGGGCTGGTCAACGTGTTGCCGACCGGGCGCAACTTCTACTCGGTAGACCCCAAGGCGGTTCCGTCGAAGCTGGCCTGGGAGACCGGGCGGGCGATGGCCGATTCGCTGTTGGAGCGGTACCACGCCGACTACGGAAATTGGCCGCGGTCCGTGGGGCTTTCGATCTGGGGAACCTCGGCAATGCGGACCTCGGGCGACGATATCGCCGAAGTTCTTGCGCTCCTGGGTGTTCGGCCGGTCTGGGACGATGCGTCTCGGCGTGTGGTGAGCTTGGAGATCATTTCATTGGCAGAACTTGGGCGCCCGCGAATTGATGTCACGGTGCGTATCTCCGGATTTTTCCGCGATGCCTTCCCGCACGTGGTGACGATGCTCGATGATGCCGTCGCGCTGGTGGCGGGGCTCGAGGAACCTGCCGAGCAGAACTACTTGCGAGCACACGCGCAGGCCGATCGCGCCGAACATGGGGATTGGCGACGCGCCACCATGCGCATCTTCGGCTCCAAGCCCGGAACCTATGGGGCGGGGCTGCTGCAGCTGATCGACAGTCAAAACTGGCGCAACGACTCCGATTTGGAGCAGGTCTACACCGCGTGGGGCGGATTCGCCTATGGTCGTGGGCTCGACGGTGCCGCCGCGAGCGAGGATATGCGCCACCAGTATCGCCGGATCGCGGTGGCGGCCAAGAACACCGACACCCGCGAGCACGATATTGCCGACTCCGACGACTACTTCCAGTACCACGGCGGTATGGTCGCCGCGGTGCGGGCGCTCACCGGCAAGGCGCCGGCGGCGTACATTGGCGATAACACCCGACCGGACGCGGTGCGTACCCGCACGCTATCTGAAGAAACCACAAGGGTTTTCCGTGCACGTGTGGTCAATCCGCGATGGTTGGAGGCAATGCGCCGTCATGGCTATAAGGGCGCCTTTGAGATGGCCGCGACCGTCGACTACCTGTTCGGATATGACGCCACCGCGAACGTGATGGCAGACTGGATGTACGAGCAGCTCACCAACAGCTATGTGCTCGACGAACAGAACCGCAAGTTCATGCAACAGTCCAATCCCTGGGCGTTGCACGGCATTGCGGAGAGGTTGCTGGAGGCCGCCAGCCGGGGCCTGTGGGAGAAGCCCGATCAGCAAGTTCTGGATGATTTGCGAAGAGTGTTCCTCGAGACCGAGGGCGAGCTGGAGTCGTAGCATCGGGAGATGGCCCGGGACAAAGGATTGGACATTGGCGCAGTAGCGGCGGGCCGCTACATCTTGTTGACCACCTTCACGAAAGACGGTGTGCCCAAGCCGACTCCGATGGGCTTTGTCGCCGAGGGCGACGAGCTCCTGCTCACCACGAGTGCGAACACCTGGAAGGTCACGCGGATTCGGCGAAACCCGAGGGTGACGGTGGCCGTCTGTACTCAACGTGGTCGGGTGATCAGCCCGATATCCGATGCCACCGCTGAGATCGTTGAGGATCCGGCCTCTGTCGCGCGCATCCGGGCAGCGGTGGTCAAACGGTATGGACTGCCCAGCCGCATCGCGACGGCGTGGTTGGACCGGCGCAATGGCGCCAGAGTGGGGATTTCGGTAACGCTTGGCGCGCCGGAAACGCTTTGACGTCCCTAGACTGGGCGCCATGGGTGCAAACCTCCCGACGCCGACCTTCGACGAAGTCTGTGCGGCCAAATACGTCCTACTGACCACCTACACGAAGGACGGCCGGGCCAAACCCGCCGCGGTCTGGGCGGCGCCCCAGGACGGTGAGCTCCTGGTCTGGACCGAGACGAATGCGTGGAAGGTGCGGCGTATCCGCAACACACCGCGTGTGACGCTCGCCGTCTGCGATGTGCGCGGCAAGGTCCGCAGCGGTGAGATCGAGGGAACCGCGCGGGTCCTGGATACCGAGGGCACCGAGCGGGCGCGCGCGGCCATCACGCGGAAGTATGGCGTGGTGGGGTGGGTGCTGGTCAGGGCGAGTGTCTTGCGTCGGGGTACGAGCGGCACCACCGGACTGGCCATCTCCGCCTGATTCTCTTCGCGCCAGCGGCTCATCGGCGTAATCCGGGAACCCGGCATGGGGTCGGCTCGTTGACTCGATATGTGGCCAGGCCTGTTTCTGCTCTACGTCATCCTCGAGGTGTCCGCCCTGGTGGCGTTGACCTCCGCGGTAGGCATCGGTTGGACCATCATCGCCGTCGCGGCGGCCTTCGTTGTCGGCCTGATCCTTGCCGGTTCACAGGGTCGTCGTGCCATTGACCAGCTGCGACGCGGAGTTCGGTCACCCGGTGGAGCCATCGCGGATGGCGCCCTGATCGCGCTCGGAACCGTTGCGGTGGTGATCCCCGGATTGGTGTCTTCTGCGATCGGGCTGCTGCTACTCTTGCCGCCGACCCGTGCCGTGCTGCGGCCGGTGCTGACCGTTGTCGCAGCGCGCCAGCTGAGCCGGCGCGCGCCCCTGATCACCGTCGTCCCCGCCGGATACGGCGCGTTTCAGGCCGCTCGGACCCGTCCAAGCACCGTCGATTACATCGACGGCGAGGTCATCGATGTCGATGAAGGTCAGGCGGGGCCGAGTAGTCCGTCTCAGCAGTACCGACCCGGCCGCGACCTGCCTGCGTAGACGTCGCCCGAACCCGGCAGACTTACCGAGTGCAGACTCAGCTCGACGCTCTTCGCGCAAGCGGCTCATCGCAACTGCTCGTCAACGGGCGCGTGCATAGCCCATCGCATCCTGCGGCGACCGCCATGGCCGTGACCGGTGACGTCGTCAGCTGGATCGGCGAGGACGATCTCGGTCGCGCAGAATTTCCGGCCGCCGAGATCATCGACCTGGAGGGCGCCTTCGTGGCACCCGCGTTCGTCGACGCCCACGTCCACGTCACTGCGCTCGGGTTGTCCATCATCGGACTCGACCTGTCGGATGTGAACTCCCGGGAACAGTGCCTGGATCGGCTGATTGCCTACGCCGAAGAACATCCCGACGACGTGATCTGGGGGCATGGCTGGGACGAGTCCCGATGGCCGGATCGGCAGCCCTTGACCACCGCCGATCTCGATACGGCGGCGCCCGGGAAGGCTGTCTATCTCAGCCGGATCGACGTGCATTCGGCCGCGGCGTCGAGCGCGCTCCGGAGGCAGGTGCCGGGACTGGCCGAGGCCTCTGGGTTCCACCCCGAACGCCCGCTGAGGGCGGAGGCCCATCATCTGCTGCGGGGCCGTGCGCGCGCCGCCCTATCTCTGGAGGGCCGCGCCACCGCACGGCGTGCGGCCCTCGACCGCGCAGCATCGCTGGGCCTGGTATCGGTGCACGAATGCGGTGGGCCCGAGATCGGCGGGCTTGAGGATTTCCGCGAGCTGCTGACCACGGAACACGGAGTGCAGGTCACCGGATACTGGGGCGAGGCCGCGAGCGACCCGGATCACGCGCGTGAGCTCATTGCCTCGACGGGGGCCGCCGGGTTGGCCGGTGACCTCTTCGTCGACGGAGCACTGGGATCACATACCGCCTGGCTGCATGAGCCGTACCACGATGCACCGCACACCTGCGGCGTGAGGCACCTGGACGCTGAAACGGTTGAAGCTCATCTGGACTCGTGCACACAGGCCGGTATCACGGCGGGATTCCACGTGATCGGTGATGCCGCCGTCACTCAGGTGATCGACGCGCTCGAGCGGGTCGCGCACCGTCATGGTGTGGCGGCCGTCGCCCGGTGCGGCCATCGCCTTGAGCACCTCGAAATGGTCACCGCGGCGCAGGCGGAGCTGCTCGGTCGGCTGGGGATCATCGCCAGTATGCAACCGGCCTTTGACGCCCTATGGGGTGGCGCCGACGGCATGTACGCGGACCGACTCGGCCCTGATCGAGGTACTCAGCTAAACCAACTGGCGCTGTTAGCATCCCAAGGCGTGCCCCTAGCGTTCGGTTCCGACGCCCCCGTCGCACCCATCAATCCGTGGGTGACGGTGCGGGCGGCGGCTCATCACCGCACTGCGAGCAGTTCTGTATCGATGCGCGCTGCTTTCAGTGCCGCGACACGTGGCGGCTGGCGTGCACAGGGCATTCACGACGGCGTGACCGGCGCCCTGACCCCGGGAGCGCCGGCCAGCTACGCGATATGGAAGACAGGGGACTTGACCATCAACACCAGCCAGCCGGGAGTGCAGCGGTGGTCCACCGACCCGCGTTCGCGGGTCCCGGCCCTGCCGGATCTCGCGGATGCCGCTGCTGTGCTCCCTAAATGTCTGCGAACTGTGCACCGCGGCACGGTGATCTATGGCTGACGAAGCTGTCGAAGAGGACCTGATGGACCTCCAGGAGCCGGTCGATGCTCCGGTAGACGAGGAGCAGGAGGCCGCCGGTCCGTCACGCGGCGCGGCATTTACCGAGGCTCTGCGCGTGCGCGCCGCCGCGGCGGGCCAAGCATGGCTGCGTGCGGCACCCCGCCAGGTCGGGGCCATTATCGGAGGTCTTCTCCTGTGCGCGAGTTTCCCTCCGTGGGGTTTCTGGTGGGCAGCGTTCCCCGCACTGTCGATCTTTGGACTGGTGCTGTGGTCGCCGAGGACCGCACTGCGCGGTGGGCTTGGGTATGGGCTGCTCTTCGGCCTCGCGTTCTATATCCCGCTGTTGCCCTGGACGGGCGAGTTGGTCGGTACGGTTCCGTGGCTGGCGTTGTCCTTGCTCTGCGCGATCTCGGTCGCTCTCTTCGGTGTGATGGCAGTGGTCGTGCGGAACCTGCCGGGCTGGCCACTGTGGTTCGCCGCCGCATGGTCCGCCGCGGAATGGGGCAAGGCGAGCGTTCCGTTCGGCGGATTCCCCTGGGGTCGTATAGCTTTCGGACAAGGCGACGGACCCATGCTGAGCCTGGCGCGATACGGGGGAGCGCCGCTGGTGTCCTTCGCGGTGGCCCTGGCCGCATTCGCGGTCACCGCGCTCGGCATCGAGATGATTCGCTGGTGGCGCAGCCCGGCCGTGAGTCCGTCCGGTGCCCGTCCGGTGCCCTCGGTGCTGCTGCCCGGTGCCTGTGTGTGTCTTGTCCTATTCGCCATGGCGGTGAGCTGGCAGCAGGTTCGGCACGCGAGCCACGGAGCCACCGATGGGCGGACCGTCACCGTCGCGGCGGTGCAGGGGAATGTTCCCCGCCTGGGGCTGGATTTCAACGCGCAACGGCGTGCTGTGCTGGATTACCACGTCAAGGAAACGATCCTGCTTGCCCAGGACGTCAAGGCAGGGAAGGCCCCGGCGCCGCAGTTCGTGGTGTGGCCGGAGAACTCCTCGGATATCGATCCAATCCGCAATGCGGACGCGGCCGAGGCCATCACGGAGGCGGCGCAGGCGATCGGTGTGCCCATCCTGGTCGGTGGAGTGCTGCGTCACCCTGATTCCACCCCCGGAGAGCCCAAGTCGATCAATTCGATCATCGTCTGGGATCCGGACACCGGCCCGGGTGAGCGTCACGACAAACAGATCGTGCAACCGTTCGGTGAGTACCTGCCGTGGCGGAGCTTCTTTGCGCACTTCTCCGAGTACGCGGACCGCGCGGGGTATTTCGTCCCCGGAGAAGGCAACGGTGTCGTCACTGCCGGGGGTGTGAAGATCGGCGTGACCACATGCTGGGAGGTCCTGTTCGACAGGGCGTCGCGGCTGTCCACGCTCAACGGCGCCGAGATTCTCACGGTGCCGAGCAACAACGCCCTGTTCGGCACTGCGATGAGTGAACAACAGCTGGCCATCTCCAAGGTTCGGGCCGTCGAGCACGACCGGGAGGTCATCGTCGTCGGCACCACCGGGATCAGCGCCTTTATCTCTCCCGACGGAGTCGACGCGGGCCGTACCAAGTTCTTCCAACCGGCCTATATCGATATGCAGGTGCGGCTGCACAACGACCTGACACCCGCCACCCAATGGGGTCCATGGGTCGAATGGGCTCTCGCGCTGATCGCCGGACTTGCCGTCCTGGCCTCGGCTGGCCTGGCGGTACTGCACAATGGAGGGCTGAAGCGGCGCAAGGATGTGCCGGATGGTTCAGAACTGAACACAGCAGAACAGCCCTCTACTAAGGAGACTTGAGCGGAGTGGATCCCACGACCGAACGTCCGAGCGCCCGGACCCTGGTGATCATTCCGACCTATAACGAGCGGGAGAACCTCCCACTGATCCTTGGTCGGCTGAACAAGGCGCAGCCCGAATTGCATGTGCTGATCGTCGACGACGGCAGCCCGGACGGTACCGGCGAACTGGCCGACGAGTTCGCGCTCGCCGATCCCGACCGCGTGCATGTCATGCACCGCAAGGAGAAGGGTGGCCTGGGAGCCGCCTACATCGCCGGCTTCGGTTGGGGTCTGGCACGTCAGTACTCGGTGCTGGTGGAGATGGACGCCGACGGCAGCCACGCTCCCGAACAGCTGTCCCGGCTGCTGGGCGCCGTGGACGCCGGAGCCGACCTGGCGATCGGCTCGCGCTACGTGCCGGGCGGCACGGTCGTGAACTGGCCGTGGCGGCGCCTGGTGCTCTCCCGCAGCGCGAATGTCTACGCCCGGCTGGTGTTGGGCGTCAAGCCTCACGACATCACCGCCGGATACCGCGCGTACCGGCGTGAAGTGCTCGAAAAGCTGGATTTGGCGGCTGTCGAATCCCACGGCTACTGCTTCCAGATCGATCTCACCCTGCGCACCATTGCGTACGGTTTCGAGGTTGTCGAGGTGCCGATCACTTTCACCGAACGCGCGATCGGCGAATCCAAGATGAGCGGGTCGATCATCAACGAAGCCCTGCTCAAGGTGACCAAATGGGGTGTGAGAAGCAGGCTGGACCGGGCCCGCGGCGTTAACCGCTGAGGTATTCAGACCTCAAGCATTGCGGGCCATCAGGCCACCATCGACGGGGATCACCGTGCCGGTGAGGTACGACGCGGCCGGTAGGCACACGCTCAACGTCATATGCGCGACTTCCTCGGCGCGACCGTAGCGGCGCAGCGCGGTGTGTCGGCGGGCATAGGTGTCCTTGTCCTGAGCGGAGATCGCCGCTGTCATCGCGGTATCGATGGGCCCCGGGCAGATGCAGTTCACCGTGATGCCGTCGCGCCCCAAGTCGACCGCCAAACTCCTGGTCAGACCGGCCAGGCCGGACTTGGCTGCAACGTATGGGCCGTCATACGGGGTGGCGCCGAGAGCCTCTGTGGAGGCGATGTTCACCACACGCGGGTACGGAGCTTCACGCAGGAACGGGAGTGCTGCGCGGACAATCTGTAGGGGTGCGGTCAGATGGACGGCAAGCGACCGATCCCAGGTGTCGTCATAGTCGGGGTCATCGAGTGACCTGAATGCCGCGAAACCGGCGTTGTTCACCACGATGTCCAGACGGCCGAACCGTTCGGCCACAGCCGCGACGACCTCGGCGATCTGTGTGTTGTCGGTGACATCCAGCGCCCAGGCCGCTGCAGAATCGCCGATCTCGTTGGCGACTGCTTGCGCATCTTCCAGATGCAGATCGGTGACCGCAACGAATGCGCCATCCTCGGCGAAAACCCGAGCAGTGGCCTGCCCCATGCCGCTTGCGGCGCCGGTGATTAGAACGGCTGAACCTGCTACGGATCTACCGGATCCACTCATAAGAGCGGGTTACGCTGCCGCGCCTTAGCCTCTGCGCCGGCCCTTGATCAGTTCCAAACGCTCCTTGAGCAGCTCGTCGAGCTCCTCGACGCTGCGGCGCTCCAGGAGCATGTCCCAGTGCGTACGCGCGGGCTTGACCTTCTTGGGCTCGGGCACGTCGCCGTCGAGGAGGGTGCCTTCCAGGCCGTTACGGCAAGCCCAGTTCGCCGGGATTTCGGCATCGTGAGCGAAGGGAACCTCGAACTCTTCACCGTTGTCTGTGCGGTAGCGGGCCATACGGCGGGGCGCGAGGTCGTGGTCACGATCGGTTTCATAGCTGACGGCGCCGAGCCGGCTGCCCCGTAGAACACGATCTGCCATGTGTACTTCTCCTCTTTACTGCGGGCCGGGATGATCAGGCTCCCGCGCTCGAATTGCTGGTGACTGCTTACCTCAACGCCGTCCCGGCGGCATTAGTTCCCTGTTCATGCAGGTTGTAGGCCTCATTATAGTTCGTCATCGACCGCTGGGCCGCGCGCCACGAGGCCACCCGGGTGACAGCCTTTCGCCCCGTGATCCTGGCCGAGGTACTCGGGTGCCTGGTTCTGGTCACCGGCTCCGAGATTTCTGCGTATTTCCAGTCCACCGCAGGTAATCACGATGGTCGGAAAGAGTGCCCTATTTCGCTGGCAAGTTGGTTTGTCGTGCCTCTATTTGAGGTGGTCCACCAACTGGCCCTGGTCGCCGAATAGTTCGTCGCGCCAATGGTCCAGTACCGCGCTGGTGTCGATATCGTCGGGATGGAAGCCGCGCTTCAGGTACGGCTTCCTCTCGGTGTACAGGCCCTTCAGGAACGGGCCACGCAATAATCGCACCGTCTCGCCGAGTAATCGCAGCGGTTGCTTGCGTCCTTCGGGATCGTTGGCGGCAACAGAGATCCAGACGCCGACGGTGAAGAGGGGGATCGCGATCGCGGCCATTGCTCGCATAGTCGAGATGCGCAGCCATTCGGGCCCGCCAACGGCCCGATAGACGTCGAACGCGACTGATTTATGTTCCAGCTCCTCGAAGGCATGCCAGTTCAGTAAGTTCCGTACCTCGGGATCGGTCATCAGCTCCCGGATCTCCGGTCGGGTAAGCAGGCGTTCGGCGAGAACCGCCGTGAAATGCTCAGCTGCGGCGGTCACTGATAGTGCGCCGAGCCGGGACAGGCGCAGCAGTCGCGCATCTGGGTATGCCGTATCGAGGTACTCCTCGGTCTCGTCTGCCAGGTTGCCGAGCAGCTCGATGAATTGGAAGCTGTATCCCACGGAGGCCAGTTTCCGGTTGAGTTCGCTGTGTTGCATGCCATGGGTCATCTCTTGTCCGATGAATCCCGCCACCCGCTTCTTGAGGTGCGGATCGGTCATTTGTGCCCCGTAACGACGCACAGCTCGAACGAAGAATTCCTCGCCCGGGGGGAAGGCGGCTGACAGGATCCCTACCAGGTGACTGAAGGCAATGTCGTCGTTGATGTAATACCGCTGCATGGGTTCGGGTTCGCCGAACCGGAACCGGATTCTCCTGGTCTTCGGATAGACAACTTGGGGTGCGACTTCGGCGGTCATAATTCCCCTTAACATCGGCGGTGATGCCCGGACCGTTCGATTACTAGTACCAAATGTATCAGGTACTTGATGTTCTATCAAGCCACTTTTAGTGCCTGTGAACTGGCATTTTCTAATTTCCAGTGGCGCTAACCCCCGGTGAGCCCTGGAGCTCTCGTCGTATCGGCCAACCCGCCGTCACCGCTACAGTTCTGAGGCGTGGCACGTCGCAAACATGCTCAGCCCTGCAAGTGGTGCGGACGTGAAGTCGCTGACGCCGAGCTCGGTCGCCGGCGCCAGTATTGTCGCCAATCCTGCCGTCAACGTGCCTATGAACAGCGCGCGGCGGTTAAGGGCACGTCGGTGCCTGCCGATGCCGTGGTGCTCACCGCGGATGAAGCGGCCGACCTCGCCGATCGGGTGTTTCAGGCGCGATGTGCCGCCGAGGACGTCGCGACCGCGGTCGATGAGGGCGCGACCCAGGACGAGCTGCGCCAGTTGTGCGAGGAGTTGCTGCGCGCCGCCAAGGCCGCCGACGGCTGGCGCTGATTTCTCGCGCGAGCCTCTACTCGCGCGAGAAAGGAACTCATTGCGAGATTAAACCTTCACGGAATCCGAACGCGCCCATAGTTTGTCAACATCGATCGATACCTTGTCGATGCCAGCCGCCGACCGTGAGGATTCCCGAGCTTTTCATGACCACCCGTAATGCGTTGGTGGCCGCCGCGGCAACTGACACCGATGCGCCCGCGCCCACCCCGTCCTGGCGAGAGTGGATACTCAACCGCCGCTGGGAGATCATTCGATTCCTCTCGCCGTTCACGGTGCTTCTGATTTGGCAGGCGGCTAGCGCCTGGGGTCTGATCGACGCGGATATCCTGCCGGCGCCGTCGACGATCGCACGCGCCGGAATCGAATTGATCGGCAACGGCCAACTCGCCGAGGCGCTGCGCGTCTCCGGAATCCGTGCCGCCGAGGGTCTACTGCTGGGCGGCACCCTGGGGGTTGTTCTGGGCACCGTGGTGGGGTTGTCACGGCTGGTCGACGCGGTGGTGGACCCGACCATGCAGATGGTCCGGGCGCTGCCGCATCTCGGGCTCATCCCACTGTTCATCCTGTGGTTCGGTATCGGGGAGCTGCCCAAGGTGCTGATGGTGGCGCTCGGAGCGGCGTTCCCGCTATACCTCAACACCACCTCTGCGATCCGGCAGGTAGACCCCAAACTCTTCGAAACCGCTCAGGTGCTCGGGTTTTCGTTCTGGCAGCGTTTGCGGGTCATTGTCGTCCCGGGCGCGACACCGCAGGTGCTTGTCGGATTGCGTCAGTCACTGGCGCTGTCCTGGCTCACGCTCATCGTCGCCGAGCAGATCAACGCCGATGCTGGGGTGGGGTTCCTCATCAACAACGCACGCGACTTCCTGCGTATCGACGTCATCATCTTCGGCCTGGTGGTCTACGCGTTGTTGGGCATTGTGACCGACGCCATCGTGCGCGTGCTGGAACGGCGTGCACTGCGATATCGATCATGAAAGGCGCACCATGACAGCAGTTTTCGAGGTTTCCGAACTGTCGCGGCAATCCGCCACACCGGCCGCCGAACTGACATCGGTGACCAAGTGGTACGGACGTAACCGGGTGCTCGACGATGTCTCGTTACGGGTCGGCCGCGGTGAGATCGTCGCGCTGGTGGGCCGCAGCGGCTCGGGTAAGTCGACGGTGCTGAGGGTGCTGTCCGGGCTGGCCGGCGAATACGGCGGTGAACGGCGGGTGCTCGGGGCCCCGGCCGTAGCCTTCCAGGAGTCACGGTTGTTCCCGTGGCGCTCGGTCCGCGACAACGTTTCGTACGGGCTCACCCGCACCAAACTGTCGAAGGCGGAAGCACTTTCCCGGGTCGATCGAGCGCTCGACGAGGTGGGGCTTGCGGATAAGGCGCAGGCCTGGCCGCTGACCCTCTCGGGTGGCCAGGCGCAACGGGTGTCTCTGGCCCGTGCGCTTGTCGCGGAGCCTCAGCTGCTGCTGCTCGATGAACCCTTCGGTGCACTCGACGCACTGACCCGGCTGTCGATGCACCGCCTGCTCTTGAACCTATGGCGGGAACACGAGTTCGGCGTGCTGCTGGTCACCCACGATGTAGACGAGGCGATATCGCTGGCCGACACCATTCTGGTGCTGGACGAGGGTCGGCTGGCGCACACATTGCATATTCACAACCCGCGGAAACCGCAGGGGAAACATGACGGCGAGACGGAGAAGTACCGAGGTGAACTCCTTGCGCAGCTTGGTGTTTGACGAAAGGGGAGGGCAGTGAAGCGCTGGATCGCTGCGACCGCGGCCGTGAGTGTATTGGTGCTGTCGGCGTGCACCTCCGGTCGCGAAGACAAGGGCGATTCCGCTGTGCCGCAGCTCGTCCCGCTCTCGGAGCTGACGGGGCTTACTCTCCAGGTGGGTGATCAGAAGGGGGGCACCGAGGCGCTGCTGCGCGCAGCGGGTGAGCTCGACAACGTGCCGTACAAGATCGACTTCTCCACCTTCACCTCCGGACCGCCACAGATCGAGGCGGCGACCGCGGGCAAGATCGACTTCGCCGTCACCGGTAACACGCCGCCGATCTTCGGGGCGGCCTCGAACGCGAAAATCAAAGTGGTATCCGGGTATTCCAATGATGCCTCGGGCGACCAGATCCTGGTCCCTGCCGATTCCACGGTCCAGTCGGTGGCGGACCTGCGGGGTAAAAAGGTGGTGGTCGGCAAGGGCAGCTCGGCACACGGTCACCTCTTGTTGCAGCTGCAGAAGGCCAATCTCACCGTGAAGGACATCCAGCTGGTGTTCTTGCAGCCCGCCGACGCGTTCACGGCGTTGAGCCAGGGGCAGGCCGATGCCTGGGCGATCTGGGACCCGTACACCGCCCTCGCCGAAAAGCAGCTGAAGGTCCGCACGCTTGCCACCGCGAGCGACGTCTCGAACGGGTATGGATTCGGTGTCGCCTCGCAGGCGGCGCTGCGCGATGCCAAACACAACACCGCGCTTTCGGACCTGGTGCAGCGCATCGCTCGGGCGAGCAACTGGGCCCAGGCCCATCAGCAGGAGTGGTACGGAAAGTATGCCGCGGCAATCGGAATCGACCCCGCCGCCGCGGCCCTCGCGCAGTCGCGCAGCTTGCGTCCGCCGATACCGCTGACCGATCAGGTGAGTGCCTCGGAGCAGAAGCTGGCCGATCTCTTCGCGCAATCCGGTCAGATCCAGGGCAAGCCCAAATTCGCCGATTTCGTCGACAGCCGATACGACAGCGTGCTGGCGCAGTTCTTCACCAAAACGCAGTAGAAGCTCCCGGTTTCTCAGCTCATAAGGAGGGCAATTCCCGTGGCCGCCAAGTTTTTCTGGTTTCTCCCCACCAACGGCGACAGTCGTTCCATCGTGGGCGCCTCACATGCGTCATCGCATCACACCATTCCGGCGGGGTATCGGGAGCCGAGCCTGCGATATCTCGGCGAAATCGCCCGTGCGGCCGACCGGCTGGGCTTTGAGGGCGTGCTGACCCCGACGGGCACCTGGTGCGAGGATGCGTGGCTGACCGCGTCGGCACTACTGGAGCAGACCGAGCGCCTGAAATTCTTGGTGGCGTTCCGGCCCGGGCTCGTCCCACCGACGCTTGCCGCGCAGCAGGCGGCCACATTCCAGCGATTCTCGGGTGGGCGTCTGCTGCTGAACGTCGTCAGCGGAGGCGACGATGCCGAGCAACGTCGCTTCGGCGACTGGCTCACTCACGATGAGCGCTATGAGCGCACCGGTGAATTCCTGCAGATCGTCCGGGATATCTGGAAGGGCGAACCCGTCGACTACTCGGGTAAGCACTACACCGTGACCGATGCGCGGGTGTCGGAGCCGCCGACGCCGTTGCCGCAGTTGTATTTCGGCGGGTCCTCCCCGGCGGCACTGCCGATCGCGGCTGATCATGTCGATGTCTACCTGACCTGGGGTGAGCCGCCCGCCGCGGCCGCCGCCAAGATCCAGGCGGTGCGGGCACTGGCGAAGGAGCGTGGCCGCACCCTGCGATTCGGCATCCGGCTGCACACCATCACCCGGGACACCTCCGAGGCGGCATGGGCCGTCGCCGATTCACTGGTCGCCGAGCTGACCCCAGACCAGGTCGCCGCGGCCACCGCGCTGCATGCGAAGTCGGAGTCCGAAGGGCAGCGGCGCATGACGGCGTTGCACGGTGGGCGGCTCGACAAGCTGGAGATCTATCCGAACCTGTGGGCGGGAGTCGGATTGGTGCGCGGCGGTGCGGGCACGGCGTTGGTCGGCAGCCACGAAGAGGTCGCCAATCTGATCTCCGAGTATCACGCGCTTGGGTTCGACGAGTTCATCCTGTCCGGGTACCCGCACTTGGAAGAGGCGTACTGGTTTGCCGAGGGTGTGCTTCCGCTGCTCAAGAAGCGGGGAGCGCTGGCGGCTTAGCTCAAATGGGCGCTCTCATCGTCAAGATCGTTGCGCTGCAATCCCATTGGTGTTGACATCGGTATGTCGCCACCCGCGATGACCTGACGGGTAATGGGGGTGAGGGTGCGAAAGAGCGTCTCCACCTCGGCGTTCGTGAGCGCATCGAGCGTCGGTAGTGCGGCCCGGTCGGTACGGTCCTCGATATCGGTCTTCAGGGCGTGGCCCTCGGCGGTCAATAGGCCGGCGCCGTCGAGTAGACCGCGTTGAGAAAGGGCCTGCTCGATATCGGCCCACTCGGCGTCGTCATAGTCCCGAGTGCGCATGATGTGGTCCTTGGCCGCCCTGCCTGCCGCGACCTGCAACACATTCGACTCGCGACCATTGATGCCGGCGGCGACCAGGACAGCGATGTGGGCGTCACCACGCTGCTCGCGTAGCAGGGTGGCGGCATGCCACAGTGCCGCCACGGGTTCGTCCGGCCACGGGACGGTGGACAGTGCGGCATACAGCGGGCGACCTGCCAACGAGGCATTGCGGGCTGCCTTCCCGAGTAAATCGGCAGCGGTGCATAGATTTTCGTCATCCGCGAGGCCAAAGCGTCGCAGCGCTGCGACGGCACCGGCTTGCCGCGCGGCCAGAGCCTGTTCGGGACTCGCGGTATCCCATGCGCCGTCGAGGGACTTGGCTACCCGGAATGATGCGAAGTTGTAGAAGACGGCCTCGACGAGGCGCGGCACCACTGCACCCAGCGGAGCCGATCGGGTAGCGAAGTACCCTCGCCAGAATCCGCGGTAGCCAAGCTCATCGACGGCGGCACGGGCTTCCGCTGTGAAGTAGGTGATTCCGTGTACCGGCTCAAACCGTTCGTAGAGGCGACGGGCGAGGGCAGGGGGACGTGCCATGAGCCCAGTGAACCACGGGAATCTTTAGACCGGTGCGGCTGTCGGTCGGTGATCGTAGGGTGGGGACATGGGATTGAGTTTGGAAGAACGACAGGCATTTCTGGCCGAGCCCCATGTGGCTGCCATCTCGGTGAGCGCCGGGTCGGACCGTGCTCCGCTAACCGTGCCGATCTGGTACTACTACACCTCTGGCGGCGATCTGTGGATTCCGACGGGCAAGGGTTCGCGTAAGCATCAGCTGATCGAGGCGGCAGGTCGGTTGACGCTCATGGTCGATCGGGAACAACCGACGGTGCGCTACGTGAGCGTGGAGGGGCCGGTGACCAAGATCGAGCCGCTCGGCCACGACCAGCATCGGCAGGTGGCCGCGCGATACATACCGGAGGAGCTGCTCGACGGGTACCTCAAGTACTCGGAGGGGTACGGGGAGCAGATCGCGGTCTATGTCTCGCCGGAGCATTGGCTTTCGGCGGACCTCGGCGGCCCCGAGAACTGGGGCTAGCGCCCGGTTGGTTACGGATTTAGTTTTGGGCTGGCATCGGGAAGTTCTCGGTGCCCGGATCACCGGCCGGTATGACGGGCAGCGTGAGCGTGGATGGATGCGCCGCATCATGCAGGATCGTCTGCGTCGCGGTGCGTAGCTCGGCGTTCTGTCCGAACGGTGCTCCCGTATTTGGGTTGGGCGCGTACTGGGGGAAGTCGCTGCTGGAAATCTCCAGCCGGATGCGCTCGCCGGTGCGGAACTGGTAGCTCACCGGCCATACATCGATGCGGTACTTACTCGGCTGGCCCGCCGGGACGAGGTGCCGCTCGGACAGCGATTGCGCCATTGAGGTGCGGACGATGCCGTTGTTGAGGTTGATGGCAGCGCCATCGACCCGAACGACAACGAGTTTCGCGGTGAAATCGGTGTCCGGTGCTGAGGATGCCGCCCACAGATCGACACTGATCGGACCGGTGACCTCGGTGTCGGCGGTGAGTGGCTCGCTGGTGTACGTCAGCACATCGGGACGCTGCTCGACGACGTTCTGGCCATAGCGACCTTCTGGTGCCGAATCGGCGGCGCAACAAGAGTGCCCACCGGCGCTCGGTACCGGATTCGCGGGGTCGTAGACGTAGGTATCGGGCGGGTCGTGAGGCGAAACCGAGTTACCAAGTGTGCCAACATGTTTTGCTCCGGAGCCGCCGAGCTGATACACCGTCCAATCCGTTTGTGGCAGTGGCCAGGTCGGGGCGGTCTTCCAACGGTTGGCGCCCATCAGGTAGTAGTCGACGCGGGGTGTTCCGGAAGTGACGCCATTGTCGGCGCCCTTGAGGAAGTGGTCGAACCATGCCAGCTGTAGTTCATTGACGGGGCTGTTGGCACCGGCCCCCAACTCCTTCAACAGTGTTGATGGACTTGATGATTCGCGGCCCCAGGCGAGGTGGTCCCACGGACCGATGACGATGCGCTGATCGCGGCGCGCCTCGGGTGACCCGCCGCGGGCGGCCATACCTGTGAAGTTCTCCAGGCCGCCACGTAGGAACGAGTCGTACCAGCCCTCGAAGTGCAGCACCGGAACCTTCACCTTCTCGTACCGGTCTCTGATGCTCCACTGCTTCCAGTAGTCATCGCGGGTCGAATGCCGGATCCAGTCGAAATACCACGGTGCGACCTGAGGATTGTCCGGCTGCATGGGTGGAAGATCTTTGTATGGAAGGAAACTGAGCCAGCGACTCCGCTCTGTGGCTGCAGTCTTGAGTTGTTGGACTGCAGCGTCATCGCCACGGTTCTGCGCCGCGGAGGTGGCGATGGTTTCTATAGCCCACGGCAGCGCAAAGCCCAGCCGGAACGCGCCGCCCTCGTACGTCCAGCCGTCGTAGTAGTCGGAGGCGGTATTGGAGGGGACGATGGTTGTCAGGTGCGGGGGAGTTGTGGTGGCGGCGAGCCACTGTGTCGCACCGACATACGAGGAGCCGTACATTCCGACCTTGCCGCTGGAACCGGGTAGTCCGGCCGCCCACTCCACGGTGTCGTAACCGTCGTCGCCGTCATTGCCGAACTCGGTGAACACCCCGTCGGAAGCACCCTGGCCGCGAATGTCTTGCACCACTACGAGATAGCAGTGCGAGGCGAACCAGTCGGGGGTGCGGAACCGTGACGGTTTGACCTGTGCGCTGTCTTTGCCGTACTGAGTGCGCATCAGGATGACCGGCACGGGGTCCTTGAGCTTGGGGCGATAGACGTCGGCGCGCAAGACCGTGCCATCGCGCATGGCCGCCGGCACATCGGACTTCTTGGCGACAGCGCATGGGCCGCGGCCCCCCGACGGGGGCCAGGAGTTCTGAGGCGAGCCGGTAGGGCTGCATGCGCTGAGGACGAGGCCGACGGCGACTACGAGCATTCCGAGACGACTGGCCGAACCTGCGATCACCCCGCCAGGGTATAGCGACCTTCGTACTGTTCTTGCGCCGGAGCTGGACCGCCGCATACCTCAACACCGCTGCGGCGGCCTAGCGGACTGCTCTTAGACCAGTGCCGGCGCCTCGTCCTGCTGCGTGAGATCGTCGAGGAACTCGGCGGTGACGGAGCTGGCTGCTCCGCCGAAGGTGGCGGACGACAGCGGGTCCAAGATCTGCAGGATGCGCAGGTGCTCCCCCCAGCACGGCATCAAACCGGCCAACGGAGCGTGGGCGGCCGGCTTCTCCTCCGTGCGCAGTGCGCAGACCACGGTCAGCTGTGGAGCATCGACGGTCCCGGTCAGCTCAAGAGCTGTCCAGCGCTCAGAGAGCGGGGCACTCCAGACGCTCGCGAGGGTCTGAGTCAGGTCGCCATTCACCGTGGCACGGTAGGCGGCCAGGTATCCGTGGTCGTCGGTGACGGCGCGCGACCCTTCCTTTACCTGTGCGGGCAGCGGTGCGTTCGGATTCTCCGCGGCGCTGACCTGCCAACCCAGTTCACGCAGGTGATCGGACAGTCGGCGTCCCACCGTATCGGCGGTCTCGCGCAAGGGGACTCGTGAAGAACGCGCCTGTAGGGCGGCGAGGTTTTCGGCGGCGCTCAGGGTCAGGCTCACCCAGATCTTGCCCTCGACGCCATCGATATCGGCGGTGGTGACCCGGATCGACGAGCATCGCACGCCATAGCGATCCAGATACCCGGCGAGGAGTCCGACCGGCACATCCTCACCGGACGCGGGCGCCTTGAGCTCAAGGGCCACGGTGGTACGCGCGTCAACGCCGGAAGGGACGATCTGCGCGATACCCGCGGGGGTCCGGCGAGAGAGCCTGCGGGTCAGCATCTTCGTCCACCGTCCGAGCATCTCGGTAAGGAAGGTGCCACGCCACCACACCAGCAGCACCAGCGCGAGCACCCCGGCGGTGATGGCGATCCAGCGGTCGGCCGGGTCCCGGCGGTAGAGCGCGAACGCACCCGCCGCGACCAGCGTCGCCACCAGGGTCAGCCGCAGCGTGCACGGCACCGGTGGTCGATACAGCTTCAGTTTCCTACTCGTATTCGTGCTCACTCAGTGCTCTCCTGTCTGCGACGCGCACTCAGCGCGGCGACGACGATTACCGCGATCAGGCATGTACCGGCGCCCAAGAAAGCGAGTCGCCGGGGAAGGGGATTTTCGGGGATGGGTGCGGGCGGTGGGACGACCGCGCGAGCGCTGGGGCCGGTGGGTCCGCCCTCCTCTGGGGGAACCTCCCAGGTGAGCGCGGCTACCGGGTCGATCGTTCCGGCCCCCACGAGATTGGAGGGAGACCGACCCGCGTCACGAGCGGTTCTTTTCAGACGCGAAATCACCTGGCTTGCCGTCAGTTCGGGGAACCTGCTGCGAACCAGCGCCGCGACACCCGAAACGTATGCCGCCGAATAGCTCGTTCCGTAGAGGGGGACCGGCTTACCGTCCTGGCCGATCATTCCGTTGGCCAACCCGCCCTCGGCGTCGTTGGACAGCGATGTCACGTTCTCGCCGGATGCCGCAATACCCACCCATGGGCCGGCCATCGTGAACTTCGAGGGACTGCCGTCGATTGCGACAGAGCCCACCGACAACACATAGGGCTGCCACCACGAGGGCACCGAAACAGACTCCACCCCAGACCAATTCCTGGGGTCCGCACCGGCGCCGGTGAGCGGATTCTGCTGGCAGTTGGCGCCGCCGCCACTGGTGTTACCGGCCGCGGCGACTACGACCGCGTCCTTCTCACTGACGGCGTACCGCAGCGCCGCACCTAGTGCGGCTTGGTCGATGGGCTTGGCCGCCGGAACGCAGACACGCGACGAAATGTTGATCACGCGTGCCCCGAGGTTCGCGGCGTGCACGATTGCCCGGGCCAAGGTGTTGACGAAGTTGTTGGCTTCGCTGGTGGTTGGATCACCCCCGGTGACGCGCGGGGAGAACTTGGCGGACGACTGGCGGATCGAGATCAGCTTGGCCGCCGGTGCGACACCGGAGAATCCGTCTGGGCCGGGTTGGGCACCGATGATGCCGGCGACCATAGTCCCGTGGCCGTCACAGTCGGTCAGGCCGTTGGTCGACTGCACGTAGTCACCGCCCGGCTCAACATGCAGCCGCGGGCTCGGCTGTACGCCGGTGTCGATGACGACGATGCTCTGACCCTCACCGTGGGAGAAGCGCCAAGCCTCCTGGAGCTCCTGTGAAGGCTTTCCAGCCGTACCTGTGCCCGGGAGCAGCACGGTGGTACTGCACGCGGCGGACTGCATGCCGGCGCTGGCGCTGGGGGCCGAGTCTCGGGGCAGCGCAGCGGGATCCGCCTCGGGAGGCGCAACCGCGTACACCGGGGGAATCGTCGTCGCCATCAGGGTGGCGGCGACGGCGCCCACGCACAAAAACCGCATCATCGGTTGAGAATCCAGGCGAACAGCCCGGTGAGGTACGCGATGACCGGCAACAACGAGGCGTCGATTCCGGAGGCGAAAAAGCCGAGGATCCGTCGACTGGGCAGCGAGTAGCTTTCCGCCTCACCGATCTTCGGGTTGAACACCACGACCGTCAGCGCGGCAACCAGCACGGCCAGCACGCCGAGCGCAACCAGTGCGCCGGTGTAACGACCGGCGATGGCGAAGATCACCAGCAGTGCGGTCGTCACCAGGAACGGAACTGCCAGCAGCCAGGCCTTGCAGACCGCTGAATCCCACACCCGCGCCCGCAGTGCCGCTCCGGCGCTCACCGCGAACACCAGGTACCAGGCCCACGGGCTGGCCAGAGTCGAACCGCCCACCAGTGCCAGCGATCCCAGGATTGCCAGAAGTGAAGCACCCGCGATAAATCCACTCTGATGCGAATCGCTCAGCTGTACGCGTCGCGGCAGGTCCTTGAGTACCGACATCGCCGGGGCGGAAGGAGTCGCGTCACCCGGTGCCGGAATGGTCGGCAGCGGGAATCGGGCGGCGAACGCCGACAGCTGTGCGGCACGCACGGTGACCAGCAGCGCCACGATGATCAGGCCGGAGCCCAGGGCGAGCAAGGAAGAATGCCACAGGATCTGGGCGCCCGCAGCGCCTGCGATACCGATGGACAGCACCGTCGTTGCGGTGAAAAAGGCGATCAGCTGACGGGCCACGATCAGGTAGATCAGCGACCACGCCGCCACTCCGGCCGCTCCGAGGAGCACACGCGGCGCCAGTCCATCCCCGGGCACGGCCAGCGCAAGTGCGGCGGCAATGGGTGCCAGGGCGGTGATCGCCAATTCCGCACCCAGACGCGGTGAGCGCACGTGTGCCACCAATGCCCCGATCGCGGCGGCAACCGCGACCACTGCCAGCCCGGCAAGGCTCAAAACCGATCCGGTGCGCACGTTGTGCACGATGGCCAGAACCGTTGCCGCCACGATCAATCCGAGGGCGCCGAAACGGGTGGTGCGGGCGATGTGCTCGGCGCCCCAGGGGCGCTTACGCGATTCGGAGAAAATAACGGCGGCGTCGGCGATGTCCTCGACGATGCCGGGTGCAGCAGGTCCGACGGGGGTTGGTCGCAGCGTCAACAGATCGCCGTCGAGGACGCCCACGGTGTCCAGAGTCGCGTCGGCACTGAACGGGGCGCCGTTCACCGGCGCCAGGCTCAGCCGCTGTGGGGTCGTGGCCTCGGTGGCTGTGTGGCTGTCGGGGGCCACCAAACGGTGTATCGCGGGAATGATGTCGCGCATCGGCAGCTGCGTTGGAAGCGCGATCTCGGTCAGCTTTTCTTCACCGAGCACGGCTACCCGGACGATGGGCATCACGGCGTTGTCAGACATGGTGTTTCGTTTGACTCTCTCGGTAGGGGGTTGGGCCCAAAGGGATTGGGCACATTGGGATTGGGCACAGTTGGATCGAACACAGTGGGGATCTGGAAGGGGGCAGCATCAGTGGAAGTCTCGAGTCAGGCGGGCATCCGGAAACCAGTGCCCGTCCGAGAGCGTGGCCATCAACTGGTCGACGGCCACCGCGATCGCGAACGGGGTTCCGGGTGCGAAGGTTGACAGCCAGACGCCGTCATCGGCGCGACGCGGGCTGACGAGGATGCGTCCAGTGCTGGTGTCCACCACACTGATACCCACCTCAGAGGTCTGCTGGGTTGCGTTATCGCGTTGTCCGGCAACTACTTCTACATAGTTCCGGGCTCCGATGAACGCCGATTCCACTACCGGCTGCGCGGCGGGCGGGACACCCAGGTATCCCATGACATCGGCCAGTGAGGCGCCAGAGCGCAGCTGCTCGTCGGCCTTGGCGCCGACTTGGGTGGGCAAGGTGAACTCGGGGAACCGCGCAGGTTCGCGCCATCGCAGCCCCGCCACCACACTGGGGACCAGCGCGGAGGAGTCGTCGGCGTCGACCACCGTGAAGGTAATCAGATGGGCGTTGCGTAGGGACACCACAGTCAGTCCGCGGCCCTGTGACTGTCTCCGCGCGATAATGCCGCGCATCACGTCCGGATTCTCCGAACCTGCCGCGACATAACGCAGTTCCAGCCAACGGTCGGGGCGGCACACGGTGCGGATCCAGCCGGCTACGGCAGGATCCACCGCCCCGTCCGCTCCAAGGACGCCGGCTCTGGTGAGTTCCTGGACGCGCTGAGCGTTGAATCCCGCGCGCTGTGCTTCATCCCGGAAGGGAACGGTGATCGCCAGCACCCAAGGAAAGGTGCCAGCGCCCAACGTGTCTGCGAGGAACCAGGCCTGGTCGACCGTCAGCTCGACGGCGTCCGGCGACCGAAGGGCCTGGTTCATCGCACGATCAGGTGCAGGAGCACCAAGGGCGTTTATGCGCCCCATTTGGCTCCTTCGGCCATGTCGCGGGCGTTCATGGACAGGGTGTTGGTTTCGTGGGTGTTGCCCATGGCGCGGTAGGC